>JBCCHT010000094.1:0-3243 GCA_039028615.1 Myxococcota bacterium | reverse complement strand
TCGGGCTGCGGGGGGCTGGGGACCACCACCGTGGAGCACGACCGCGTGAGGCTCTAGATCACCTTCGTAAGCGCCGGTCAGCAGCGCTTGTATGACCCCAAGCCGGGGCTGATGCACGGTCCCGACCTTTGTGGAGGTCCACGGGAGTAGGGGCCGAGCCTGAGCTTGCGAAGGCGAGGCCGTTCTTCGGCAGGAGCTAGCCTGACGGCATGGTCATCAGGAGTGGGTCGCCGGGAGTAGCGGCGGGGTACGTCCCCGTGACTGAGATGGGCGCCCTCGACCTGGCGACGAGTGCCCGGGCGGTATCTCGAGGTGCGGCAGCGCCGTGTCCTCGCATGCACAAGTGCGGGTTGCGCGCCGGTCGTCGAGGCTCCTGTGGACCTTCACTCAGGAGGGAACATGGCATACGGCGGCATCGACATCGGCAAGGACCGGCACTGGTTGGCAGTGGTGGACGGTGGGGGCGAAGTGCTCGTCAAGAAGCGGTCTTTCACATCGGATCACGAGGGCCACGAAGCCTTGTTGCGAGCACTTGTTCGATATGAGGTCCGGCTCGTCGCTCTCGAAGCGACGGGGCACTACTGGAAGAACTTGTTTGCTCGACTCGTCGGCGAGGTGGATATCGCCTTGGTCGACCCGGCTCGCACACATCACTTCGCGGCCCAGGCAGGGCGGCGAGCGAAGACGGACGCCATCGACGCTCTCGGCATCGCCCGCTTCTGCGCCGTGCATCGCCCGGAAGCATCGGGCCTGCCCGACCGCACCATCGATGCGCTCAAGGAGCTCGTCCGGCTGCGGGACCGCCTGGTCCAGGACAAGGGAGACCGGCTGCGGCAGCTGCACCGGGCCATGGATCTCGTCTTCCCCGAGTTCCCCAAGATCGTGCCGCTGGACAGTCGCCTCGCGTGGGCACTCCTGGCCGACTACCCGACTGCCCGAGCCTTCGAGAAGGCGAAGCAGAATGAGATGGCGAGCCTGATCTACGACGGGCGGCACAAGGTCGGGAAGCGACGCGCACTGGAACTCCGGCGCGCAGCACGGAAGACCGTCGGCGCGCACCAGACCGAGGTCTGGAGCATGCAGGTCGTGATGTTCGTCGAGGACATCCAGGCATTCGCCCGACGCATCCGGGCCCTCGACGAACGCATCGAGAAGAACCTCGGCGAGCACGACGTCGGCCGCCTCATCACCACCATCCAGGGAGTCGGGCTCCAGACTGCCGCCCACATCCTCGCCACGGCCGGTGACCCGCGCGACTACGACTCCGCGAAGGCCTTCGCGGCCTACGCGGGGATCACCCCACGGACGAGCCACAGCGGTCGCCACACTCCGAAGCAGGCGCGCATCTGCAGGAAGGGCAGCGCCCAGCTGCGCAAGAAGCTCTGGATGCCCACCCTGACGGCGATGAAGCTCAATCCCTGGATGGCGGCCTTCGCCGAGCGCCTCCAGAGTCGCGGCAAACCGCACAAAGTCATCCGCATCGCGTGCATGCGGAAGCTCATGACCGCCGTCTACTCAGTCGCGAAGTCCGGGAAGCCCTTCATCCCGAGAGTGCCGGAGCTGCTCGAAGAAACTTGACTCGAGCACCCGGTATCTCAGCCCCGCACCGGGCGCCGCCCGACCGAGTAATAGACGAAGCCCCGCCGCCGCATCTCCGCGGGCTCGTAGATGTTTCGCCCGTCGAACACCACCGGCAGCTGCATGCGCCGGGACATCTCGACGAAGTCCGGCGTGCGGAACTCCGACCACTCCGTGCAGATCACCAGCGCGTCGGCGCCGTCGAGGGCGTCGTAGGACGACTCGGCGTAGCCGATGCGGTCGCCCATGATCTCGGCGCCGGTCTCGTGAGCGACGGGATCGTAGGCCACGATCTGGGCGCCGAGATCGGCCAGGGCTTGCATGATGGTGATCGACGGCGCCTCACGGACGTCGTCGGTCCCCGGCTTGAACGCGATGCCCCACACCGCCACGGTGCGACCCGACGGGTCTCCGTCGAAGTGGGTGAGGATCTTGTCCAGAAACACCGACCGCTGACGCTGGTTCACCGAGTGGACCGCGTCGAGCAGCTCGGTGTCGACCCCGGTCTCCCGCCCCATCGACATGCACGCCAGCACGTCCTTCGGGAAACACGACCCCCCGTAGCCGAGGCCGGGGTAGAGGAACTTGTTCCCGATGCGCGAGTCGGCGCACATGCCGCGGCGCACGTTGGCGATCTCGGCGCCGTAGGCCTCGGTCAGGTTGGCGATCTCGTTGATGAAGGAGATCTTCGTCGCGAGCATGGCGTTGCTCGCGTACTTCACCATCTCCGCCGACGGCACATCCATGCACAGGATCGGGTTGCCCTGCCGCACGTACGGAGCGTAGAGGTGCCGCATGCGCTCGGCGGTGCGCTCGTCGTGAGTGCCGACGACGATGCGGTCCGGCTTGTTGAAGTCCCCGATGGCCGCCCCCTCCTTCAGGAACTCGGGGTTGCTGGCCATGTGGAAGGTCTTGCTCGTGGCGGCCGCGATGGCCTCTTGGACACGGGCGTTCGTGCCCACGGGGACGGTCGACTTCACGACCACGATGGGCGCCTCGCCCGCGTGGTCGTCGCGCCGCTCGAGCGCGTCCCCGATGTCCTTCGAGGCGGCCAACACGTACTTCAGGTCGGCCCGGCCCAGCTCGTCCGACGGCGTCCCCACACAGACGAAGATGACCTCCGCCCGCGCATAGGCTTCCTCGGGGTCGGTCGTGAAGCGAAGCCGCCCGGCGGCGATGTTCCGGCTGAGGAGGTCGTCCAGGCCGGGCTCGTAGATGGGGCTCTCGCCGCGCTTGAGCTTGGCGATCTTCCCCTCGTCGAGGTCCAGGCAGACGACGTCGTTGCCGGTGTTGGCGAGGCAGGTTCCGGTCACGAGTCCGACGTAGCCGGTGCCGACCATGGTGAGGCGCATGGGATTCTCCGATTTCAGCGGCACCGTAGACGGAGTCGGCGCCGGCCGCGCGTCAGCCCGCCGCGAGGAGGGCGTCGAAATAGGCGATGGTCTTGAGGAGGCCTTCCCGCAGCTGCACGGTGGGCTCCCACCCGTCGAGGGTCCGGCGGGCCAGGGAGATGTCGGGCTTGCGGCGAGTGGGGTCGTCCTGCGGAAGCGGACGCCGCTCGATGGTCGAGGTCGAACCCGTCAGCTCCAGGGTGAGCTCGGCGAGCTGGGCGATGGTGAACTCCGCCGGGTTGCCCAGGTTCACCGGGCCCGTGGTGGTCTCCTG
>JBCCHT010000093.1:0-5066 GCA_039028615.1 Myxococcota bacterium | reverse complement strand
TCCATCTCCACCAGCTCGAGAAGCTCCTCGTCGTCGACCTGGTCCACCTTGTTCAGGAACACCACGATGTGCGGAACGTTCACCTGGCGTGCCAGAAGAACGTGCTCGCGCGTCTGCGGCATCGGACCGTCGGCAGCGCTCACCACCAACACAGCGCCGTCCATCTGCGCCGCGCCCGTGATCATGTTCTTCACGTAGTCCGCGTGACCCGGGCAGTCGACGTGCGCGTAGTGGCGGATCTCCGAGCTGTACTCGACGTGCGCGGTCGAGATGGTGATGCCGCGCTCGCGCTCCTCCGGAGCCTTGTCGATGTTCTCGAAGTCGACCTTCTCGGCCCAACCCTTGTCACCGAGCACCTTCGTGATGGCGGCGGTCAGCGTGGTCTTGCCGTGATCCACGTGACCGATCGTGCCGATGTTCACGTGGGGCTTGTCGCGAACGAACTTCTCCTTGGCCATGACGTCTTACCTTCTTCGGAATTCTTGTTTGGTTGCGGGTTGCGGGTGAGGCCTGGTCGCCGAAGAGCGTTCGTCAGTATCCTCGGAATTTTTCCACGATGGTCTTCTGGAGGTCGGCCGAGACATCGTCGTTTCGGCTGAAGTGCATCGTGTAGCTCGCACGACCCTGGGTCGCAGAGCGCAGTGCGGTAGCATATCCGACCATCTCTGCCAAGGGGACCTCGGCGCGGACGACCTGAGCGTCGGACAGTGTTCCAGGGGCGGGCTCCATGCCGAGTACGCGACCTCGTCGTCCGTTCAGGTCCGAGACGACATTGCCGGTGAAGTCCTGAGGCACCACCACCTCGACCGCCATCAACGGCTCGAGGAGGGTGGGTTTGCCCGCCTCGAGGGCCTCGGTGACCGCCATGGAGCTGGCGGCGCGGAAGCTGGACTCGCTGGAGTCGGTGTCGTGAGCCTCGGCGTCGATGAGCGTGACCCGAACATCCTCGACCGGGTAGCCCAACAAGGAGCCCCGCGTCTGGGCATCGCTCACACTCTCGGAGATCGCCGTGAGGAAGACCCGATCGATCTTCGAGCGACCGTCGGGCAGCGGCTTCATCTCGTTGACGAAGCTGTTGCCACCGCCGCGCTCGACCGGCTCGGCCCGGATGATGATCTTGGCGTACTGACGCTTGCCACCGATCTCCCGGTCGTACTCGAGCTCCTTGTCGATCGGCCGGCCGAGCGTCTCGCGGTAGGCGACCTGCGGCTTACCGACGGCAGCGTCGACGCGGTGCTCGCGGAGCAGGCGGTCGATGAGCACTTCGAGATGAAGCTCACCCTGCCCGCAGATGAGAGTCTGACCGGCGTCGGCGTCGACGCGGACCTTGAAGCTGGGATCCTCGCGTTGGAAGCGCTCGAGTGCCTCGTCGAGGTTCTTCTGGTCGCCGGCCGTCTTGGGCTCGATGGACCGGAAGATGACCGGCTCGGGGATCTGCATCCCCGCGAGCGTCACCCGCTCTTTGTCGTCGGCCAGGACCAGCGTGTCACCGGTGGCGGTGAACTTGAGACCGACGGCGGCCGCGATGTCTCCGGGGCCGACCTCTTCGATCTCCTGGGTCTTGTTGGCGTGGACCTGCAGGACGCGCTGCAGTCGCTCCTTGCGGCCACGGGTGGTGTTCCACAGCGCCTGCTTGAGCTTGGCCGTGCCCGAGTACACCCGGAAGAACACCAGGGGGCCGCGGTGCGAGTCGTAGAGCACCTTGAAGGCCAGGGCGAGGAACGGGTCGCCGTGGATGGGGCGACGCGCGACCAACTCGTTGTCGGACATGCGCTCGGCCTCGACGGCTTTGACGTCGCGGGGCGAGGGCAGAAAGGCGAGGATGGCGTCGAGCAGGGGCTGCACGCCCTTGTTCTTCAGCGACGAGCCGCACAGCACCGGGACCGCAGCGCCGGCCAGCGTGGCGCGGCGTAGGCCCTCTCGGAGCTTCTCGGCGGAGATGTCGGTCCCCGCATCGCCGAGGTACAGCTCCATGATGGGCTCGTCGACCTCGCCGATGGCCTCGACCATCGCGGCGCGCGCCTCGGTGGCGGCGTCGAAGAGATCGTGGTCGGGGCCCACCGTCTCCGAATCGACGACCTCGCCGAGCTCGCCAGAGAACCGGAGCGCCCGCATCTCGAGCAGGTCGATCATCCCCTCGAAGTCGCCCTCGCTACCGATGGGCAGCTGGATGACGATGGGGTGTGCGCCCAGGCGCTCGCGAAGCATGTCGACGGTCAGGTTCAGCGTGCCGCCGACCCGGTCGAGCTTGTTGACGAAGCAGATGCGAGGGACGCCGTAGCGGTCGGCCTGACGCCAGACCGTCTCGGACTGCGGCTCGACCCCCGACACGGCATCGAAGACCGCGACCGCGCCGTCGAGCACCCGGAGCGAGCGCTCCACCTCGACGGTGAAGTCCACGTGCCCCGGGGTGTCGATGATGTTGATGCGGTGCTCTTTCCAGGTGCAGGTGGTGGCCGCGGCGGTGATGGTGATCCCGCGCTCCTGCTCCTGCGGCATGTAGTCCATGACCGCAGCACCGTCGTGGACCTCGCCGATCCGGTGGGTAATCCCCGTGTAGTAGAGAATGCGCTCGGTCGTCGTGGTCTTCCCTGCGTCGATATGCGCCATGATCCCGATATCTCGGGTCTGAGCGATGTCTTGCAGGGAGGCCATGGGAGGAAACCGATTCGAGGAACGAGCGCTGGGCCCTTTCGGGTGCCATCCAGCCCCAGTAGGGGTGGGTGTGGCGCGCGAAGGGCCCTGGGGATCAGCCCGCCAACGAGTGGGGGCGACCGGGTCGCGGTAGGCACGGGCACCGGGTTCGGTGCGAGGCCGTTACCGCACGAAGATTGTCGAGGTCAGGTGGGTGAGGAGAAGGCTCCGAGGTGGTGGGTTACCACCGGTAGTGGGCGAAGGCCTTGTTGGCCTCGGCCATCTTGTGGCTGTCTTCGCGCTTCTTCACCGCGGTACCGCGGTTTTGCGCTGCGTCGAGCATCTCGTTGGCGAGGCGCTCACGCATGGTCTTTTCGGGGCGAGCCCGGGCCGCGTTGATGAGCCAGCGGTAGGCGAGAGCCTGGCTGCGCTCGGGGCGGACCTCGACGGGAACTTGGTAGTTGGAGCCACCGACGCGGCGAGCTCGAACCTCGAGCCGCGGGCGGGTGTTCGACACGGCCTTCTCGAAGACCTTGATGGGATCGTCCTTGGTGCGCTCCGAGATGATCTCGAACGCGCCGAACACGATCTTCTCGGCGACCGACTTCTTGCCGTCGAGCATCACACCGTTGACGAACCCAGAGACCTGCCGATTGATGTCGGCCGGGTGGTCCGTGTAACGGATGTCGAGCACCGGACGGGGCTTGCGAGTGACCTTCTTGCGGGACATGAGCCTTACCTATCCGAGCTACTTGGGCCGCTTGGTGCCGTACTTGGAGCGACGCTGCCGACGGCCTTGGACGCCGGTGGTGTCCAGCGTGCCGCGGACGACGTGATAGCGAACACCGGGCAGGTCTTTCACACGACCGCCGCGGATGAGCACCATGGAGTGCTCCTGGAGGTTGTGGCCCTCACCCGGGATGTAGGACGTGACCTCGATACCGTTACTGAGACGTACACGAGCGACCTTGCGAAGCGCCGAGTTCGGCTTCTTCGGGGTGCTGGTGTAAACGCGGACGCATACGCCGCGTTTTTGGGGGCACGACTTGAGAGCCGGCGCCGTCTTCTTGGCGAACTGCTGCTTGCGACCCTTGCGGACCAACTGCTGAATCGTCGGCATGCGACTTCCTCGAGAACCTTCGGAGAACCTTCGTCTTAGAGCGTCGGCGTCTACCCGGTTTTCGCCCGGCGATCAAGCTCGCGCTCGAAACCTATCCCGAGCCGCATGGCCCGGGATGAGGGGCGCCGAGTATAGACAGGCCCAAATACTGATCAAGCGCTTTCCGACGCGCGTTCTCACAACCTCGAATCCGGCCTTTGGAGGGCATCGATCTCCATTGGAGCAGGCGCAACGGCCGGGTTCCTCCCCTACCCGGCCCGCTCGTGGGCCAGCTTTGGCGTAATTCACCTGGACGGTCGTACAGCGGCAACAGTTGTTGTTGCCACGAAAGCGTAGGGGCAAACCCTGTAGCCACGGGTACGCTCACGACCTACCCCTTCCGACACCTGGAATCACGGCGTAAGTCGTTGAAATCAAGTTGGCACGGGTCTTGGATAAGGGCCGCGGCATGTCCCTGCAGAAGTTCTTCCTCAGCACCGCCTTGGCCATCACCGCGGGTGTCTTCGGGGCGAACCCCGCCGAGGCCGCCACCTCCATGGTGCGCTGCGACGAGATGCTCACCAGCCTGTCGCCGATGCAGAGCTCCCTCGACCAGATGCAAGGCGCCGCCGACGATAACCGCGTCCGGCAGCAGCTCCTGCACCTCGAGGCGAGCCGCCTAGCCACCGACATCGCCAACCGCCTGGGCGCGGGCGCCTCGGAGCTCGACGTGCAGCCGCTGGTGAACGAGCGCAACGATGTGCTCGTCGAGCTGGAGCAGCTGGTCGCGACGCTGGCCCTGCTCGAGCGTGAGGTCGAGGCTCTCAGCGTCCAGGTCGAGACCGCCGAGCGCGGCTACATCGCCTGTGTCGAAGCCACCATCGACTGATCGACTGCTCCACGACGCAACCATGCCAACAACTGAATACCGACTCTGAAAGACGCCGGCGTCGCGGGAGCGAGCCGGCGTTTTTCATTGGTTCGAGGTGGAGGTGAGTGTGCGGCTCGATCGGAGGCCGCTGGTTTGGGTCTCGTTTTGTTTGTGGGTTGGCGAAAGGGTGATCGGAGCGGGCGGCTGTGTGGAGGTGCTCGAAGGAATGGAGCCGCTGCGGTGCACGGGGCCTGCTGTCGACGGGTACCCCCCCAAACCCCTCCCTGCGGGCCGGGCGTGGCGGTTGCGGTTGTACCCGCGGTTGCCTGCCCGACTTAAGTCCTCGGTCGGGGCCTGGGGCCCCCCCGTCGGCGCGGCCCCTTCAGGTTTGCATGGGAGCTCCGCTCCTCCGCCTACGGCTGTCGGCGGGCGGCGGAGCGCGCTGACGACGGGCGCTTCGCG
>JBCCHT010000092.1:0-5122 GCA_039028615.1 Myxococcota bacterium | reverse complement strand
GGCCGGACCGCCGTGGCGCGACCTGAGCGAGCTGCCCTGGGCCACCCTGCTCGCGCCGCACGTGCTCGCCCTGGGCTTGGTGCTCGGCTACGCGATTCGAGAGCTTCCCTCCGAACGCTGGCCTCGGCGTCGCGGCGCCTCCCGCCGCCGGGATCCGCTGCCGCTGCTGCTGCTCGGCTTCCCCGCGCTGGTGGTCGTGCCCGTGCTGTGGTTCCGCGACCGACGAGCGCGCAAGCAGAACCCCACGCCGGTTCAGGTCGAGGCCGCGTTCCAGCAGCTGCTCGACACCCCGCGCTCCGTCGCCGTCCGCTTCGCCAGCTGGGGCGCGGTGGCCTATGTCGTCGACGCGGTGGTGCTCGGTGCCCACGCCCACTGGCCCCGCCACGTGGTCGTCGCGATGGCGCTGCTATGGCTCGCGATCCTCGGGCCGCTGGCCACCATGGTGCACGGCTGGGGCCGGGCCATGCTCCGCCCCGAGATCCTCAGCGCTCCTCGTCCCGACCTCGCGGCGTTCGATCGGCGCGCCGGGCTGACCACGCCGCTTCTGGTCGCGACCATCATCGCGAGCGCGGGGGCCATCGGCGCGCCGCTGAGCGCGGGCTACCTGTGGCTGGCCATCGCCAGCCCGGCCCAGGCCCCTCCCGAGGCCCTGCTCAACCTGCTCTACTTCGGCGGGGCGGTCACCCTGCTGGCCTGTGTGGTCGCGTTCACCATCACCGCCATCGATCTGCGCCGCGACGTGCTGCGAGCCAGCGCCCAGGTCACCGCCGTCGTCCAGGAAACGCCGCCCGAGCCGCTGATCCCCGGCTCGCTGTCGACCGGCGAGATCCACCGCCTCGTGGGGGCGGCCGATCGCCTGATCGCCCGCATTCGCGAGGCCACCGTGGCCAAGTACGTCGCGATCGAAAAGGCCAAGGAGGGCGACCGCCTCAAGAGCCAGTTCCTCGCCAACATGAGCCACGACCTGCGCTCGCCGCTGAACTCGATCCTCGGGTTCTCCGAGCTGCTGCTGCGCGGCATCGATGGCGACCTCGACCGCGACCAGCGGGAGATGGTGCAGACCATCCACGACAGCGGCGGCGAGCTGCTCCAGCAGATCGACGACATCCTCGACACCGCCAAGCTCGAGGCTCGGCGCCTGGACCTCAATCCCGAGCCGACGCCGCCCGCCAACCTGGTGCGGCGCGCCATCCAGAACGCCAGGCCCCGTCAGCGCGGCGAGATCGAGTACTCCACCGAGGTCGCCCCCGGGCTGCGCCCCGCGTTCGTCGACCCCTTCCGCATGGTGCAGGCGCTCACCAACATCCTGCTCTTCGCGGGGGAGCGCCTGCCCAAGGGCACCCTGCGCATCACCGTCCGCGAGGGCCGGGTCAACGACGAGCGGCGCATCTTCATGCAGGTGCAGACCCCCGTTCGTCCCGCGTCCACCGAGCAGCTCGCCCGCGCCCGCCAGGGCTTTTACCGGATCCCCGGCCATCGCGGCCTCGGCCTCGGCCTGCCGATCTCGGGCGCCATCCTCGAGCTGTCCGGCGGTAGCCTGAGCATCGAGGACCTGGGCGAAGGCATGGTGTTCACCGCCGCCATGCCGGCCCCGCAGCGCCGCTCGTCGTGGCTGCGGCTGCGGGCACAAGGACACCGGGCGCCCACCGAAGAGTGAACGCCCGGTCGTCGTGCGGGGCCTTCGGCGAAGCGCCGCCTACCAGATCTTGGTCCAGAGGTAGGCACCGCCCCAGTCGGCCAGCGTGTCGCTGTCGGAGCACATCGGGATGACGCGGTTGTTGCCGCACTGGACCATCTCGAAGTCGTACTCGGGTCGACGGGGCACCATCAGGCACTCGGCGCCCTCGGGGCCCCACATCGCCTCGGTGGGCTGCCCCCCGGGCTGAAAGTGATTGATGAACCAGGGGTCCGAGACCTGCAGCGGGGTGCCCGTGGTCGTCCACGAAGTGCCCTCGCCGCAGTAGTCGGCCCGCACCGCACGGGTGGCCGTCTGGTGGACCTCTTCGCCGACCTCGCTGGGCGAGTAGCCCCA
The DNA here is from genome assembly GCA_039028615.1 of Myxococcota bacterium. Lineage (GTDB taxonomy): Bacteria > Myxococcota_A > Polyangia > Nannocystales > Nannocystaceae > Paraliomyxa. Next base: position 3,090 of record JBCCHT010000092.1, on the reverse strand, counting down.
CATGCCGGCCTTACCGACCGCCCCCGAGGTGCAGGCAAAGTAGATGGTGTCGTCGCGGACCTCGTGGGTGCCGCTGCCGGCATCGACGCTCAGGTTCTCGAAGAGCAAGGCCGAGTACTCGCCGGTCTCGTCGTCGCGCTGACAGTTGTAGGCCTCGATGTTGTCCGGGGCGTCGCCGTGCTGGAAGGTGTAGCGATTGCGACCGCCCGGGCCCTCGGTGAAGCCGGTGACGGACATGAAGTGCATCTCCGAGCCCGGGTCCGCATCGAAGGACAGCGTCCACATCGAGTGCAGGAAGCCGGAGCCGTGGTGGAAGCCGCCCTGCACGTCGACACCGTGCAGCAAGCCGTTTTCGACCCACACCGACTCGAGCGGCAGCAAGGAGTTGCCGTCCACGCGGACCGAGACCTCGATCATGCGCCAGCCATCGTGGAACTCGCCCATGGTGTCGAGCTCGGAGACCGCGAGCCCGTTGAGGCCGTGGGTGTTGAGGATGGGGGGACCCCAGCCGCAGCTCGGGCAACGATGCGTAATCTCCTCACCCGCCAGCTCGGAGAACTCGGTTTCGGAGGTTTCGACCTCGTCACAGGCACCGAGGCCGAGGGGAAGGAGGCTGGCGAGGAGGAGGGACGCGATGCGTGAAGTGGACATTGAGATTCCTGTTTTTCGAGCCAACGAGACGCGCTCGGCATGGGGGAGGAGCGCGGTGAAGAGCGATGGCCTAGTGGCCGGGCACCTGCGCTAGACCGGGTCGCCTGCGTTTCGATCACCGAATCCGCGAAAAAAACTCCTTCGCTCGAAACGGCCGAATCAGGGCCATTTGAGTGGGGTTTCGGGCGGCACTTCGTGCTAGTGCTTGAGCATGGCCGAGCGGCCGTCATCGCCCGAGCACCCCACCCCGCCCGCACGAGCCGCGGGTGATGTCGGGGCGACCACCATGCTGGGGTCGAAGCCCTTGGCGGTGGCCGACCCCCAGGGCCGCACGCCCGACCGGGCGCTCGACCTCGATCGCGAGCAGGCCCGCGCCAAGCTCCGGGCGAACCTCTTTCAAATCGACTCCGAGCCGATCAAGGTCGGCCGCTACACCATCCTCTCGCGCCTCGGTCAGGGAGGCATGGGCGTCGTCTATGCCGCCTACGACGAGGACCTCGATCGCAAGATCGCGGTCAAGGTCGTGCTGCCCAGCCACGGCTCCGACACCACGCGCAGCCGTATGCGCCGCGAGGCCCAGGCGATGGCCCGGCTATCGCACCCCAACATCGTCACCGTGCACGAGGTCGGCGAGTTCGGAGACCAAGTCTTCATCGCCATGGAGTTCGTGCGCGGACAGAGCCTCGACCAGTGGATCGACGCAAACCCGCGCCCGTGGGCCGAGGTGCTCGAGGTCTACCGCCAGGCGGGCCTCGGCCTCGATGCCGCGCACCAGGCCGGGCTGGTGCACCGCGACTTCAAGCCGCACAACGTGATGCTGGGCGACGACGGCTCGGTCAAGGTGCTGGACTTCGGGCTGGCCCGAGACGAGGGCAGCGTCGTCCCCCGCCCCGCCGACGCGGCGTCCAACGACCGCAAGGCGCTCGACGGCCCGCTCACCAAGACCGGGGCCATCGTGGGGACGCCCGCGTACATGTCTCCCGAGCAGCACATGGGCAAGGCGACCAACGCCCGTAGCGACCAGTTCAGCTTCTGTGTCGCCTTGTTCGCCGGGCTGCACGGGCACCACCCCTTCGAGGGCGAGACCCTGCCCGCGCTCGTGCACTCGGTCTGCGAGGGTCAGCTACGCCCCACGGACGGCTCGAGCCGCGTACCCGCGTGGCTCGACCGCGTCGTGCGACGCGGCTTGTCCTCCGATCCGCTCGCGCGCTTCCCCTCGATGGAGGCCCTGCTCGACGCGCTGGCCGAGGACCCGGGCGCACGCCGCCGTCGGAGGCTCACCGGGTTGGGCACGGTGGCGCTGGTGTTCGTGGGCGGCTTCGGCGTGGCGCAGTGGGCCGGGGTGGGCTCGAGCGAGCAGGCCTGCCCTCCCGGCGAGGCGCAGCTGCGCCCCGCATGGGACGACGAGCGTCGCCAGGCCATCACCACCGCCATGCGCGAGCACCCGTCCGCGCGGGCCGAGGCGACGTGGGCTCGGGTCGAGCCCATGCTCGAAGGCTACGCGCAGACCTGGGTCGGGGCGCACGACGACAGCTGCCGTGCTCACCAGGCTGGCACCCGCTCCGACCTCCTCTACGAACGCGGCCGCGCCTGCCTGGACCGCAGCGCCGAAGCCCTGCGCACCACCACCGAACAACTCCAGGCCCCCGACGAAGCGGTGCTCGACAAAGCGGTGACCGCCGTGGCCGAGCTGCCCTCGATCGAGCACTGCCGGGACCCCACCGTGCTGCTCGCCGAGCTCGTGCCGCCCGAGCCCGCCATCGCCAGTGACGTGGCCGAGCAGCGCCAACGCCTGAGTCGGGCCCAGACGCTCGAGAACCTGGGGCGCTTGGCCGACAGCGTGACGCTGGCCAACGAAGTGATCGAAGACGCCAAAGGCCTCGAGTACGCCCCGCTACAGGCCGAGGCTCTGCTGCAGCGCGGGCGGGCGCGGATGTGGGGTGGCGAAGGCGAGGCCGCCGACGCCGATCTCGGCAACGCGGCCTGGCTGGCGATGAAGGCCGACCACGAGGTGGTGGCCGCGGAGGCGGCGGCCAAGAAGGTCTACGCGCGCAGTGAGCTGCAAGGGCGACCCACGGAGGCCGCGGTGGAGCTGCCGTGGGCCGAGGCCCTCATCGGCAATGCCGACGATCCGGTCTTGCGCGGCCTGTTCCTCAACAACGCAGCGGCCGTGCGTGCGCGCCAAGGCCAGGGCCAGGCGGCGCTCGAGCTGCTCCAGCGGGCGCTCGAGGTGCGTCGCCAGGCTCTGCCGCCCGAGCATCCCGACATCGCGCTGACGTTGGCCAACCTCGGCCGGGTCCAAAACGAGCAGGGCCTGGTCGACGAGGCCGTCCCCACGCTGCAGGAGGCCGCGCAGCGGCTCGAGCGGGCGCTGGGTCCCCGCCACCCCCAGTGCGCCCTGGTCGCGACGATGCTGGCGACCGCATTGCTCGAGCAAGG
>JBCCHT010000091.1:0-7418 GCA_039028615.1 Myxococcota bacterium | reverse complement strand
CTTGTCGGAGGTCTCGACGAGCCGGACGACCTCTGCCCGATACTCGTCAGTGAATTTTCGCCGCTTTCTTCTCTTCCGTGCCACTGGTGAACCCATTTTCCTCTTTCCTTGGGTGTCCACCAAATCGGGGCAGGTCTAGGTACCCATCACCGCGGGTAATGGTGCGCCCCTTCTTCGGCGACTGGTGAACGAGTACTCATGCAGCATCTGTCGGCGAGGGCAGTGGCGCGCTCACTCTTCAGCGACTGTTGAACGAGTGCTCATGCGGCACCTCTCGGCGAGGGCAGTGGCGCGCTCACTCTTCAGCGACTGTTGAACGCTCGATCTCGGTGCCCATCACCGAGGGTGGTAGCGCTCGCTCTCACGGTGTCTCCCTACGCCACCACCCGAAAGCCGACCTGCGCAGGACACCGACCCAACGCAGCGCCCCGAGGGGCGCGGCCACCAAACCAACAACCCGCCCCTTTCGGATCGGGCGAAGCGTTCCGCGTGAAGCGGGAGCCGCTCGTCGGGGCGAGGATGCCGGCCGCGCGCAGTTTTGGTAGCAGCCTCCCCACACCCCATCGGAGTCCGCCAACGCCTTCGAGGACGTACGCTGCAGCCAGGCGCGAAACCACTGTTTGAGCACGGACGGCATCCTCGCTCCGGCGAACAGGCGACCTCCCCACCGCCACACCAAACTTGCCCACACCCCGAGTGCAACAACCGAAACCCACCCCGCGCCCTCAGTGCCCACCGCAAAACCCCCGCACTTCGACCTGCATCCGCAAACCTACGCCACAACCAACAACGACCCCCCAAACCGCCAGCCCCACACTATCCACAGCCCGACCACCGAGCCCAACTCCAGCCCACGTCAGCCCAACACGAGCACCCAACATCGCATCGGATGCCCTGTTCACAGCCCGCGAACAGAGCCAACCAACCGTCAGCCTTCAGTGCCGACGCCGCGCCACGATCGTCCCCGAAATCTCCACAATGAGCTCGAGGTCATCCAAATCCACTCGATGCAGCAACGTATTGAGCCGCGCCCGAAGGTTCGCCTCCGGGCTCGCCTGATTGAGACTCGGCACATCCGGCAACAACGCCGACACCGTCAGCCCCATCCCTTCGGCGATCCGCAACAGCGTGCGCAACCCCGGGCTGCTGTAGTGCCCGTTCTCCAGCCGCGACACCATGTCGGTAGCAATGCCCGCTGCTTGGGCCACCACCTGCTGCGTCATCCCCCGCTCTTCACGAAGGTGTCGAAGCCGATGCCCCAGCTCGCTCATGTACGCTTTTTCGTGATGCGTACGACTCGACTGCGGCCCCGTACGCCCAGGAGGACGAAGCTCCTCATCGTCGCGTTCTTCCTCCATGCTGTTCAAGGTGCCACAGGATGCCGCCGCTCGCGAGGACTTCCCGCGATCGGTCTGCAACCCGGGGGTGGTGGGCCCCGAAAATTTCTCAGTCTGCTCGCTCGTAGAGCGTCTGCCGCAGGTCGTAGAGCGTTCGCTCGAGCTCCAGCATGCGGGTCTGCGCTTGCTGCCGCCGTAGTGGCGCGCCCTCACCGTCGTCGGGACCGAGCTTGTCGCGCGCCTGCTCGAGCACGCCGAGCAGCTGGCGCCCGAGCGCAACGTTGGCGAGCACCAGGTGTTCCTCGACAGCCGCGACGTGTTGATCGATGACCTTGCGCGTCCCTTCGCGCAGCGCCTCGCTCGTGCGATCGAGCGCACCCGGCAGTTCTTCTTTCACCTTGGCCCGAGCATCGCGCAGCGATTTTTCGCGCAGGAACACGGTGGCCAGCGGACCCGCGACGGTCATCGCGAAGCCGGCCACCATGCTGCCGAAGTACATCACCGCGGTGCCGGCCAGGCCGACCACGACCAGGCCCGCCTCGAGCACCACCGACGGCGGCTCGATGTAGATGGGAGGCCCGCGGAAGCCCAAGCGCATGGTGGCCTGGAAGAGCCGACGCCGCGCCTGCTCGCCGTGCGTGCGAATGGCCTGCCGGGTGAGCTCGTCGAGCTCGGCACGAAGCCGCTCGCTCTCTTCACGACCAAAGGCGATGAACGCATCGTGCAGCGAGCCGGGCAGGTGATTGGACAGCACCCGCAGGCTGGCCTGGTCGATGCACGCGATGGTGCTGGCCCGCAGATCGTCGCGGAACCGCTCGATGCGAGCCTCGCTGTCCTTGCGGATCTTGGCCTGGCCCTCGGCCAGCTGCTCGCGCAGCACGACCAGGTCCGACTCGTGATCGAGCACCTCGCGCTCGATGGCCCGAATCTCTCGACGCAGCGCGAGCTCCTCGAGCGTCAGCGCCCGCGCAGCGATGGCCGCGTTGTGGGCGAGCAGCGTGGCATGACGCGCCAGGCTGGCCCGCGCCCGAGCAGGCAGCACGTCGGCATGACCGTCGGCGATCTCGATGAGGCTTCGTCGCAGCCGCTTCACGTCGGCGATGCCCGGCGTGTCGTCGTCGGGCCGTCGCAGCGCCCCGCGGGCGTCCGTCTGGAAGATGGTGATCGACGCTTGGCTGTTGGCCCCCGCGATGGTCGCGACCTCGCGCTCGAGATACTCCACGAGCACGGGCCGATCGCCCTCGTCGACCAGGTCGATGCGGTTGATCGCCAACAGCAGCTGCGCGCCCGAGCCCGCCAGGCCGCCCACGGCCGAGACCGCGTCGCGCAAGAACGCCAGCTCCGTACGATTGAGCAGCTGCGTGGCATCGAGCACCAGCACCAGCACATCGGCCCGCGGCAGCTCGCCGCGACTGATCGCGCCGCGCACCCGCTCCATGTCGTTCATGCCCGGAGTGTCGATGAGCTCGAGCGTCGGCGGCAGTGCACCCGCGCCCACCACCAGCTCGATCGACGAGTTGCCTTCCGCCGTCTCCTTGCCCGTGGCCAGCGCGGCGAAGCGCTCGGCCGGCACCGTCTGTCGACCGTCGTCGTGGCACAAGAACGTGCCCGGCTCCGGCCCGACCCGCACCGTCGCCACCGCGCCCGTCGTGGGCGTGACCCCGGTGGGCAGCGCGTCGTCGCCGAGGATCGCGTTGATGAGCGTGCTCTTGCCCTGCTTGATCTCGCCCAGCACCACCGCGCGCACGCGATGATCATCGAGCCGACGCCGGGTATCCGCCCCGATGGTCTGGCTCAGATCGGGGAGGCCGAGCTCTTCGGCGATCTCCGACAGCGTCTCGGCGTGCTCGATCAGCTGATCGCGGTTGGGATCGGCCGTGGTGGCGCGAGCTTCGGATGCGCCTTCGGTACTCGTGCTCGTGCTCATAGGAGTTTCAGCCTCCGGGTCAACCGAGCGTCACAGCGGGCGAGGCTCCACGCGGAGGCCAGCTCTCGTTGCAGTGCGGCTGCCAGCTCGGGATCGAGGGGCGGTGGCGATGGGGGAGGCGGCGGTGCTTTCGTCTCGCTCGCCTCACCCTCGGCCTTCGCATCGGTCGACGGGGTGTCTTTGTCGGGGGCGGTCGGCTCCTGCTCGGGCGCGGGCTCTTCGGCGGGCTTGGCTCGCAATCGAGGACCGCGAAGCAGCCACCCTTGCAGCCGACGACTGAGCGAGTTGCCCTCTTCGTCGGGACCGGGCGAGGCCATCGTCCAGCCGCCGCCATCGGGATCGCTCAGCACCCTACGGCGCACCATCAGCTGCGAGCGGTTGAAGTCTTCCAGCGCCGCGATGCGATCGCGTGCCGCGGGACGAGACGGCATCCACGACGCCGGCTCGTCCTCTTGGATCGCCGCCGTCGCCACCTCGAGCGATTGCGTCGCCACCAAGCCGGCCCGATCGGCGGAGAACATCGCGATCTTCGACCAGGGCTTCATCATGCCTTCGACCATGCGCAGCGGCGTGCCGCGATGGCGCATGAGATACGCCGAGAAGATCACCCCGTGGTCGCACTGCAGATGAGCCAGCGCCGACGCCAGCACGAACGTGCGTTGCGGAGCATCCATCGTCTGCACTCGATCGAGGTCGAGCACCAGCCAGTGAATGCCGCCCTTGGTCGTCGACAGCGGAGTCACGGCCGGCCACGCCGATGCCACCTCGGGCCGAAGCAGACGAACGTTGGGCAGCGGTGCGCGGAGCAGCTGCACCAAGTCCGCCAGTTCCTCGAGCAACGGAGTCGGCGGCGCTACTCGCGGCGGCTTCAGACACTCCGTGTCGAGGCCGTGGACCAGCTCGCTCCAGCGGCGGTCGACCGAGCGCATCAGCGGGTCGCCCAGCATGGAGCTGGCGATCCACGCCGCCCGACGCAGGTCGACCCCGTAGGCGTAGCCCTTCCGCGCCAGCCGCTGCTCGAACGCGGCGAGCTCACGGCGCTGAAGGAACTGTGGGAGATCCGCGGCGATGTGGACCACTACGGGGACAATAGCAGCCCGTCCGCGCCACCCGACGCCTGGGGCAACCGACTGCGGCCCCCGCGGAAACCGAGACCCTGCGGGTTTGCCACCCCCGCGCGGCCCCGGAGCCCGACCCCGCCGATCGACCGGTCGATGCCCCCGCGCAACCCCGCCCTGGTCTTTCCATTTGCGGCGCCGCCTGCACGCACGGTATCCCCTGCCCGTTGTGAGCACCCCTGCCGTCCCTCGTGCCGACCTGCTCGACGTGGAGCTCCCCAAGGCGGTGTGGTCCAAGAGCGGTCGCCCGCTCATGGGCCGGATCTCCCGTGCCTTGTTCGCCACCACCCTGCTCCTGCTCGGCATGACCCTGCCCTGGATCGGGGTCGCCTACGGGCTCATGGCCGCGGCCGTGCTCGGCTACTTCTTCATCCCCGTCATCACCGACTTTCTGATCGAGCGCCGCGAGGGTGCGATTCGATCCGCCAGCGCCGAGCAAGCGCCCGGCCTGCTGCGGGAGCTCGACGACAAAGTGCTCATCGGGGCGTTCGCTCCCGATGCGTGGGTGACCTTGCAGCGCGGTCGGTTGCAGTGGGCGCAAGGCGACGGCCGAGCGGCTGCGCAAGCGTTCGCCGACACGGCGCGGATCATCAAGGAGAGCAATCGGCCTGCGCTGGTGAGTGCTCAGGCGCGGGCGTTGTTGTTGGCGGGTGACCGCAGCGGAGCGCGCGAGCACCTGAGTGGGCTCGCCGACCGCGACGAGCTGTCGCCGCGCGACCATCTGGACTTCGGGTTGATCATGCTGGGCGAGGCTTCGCGGAAGGATCAGGCGCGCGCGCACCTCGAGTCCGCGTACGAAGGGCTCGATGGTCATCCGCAGGCCGCGGCTGGGCTGGCGGTTGCGCTGGCGCGGGCGGGCGAGATGGACCGGGGGATGGAGCTGCTCGCGGCGGCCGAGGCCGACGTGGACGAGTCCGACGAGCTGCTCAAGGACACCATCAAGAAGGCGCGCAAGGCTCTACGGCCCGCGCGCGAGGCCGCGAAAAAGAAGAAGAAGCGCAAGGGCTGAGCAAGCGCGGGTCTCCCGACCGCCCCCACTCGGACCCCCACGCTCCGAAACCATCAGCGTGGGTTCAATCGCGGCCCGCTACACCGTGCCCGACTGCACCACCACGCTCCAGAAGTAGCACCCGTCCGGCGCGTGCTCGCCGTAGATCGCCGACTTGAGCGAGCACTCGCGCCCGCGCAGCGCATCCATCGACTGCACCAGCGTCCGATACTCGACGCTGTTCTCCGCCGAGATGGTCACGATCGTGTCCTCGGGAAAGCGCTCCTTGAGCTCGCTGGCCGTCGCCTCGAGGGCCGCAAAGTCGTGCGCGCCATCGCTCGACAGCGGGATGTCGACCTCGCGCTCGGACTTGATGGTGCTGCCATAGCGCGTGGTGAAGCCGTCGGTGCGCACGTGCACCCGCAACCGCAGCGGCTCGTGCTCGGGCGTATTGGCCGTGGTGTGACCGTCGCAGAACTTTGGCGGCTCGACGCGGACCGCGGTGAACGGAGCTACTTCCATCGCGAGCAGCAGCGCCGGGATGAGCAGGAACAGGCAGCTCAACACGGGAATCAGATTGGTCTCGACCTCGGCGTCTTCGTCACGCTTGCGTCGCTTGAACATCGCAACCTCCGACGGGTTCAGACACGGGGTCGATGGCGAAGTTCCTGCTCTGACACCAGCCTTCGAAGAAACAAAACCGAAGCGCCTGGTGTCCTCGCCGCGCCGTCAGTCGGCGGGCTGCATGTCCGCGATAGTGACACTAGCGAGGCCTGTCGTAGACAGCAGAAAGCGCCCAGTGGCGCCTGGCGGCAGCGCTCACCGATCGACGTAGTTGCCGTCGGACAACCGGTTGAAGCGCAACGAGTCCTTCGCACCGAGAGCGACAGAACTGGAATTCTCGGACTCTGCGAGAAGGCGAAGGTGGGGTCGGCTCGGTGAAGTTCTCTGCCCGTGATGCTGGGGGTTGGGTTGGCTCGGAGGGTCGAGTTTGTTCGAACGGAGGGCTCGCCTGTTTAACGGATGGAACCCTCCCCGGACGTGCTCGGCGGCCGTACTAGCCGAGTGGTTCGCGACGGCTGGTGGGGGCCGCCTCCGCGCGACCGGGCCCCCTCCATCCTACGCGGCTTCGCTTCAGCCCTCCCCGCACTCGGTCTCCCGGTCGAAGTTGGGAGCGGGCCCTGCTCCGTTGGAGGGTGGCTTCACTGCGGGGCCCTCTTCGAATCGAAACGCTCCGGTCCTGTTGGCCCACGACCAGGCGCGCACTCGATTCGTCTCAGGTCACGCGATGGCGGACGAGCCCTTCCCACAGTTCTTCAACATCACCGCGATCGCCACCGCAGAACAATCCCGGCCCTCGCACCTAGCCGCCAACAGTCGGATCAAGAACATCACTTCGAACAGGAGACCGAGTGCGAGGAGGGCTCGAGCAAGGCCGCGCAGGAGGGAGCGGGTCCGGTCGCACAAAGCGGCGCAGAGTAATTTCCACAAGACCTCGCTACATCATCGCCGCGAGCACGTCCGGCGAGGGTTCCAGCAGTTACTCGTAGACAGACTCACCTCCGTTCGAACTTCGCCAGCGCAACGCAAGCAAAGGCCTAACCGAACCGAGCAGTACCTCACTCCTAACTTCGAACGGGGGATTGAGTGCGGGGAGGGCTGGAGTAGACAGGCGAACCCTCCGTTCGAACTTCACCAACGCGACGCGAAACAAGGTCACCTCTGGACCGGGCCGGACCCGCGCCGACTTGCGAACGGGAGACCGAGTGCGGGGAGGGCTGAAGCGAAGCCGCGTAGGATGGAGGGGGCCCGGTCGCGCGGAGGCGGCCCCCACCAGCCGTCGAGAAACACCCAGGTGTCACCGCCGCCGAGCACGTCCGGGGAGGGTTCCATCCGTTACGAGTAAACAGGCGAGTCCTCCGCTCGAGAAATTCACCACCGCGACCTGAAACAAGGTCATCTCTGGACCGGGCAGGACCCCGAGCCGACCTTCGACCGGGAGACCGAGTGCGGGGAGGGCTGAAGCGAAGCCGCGTAGGATGGAGGGG
>JBCCHT010000090.1:0-7469 GCA_039028615.1 Myxococcota bacterium | reverse complement strand
GGAGTTCCCGCCGTCGCTGCTGTCGCTGCTCGTGCCGTCGGGATCGGGCCCGCTGTCGTTGCTCGTCGAAGTCTCCGCATCGCTCGTGGACGCGGAGGTCGTGCCGCTGGTGTCCGGGGGCAGCGGGAAGCCGTCCGGGTTGCTCGTGTCGTCGATCGTCGGCTCCGAGCCGCAGGCGAGCGCGAGGGCGGTGGCGACGATGGGGGCGAGGCGGCGCAGGGGGGCGGAGTTGGTGAGGCTCAATGCCTCCATTGGACACCGAATGCCGCGCCAAATCCGGGCCTCGGGCTCGAACGGCACGACTACTTCTCGGGCTCGGTCGCCGCGGCATAGAGCCCGGACCACGACGCGCGCAGGTCCTCCTCTTCCTCGCCGTGCATGTCGATGAATTGATGGATGAAGCCGCAGCTCGAGCACGCCTTGGCCAAAATGGCGGCCGCCCGCGTAAACCCGCCCCCGCTGTGCATGAAACGCATCGTGCTCATGCGCAGGGGCAGCGGCGAGCGTTCGTTGCGGCCTGCGAACACGGCGACCGGCAGCAGCGCCCCGCCGCCGCACATGATGCACTTGCGCATCGCGGAGTCGTTGCGTCGCTCACGATCTTCGGCCCTCGCGACCCGGGCGTTTTCCCGCGCCTTGATCAGATCTTCGCGGAGTTCTTCGTTTTGTCGCTCGAGGTCGGCCACCTGGAGCTCGAGGGCTTGGCGATCATCCCGATACGACACGAGATCAGGGTAGCATCCGCGCATTGACCATGCGCTCCAACCCCCGCTATCGGGCACGACGCTGCACCGCCTCGGGCTGCGGCCTTCGGTTTCCCGTGGCCCAGGACAGTTCGCTGGGTCAGCAGTGTCCCTCTTGTGGGGCGCCGACCGAGATGGTCGACGATAGCTATGTATCCCACGGTGCACCTGCGGCGGATCGTGGCCCATCGAGGCTCGGGCTCGAAGCTCTGCTGGACAACATCCGCAGCCTTCGCAACGTCGGCTCCATGTTCCGCACCGCCGATGGCGCGGGCGTCGACCACTTGTATCTCGGTGGGGTCACCCCGACGCCCGAGCATCCCAAGCTCGCCAAGACGGCCCTGGGCGCCGAGCGGAGCGTGGCCTGGTCTCGGCACGCCGACGCCAATGCCATCGCGGAACGGCTACGCGGGGAAGGCCGCAGGCTGTGGGCGCTCGAGGGGGGTCCACGCTCGGTCTCGCTCTTCGACCCGGAGATCCGCGAGGCCGCCCTGTCCCTCGGCGAAAGCGGCGAGCGGGTCGTCCTCGTCTTTGGCCACGAAGTCTCGGGCGTCGACCCCCGCATCGTCGATCAATGCGAGCGGGTCCTGCACCTGCCGATGATGGGCCACAAGGACTCGCTCAACGTCTCCGTGACCCTCGGAATTGCCGCCTACGTCCTGCGTTTCGGCATGGTGCCCGCCGCCTGAGCCGATTTTTTGGTTCACGCGGGTGGACGTGCCAGCGTCGGCGGGTGACTTCGGAGCCCCAGAGCCCCCCGCCCGAGTCGGAGCCCACCGTCGAGCCGGAAGCCGCGCCCGCGTCGGTGGCAATGGGAACTCGGCTGCGCAAGGGCCTGGGCTGGCTGCGCCGCAACGCCTATCTCGCCCTCGCGGCGGGAGCCGTGCTCGTGGTCACCGAGGCCGTGGATTTCTCGCCGCCCGAAGAGGTGCGTGTCGGCAAGGGCGACGTCGCCCAGCTCGTCGGTGATGCGCCCTCGCAGGAGTTCTCGAGCGAGCTGGCCAACCCGCAGGCGGTGCAGCTGCGCGCGACCCTGCGGCTGTACCCGCACAACGAGCTCGACCTCGGCGCGCCCGATCCCGCCACCGATCAGCAAGGGCGGATGATCTCGCAGCCGGTCGTGACCACCTTGCTCGGCATGAACGCCACCGTCGAGCAGACGGTGCGCTTGCAGGGCGGAGAGCTCGAGATCGATCTCGTGCTGCACGCGACTCCGCGCCTGGGGCCCAAGCCGCGCAAGGGCAAGGCGCCCGCTCCGATCACCCTCGAGCACGAGCTCAGCGTGAAGAGCCGTCGGCACGACTGGTGGCGCAGCACGCCGCGACGACGGGTGCACATCGACAGCCGCGGCATGCTGACCAAGGTGGAGAACCAGGGCTATCGGCTGGTCTTCACCGTCGACGACAGCCTGTTCAGCCTCGACCTCGAGCTGCACCGCGCCGGGGCACCACTGCCCGACAGTACGCTGGCCGCGGGACGCTAGCCCGAGACTCCGAGGGCACTCGAGTGCGTTGTGGGTGAGGGCTCACCCGCAACGGGTCCAGATCTTCTCTGGCACCGAGCACTTCGAACGTTTGTCGTCGGGCTCGCACCAGCTCCACCTCGGTGGTCGGGTGTCCCACTTCACGTCCTCGCACACGTCGAACTGCGGGCCGTTGCGTTGCGGCTCGAGTTTTGCGTTTCGATCTCGGAGCTTCTCGTTGTCGTCCCGCAGAGCATGGCGCTCGGCATCGAGGGCTCGATTCTCGCGTTCGAGGGTCCGGTTGCGGTCCTGGAGGGCGTCGTTGTCGATCGCGAGCCCCCGGGACCGAGCCTCGAGGTCCGCAGGGGACTGACCGAGTACTCGCTCGGTGGCCGCTCGGTCCGACTTCGAGATCGTCTGCACCGCTTCGATGGACACCGTGCAGTCGAGTTCTTCCTGCTCTGGGCAGACCCGTGGGGTAGGTTCCGGCGGTGGTGGGGTAGGGGCCGACGCTCCCATCAGCAAGCCCGTGGCCAGGGCTCCGACTAGGCCGGCTCCCGACGCGAGGCCGAAACTCTGGAACCCCGTGCGCTTGTGGGCGACGCTCGGCCGCGAATGCCCCGACGTCGAAGCGGGAGAGACCCGAGTGCTCGGCGTGGCTGAATCTTCCGCTTTGGCGGCCGTCGAAGACTGTTTCGGCTTCGGTTTCTCGGACCCGAACCCAATCGCCTTCTTGGCGGCCTGATACGCATCACCAGTGGCGTCCTGGCTCAGCTTCGTCAACGCAGCGCCCGCGACGAGACCCGCTCCGGCACTCAACAGCCGGCCCTTTTCGGTCTTCGGGTTGCGAAGAGACTCCTCGCCTGCGGCGATCACCTGACGAAGGTGAGTCGCACAATAAGAGCCGCCGGCTACGGGCTTGCGCCCGCATCGGTCTTCGCCGAACTCCCACTGACAATCCACCCGTTTAGTGTAGTGCGCAGGAAACCGAGTGCACCTCGATGCGACCGTGTCGCGACTACGAGATGGTGCGGATTGGTCTTGTTGCGGGCGCTCGCTGGCAGAGGGGGCGCCGTGGTGTGTCGATCGACACGCCTGCTCGGTGATGCGGATGAACGGATGGCGCGGCCCGATTCCGGTTGCGCCCGATGCGATGTCTTCGAGCGTGGCGTTTTGTTCGACTGATCGGGAACTCGACTTCGCTATCGAACGACGGGAACCATCTTGAGGACGGTCGGTGGTCCCCCGATGACCTCATCTTCGCCGCCCACCAGGATTGCCCCCGTATTGTCGACTGCGAGGACCGAGCGTCGCTCGTTGAAGACATGCACTAGGTCCGTGGCCATCGCCCACGCGATGTCTCCCCCTGGAATGCGTGCATGCACGTCGTCGCTCGTCTTGGTGAGCCAGTGGCCGTCGAGGTCGAGCGCGAACCCTTCGGGGGGCACATTGTCGACGAGCAGCTGCGGATCGCCCGTACAGCCCATACTCGTGCACGGCAGTACCCACGTGGATTCGTCGAACGCCGACGCCTCTTCCGAGCCCGCCGCGAGCATCTCGCCACTCACCGCGTCGAGTCTCAGGTGGAGTCCCTGGGTGTCGGCCGAACCGGTCGAGTCGGAAGCGCGCGTCGAGCCGCTCCCGTCAGTCGACCCCGTGGACGCGGGGTCGTCTCCCTGGTAATCGCCGTCGCAGGCTGTCAGCGTGATCGCGATGCACAGGCACGAATGAACTCGACTCGACGGGAGAAGGCCGCAGTGCATGGGTCCGTCCCCCGATACGTCACGACCGACTGGATGCCGCTTTGACGCATGACATGCGTCGAGGCACCACCACCGCACGTTCGATCAATGCATCCGCCGCCGTGGATTGTGCACTCGCTGTCGCAACGCCGGTGATCGTGGTCACTCGCTTTGGGGATAGCAGGTACGACCCGTACCTCTCGACTACGAAGGAACTTCGGCTGCTTCCTGTTCGTGTCGGCAAGCGAGATACCCATGCCAGATTTCATCCATCGCAGCGCGTGCCTCGTCGGCAAGAGTAAAGATCTCCTGCGCAGCCTGGATATTGGCGACCGCCTCCGCCCATAGTCGATGAGAGCGGTCTTCGTCTCCCGCCGCTATCGCGGCCTCGGCCTCGGCGATGAGATTGCCGGCCCGTTCGTCGAGTTCAAAGAACAGTCGATGGAGTGTCTCGAAACGAGCGTAGGCCTTGAAGAGCTCCTCGCGCTCTTCGTTACATTGCTGCTCACCCGTCATTCGCGCTCTCCCTGTGGGAGTCGGTGGGTCTTGCCGTAGCGCAGCTCGCTCGCTCCTCTGACGCCCTCACTGGCCTGTTGGGGTTGCCAACTCCAAATCAAGTTCAGGCCATTGGGTCGAGGCCGGAGCCATCGGCGCGAGAGGCGAAGCAGCGCGGCGCGCCAGTCCCGTTCTGCGAGCTCAGCGAGGGCGAGGCGCTCCACCTTGAGTTCGAGGCCGCCACCAGGTCGCGGGCGGATTTCTCCCGTGGCTTGGAGAAAGGCGCTGGCATGGACCCCCAGGTGCGGTAGGTGAACGAAGTCCAGATCGAGCCAAGCCTTCGCGCCACTGGAGGGGTCCTCGAGCAGGACGTGGCTCTTGAGCCGTCCTTCATCGCTGCGCGAGGTCGTGACCTCCTTGGCCACGCCCGCCACCTCGACCCGACCGATGCCCTCGCTGAGATGGGCAAGGGTGACGTCCCGGCCATGGGGTAGAGCCTGCGCCAGCGATAGCTGGCCGAGACGCCGCTCCAGTTCGGCCAACTCTGGAGGCAAAGAGGAGCCGCAGGAGGCCAGGCGTTCCATGGCCGCATGCATGGCCATCAGCTCGCGACTCAGCATGGTGAGCCTCGCAAGAGCGCTTCCATGTCTCTCGGCGAGCTGCCCTTGCCCGTCCTCCAACGCCGAGCGGTAGGCATGGTGGAGCCTGGCCGCGTCTGTGGCCAGGGCGGGAATCTGCATTCGGATCCACCGGGCAACGAGCGCTGCCTGTGGGCCCGCTGACCCTAGGCTTGTCGCCCGCGCCTCGCTCAGCAGGTCGGCGAGATGAGAGTGGTAGTGGCCCAGGGTCCGTAGCACTCGCTCGATGAGCCTGGCCACGTTCGCCGGGGAACCTCGTCGATCGAGAAGCGCCCGGTTGAATGAGCCATGTGCCAGCGACAGCAGGCCCTGGACGCCCGCTTCCAGCCCGGCCTGAAGTAAGGGATCGGCCGGGAGCGGCGCGGAGCGGGCCCATTTGTCGGCGAATCGAGGTGAGGTGCTATCGGCAGCCTCGAGCGAGGCATCGAGTTTGGCCCTCACCTCGGTCGGGAGTATGGGTCCGAGTTTCTTGGCCGCCTCGAGGACTAGAGCGCGGCGCTCCTCCTGCGAGAGTCTGGCTTCCACGTGCGCATCGATAGCGGTGACCTGCGCGATCGAGGGCCTGGGCCCGCCTTGGGCAGCGCGGTGGGCTTGCTCCACCATTGCCTGACCCAACCCCAGGCACTGGCTCGCACTGACCAAGGCCCGCTCCCACGCTTCGCCCAGAACATCCTCTCGGGCCGCGATCACGAGCTCGAGTTGTCGGGCCAAAAGTTCGGTATGTGCAGTCACTGCCCGCGACAGATCCATGGGCCCGGTCGTTGTCTTGGGCTCGTGTGATGCAGAACCGAGCCTAGGTTCGGGGAGTCATCGTCGCATCGACGATGTTGCGGCCACGATGAACCGTGAGCGTCACCGTTCGCGGCAGGTAGCCCTCTGAAAGCAGGCGCAAGCTCACCGTTTGCTGCGGCTCGCTGAGCGTGATCGGCCGGAACGTGGACGCTAGCTGATGCGTCCCCGTCAGCCGTCCACATCCCTCGAGGCAGCGCACCACCGTTAGCTCAGGTGCGTCGCGGAACTCGAGTTGAGCTTGCTCTTTGGTCGGGGCAGTGGCTGGGGCGATGAGTCCCACTAGCGCTGCGACCTGCATCAGTCCCGCGAGCATCCGAGGACGCTAGCACCGCGCTCAAGAGGAGACAAAGCTCGCCTAGCGGGCAGCTACGGTTGCCCCTCTTTGTTGGCGGCGGTGAGTGCCACCCGGCGGGCGAGCCGGTAGGCAATCTCCACGGCCGCGGCCCACGCGGGGGAGCGAGAGGCGCTTCGATACTCGTTCACGAGCGCGCCCACCCATCTGTCCAGAGCCTGCGGGTCATCAGCGCGGTCGCGCACAGCTCGCTCAAGGCGACGCAGTACTCCGTGATTGTGGCCCACTCGAGCCAAACTTGCCTCGCGTCGAAGCGCGTCGTCGGCCGGGTAGGCCAACAAGGGAAGGAATGTCGACAAGGCCCCGTCGCGCTCGAGCATCTCTTTGCGGATCTTGGGTCGCCCTTCGCGCTCCCACCAACGCCGGGCCTCGGCCACGCGGGGGGGATGGGCCGCGTGGAAAGCCTGGCAATCAAAGCACTGGCAGTCCCAGCCCCGTTCACCGCGGATCCAGGCGCCCGCGATCTTGTAGGCCTTGTACTTGAAGGGCGCGGGCTCGTCGACGTAGAGGCTGATGGTCGGGCTGGACCAGCCATCGACGATCGGTGAGGTGCTGTCCATGGCGAAGTAGGGCTCGCCTCCGCTCATCAGACCCAGCAGGGGCACCAAGATCGGCGTGCCCACCCCGAGCGCATGCAGAGCCGGGCGCGGTTTTCCGGCTTGCCGATACCCCTCGATGAGGCCGGCGGTGCTTTCGACGACTCGCAGGTAGGAGCGTGGGACCGAGCGAGGGAGCTTGATGAGCTGCCCTTGCTCGACCCGGAAGTCCACGTAGTTGCGGTCGGTCATCGCTCCCATGAAGCCGAGGCTCACTCCCTCGAGGCCCGCTGCAGCCGCCACTGACCCGGCCAAGACCGCCGAGTCGTAGTCCAGAGCATGGAGTCCGGCCAGAACCTGACCGCGGGGGGTCCCGAGGGCGCCTGCTTCGATCCGCGTGGCCCAATCCACGGCGACCTGAGTCCGCCCCGGCGGCAAGTGTTCCTCGCGTACTCCTTTCTTGATGGCCAAGTACGTCGTTCCCCAGGAGATGTAGAGGGCGGCAAAGGCCGAGACGAGAGCCCAGGTGGGTGGTGTTTGCGCTTGGGAGTGGGATGGTTTCATTGCGAGATGGGCGTGTTGGTAGAGTGGGGCGAATCGTTTTCGGTCCGGTCGCGAAACGGGAGTTTCGCAAACATGCGTTCCCAAACTGGAGTTTGGGAACGAGAGGAAAAGCCACAAAATTGTCTTTTCGGATAATGCGGTTGAG
>JBCCHT010000089.1:0-9969 GCA_039028615.1 Myxococcota bacterium | reverse complement strand
CTCTTGTCGGAGGTCTCGACGAGCCGGACGACCTCTGCCCGATACTCGTCAGTGAATTTTCGCCGCTTTCTTCTCTTCCGTGCCACTGGTGAACCCATTTTCCTCTTTCCTTGGGTGTCCACCAAATCGGGGCAGGTCTACCCCTTCGAACTCGGCACTCGACCGAACTCGAACCACTCACTCCAGCGGCCTAACCCGCCCTCAAAAAACCAAGGGCAACTTCAAGCCTCGACCAATCGCAAATGCGATCGCCCCTCCTCAGGGTCCGCATACGCCATCGCCCAAAGCGTCGCCGCATACTGGCACCGATAACTCATCCGCCCCAACATCCTCGAAGCCGGCCCCTTCCTCGAGGCCCGAAGCATCGCCGCCACGCGGTCCCGATGCCCCACCAAACGAGCCAACGCCTCGTCTTGCTCCACTGCCGACCGACTCAAAACACGAACGAACTTTCGCTCTTCCATTAAAGAAAGACCCCCTGTTGCTTCTGGGTCATGTGCGTCGTGGCGGGCACATCGCGGGCTCTCTCCTTCCCGCGGAAGCCGTGACGTAACGTGGATCGCTTTTCCCCCTCGATCCAGCGCTCACATTCCCAATGCGTACTTCAAGTTTGCGAGTCTGGACCGTAAGCCGTCAAGGGAAAAAATCCGTATCTAATGTGTCCGAACGCGCGCTAGAGCAGCGCCAGCGCCCGATTGGATCGCTTCTGCGCTGGTGCCGTGCCAAAGATCCGAGCTAAGGTCCGCGCAGAGGACGGACCCCCCCATGCGAGCTCTATTGTGCGCCACCGGCCTCGTCTTTGGGCTTGCTGCCTGCGATTCAGGCCAACCCAAGGTCGAGACCCCGCCCCCCACCAAGAGCATTACCGAGCTCAAGCAGTCATCCAAGACTCAGATGACGCCCGAGGAGCTGGAAGCTGCCCGCCGCGAGGCCGGCTTCAAAGATCCGAACGAGCTGGCCCAAGACAACATCAACGAGATGAAAAAGGGCGAGCGCGAGTACGTCAAGACTCGCATGAAGGAGCACCGCGAGCTCATGAAGGAGCTGCGCGGTCTGGTGGACAAGGCCGAAAAAGAGGCCGGCAAGTGGGCCAAGGCCAAAGATCCCCAAAAGGCCTTCGACAAGTTCTCGGGTGGCTACAAAGAGGACACGAAGGCGCTCACCGAGACCTACAAGAAGCTCATCGAGGGTGGGGCGCAGATCGACATCCAAGCCAAGCTGGTGGGTGCATTCCGCGGGTTCGAGAATCTCAACGGAGACCTCGGGCCCGAGATCGCCAACGAAGAGGGCTTCGGCACGGCGCTCGCCGATCTCCGCAAGCAGCTCGACGAGCTGGACGCGGAGCTCGATGCGATCGAAAAAGACGAGAGCCTCAAGGTCAACGAGAACTACGAGCCCGAGAAGTAAGCCTCGCGGGCGATGCGCTCGGGCCTCGGCCCGGGCGGCTGTAACGAACCCCTGTGGCGCACCGTCCTTTCGGCGGCGAGCCGGAGTCCCTTGATTCCGGGTGGGTCGTGCGTACGCCGTGAATCGCGTCTTTCGCTTCCTGTACCGCTACGCGCGGCATAACCTCCCCCAGTACCTCCTGGGCGGCTTGATGCTGTTCGCCACCAACTACGTGGTGGTTCGGATCCCCGCGATCATCGGGGAAGCACTCAACGTCCTCGAGAGCAGCGGCGCCCAGGCCCTGCGCGAGAGCCAGGACCTGGCCATCGAGCTGGTCGTGCTCGGCGTGGTGGTGGTGGTCGTGCGCACCTTGTCCCGGGTGCTGTTTTTCAACCCGGGGCGCGATATCGAGTACCGGCTGGGCATCGACATCTTCGGCCACCTGCTCAGCCTGCAGCGGCCCTTCTACATGAAGCACAAGGTGGGCGAGCTCGCGAGCATCGCGGGCAACGACACCATGGCCGTGCGCCTGCTGGTCGGCTTCGCCAGCCTCCAGATCTGCAACGTCGCCGTCGCGATTCCGCTGCACCTGTACCAGATGTGGAGCACCGATCCCGTGCTCACCCTGTGGTGCCTGGTCCCCGTGGCCCTGGGCGGCCTGTACATGCAGTGGACGGTGCGGCGCTTCTTCGGGATGGTCCGCGAGTCGATGCAGCTTCTGGCCAAGGTTTCCGACCGGGTGCTCGAGAGCTACGCC
The DNA here is from genome assembly GCA_039028615.1 of Myxococcota bacterium. Classification (GTDB taxonomy): domain Bacteria; phylum Myxococcota_A; class Polyangia; order Nannocystales; family Nannocystaceae; genus Paraliomyxa. The sequence continues at coordinate 7,826 of JBCCHT010000089.1, read as the reverse complement.
GGCATCGGCACCGTGCGCGCCCATGCGGTCGAGGACGCCACCCTGAGTCGCTTCGAGGAGCGCAACAACGAGTACCTGCGCCTGCAGCTGCGGATCGCCGCGATTCGGGCCTACGGCATGCCCGTGCTGGGGATCTCGGGCATGGTCGCCACCGCCATCGTGCTGTGGGTCGGCGGCCAGCGGGTGCTCGACGGGCTCATGCCGATCGGCAGCATGGCCACGTTCACGGCCCTGCTCATCTCGCTCGTCGGCATCCTCATGGCCCTGGCGTGGGTGTTGGCGGCCATCTCTCGCGGCATCGTCTCGCTGGGTCGGGTGGAGACCGTGCTCGACACCCCCGACGGCCTGCCCAATGTCGAGGACGATGCGGCCATCGTCGACCCGCCGCGCCTCGAGCTGCGCAACCTGTCGTTCACCTACTCCGACGGGGATGCCCCCGCGCTGGCGGAGCTGTCGGTCGAGGTCGAGCCGGGTCAGACCCTCGGCATCTTCGGCAAGACGGGCTCGGGCAAGACCACCCTCATCAACCTGCTGGCGCGGGTCCAGACTCCGCCGCCGGGCACCGTGTTCCTCGACGGCCACGACATCACCAAGCTGAGCATGGGCTCGCTGCGCGACGCGCTGGCGGTGGTGCCCCAGTCGCCCTTCCTGTTCTCGAGCACGCTGCGCGACAACGTGCGGCTGGCGGCGGCCGATCCTTGGCGTGAGGAGCGGGAGGACGACTCGGCCGAAGATCCGCGCCTCGAAGAGGTGCTGGAGGCGGCGAGCCTCACCGAAGACGTGCGGCAGCTGCCCGACGGCGTGGCCACCGTGGTGGGCGAGCGCGGCGTGATGCTCTCGGGCGGCCAGCGGCAGCGGGCCTCGCTGGCGCGGGCGCTGTATCGCACCCGGCCCATGCTCTTGCTCGACGACGTGCTCTCGGCCGTCGATCAGGGCACCGAAGCGCGGCTGGTGCAGGCCATCGGCAACCTGCGCGGAGGCTCGCTCGGCGAGCGGCCGCCGACCACCGTCATCGTCTCCCACCGCATCAGCGTGCTCGAGCGCGCCGACCAGATCCTCGTGTTCGACCACGGGCGGAGCGTCGAGCGGGGCACCCACGCCGAGCTCATCGAGCAAGGGGGCCTGTACGCGGAGACCCATCAGCATCAGGGCCGCGAGGCCGACCCGGGAGGTGGGGCGTGAACGCCGAAGAAGGACCCACCACGACCCGCCAGGCCAGCGCCTTCGCGCTGCTGCGCCGCTTCTGGCCCTTCGTGCGCCCGCACAAGCGCTGGCTGTTCATGGGCCTGGGCATCATCCCCGTGGTGGCCGGCCTCTCGACGCTGCGGCCCCTGCTGGTCAAGCACGTCGTCGACGTCAGCATCCCCGAGGGCGACGCCATCGGCTTGCGGCTGGTGGCCATGGCCTACCTGGGCGCGGTGATCGGCGAGTTCCTGTGCTCCGCCACCCAGATCTACGCCCTGCAGCGCGCCGGGCACTCCACGATCTACGACGTGCGCCGCACGGTGTTCTCGCACGTGCTGCGCCTGCCCTCGCGCTTCTTCGACAACAACGCCATGGGCAGCCTGCTGACCCGCACCACCACCGACGTGGAGGCGCTCAGCGAGACGATGTCCTTCGGGGTGTTCACGATCCTCACCGACATCGTGATCATCATCTCGATCCTGACGGCGATGTTCGTGCTGAGCCCCAAGCTCGCCGCCATCACCCTGACCGTCGCGCCCGTGCTGTTCATCCTGGTGCGCTACGTCGGGGCGGGCCTGCGCAAGCTCCAGCTCGAGGTCCGCAAGGCCCAGGCCAAGCAGACCGGCTTCTTGGCGGAGCAGCTGTCCGGCGTCACGGTGGTGCAGCTGTTTGGTCGCGAGCAAAACGCTCGCGAGCAGTACGCCCGCCTGGGCAGTCGCTACCTGCGGGCCACCAAGGTCGCCAACTGGCTCGACGCCTCGCTCTACGCCCTGATGGACGGCATCTCGGCGTTCGCCATCGCGCTGTTGCTGTACTTCGCGGCGCCCGAGGTGGTCATCGAAGGAGGCGCGGTCTCGCTGGGCCTGCTCTTCGCCTTCGTCGACTACCTCCAGCGCGTGTTCGGTCCCATCAAGGAGTTCTCCGGCAAGCTCGCCACCATCCAGCGGGCGGCGGCTTCGCTCGAGCGCATCTACGGCCTGCTCGACGAGCCCACCGAAGACCGGGCCGAAGAGGGCGCCGCCGACCCGCTCGAGTCGTGGCGCGGCGGCCTCGCGGTGCGAGACCTCGAGTTTGCCTATCGCGACGAAGGTCCCGACGTCCTCCGCAAAATTTCCTTCGACGTCGCCCCGGGCGAGGTCGTGGCCGTGGTGGGTCGCACCGGTTCGGGCAAGTCCAGCCTGGGTCGCGTGATCACCCGCTTCTACGACGGCTATCGCGGCTCGGTGAAGCTCAGCGACGGCGCCGAGGAGGGCCCCGAGTTGGCCACCATCCCGCCCGAGCAGCTACGGCGGCACGTGCTGATGGTCCAGCAGGACGTGTTCCTGTTCAACGACAGCGTGGGCTTCAACATCTCGCTCGGCGAGGAGCCCCTGCGCAGTGAGCCCGAGCGGCAGCGGCAGGCCCTGAAGGTGGTGCAAGCCGACCAGATCGTGCAGGAACGCGGGGGCCTGGACCTGGCCGTGGGCGAGCGTGGCGACAACCTGTCCGCGGGCGAGGCACAGCTCGTCGCGTTTGCTCGGGTGGCCGCGCGCGAGCCCACCATGCTCATCCTCGACGAGGCCACGGCCAACGTCGACAGCCTCACCGAGCAGAAGGTCCAGGCCGCGATCGAGCAGCTGTTGCAAGAGCGCAGCGTCTTGGTCATCGCCCACCGCCTCAGCACCGTGCGTCGCGCCGATCGCATCATCGTGCTCGACCAGGGCACCATCGCCGAGCAGGGCACCCACGACGAGCTGATGGCTCATGGGGGGCTCTACGCCGATCTGTACCAGATGGGCTTCAAAGAGCCCGAGCCCGACGAAGCCTCGGCCTGAGCGCGCCAAAAGAAAATCGGCCGACGCGGAAATAGCTCGCGGGCGCGGTGGGTTTGCGGGCAACCATGCACCGTCGGGCTCGGAATCCTCGTCGTATTCCCTCGCCGCTGACGATCGCCGCCTTGCTGGGGCTGGGGACGGTCAGCGCGCTCTCCACCGCGTGTAGCAGCGACGCCGAAGCGGCGGCCGAAGCCGAAGTCGCTCCGGCCGCCGCTTCGTCGGCGCCCGTCGCTCCCACGCACTACGACCCGCGCCAGAGCCTGGCGCCCATGCTCTCCAAGGTCGGCCCCGCCGTCGTCGCGGTCGACGCGGGTCGCTCGGCTCCGCGGGGCTTCTTCGGAAGTGACTCCGAGGGCGCGGTCCAGGGCCGAGGCAGCGGCTTCATCGTCGACGACACCGGCTTGGTGGTGACCAACCATCACGTCATCGACGGCGCCACCACGGTCAAGGTGCGCCTGCCCGACGATCGACGCTTCGACGCGCGCGTGGTGGGCAGCGACCCCGCCACCGATCTGGCCGTGCTCCAGCTCGAGGGCGCCCACGATCTACCCGTGGTGAGCCTGGGCCAAAGCAGCATCCTCCAGGTGGGTGACTGGGTCGTGGCCATGGGCAACCCCATGGGTCTCGATCACTCCGCCACCGTGGGGATCATCTCCGGCAAGGGTCGCGGCAGCATGGGGCTTTATCGCGACAGCTACCTCGACTTCCTCCAGACCGACGCCGACATTGCCCCGGGCAGCAGCGGGGGTCCGCTGTTCAACCTGCGGGGCGAGGTGGTCGGCATCAACACCGCGGTCGGGGCTGGGCTGCGGCCGGGCTTCGCCATTCCCATCGACCAGGCCAAGCGCATCGTCGAGCAGCTTCGCGATCGCGGGCATGTCACCCGGGGCTGGCTCGGCGCGAGCAACAAGCCGGGCGCGCGGGGTCGTGGCGCCGCGGTGGGCAGCGTCTACGGGGGAACCCCGGCCGAGGCCGCGGGATTGCGCTCGGGCGACGTCGTGGTCAGCCTCGACGGCGAGTCCATCGAGGACTTCGAGGCCCTGCGGTCCCGCATCGCCACCCGCTTGCCCGGCGACGATGTCGAGCTCGAGGTCGAGCGCGACGGCGAGCGCCTGAAACTCACGGTGACCCTCGAGGCGCGGCCCGAGGGCGATTCGCTCGAGCGCTTGCGCCCCAGCCGGGGCGGCCCTTCGCTGGCGCCCGAGTCTCGCGAGGCACCCGAGTCTCGCTCCACCCCCTCGTTCCGGCTGCCCTTCGGCCTGGGCGGGCCCTCCGAGCGCACCGCTCCCGAGGCTGCGCCCGAGCCCGCACCCGGCGGCGCCCTGCGATTGGGCATCCGCGTGCGCTGGGCCAAGGTCGGGGTCGAGGTGGTCGACGTCGAGCCCGGGTCCCTCGGGGCGACCCTGGGTCTCGAGGCGGGCGATCACCTGCTGGAGATCGACGGCAAGTCGCTGGGCGATCCGCAGGACGTCAAGCGTGCGCTGGCGGCGGGGGGCGATCGTCTCGAGCTTCGCTACGAGCGCGGTGGCGCGAAGCATCACGTCACTTTCGATCGGTAGGCAGGGAACCTCCGGGGGGCAATGTACGTCTCCCATAGAGGGAACGCCTGCCGATTGGCGACCCGCATGGAGGTGGCGGATTTCGTCCTCCCACGCCCGCCCTCTCCGCTGATCGCCGCTCGCACGGGGGGTTTTCCGTCGGAATCGTTCTTTCGTCCTTTCCGGCGAATTGCGCCTCGTGCGGCGGTGCATCGGCATCTCGTCACGCGTTGCCCCAGGCAGGGGGCGGTCCTATGCTGCGCCACCTGACAATGAGCGACGCGAACCCGACCAAGCACACCAAGGTCCTCGTTCTCGGTGCCGGCCCTGCCGGTTACACCGCGGCTCTGTATGCCGCGCGTGCCGAGCTGTCCCCCGTGGTGATCGCAGGCCCCGAGCCGGGTGGTCAGCTCACCACCACCACCGACGTCGAGAACTACCCCGGCTACCCCACGGGCATCGGCGGCCCCGAGATGATGGAGGACTTCCGCAAGCAGGCGGAGAAGTTCGGGACCGAGACGGTCTACGACCTGGCCAACGAGGTCGACTTCTCCAAGCGCCCCTTCACCGTCAAGGGCGACAGCGGCACCTACACCGCCGACGCGGTGATCATCGCCACGGGGGCCTCGGCCAAATACCTCGGCCTGCCCAGCGAGCAGCGCCTGCGCAACAAGGGCGTCACCGCCTGTGCGACCTGCGACGGCGCCTTTTATCGCAACCAAGACGTCGTGGTCATCGGCGGCGGCGACACGGCCATGGAGGAGGCGCAGTTCCTCACCCGTATGTGCCGAACCGTGCACCTCGTGCACCGTCGCGACTCGTTCCGCGCCAGCAAGGTCATGCAGAAGCGGACCCTCGAGAACGAGAAGATCGTCGTGCACTGGAACCGGCAGGTCGCCGAGGTCCTGGGCGAAGACGGCGTGACCGGGGTGCGGCTCACCGACACCACGGGCGGCCCCGACGAGGTCCTCGAGGTGACCGGCATGTTCCTCGCCATCGGCCACGAGCCCAACTCCAAGCCCTTCGCTGGCCACCTCGACATGGACGATCAGGGCTACATCAAGGTCGGTAAGCCCGGCAGCAGCTACACCACCGTCGACGGCGTGTTCGTGTGTGGCGACGTCGCCGACAAGGTCTACCGCCAGGCGATCACCGCTGCGGGCACGGGCTGCATGGCGGCCATCGACGCCGAGCGCTGGCTCGCCGAGCATTCGTGAGCCGAAGCTCGCTGAAGAAGCGCGCTCAGCAGCGCTTCTTCGCGTGGCTGATGGGAGAGATGGCCGAGCGCTACGATCGAGCGCTCGGCGCCCGCAAGCAGGCGCTGCTGGGGGCCTCCGAGGGCACGGTCCTCGAGATCGGTCCCGGCACGGGCACCACGCTGTCCTACTTGCCGCCGCAGGTCCGCTGGATCGGCCTCGAGCCCAACGAGGCCATGCACGGGCCGCTGCGTCGGACGGCGGAGAGGCTGGGCCGCCCCATCGAGCTGCGCCGGGGCTTTGCCCACGACACGGGCCTGCCCGACCGCAGCGTCGACACCGTGTTCAGCAGCCTGGTGCTGTGCTCGGTCCGCGGGGTCGAGCGCACGCTGGCCGAGCTTTACCGGGTGCTGCGACCGGGCGGGCGCCTCATCGTGATCGAGCATGTCGCTGCCCCGCGCGGCAGCTGGCTGCGGCGGGTGCAGGGCCTGGCTCGACCGGCCTGGACCCGGCTGTTCGACAACTGTCATCCCGATCGCGAGACGGCGGCGGCGATCGAAGCGGCGGGGTTCGTCGATCTGCGGCTCGAGTCCATTGCCGGGCCCGTGCCGATCCCGGTCATCCGCCCGCACATCATCGGCACCGCCACCCGTCCGCTCGACTCCTGAGCGCTAGAACGCGTCGGGCAGGTCCCAGGCCATGATCGGGTTGGGGTCGAGCACGGCGACCGGCGAGAACCACAGCTCTCCGTTGGGGCTCACCGTGACTCGTCCGCGGCCCGGCATCGTGGCAAAAGGCGCGAAGGTACCCGTCCATGGGTTCAGCGCCACCACCTCGAGGTCTCTCAGCCCGACGTAGACGGTGCCGTCGAAGGAGTCCTGGCTCAGGCTGGTGACGTCTTCGCCGAGGCTGGTCACCAGCGTCGAGGTCAGCGTGAGGACGTTGAACCGGTAGACGTCGCCGCCCTCGATCGCCAGCAGCAGGTGCGCCGCGCTGATTGGTGCGCCCGCGGTGATGCGCGCCGGGAGGGTCCCGAGCGCGGCCTGGGTGCCCATCTCCAGGTCGGCGGTCACGATGTCGCCGTTGGCGGTGCTGTTGCCCACGTAGAGCACGCGGTCGATGCCCCAGGTCAGGCCGAAGGGGCCCGCGTCGGCCGTGGTGGCGCCGAACGGGCCCATACCCTGGGTGACGGTGGCCTCGACCACCAGGGGCAAGGGGTTCATGGGGTCGTCTTCTTCGAGTCGCGCCACGCCCTGCGGTGGATCGACGAAGCAGCCGCAGGCGCTGCAGCAGGTATAGGTGAGAGCCACCTCGCCGAGCCCTTCGACTCCGGCGGTGGGCGGTGAGTCGAGGTCCTCGGCCGCGTCGGGGGTGGGGCCGCGCCCGTCTGCGCGCAGACCCTCGGGTCGGTCCGCCCCGATCCTCGCAGGCGGGGTCACGGACTTGAGCACCTTGACCTCGCCCATGTTCAGGTTCGCGACGCCGCCCCACTCGGTGAGCGTCCCGTCGGGCGACAGGCGTCGCAGGAAGTCCGTGCCGCTGCGCAGGGTCACCATCCACGCCGTGCAGTCGTCGGAGAACTCGAGGTCGCTGATCTCCACCGAGAACGCGGCGTTGAGGTCCGCCTCGCTCGGCGGCGCGCAGGTGATCTGTCGTTCGCACGAGCAGAAGTCGCCCCAGCAGGTCCCGTCGTCGAGGCAGACCACGTCGGCGCAGGGCGCCACGGGGATGCACTCGCCCTGCTCGTCGCAGACCGAGCCCGGCCCGCACATCGCCGCCCCGCACGGCTCGTATTCGCCCGCCACGGTGCACGCCGCCCCGGGTTCACGGCACTCGCCGGTCTGCACGTCGCAGACCTGATCGGGGCCGCAGGGATCAGGCTGCTGCCCCTGGCACGTGGTCACGCACTGATCGTCGATACACGCTTGGTTCGGCGCGTCGCAGAACGTGCAGGAGTTCCCGCCGTCGCTGCTGTCGCTGCTCGTGCCGTCGGGATCGGGCCCGCTGTCGTTGCTCGTCGAAGTCTCCGCATCGCTCGTGGACGCGGAGGTCGTGCCGCTGGTGTCCGGGGGCAGCGGGAAGCCGTCCGGGTT
>JBCCHT010000088.1:0-12096 GCA_039028615.1 Myxococcota bacterium | reverse complement strand
CGCGGGCCTGTTTCGTCACCTCGTGAGAGGCCATGCTCGGCAACCCCAACGCGAGCAACGACTCGTGCAGTGGCTCTCCGCCTTCGTCGTCGAGCACGAACCGGTATCGCGACGTCATCAGAAGCCCTGACTTCGTTCGGTTTGCAAACCGAAACGCCCTCAGCACGGCCCTCAGTCCATCGTGGTACGGCGCGCGAACGCGGTGCGCACCGCCAGCGCTCGGCTCGAGCAACTGCTCGAGGTCGTCGAGCACCAGCAGCAGCGGGGGCCCATCCTCGGGGTCGAGGATGCTCCTCAACGCCGCTTCCAACCCGTCAGCATCGGGGCAGTCGGGGACCGTCACCCGCTCGGGCATGGTACTGGCGAGCGCATCGAGCAGCTGCGCAGCGGTCCACGTGCTGTGCATCACCACGGGCGTATGCGTACGCATGCGTTGCACCACCCGGGCGGCGAGGCTCGATTTTCCTTGGCGCCCCACGCCATGCAGCAGCACGCCGCAGGAGGAACCCTCCCGGAGGGTGCGGACCACCGTCTGGAGCGGGCGTCGACGGCCCACGAATTGCTCAGGTCCAGCGATCGGCACCTGGCGTCCGGCATCGAGGAACTGAGCCGGAGGCACGGGGCGAGGGCGAGGGGTTGCGCCGAGGGCCGCCAGGGGGGCGCCGCTCGAAGACCCGAGCAGCAAGCGTGCGAGGTGCCAGTGATGACTGTGGCCTCCACTTCGTTGCCACTGCTGGATGAGGACACGGCGAGCGACGGCCACTGCACGGGGCAGGGCATAGCCACCTGCGAGCCGGGTATACAGCGCCGCTGTGAACGCTGAGGCCTCGCCATCGTAGACGGAGCCGGCCCAGCCCAGAGCGGCGGGGATCCCTTCGTCGACTAGGGCATGGGTGAGGCTGTCGACCTCATCCCCCTGCGCGGTTAGACATGCCGACAGGAACAGTAGACCGAGGTTCTTGATCGCGGGGCCGGTGTGTTCGAGCAGCATCTCGGCATCGACCAAGTGCTCGCCCCCCACCTCGTCTTCGAGGGTGAGCACAGGGCGAGGCGGCTCGTCTTTATCGTGAACGATGGTGCCGTGACACGATAGATGGACGACTCGCACCGGCGCTTGGGTGCCGAGCTGGCCGAGACGAACGCCGAGTTCCATCGCGGTGCCCGTCTCTTCAACGAAGAGCTCGAGGGGGAGGCCTTCGGTCGCCGAGAGGACGGCGGTTTCTTCCTGTTCGTAGTCCAACGCCGTGCTGCCTTCGGGCGCCGCTGCCATGAACAGCACCGACAGCGCCTCTCGAGGTGGGGGCGAAGGCGTGGGAGGACCCAGGCGCCGCCATACGCTCAGGCGAATGCGGGGGTCGAGGGCTGCGCAGCCCATGGGGCCGGCAAGGATCTCCCAGGGGGCTTGGTGGAGGGCCTGAGCTGTGTCGTCCGTGGCTTCGGGTAGGACGACTTCGAGGCCGAGTGCCGTCGGAGTCTTGCGCAGGAGCGTCGACCACCAGGAGGACTCGCCATCGAGCCAGGCCGTGAGGCGGCGGCCGAGTTCCTCGAAGGTCTGGAGGTCTGCGTTGAGCTTGACGGCCTGCGCGTACTCTCGAGCCAGCTCGGTCAGAGCCGAGCCGTCGGCCTCCGCCCATGGGCGACGTATGGGTGCATTCGTGCCGTCGTCGATGCACAGCGCCCCCTCTCGGTATTCGACCCGCACGAGGTGCAGGGCATCGCCGTCGTCGAGCTCGACCGCGGCGTTGAGCAGGCTGTGGGCATCGACCTCATGCAACGGGCGATGCACGAGCCAGCTACCGTGTATGCTCAGCGTGTGCCGCGACTCGAGAGCATCGTGGGCCCACCGCTGAACCGCAGGCCAGCCCGCTTGAAACGATGAACGAGCCCCTCGGCCAACCTCGGCGAGCTGGGGCACCGACAACCGTACTGTCGCGGCCCCTTCTCGCGTATCCGCCAGCATCGCGTCGACGCCCAGCTCCGACCGCAACAACACCGCAAGCTCCCGAGCGACCTTCGCCGCTTCTGTCCCTTCAATCTCGATCTCCATCTCGTCTCCTCCCTCATTCAGACAGTCGATATCGAACAACCACCATGGCCACAGCAGGGCGACTCTCACCGGGGCGCCGACGGACGGGCCCTCGTTCCATCAAGTGCATGGAGAACGGCCGTATCGTTACAACCGCAACCAAGGCTTCGTGGACTTCTCCCGAGCCAAATTCATCGCGCCCGAGCAAAGGAACCCCATTCTCTCCGGGCAGCAGCATCGCGGGGGAGTCGCCCGTGCATGGTATCCCCCCTGCTTCGGTCGCAGTGAGGTGCACGATCTCGCGCGACCCCGTCACACGAAACACAGAGAGAAAAAGCCGGGGCTCGAATCCGACTTTGTGCAACTCGACGAAGAGTTCATCCCCTTGGTGCAGCAAGGAGCCAGGCGTCAGAACTTCCTTCTGCCCTCGGACTCCATTGTTCCCCCTTGTAACGTGGCACCGTAACTCGAACTCCCCGGCGAGTGTCGAAGGCATGTCGCTCACTGACAACCACCTCTCAATCTCAGCGAGTCGACCGAGGCAAGCCAACAACCCCTCCAACTCTGGCTCTTCGGTCCACCGGCCAACGGTTTGCCCCCAGGAGTCGATGACCGTGAATGAGCGTGCCCGAACTTCGAGCCGAATGAGCGGCCCAGAAGAGCGGTGCGCCAGCTCCGGCCCCACGAGCCGGACGCCAACATCGACCAGCCTCTGCCGAATCGACGAAGAGAGTTTCGCTCCTTCCTCTCGAACGGCAACCCTGACTCCGCTAGCCAGAGCCATCGGCAACGCCCACTCGAGCCTTCCCGGAGCACCATTCTCGCCATCTAGCGGGGTCAACGACATCCGGTCGGCATTCACCCGCGCCAGCGTGCCGTTCGAGGCCACGAAATCACGGGTCATCCAGTAGAGCCCCCCGGGGTTGATGCCCAGCATCACCCCCTGCAAACACGTCCATCCACCACCTGCCCTCGTGACACACGGCAGAACGCCCTCAGGCAACGGGCGCTCTTCAACCGTGAAGGGAAGCCGTTTTCGGGGACCTTCGATCCCGGGCCACTGGTGAGGCTGGGTCTGATGGACCTTGGCTCGAAGGCGGTACTCCAACGCCTGCCACGGCTCGGTCGGAAACCTGCGTAACAAGTCGATCACTGCCCGCGTGGCTCCGCCGACTGTTCGCGGCCCGCTACCATACGCACGGGAGAAGGTCCCCGCGGCGACGACCCGGACAACTTGAGAGCCAACTCCTTCGCTGTCCCTCCGCTGACGCCGCCGTGTCTGTTTCTCCTGCAGCACTCGACCTACGAACGTTCGCACGCGCTCGAGTTCATCCGAGGCCACCCCCCGGCCGCTGACGAGCCCTGCGGAGTGGCAACACTCCAACACGACGGTGACGTTGGCCTTGCCGTCCACCGCGACTCGCCGCACCACGTCGTCCAACCAGCGTTCGAGTTCTATGCCAACGATGACGCGGAGATCCTCTGCTGTCGACTCGTAAGCATCCATGGGTAGCAATGCCGGATACACCTCCGCCGGGTTGCCCTCTTCCCAAAACAACGAGCCATGCCCCGCGAAGTACAGGGCGATCGCATCCCCGGGCTGGGCATCGTCACGGAGCTTCCCCATCGCTGCGGTCGCGGTCGCGTGGGTTACCGAGTCGCCGACGATCGCCGTCACGATGAAACCCCGCTCCGCGAGCAGCTCGGCGAAGAGTTTGACACTCTCTCGCACCTCGCCGAGCTGGCCAAGCGGTGCCCCCAGAAGCAGCGCTCGCGAAGTCCCGGGGGGACGCGGAGTCAATCTCCGCCTCCACCTTCGTCTCGAACCTGGAAGAACCCACCTCCACGAGGGGGATCCTGCGTTCCGTCGCATAGAGCGACATCGAATCGAAAGTCCTTGCCGTGCTCGAACGGCGGGGAGCGGTGCTTGTCGCTCGGCCAGGGAATCCAGGATCCCCACGTATTGTCATCCACCCGAACGGCGGACTGCACGACTCGCTGGCAGCCACCGTCATCGGTTGGAACCAGCCGGAACACCACTTGCGCGGGCGTCCCCTCCAGAATGGTGAAGGTCCAGGTGCCGTCGCTGTTGCGACGAAGCTGCTCGTGTCCAGAATCGAACACCACGTTGTTGCCCTCGATCTTGGCGAGGATCTCGACTTCTTGTTCTTGCGGCATGTTTCTTTCGCTGTTTCCGTTGTCTGTCAGAGTCGCTATTCCAATCCATGATCGGTCCGCCACTGTCGGACACGAAGCATCCACCTCTCGTCGCCACCTTTCTCGAAGTATGACAACGCCGAGCGTGTGAGTTCGTCGGCACGTCCGCGGGCGGTTGGGCTCGAGCCTTCCATCACCAACGCTTGTCCGAGTCCCCACCGTGCGTGAGCGAGTCGTTCGGGGTTGCTGCCCTGCGCCGCCCACCAGCGTTCGGCTGCGGCCAGCGAAGCGACCGCCTCGCGTGCTCGCTCGAGCGAAAGCAAGACCTCCCCCCGTTCCAGATGCACGTGCGCCCGAAGCTCGTCGATCTGCTTTGGGACCTGGGCCGGCTCGGGTGCTCGCTCGTTGGACAGCTCGAGCGCCCGGTCGAACCAAACGAGCGCAGCCTCGGGGCTCGGCGACTGTCGATGCGTGGAACCAAGGCGATACGCGCCGAGGGTACGCTCCATTGCCGTAGCCTGCGGATGTTGGCGCACCAACTCCCAGGTCTTGGTCGCCCACGGGACGGCATCGACGGGGCGGCTCGCATCGATCAGCACTTGCGCCATCGCCCCCCAAGCATCGATTCGCCTCAGGTCGTCCGCTTCGAGTGCGTCGTCGTAGATCGCGATGGCCTCGCTCGCGTGCTCCAGCGCGAGGTCGAACGCGCCACGGTGGTCCAGCGCTGCTGCCAAGTTCAGATGAAGCGCTGCGATCTTGTGGTGCTGCGAACCAAAGCCGAGCTTGGCGAGTTCGAGGCCGCGCTGGAACGAGGCCTCGGCCTCTGCCGTCTGCCCTCGCTCCAACCGTCGGTTCCCGAGGTTGAGGTGGAGCTTGTACAAGCCGGGGTGATCGGAGCCTAGGGCTTCCTCTCGTATCGACAGCGCATCTTCCAGCACCTCGACCGCCTGGTCTAGGTCACCGAGCGCGGCCAGCACCGCGCCGCGGTTGAGCAGGGTATCTGACAACGCCAACGCAGTCGTCGGCAGAAACTGCTCACGCAGGCGCGCCGCTTCGCGATACAGAACGTCGGCTTCCTCGTAGCGTTGCAGACGCTGGTGCAGCACCAAGCCGCGGCTATTGAGGGCGTCGGCACGACGAGGCCCCACGTCTCCCAGACGCTCGAGCTTGTCCAGTGCCTGCTGAGACCAACGTAACGCCTCCTCTGCGTCACCCTTGGGCTGCAGCGCACGAACCTTGGCCATGAGCGCGAGGGACTCGGCGGCAATCCCATCGCAGGCCTGTTGCTCTGCCAGGGACGAGGCTTCCTCGAGCGAGCGCAGGGCGATGTCGAACTGCTGGCTCTCGTATGCGAGTCGTCCGTGCACGAGCCAAGCCTGCCCCCTCAGTCGAGTCAACGGTCCTGGTTCCGCCAGCGCGATCGCAGCCTCGGCAAGCTCCATGCCTTCCGCATAACGGCCAAGCATGATCCGCGCCTCCGCAGCCTGGAGCTTGAGACCGATTGCTCGGACCGCATCAGCGAATCCCGGCACCGCCCGACCGGGATCGCAGGTCTGCTCTGGACCAGCCACCCGCGTGCACGAGGCGAACTCGGGCAGCGACGCCAGGTTCTCGGGCGCGCCCGGGAGCTCTTCGGCAGTGATCGTGCCCAGCTGTTCGACCATGTCGGTGACCACCCCCTGCGCCCGCGCGATACAGGCCAGTCGGGCGTGGGCCTCGGCGGGTTCTTCTTCCCGCTGCGACAGAGCGGTGCAAGCCGATTCATGCGCCGTGTCCAGCTCGACGGTGTAGCGGGTGAGCACGGCATCGACCGCGCTGAATGTCGATTCAGCCGACGAGGAGCCGGTCGCGACGAAGGAGTGCCGGACTTCGTTGCGTCGTTGGGGAGACCACAGCGATGCCCCAGTCTCGCCGCGTGCACATGCAGACTCCGCCCCTGGCCACAAAGTCGCGACGACCCCTGCGGTTACGAGCAAAGCCCCCGCCGCGACAGCAGCGGAGGGAATCATCCGTCGCCTGCGAACCAGGTCCTCAAGCTGCGCCGCGACGGTCGCCATGTCCTCGAAGCGATGCGATGGGTCCTTGGCCAAACCCCGCTCGAGAATGCGCCGCAGGCTCCGAGGCACACGTGTCCGAGGTTTCGAGCCCCCGTTGCTGCGACCATCTCCACGTTGCCTACCCAGCTCAGAGCTGACGGCGAGCGGGGGCCGAGCTCCGTACAAGGCTTCGTAGGCGACAACGAAGAAGCTGTACTGGTCGGTTCGAGGATCCAGTCGCTCCCCCGCCACTTGCTCGGGAGCCATGTATCCAGTCGTGCCCCACCCGCGGGACCTCGCCTCGAAGTCAGTCTCCGCCCCTACTTCGGTGGTGGGATCGGGTGCGAGAAACGCGATGCCGAGGTCGACGAGCTTCACTCGTCCGGTGGACTCGATCACGACGTTCGGTGGCTTGACGTCGCGGTGAATGACACGTTGCTCGTGCAGAGCCGCCAGGCCCCGCGCAAGCTGGATCAAGACACGCACGATCTCGGTCCAGTGCCTTGGCTTTTCCTCGAGCCAGTCCCCGAGGGGTTTTCCCTCGACGAGTTCCATGACGATGAACGGACCGTCGATGGGGTCGAGTCCCACTTCGTGTACCGTCACCACATTCGGGTGCTTGAAGCGCGCGAGGGTCTTGGCTTCCTCCCGTAGATCGCGCCCTTTGTTGGCATCGAACGAGTGCAGCCGCTTCAACGCGACGCTGCGATCGAGCTCGTCATCGTGGGCGACAAACACCGAGCCCTGCCCCCCACGTCCGAGCTGCCGCGTCAGCGTGAACCGGCCGATCTTCATCGGATCCGGCCCGTTCTCACCGAACAGCGCCTTCGCGCGATCAGCGCGGAGGCGGCGCGCGGCGAGGTCCTCGGGCGGTACGCCGAAAGGCTCGTGTGGGTTCGTGGTGCTCATGGCCGTGGGAACTGTTGCTCCGCTCGCTGCTTATGTGGGCGCGGGCGCCGAAGCCATCACTCCAAACCCAAAAAAGTTCAACGCTCGGTCAGGGCTTCGGTTCCGCAGGGAGGACCTCGAGCGCATCGCGCTCCAAGATCCCATGCCAGCGCTCGAGCATCGTGGTCGAGGTACCACGGGTAGCCTCGTCTGGAGCCTCCAGCTCCGCAACCCGATGCCGCAGCAGCTGCAGCGCACGCCGCTGGCGGCCGCTGAGGGTTCCGGGCGGGATATCCAAGATCTCAGCGACTCGGGCCAGAGTGAGGCCCACCCAAAATCGCAGATAGAGGATCAGTTGGTGCTCGCTGATGGTCCAACTCTCGGTGACGTCGCCTCGCTCTCGCGCACGATCGGCCTGCTCACCATCCTCCTTGGTCAGTCGCCGCATCGCCCGGAGTAGAAGCTTTTGGTCCGCTCGTAGGCTCGCCTGGAACTGGAGGTCATCCGACTCGGCCAGGGATCGTTGTTCGTCGATCTCCTCATCGACCATGCGATCCCCGTGGCGCCCTTTGTGCTCGATGTATGCCCCAAACTGTCGATGCGCGATCTTGAACAAAAGCGCCCGTGGGTACTCCACCTTCAGTTGCGGGTTGTTTCGCAGGGTCTTCAGCAGCTCGGCAAAGGTCTGCTGCATCAGGTCGCCAGCGTCCGCCATCGTCATGCGGCGGGTATGACGAAAGAACGCGAGGATCTCCTGGCTGTGTTTTGCGTAGAGCTCGGAGGCCAGCGCTCGTGCTTCGGGGTGGACAGAGCCCTTCTCCGTCATTGCCCCATGGTACCGCGGCGAGCTCGGCAATCTCGTCTGCATCCACGAGAACCGCGTTCTCGAGCCAAGAAAGAAAAACGACCGTCGATTTGATCAAACGGGTCACGACGGCCCACTACGGCCTCGATCCCATGACCCAATCCAATGTCGCCCAAAACTCTTCTGGTTCTGCGAGTGCCCGGGTCTCGTCAGCGCTCGATGCCTTCATCGCCCGAAGCGAGCACCTCGAGCGAAGGCTGGAGTCACGATGGTCGGCATTGCTCAGCGAGCTCGGTTCATTGCTGCGAAGAGTACCGAGCCCGACCACGGACGAGGACTGGCAGTGGCTCCTGCACGCATTGTACCGACTCTTCGAGGCGTACGAGTGCGATCTCTTCCTCGGTACGGCCACCCACGGTCGAGGGGGTGCTCATGGCCAGGGCCCCACGGTTCGGCGTGGAGATGGAGACCATGCCGTTGCTCGACCTGACTCCGAAGCGGAGCCGTCGGGCCATCGCATTGACGTGCTCGCGAGCCAGATTGACCAGCTCGAAGGGCAAACGGAGCCTCAGCCCCAGCCCGCTCCTGCGCTTCGCCGCGTGGAGGCCTTTCCCCAGGTATACGCCCCCGACACCGTCGTGCGGGGAGAACCCTTCGAGGTGTCGGTGGTTTTCAACTCCAAGCCGTCGACGCCGGGTGCTCCGCAGCTGGCGGTCGTCGTGGAACAAGACCAGCGAGTGGAGATGGAGGTCGAGGTTCTCCTTCCCGAGGACTCCGCCATCGAGGCGGATGGAGTTCCGACCATCGGACAACTTCGACTCGCGGATAGCGGACAATCGCCTCGGCTGAGTTTTCGACTGGTGGGTCGACGCTGCGGGCTAGCCAGCGTCGACGTTGTCTTTCGGTACAACCACGTCGAGCGCTTGCGCTTGGCGGTCCCGATCTACGTAGAGGCCAGCGCGGTGGAGCGGACGTCCTCGGAGCCTCGGGTCGCCTCGGGTGAACTCGCGGTGTCGGCGACCTCCAAGGAGCCCGTGGTCGTGATGAGGATCGAGCGTCGATTCTCCGAGGGGCCGAGTGTGGCCTGGCGAGTGACTTTGCTAGGCCCAGCCGAACTCGTTCCCTTTGGGATCTCCGTGATGCACGAAGTACCGGCTTCGATCCAGGAACTTCTCGTGGAGCAGTGCCGAAAGTTCGAGCACGACTTCGATCCGCAGCTCAAACCTGAATTGCTGGAGAGCCGACTGCGGCGGGTTGGCCTCAGCTTGGCAGAGACTCTCCTACCCCCCGAGATCCAGAACGCGTTGGTCGAGCTCCCGGAGAAGCTGGCCCTGCACATCGAAGCGGACGATGCGTGGGCCCCATGGGAGATGATCCGGCTCGGTGGTTCGGACTCGGGGTTCTTCATCGGCGAACGTTTCGCAGTCACGCGATGGCTACGTGAAGGTAGCCGTCGTGACCGGCTTTGCGTGGGGCCTGCCGTGCTCGTCGCGCCGACCGACGGCGGGCTTTCGGTGACCGAGGAGCGGAAGGCGTTGCGACGACTCTTGGGGCAGGCCCCGCTCGAGATGCGCAGTCTCGCCGAAGTTTCAAACTTCCTCGATGGCAACCTGCACGCGGAGTACGGCCGATGCCACTTCCTGCATTTCGCGGCACACGGAGTACTGCCGACCGGAGATCCGCATGGGGGGCGGATCCTCTTGCAGGACCAACGGGCGCTCTTGGTCACGGACGTCGCTCCGCCCGGCATCGGGGAGGACATAGAGAAAGCTCCACTGCTCGGGAGTTGTGTGTTCATCAACGCGTGCCAAGCAGGAATCAGTGGGCGGGCTTCGTTGACCGGTCATGCCGGTTGGGCGGGAGTCTTGTCCAAGGCTGGAGTCGCGGCGACGATCGTTCCTTCGTGGTCTGTGTATGACTCGACCGCCTCGAGTTTTGCGGTGGCGTTCTATGACGAAATCGGTGGAGGAGTAACGCTCGGGGAGGCGGCACGTCGGGCGCGGGTCTGGGCGCGAGAGGAGGGGAATCCCGATCGGTTGGCGTTCTCGGTGTTCGCGTTGCCGGAGCTTCGGCTCGAGCGGGAGAGCGGCGAGTGAAGGATTCAACGAAGGAGGGGGCCAGCAGCATGGAGAAGAAGATGGAGATCCAGGTTGAAGGGACAGAAGCGACGAAGGTCGCTCGGGAGCTTGCTGCGTTGTTGCGGTCGGAGCTGGGGGTCGACGCGATACAAAAGGAAGCACGAGAGGCAACCGCGACACTGCGGTTGTCGGTGCCCCAGCTCGCCGAGGTCGGTCGAGGGGCTCGCTCGTCGTTTCAAGCGGGCTGGCCTGCGGTTCAGCGGTGGGCCCACGATGCTCTCGAGTCACAGCACTCGCTGCGCATCCACGGCAGCTGGCTCGTCCATCGCCCGTTACATGAGGTCGATGCCCACAGCCTGCTCAACGCCGCGGTCGAGCTCGACGACGGCGATGCCCTGCACCTCGTGCGGGTCGAATACCGAGAGGGGGCGCTGTACATCGACGACGGCACGAATGCACCCATACGTCGCCCATGGGCCGAGGCCGACGGCTCCGCTCTGACCGAGCTGGCTCGAGAGTACGCGCAGGCCGTCAAGCTCAACGCAGAGCACGAGACCTTCGAAGAACTCGGCCGCCGCCTCACGGCCTGGCTCGATGGCGAGTCCTCCTGGTGGTCGACGCTCCTACGAAAGACCCCCACGGCACTCGGCCTCGAGGTCGTCCTGCCCAAAGCCACGGACAGTGCAGCTCGGGCCCTCCACCACGCCCCCTGGGAGCTCCTCGCTGGCCCGATGGGCTGCGCAGCCCTCGACCCCCGCATTCGCTTGAGCGTATGGCGGCGCCTGGGCCCTCCCACGCCCTCGTCCCCACCTCGAGAGGCGCTGTCCTTGCTGTTCATGGCTGCGGCGCCCGAAGGCAGCACGGCGTTGGACTACGAACAGGAAGAAACCGCTGTCCTCACGGCGACCGAAGGCCTCCCCCTCGAGCTGTTCGTCGAAGAGACGGGGACCGCCGCGGAGCTCGGCGTTCGTCTCGGCCAGCTCGGCGCCCAAGCTCCCGTACGAGTCGTGCATCTGTCGTGTCACGGCACCATCGTCCGCGATGGAGACCAGCCGCCTCGCCCTGTGCTCGCCCTCGAAGACGACATGGGGCGCAAGCACCTGGTCGATGCCGAGACGCTACTCGAACACACTGGCCCCGCGATCAAGGACCTCGGTCTGCTGTTCCTGTCGGCGTGCCTGACCGCGCAAGGGGATGAAGTTGACAGCCTCACCCATGCCCTGGTCGATGAAGGAATTCCCGCCGCTCTGGGCTGGGCTGGCTCCGTCTACGATGGCGAAGCCTCAGCGTTCACGGCGGCGCTGTATACTCGGCTCGCAGGTGGCTATGCCCTGCCCCGTGCGGTGGCTGTTGCTCGCCGTGTCCTCGTCCAGCAGTGGCAACGCCACAACCGCCACAGTCATCACTGGCACCTCGCACGCCTGCTGCTCGGGTCTTCGAGCGGCGGCCCCCTGGCGGCTCTCGGCGCAACTCCTCGCCCTCGTCCTGCCCCTCCAGCGCAGTTCCTCGATGCCGGACGCCAGGTGCCGATCGCCGGACCCGAGCAATTCGTGGGCCGTCGACGCCCGCTCCAGACGGTGGTCCGCACCCTCCGGGAGGGCTCCTCCTGCGGCGTGCTCTTGCATGGCGTAGGGCGCCAAGGCAAGTCGAGCCTCGCCGCCCGGGTGGTGCAACGGATGCGTACGCATACGCCCGTGGTGATGCACGGTACGTGGACCGCTCCACAGCTGCTCGATGCGCTGGCCAGGGCATTGCCCGAGCAAGTGACGGTAACCGATGGTTCGGATGCTGACGCGTTGGAAGCGGCGTTGGGGGTCATCCTCGGTAGTGAAGACGCCCCTCCGCTGCTGCTGGTGCTCGACGACCTCGAGCAGCTGCTCGAGCCGAGCGCTGGCGGTGCACACCGAGTTCGCACGCCGTACCACGATGGACTGAGAGTGGTGCTGAGGGCGTTTCGGTTTGCACACCGAACGAAGTCAGGGCTTCTGATGACGTCGCGATACCGGTTCGTGCTCGACGACGAAGGCGGAGAGCCACTGCACGAGTCGTTGCTCGCGTTGGGGTTGCCGAGCATGGCCTCTCACGAGGTGACGAAACAGGCCCGCG
>JBCCHT010000087.1:0-12622 GCA_039028615.1 Myxococcota bacterium | reverse complement strand
GGGGTGGCGGCGCTGCAGCTCCGCCAGCAGGGTCAGCGACTCGGGGTGTGTCGGGTCGAGCTCGCCCGCGCGCCGGGCCGAGGCCTCGGCCGCTTCCGGATCGGCGCAGTGCTCGTGGTACCAGCGAGCGCAGGTCGACTCGAAGGTCCGCCCCAGATCGCGGGGCAGCTCGATCTCCTGCAACGCGGCGCTGAGCCCCTCGGCGGCGCCACGCCAGGCGCTTTGCTCGGCCGCCTTGTCGGTCAGGCTGCGCAGCGAGTCCTCGTCGACGACGCCACGAACCCGAGACAGGCGCACCAGCCCGAGGGCGGCGGGTCCGAAGTCCCCGGCATTGGCCGCCACACGAACCACCGCGCGCTGAGTGATCAGCGACTCGGGGTCGAACTGGGCGGCGGCGGAATAGGCCCGGGCGGCCCCTTCGTGGTCTTCCAGGCGCTCGCGCAGCTCGCCTTCACGTCGGTACAGGTGCGCGGCGCGAGCGGGGCTGGGGCCCGTCTCCTCGACCGCGCGACGATAGGCATCGGCCGCGCTCGCCCAGTCGTGGGTCTGCTCGACCAGGCGCATGAGCTCGTGCTCGAGGCCGGTATCGGAGGGGTCGAGCACCAGCGCGCGGGCGATGGCGTTTTGGGCCACGGGGAGGTCGGCGCTGCGCTCTTCGTGCAGCATCGCCGCCGATCGCAGCACGGCCACCGCTTCACGGGGCGTGTGCCCGCCGCGGACCCGAACCTCGACCAGCGACAGCGTGTTCTGCCAATCGTCGGTGAGGCGGAAGGCACGGGCGAGCAGCTCGGCCGCCTTGCTGGCGCACTCCTCGTTGGACAGCAGGGCGTCGAGGCCGGCCCGGGCGCGGGCGTCACGGGCATCCACCCCCAACGCCTCGCCGTAGTAGCGCACCGCCTCGAGCGGCTGGCCCAGCTCGGTGCGGTACAGGTCGCCCAAGCGCGACAGCAGGGTGGCCGAGTCACTGCGGCGGCGCTCCGCCGCGCGATCGATGATCTCGGCCAGCTCGGTGAAGCGAGCCGTCTGCGTCATCAGGCGATCGAGCGCGCTGACCACATCGGGGGCGTCCCCGAACTTCTCGCGGATCTGCAGCCAGGTATCGATGGACGCGCCTGCATTCTCCAGCCGTTGCTCGCGGACCTCGGCCATGCGCACGAGGTCGGCCCGGGTCTGCAAGGGCAGGGGAGCGGCCGCGGCCCGACGCTCGAGCGCATCGACCAGGGGCTCCCAGCGCTCGTGCTTGTCGAGCAGCTCGACCATGGCCTCGAGCGCTTCGAGGTCGGCGTTGTCGCCCTCGAGCCGCGATTGCCAGGCCGCCAGGGCGCGATCGGGGTCGCCGAGCTGATCGGCGAGCCGGCCCGCCTCCCCCAAGATGGTGCGGCGCACCGAGGAGGCACGCTCGAGGCCGGCCAGGCGCTCGAGCACGGCCAGTCGATCGGCGGCTCGATCCGCGGTGGCGAGCAGCTCGTTGAGACGGTGAGCGGCCGACAGCGCGAGCGAAGGATCGGCCTCGGACAGCTCCAAGACGCGCTCGTACAGGGCGATGGCGCGGTCGGTGTCGCCGATGGCCTCCTGCACCAGATCGGCGGCCTCGAGCAGCAACGCGATGCGATGGCCGTCGTCCTCCGCGGCCTCGGCCGCGGCGACCAGCGCATTGGCGTGGTCCTCGTGCAGCTCGGAGCGACGGGCGAGCTGCCGCAATTGTTTGCGAGCGTCGGTATCGGTCGGGGACTCGGTGAGCAGCTGGCCATAGTGGCCCATGGCTTCCGCGTCGCGACCCAAGATCGAGAGGCGAACGCCCGCCTCGCGATGCAGCGCGGTGCGGTCGTCACCCTCGGCGAACTTCACGGCCCGGGCGACGGCGGCGACGAAGTCCGGCCCTCGATCGACCGCATCGTAGTTGGTGCGCAGCAGCGACAGCGCGGTCAGACGAATCTCGGTGGGGGCCCCGTCGAAGTCGATGATCTTCTCGAGCTGGGCGCAGCCCTCGGCGTGACCGGGTGACTCGTCGAGCAGCAGGCGGAGCTCGTCGAGCGCGGCCCCGGCCGCCTCCAGGTGCTCGAGGAAGACCCGAGCGATGCGGACCCGTCGGTTGCGACCCTCGTCGACGGGAAGGCGAGGAATCTGCGCTTGCCACAGCTCGACCAGGTCTTCCCATCGGCGCTGACGATCGAGCAGGCGTTCGATGTTGGCGGCGAGCTTGGTGTTGTCGGGCTCCAGCTCGAGCAGCGACTGCATGTAGTCGACGGCGCGTCCGGGCGCGTCGGCGAAGTCCTTGGCCACGTGGGCCGCGTCGTCGAGCAGCTTGCGGCGGCGCTTGGCGTCGCGGGTGGTCTCCAGGGTGCGGTCGTACAGGGCCAGCAGCTCCGACCAATGTTCGGCGACCGTCAGCACCACGCTCAGGCGCTCGAAGGCCCAGCCGGCATCGGGATCCGAAGCGATGATCTTGGTCAGCAACCCCTGCATGACCTCCGCGTTGTCGCCGAACCACTCGTCGTGGAACTGCACCGCGCGCTGCGATAAGCGATCGCGAGTCTCGGCGTCGAGCTTCCCGTCGAGCAGCTCGACATAAAGCTCCGCCACCTGTTCGGGTTGCTGAAGCTTGTCGGCCAGCTCTTCGAGGTGCGCCCACGCGTCGTCGCTGTCCAGCGCGCCGCGGGCTGCTTTCAACGCGGCCGCGAAGGATTGTTCGAGGCCCGAGGAGTCCGTTCCACCGTTGTCACCCATTGCCATAGAGGGTCGTTCCTTTGTTGTCGCCTACTCGATCGAGGGGGCCGAACTATACCAGCGACGGCGTCGAACCCGCGGCCCGGATCGGGGACCTTTTCGAGTTGTTTTTGCCGCGCCGAACCGAGGTGCGACGGCAGCGGTCAGCACCCACAGTGGTCACCCCGACAGCCGTCCGCGACGTTCAATAACGGCACCTGCCCGCGGCCCGAAGTCGGGGGCTCGCAGCGGTGAAATTTGGGGGGCTCAGGCCGCGGTGGTTTCAGCCACCCAGGCGACCACCGCATCCGCGATCGAGGGGATGACCGCGGCCGGGTCGAAGCCCCGGGTCTTGCGGACGGTGAACGAGTGGTCTCCATCGTCCACGATGTGCAGGCGGGCGGTCGACAGCGGCTCGAGCACGGGTTCGAGCAGCGGCAGCCCGGCCAGCTTGTCGCGAGTGCCCTGCACGAACAGCATCGGCAGGGTCACCGCGGCCAGGTGCTCGGCCCGCGTGATGCCCGGTTTCCCGGCGGGATGCAGCGGAAACCCCAAGAACACCAGGCCACGGACGGGTTCGAGCCCACCGTCGGAGGCGGCGGTGGAGGTCATGCGGCCGCCCATCGACTTGCCGCCCGCGACCATCGGTAACTCGGGGACCAGCTCGGCCGCGGTGCGGACCGCACTCCGCACTGTGCCCACCAAGCGAGGGGCGGGGTCCGGCCGGCGACGTCCTTGCTCGGTATAGGGGAATTGGTAGCGAAAGACGGCGAGCCGTCGGGCGACCAGCGCCTCCGTCATCGAGTCCATGAAGTGATGGCGCATGCCTGCGCCCGCGCCGTGGGCCAGCACCAGCAGCGCGGTGGCGTCGTCGGGGCGGTCGAGTCGCGCGGAGACTTCTCCCGTGCCCTCGGTGGCGACGAAGCGCAGCTCGGTCTCGGTGGTGGCCATGCGCGGGAGGCTACCGCGGCCGCGTCGACCGGGGGAGGGGTGCTTACCCCGCCCGACGGCGTGCGGTCGGCTCGCTCAGTCGGCGAGGCGGGCGGCGAGCTGAGCCAGCGCGGCGGGCAGGTCCGGTTTTTCGTGCAGCACGCCGATGAGCGGATCGCGGGGCAGGTCGCGCATGCGCTGGGGCACGTTGGCGATGGTGAGCGCCTGGTGGTCGAGGGTGGGCACGACCTCGTCCCACAGAAGCGGCGTCGACACGGGGGCACCGGGCCGCGGCCGCACCGAGAACGGCGAGACGAGCAGCCGGCCGTGCCCGTTCTGAACGTAGTCGATATAGACCTTGCCCTGCCGGGCTCGTTTGCTGCGCTCGGCGGTGGCGATGTCCGACAGCTCGCCTTCGACGATCTTGCCCAGCAGCTGAGCGAGCATGCGGCACTGCTCGAAGGTGCACTGGCGACCGAGCGGCACGAGCACGTGCAGCCCCGTGCTGCCGCTGGTCTTGCAGTAGTTGGGCAGGCCCAGCTCGTCGCACAGCGCGTGCAGCCGCAGGGCGATGCGCACCACGTGCTCGAAGGGCGCGCCCTTGGGGTCGAGGTCGAGGATGCACCAGTCGGGGTGGGGCAGGTCGGTGAGTCGGCTCCCCCACACGTGCAGCGGAATCGTGGCCAGGTTGGCAATGTACGCCAGGCTGTCGACGTCGTTGCACACGAAGTACTCGACCTCGCGCGACTCGTGCTCGGACCACATCAGCTGGGTCTTGATCCAGTCGGGGACGAAGGGCGGCGCGTTCTTCTGGAAGAACCACTTGCCGTTGATCCCGTCGGGGTAGCGGGTGAGCACCAGCGGCCGATCGCGCAGGTAGGGCAGCAGCCACGGCGAGATGGCCCGGTAGTATTCGATGAGGTGCAGCTTGGTGTAGCCCGCGTCCGGCCAAAAGAGCTTGTCGGGATTGGAGATGGTGACCCGAGGGGAAGGGGCCGGGACCTCGACCGCATCGGGGGGCTCGTCGACGGTCTCGGGGGCCTCGGGCTCGTCGTTGGGCGCAGGGGAGGCCGCAGGGGCGACGGGCTCGGGGGGCTGCTCGTCCTCACCCGCCACCAGCTCGCGGGGGATCTGGCAATCGCGGATGGGCTTGTCCTCGCGCAGCCGCAGGAACACGGGCAGCCGCAGCAGCCGCTCTTCGGTGCGCATGCGAAAGCGAACCTCGCAGCACAGCTGCGGCCGCACCCAGCGGTCGACGCGGCCGCTGGGGATGGTGACCTCGCAGGCGGGCTGCTCGACGCGCAGCGGCTCGAGGCGCTCTCGCAAGTCGGTGAGCTGGGCATCGGTGAGGCCGGTGCCGACCCGACCGGTGTAGACCAGCTCGTCCCCATCGAACGCCGCCAGGTGCAGGGCGCCCAGCCCCACGCGGGTGCCCTCGGGCTCGGTGAACCCGATGATCACGAAGTCGTCGGTGGACTCGATGCGAATGCGAACCCAGCTGGACGAGCGCCGCCCGATGTACACCGAGTCCGCTCGCTTGCCGACCATGCCCTCGAGGCCGAGCGCGCGCACCTGCTCGAAGAGCGCCTCGCCCTTGTCGGGGATGTGGTCGGCGAAGCGAATGACCCCGGTCTTGGGGATGATCTCGCGCAGCAGGGCCTTGCGGGCGAGCAGGGGCAGCGTGCGCAGGTCGAAGTCTTCGAAGGCGAGCAGGTCGAAGGCGTAGAAGCTCACCGGGTGCTCGCGGGTCGCTCGGTCGACGTCGTGGCGCCCCAGCAGCAGGGCGCGCTTTTGCAGGCGCTGGAAGTTGGGCCGCGCGTCGTCGTCGAGCACGACCACTTCGCCGTCGAGCACCACGCCCTCGAAGGGCAGCGCGGACATGGCCCGGGCGATTTCGGGATAGGCATGGGTCGCCGTCAGCCCGCTGCGGTAGCGCAGCAGTGCCTCGCCCCCGGGGCGGGCCGCCACCAAGCGGTAGCCGTCGTACTTGAGCTCGAACACCCAGTCCTTGCCGCTGAAGGGCTCGTTGCGGGTCTCGGTGAGCATCAGGTCGAGCCCTTTGACGTCCACCGGGCGGCGCGGGGTGGACAGCTCGAGCAGCCGCGTGCGCAGGCGATGGGCCCGATCGTTGCCGCTGCGCAGCTCTTCGATGGTCAGCCCCGAGAGGATGGAGCAGTCGTCGGGCGGGTCGGCGTGGGCGGCCTCGTCGGGCTTTTTGATGAGCAGCCACTCCTTGCCGTCGCCCTTGCCCCCCGGGGCGCCCTTGGTGCGGACCAGGGTCCACACGCCGCGCAGCTTGAGCCCGCGCAGCTCGAACAGCAGCTTGCCCTTTTTGTAGCCCTCGGCGATGGGCTCCTTGGGCAGCCACACCCCCCGGTCCCACACGATCATGGCGCCGGCGCCGTAGTTGCCCTCGGGGATGATGCCCTCGAAGTCGACGTACTCGATGGGGTGGTCCTCGGTCTGCACTGCCAAGCGCTTGACCGCGGGATCGAAGGAGGGCCCGCGGGGAACCGCCCACGAACGCAGCACCCCGTCGATCTCGAGCCGCAGGTCCCAGTGCAAGCGGCGGGCCGCGTGCATCTGCACCACGAAGAGCTTGGCTTCGTCCGCGCTCGCCTGCGGGCCTCCGGGCACCGCGCGCCCCAGGGGTTCCCCCGTGCGGTCCCCCGAGCGTTTGGCCCGATAGGTGTCCAGCGGCGATTGCTTGGGCATGGCGGGTCAGGAGGGGCCGGGCGAGGAAGGGAAACACCGGGGCGGGGTTCGCGAATTCGTCGGCAAGTGGCGAAGCTCGATCCGGGCGGGGATACTATCCCTCGCAATGCCGGCCCGTGCCATCGCCTCGGGAACGATCGCCTTCGGGTTGGTCTCCATCCCGGTCAAGCTCTTTCCCTCTGCGTCGCCCTCGGACGCGATCCGGTTCAATAACCTGCATCGCGAGTGCGGCAGCCGGGTCAAGTACAAGTACCACTGCCCCAAGTGCGAGGTCATCGTCACCCGCGACGACCTCATCAAGGGCTACGAGTTCGCCAAGGGGCAGTACGTCACCTTCGACGAGGACGAGCTCAAGGCGGTGGCCGAGCGCACCAGCGGCGGCATCGACATCACCGAGTTCGTGCCGCAAAAAGAGATCGACGCCATCTACTATTCGAAGGCGTACTACCTGGCCCCCGACCAGGGCTCGGCCCGGGCCTATCACCTGCTGGCGGCCGCCCTGCGGGAGACGGGCTTGGTCGCGGTGGCCCGGCACTCGGCGCGGGGCAAGCAGTACCTGGTGAGCCTGCGCCCGGTGAAAGAGGGCCTGGTGATGCAGCAGCTGCACTATCCGGCCGAGATTCGGCCGATCGAAGATGTCGGCATCGACGACTGCGAGGTCAAGGGCGCCGAGCTCGAGCTCGCCAAGCAGCTCGTCATCCAGGGCGCGGTCAAGACCTTCTCGCCCGCGCGCTACACCGACGAAGTGCGCGAGCGAGTCGAGGTACTCATCGCCAAGAAGGTCGAGGGCGAGGACATCACCGCGCCCGCCCCCTCCACGAAGGCTCAGGTCATCGACCTCATGGCCGCGCTCAAGGAGAGCCTGGGGGTCGACGAGTCCGGGGGCGAGTCGGCCGAAGGCGAGGCTCCGGCTACGCCGAAGCTGGACGAGGCCGTCGGCTCCTCCGACTAGCGGCGACCGGGTTCGTTCGTGTTGCAGCGCACGGCCGACGAAGGGCCGCACTCGCGCTCTCGGGGGTCTCGGTGCCGTTGGTTCCGGTCCGTCGTCGGACGAGATCCACTCGGGGTCGGGCGTCGGTTTTCTGACGTCGGGACCTCGGCGGGTTCGGGATTGGTGCGCTCACGTGAAGACCGGGCGGCAGGTCGACTCGGCTGGCGGGTGACGAAAACCTGACGCGCGGGACCGCGCGAGCGAGCCGAGGTCCGAGGCGTCCCTCGTCGGGCCACATGTGGTCCGTTCGGCCCACCGCGATGCTCGTCGATCCCGACGTGGCACGGGCGGTGGAATCGGTGCTCGGTTCGAGCAGTCCGGCCCCTCGGCGGCCCTTGGGCCCGTTTACGACCGGTTCTCCTCTCGTGCATTTTTGCTGGTGAGGTAGTATTTACGGCGAATGAGAGGCCCTTGGGCCTGCGGGTAGACGCCTCGATGCGAACGCTCTTGGTGGAAGACGACTCGGTCCAGCGCGCGGCGCTCGAAGCGAGTCTGCGCCGTTTGGGTCTGGACGTTACAGCCGTGCCGGACGCCAACGCCGGCCTCGTGGCGCACCTGCGGCAGCCCTACGAGCTGCTGGTCATCGACATGATCTTGCCCGGCATGGACGGCATCAAGCTGTGCCAAAAGATCCGGTCGATTCGCGGTGGTGACCACCCCTACATTTTGGTCGTCACCGGACGCGGCAACACCCGCGACCTGACCACCGTGCTCGACGCGGGGGCGGACGACTTCCTCAACAAGCCGATCGACGACCACCTGCTGATGACGCGGGTGCGGATCGCCGAGCGCCACCTCAAGACCAACGCCCGCCACCGTCAGGCGCGCGAGGCCCTGGCCCGGTCCGAGGTCGACTTTCGCCGGGTCATCGAGCGGGCGCCGCTGGGCATCATCGCCTACTGCGACGGCAGCATCGTGTACGTCAACGCGGCCGCCTCCCGGGCCCTGGGCCACGAGCGCAACGCGTTGCTCGGCCTGCCGCTCATCGACGTGGTGCCCCGGCGCCACCGCGAGGCCACCCGCAAGCGAATGGAGCGCTTCGAGCGGACCGACGTCCCCCCGCCGCCCATCGAGTCCGAGTTCCTGCGCCGCGATGGCAGCCGCATGACCGCCTGGGTCATCCCCATGACCCGCGCCATGTTCGATGGGGCCCGGGCCAGCTTCTTGATGTTCGAGGACATCACCGAGCGCAAGGCCTCCGAGCGCGAGCTTCGGCTCACCCAGTTCGCCATCGACCACGCCGCCGACCCGGCCTTCTGGGTCAACCGCGCGGGTCGGGTCTGCTACGTCAACCACGCGGCGTGTGCCGCCCTGGGCTATCCGCGGGCGCGCCTGCTCACCATGGACGTGACGGAGCTCGACCCGTCGTTGCAGTCGGCTCGGCTCGGCTGGGCGACGATCGAGACCACCGGCTCGCGCAAGGTCGAGTCCCACTTCAAGGCCAGCGACGGCAAGCTCTTCCCCGTCGAAATCTCGACCAACGTCCTGCGCTTCGACGGCGAGGAGTACCTCGTGGCCTTCGCCCGCGACCTCACCGAGCGCAAGCGCATGCAGGCCAGCCTGCAGAAGGCCGACCGCCTCGCCTCCGTGGGCAGCCTCGCCGCCGGGGTGGCGCACGAGATCAACAACCCGCTGGCCTACGTGCTCGCCAACCTCGAGCTGCTCAGCGAGGACCTCAGCCAGCTCGAGCTACCCGCCAGCAGCGGCTTCGACCAGACCGTGCAGCGCACCCTGCAAGAGGCGGCCGAGGGCGCGAACCGGGTGCGGCGCATCGTCAGCGACCTCAAGAGCTTCGCCCGCGCCGACGACGAGGTGCTGCAGTCCATCGACCTGCACGAGGTCATCGACGCGGCCATCGACATCGCCGACAACGAGATTCGGCACCGCGCCCGGCTCGAGAAGGACTACGGCGAGCTCCAGGCCGTGCTCGGGGCGCCCGGGCGCTTGACCCAGGTGTTTCTCAACCTGCTGGTCAACGCCGCGCACTCCATCCCCGAAGAAGCCTACGGCGACCAGTTCATTCGTGTGTCGACCCGCAGCGAGCGGGGCTACGTGTTCGTCGAAATCTCGGACACCGGGTCGGGCATCCCCGAGGAAATCGTCGATCGCATCTTCGATCCCTTTTTCACCACCAAGCCGCAAGGCATGGGGACTGGTCTCGGTCTGTCGATCTGCCACGGCATCGTCACGGGCATCGGGGGCGAGATCAAGGTGGTGAGTCGAATCGGGGAGGGCTCCACCTTCACCCTCATCCTGCCCGCGGCCGACGTGCCCGTGATGCGCCGCCGCGACCCTTCGCGCCCGGTCGACGTCGCCAACGTCGAGCCGATGCGGATCCTGGTGGTCGACGACGAGCCCTCCATCGGGGCGGGCATCAAGCGAGCGCTCCGCGGCCATCGAGTGGAGGTCGCGGGCAGCGGTCGCGAGGCCATCGACGCCTGCGAGGCCCACGACTTCGACCTGGTGCTCTGCGACGTGATGATGCCCGACGTCTCCGGCATGGACGTCTTCGCCCACATGAACGAGGCCCGGCCCAGCTACGGCGAGCGCTTCATCTTCATGACCGGCGGCGCGTTCACGCCCAAGGCCCGCGAGTTCCTCGAGTCGGTCGACAACGAGTACATCGAAAAGCCCTTCTCGATTCGCGAGCTGCGCAAGCTGGTGAGTCGGCGAGCGGCCAGCGCCAAGAGTGCCTGAGCCCCGACCAACGAGGGGGCGCGGGGGCCCGCCCGGATGACCGGTCCATCCCCCGCTCGGGCGGGGTGCGCTCGGCTCTAGCGCGCCTTACAACAGGACCCGGCGATGTCTGCTCAGCCCGATTCGACGCGCGTGCGCCAATTCTTCGAGGTCTTCCGCTACAGCGGTCGGGCTCTTTCGTTGGTGTGGGCCACGAGTCGCCAGCTCACCATCGCCATCGCGGCGCTGACCCTGGCCGCGGGCATCCTGCCCGCCGCCATCGCGTGGGTCGGTCAGCTCATCGTCGACTCGGTGGTAGCCGGCATCGAGCAGCGGCGCGACACGGGCAGCTTCGTCACCGACGAGGTCCTCACCTGGGTCGCCCTCGAGGCGGGCCTGGTGGTGTCCATGGCCGCGATCCAGCGTGGCATCTCCGCGTGCCAGTCCTTGCTGCGCGCGCAGCTGGGTCATCGGGTCAACGTCATGATCCTCGACAAGGCGCTCACGCTCGAGCTGACCCACTTCGAGGATTCCGAGTTCTACGACAAGCTCACCCGGGCCCGGCGCGAGGCCTCTTCGCGCCCGCTCAGCCTGGTGATGCGGACCTTCGGTGTCGTGCAGAACGGCATCTCGCTGTCGAGCTACGCCGTGCTGCTGTGGCAGCTGTCGCCCTGGGCGGTGTTGGTGCTCGTGGTCGCCGGGCTGCCCGCCTTCGTGGTCGAGGCCAAGTTCTCCGGTGATGCCTTTCGGCTGTTTCGCTGGCGCTCGCCCGAGACCCGCAAGCGGGCCTACCTCGAGACCGTGCTCGCCCGGGAGGACTACGCCAAGGAGGTCAAGCTCTTCGGTCTCGGGCCCCGCCTGCTCGAGCGCTACCGCGAGATTTTCGAGCTGCTCTATGGTGAGGATCGGAAGCTGACCCTGCGTCGCGCCGCCTGGGGCTTCGGCCTCGGCTTGGTCGGTACCGCCGCGTTCTACGGGGCCTACGCGTGGATCGGCATCGAGGCCGTCGCCGGCACCATCACCCTGGGCGAGATGACCATGTACCTGCTCGTGTTCAAGCAGGGGCAGTCGGCGGTCGCGGCCAGCCTCACCGCCATCGGGGGCATGTACGAGGACAACCTCTACCTCAGCAACCTCTACGAGTATCTCGAGCAAGAGGTGCCCACCGCCGAGGGTCACGCCACCGTGGGGCCGAAGCCCGGCGACGGCGTGCGCTTCGAGGGCGTCGGCTTCACCTATCCCGGGGCCGACGAGCCCGCCGTACACGACGTGAACCTGCACATCCGGCCCGGCCAGGCGCTCGCGCTCGTCGGCGAGAACGGCTCCGGCAAGACCACCCTCATCAAGCTGCTCACGCGCTTGTACCTGCCGACCGAGGGGCGGATCCTGCTCGATGGGCTCGACATCCGCGAGTGGGATCCGGCCACGCTCAAGCGCCGCGTCGGCGTCATCTTCCAGGACTTCGCGCGCTACCAGCTGCGGGTGGGCGAGAACGTCGGAGCAGGAGACGTCGACGCCTTCGAAGACGAGGGGCGCTGGGCGGTGGCGGCCGAGCACGGCATGGCCGCGCCCTTCATCGACGCCATGCCCGACGGCTATCAGACCCAGCTCGGTCGCTGGTTCAAGGGCGGTCGGGAGCTGTCGGGCGGGCAATGGCAGAAGATCGCGCTGTCGCGGGCCTTCATGCGACGTGATGCCGACGTGCTCGTGCTCGACGAGCCCACCGCGGCCATGGACGCCGAGGCCGAGGCCCAGGTCTTCGAGCATGTGCGCGCGCTGGCAGGCGACAAGATGGCCGTGCTCATCTCCCATCGCTTCTCCACGGTGCGCATGGCCGACCACATCGTGGTGCTCGACGAGGGCCGCGTGGTCGAGCAGGGCTCGCACGGCGAGCTCGTCGAGCAGCACGGTCGCTACGCTCGGCTCTTCGAGCTGCAGGCGGCCGGCTACCGCTAGAAGTCCAGGATCAGAACTCGAGGGCGGTCTTGAAGTAGAACGCTCGCCCGGGCCGCTGCACGCCGAAGAAGTCGAAGGCCGCGGCGTCGGTGAGGTTCTGCAGCTCCCCGGTGAAGCTCATGGCGACCCCCGGCCCCCGCACGAGATAGGTCAGCGCCAGCGAGTGCAGCAACTGGGCGGGGATGGTCTGCTTGAACTCGGTCAGCCCCACGCTCTCCCAGCCACGAAAGAACCCGTGGACGTAGCGGGTGTTCCACTCCAGCGACAGCTCGTCGCGGTCCGCCGCGACTGCGCGTAGCTGGGCCCGAGCGCGACCGTTGGCGAACAGATAGGGGCGGTTGGGAATCCTGTCGCCTTCGAAGTCGCCGAAGGTGCCTTCGCTCGAGCTGTTCCGAAAGTCGAGGTAGGTCACGTTCCCGTCGATCGAGAAGTACTCGCCGGGTGACGTCCAGCCCAGCGCTCCCTCCACGCCCGCCGATCGAGCGCCGAAGACGTTCTCGTAGGAGAAGAAGCGGTCCGTGCCGAGCAGCACGATGAGCTGGTCGGTGTCGCGCACAAAGCCGTTGACGCTGCCTCGCCACCCCCCCGCCCGGGTCTGCTCGGCATTGGCCGTCAGCTCCAGGTTGGCGTTGTGGCTGACCTCGGGCT
>JBCCHT010000086.1:0-12729 GCA_039028615.1 Myxococcota bacterium | reverse complement strand
CGTCGCGTGAAGGCGAGCCTCCGGCGGTCGTGGCTTCGAGCGACGCACCCACCGATGGCGAGGAGCCGGAGCGACGGCGCAATGGCGACGCGATGTCAGCGTCCCCGCCTCCCACCAAGGACGCGCCCGATCCCAGGGCGGTGGACCCCACGTCTTCTCCGAACCCCGAAGCTCGTCCGAGGCCGACGCCGACTCCCGCGGCACGTCCACCTCCCGATGACGGCGAGTGCGCGCGTCGCCTCGCCGCAGCCCGTCGTGCGCTCAAGGACGGTCGACCCCAAGCCGCCCTGGCGCTTCTCGAGGCCCACGCACGCTCGTTCCCCGAGGGCGGTTTCGACGAGGTGCGGTCCGCCCTGAGGGTCGAAGTCTTGTGCGCGCTGGGCAGGACGCCGCAGGCGCGCGGCGAGGCCCGGCTCTTGCTGCGACGCTACCCGGATTCCAACATCGCTCGCCATGCGATGACGGTGTGCCCGGCCGCCGACTGACTCGCTCAGCCGTCGATGCGAAGGATCCAGCCGTAGGTCGTGTCCTCGTCCGCGAACGGCCGGAAACTCCCGCCGAGATCGATGCGGTCAGGGGTCACCACGATCTCACCGACCTCCAGGTGGCTCGGTGAGTACCCGGGTTTTTCCAGGTCGTCGTACTCGGCCGACCACGAGCGACTGCCGTCGGCGTCGAAGACCAGCAGGCTCACGGCTTGCTGCGTATCGGGTCCGGCCCATCCTGCGATCGCGACTCGGCCATCGCTCGCCACGCCCATCTGCTGGGGGTGCCAGGCTTCGGAGGGGGCGGGGAGGTCATCGGTGCGCCAAAGCTCGTTGCCCTCGAGATCGTAGGCGACCAGCCAGTGGGTGTCGGTCGGCGCGTCCGAACCGAGGACGACACCGCGCTCACCGACTGCATGAAACGCGAGAGGCAGCGAGTCTTCGCCCGGAAGCTCGGGGGAGTGAATGGAGTTGGTATGGCCCACGAGCCCATCCGCGGAGTGGTTCTGCCACATCACGCGCAGCACGTCCTTGGGGTACACCTCGGCGTTCACGGCGTAGTGGTAGCCCCCCGTGGGGTCGCCACCCATCCCGATGAGAGCGCTCTGTCCGTAGTGCCAGGCGCCCTGCCCCTGGTTGCCGAAGCCCTTCGACTCGATCGCCAGCGTGAAGAGTGGCTCTCGCCCTTTTTCGTTGAGATACGACAGCACCGCCCAGGCGCGTTCCTTCCCGTTGCAGACCAGGCGTGGCATGTCCACCATCGACACATAGTCGAGGTACACAAAAAAGGGGTCGTAGACGTCCGTCGACAGGACCGCGCCCGTGTCATCGAGAAAGACCGCGTACGCCTTGTTCTCGAAGTCGGTCCCGTCGGAGTCCGCCACGATCCCGATCGCCAAGAGGCTGCCGTCGGGGCGCACGCACACGTCCCACAAATACAGATCCTCGAGCTCGGCGGGGGCATGATCGTGCACGACTTTTCCGGCGGCATCGAGCACACGCACGGCTCCGAACCGCCCCTGCTCGTTCTCCACCCGCCCCACGACGACCATGCCGCCGTCGTCCAGCGGCGCGATGCCGTGGACCGCCGCGCCCAGCGGCGCGGGCCAGATCGCACCGCCGCCGTCGGGGGGGTCGACCGGCGTGCCTCCCGTTTCGTCGCTGCTGGATCCGGTGTCGCCCGTAGAGTCCTCGGGTGTGCTCGTCGTCGCCGAAGAGCCGGTACCGTCGTCGGCACTCGGGTTCGGGGTGGCGGCGGGGTTGGTGCTCGCCACCGGATCGGTGTCCGTCTCCGTGTCTGCACCGCCGAAGTCGACGACCTGCACGCAACCGAGCGACGAGGCGGCCAGGGGGAACAACAAAACGAGCGAGGCCGAGCGAGCAGCGAAGAGCGTCATCACTAGAGGGGTTCTCCAGATGTCCGCGGATGTGCGGACTCTTTTTCATCCAGAGCTCCGCGATTCACTCCGCGCCTGCTCGGCCCTCGTGGCCGGGCCTACAGGGGGGTACCTTCCGCCGGTTTCCACACGATCGAGTCGCCCTTGTAGGTGAACTCGAGTAGCTCGACATCGCCCGTGCCTCGCGCGAAGTACCAAACCGGATGCGCGGCGCCCTGAACGGAGAGCACCGGGCCGCTGCCGGGGCCCTCGAGCTCGGCCACGTTGGACCCGCCGACGCGCACCTGCATGCTCAGATCGGAGCCCACTGGCGCACCGGGGCCGTCACCGGGCGCGGCCATCTGAACGTCGACCATGATGCCGTTGTCGCCCACCGTCAGGGCTGGCAATGCTCTGACGCCCGAGGCCTCCTTGCCCGCGAAGCCGGTCCGTACCGGGTTGAGGATCGTCCAGTTGCCGGGGCCGAACGCCGACGAGCCCGGCGTCGAGCTCCCGCCACCACCACCGCCACCCGCGCTACTCGTTCCAGAAGTTCCGCCCACGCATCCACTCACCGAAAGAGCCACGAGCCCAGACAAGGCCATCGCAGTGTAGCGTCGCCTCCAGGCCAGCAGCGGAAGCAAGCCCAACATCATGAACGGGGCGGGACTGGGCGCATCGCTGCCGATGTTGCATCCGCCTCCGCCTCCGCCTCCGCCTCCGCCTCCTCCGCCACCCGGAGCGGGTGCGGCCGGGGTCGTGTGGGTAGCGTTGGCTTCCCAGGTCTTGCTCACGCAGGTGTCACAGGCCTCGCACACACCGAGGGTCGTTCCGGCGAAGTCGAGGTCCACGACGTACGTGTGACCCGGCTGCAGGTTCGTGATCCCGGGCCCGTCGGTGAGCGCGTACTTGCATCCCGTTGCCCGATTCTCGTCGTTGGCGTTCGTCCCGGTTCCTCCGTTGGTGTAGTTCTCGGTCGCGGACTTGGCCTCGCCTCGATGCCCGTAGCGCACGCGGCCGTTGCCGTAGTCGGGAGAGTCGGGCAGGAAATCGGTCTCGGACATCTCCACTTCCTTCGTGCTGCCCGGGTTGTCGGGGTCATCGAGGGTGAGCATGTGCCGTAGCTTGTTGCCGTCCTTGGTGAACTTGCCCCGGACCTGCTGGCGGTACTCCACGCATCGACATTCGAAGGGGTCGTTCGGATCGAACTCCGCTTCCACGGCAAAGTCGACGCCCACCCGGCTATTGGTCTGCACGACCGTCGGGGTGGGCACGGGAGCGTCGAAGCGAGTCACCCGGCCGACATCCGCGGCCATGGATGTCGAGGTGAGGGAAAACCAGGCGATCGCGGCCACGGGGACCGTCGTCAGGGGGGCGCTGAAATTGAAACGTCGCATGATGGTGGGTCTCCTGTTCATCGACCGCGCGTGGGGCACGGCGACGGAGGTACCCATCCCTGGACGGCGTCGCCGCGGGGCGTGACGCGACAAAGTAAAAAATCAGAGACTCGACTGAAATCGACGTTCCCCTGGCGGCTATCGGCCGTCCGGGATCGTGCGACTCGGCTCGCTCACCCCATGCGATCGATCAGTCGGGTCACCGCGCGCTCGGCCGAGACCACGCTTCCATCGGTGCTCGAGGTGGTGAAGAAGTCCCCCGCTAGCTGCACCGGGCCGCTTTGTTCGAGTCGTTCGACGAGCTCGGCGATTGCCGTGCAGTAGCCGGGCGAGCCTCGCAACACGCCGGGTCGCCAACGATGAACGCGGGTGAACTCGAGGTGCTCGCGGACCTCGGGCACGAGTGCTTCCACCGAAGGCAACATCTGCTCGATCAGCTCGTCGTCGCTCGACTCCAGCCGCTGCTCGCACCAGTCGTGCTCCCAGCTGGTCGCCAGCAATCCCTTACCCTCGGGCACACGGTCGGGCTGCAGGTTGTGGTCGAAGACCAGGGAGTACATCCCGGGATCCTCGGACTTCGGCAGCATCAAGAACATGGAGGGCTCCGCGGGAGCGCACGAGAGCCCGAAGTGTGCGACGAAGGCGGTGGTGTAACGCAGCGACTTCGACAGCAGCTCCGAGAGGCCAGGGTCCGCGTCGGCCAGGAGCTTCGCAGCCACGACGGAGGGCACCGCGAGCACACAGGCATCGACGTCCGCGGCATGGACCTCGCCCGCGTGCTCCCACTGCACGCGGGCGCGCTCACCCTCGCGCCGAACCGGGAGGACGCGGGCCTCCGTCGTCACCGAGAGCCGTTGCGCGAGCGCTTCGGTCAGAAAACCGATGCCCCCCGGATACCGAATGAAGCCCGCCCCGAGGATGTTGATGGACGCATTGAAGAACTCGACGATGGACGCGTCGGGGGCCAAGCCGCGGATGACGGGGCGGATCGCGTACTCCCGGCTCTCGTCGTTGAAGTGTCGCGCGCCGTACTCCTCGGCCGTCTGCGTGTCGAAGGGGGCGGCCACGCTGATGTCGTCGTGCCCGAGCTTGCCCCGGATGCGCAGCGCATCGAAGGCGAGTCGACTCAGTCGTAGCTTGCTCATCCACGACAGCAGCTTGGTACGGAAGCCATCGAGCGCGAGATGATCGGAGCGCATCCGATGGATCACGCCGTCCCGCACGATGCCGATGGTCCCGTCGAAGCGCTCGAGTCCTTCGAAGCCGACCTCCGCCGCGAGCTCGAGGATGGCCCGGTAGGAGCCTGGCAGCACGGTGGCCGCTCGGTTCATCACGAAGCCGCCGAACTCGATCGAGCTCATGCGGCCGCCGACGACCGCCTCCGCCTCGAGCACGCGCACGGCAAAGCCTGCTTGCTGGAGGCGAAACGCCGCGGTGAGGCCGGCGATTCCGGCTCCTACGACGATCGCGGTCGGCCCCGTGCTCATGCCGTCAATCGTCGGAGGTCCGGCGACGCGCAAGCAAGAAGAACAGGACGAGCAGGACCGCTGCGCCCCCGATGGTGAGCCAAAGCGCCTGGCTCGATTGCTCGGGGTCAGCCTCGTCGCCCGCGCCGTCGTCGGCCTCGGCCGCGTTTTCCTGCTCGGCGACCTCGCGCTCGGATGCGTCGTGAGCACCGTGGCTCGGCTCGGGCTCCGGCTCGAGCTCTCGGTTTGGCTCCGGCTTCGGCTCGTTCCGTTTCTCGTGGAAGGTCTTCTCCCACGCATCGGCTCGCGCCTGCGCGGTCGTACTTCCCGCGGGGCACTGGACCAGCGCCTGGAGGACGTCCTGGTTCGTGGCCAGCTTCGGCCCGAGCTCGTTGAGCGACTCGCGGACCTCTTTGACGACCGGCGACGTGCCCACCGTCGCCATCTGGCCGTCGGCCAGCTGCACCGTCAACAGAGCGATCGCGCCTTCGTCCTTGCGCGAGAACTCCAGCGAGAGCACGCCGTCGTCGAAGGTCGGCTGAGGTCGTCCGAGGTCGGGAGCAAGCTCCGCGACTCGATCGGCCACGGCGTCGATCGGGCAGGGCGGCGTGGGTCCTGCCATCAGCAGGCCGAAGGTCAGGCTCCAGGTGAGCACCACGCGGAGTATAGCCCGTGACCGCGCCCCGCGTGGCTTTCGCGTCGCGCGGTCGAGCATGCCCGTCTTTTTTGCGGGTTCCGCAATCCCTCCCCGGTCGACCCGGACTTCGCAGTCGACGGCTCGATGGCAGCGCCTGAAGTGGCGCCCCGCCCCCAAGTCGCGAGGCCACGCACTGTCGTGTGGTGCGCTCGCGCTTCATCGAGCCCCTTCGAGGAGACGACCGTCATGATCATCAATTCCGACGCGCGTTCGCGTACTGCATTGCTCGCCTTGGGTGCTGCCCTCCTGCTTCCCGCCTGCGTGGCCGACACCGAGGACGAGCTCGGGTTCGACGACGAACTCGAGGAGGTCACCGAGCGGGTCGTCTACGGTACCGACGATCGGCTCGACCCCCACAACTACCCGGACATGGGCATGCGCGAGCGGTCCGAGTCCGTCGCGCTCATCCTGGACGAGGCCCTCTCCGCCAACCCCGTGCTCACCGTCGACCCGAACACCGGGGCCGTGACCTTCCCCGAGGACACCCTCGGGAACTCGCGCAACCTGTGCCCGGGTGAAGCCTTCGAGAACCAGGCCATCGCCGTGCAGGGCGACTGTACCGGGTGGCTCATCAGCCCCACGCGCATGGTCACCGCCGGCCATTGTTTCTACAAATCGCCCGCCAACGACATCGATGGTGACCCGGCAACCCTACAAGCCGAGTGCGACGACATGATCGTCGCCTTCGACTTCGAGCTGAACCCGGGTGGCCAACGCGACGAGATTTCCACCGAGGACGTCTTCCGATGCGAGCGCGTGGTCGACTACCACTACACTCCCGATGGCATCGACTACGCCGTATTCGACCTCGATCGCGATACCGGTCGGCCTGGTTTGCCCGTCGATCCCAGCCCGTCCATGACCGCGGGTGACGATCTGGTCGTCATCGGTCACGGCAGTCGCCTGCTCAAGAAGATCGACGGTGGTGGCGAGGTGCGGTCGCTCGAGACCTGGGGCTTGCGGGCCAACACCGACACCTTCGGCGGGCACTCGGGCTCGCCCGTCTTCGACGAAGCCAGCGGCGACGTCGTCGGCATCCTCGTGCGCGGGGAGACCGACTACGTGCCCAACGGCACCTGCAACGTCGTCAATGCCGTGCCCGACAATCACACCAGCCACCGCGCGCCCGAGAGCGTCGTCACCCTCGACACCATGGGCCGCTTCCGCGACGTGGGTGAGCCCAACAACTTCATGGGCAACGTCTTCGATCGCCCGATCTCGCTGCAGCCCCAACAGCGCGGAACGGCAATCTACGAGTCTCTGGGCGTACGACAAGGCGACAATGGCCGCACCTACCGTCGCATCGACGGGAGCTGGGACGACGACTTCATCGCCATCCCCGTCTATGGCACCGACGACGTCGAGGTCACCATCGCGTTCGACGGCACCGCCGGCGACCTCGACCTGAAGCTCTACGACGACGGCGGCCACCAAGTCGATGCCTCACAGTCCTACGGCAACACCGAGACCGTGTCCGCCACCGCGGGCGGAGCGGGTGCGTCCGTCATGTATGCCCACGTCTACGGTCACAACGGAGCGACGGGAGAGTACTCGCTCCAGATCGACGTCATCCCCAACCCCATGGATCTCGATGGCGACGGCAGCGTCGACGACCGCACGACCTGCGGCGGTCCCAGCCACGTCGGCTGCCCCGACATCCCCACCAGTCCGTACACGTTCTTCGCCCAAGAATGCAACCCACGACCCAACCGCAGCACCGCCCTCGAGCTCGGTGACCAGCTCGATCTCGCCGACCTCGCCGGTGTCTGCGAGCCCAACACCTGGGGCCACCGCGTCTACCTCGACATCGTCACCGACCATCCCTACGCCAACCATAGCGACGGACGCTACATCGTCGGCCTACCCGCCACCGCCAGCGACGTCACCCTCCACGGCGACTACCTCGAGCTCGAGCCTAGCTTCGACTTCCTGCACCTGACCGACGGCACCACCCAGACCGGCGTGCACACGAGCCCACAGTTCAGCGACACGCCAGCAACCCGCCAGGTCGCGGGGAGGCGCAATCGGCAGGCGATCGACCTGCGACTCACCAGTGACCACTCGGTCACGGATGATGGGTTTCACTTTAGGTTCTTTGATTGGGAGAGCTGAGAGGGAGAACGAGCACGGGTCTCATCAACAGAGGCAGAATGCCGTTGTGGCATTCTGCCTCTGTTCAATTTCTACCGTTCGAAGACAGTCGTCACAGATTCGAGCTCCAGAGTACGTCCCTCAACGGCTCCTCGGTATCGCCGACCTCGAGTCCACCGGTTCGACGTCGTGCCCCAAAGGAATCGGGCTCAGCTCGCGATTCACGGCCGTAGAACCCACGTTGCGCGGATCTTTCTCTTCCCCTCGAGGCCGTCGTTCGGCGTTCTGTGACGTCGCGAAGCCCAAGGCGCGCGGGGTTCATGATGTGGGTGGAGTCCACCAATGGAAGTCGGCGGTTGTGCCGTCTCCGAAGGGGTCGATGCTCGTGGTCGGAATCGGCGGCGTTTGTCCCATAAATTGTTGGCTCGACGACGTGATTTGTCGAGGAGGCCCCTTTGGGCGTCGGCCGGGATCGCCGCGACTGCGTCACGGAAAACGTGAATCATCACCGCTTTCGTGCTGGCGCGCCGTCGTTCCCGCCTGGCTGCTGCCTTGGCGTGTCCCGGGTGCCGTACCACCGGAAAACCTCGCGCTCAGCGCAAGATCCTCGTCGTTCGAGGCCCGAGAATCAATGTTCAAGAGTCATCGATTCCAGTACGAATTCCGTTACTGAACTTCCGTTACTCGCTTTGGCATAAGGGCTTCTCCGACTCGGAGACGTGGGCACCCATCCTACAAGAGACGCCCGTCTACGCGGTGTTTACGGGCTTTCTGAGTTGACCGTGTCGCGTCTCCTATGGCACCGTTCACTTGGTGCGCAGCTGCGCACCAGCCGTCGAAGCAGCGCCCTGCTCGATCTGCAAGCGATGCCTTGGGGTTCTCGGGGGACCCCACCTCGCGGGTGTAAGTTGATCACCTCCAATCGACAGCGCCTCGGGGGGCCAATCCGCGTCCAACTCGACACCTTTGCCGACGCTTCTCCCTGCATCGGACCGAAATGGTATCGAGAGCCCAGTCGCACACCCCCGGCGACTAACGTCATCGACCGACCTGTCCTTTACTCCCATGGCACTCCAATCCAACGGCCGGGCTCCGATTCTTCATCAAGCCCCGCGCCCAACGCCACCGAGTACTGGTCGGGCGGACTCGTGCGGCGAGCCACACCGGAACACTTCCACCGAGAAGTCGGGCGCCACCATGGCTGAAACCCTGGCCGCTGCGGTGGATAGCCAAAGCCGCGACTGCCTGCCGACCTGCTCCATGGTCGAGATCGACTTGGGGTCGGCCAACTTCCTCGACTATCAGAGCGACCTCAAGGGGCAGGTGCTGTGCCTGCCCAAGCTGGCTCCGCACGCCAAAGAAGAAGAGATCCAGGCTCGGCACGAGCAGTGGGCGATGGACGTGGGCCTTTGGCGGCGCGAGAACCTAGCGTCCCTCGAGGCTCTTCAGTTCAGCACTCTGTGGACGGACTGTGTGCCCGAGTGCAAGCCCGAGGTTGCCGCGTTGATTCCCGACTATTGTGTGATGATCACAATCGTCGACGACACCGCCGAGCGTTTCTTTGGTCAGCGACGTGTTGCGGGGTTCGACCTCCTTCAGAAGGTGTTCGCGAACTATCGTGCGGTGCTGGAGGGCTCCGACGACGTCCCCGAGATCGACTACCCGCAGTATCGGGGCACCTGCGCGGCGTTGGTCGATCTGAGAGAGCGTACGCGGGCAGTCACGACCCCGACTCAGTACGAGCAGTTCGTCTCCGGCATGTGCGGCTACTTCCGCGGCGTGCTTCAACAAGTCTATCTGTC
Organism: Myxococcota bacterium; assembly: GCA_039028615.1. Lineage (GTDB taxonomy): Bacteria > Myxococcota_A > Polyangia > Nannocystales > Nannocystaceae > Paraliomyxa. The sequence goes on along the minus strand of JBCCHT010000086.1, from coordinate 3,415 downwards.
GAGTAAGAGGCTTCCGCTCTCACGGGAGACACAAATCTCCAACCGGGAGATCAATGTTGGGTTTCGCCCGACGGTCGTCTTGGTCGCGTCGGTGCTCGGGATCGAGTTGAGCCCGCGGGTACAGGCGCACCCCTTGTTCGATCGGGTACTGCGGGCAATCGACAGACTCGGTGGTGTCATCAACGACATCATCTCCTTCAAGAAGGAAGTCGAAGCCAACGCGTGGATGGGCCAGTACCACAATCTCATTGCGGCCGAGTTCAATGAACTCGTGCGGGAGAACTCGCCCGGCAACCGCCTGGAGATTGCCTTCCGGCGCGTGTTCCAGTTCCACAACAACGAGATGTACGACTTCTTGCGTTGTGGGGCCCTGATCATCGAGGACCACCCCGAGTTCAGGGAGTTCCACGAACTATGCACTTCCATGCATCGATCGTGGATGGACTGGTGCCTGACGGTAGATCGGTACTCGGACTCGATCCCCGACGGAATCAAGACCAACGAAGTCGTGCACAGCCTCGAGGGGATGCACCTCCCCCGACCCGGCAGCGCGACGACCTGATCAGGCCGTTCGAGCGGGTCCCGTAGTCGCCGCGGTGCGCTTCACTTGAAGCGTCCGTTGGCGGTGTAGTGCTCGCCCTGCTGCTCCAGCCAGCTCACTGCCGGCTCCGACTCTTTGAAGAACGACACTACTTGTCGTTTCTTTCCCCGCAGCAGCTCCACTGCCTTGAGCACGAGCTTCGCCAGCGCACGCTGAGAGAACGAGCCGCCCACCAGCGCAAACGCCATTGCCGGCATTTCCCCGAAGATCTTGGCCGACACCCGCCGAGCCTCTGGGGTCGCCCCCGTCATCTCGGAGATGTCGATCTCGAGCATGAGAAAGTCGGTGCCCTGCGAGAAGTCGAGAACCTGCATCAGGACCCGAGAGATTTCGGCCTCCTCGATGTTCCCGTAGACCTTCACGCGTGCGCGGTTAGGCGGAAAGGCCCAGAACTCCCCTGGCTTTTCGGTCATGAGCAGTTGCGTGCCGGAGGTGCCGCCGGCCCCTCGCGTTGGGAAGGTATGCCATGGATGTCGCCGTTCAGTAAACCGCCGACGGGTGCGGGTAGACCGCATTCCTGACGGCTCCGGGCTCCGTCCACCCCACTAAAGACGCGCGAAGCCGCTGTCGGGCAATCACCGACGGGCGACCCCGGGGAACGTCCTCGAGGGTTCGTACGAGGGACCGCCCTGTTGCCCGGCGAAGGTACGCTGGGCAGGTTTGGTCGTCCGTGCGCGGCCGTTCCAGCGGACCGCAGGCCCATAGACGTCTGCCGGTCGACGGCGCTTCCCCGGGCTTGCACGAGGCCTCGTCGTCGCCGTGGTCCTGCACCGCGGACCTCATCGGGCCGGGTTTCGTTTTCCGGGGAGCGATCGTGCAACATGAGTGTGGCTGTGATTGCGAGTCAGGCTCGAAGCTGCTCGTCATCGCTCGACAAAGCCCTGAGGACCGCTTCGCTCTCAGGCTTCGCGGAGCGGACGAGGCTCGAACCCGCGACCTCCGGCATGAGCACCAACTCTAACAACGCTTCGATACAGAAGTTGTTTGGGTCCTGTTCTTCGCTGACTCGTTGCGGGACAGGACGTGCTCCCGCGCTCGGAGCAACGTGGATCTCGGCACGATTTGGCCTCCTGCCTGCGCGAATGATGCGGCATGAGTCCACGAGCGCCCTCGTTGGGCCTCGCAGGATTGTTGCGTACAACGACTAGAGATGACACTGCCGAAGGACAAGTCGCGCGGCATCACGGTGGACGCCGAACGCTATCGGTGGCTGGTGAGGCGCATCGGCCCCGGCGGGTGGGATCTGCGATTGCTCGTCGAACACGCCGCAGGGCAAGGGCAACGTTTGGTACTGGCCTTCGAGGGCGTGCACGGCACCGACTCCATCCCACGGATCACCCCACGCTACGTGGCGGCACTGATTCACCACGCGCAGGCGCAGGGATGGCAGCCGCAGTCGTCGGGTCGCGACCTCGAGCTACAACCATCCACGCTTCGCGGCATCGAGCCGGAGCGTGGTGCCCCCGTTCAGCCGCCCACCGGGAGCCTGCTGTCGAGTGTGCTCGAGTTCCTCCCGTTGCGTACGAGCATGCCCTGGCTTCATCACGACCCCGGCCTATTCGTGCGGTTCCGAATCTGTGCGGAGGTTTCCGACAAGCTGCTGGGCACCATGTTCGCTCATCTCGTCGAGGATGCCGAGGTACGGTCGAAGTCCCTTCCCGCTGCCCTCGAAGGCCTGGCGGGGATCACCATCGACGGCGACGACCCGCCGTTTTCGCTCGAAGGCGGGATAGAGGCGTGGGTCGAGGGAAGATCCGTGATCGGCTACGGCTGCTGCGCCGAGCCACACGAGTGGATCCAATGGCGAGACCTCCTGGAGGATGGCTCCCCACCGTGGAACGGGCACGATCCCTTCACAACCGCGAGGCTCGAAGGCGGCAAGGTGCTCTTCGTCGATCCCGACTCACCCGATGAGCCCGCGTCCGTCTCCCTTGGACAGTACCGTTTGATGCTCCGACGGCTCGAAGAGGACCGACTCGGCTTCGTGCGCCGCGTTGAAGCATGGGTGGGACGACACGCGCCCGCCTCGGTGACGGTCGCCGTGTGTGAGCGAGTCGCCGCATCGATCGGGATCCCCTACTCCGACAACATCAGGTCATCTTGAGTCGCACGACCCATGACGGCTACGCACTTGCTCATTACACGCGGAGAGCCGTGTCGCTGCGCGATCCTCAATGGCCCACGACGGTGGGGCGGCATCACTCGTCTTCCCGACGTGCATCTTCTGGAGCAGGGAGACGAGGTACCGATCCATGCCCGATACACCGAAGATTCGATCGCAGTTCTTACTGTTCTCGAACTTCGCTCGCACGTCGTTCCCACGACTTCCGGCGATGAAGTGTCGCCGCAGCTCAATCACGACGTTCGAGTTCTCGGGAACGCATGCGGCGTCGGCAACCTCGCTTCAGGCCGGCGCGAAGCGAGGGGCTCGTGGCCCTGGTGTACGCGGCCCCGACATCAGCACCGATATCTCGACGTTCGATGCCTCGGCGTCCGACCGCGCGAGGACGACTTGCTTCTGGCGTTTGACGACGGCGATGACCTGCTCATGCCCGGGGAGCAGATGCCGGTCGCGCGGCTTCTCGGCGACGTACGTCTGACCGCGCAGGCATCGGCTTCGGCGCGGATGCGACGTCGTGTCATGTCCCGCGGAGACCTTTGACTTCCGCGTGCCCGATGGTGATGCTCGTCACTGCACACGTTCGCTCAGCCCCCGCGAAGGAAGGCTCGACGAATGGAAGGCGACACGATGAGTACTCGAGCCAACATCGAAGTTCGACCCGGGACCCCCACCGCCAAGGAGGCTGAAGCTTT
>JBCCHT010000085.1:0-13385 GCA_039028615.1 Myxococcota bacterium | reverse complement strand
GCGGAGGCGAGACGCTGGCCGTCGGGCGCCCACGCCACCGACAGGACGGAGCCCGAGTGACCTTCGAGGGTCGCGAGGAGGGCCCCGTCGTCTGCACTCCACACCCGGATAGAGCCATCGTCGGAAGCGGAGGCGAGACGCTGGCCGTCGGGCGCCCACGCCACCGACCAGACCCAGTCCGAGTGACCAGCGCGAAATGTGTAGCGCGCAGATGAGAACGAAGGCCGCAGGCCTTCCTCGATTTGCACTATCGTTCCATCAGCGAGCTGAACCAACTCCTGCGGCACCGAAATCGCGAGGGGCCAGTCGCATGCCGTCCATACCGACTGCCGAAAACTCGCGCCCTGCAGCGCTGCCCCCCGCAGTTGGCATTGATGCCCTTGGGCACCGTCGAGCCGCGCTCCGTCGAGGTCGGCTCCCTCCAAAACCGATTGCCAGAACGTCGCACCGGTCAACACGGCAGCACGTAGCGAGGCGCCTTCGAGGTTGACCCGCGTGAAGTCGACCGCGGCCAAGTTCGCTTGGTCCAGCTTCACATGCCGAAGCACCATCCCCTCGAACGACTCTCCGGCCAGGCTGATGCCTTGAAGATCGGCTCGGTCTGGAATCCACCCAGCCGCCTCCCCCAGCGCTCGGGGCACATCGCGAAGCAGCCGAACAGCATTGGCCGCGGCGGTCGACGTTTCGGCCATGCCGGCCCGCCCGCGACCACCGACCAACCACTGCCGCAAACTGGAGATCGCAGGGTGGTCACGCCCAGTGTCCTGCACCATCTGCGCCACGAACGAAGAGACTTCGATGCTGATGGGCTTGGTATCGAGGACTCGACCCGGATCGGCCTCGAGACCCGAAAGCAGCCCTCGCGCCACGAAGTACTCGAGGAACGACTTGTGGGCGAAGCGAAAGCGGTCTCCGCCTTCCCACACGAAGAACGACCCCCCCTGGATCTCCAGGTATGCCGCCTCGGCGGGCACCCCTGCAGTGATCTCGGGGAACTCGGCCACCAGCCGCGCCATCACGGAGCGATGGAGGTCTTTCCACGCCACCGAAGACTCGCCGCTTCGCCACAGGGTGGCGGCGAGAACCTCGGCAAATGCGATCTTGTTCTCGCGTGAAAAGAGTTCCTTCGCGCCATGCTCGGCGTTGGTGAGCCATCGCTGCAGGTACTCTTCGTAGATTCTCGCCTGCCCCACGCGAGCGCTCGGGTCGATCTCGTCGATCGTCTCGAGCACCATGTGCAGCAGCAGTGGCGTCTGGACCAAGTCGAGCAGGTCGTAGGTGTCGCGGATCTTCGCGAGGACCTCAGCCCGCCTGTCGACGTCTTGGAACGTCTGCCCGACGAGCAACTTGATCTCGCGTTCGGTGAAAGGCTGCAGATCCATGCGGACGAGGCCGGAGACGCCCGCGCGTTGGCTCGCAGACTCTGTGACCTGTTCCACCTGCCGCTCGTCGGAGAAATAGTGATCGCGGGACGAGACCACCACCTTTCCTCGCTGGCCCCCAACGCGAAGGAGAGACTCGAGTTCGCGGGGTAAGTCAGCGAACGCGCGGCGAGTGGCCATCTCGTCGAAGCCGTCGAAACACGCGATCACGTGACCGCGCCCAACGAGCCACGACATCACGGCTCGCTCGGACTCTTGGGTCGGGTCCAGCCTCGCCGCCTCGCACAGCATGCCGAGTGGATCTGTGAGGTTCGCTCGCGCCAGGTCTACGAGGACGGGGACACGCCCCGCGTCGTCGCCGAGCTGCGACTCCGCCCATTTCGCCAAGAGGGTCGACTTGCCCGTACCGAAAGGTCCGAGCACGAGTGCGGCCGACTTCGGGCCCGCCAGCCATTGCCCGAGTGCCGTGAAACCGGTCGAGCGCATGCCCTCGCTCTCGACCGTTGGGGGGACGAAGCCAATGTTCACGCGTTGGGCGACCGCACGAGCGATCTCGTACCTAGCGCTCGCTCGGAGTCGGTCAAGGTGCTCGTCTCGTGCCCGGAGGTGGATCTCTTCGTCTACGAATTCGAACCCACCGAACGAACCTAGCATCGAACGCAACGCCGACTCGACGGCGCGGAAATTCGTGCGAAGCCAGGCCGCGCCGATGCCCCAATCCGGTGCATTAGCGAGCCACATTCCGTCCTCACAGCGAAGGGTGGCGATCGCCGAGCCGTCCTCGCCGATGATCCCAACGACCGTCGCATCGGCGAAGCCAGCTGCTCGGCGCGCTAGCCATAGGTCTGTCGCCACCTTGAGCTGACTTGGCGACCAATTCGCGTGAAGAACTCGATCTGTGCGGGGTGGATACGCGTGGTGGTCTTGGCTTCCCTCCTGCTCCCCTTTCGAGCGGTCCTTGTGCAGCAAACCGCTGGGGCCGTCCCGAAACATTAGGGTGAGGCCATCTTTCTCGGGCGCATCGTGGTTCGGGATTCGGACCCCGACCGGAAACCCAGGCCGTGTTTCGATCCGCTGGGGCTCTGGTGCCGGTTCCGGGGCGACCGCCGCATGCACGTCACGGCGAAGCTGATCGCAAACCGCCGTGCCATTCGGCGTCCACTGCGAAGGGTCGGTATCCAACAGCTGCTTGGCCGAGGCCCGAAGCACCTCGCCGACTTTCTGGTAGTCGGCGGAGCGATGCTCCTTTCGCCAGTCGAACATCGCATCCGAGGCTCCCAACGCGAGCGCCTGGCGAACGATGGACATCGGGAGCACGTGAGCGGGAAGGACGATCTCCCTCGTGAACCGCGACAACTCCTCCGAGGAACCAACCCCCTCGAGTTCGCGCAGCAGCCGTTGGACACGTCGCCGCCGGGTCTCGTTGCCGAAGAGCGAGCCGGCCTCGAGCAGCTTGGACTCGTGCTCCTCGACGCGATCGAGTTCGTCGTCGAGGCTCACCGAGTCCTCCCGAAGGCGGCGCGAGGTCTCGGTTGTCCAGTCGGCGTACTCGGCCGAGACCGGATGGTTGCGATACACCAGCGATGCGGCGGCGAATGGGATCACCACGCGGGGCGAGTCGTAGCGAGTCGAAGACCCCGTGCGCTGATACCCAAGGTCGACGTCGGCCACGATGAGCCCCTCTTCGCCCGCCTCGAGCATCCCCACGCGCTCGGGGAACCGAGCCAGATCGCGGCGCTTGTCCTCGTCGGCGAAGATGGTCGTCCCGCCGCCCGAGGCGTGGTTGGCGTACAGGACAGGCCGCCCGTAGCGCCGAGCCTCCTCCCAGCCCTTGGCACCAAACTCGTCGACCGTGTACCAGGGCGTCAAGCTGGGCACTGCGAGGAAACGGGTGCGCTCGAGCTGCTCGCCGATCAACGAGCGATGCAGCTCGCGCTCGCGGTAGAGGAAGTCGAGGCAGATCAACACCCCCATGGGATCGGGAAGCGGGGGGCCTGCGGTGGACTCGAACTCGATGGGCTTCCAGGTGTCTCCGGTTGCGAGGCCTCGCTCGAGACGGGCCGCCGATAGCTTGGGTTGTAGTGCGAGGAGCTTCCCGCGATGGAGAACGGGAACGACCGCGGAGCCGCGGCGAGGTCGGTCGGACCATTCGAGCGACTCGTAGACGCCAGCTTTCAGCGCCGAGCGCTCCACGGTGTGCGTGCCCGCGACGATCACCATCGACTCCGCCGCGGCGGCCAGCGGTTGGAGCAGCTCGTGGGGGACCGAGTACTCGGGGAGCACGAGGATCTGCACCCGCCAGTCGACGCACGTGGCGACGATCTCCCGGAGCTTGCCCCACAGCTGCACGACGTAAGCCGAGCGAATGCGCTCGCGAAGTTCGCGAAGAGGCTCCGTCAGCTCGGGCGGTACGTCACCCGTGCCGGGCTCGAGGGCACTCGGCTTGCCGAGGTCGAACAGAGGTTCGGTCAGCTGGGACTGACGGTTGATGAGCGCCGCGGGTTGGTAGTCGAGCTGCGCCACGGCGACGCGCGTGTAGCCTTGGCGGCTCGGCTTCGCGATCAGCTCTTGTTGACGCAGCGAGATGCCGGAGATCGCCGCGACCAGGCGCTGCATGCCGTCTTCCGCACCGAGATCGACCCACGTGCGCAGGCCCAGAAAACCGCGCGCATCCTCGAGCTTCGTCCCCGGGAGCAGCACGGGGATGACCCTTCGACCACGTTGCTCGGCTCGCACCACGAGCTCGATCGCACGAGCAGCTTCGTCCTCTTGCCACACACCCATCTGGCCGGGACCGAGGAAGACCGCGATGGTCGTGCTCGTATCGATCGCCTTTTCGATCGCCGGCAGCCAGAGCTCTCCCGGAACGAGCATCCACCGCTTGAAGTAGGGACGCAGCTCGAACTCGGTGCGGAGCCTCCCCGCGATCTCCTCCACCGCCTGTTCGTCGGTCGAGCTGTGGGAGAGAAAGACGTCGTACTCGGCCATAGGGTCCGCGTTGGGGAGGCACCTCCCAGCCGATCATGCCGCATCTACCGCAAGCGGTCATCTGCGTGGGGGTGTGGGGCCGAAAGCGAACGCAAGGCGAGCTTACGAAGCAAAGGCGGCGGGGTTCGACTCCATCGCACTGCGTTCCGAATCGTGGTCGAGAACGGCCGTATGGCCGCGTGTCTTGAGCCAGCGTCGCGTCGCGTTGGGCTCAGGATCTTCGACTACTGCGGCGCCCACCGTTGGGCAGGAGCGGCACGTCGGTCCCGCGACACGTTCGGGTCTTGCCGAGCATCCGAGGTATCGCGACGCTCGGTCGACGGGGTGATCAGAAATGTGTTGGCCGTACGATCGAGCTTCGACGACGCTCGCGTGCTCGCCCGCGTTCGTGCTCGGCAGCTCGGCCACGTCACCATCGGTTACCCCGGACAACGTGACTACCCGACCCGGCGACGCACCGCTCTCGAGCCTGATCACCCCGAGGGTTTGCGACGAGCACGGACCCGGTCGAAGCCGCAGCCCACGAACCGGCGACGACCGGCTCTCCCTCGCTCCTCGAGTTCCATCGCAAACGCCAGACCGCCGGGCATCGGAACCCACGCTGTCCCGAGCAAACGCACGGCGTTGACGCTCGCCCTGGGTCAGGACAGTGCTCACAGCTGCCCCGACAGCGGCTGAACTCGAGTTGACGTGGGAAAGCTTGCCTCCTGGCACCGTTCCTGTTGCGCGCCCACCGCAGCGACGCAGCTCGGTGCCGGCTTGGTTTTCCCATCACCTACCGGTTCTTCTTGCCGCCCCGCGCTCCCGCGATCCTCTGTAGAGCGACGGTCGGATCGGGGAACGAAAACTCGCGTCGGCTCTGGTCCGCGCCGACTCAATTCTTGGGCCCGCGGGGAACATTGACACCCTCCCCCGACGTCCCTCACAATGCAGGCTCGACGGCGGAAGACGAAAGCCTCAGATCTCGCCCGCAGAGCCCTCCTACGACCCGAGCAGCGAAGAACAGGAACCATCAACCTCGGTACCGAAGCGTTGTTAAAGTTGGTTATAACGCCGGCCTGTCACGCCGGAGGTCGCGGGTTCGAGCCCCGTCCGCTCCGCAAAAAGCCCTGAGAGCCCAACGGCCCTCAGGGCTTTTTCTTTGCCCTGCCTGAGGCTACGGCTTCCGAGGGCGGCCAGCGTTGATAGGCCAGCCAGCGATTTCGCTGCTGGTTTTGGCTCAGCGAGCGGGAAGAAGAGTCGTACTGGCGACTCCGTTCATCCGCCAATGATAGCCAGCACGGCCACTGCCCGGAGAAAAGCTACACCAATCTCGATTTTCGCTGCCCTCAACCGTCCTGGGCGATGGGCATGCTCATGCGGTGCATCGTCCACTCGCCCTCGCCTCGCGGCTTCTTTTGAGGCTCTGAAGTGCTCACGATCTCCATGCCCAAGCTGCGATACGCACTGACGGCGGCTTCGTTGTCGACCTCGACGCATAGCGTCAGGGTGCTGGCGCCCTGCTCTCGGGCGAACTCCGTCCCGCGAGCGAGAAGTCGTTTGCTCAGGCCCTTGCCGCGCATCGTTGGCTCGATCGCGACGAAGGAGACGCAGAACTCTCCCTCCTCGAGGTGCTCGGAGAACGACAGCACCTTCGAAAGCGTCATGGCTTTCCAGGCCATTCTCGGGAGCAACAGCGGCCCCTTTTTGAGAGCCTGCCACATGTTGCTCCCAGCGATTCGCTTCTTCACGTCGTACGAGTAGCCGCTGAACATTCCCACGATCTCGTCGTCGACCCACAGGAACAAGGCCAGTTGATGGGACATGTAGTTGCCCTCGAGAGGGTAGAGCTTCTGCAGCAGCTCACCGGCGTTGGGGCCAAACACCTCCGCGAAGATCTCTCCGCCCGCCGCGAGCGCGAGCTCTGCAAAAGCTTCAGCCTCCTTGGCGGTGGGGGTCCCGGGTCGAACTTCGATGTTGGCTCGAGTCGCCTTCCATTCGTCGAGCCTGCTTTCGCGAGGGCTGAGCGAACGTGTGCAGTGACGAGCATCACCATCGGGCACGCGGAAGTCAAAGGTCTCCGCGGGATATGACACGACGTCGCATCCGCGCCGACGCCGATGCCTGCGCGGTCAGACGTACGTCGCCGAGAAGACGCGCGATCGGCATCTGCTCCCCGGGCATGAGCAAGTCATCGCCGTCGTCGGACGCCAGAAGCAAGTCGCCCTCGCGCGGTCGGGCGCCGTGGCGTCGAACGTCGAGATATCGGTGCCGCCCCCGGGCGGCGTGGCATTTCGCTGCCCTGGGGGCCGCACCGTCCTCCAATGCGGGCCGGCCCCGGGCGTTTCGCCGATAACGTTCAAACTGTAAGCCTGCGGACCCCGCGGGTTTTCGGATAGGGCCGGGCGCGGGCCTTGAAGGGCGAAGCCGAGGAGTGTTGAGGCTCAGTCTGACGGACTGGGTACATCGGGGCCACCTCGAATTGCCGGCCAATGGCGCCTATCCGCAGATTTGCGGCCAATGCTGCCTGTCCGTGGAATGCTGCCTACGCCCGGAGGGCCGCGTCACTTCGGTCAGTTTTCGTCGCTCCAGATGTCTTCGCGGTACCGCTGCTCGGCTCTCAGCCGGGCCACCCACGACCGGGCCCCGTGCTCGGTCGTACCGTGGTTTTGCAGGTAGAGCCGTTCGCAGGTCTCGGAGACCGCCGCCGCCATACCCCCTGCATCGCCGCAGACATAGAGAATGCCGCCCTTCGCGAGAATGCCGTGAATCCGCGTCCAGTGCTCCTCGACCAGGTGTTGGACATAGTGCTTTCGCCCTGGCTCATGTCGAGAGAAGGCGACACGCACATCCACGACCCCCGACGCCTCGTGCTCGCGAAGTTCCTCACCATAGATGAAGTCTTCCTCGGGGTGCCGGCACCCGAACAACAGCAGCGCGTCTCCTAGCGATCGACCTGCCGCTCGCGCGAACCGGCGCTCCTGCAAGAAACCGCGAAAGGGGGCGATGCCGGTGCCCGCTGCCACCATGACGATGGGGACCTCGGGGTCCGAGGGCACCGTGAAGGGCGCGGCGTTGGCCCGAAGCGAAGCGCAAATCTTCGTTCCCGGGGTGGCGCGCCGCAGATAGCTCGAACACACCCCCTCGAAGTGGCTTTCCCCGGAGCGAGCGGGGCCAGCCACGACGCCGACGGTGATGCTGCATTGATTCGCATGGGTCCGGGGGCTCGAGGAGATCGAGTAGTACCGGGGGGCGAGGGCCGGCAGTAGGCTGACGAACCCGGCGAAGTCCATGGTGCATGACTCGAGCGCCTCGACGATGTCGAGTAGCGATCGGTGCTCGGCTACGATCTCCCGCGCGTAGGCATCGGACTCGAGCCAGCCCCTCACGCGCCGGGCCTCGGGAACACACGCGGTCATCGCTGCGACCGCCTCGAGTTGCTTGCGCGTCGCCGGGGACTGTAGCTCGACCCGCTCTGTCAATAGGCGCTCGACCGTAGTGGGAACGCCGAGGGGCAGGTGCGTCCGATAGCCCGGCGTCGCACGAAGGAGGATCTGTCGTCGCGGGTCCACGCAAAAACGTCGACACACGCGAGCGCAAAGCTCCGGCGCGTTGCGGGGCTGCACCCTCAGATGGTCACCCACGCGATACTCGGCGGTCTCATCCAGCGCGAGCTCGATGTGGCGAGTCGAACGAGGAGAGCGGCTCGATTGCAGCTCGACGTTGCGCAGCACTTCGAGAACCTGCCCGTCTTCGAGCGAAGGTGGCAGCGGTACGTCGACGTTGCCCTCGTGAACAACCACCGTCAACGAAGGCTCGACTGGCTCGGGGCTGAGCTCGCCCTCGCCCTCGAGCGCGAGCTCATCGCGAAGTGTCGCCCAGTAGGGCTGGTACCAACGGTGAAACGCGCCCTCGAAGTCGACGCTGGCGTCGGCTTCGCCTCGCTCGTACACGCGGCGAGCACCGAGTGTCTCGAGCCGCTCGTCGAGCCACCGAGGCACGTCCTGGAAGGTCTTCCACTGGGTGTTGCCACAGCCGAACACGCTGTAGGTCAGACCGGAAAGATCCGGGCTCTCCCTCCGAAGCCACGTACAGAATTCGGTCGCGTTGTCGGGAGGAAAACCGTTGTAGGTCGAGCATACGATCTGCACGTGACCGCGAGCGGGCAAGGCATCGACGAAGTCGTTCAGCGGCCCCACCGTGGCCTCGAACCCCTGACGCGCGCCCTCGGTCGCCAGCAGGTTGGCCAGATCCTCGCTGGAGCCCATGTTCGAGCCGTACAGGACGTACATCGGGGTCCCGTGCCGAGGTGCCTCGGACGCGTGCCGCGAGCGGGTTGGGATCGCGCCGACCGTCTTCGCCGGCCCCCTACGCTCGGCGACCGGGCGGGGCTCGATCGCAACCTCGAGCGCTCGGGGATGCAGCGTCAGCGTCTCCAGGACCTCGAAGCGGTAGCGATCCGACAGTCGAACCCGGTAGCGCTGCAGCACTGCCGCGATCGCAGACATGGCCTCCATCATGGCGAACTGACGACCGATGCAGGCCCGCACGCCGTTGCCGAAGGGCTTGAAACCGAAGGGGTGGCGCTGCTCAGCCAGCTCCCGCTCGAAACGCAGCGGGTTGAATTCGTCTGCATCGCGCCCCCAGACCTCGGGATCCCGATGCAGACCGGGCACGAGTACGTTGACCGACTGCCCCTTCGGGATCGAGTAGGTGCCCCCGCCGAGGTTGGTGTCCTGAGTGGCGTAGAGCTGGAAGATCGGCACCGGGGGCCAGAGCCTCAAGGATTCCTGCAACACCTGACGTATGAAGTGGAGCTCCTGGAGCTGCGCATAGGTCGGCCGTACGCTCGGATCGGTGCCCATCACCTCGTCGACCTCGGCACGCGCCTTGTCCATGTACGTGGGCTGCGACAACAGATAGTAGAAGGCGAAGGCCAACAGCGAGTTGGTGGTTTCGCTCCCCGCCGACAAGAACGTCATGATCTGGTGGCGAACGTTGGCGACCTCCAGCTTCGAGCCGGATTCCTTGTCCGTTGCGTTGAGCATGAGGCTCAACAGGTCGGTGTTCTGCCGATACCTCTCGGGGAAGGCGATGCGATCGTCGACGATCTCGTCCACCAACTCGAAGATGACCTTCACGCTCTCGTCGAAGCGCCGATTTTGCCTGAACTGGAGCGGCTGCACGAACTTGGGGGTGAAGCTGCGCGCGACGGCGATCTTCAGGCACGAAGTGAGCGCGTGAATGAACGGCGCCAGCTCCTCCTTCTCGAACGAGCCGAAGCTATAGCCGAAGCCGCACACCCCGATCGTGTCGAAGGTGAGGCGCATGATCTCGTCGGAGAGGTTGAAGTAGTGCCCCGGCCCAAACCCTTCCCATTTCGCGAACATGCGGTCCAGGGTGTCGAGCATCTTCGGGAAGTACCCACGCATGGCCCGTTGCGACAGCCCCGGCATGAGCACGTTGTGGGCCTTCCGCCAGGCGGGCTCATGGGTCCATGCCGTCGCCAGCCCGTCGCCACCCAGAGCCCGCAGGTTTTCGACGCGCTCGTCCAGGTACTTCTGGAAGCGACTCTCGTCACAAAGCTCCTCGACGATGTCCGCGCCCGTCGCGAAGACCATCTGTGTTCCGAGGAGGTCGACCTCGAACAGCGGGCCCTGAGTGCTGGCCAGATTCACCAGCGACTGGACCGTCTTGCGCAGGGAAATGAGGTGAAGGTGGCCGAGGCCCGGAAGTCCACGGGGTCTGGGGATGGTCTCGGTGCGCATCATGGCGCCTCCAGGTAGAGCGCAGCACCAGCCAGCGCGGCGCAGTACCACAGCGAGAGGTGGAGCTTGTAGGTTCGATCGTCGGAGGCACGGTCGCGAAAGGCGAGCAACCGCCAGCCGATCCACACTTGCCACGCCCCCAGCGTCAGCGCGAACAGCCGGGCCGCGGTGCCGTCGTGCAAGCTCGACAACACGGCGGGCGTGATGAGCCCCAGCACGGCCGCCGCGGTGGCCATGGCCCAACGCGCGCGGTCCCCCAGCAATACCGGCAGCGTGCGTCGGCCGCTTCTGACATCGCCCTCGACATCGCGAAAATCTTGGATGTTCGCCATGATTCCGACCCAAACCGACATGCCGACGGTGAACGTCAGCCCCGAGGGCGAGAAGTTCCCGTGCACCAGGGTCCAGCCCGCACCGAGCTGAGCCGCGGTGCCGAGGCTCATGGTGAGCGTGTTCTTCGTCAACCAGTGTCGGTGCCCGCCACCGAGGTTGTGGTAACCTCCGGCGACCAACCACAGCACCGCCCACGGCAACACGCCCAACACGGCACTGATCGCGAGGTACACGAGGGACCAGATCCCCGCCCGGACCAGGGCCCCTCGCACGCTCAGTAGCCCGCGAGGCAGTGGTCGAAAGGGCTTCTCGACCCGGTCTTCCTCCACGCTGCCCGCTTGCCCTGAAAAGCAGAACCAGGCGATGTAGGGCAGGGCGTAGAGCTGGCTCAGTGCGATGAGCCGGAACCACTCGAAGGGTTCGATACCTGGCTTCACACTGGCCGCAGCGGCCACGAACAGCCCGATCGGCAGCAGCGTGGTGTTGAGGTCACTCCGCAACGCACGCCAAGTGATGTCGACCTCTCGCATTACACCAACGCTCCCTTCGAGGCTTCGAGGCCGCAACTCAGCCGCGGCCAGCGTCGCTCGACACGCCGTAGTGAACGCGACGTTCGAGGTTCGGCACGACCTCATAGCCCTCTTCGTCGAACAGCCTGAGCACCAGTTGCATCTGCTCCTCCGACTCGAGTTCCAAGACGTACACACCGGTTTCCATAAAGGGGGCAACGGGCTCGAGTTCCATGAATTGCGCGATGTTCTCCATGGCGAGTCTGGTCGTGAAGAGCGCCTGTGTCTCCTCCTCATCATCGCCTTGGTCCAGCTCGAGAATGACGACGACCATTTCGTTTTCTGGGGTGGCGTTCGCCGTGGCAACGACGCCATGGAAGGCAAACAGGACCAGGGCGAGGGCAGCGAGCAGGTTCTTCATGGTCCGAGCTCCGGCTACGGGGTCTGAGGATTCGCGATCACCCCACCGCCGGTCGTGGAACGAGGCGAAGCTCGCACTTCCCGGTCGTCCGTGGGGGAGCGGCATGGCAAGGGTTGTCGTTGGCCGCCGATTGCCGAGCACTCGTGCGCATGGCGTCGAAACGGTCGAGCAATGAACGGACGGGTCTCGGGTCGACGGAGAGTTCGTCGACGAGGGCGTTGGAGGTCTCCACGAGCCGCTCGAGACGACGGAAGACGGTTGCGGATCCTTCCGCCAGCACACCGTTGGGGCGACCGAGCGCGAGATCCCGCCCCGTGGTCTTCCCCGTACTCTCGTCGCTTCCCCGCAGATCGAGCAGGTCGTCGAGCAGCTGAAGGCACAGACCCAGGTTCGTACCCACGCGGCCCCATCGTCGCTCGTGACCGGGGCTCGCGTGCACGATGACGGCAGCCGCTCGGGTCGCAAAGCGGAACAGGGCCGCCGTCTTTGCGCGGTGATATTCCCGGACGAACTCGGCGTCGTAGTCGGTCTCGTCGTTCAGCAGCTCGAGGCTCTGGCCGCCGATGATGCCCTGGGTCGCGCCCGTCGCCTCGGAGAGCAGAGCGACCAGTCGCACCACCGCACGGGCGTCGGGACCCGTGTGCGCCGCGAGTACCTCGAACGCCAGCGTGATGAGGGCATCGCCGGCGAGCACCGCCATCGGCTCACCAAACGCACGATGGACCGTGGCCTGGCCGCGGCGAAGCTCGGCATCGTCGAAGCAGGGAAGATCGTCGTGCACCAGCGAGGCGGCGTGAATCAACTCCACGGCAACGGCCGCCCGCACCGCGAGATCCAGCGTGTGCTCGTCGGGAGTGCCGTCGTGGCTCGCCAGCACCACCGACAGCAACAGCCGGGGGCGGAGCCGCTTGCCCCCGCCCATCACCGCGTGGTGCATGGCCGCATGCAGGTCCCGAGCGTCACGGGTCGCACGAGGCAGGATCTCGTCGAGGTGGCTCGCAACGGCGAGCATCAGCTCATCGATGGTGGTCGGGCTCTGTGTCATGGGCTCGGTGAGCGGTGCTCGTGGGGGCAGTACCCACCAACGCCGAATCCATTCATGTGTCCGCAACAAAAATGCGCCACGCAGGCCGCGCCCTCGCGCGATGTGCCTGCACACCTCGTAGGCCCTCGAGCAGGAGCTTGACATTCTCCTCGGCGGAGAACCTGGGTATGCTGCGAGACTTCGGCGTGAAGCCATCGGGACCCTGTGCCGCGTATGGCGGCGCGAGAGGGCCTCGAAACAGCTTCTATGGCGACTCGGCGCGGGGGTCCCGCTCCCGGCCCTTTAGGGCCTCGTTCGTAGTTCCGGCAGAGTGGCGTTCCGCTCGCTTTGCGCCCGAGTAGGTCACCGTCGTGGTCTCGAATTACGCATTCAGGGGGCGAGAAAACTGCCGACAAAGGCCGTGCTGGTTACCTCGTTCATCCGTGGAGTTAGGCTGCCCTCCCGTACGAATGGTGGAGGTCGCCGAGTACCGGCCTGGAAGTGAGACGGCTGGTAGGAGCACGGTGGGCCGCTGCGGCGGGCGTGGTCTGCTCGAGGCCTTGGTGCGGGCGCCATTCGTTGAAGTACGTGACGGACCCCGCAGGAACCTACCTGCTCGGTCGACCTGACCACCGCGGGAGCAGGGCACCCGTGCGGCGGCGATAGTCGGGCCATGTCGTGGGGAAGGTCTTGGCGAGCGAGGCTTCCTCGGACGGGAGGCGAGCCACCAGCACCCAGACCTGCGAGCCGAGGAGCACGGCACCGATGATCGCGTTGGCGATCAGGGCTGACAGTCCCCCGAGCAACAACAAGAACGAGGTGTACATGGGGTGGCGAACCCACGCGTAGGGACCGTGTTGGACGAGTTCGTGATCGCCCCGGATGTGCAAGGTCCCGCTGAAGTGCACGCCGAGCGCGATGTGAACCCACACCAACAGGACGATCCCGGCGATGGTGGAGACCAGCGCGAGCCATGAGATC
>JBCCHT010000084.1:0-14462 GCA_039028615.1 Myxococcota bacterium | reverse complement strand
CGTCGCTCTCGAGCGACGCGCGTTTCGTTTGGCCGAGAGTTCCCCCCACAAAGGTCTGCTCGTCGATCGACGGCCGCGTCCGCTCGGCTCCCCGTTGGCGATATGTTATGGGCAAGCCTGGTCGATCGAACGCCGCGCAAATTCATCGACCACAACGACGCGCGTACACCATCATCGGAACTCCTCCCGTGGATCTACAACCCGCTCTCACTACGCTCAAGAAAGACGCCCCGAAGTGCATTGCCGCTGGCGTCGTCGACACCACCACCGGGGCGATGATGTCCGTCCTCTGCGACGAAGACCTGCCGCAAGACATCCTCGACACGCTCGGTTCCAGTACCCAAGACCTGCTCGCGAGTACCGGCATCACCGCCTTCCAGAGGGCCTTCGAGCGCGGGTACCGGAACTACTACCAACACGAGTATTGCAGAGAGATCGTCATGGTTTCAGCCGACCGCCTACTCGTTTTTCAACGCTGCCCGCGGCTCGAGCAACTGGTGGTGGTCATCATCTGTCACAAGGACGCCGATCTGGACGTCGTGAGGACCAAGGCTCGCGAGGCAGCCGAAACGATCGACACGCTGGTCTGAGCGCTGTGCATCGCGTGCTCGGGCGGCTCCGTCTCGAGCCCGCACTTCGCTCGCGGGTCATTGCCTCCTCGACGACGCGCGTCGCTTCAAAACGGCGCGCGTTTTCTCTTGGCCGCGCCTTGGTGTCACCCTCTCCAGAAAAGGACGGCCCACGTCGGACTAGCACGAAAGCACCAGGCCCCTTTGAACCCGATTTCGAAATGGCCACGGGCGGCCGCGCGAAAGCCCGCATGTTCACACTTCGACGCTTCGACATTGGAACGCATGGCCAACAAAAGGACGGAGTGTTTCCCCTACAAACAGTTGCTCTCGTGAACGCGCTGACTGATACTCCTCGACGTCGATTGAAAACAGCATAGGTTCGAGCCCCAACGGCAATGTGCCATTGGGCTCGAGCGACTGAATCTTCGTGCCGTTTCTCAACGGTAGCAGGACTGCGCACACCTGCCGCCGAGACACGAACGCACAGTTGCGCAGAGCATCGCGGGAGCCCCCAAATGAGCCTAGACAACCCCCTCAGGACCCTACAACGTACAGTTCCAGAGTGTGTCGCAGCTGGCGTCGTGGACATCACCAGCGGCATGCTGCTGGCCGTCCGCACCGTCGACAGCCACCCTCAGGACGTCCTCGACCTGGTCGCGGCCGCCACTGGAGAATTGTTTCAAGGAGAAAACGTCACTGCCATCGAAGACACATTCAAACGCATTCGTGGGATCAACGACCCCGATCTTCACTACTTTCGAGAAATAGTCATTTTCTCCGAGAACCTCCTCCACCTGTTTCAACGCTGCAAACGGCACTCGAACATGGTGGTCGTCGTGGTCTGCCGCAAGAAGGCCAACCTGGGCATGGTGATGGTCAAGGCTCGTGGACAGATCGACGACATCGAGCGTGCCCTCTGAGCCACCGCCGGCTCCTCCGCTCTTCGAGCTGCAGCGAGTCGGCATCGAGGGCCCGCTGGGTCATGTCCTCGGACCGCTCGACCTGGCGCTGCCCCATCGCCAGGTGACGGCCGTGGTCGGCCCGGTGGGTAGCGGCAAGAGCACCCTGCTGCGCTTGCTCAGCGGCCGCGCCCCTTCCGAGGGGTGGCAGGCCAGCGGGTGCTGGCGCTTCCGCGGGCGCCCCATGAGTCCCCTCGCCCGCGGAGGCGCCCCGCTCGGTCAGGTCGCGTGGGTGCCCCAGATCCCCCATGCCCCCGCAGGCCCGTTCTCGGACCCGAAGCGCGTCGCCATGGTCCGCGCGAGGATCGATGGCGCATTCTTCTGCGGGGCCGAGGTCGTCTTGCTCGACGAGCCCACCCGAGGCATGCCCCCCGAAGACCGCGAGGACCTCCTGCGGCGATTTCACGACCATGTCGACCGCGGCACGGTGGTCTTCGTTTCTCACGATCTCGAGTTCACCCAGCGCGCCTCCGACCATGTGTGTCTGCTGTGCGACGGCGAGCTCATCACCCATTGCTCGGCCTCCGAGTTCTTCGAGCAGCCGCAGCGCGCCCTGGTCCGGCAGTTTCTCCGCTACGGGACCTGCGCCCAACAGCCCGCTCTGCCCTCGTGCCCGAGCCATTTTCACTGGTTTCGCGAGGGCCATCTCGCCGGCATGGGCATGCCCGGGCTCTTTCGAGATCTCGACGACGACCTGTTCTCGATCGCCCATGCCGGCGTCACTCTGCTGGTGAGCCTCACCGAAGACCCTCTCCCCTCCTCGCGCCTGCGCCCCTTCGGGATCGCGGGCCGCCACTTCCCCATCCGCGACATGGGCATCCCTTCGCTCGCCGATGCCATCGCCCTGTGCCACGACCTCGTACGCGCGATGGATCGGGGCCAGGTCGTCGCCGTGCACTGCCGGGCAGGCCTCGGGCGCACGGGCACCATCGTCGCGGGCGTGGGCGTCTGCCTGGGCATGTCCGCGGACGAGGCGATCGCCCGCGTTCGGGCCAACGCGCCCGGGTCCATCCAGACCCCACAGCAGGCGGCGCTCGTCCACCAGCTCGAGGCCCACCGATGAGCGTGCCCAAGCTTCGCCTCGTGTACGGAGGCGGGCCCGAGCGCAGCGAAGCAGCACGCACACTGGCCTCGATCGAGGAGGCCGAGCCCCTGCTTCAAGGACTCCTCGCGGCGCGATTCAACGGCGAGGTCCTGTTCCGAGGCCAATCCCAGGCGCGCTGCTGCCTCTACGACGGCACGGTGGCCTGGATCCGCGTCGACGACCATCCCGAGCACCTCGGCGCGGTCATGAAGCGGGAGCTCGGTCTCTCCCAGGCGTCCCTCGGCCGGGCGATCGCCCACTGCCGCGACTCGGGGCTGCGCTTCGGCGAGGGCCTGGTGGCGCTGGGACTCGTGCAGCCCGCCGAGCTACGCAGCTGCCTGTTCCGCCACATCTCCGACCAGCTGTGGGAGCTGCTGACCTGGGCGGGCCCGGTCACGGCCGAGACCAGCGGATGGCTCTACCGCTACGACCACGCGTTCACCTTCAGCCTCGCCGAGCTGATGGTGCGCCCCACCCCGCCCAGCCCCGATGCCCGAGCCCGGCTCGAAGCGCTGGTGCAGCAGTGTCGGCAGCGACTCCCGAGCCTCGAGGTCGCCTGCGTCATCGAGGAGGAGGAGGGCACGCTGCTTCATCCCACCACGGGCGAAGAGCGGGCCACGCTCGATCTGCTCGGCCTGTGTACGGCGGGGCTGCACCGGCTCGTCGCCAATCGGGTGACTCGCCACGATGGTGAGCCGCGCTGCGTCGTGGCCGACACGGCCGGCACCGCCATCGTGGTCACGCGCATCCCCTGGTATCGCGGAGGGCTGCTCGTCCTCGGCGGACGGCAGACCCTGGGGCGATTGATCTCGGTCGCGAACTCGGCCCTCGAGCGCTGAGGACCGGAACTCGCGGCCGGGATCGCTCAGAAGATGTTCGGGATGATGAGCCCGTAGATGCCCAGGCACATCTCGTCGAGGGTCTCTTCGCCCAGTTGCACGTCGATGGGCTCGTCGAGGCCCAGCTGCCCCAGCGCCTCGACCACCCCCGGGTTGTTCATGGTGTTGTCGTAGGTGCAACGCATGAACAACTTGTCGCCGCCCGCGAGCCGGGGCAGGTCGTCGAGCTCGCGATCGTACTCGTAGCTGCGCTGCCACTCGAAGCTATACGTCGGCGTGTGCAGCAGGCACTCTTCGTCGGGGCCGGAGCTGTTCTCGCGCGCGACCCCGATGATCATGTCGACGCCCACGTAGTGCATGTGGGAACCGATGGACCACAGCCGAAGCTCGGGAATCTCCGACGGCAGGGTGACGAGCATGGACTCGGTGTGATCCGAGACCCCGGCGGGGATCAAGAACTCCGGGCCGCCGTCGTCGTTGGGGCCCGACAGCAGGCCCTGGCCGTTGCCGATGAGCTGGAGCTGCGCGACGTTGGCCGGCCGCTCGTCCATCCAGTCGATCTCGATCCGGGTGGAGTCGTCGACCTCGGCCACCCCGTTGGGGTGATAGTGAATGTTCATCACCAGCCGCGAGCCGGCGGGGACCTCGAAGCCGACGTCGGGCGGCGTTTGGATGGGCAGCGCGCCCGGAGCCCATGCGCCGATGAGGTCGCCCTGGGCCCCGCCACCGCTGCACGGGTAGTAGCCGTCTTCGCCGGCCGCCTCGGCCGAGCTGCCGTCGGGATCCACGTAGATGAGCACGTGGTGGACGATCTTCTCGTTGCCGGGCACGACCTGCATCGCCTGCAGGTAGGTGTCCTCGGTCAGCTCGGGGTCGACGCTGAAGCAGAAGAACTGGTCGTTGGCCCCGTCGATGGTGACGCCGGACTGAATCTGCAGCTGGGTGTCCACCGTGGTCAGCTCGACCGACGGCGGCTCGGGCACGGGCGCGGGATCGTTGGGATCACCCTCGGGTGCGCCCGCCTCGGCCCACGCCCGCAGCAAGGCCTTGTCCTCGTCGCTCAGCCGCAGGTCGTCCTTGAGACCGTGCTGCATCTGGCACTCGTCGGTCTCCGCCGCGGCGAAGGGCGGCATGTTGCCCGCCTCGACCGAGTCGGCCACCAGCGTCGCGAGCGGTCGCGCCGACTCGTAGTCGCCGAGCTCCACGGGTGCGATGCCGCCGGTCGCATGGCAGCCCGCACACTTGCCGACGACCAGCGGCGCGATGTCCTGATACCAGGTCGGGGGCGGCTCGGCCTGCCCCTCGCCCGTGCTCTCGGACTCGCCGTCGGTGTCGTCTGACGTCGCGACGTCGCCCGTGCTGGCGGTGCCGCCCTCGGGGCTCTCGGCCGGGGCCTCCTCGCCACACGCACCCAGCGTCAACCCGAGCATCGCCGCGCTCGCCAACCCCACCGCACTCCGCTTAGACCATGTCACAGCACTGTTCATATCGCGGCGGTCCGCCGCAGCACAAGCGATCACGAGGTGACGAAACGTCGGCGAATGGCACGATTGGCGACGAAACCCGGCGTAGGCTCGGGCACACCGCGATCGGCCGCGCTTCCGTCGCCGAGGTCCGAACCGCGACGCCCGAACGGCTAGAGCAACCGTCCGGGTTTCCGCGACACCGTCACGTCGGTCGTCAGCGCATGACCGGGGCCAAGAACTCGAGGCTCGCGTCGAGCAGCTGCTGCAACCGGGGCATCGCCGCACCCGCTCGGGTCGTGACCGACCACAGCGGCTGTAGCGTGCCGACCACGGTGGGCAGCACGGGCACGAGGCCCACCGCGGCAAACTTGGGTAGCAGCCCGATGCCATCGCCGTCGTGCACACACGTGCGGATGAACTCTGCGTCCGAGGCGATGACCTTGGGCTCCACCGCCAGCGTGCCCCCGGACATCAACGGCCAGGCGATCGGCGGCGCGCCTTCGACCAGCGCATGCAGCAGGGTGTGCTCGACCAGCGCGGCGCTCGTCCGCGGTGTGCCCTCGCGGTCGATATAGGCCTGGCTGGCGTAGAGCCCGGTGCGAAAGCGGCCCAGCGAGCGCACCACCAGGTCACCCGTCTGGGGCAACGACATCGTCAGCGCCGCGTCGGCGCCCCGATAGATCTCCGCCACCGGGTCGACGGTGGAGCGAATGCGATAGCGGAGCTTGGGCCAGCGGTGCAGCGCCAGCCGCAGGAACGCGGGCGCGAGCGGGCCCGCCGCGCCGATCGGCAACGCCACGTCGATGAGCCCCCGCGGCTCGTCGCTGTTCTGGGTGATGAGCTCGTGTAGGGCATCGTGGTCACGCACCAGGGCCGCGCCGTGCTCTGCGTACAGCCGTCCCGCCTCGGTCAGCGTCACCCCGCTCTCGTCCGCCACCGCCACCGCCGTACCGAGCGCCTGCTCGAGCGCGGCCAACCGGCGCCGAATCGTGGGTCGGGCGACCCCCAGCTCGGTCGCGGCCCCGCTGATGCTGCCGGTCGCCGCGACGGCCAGTAGCGCCCGGGTTTGGTCGAGATCCATGAGATGGACGCTTTTGTAACACCTATCGGATCATCTTGGTCCATTTTCAATCACCCTTTCGTAGCCAAAGATGGACCCGAGGCCGATATGTGGAGAACCGAGACCTGGGAGGCACGCATCGATGCTCTGGACCCGGATGAAGACGCGGCGACCATCGTTCGCATCCTGTTCGACCACGTGTTCACCGAGGACTACCTGCACTCGGTCGAGCTCGGTCAGCTGACCACGTTCGGGATCCCGAGCATCTCGCGGGTCCTGCACGGCACGCGGCAGTACGAGGACGACAGCCGCAAGCGGCTGGACGACACCCTCGGCATCGGGCTCGAGCTGTTCGGAGGCTTCGACAAGCCCGAGGTCGGCGCGATGATCGAGCACCTCAACGAGATCCACTCGTTTTACCCGATCACCAACGACGACAACCTGTACACGCTCACCACGCTGTACATGGATCTCGACTTCTGGTTGGTCCGCTTCGGGCACCGCCAGCTCCGCGAGCGAGAGCGCCGAGCCCTGCACAACTTCGGGATCCAGCTCGGCAGTCGCATGGGCATCACCGACATCCCGGAGACCTACGATGCGATGAAGCGCTGGCGGCAGGCCTACGAGGCTCGCTGCCAGCGGTACCACCCGGACAACGAAGCGGTGACGCGCGGGGCCATTCGGGGCCTGTGCGCCGACGTGCCCCGGCCCTTGCACTGGCTCGTGCCTTCGATCATCGCGACGGTCATCGACGACGACCTCCGGCGAGCGTTGGGCCTGAAACGCGCCGCCTGGCCCATCCGCACGACCGTGCTCGGCGTGATGCGAGCCCGCCGGGCCTTGCGTCGGCGCTTCAACCTCCACCAGCGTCGGCCCTACCGCGACGCTCGCCGCTTCCACGAGCTCGTGACCTACCCCGATGGCTACGAGCCGCTGCAGCTGGGCCCGCCCAAGGTCCTCCGCGCCATGGCCAAGCGTCGCGGTACGAAGGCGGGCCACGGCCCCAGCGTCGGCTGCCCCGTGCACCGCACGGCTCGCCCCGCCACGGCGACCCCCGTCGGATGCCCGATGCACACGCGTAGTGCCACGGCCGTCCTTGCTACTGCGACGGCTTCCAGTGCTGGCGATACCTAGACGTCGCGAAGTGCCACTGGAACGTGCCCACCACCAGGTCCTGCAAGACCGACACGTAGTGCCGCAGGCTGGGCACCACGTCTTCCCCGAAGTCGGGCAAGTGGGTCATCTGGAAGTGCAGGTTGTCGATCTCGGACTGACAAAGGCTGATGACCTGGGCCTTGGCGTCCTCGACCGAGATGCCCTTCTCGCAGTGGTAGACCCACACCATGTTGGTGAGCAGGTCGTCCTGCTCCCGCTCTTTGTCGAACGAGAGCACCTCGTTGGCCCAGCTGGCGATGTTGTTGATCATCAGCTCCATGCGCTGCACGGGCGGGCTGAAGCGCACGTCGTCGGGCACGGTGAAGCCGGGGCTGATGTGCAGCAGGTCGGCGTAGGCCTTGAAGCCGCTCGTGGACTGGCGCTTGTCGAGGTAGGTGGCTATGTCCGGTGAGCGACCGTCCACCGCCAGGGCCGTCTCCCACTGTAGCGAGGCCAGGTGGTCGCGCAGGTTGTCCGCGAAGTGCTCGCGCCATCGCTCCGACACGTGCGGCCAGGTCTGCTCGACCAGGCTGGCCAACCCCCGCAGCAAGGGAGTGTCGGCGGGCACGTCCTGCCCGCCCACGATCGCGACGCAGCGCTCGACCCATCCCCCCAGCTCGTCGGGCGACAGGTGCTGGTAGATGTCGTCGTTGACGAACAGCCACAGGCTCCAGTTGGCGATGATCTGCAGCTCGGCCAGGGCAAACGACGGATGCGTGCGCGTGACCAGGTCACCGATGGCCAGCATCTCGTAGCGCTGCCGATTGGGGAGCTGCTCGAGCAAGCCGAGTTCCCGCACCCAGGCGGCAGAGTGCTGGGTGACGGGCTCCGCGAGGGAACTCGGAGCGCGGGCGGAGAAGGGAAACGAGACGAGATTTTCCATCGCGAGAAGACGAGCGGTACCCCGCGAGCACTGTACACAGCGCTCACGACCGCCACCAACCCTGCCCTCTAGAAGCCGCGGGAACCGCCCTCGGCGGTTCGCAACAGCTGGTCGATCTCGTCGGGTGTGGCCTGAACCTCGATCCGCACCATCTCGTCATCGTTGCTGATCTTCAGGCTCTCGCTGACCGTCCGCGGCACCCCGCTGGAGACGGCGAAACCGCGTAGGGCATTCCACTTCTCCTGCAAGCCGCGCTGCGTGGCCGCCGGATCGGGGACCTGCACGGCGACCTCCACGTCGACCGTCTCGCCCAGCTTGGCGTCGACCAGCACCATCGAGGGCTGGGCCCCCAACACGCCGGCCGCCATGGCCCCCAGATACGCGGGGATTTCCCCGGCGAGCCACAGCGGTCGCGACGGCTTCGCTCGAGCGAAGGCTTCGCGGGCCGAGCCCTCGACCGCCGCCTTGCCCTTGCCCGCGATCCGCTCGCGCAGCGGGTCCATCCAGGCAGGCGACGCGAAGGCGACCGCGTCGTCGTCGAGCACGATGCCGCCGCCCGTGTGATCGCTGAGCGTCTTGCCGTCCTCGGAGAGCGTGAAGTTGCCGATCTCCTTGGCCATGCACTGCAAGGTCTTGCGGGTGCCCAGCCCCTTCGCCTCGACCACCATGGCCACGTTACGGGTCATCAGATCCATCCCGATCACGAAGGTCTTGCCTTGCGAAAGGCCGACGCCGCAGGCCTTGGCCGCCCGCAGCTGCTCCCGCTGTCGGGACCGCAGCCGGCTCTCCAGAATCGGCAGCAAGGGGTGGGAGACGACGGCGGAGAGGTCGATGCCGAGGAGCACCGTCGCGCCGTCGGGGATGAGCAGCGCGTGCTTCGACGGCTCGACCCCACCGACCACCTCTCCGATCGCGCCGGTCAAGCCCTTGCCGCGGCGGGGCTCGACGCTCGGCTCATCGTCGGATTGCTCGCCCGCCTCGGACGGAGCGGGCGGCTCGTCTTTCGCGGCCGGCTCGACCTCCGCCTTGGCCTCCGTCTTCGACTGCGTTTTGTCGGCCTCGTCGTTCTTGCACGCGCCGAGGAGCAAAAGGGCGGAAGCGAACAGGGGGCGGAGCATGATTGCGTTATAGGCGCCCATTCCACCGAAGGCCAAACCACGCGACGGCATGGCGTTGCTGCCGCAGTGGAACGCCGTCTGCCTCGCGGTGGCCGCCATCGGAACGAATATCGACCCTGCGGTGCCCGATGCACTCCGCGGCGCGGTTGGGACACATCGCCACTTCGTGTGGTTGCTGGCCCGGAAGCAGCGGCCGTACTGTTTGTCGAACCAGCGCGAGTCCACGTGCCCCCGCATACGCCCGCCGAGACACTCGACGCCACGTTGCCCGGTGATGATCCGAGCATCGAAGGATCTGGACGCGTGCCGTCGCCGTCGCAGCTCCCGGCCAAGGGCGACGAGATCGGGCGCTACGTCGTGCTGCGCAAGCTCGGCGCGGGCGGCATGGGAGTGGTGTACCTGGCCTACGATCCCGAGCTGGATCGTCGGGTCGCGCTGAAGCTGCTGCGCGGACACACGAGCGCCAAGAACCGCCGGGCGCTGCTGCGCGAGGCCCAGGCGATGGCCAAGCTGACGCACCCGAACGTGGTCGCCGTCCACGATGCGGGCGAGCACGACGGCACGGTCTACGTCGCGATGGAGTTCATCGAGGGCACCACGCTGACCGAGTGGCTACGGGCCGGGTCACGATCGTGGCGCGAGGTGCTGGAGGTGTTCCTGGGCGCGGGCCAGGGGCTGCGGGCCGCCCATGAACACGAGCTGATCCATCGCGACTTCAAGCCCGACAACGTCATGGTCTCGTTCGACGGCCAGGTCCGTGTGATGGACTTCGGGCTCGCGCGTCCCAGCCAGGACGCCAGCTCGGAGAACGTCGAGGCCGAGGTCGAGTCGCTCCGCAGCTCGCTGCTCGACGAGGCCACCGTCGATCGCTTCGCCGGCACGCCCGCCTATATGGCGCCCGAGCAGGTCATGCCCAACGAGCTGACTCCCGCCGCGGACCAGTTCTCGTTCTGCGTCAGCCTGTGGGAGGGCATCTGTCGGCAGCGGCCCTTCGACGGAGCAACGACGGCAGAGACCTTCGCCAACGCGGCGGAAGGCAAGATTCATCCCCCGCCGAAGAGCGCTCGCATGCCACGATGGCTTCGCCGCGCGCTGCAGCGAGGGCTCGACGCCAAACCGCGCGCGCGTTGGGCA
This sequence comes from Myxococcota bacterium, assembly GCA_039028615.1. Lineage (GTDB taxonomy): Bacteria > Myxococcota_A > Polyangia > Nannocystales > Nannocystaceae > Paraliomyxa. The sequence continues at coordinate 4,192 of JBCCHT010000084.1, read as the reverse complement.
TCGATGGCGAGGCTCCTCGTCGTCCTCGAGCGCGGCCGACGGCGCTGGCGATGGCAGGCGGGCCTGTGCACGGCGGTGACCGTGGCCGGGGTGGCGAGCCTCGTCGTCGTGCAGCAACGGCATCGGGCCCACGCGCAGCAGGCCGAGTGCGAGGCTCGAGGCGACCGCATCGACGAGGTCTGGAACGACGACGAGCGCGAGCGAGTGCGCAAGGGCTTGCTCGCCACCGGGGCTCGTTTTGCCCCCGACAACGCGGACAAGGTCATTCAGCGGCTCGACGCCTACCGGGACCAGTGGAGCGCCGCCCGCACCGAGGCCTGCGTGCACGCGTCGATCGAGCCCGACTGGAGCCGGGACCGACGCGACCGGGCGCAGTGGTGCCTCGACGACCGCCGCCTCCAGCTCGAGGTCACCGTCGATCAGATCGCCACGCTCCGAGACAAGGGCGCCCGCCGGGCCGTTCGCATCGCGTCGTACCTCGACCCGGTCTCGACCTGCCTGGAAGCGGCGTCGCTGCGCAACCTCCCCGTGCCTCCGCTGGACCAGCGCGCGGAGATTCGTTCCATTCGCATGGAGATCAGCGAGTCCGACGGGCTGAGCTACGCCGGTCGCTACGACGAAGGGCTCGAGCTCGGCGAGCGAGCGATGGCGCGCGCGCGCGCGCTGGGGTGGCCGCCGCTGCTCGCTCAGGCCCAGTTCATCGTGGGGCGTCGATTGGTCATGACCGGCCGCTTCCGCGCCGCCGAGCTGATGCTCACCGACGCCTACTTCAAGGCCATGGACGCCGGCTCGATCGAGGTGGCGTTCCGCTCCGCCCACTCGCTGATCCAGGCCCTCACTCCCCTGCACCGCTACCGGGAGGCGGAGCTGTGGGCCCGCCACGCGACGCGCCTGTCCGCCTCGCTGTCGGACCCGAGCGGGCTCGACCGCGCCGAGAAGCACTACCTGCTCCTGCACGTCTACCTCGGGCTGGGCGACTACGCCGAGGCCGCCCGGCAAGGCGAGCGTTCCGTCGAGCTGCGCACCGAAGCGCTCGGCGCCGAGCACCCGATCACGGCGGCCGCGGTCCGCAACCTGGGCCGGGTTTACTTGGCACAGGGCCGTCCCCGCGAGGCGCTGGCGCTGTTCGTCGGTGCCCACGATGTCTGGCTCGATGCGGTCGGGCCCGAGCATCCCTACATCGGTGAGCTCGACGAGCAGCGAGGGCGAGCGTTGTTCGAGCTCGGGCACGTCGAGGAGGCGCTCGCCCTGCAAGAGCAGGGCCTGGCGCTGTACGAGCGCGTGGTTCGTCCCGATCACATCCGCATCTCGCGAACGCTCGAGGGGATGTTTCGGACCCAGCTAGCCCTCGGGCGGATCGAGGCCGCGCAACGAAGCCAAGCCCGCGCCGCCCGAATCCGCCTCGACTCATCGGGGCAGCGCAACCGGGCAGTCGCCCAAGGCCTGCTCGAGCTCGCCGACATCGACATGCATCGGGGCGAGCTCGATCGCGCTCTCCAACGATGCGACGAAGCCCTCGCCGGCCTCGAAGGCTTCCTCGAGCCCGAGCACCCCGATGTGCTGCGGGCGATGGAGCGCAAGGCCGACATCCTGCACGCGATGGGGCGGCTCGACGACGCCGTGCAGTGGCGACGGCAAGCGCTCGGGCGCCGCCACGCCTCCCCGATCGACAACGACCGCCAGCGGATCCGCTCGCTCGACGAGCTCGGCGTGCTGCTGCTGGAGCGCTCGGATGTCGAACGGGCCGGCGAGGCTCACCGCGAAGCGCTCGCGCTGGCCGAGCGCGTGATCGGGCTGCAGGACGAGGCACTGATCCCGAGCCTCGCCGGCCTGACCGAGGTCGCGCTGGCCCGGGGCAACCCCGGTCGTGCCGTCAGCCTCGCGCAACGAGCCGTGAGCATCGCCAAGGCCCGGGAGGTCGGTCCGCGGCATTGGTCCCGCGCGCACTTTGCCCTCGCCCAGGCCCTCGACGCGACGGGGGAGTCGGAACGCTCGCTCGCGCTAGCCAAGCGGGCGGTTCACGAGCATCGACTCGCCTATGAGCACGCCCACCGAGCCGAGGTCGAGCGCTGGCTCGCACAGCGCGAGGGCGCCTCAGTCTCCGGTGCCGGGCAAGCGCAGGGCGAGCCCGGCTCCGACGAGGGTCAGGCTCCCCATCAGCCCGAGGGCGGCGAGGTCGGACCAGGCCTGTAGCACCGCCCCGAGCCCGCCGAACGCGAGCAAGACAATCGCGATGGCGGTGTTGCTCGCCGCCACGTAGGCGGTGCGTCGATCGCCGCCCGCCATGTCCACGACGTGCGTCTTCCGCCCCACGCGAACGCCCACGTAGCCCACGGTGAACACGAAGTAGAGCGCCGGCCACAGGTAGCTCGGGGTCACGTGGCCCTCCAAGCCCTGGCGCACGGCGACCGCGACGACGGCGGTGAGGCCCGCCAGCGCCCCACCCCACGCCATGGCGCGGCTCCCCGAGCGATCGGCCTGCGTCCCCCACCACGGCGAGCTGAGGGCCTTGGCCGCCCCGGCTGCCAGCACGAAGGTGGCCAGGGTCGAGAGCCTGTCGGAGCTCTGTTGCCCAAACAACACGAAGAAGGGCCCTCCCAACGCCGAGCCGAGCAACAGCGCGCGGACGATGACGAAGCGCCGCAGCAATCGGTCGTCCCACAACATGCGTAGGCGAGCGGTCGACCCCCCCGGCGATGGCTTGGGCTCGTGGTAGGGCTCGGCCACCGTCGCGTAGGCGAGCCCCGCCGTGAGGAACGCGCCCGCGGCCATGGCCACCACCGCCGCGTAGGTGGCCGCCTCACCGTCGCCGCGCATCCAGAAGATCGCCGCGAGCGATCCGCCCGCGCCCAGCACCCCGGAGATCGCCGACGACAGGCCACCGACCCGACCGCGCGCGCCCTTGGGCACCGTGCGCCCGAGGACGTCCTTGCTCGCGATGGAGCTGAGCGCCCGAGCCAGTGCCAAGGCCCCGAGCGCGACCAGGATCGCCAGCCCCGCGCGAATCCCCGACGGCAGCACGAACGCGAGCGCCATCGCCATGCATGCCAAGGCCTGCCCCACTGCTCCGGCGAAGTACGCCCACTTGCGGCGACCGAAGCGTTGCACCCCCTCGGTGAGCCACAGCTGGGGGAGCATCGAGCCGCTCTCGCGGATGGGCACCAGCGCGCCGATCAGCGCGACCGGAGCCCCCACCGAAGTCATCAGCCAGGTGAGCACCGTCTTGGCGTCGACCAGCACGTCGCCGAGCTTGCTCGCGGTCTGAGCCGCCACGATCCGTCGGCTCGCGCGACGCTGCGCGGGGTCGAGTTCGGGCACGTCGCTCATCGATGGGCGCCCTCAGTAGACGAACGGGATCATCCGCTTCCACCCCGACGGCAGCTGGTCGGCCATGCGCTCGCGATACCACTTGCGGGTGTTGTGGGCGCGGCCGGCCAGGTACAGCATCATCGTCCACACGATGCAGGCCGCGGCCACGTGGTGAAAGACGAGGGCGAAGCCCCACCACCCGACCACCTCCAGGAAGTAGTGCGGGGTCGCGACCAGGCCGAACAACCCGCCGCGCGGCACCTTGTAGCCCGACTCTCCCGGCGTGCGCAGCCCCGCGAGCAAGCGGTGATGGTGCAGGTTCCCCACCGTGCCGAGGATCCACAGCGCCAGGCCGATGCCCAGCCAAAGCTCGAAGCCCTCCGTCGGCATGCCCGAAGCTCCGACCTCGGTGGCCGCGACCTCGCCGAGCAACAACGAGACCGACGAGTACAGCGAGCAGATGAGCAGCACGCTGCCGAGGTTCATCACTCCCGAGTAGCGGTGCACGAACAGCACCTCGAGGCAGCGCTTGCCGAAGTGAAGGCTGATGAGCGTGGCCACCAGCAGGTGCCATGGCGTCATCTCGACGCCCCGCAGCACGAGCGGCAGCCACACCAACACCACGGCGGGCGCGTAGATCACCAGCATGCCCAGCCGGGAGGGCAAGGCGAATCGTCGCTCACGCTTGGCGAACTTCGAGTAGCCGAAGCTCGTCCAGCCCGTCGCCTCCCCCAAGAAGAACAGGGGCGAGGTCACCACGAAGAGCAGGCTCGCCCACTGCGCAATGGTTCCCTCGAAGGTTGGGACGTAGACCATCGCGACGATGATACGCCCTGCCTCTGGAGGCTCGCGATCGGGGCGCCGCGGCCGAGCCGAAGCTCGT
>JBCCHT010000083.1:0-14593 GCA_039028615.1 Myxococcota bacterium | reverse complement strand
GGGCGAGGACGACAGCACGGGCGAGGGGCCGACCGACGGCAGCTGCGACGTCTGGGAGCAGGACTGCCCCGAGGGCGAAAAATGTGCCGCCTACGCCAACGAGAAGAGCGACTGGTGGAACGACCTGCACTGCGTCCCGGTCCCCGAGAACCCGGCGCAGATCGGCGATCCCTGCTACGCGCCCGAGGGCCCGGCCGCGGGCATCGACGACTGTGATCACGGTGCGGTCTGCTGGGACGTCGACGAAGAAGGCATGGGCACTTGCCTTGGGCTATGCACGGGCAGCGCCGAGAGCCCCAGCTGCTCCATCAACGGAGACGTGTGCGTCATCGCCAACGCCGGCGTCCTGAACCTGTGCCTCGCCGGCTGCGATCCCCTGCTGCAGGACTGCGGAGATGGCCAAGGGTGCTATCCCGCCGCGGCCGATGGCTACGTCTGCGCGCCCGATGACTCGGCGCGGGGTGGTGGCTACGCAGAGCCCTGCGAGTACATCAACGTCTGCGACGCGGGGTTGTTCTGCACCGACGCCTCGAACGTGCCCGGCTGCATGGGTGCCGTGGGTTGCTGCAGCGAGTACTGCGATCTCAGCGAAGACGACCCCGATGCCGCGTGCTCCGGCGCAGGCCAGATCTGCGTACCGCACTTCGACCCGGTCGCCCCGGGCTTCGAGGACGCAGGCGGCTGCGTCCTGCCCTAGCCACCAGAAAACCCAACAACACTCGTCGGCCCGGGCCTCTCTCGGGCGACGAACACCGACCCGTGGAGTCCACTCATGAATCTTCGTCTCCTGGCTCTTGCGCCTCTGTTCGTTTCACTCCCGCTCGGCTGCACGAGCGACACCTTCTCTCCAGCCGAGGTCGACGACACGACTTCGTCATCAGGCGGAACCGCGGCGGACACCGACATCTCTCGACCCGACGTGCCGCCAGTCGGCGGCGATTCGACTGATGATGGCACACCCCTCGACACGACCACGGCATCCGGCAGCACGACCGAGGCCGAAACCGCGACCGAAACCGAAACCGAAACCGAGACCGAGACCGAGCCCACCGGGGGCGAGGACGACAGCACGGGCGAGCGACCGACCGACGGCACGTGCGATGTCTGGGAGCAAGATTGCCCCGAAGGTGAAAAATGTGCCGCCCTCGCCAAGGAGGAGGGCGACCCGTGGAACGACCTGCACTGCGTCCCGGTACCGAAGAACCCGGCTCAGATCGGCGAGCCCTGCTTCGCACCGGAAGGCGGGGCCGCCGGGATCGACGACTGTGACCACGGCTCGATGTGCTGGGACGTCGACGAAGCGGGCATGGGCACTTGCCTGGAGCTGTGCTCAGGCAGCCCAGACAATCCGAGCTGCTCGGCCAGCGGAGACATCTGCGAAATTGCCAATGGCGGCGTCTTGACCCTCTGTTTGACGACCTGCGACCCCCTCATACAAGACTGCGGAGAAGGCCTAGGGTGCTATGCCCCCGACGATGACTTCGTATGCATCCCTGATACTTCGGGGGCTGGCGGTGCCTACGGAGAACCTTGCATATACGCCAGCAGCTGCGATCCGGGGCTGTTCTGTGCAGCGGCCTCGCTCGTGCCCACTTGCGTCGGTTCGCCCGCTTGTTGCAGCGAGTACTGCGACCTCAGTGAGGACGACCCCGATGCGGCGTGCTCGGGCGCAGGCCAAGTCTGCGATCCGTACCCCGATCTCAACCCGGACCTCGAGAACTTGGGCCGCTGCCTGCTCCTGTAGACTTCAACAGCGAGGGGGAGGCACCCGCCCCCTGACTTCGCTCGGCTCACCCGGTTCGAGTCTGGCTCCGCAACGAAGTCGAACTCGAACTCGCGGCTGATGAAATCGAGCCAAGATCTCTCCTTCAAAATTCCGATCCGCGGCCGTGCAGTCGAGCGTCTTCGACCTTCGATTGCGCGGCGTCGCGCGTTGAGCGCGCGGGTTCGTACTGATCCCTTGGTGCCAAAAGCGCGAAATCGACGCCGGTCCGAACGGTACCAATCCGCGTGGAGCGCCTGAACTGCGTTCAGGAGTTTGGCGCCAGTTTTATGTGATGAACCACCATAAATTCGAGTCAATTCGTTCGACATAGTAGGAATTGTCAGTAAAAACTGCCGTCATGGAGAAGGGAACCTCCTACACGGAGCACGCACTGCTGGCGGTCCGCGGCCGCCCGGTTTCTTTGGGGCGCTACTCGCTCCGACGGAAGTTGGGGGCCGGGGCATCGAGCACGGTGTGGGCGGCTCACGATCCGGAGTCGGGTCGCGAGGTGGTGGTGACCCTGATCCTGTCGCTGGGGAGTCACCACGACGGACGGGCGGAGCAGGCCGAGCAGGCACGTCGGTGGGAGGCGGTCGATCACCTCAACGTCGCCCGCGTCTGCGAGACGGGCACGTTCATGGATCCCCGCGACGAGTCGCGTCGCCTCACCGGGGTGTTCATCGTCCGCGAGATGGTGCCCGGCGTGGCGCTGCATCGTTGGCTCGACACGCTGTCGCCGATCACCGCGGACCGAGTGCTCGAGGTGTTCTGTGCGGCGGGTCGAGGCTTGGCCGCGGCCCATCACGCGGGCCTCGTGCACGGCGACTTCGAGTCGTCGTCGGTGGTGGTGGGTTTCGATGGCGTGCCGCGAGTCGTGGGCTTCGCGGCGCCGGGCGCTCCGTCGCAGCGTCGGTCGAGCGATGGCCTCGCGCCCGAGCTGCTGACCGGAGCGACGGTCGATGCTCGCGCCGATCAGTACGGTTTTTGTGCCGTGCTGCGGACGGCTTTCAGTCGCCCCGAGCTACGCGCCAGCCGACGTCTGCTGGAGACGCTGGACCGCGGCCTGTCCCCGCGCCCCGAAGACCGCTGGCCCAGCATGGAGGCGCTGGTGCGGGCCCTGGAGCGCTCGCGTTCCGGTTGGTTCCGGGCCGTCTCGACGATCTTGGGCAATCGAGCGACGGGCAAAAAAGTGCCCCGAGCACCCGGCTCCTCCGCTACCGCTGCTGCCTTCCGGCCCTGACGGAGTTCACGAAGGAACCGTCGCTCGAGACATGAGGACCGCCCCTCAGGGCGGTTACGCGACTTGCGACTCTAGCACTTTGTCGCCACACGTGGCGGAGAGGGCGGGATTCGAACCCGCGGTAGGTTGCCCTACACAGCATTTCCAATGCTGCACCTTCAGCCACTCGGACACCTCTCCAGTTGGTGTGTGGGGACGAGAGAGAAGCTCGGGAAGTGCTGGGGTCTCCTGCAAGAGGGGAAAGTCGCGACCCCCGGCGGACCGGGGGAGTGGAATGTGGCGGAGAGGGTGGGATTCGAACCCACGGAGGCCGTTAAACCTCACCAGATTTCGAGTCTGGCACCTTCAACCACTCGGACACCTCTCCGTGGTTTGGGCTGCGGACCATACCAGGATCGCTGAAACAGGCAAGAGCCTGCGGCGAGCGTCGTGCGGCCCGGTTCGCGAGAGGATCCCCGCACCTTCGGCGGGCCCCAGGCCTCGGGCCCGCACAACGCGCCATTTCCCGGACGATCCAGGGTTTAGGCCTCAGAGCACGAAAACCGCCGCCCCTGCAACGGATCGGGGGCCGCGGTCGATGCTGTCGGGTAGTGTTGGCCTCCGCCGTGAACGACCCGGTCCCCGTCGACCTCGAAGCCGGTCTTCGCCGACTGGGCTACGAGGAGTTCCGCCCCGGTCAGCGCGACGCGGTGGAGATCCTGCTCGAGGCGGGCCAGCTTCTGTTGGTCGCGCCCACGGGCGGCGGCAAGAGCCTGACCTACCAGCTACCCGCGACCCTGCTGCACGGGGTCGGGCTGGTCATCTCCCCGCTCATCGCGCTGATGGCCGACCAGGTGCAGCAGCTGGGCGAGCGCGGCGTCTCGGCGACCTACTTGGCGTCGACCCTCGGCGGCGACGAGATGCGCAAGCGAATGGCTCGCGTGGCCGACGGAGTCTACGACCTCGTCTACGTCTCGCCCGAGCGCCTGGCCTTTCCCGGCTTCCGCAACCTCATCGCTTCGCTGCCGCTCGCTCTCATCGCCGTCGACGAGGCCCACTGCATCAGCGAGTGGGGCCACGACTTTCGGCCCGAGTACCTGCAGATCGGTCAGCTCATCCGCGAGCTCGAGGCGCCGCGCGTGCTCGCCTGCACCGCCACCGCCACCCCGGTCGTGCGCGACGAGATCCTCGAGCGCCTGGGCATGGACGCCAGCACGCCGCAGCTGGTGCGGGGCTTTGCTCGGCCCAACCTCTCGCTGCGCGTGGCCGAGGTCCGCAAGGCTCGCGACCGCGAAGCCCAGGTCGACGCGATGTTGGCCGAAGCGCTCGGTGAGGCCCGGCAGGCCCAGGGCACGGCCATCGTGTACGCGCCCACCCGCAAGACCACCGAGCAAGAGGCCGCCCGCCTGGGCAAGCTGGGGTGGCGTTCGGGGGCCTATCACGCGGGCATGACCGGCCCCCAGCGCGACAAGACCCTGCGGGCCTTCATGCGCAGCAAGCTCGACGTGGTCGTCGCGACCAATGCGTTCGGCATGGGCATCGATCGCGCCGACGTGCGGGCCGTCGTTCACCTCGCCCCGCCGGGCTCGATCGAGGCCTACTACCAAGAGGTCGGTCGCGCGGGTCGAGACGGCGAGCCCGCCTACGGCCTCATGCTCGTCAGCACCCAAGACATGGCCCTGCGGCGACGCCTGCTCGAGCGCGACATCGACGGGGCCTACCCCGACAAGGCCGTCGTCGAGCACAAGTGGGGGCTCTTCCTCGAGCTCATGCGCTGGGCCGAGGGCGGCAGCTGCCGTCACGACGCGATCCTCCGCTACTTCGGCGACGACGAAGAGACCCTCGCCGGGTGTGGCACCTGCGACGTGTGCCTGTCGCTCGACGAGCAAGAAGCCGACGACCCCGAAGAGGTCACCCTGCTCGTCCGCAAGGCACTCTCCGGGGTCGCCCGCGTGCACATGCGCTTCGGCCTGCATGCCGCGGTCAAGCTGCTGCGCGGCACCGACGACCCCCGCCTCACTCGCAGCGGGCTCAACGAGACCCGCACCTTCGGCATCCTGTCCGACCGCAGCGAGGACTGGGTCATCCGGCTGCTGCGGCGCTGCGTCACCGCGGGCTGGCTCGACTTCCACGGGCAGGATCACCCCGTCATCCGGCTGACCCCGCAGGGCGATCGCGTCATGAAGGCCAAGTCGCCCGCGCGGATCTTGCTGCCGCGGGAGCTGTCGACCTCCTCGAAGTCGCGGGGCGGCTCGCGTCGTGTGCCCGCCAACTCGCCGCCACCCGAGGAGCTCGATCCCGAGGCCGAGCTGGTGTTCGCAGCCCTGCGCCAGTATCGACTCGAGCGCGCCCGCGAGGACGGCGTGCCGCCCTACGTGGTGGCCAGCGACCGAACGCTGCGGGAGATCGCCATGCTGCGCCCGCACAACCTCGACGAGCTATCGCAGGCGCACGGCATCGGCCCCGCGAAGCTCGAGCGCTACGGCGATGCCCTGCTCGAGGTCGTCGCCGAAGCGAGCTGACCGCTGGCGCCCCGCGGCGACCGGGCGAGCGGCTACGATCGCGCGGTACCGAAATGATGATGCGGTCTCGAGCGAGGCGTGCGTTCGGTGTCACGAACGATACGTTCGAGTCGACGACCAACCCGACGAACATCGATTCGTGACCCGGTCCGCATTTTTTCGTCCGCGAGTTGGATAGAGGTCCTCCGGCAGGTGACTCCTGTCCTGGAGGGTGCCCATGTCGATTCCGTCGATGAGGTTTGGAAGCGCGCGTCTGTCAATCGTGCCGGTCTTTGTGTTGGCCGTGGGCCTGGGTGCCTGCGGGGCCATAACGGAGGCACGCCCCGGAGGCATCAGCGGGACCGAGGACGAGCCCGGGGACGCCACGGGAGGCGTCGACCCCTCGAACGGCTCCGACGATGGCACCGAGCCGGGCACCTCCGACGGCAGCGACGAGACCGGCGACGACGCGGCGGACGACTCCAGCAGCGGGGGCGAGCCCGAAGAGCCCATGCAGGAGGCGACCTTCGAGGCGCGCATCGCCAGCGGCCTGGACGACGTCGAAGAGCGCGACGACGGCTCGATGTACGCGAGCAGCTCCGACCTCGAGCTCGCCATCGACTCCACCCACGACACCTCCGCGGTGGGCATGCGCTTCGTCGGGCTCCCGATCCCCGCGGGCGCGACGATCGATCGTGCCTACGTGCAGTTCGCCACCGAGGAGGTCCAGGAGGGGCGAGTGTCTCTGGTCATCGAAGCGCAGGACAGCGACGACGCCGCGCCCTTCGCCGACGAGGTCGGAGACCTGACCGGCCGACCGCGCACCGACACCGCCGTGCCCTGGCAACCCGTGCCCTGGGATGAGGACGACGCGGAGACCGACGACCAGCGCACGCCCGAGCTCGCCGGTCTGCTACAGGAGGTCGTCGATCGTCCGGGGTGGTCGGCGGGCAACGACGTCGTCTTCATCGTGACCGGCTCCGGCACCCGGACCGCGCACGCCTACGACGGCTCCCCCTCCCAGGCCCCGCTGCTGCACATCGAATACTCGTGGTACGGCGACCTGCCGCCCGGCGACGACCCCCCCGACGACGGGCCGGCGACCATCGAGACGTTGGACACCACCGTCGACTATGCCGGCAACGGCACCATCGAGATCGATCGCCCCGACAGCGAGCCCGGCGATCTGCTGGTGCTGTTCTTCCACCGCACCGACGACTACCTGCCCTTGCGCCTCGACGGCTGGACCAAGCTCGCCGAGTGCCTCAAGCAGGACAACGGCCAACCCGAGTGCATGACCGAGGACGATTGCCTCGAGTGGAACGACGACGAGGCCTACTGCGACGTGTTCGAAGAAGGGCCGAGCCGCGACCTGGGCACCGCCGTGTTCTATCGCAGCGTCGACTTCGGCGAGCCCGACTCGTACACCTGGGATCCGCTGGGCAGCCACGCCGCGTGGGCGATCATGACTTCGCTGCGGGGTGCCGACGCCAACGATCCCCTGCGCTCGTGGACCGGCGAGTCCAACGACGGCGACAGCAACAGCGTGTTCCCGCCGACCTACGGCAAGTCCGGCGACATCTTGCTGCTCTCGCAGGGCTTCGACGACACCGCCGCCGAAGAGGACTTCCTGCCGCCGCTGGGCACCACCGCGCTCGGCTACATCGCGGGCGCCGACGAGGCCGGCTACCTGTTCTCGCAGCACCTCGAGATGGACGGCGACACCGAGTTCATGAGCACCGAAGGCGAAGGCGGGCCGAACGCCAAGGACGTGCTGCTGTCGCTGACCATCAAGCCCGAGGGCGGGCGCTGACGGAGCCTAGCGGTCGCGAGGGAAGTCGAGCACCACCTCGCCGCGCCACACCTGGATGCCGTACTCGGCCCGCAGCTCCGCCAACGGCCGGTCGAGCGCCCCTTCGGGGGGCTCCCACGGCCACTTGCGATGCATCGCTCGACAGGTGCGCCAGATCTTGGGGATGAGCCGCAACGTGCCGAGCACGGATCGCACCACCACGCCCGCGCTGAACTTCCCGTACTCCTTCGCCACCAGCTGCGACTCCTTGGTCTGAAAGAAGCCCTTGATGTAGCGCGGATAGGACACCGCCACGCCGAACATCGTGAGCAGGTCGTTGACCCCCTCGTCGAGCGGACCGGTGTGCGTCCCGAAGATCACGTGGGTCGTGTCGTGATTGTGGAAGTAGCGAGCGCTGTGCTCGTCGTCCATCGTCTCGGGCGCCACCAACCCGGGGTTGACCCGGTAGTACTCGGCCAGCCCCTCGCGCAGCGTCTGCGGGGTGTCCTGGCGCTGGTACTCACCGCGAGTGGCATAGAGCCGCTCGTAGTTCGTGGTGGCCGTTTCCACGGCACTGGACGCGACGACGGGACTGGATGGGCTGCCTTCGTTCATGGCCTGGTACGAATTTGACACTTTTCGTAAAATTGTCAAATTTTGATCAAACTGCTAGCGTGGGCGCGTTGGCGAAGAGCAACGAAGAGCAGATACGGGCGGGGTTGGAGCGGCTGGCCGGGCGGGACCCCGGGCTCAGCCCCAAGAAGGAAGAGACTCGGCGGCGGATCATCGACGGTGCCACGGCGCTGATTCGGGACCGTGGTCTGCGGCGAACGAGCATGGAGGAGATCGCCGAGCGGGCGGGGGTCTCTCGGGGGACGCTGTACACGTACGCGAAGAGCAAGGAAGACATCGTCATCATGGCGCTGGCCGAGGAGCAGCTCGAGCAGCGGCGGTCGATCTTGGACCTCGATGTTGCTCCGCGGGAGCGGCTGGAGTTGTTGATCGCGGATTCGATCGCGTGCTTCGAGCGGATGCCGTTGTTGGCTCGGATGGTTCGGGGGGACGCGGATCTTCTGCGGAGCTTGGAGCGGCGGCCGGAGGTGCTGGAGGCGTTTGCGGGGCTGGATGATGAGCGGGTTTGGGTGGGGGTGATTCGGGAGGCGTTTGGGGTGACGCGGGGGCGGGCGAAGAGACTGGCGGGGACGTTGTTGGCGGTGGCTCGGGTGGGGCCTCACTTGGTGGATGGGGCGGTGGAGCGCGGCAGGAGTCCGGGGGAATTGGCGGAGGAGTTGGCGGGGTTGATCGTCAACGGGATCGAGTAGGGCGGAGGGGTGACGGCACTCGAACGTGAAGGGCCCGACGCGTACCGAGCTCTCTACGGACGAACGACTCGATCGCCCAGGTCTGTGAACTGGGCCTCATCCCCCGCGAGGGTCATGACGATGAGCCCCTCGCCGCTCGGCAGGCCAAAGCCCTCGACGCGGATGTGGAAGCCGTTTGCGACGTTGTGGGCGCTGGCACGGCGCTCGTCCCAGCGCAGGGCGAGCGCTTTTTCTTCGACGGGGCCGAGCTCTTTTTCCATTGAGCCGACCTGCCCTGCCACGAACCCTCGAAAGAAACCGTCGAAGTTCTCGCGATCGCGGCCGACGTCGGAGGCGAGGACGAGGGTGACCATCGTGCCGGCTTCGAGATCGACGTAGACCCAGGCGCGGGTGCCCTCGGCTCGGTTGGTGAGCTGGGTGGCGAGCGCGGGTTGTTCCTGGAAGGACGGGCCAGGATCGGGCAGAGAGAAGCCGAGGACGGGGTGGCGGATGGTCCCCTGCTCGCGGACCAGGTCGGCGGAAGGAAGCGCGGAGGGCTGGTCTCGACCGCGGCTCGCGTCGACCGAGGCCAGCAAGGCGACGAGGCCTCCGAGCAGCAAGAGCATGCCGATGCGAATGACCAGGGCGATCGTGCGGCGGCCGGTCTGGGCGAGGCACGAGGCTCCGAAGCCGCCGAGCATGAAGAACACAGACAGACGGCCCACGCCCTCTCCGAACTTGCGCGGGTCGGCGACACCGAGGATCGCGGCGAGGGTACCCGTGACCACCGCCACGAGCAGCAGGGCCAAGAAGGCATGACCGATGGCGAGGCCCCAGCGGATGGATGGTCGATCCGGCATTGCGGATGCGAGGGTAGCGAAAAGCGCCGGGGAGGGGCTGACCGGCGGGTCAGGCCGCGTGCATTTCGAGCATGCGACGCACGGCGACCCGCAGGTCGTTGGGTGAGAACGGCTTGATGAGCACCGGGTTGTCGATGCGCTGCAAGAAGTCCTGAGCCCCGGCCGTAAAGGCGCCGCCGGTCATGAAGATCATGCGATCGGCGAGCTCGGGGGCGCGTTCCTTGAGGCTATCGTAGACATTCTCGCCGCTGATGACGGGCATCATGACGTCGCAGACGATGACATCGAAGTCGGTCTCGCTGCACAGCTCGAGCGCCCGGGCGGGATCCTCGGTGTAGATCACCTCGTGCTCGCGGAGAGCTCTACGCAGGCTCTTGCCGAGCAGGGGCTCGTCGTCGATCACCAAGACGCGTACGTGCTGCCCGGAGAGCCCGGCGCGGTTCGGGGCGGCGCGGGCGATGCTGGTGGTGGCGCGGGCGGCCGGGGTGGCGGTGACCTCGGGGCGCTCGGCAACGGGCAGGCACAGGGTGAAGGTGGTGCCCTCACCGACGCGACTGTCGACGTTGATGGTGCCGCCCATGCCATCGATGATGTTGCGGGAGATCGACAGGCCCAAGCCGGTGCCGTCCTCGTCGCTGCGCGTGGTATGGAAGGGATCGAAGATGTGGGGCAGGACGCTGGCCGGAATGCCCCGGCCGTCGTCGCGCACGCTGACCTCCACCTCTTTGCCGCGGCTGCGCGTGCGCAGGGTGATGCGGTGCATGTCGCGTTCGCCCTCGGGGATGGCCTGCACGGCATTGGTGAGCAGGTTCAAGAACACCTGGCCCAGGCGCCCCTCGGAGCCGACGACGGAGGGGACGTGCCCGTAGTCGCGGACGAGGCGGGCGCGGGCTTCGATCTGGCGGCTGGCGATCCGGCACGCGAGGTCGAGGGCCGCATGAACGTCGGCGGTGCCCACCTTGCCGTGGTGGCGCGACAGGGTCTTGAGGTCGCGGACGATCGCCATGACGCGACGGCCTCCCGACAGGGCGTCGTCGAGAGTTCGCAGCATGGCCTGCTGGGCGGGCGCGAGACGGAGGCCTCCGGCCTGGCCCTGCCGCAGCTCGTCCTGGGCCATCTGGAGGTTGGTCATCATCCACGACAGCGGGTTGTTGATCTCGTGGGCGATGCCGGCCGACAGCGTGCCCAGGGCGACGGCGCGGTGGGCAATGGACAGCTGCAGCGTGGCGCGACGACGCTCGGTGATGTCGCGGACCGCCATGTAGCGCACGAGGCCGCGGTCCGAGTCCTGCACGCGGCCGACCAGCTCGACGTGGAAGACCTCGCCGTTGGGTCGCTGTCCGGTGGCCTCCCGAATGGCATTTTTGCGGAGCAGGTCCGCCTTCGGGTGATTGGTGATCGCCTCCATCGAGGGCACGGAGTCGATGGACTCCCCGTCGATGCCGTCCTTGCCGGGCTCGAGCTCGAGGATCGCGGTCAGCTCGCGGCCCAGCAGCTCCGAGCGCGAGCGGCCGCTGATCGCCACGAAGCCGGGGTTGAGGTCGACGATGCAGTCGTTCTTCAGGACCACGAGGCCTTCGAAGGCGACCTCGAGCAAGCCGCGGTAGCGGGCCTCGTTGCGCGACAGCTCTTCCAGGCGGCGGCGCTCGATCTCCTCGCGCATGCCGATGCTGGCGCGCAGCAGCAGGCCCAAGCCCACGAAGAACGCGGAGATCAACGCGCGTTCCTCCGTGCCCGAGGGGCCTTGGCTCCACAGCGGCATCGTCCAGGTGCCCACGAGAGCGATGCCCACCAGGGCCAAGGTGTCGCGCTTGCGCAGCACCATGCCGGCCAAGGTGATCGCCAAGCCGATGAACACCACGAGGAACACGTTGTGGCGCATGGCGATGTCGATCACCGCCGGGCCGCCGATGGTGATCACCGCCAACCAGGCCCCGAGGCGCCACATCGGAGAACGGGCGAGGGTGTAGCTACTGACCCACAGCCCGAACGACAGCACCCACACCCACCACGCCGGTCCGGTCATCGCGGGCCCGGCGACGATCGCCAAGGCCAAGATGATCAGCACGAGCAACGTGCCCGCGAGGGTGAGGGAAGCCAGTAGTTGAGCGCGCCAGCGGACGGACGGGTCCGTCACTTTGGGAGAAGGTGTCGTCCACTTGCGCCACGCTTCGATCGCTCGCGTGCGCCACCGGTTTCGACCTCTCACCACGTCTGACATTGAACCGCGGTGGCGGATGGGGCGGCAACCAGTTGAAGCCTGACATCGTGCATTACGCTCTGTTCATGAACGCACGCCATCTCGGGCCAGGTAGGGGGCCCGTAGAACCAAAAGGTGACGCACCGACGCGCGCCCCCACGAAGCGCGCCGGTGCGTCCAGACGAAACCACTTCGACAGTGGGTTCGGTTTGGCCGCGAATGCGGTCTGGGAGCGCGATGATGATGGTCTGGCGAATCGTCTCGACTCATTGAGTGTCAGTTGTCGACCAAAGTCCCCTGATGCGCGGCCTCCTGGGGCCTGCGCGTGGCAACAACGACTCAGCGGACACCAATCGACGGACACCCCTACATGCCGTCTCACCCTCGTCCGCAGTCGATCTTCGTCAGCCCTTCGTCACCTCTCCTTCGTTCGAGACCGCCGGCCGAGCGCGAGGCACCACAAGGACCCCCCCTCACTAGTGCCATTTCAGCGATTCAGCGCTGGCACTCGCTCCAACGTCGTTGGATTCTTGTTTACCCTGAGACCGCACCTCAGCACAAGAAAAAAAGTGTGTCTTCAATACACAAATTTCTTCAATAACAAACCGGCCCAACGGCTTGCTAAAATCGCCGCCAGGACCGCGCCTCTCAATTGTCCGACACTAGGGCCATGAGCGTCAGCGAGACCAAAGTCGCCCTCGTCACGGGCGGCAACTCCGGCATCGGCAAGCAGACCGCAGTGGGATTGCTGAAGAAGGGCTACCGCGTCGTGATCACGTCGCGGAATCCCGAAGCGGGCGCGGAAGCGCTGGCGGAGATCAAGCAGCTCGCCGGGCGCGACGACGCGACCTGTGAGCGCCTCGACCTGTCGAACTTCTCGTCGATCCACGACTGCGCCGAAGTGATGCTCTCCCGGCACCCGAAGCTGCAGCTGCTCGTCAACAACGCGGGGCTGATGCTCTCCGAGCGACGCGAGACGAGCGAAGGGTTCGAGATGACCTTCGGCGTCAATCACCTCGGACACTTCTTGCTCACCTCGTTGCTCCTCGATCGGCTGATCGAGTGCGGCCCGTCGCGCATCGTCAACCTCTCCTCCGACGCGCACAAGGGGGCGGGCAAGGGCCTCGAGTGGGACGACCTGCAGAGCAACAACGGCTACTCGGCGATGGGAGTGTACTGCCGCTCGAAGCTCGCCAACATCTACTTCACGCGCGAGCTCGTGCGGCGCTACGCAGACAAAGGCATCTCCTCGTTCGCGGTGCACCCCGGCGTGGTGCGGACGGGCTTCGCCCGCAACGGTGACGTCAAGGGCTTCATGGGCACCATGATCGGTCTGTTCCGGCCCTTCATGATCAACGAAGAAAAGGGTGCCCGGACCTCCTTGCATTGTGCCACCGCACCGCTGTCCGACCTCGACAACGGGGGCTACTACGCCAAGTCTCGCGCCGCCCAAGCTACCGCGATCGCGCTCGACGACGACGCCGCCCTGCGCCTGTGGGAGGTCAGCGAGCGCCTCGTCGCCGACGCCGAGTCGTCCCGCGCCACCCGAGCCGACGGCGACTAGCGGGGTGAGCTCTAACCCCCGCAGATCGCCGCTTTGGCCCCGAGGGCTCGACACGAACCTCGTTGTCCCTCACCCTCGGAGCCGACATGACGAGCCGAGACTGGCTACCCCTGCTGCACGACTTGGCCGACCGGGCCGATCAGATTTCCCTCGGCTACTTTCGTGCGTCCGACCTGCCGGTCGAGCGCAAGCCGGACCGGAGCCTGGTGACCAAGGCCGACCTCGAGGTCGAGTCTGCGATTCGAGACATCGTGGCCCAGCGCGAGCCGGGGCTCGGTGTGTTCGGCGAGGAGCACGGCGAGCACAAGGGTGCGGGCGGCGTGCGGCTGATCGTCGACCCCATCGATGCCACGGCGAACTTCGCCCGAGGCCTGGC
The DNA here is from genome assembly GCA_039028615.1 of Myxococcota bacterium. Taxonomy (GTDB): domain Bacteria; phylum Myxococcota_A; class Polyangia; order Nannocystales; family Nannocystaceae; genus Paraliomyxa. The sequence continues at coordinate 1,015 of JBCCHT010000083.1, read as the reverse complement.
CATCTATGCGACGTTGCTTGCCATCGAGGACGAGGGCGAAATCGTGGCCGGGCTGGTGAGCGCGCCCGCGCTGCATGAGCGCTGGCACGCGTCGCGGGGGCAAGGCGCGTGGTCGGGGACTCGGCGACTTCGCGTCTCCCAGGTCAAGGCGATCGAAGATGCGCAGATCTTCCACGCGAGCCTGGCGGGGGCGGAGGCGGTGCCGAACACGAAGAAGGTTCCGGCGCTGCTCGAGCAAAGCTGGCGGCAGCGGGGGGTCGGTGATTTCTATCAGCACATGCTGGTGGCGGAGGGGTGCGGCGAGATCGGGCTGGATCCGATCGTCATGCCCTGGGACATTGCGCCGCTGCAGATCATCGTCGAGGAAGCCGGGGGCAAAGCGACCACCGTCGGTGGTGAGCGCTCGATCTACACGGGCAGTTTGATCAGCAGCAACGGGCTGCTTCACGAGACGGCGTTGGCGGCGTTTCGGTAGCTGACGAGGTCTCCGTGGGCGTGCAGTGGGGCGGCTGCGGGTCAGCTTGGGAGCGGGCTGTGGGGCCATGCGCTGTGGATACACGGGGCTGTGGGGACACGGGCACCTTCGGCTTCGATGAGGGGGTGGGGGGCCCTGTTGACGGCGGACGCCTACCCCGGACGTGCTCGTCGGTGAATTGGCAGCCGTGAGTGCTTGTAGCGACTCATAGTCACCTCCTGCGCGCGACCGGGGGCCCCTTCCGCCTACGCGGGTGCCCCCCGCGACTCGACGTCGAAGCATTGGTGAGCTTCTGGTACGCACTGCCGCTGCCAATTGGTGGTCGGCAGAAGGAGTCGGTCGTTCCGAGAGATGGTGGATGCTGGGGTTGCCGCCTGGGGTGGGTCGTGTGAACCGGCGAGCTCGTGGTGTGGGGACACGGGCTGTGGGGACACGGGCAGCTTCGGCTTCGATGAGGGGGTGGGGGGCCCTGTTGACGGCGGACGCCTACCCCGGACGTGCTCGTCGGTGAATTGGCAGCCGTGAGTGCTTGTAGCGACT
>JBCCHT010000082.1:0-17200 GCA_039028615.1 Myxococcota bacterium | reverse complement strand
CGGGCCGTCACCCTCGGCGACATCGCACGCATCCTGCGGAGCAAAGGACAGGTGGACGAGGCCCTCGACCTTCATCGACAACGGCTTGCCATCAACGAGCAGTTGGGCGACATGGACGGCAGGGCGCACGCGCTGTGGAACCTGGGGCAGCTGGCGGTGCAGACGGAAGACTGGAAGCAGGCCTTCCACTACTTTCGTACGGCGTACGAGCTAAATCTCGAACTCCAACGCCTCGAAGGTATCATTTTTGTCGGAATCGACTTCGGCCAGCTCCTCGCCGCAGCCGGCGATCGTCCAAGTGGGCTGGCGATTCTCGAACGCTCCCACCAGGGGCTCCTCACGCTCGGCCAACACGAACACGCGGAGCAAGTCGCACAGATCATCGCCCAAGTTCGAAGCGGTTGAGTTGCGTCGCCTGTCGCGTCTCGAGGCCCGAAGCAGAGTCGCGCCGGAGAGGCGAAACGCAGTCAATACAGCCCCAGCTCCGTCAGTCGGTTGGTCAGCTTCTTGCGGCCGATCGAGAGCCCACGGGCGGCCTCGCTCAGGTTCCCGTTGGCGTCATCGAGGGCGCGGCGGAGAAGCCAGCGGTCGACTTCGGCGTGAACGTCCTCGTAGGCGCCCAAGCGAAGCATCTGGCCGAGCTTGAGCCGGCGGGGCTCGTAGGCCCCCAAGGCCAGGTCCGCGGCCCGAATCTCGCCGCGCTCGCATAGCACGGCCGCCTGCTCGAGCACGTTTCGTAGCTCCCGAACGTTGCCGGGCCACGAGTGCTTCACGAGGGCGAGCATAGCCTCGCGGCTCAGCTCGACCGAGACACCATCCCGTTCGACGATCTCATTGATGAAGTTCCGCGACAGATGGCCGATTTCTTCAGCTCCACGCTCTCGCAGCGGCGGCAGTTCGATCACGAAGCGCGCGAGCCGAAAGTAGAGATCCTCGCGGAACTTGCCCTCGTCGATCATCGTCCGCAGGTCACGGTGGGTCGCCGCTACGACGCGCACGTCCACTTTGCGCGGCGTCAGCTCGCCGACCCGCACGATCTCCTTCGACTCGAGTGCCCGAAGCAGCTTGGCCTGCAACGGCAACGGCAGCTCGCCAACCTCATCGATCAGCAAGGTCCCTCGGTGGGCGAGCTCGAACACTCCCACGCGGTCCTCCTCGGCCCCCGTGAACGCCCCCTTTCGATGCCCGAACAGCGCAGACTCAGCCAAGCTCGGCGCAATCGCACCGCAGTCGAGCACCTGATATGGACCCTCGGCCCGTCGCGACCTCCGGTACAGCGCTCGGCACACGACATCCTTACCAGTCCCAGTCTCCCCCATGACCAACACGGGCAGCTCGCGCGGCGCGACCTTGTCGAGCACGGCGAACATCTCGCGCATGGGCTCACTGATCCCGAGCAACCCGTCTTCCCGAGCCTCCATGCTCTGCTCGACGTCGACTTCACCGGTCTCCACCAACTCAATCCGGCAGTCCCCCGCCACGATCACGTCGCCAGGATGAACGTGCGCATGGTAGACGCGTCGCCCCAGCAGCACGGTCCCGTTCTTGCTGGCCAGGTCGAACAGCTCCACACCCTGCCGCCCAAGTCGAAGCTCGAAGTGCAGCCCGCTCAACGAGTGATGGTCGATCCGCACATCGGCCGTCGGCCCACGACCGACTCGCAACCGCGTCCGATCGACCACCGTCTCCGAGCCCGCCGCGGGCCCATCCAGCACGCGTAGCTTAATCCGTCCTGGCCGCCGCACATAGCGTGACCGGCCGTGGCGAGGGATGGTCTGGGTGACCGGGGTGATGAGCTCGGACTCGAGTCCTTCCGTGGACATATCTGGGGCGGGGGATAGCACGCCGGAACCCAGCGCGCGCCGAGTTCGTGTCGATGGCGGGCCGTCGCTGACCACCGATCAAGAGACCAGCCGGACGACCGGGCACGCTTCAGTCGGCAGCTCGAGTCGGCCACCTGTGCCCTTGGGACCAATCGCTGCGCCCGGGGGAACAACCGCCTGCGTCTGAGATCGCCAAGTTCGCGGGTTCATTGAGTTCGCGATCCGGCGCTCGGCTTGCTTCGGAGTCGTGGTAGGCCCCCGATGACGGACCGAGACGCGATGCAAGTCGAACCCAGCGTGCCCCGCGAGCTTGGGCAGTATCGGCCCCTCGAGTTCATCGGTAGCGGCGGCATGGGCGAGGTGTGGCTGGCCAACAAGCAGGGCCTGGCGAAACCGTGTGTGCTCAAGATTCTCCGGCCTCGGCTCGCGTTGGACGACGGCTATCGGCGCCGTTTCTTCCGCGAGGCGCAGATCGGCGCGAGCTTGCGACACGGCCGAATCGTGCCGATGCAGGACTTCGGCGAAGCGCACGGGCACCTGTACCTGGTGATGGAGTTCGTCGATGGGATCGACCTGGCGAGGTTCTGTCGGGCACTGGCGGACGAGGGAGAGCGCCTGCCTCTGGCTGCGGTGGGCTATGTGATAGGGGAGGTCTTCGAGGCGCTGCGGCATGCCCACAATCGGACGGTGGCCGGGAAGCCCCGAGGTGTCATCCATCGCGACGTGACGCCGAGCAACGTGCTGATCTCGTCCGAGGGCGAGGTGTTCCTGACCGACTTTGGGATCGCTCGCTACGAGGCGGACCTTTCGGACGAGGCATTCGGGACGCTCAAGTACATCGCTCCCGAGCAGGCTCGCGGCGAGGCGTGCTTCGAGAGCGACATCTACGGTGCGGCCGGGGTGCTGCACTTCATGCTGGCAGGCGAGGCTCCGCGCGAGGTGACTTCGGTGGGGGAACTCCAGCGGATCCTCGACGCACCTCCGCCCGGACTTTCGCGTGAAGACGTGCCGGCCGCGCTCGAGAAGCTCCGAAGCATGGGCCTCGAGCCTGCCCTCGAGCGGCGCATCGCGACTGCCGACGATGCGTTGACGCTCATCGACGCATGGCCGGGCTATCGGAAGGGTACGCGGGTACTCTCCGAGCTGTATCGGCGCTTCGTCGGCAAGCCACGCTCGGGAATGACGAAGATCGAGGAGGCTGCGGAGGCGTTGCTCGATGATGGGGAGACTCGCAGTGTCGAGGTTCCGCAGGGCCTGCCCGCAGCTCCACCAGAGTCGGCCCGCATGACGGTGAAGATTTCACGGGAGCAGGAACTCGAGGCGGGGGAGCCAGGGGCATCACCGTGGCTGCACCCCGATGATGAGGTTCCAACCCAACGCTTCGATCCTGCCTCCACAGGGCCCGAGCCCAACGCTCCTCTGGTTCAGCGACGGCGACGACGTTTCGCGCTTGATCCGTCGGCCGGAGTACGGCACCTACCCGCAGTCGGTGAGAGCGAGGCGGCAGAGGCTGACACACCCGAAGAGGAGAGTCCGTCGTGAGCGCCGCTCAGAAAGCAGCCAGACCGGTGTTGCCGTCAGTGGGCCAGGTGCTCGACCGACGCTTCGAACTGCTCGGGACTCTCGGTTCGGGGGGCATGGGGCAAGTGTTCCGGGCCCGTGACCTCCGGCTCGGGCGCGAGGTCGCGCTCAAGCTCATCGTTCCGCGCTACCTGGGCCGACCCGAGCGGGAGCAACGATTCCTGCAGGAACTCGACCTGGGGCGGTGCGTCGAACCACACCGCAACCTCGTCGACTATCTCGACGGCGGACGGCTGCACGACTTCGCGTGGCCGTTCTTGGTGATGGAGTTGGTGCCGGGGCGCGATCTGGGGAGTCGGCTCGCCCGCGGCCCGTTGCCGCCGCCGGAGGCGACGCGGCTCGCACGGCAGGTGGCGGGGGCGGTTCAAGCTCTGCATCGCAGAGGCATTGCTCATCGCGACGTGACGCCGATGAACGTGCTCGTCGCAGACGGGAACGCGGTGCTCATCGATCTCAGCCATGCCAGCGAGATCGCGGCGCCTCGAGGTCCTTCGGACGGCCAGCAGCGGTTGACCCGGATGAACGAGGTCCCGGGTACGCCTCATTTCATGGCCCCGGAGCAAGCTCGAGCCGAGCCAGCCCGTGCGGCAATGGATGTCTACGCGTTTGGCGTGATGCTCGTCCACATGCTCACGGGGGTGGCACCCGGGCGATGCGATGACGCCACGTTCATCGAGCTGCAGGGCCAAGGACAGCTACGGCCTCCGCGGATCGATACTCGAGTGTACGACGCGGTGCCGCTGGCCCTGGCCGAGCTCGTGGATGCTTGCGTCGCGACCGAGCCTCAGCGACGACCCACGATGGATGAGGTCGTGCGGCGGCTCGACGAGCAGCTCGTGGTGATGACCGCCGCGGTCGAGAGCGGCGAGCAGGCGGTTGCGGCGAACGAGGCCAGCGTCGACTCCCTGGTCACGACGAAGCCGTTCGATCGACACTCGATCGATTTGGCGAGGCCACGGCGACGTGTGCTTCTCATCGTGAGCGTGGCGGTCGTAGTTGCAGCGGGGGCCCTCGGGTGGTGGTTGCACTCGCGGAGCGGGAGCGAGGAGCGAGGTGTGGGCGTTGAGTTGGCGGAGAGTCCCGTGACGTCACCCCGCGCTGCCGCAGAACCCTCGCGACAGCCCACCGCCGGTTTCAATACCGAACAGCCCCCTCGAAACCCCCCTGCTCCTGCGGAGCCGGTCACGCCCGCTACGGAGCCTGTGGTTATTCCTCCGCCCACAGAGGCCGCACCGCCGTCACGCCCTCGCCGATCCAAGCGTAGGTCCCAGCCTCATTCGGCATCCGTGCCGAGGGAGGTCGATCCCTGCCCTGAGACCCTCGAGCGAGCGTCCGCGGCTCGGAAAGCGCGACAATGGCGGCAAGTCGCTGAGCTGACCAGAACGCGCCGCTGCTGGGACGACCCGGTGGCCTACACACGAATGCGGATCAAGGCTCTCTCCGAACTCGGACGGTTCAACGACTGCGTGAAGCTGGGCGAAGCTTCGGCCGACCCCGAAGCCCGGCGCATGGCCGTTCACTGCGACCGCCAACTCGATCGAGGGCAGCCATGATCCCGTCTCTCTTTGCCGCCGCTCTGACTCTCGCGGCAAGCCCTGAGCAGGTGGCACTGGAGGTCGACCCCACACCGCTCCTTCGGCATCAGGATGCCTCCGCTGCCGAGGAGACCGCAGCGTACGTTCGCGAAGATGGAGTCGGAGCCCTCAAAGGTGTTCACGACGTCGGTGTGACCGAGGAAGCGGCCGCTCCAACGATCGTGGTCACGCTCTCCTGGGTCGACTATGAGGCCTCGATCTACCGCATCGACATCGAGACCCGGCGCCCGGGGGAGAAACCGCAGATGCTCGAGAGCATTGAGTGTCCATGCATCGACTCGGGGGTGAGCGAAGCCGTGCTCGAGCGACTGCCCGCGGCCCTCGAGCAACTGGACGAACCACCGCCGGCCGAGCCCGAACCGGGCACGACTCCTCGAGATGAACCCGAGCCAAGCTCGGACGTTTCTCCAACGAGACCCTCCGAGCAGCCCAATCACCGTCGGCCACCGATCGGCCCCGTCGGCATCACCGGGATGATCGTTGCGGCCGGAGGCCTCGGAGGCCTCGGTTTCGGCATCAGCCGCGTCCGTCGTGGCGACGTTCTCAGTTCCGATCCAAGCGACGAGGAACGCGAGATCCGCCACGACTTCGGCCCGCAAGGCCGCGCCTGGGTGGGTGTGGGCGTTGCAGGAGTGGCCGTCGGAGCCACCATGCTCGCGATCGACCTAGCCGTGCTACGTCATCGCCCAGCCCGGGTCTCGGTCGGACCCTCGGTTGGCCCCAGGCTCACCGGTCTACGCATCCAGGGACGCTTCTGATCATGCCTCGTACCCCGATCTTTGCCTCCGCTGGTTTCGCGCTGGGTCTGGCCGTTTCGTGTGCCCCGGAGGCCCAGTCCGTCCTGAATGCCGACCATTGTGCGAATCAGGATGGCGATGCCTGGTGTGCCATTCGCTACTCGGACGGCTCTCGTTCGTATTGCGCTCGCGGTACCTGTGGGTCGACACCTGGCCGCGATGGCTGCGTAGAGCAGCGTCCAGAGGACGACGCCTGCTACAGTCCGTGCGGCGGGGGTCTGTCGCTGTCTGAAGACCCGAGCTGCGTCGACGGAGGCACGACGGGCGGCACGACCTCCGAGGCAACTTTGGGCTCCGGCTCCGAGGGCAGCGAGGAGACGGACGAGCCGACCACGACCGGCTCGCGGCCGTGCACCGAGAACACGGACTGCATGAACGAGGACGCCCCGTTCTGCGTGCCTGCGTCAGGCGAATGCGTTGCGTGCGGTGCCACCGACGACCCCAACGCGGCATGTGCATCGGCCGATTCGAGCCTGCCTGTGTGCCTCGACGACCAATGTGTTGAGTGCACTGGCGCAACCCCGGATGCATGCGAAGGAGAGACGCCCGTCTGCGACGATGAAGCCAACTCCTGCGTTGCATGTACCGCCCACGCACAGTGCGGCGAGGCGGCCTGCAACCTCTTCACGGGAGCCTGCCTCCCACCCGACGCGGTGGTGCACGTCGGCCCGGGGCAGGATTTCGGCTCGCTGATGGCTGCCTTGGACAGCTTCGAGGTTGGGGCGGAGGGCACGATTGTCGTGCACGGCGGCGTGTACGACGAAGCCGTGACCCTGAGCGGTGGCAACGTCGTTGCATTCCGAGCGGCTGACGGCGGTCAGCCGACGTGGCGGCCGCCGGGGCTGTCGAGCGAGTCGCAGCTCGACGTCGGGGATGCCACGGTGCTCCTCGACGGATTGACGCTCTCGGGCAACGACGCCACCAACAATCCAGCACTCCGGGTCGTCGGGGGCCGAGTCTGGCTCGATCGTAGTCGGATCGTCGGCAATGCAGGTGGAGCGATCGTGGCCGAGGCCAGCGCCGAACTGGTCACACGCAACGCGTTCCTCGGCGGAGACGTCAACGATCGCACCAGCGTTGAACTCGTGGGCACGACGGCTACCGTGCTCTACTCCACCCTTGGCAGCGGCTTCGGCTCCGCGGCAGCCCTGACCTGCGATGGCGGCTCCACCGTAGAGATCCGCAACTCGGTTCTCGTGGCGCGCACGAACGACCCCGAACTCCAGTGCAGCGGCGCGACGGTGGACGACAGCGCAACCGAGGCTGACCTCGGCGGCTCCAATACCGCGCTGGGCCCTATGGACACCGGCTGGTTCTCCGACTTCGCGGGGGGCGACTTCCACCTGGGCTTGGTGCCTGCGGCTCTGGTCAACGCCGGGCGCTGGCAGCAAGGCGATCCGGTGGTCGACATCGATGGCGACCTGCGGCCCGAGATCGACGGCTCCGTGGATGTCCCGGGCGCCGACGTTCCGTAGCGACTTGGCGAACTGGGCGTTACGGTACCGCTTCCGCTGGGCTGCGACGATCCAACGTGTCGTACTCGAGGGCGCAGCTCCTGTGCCATCGGGCACAACCGCCAGGCTCGTTCTTCTCTCAACCTACTGAATTCTGTTGGTCTCGATCGCCGGAACGCCGCTTGCTCTGCGGTACTTCCATGACCAACCAGTACACGACCAGCCACAACGATCCGGGCACATCTGAACCAGTCCTCGAGCCGAGTTTCTCGGAGCAGTGGGCCGAGATCGGCCGAAGGGTCGAGAGGATCGCGTCGCGGTTCGAACGGTCTTCGTTGCTCGAGCTCCTTCGTGCTGCCGAGCGACTGATCGTCGTTCGTGTGTGGCAATCCCAAGGGGACAACATCTCGCAGGTGGCCGCACTCCTGAGGACGACTCGTAGGCGCGTGCGCAGGGACCTGGCCGAGGTTCGGACGCCAAAGGACGGTCCTCGGTCGAACTCCGAGATGCGGTTCCCGCTCGTGGAAGGATCGGAGCCATCTGTCTCAGTGTTCCCCTAGCCTGGAAGTGAAAACGCGTCGTTTGGCCCGGCCCTCACAACCACCTAGGCAAGGATGGACCCGTTGGATTCTGTGTTCGAGACGACTCGGACTGCTCGAGCGTGCCCCGAGGGTAGAACCGACGGGGCCGTTCTTCGCATACGGCCGGGTGAAACGGTCGGCCGATTCCTCGTGCTCCGGTGCATCGGGTCCGGGGGAATGGGTCAGGTGTATGCGGCCTACGATCCGCGACTGGATCGCCGGGTTGCACTCAAGGTGCTGCACGAGGGGCAGAACCCCGGCTACGACCCTCGTTTGATTCGGGAGGCTCAGGCGCTGGCTCGCTTGTCCCATCCCAACGTCGTGGCGGTATTCGATGTGGGAGTGCACGACGGGCGGCTCTTCGTCGCCATGGAGTTCGTGGAAGGGCAGACCTTGCGGGACTGGCTGAGGCAGCACCCGTTGGGTCGGCCAGGTCGCCTCGAGGTTGTGCATGATCTGCTGCTGCAAGCAGGGGAGGGCTTAGCCGCCGCTCATCGGGCTGGCCTCGTGCATCGAGATTTCAAGCCCAGCAACGTCTTGATTGGTGACGACGGGCGCGTCCGCGTCGCGGACTTCGGCTTGGTTCGGGTTCAGGGCCGCGAAGAGCCCAAGAGCGACGCCGAGACCATGGCAGGCGTTGTGCCGTTCGCAGCGTTCGAGCAGGGCACGCTGACCCGACCCGGATCGGTCGTCGGAACGCCCGCCTACATGGCGCCCGAGCAGTTCTCCAGCGCCCAGATCAACCCGGCCTGCGACCAGTTCGGTTTCTGCGTGACGGCATGGGAAGCTCTGTTCGGGATGCGACCCTTCGGCGGCGACACTGCGCCAGAGATGTTGGATGCCATGCGAAGGGGCCGGGTGGAGTGGCCGGAAGGGGTCGCTCCCGGACTCGGATGGGTCGTTGCGTTGCGCAAGGGCCTGGCCTTCGATCCGAGCAAGCGATTCCACGGGATGGAGGCCCTGCTCGAGACGCTACGATCCTCGCGAGCAGACGGGGCTCACGAGGTTCGGGGTCGCCAACGGTGGATTTGGCTGAGCGTGCTCTTGGCCGCAGGGCTGGCAATCGGTGCTGCAAGCTTCACGTTGATGATCGTGTGACGGAGCGGCAAACTCGGAGAGAGGCGAGCTTGCCGGGTCGCGTTCGTACAGGCCCGTTTTCTTGAGGTGCTCCCGAACCGCTCGACGACTCATCCCCAGCGCTCGCGCCACCGCGCTGATGTTGCCTCGCTGGCGTGTCATCGACATTTGCAGGAGCACTCGGCGAGCTGCGGTCATCGCCTGTCGCATGGTGGGTAGCTCGCCCCGCGAGAACAGCGATCGACCGCCGTGAACCCACAGCTCCATGGCCTCGAAGTCCACCGAAAGCGGTTCTACGCCCACCTGCTCCGGTCGATGTACCTCCACCGTATCCGTTGTCTCCACCACTGGTCCCAGGCGTAGCACCGCGGTTTGGGGCCCACCAGAGGTCGAAATCGAACCCGGGGGGTTGTTCTGCGACCAGGGAAGCGAACTCGGGGGCGGCTTCCTCCAGGGCACGGCGGAAGTTTTTTTTGCCTCAGGTACAAAGTGAGCGCTTGCGGCCGAGCCCCAATCGACCCCCCGCTGGGCAGGCCTGTCTTCGTCGCTTGTTGGTTGAGATGCGAACTGGGTCTAGTACTTGGTTCTTGCACAGGGATCTTGCACTTGGAACTTAAACGGAACTAGTAAAGGTGCCGCTGAAACGGTAACTCAGAGCTGACTTACACGGTGATGCAAAGTTCGACAATCCGTCTATCTCCGGTCAAGTTGAACGTCATGGACAACAGACCACCAGCGGTGACTCAGCAGGAGACCATAGACGCGCTCCTGAAGCGCTCCAAGCGGCGCTTCGTGCCGATCCGGCGGTCGTTCCTACAACAGGGCAAGAGCGCCAAGCGCATTCCCGGGCCGCTCGCAGGTCTTGTTCGTCGTGGTGACGAACGAGGACTTGATCAATACCTCCTCGTGCACGCCGCGGCGAGCGCGGAGCCGTACGATGTAACCCTGGCAGCGAGTGCCTGGGCACGGGCGCTGGGGTTGCCTGATGGGCGCGGGGCCAAGAGTTCGGCGTCCGCCGTTTCGAAGGTTCTGAAGCGACTCGAAGACGCTCGCCTCATTCAACGCAAACGCCATCGTGGTCGGTGTCAGATTACTTTGCTCGACGAGGGTGGCACCGCGGCTCCCTACAAGCATCCTAAGGACAAGCGTGAGTCGTATTTCAAGCTGCCGTACGAGTACTGGGAGGAAGGTTGGGCTCAGCGGTTGAAGATGCCAGCGAAGGTCGCGTTTCTCATCGCGCTCAGTCTATCCGATGGTTTTAAGCTACCCGTGGAGCGGGGGCCCGACTGGTATGGCGTCTCGCCTGATACCGTGCAGAGAGGGTTGGCCGCCCTTGGGGAGGCCGGCCTCATCAACGTTGCGATTGCGTACCAAAAGATGCCATTGGCGCCCAAGGGCTACACGCAAGCGCGACATTTCACATTGCGTGCACCGTTCGCGCCCGGCCGCAAGCGTAGCGCAAAGATCATCTCGCTTATCGCATAGCAAACAAGGAGGGGTTATGGAGAATCTCAATCATACATCGTTACGGACCGCACTGCGGTACCAACTGCTGGCCGTCTTTATAACGTTTGTAGGTGTCGCGACAGTTACTGCCGTCTTTTTGGGCTTTGGTGTCGACCTACTACTTGAGCCCAAGGGGGCACACATCAGGTTTACCCCGGAACCGGCGGGACGCCACTCAGTTTTCGTCGCCGACGATGAGGAGTCGCCCGAGTTGTCTGTGGGCGGTCATGAGTAAAGGGCTCGGATATCGTCCCGGAAAGGCTCGGCGGACGAACTCGAGCTCCGATGAGCTTCCGGGCGGCTCGTCACCTCGGGTAGGCTCCCAGCGGATGCGCCCCCTCATCGGACTCGCTCTCGGCGTACTGCTCGGCCTCGGCGCTTGCGACGAAGAGCCCCCACCCGAGACCACCTGCGCAGACTGGCTGCGTTGCTACTCGAGCTGCCGCGACGAGCAGTACGCCCGCGGCGACGACCAGGCGCTCACTCAGGACGACCTACACCAGCTCTGTGTGTCGGAGTGCATCGACATCGCGAACGAGGTCGATCCGTGGCCGACCGATCTCGACCAGGTGATGAAGAACCCCGAGGACGTGGGGTTCTTGTGGGAGCGGCTGACCTTCTGTCTCACCGATGGCGCTTGAGGCCCCGCTGCGCCGCCCATAGCAACCCGAGCAGGCCCAGCCCGAGCAAGAGCCCGCCACTGCCTCCATCGGTCAACTCCGCCACGTACACCTGGAGCGGTGGACCGCCCTGAGGCGGTCGTGGAGGCTCGGGTTCCGTGTCGTCGCCATCGAGGCCCGGCACGTTTCCGGGCGAAGCCTGATCAGGGGCCTTGAACTGACCACCTGCAGTCGATTCAAACAGCGCTCTGCGGTACTCGCTGTCGATGACGTCTCGTTGGTCGACGTCGTAGCGGGCAGGGCTCTCCAGCAGGAGCTTGCGCATCCTCATCAGCTTGTCTCGGAGCCTCGCGTTGGCCCCGAATGCCACGCTGCGAGGATCGGCGTAGGCTACCGCGATGGTCCCCAGGTAGTGGTCCTGTCGCTGCTGCATCCGGTCGCACCACGGATCGACGAAGGCTTCCGCGATATCGTCGGGAGGGTTCTTCGGCGTCCAGGAGTTGGCGGACAAGATGCCGCGATGGAGCTCGTCGCCGATTCGCGATACGTGCAGCGGGGCGACGAGTTGCTGCACGATGAGGCGACGGTGTTCTTCGTTGAGCGCCTGGAGCCCCGAGCCGGCGAGGCCATGGCCGACGTACAGCTCGTACGCGAAAGTCCTGGTGGCATCGACGTAGTCACGCCAAGCCCTGCGCACTCGCGATGGATCGACGGCCCACATTTCGGCGCCTGGGCGCTGCACCTGCTGATCGATGGCCGTCATCAGCTGAGCGGGCCCGGGGAAGAAGTCACCGATGTCCTGGTGAGACGCGAGTGAGCCTCCGGGGCGACTCGACTTTTTGTGCCACAACGCTTGGGTCGCGCTGCTGATCTGCTGGGTGCCGGGGATGAAGCCCAGCCCGGGCCCCCCGCTTGGGGAGTCGAGGAGCCAACCAGTCTCGATCTCGCGAACTCGTCGTTCGTTGGCGATGCGCGGTAGGAACAGGCCGGTCCAGTCGTTGGTCGAAAGCGCGGGCAGGAGCTGCGTGTTCATCACGTACTCCTCGGTGTTTCGGTTGTACACCTGGGGGGGCGGCAGCCGTTCCTGCGCCTCCTGCTGGCTTCGCTTGGAAATGTCCCACGCGAACAGGCCCATCGCGCCGATCGCTTTGGCAATGACGCCCACGATCGGGATGGCCCCCAGCGCGTCGACCACCACTCCGACTCCGGTTCGTGCGAGCGTCTCGAAGAGGGCGCCGACGTCCTCGGGTGGGGCCATCACCAGAGGCCCCAGCGCTTGCGCTACGTCGGCCAGTGCGTTCGCGGGCAGCCCGAGTGCTCCCGTGCCCTGGAAGAGCATCGAGGTGCGTTCCGCTGCGGCCCAGGCTCGTGCACCGACCAACGCGTTGGCATCGAAGCTGGAGATCCTCGCGGCCATGTCTGGCCACAGGGAGCGATCACCACGGGCGGCGTCGAGCAGCGCAGGCGAGATGACGCGCGACGACCAGTAGTCGTCGACGCCGACCCACATCTCGTCGTCTTCCGTCAGTCGCATCGGCTGCCGATCACGAGTTGCCGGGTTTCAGAGCGCTGGCCTCGGCCCTCGCACGGGCAACTGCGCGTTGACGTTTATCGGCCACGGCCTCGCGGCGTTTGACCCGGGCGATGGCGCGGCTCAGTTCGGTCTGAGCGCGTTGGTGATCTCGTCGACGTTGTCGTAGGGCGCTCTGAGCGATGCGGAGTTCGCAGCGCGCCTTCGTTACGCTCTGGCGTGCACTTTGGCGCTCCTTGGGCGTCGTGCCTTTGTCACGGGTAACTGTGGCGGCCTCACGCACGATGGCCGCAAGTTGGCGTTCTTGCTCTTTGATGCGGCGTCTTGCCTCTTTGATCGCTGCGGCCGTGGCCTTGACCCGGTCCCGGTACGGCTGGGTGTCGATTGTCTCGGCTTCGTGTTTCGCAGCAGCGGCCGAGCATTGGAGTCGGCGAACCCGACGCTCCGCGGCCTTCTGCCTCGGGCGCTTGATGGCGCTGCGTTTTCGTCGGCTGCGCGGAGGCTCCTTGGCTGTGGCCGGCTTGCTGGTGCGGCTCGAGCAGCAGGCCTTGGCCGAGGCCACCTCTTTTCGTGGCAGTTCGTCTTCGCCATGCCTGGTATCTGGAAACCCAGCCGCCCCCTGCTTGCTCTGCGCCGCCGCCCAATCGGGGTCGTAGGCGTCCTCGCATGACCGCTTCAGCTCGGCGAGTTCCCCCGCCACCGAGGGGTAGTTGCACAAGTAGCCGGCAGTCTTCGGATCGGGCTCACACGCATAGCTGGGGATCATGGTCGGGTCCTGCACCCACCTCGACCACTCGGCCATGCGCCGCGTGATCACTCGCCGAACGTCTGAAGGTAGGCAACCCTTGGCCCGGCTGTAGGCCTCCCGCAGATCCTCGAGTTGCTCCCCGATCTCCCGAGTCGCTTCCTGGACTCGAACGGCCTCGCGCTGCTCGGGCGTCATCGCATCGAGGTCTTCGGCACGGACCGTCCCGGCAAAGGGCTGCCAGTAGATCGTGGGCTGCCCGGACCCGCTCGTGGGCGCCTCGTAGTACCGCTCGAGCGCCTCACCGAGCCGATCAACCTGGTCCCACGGGATGTCCTCCCACTTTCGCCCCTTCGCCTTGCGAAACAGATAAGCAAGGGCACCTCGAATCGCAGCCGCCGCATGCTTCTGCTGAAGGATGCGCTTGCCTGCGGAGGTTTGGGACAGCTTGCGGTGCTTGGCCGAGCGCCCCACCCGAACTTCGATGCCATCCATCCAGTCCCGCAGACCATCCCAGGGGTCGTGGACGTGGTCAAAGTAGTCAGCGTTGTTCTCGTAGAACTGAGCCGCTGCCTTGGTCGCGGAGTCGAAGGTGCGGCGCAGCCCGACCTTGCTCGCTTGTTTCCTGGGCGCCTTCTTGCTCGCCCGTGCGGCCTTCTTGGCTTTCGCTTGGCCCGTGTAGTTCTCGGGGCTGTCATGATCGAAGCGATAGCGACGCTTCCGGGGATCGGAGTCAGTGCCCGGACCGAGCAGATCCTCCTCATCGATCTCGACGGTCTCACCATCGATGTCCGCCACCACCCGGCCCGTGGACAGCGTGCCCCGTTCGCTCGCTGGCGCAGGGGCGCCCGTCACCACGTCGACGTACTCCAGACGCGCTGTCGGCTCCGCCGACACAGTCTCGTCTGCAGGGGATTCCTTGCTCATACCTTGGGCACGCCTTCTGACCCGTTCCCGCTCTCGAGCAGCCTGGCCCGTCGCCGATGTCCCGAGTCGCGCACGCGCTGCACCAGCTCCGCGGTGCCGCCGTGCGCCAGCTGCTTCGCGACGGCCTGGAGCCGCTCGAGCAACGCGAGAGAAGAAGGGTCGACCAGGTCGGGCAGCCCTCGTCGCCGGGTGGAACGATGGACGAGGGTTGAGGGAAGGTCGGCTTCGAGGGCGACCCGCCTGGTCAGAAGGAAATCGTGAAGACCGAGACCCCGACCGCGAGCGGGCGAGGTCCGTGGCGCATCGGCGTCGACCTCGAGGGCAACCTGGGCCTTGGCCATCGCTCGTTGGAGTCGAGTCTCGGTCATGGCCTCACGCAGCCACGGCGTCGGCGGTCTCGGATTTGGGCTGGGTGAGCGTGACCGTCGACGAGGCCTTGGCCGCACGCATGACGGAGGCGATCCAATCGCCGAAGCCGGCCTCCTCGAGCGCCGCGAGCATCGACGGTAGGTCGAGCTCGATCTGGGTCTCCTCGTCCGCGGGTGGGCGACTGAGGCTCGGCGGGCCCTCATCGGGCAGCTCGGGCTCAGGTCGCGGGCGGCGAGGAGACGGTGGGTCGAATGTTGGCCCATCGTCGCGGCCGAACCGCAGAGACGGTGGCAACCCGGTCCCGGCCTGTGCGCTGCGATTGCCAAGCCAGTGCCCCACCAAGGCGGTCGCGGCAGGCAGTAGCCCTCGTACGAGCTCGATCCGCTGCTGCTCGGTCCTCACTCGCTCCTGACGACGGACCTTGCTCTGCTCGTAGCGGTCGCGTTGGAGCGCCAGCTCTCCGTCGCTGGTCCGCACGCGCCCTGCGACCCACCAAAGAGCGGAGAGGCCCAGCAGCGCCGCAGCGACGCCCGCGAGCAACAGTGCGATCGAAGCCCCTTGATGCAACGCTTCCATCACGCTGCCCCCTCGCTCGGCGTCGCAGCAGGCCGACGCTCCATCACGCAACTGATTCGCTTGTCCGTGCCACCGCTGGCCAGCACAGCGCGGTCGACCAGGCGGTAGCTCTTGCGGGCCTGGATATTCAGCCACTTCTGCATGCGGGTTTCCTCGGCCGCGCTGGCGCCGAAGGTCTCGCAGACATAGGGCGGGTCGATCTCGACGGTGTCCTGTTCGTCGCTATTGGTGTTCGTACTCATGGTCGTGTCTCGTCTGATTCGTGGTGTTGAAGAACGCAGTCCGAGCCAGCCGTCAGCCGGCCTGGACCTCCTCGATGAGCTTGCCCAGGGCCATCGCGGACGACATACCGAGGGCGTCGATGAGCCCGGCCATCCGGGCCTCGGTCTTGGCCTCGCCCTGCGCCGTCCAGCCTTCGGTGAGCTTGGCGATGATGGCTGCGAACTCGTCGTCGCTCTCGGCTCGTCGCGCCGCCTCGAGCAGGGCCCATTCGTATTCGTCGAGCAGCTTCCGAGCCTTCGCGATACCCGGGGCGGGCACACGAGAGAGCAACTGGTTGAGACGGTCGGCGTAGCGAGCGGTTCGGTTCACGGTAGTCTCCGAGGCGTTGACGGTGTTGGGGTGGTGGCTCTGCTCACGGGTCGACGCGTCTGCGCTGGGATCGACATTGGCGGTGTTCTTGCT
Organism: Myxococcota bacterium; assembly: GCA_039028615.1. Classification (GTDB taxonomy): domain Bacteria; phylum Myxococcota_A; class Polyangia; order Nannocystales; family Nannocystaceae; genus Paraliomyxa. Next base: position 1,334 of record JBCCHT010000082.1, on the reverse strand, counting down.
CGCGGCCATCAGCTCTTCGACGAGCTTGCGCAGGAGCACCATCAGGTCGGGCCCCGCCACCGCGACCGACTTGCCCAGCAGGTCGGCGCGATGCCCCGCTCGCTGTTTCGCGCGGTCGTGCGCCATCCAGCGCTGGTCACGGCCGGACTCGAACTCGAGAATGGAGAGGACTTGCTGCAAGTCCTGCTGGCGTCCGCCGCCGAGCTGGTCACCGAGTTGTTCGAGCAGCTCGGTCGATTTGCCCAGCACCACTGGGTACTGGCGCACGACGTCCATCAGCATTCGGAACAGCATGTCGTTCTGGCGCTGGAGCTGATGGTTGGCGGCCATCAACGCATCGTGCTGCTCGCGTGACTCCGAAGGCGGAGTGCCGTCGCCGACCGCTCCGAACATCGTGGCCGGGAGCAGGAAACGGAACACCTCCTCCTGCTCTTCGCCTCCGTCGATGCCCTCGGTCGTGCGTAGCGCGACCAAGCGGTAGTTCTTGCGCTCGTTCGTCTCGTCAACGTGCTGCCGTGCCGTGTCGATGAGTTCGGCAGCGAGGTCGGCCGGAGGGACACCCGCGATCAGCAGGACGTTGCCGTCCTCGTCGGTCAGGTCTTCGCCATTGCCATCGTTCTCCCACCGATGCTCGGTGGGCACGTAGCCGTTCTTGCCCATCTGGCGACGAAGCTCGAGGACATCGAGACCCTCGGCCGCGTGGCGGATGAGTAGCCGCTCGAGCAGGCGCGAGTGGCTATCGGACGCTGGGTTGGTCGGGTCGTCGGTTCGGAAGTGTCGGAAGGTCATGAGGCGCCGTCCCGAGCGCCTCGTCCATCGTTGGTGGTAGTAGATCGGAAAAGGTGGGGCAGCGCAAATCGGTGCGCAGGTGCGGAATTCGGAGAGTTAGGTCAGGAGTTAGTCCGTGGTCGCATCGCTCAGCGATTCAACTAGTGGGCGAAGGTCTTTGGCAATGGCGAGGTTGCCTGCTTGTGCTGCCTTGAGGATACCTCTCGCGAGGAACTGTAAAAGACCGGCAAATGCTGTCGGAAATCTCTCGTAGAAAGGAAGTACCAATCGGAGGCCTCGAGCGAATGTGTCGAGGGCTTCAGCGTGCCGGTTGGCAGACATGAAGACTGAGCCCAGGACTCCGAACGACCTGGCGAGGTTGGGGGTGAAGGCGTCGGGGCGCTGCTCCGCCAGCGCTCGGCGAAGGTGGACAGCCTCCTGGGTGGCGGTGAGCGCCTCCTCTCTCCGTCCTAGCGCGTCCAGCATCGCGCCGAGGTTGTTGAGCGCGGTAGCGAGGTTGGGGGTGAAGGCGTCGGGGCGCTGCTGCGCCAGCGCTCGATAGGCGT
>JBCCHT010000081.1:0-17452 GCA_039028615.1 Myxococcota bacterium | reverse complement strand
TCTTCTTGGCGGCGGTCTTCTTCTTGGCGGCGGTCTTCTTCTTGGCGGCGGTCTTCTTCTTGGCGGCGGTCTTCTTCTTGGCGGCGGTCTTCTTCTTGGCGGCGGTCTTCTTCTTGGCGGCGGTCTTCTTCTTGGCGGTGGTCTTCTTCTTGGCGGCGGTCTTCTTCTTGGCGGCGGTCTTCTTCTTGGCGGCGGTCTTCTTCTTGGCAGCCGTCTTCTTGGTGGTCGTTTTCTTCACTCGTGCCACTGCCGAGCCATCGTACAGCAGACTCGCCGACGTGAACCCCCGCAGAGGCCCGGTGAAACGGCGTGTGGCCGCGAGACGTCGGCTCGCCGCAGCATTTGGTACTAACCACCCATGGCCCAGCCCCCGCGCCCCCGTCCGGCCGTACTGCGATCGTCCACTCTCCTCGCTCTGTCGTTCGCGCTTGCGGCGTGCGCGGGCTCGAAGAAGGAGCCCGAGCCCGCGCCTGCATCCGAGTCGGAGTCCCACCGGGCACACGGCCACGCGATTGCGATGGTCGAGCGAGAGGAGGGCTCGGACATGATGCTCGAGCGCGTGGAGGACGAGGACACGCGGTGGATCGAGCTGCCGCATTTCGGCGAGTGCCCCTACGACGAGAGCGAGGTCCCGCCCTTCGAGCCGGCCGACGATGCGGACGTGCCGGGGCTGGCTGCGGAGCGCACTCGGCTGACCAACATGGACGCCGGCGAAGAGACGATCCACAACGAGGCGTTGATGCAGCTGTTGGATCGCGCGACGACGGAGGTCCTGGAGTGCGTGAGCGTGTCGGCGTGCTACGACGACCGTGCGCTCGAGTCGGGGTCCATCGACCTGCTCTTCGAGGTCGCGCCCAGTGGCGACGTGCGGGGAGTGACGGTCGAACTCACGCCCGGCCTCGATCACACCGGGGTCCGCGAGTGCTCGCGCCTGGCCATCTGGGAGACGGAGTTCCCCGCATTCGACGGCGCAGACATGGTGGTCACCTACAGCCTGGACATCGACTGACGGCCCGAGGCCGGGAGAGCGGCGCCCCGTGGAAGCTCCGAGGGTGTCGCCATGTCGTGAAATCCACTCGTGGCCTAGACCTCGCAGGTGAAGTAGCGCATCTCGTCGCAGTAGGCGCCCTTGCACTGCATGCCCGCGATCAGGTGCCCGCTGGGGGCCTGGAAGATCGGGTCGTTGGATTTGAAGTAGCTCGACCACCAGCAGGACTGCGCGCTGAGGCCCAGGTCCGTGCACTCGATCGACACGTCGTCGCACCAGTAGCCCTTGCAGGCGATGCCCGTGACGTACTCGGTGCCGGGGCAGATGCGCCAGCTGGTGCCTTCCTCGGAGAACCATGTGGTCCACGAGCGGGTGCCGGGAGTGCCGGAGTGGGAGCCGCAGAACATCTGCACGTCGTCGCAGTTGCTGCCCATGCAGTCGACCCAGATCGCGGCTCCGTTGCCGTCGCAGGTGGCCGGTGGGGTCTCTTCGGAGACGGCCTCGATCCAGCCGAGAGCGGCGACGGGCCCCGACGTGGTGGTCAGCGAGCCGGGAGCGCTGGCTTTGCCTGCGTCTCGTGCATCCTCGGGCGGAGCTTCGGGGCGCGCGGCGAGGGAGGTCTCGATCGGGGCCTCGTCGTCGAGGTCCTCGTCCTCGAGCAGCTCGGCGGGATCGAGACCATCGTCGGTCGGGTCGCACGCGGAGCCGAGCAATGCCAGCGAGGCGAGGGCGATGGCGGTGTGGAAGCGAAGGGAGCGGGGCAGGGTGTGGAGTTTCATCGGTTCGTCCTCGAGCGTGGCCGCGACATGGGCCGGCCAGCGGTGACCGAGAAGTCCGGGCGCACCTCGAATGGATTGCGCGCGCGGTCGATTTTCCGCGGCTCCGAGGAGCGCCTCGCCCGCGCCCACGGTAGACTCGTGGCGCCTCATGGGCTCGGATCTCGATCATCCCGACGACGGACTCTCTGCCTCCCAGGTCGAGGAGTTCATCGAGCGAGGCTATCTCGTGTTGCGGGGGTGTTTGCCGGCCGAGCGCATGCGCGAGCTGACCCGCCGTACCCTCGTCGACAAGGAGCCGATGCCTACGTATCGGGATCGGGGGGAGCTGAGGGGGTCGATCCCGCTGGCGCAGCTCGATCTGCTCGACGCCAGCCAATGGCCCTATTCGAGCTTGAGCGTCGATACGCAGCGGGCCCTTCCCATCGCCGAGTTCGCGCCCAAATTGTGGGAGGCGCTGCGGACCCTGGCAGGCCAGCGCCACTATGTCGACCGGCGGACGATGGGCGAGCAGTTCATCCTCAATGGCGACTACCAGCCACCTCCATGTCCGCCGCTGACGCCCGAGTACCGCTACGAGCAGTATTGGCACATCGACGTGCCCTCCAACTCGACGACGCTCGAGGCTCGGCATGATGCGCTGGTGTTGCTCGTGTTGTGGTCGAAAGTCGAGCCGGGGGGCGGGGGGACTCTGTTCAGCGGTGAGTCGCTGACTCGGGTCGTTCACCAGCTCGATGAGTCTCCCGAGGGCATCGACACGATGGACGTCGACTGGGGCCGCACCATCGCCCGCGAGTGCGATGATGCGTTCGAGTTCACGGGCGACGCGGGCGACGTGTTGATCTCGCATGCCTTCGCCTTGCATGCGGCGCACTCCCACTATGGTCGTGAGCTACGCGTGTTGGAGAACCCGACCATTACGGTTCGCGGGGTCCTCGACTACTCTCACGACAATCCCGAACCGTCTCCCGTCGAGGCCTGCGTCATTCGGCGTCGTTCCGCTCGGGCGACGAAGTCCAGGCATCCCCGCACGGCGATCCGAACGGGCGCGCAGGCCTTGCTTCGGTCGCACCCCGACTACTTTTTGCCGGGTCGTGCGGGATGGCTGGCCCGAACCGATGGGCAGGCCCAGGCTCGAGTGCTCGCGCTGGATGCCGCGCTCTGGTCGATGTGGACGCGGCGGGTGACGCAACAGATCGAGTGTCGCCAGCAAGGAGCGCTCGGTAGCCTCAAAGTCGCCCAGGCGATCGTGCGTGAGGTCTTCGTCAATGAGCGGCATTGTGGTGCTCGTGTCGCCGAGTCGAGCACGGACCCGGACTTCGAGCGAACCGCGTGGGCGCGCCTGGTTCGGGGCATGGTCAACGCCGACGGTCAGAACTACGCCCTAGCCTCGACCCTGGCGCGTGTGTTCGAGCGGGTCGAGCTGTTTCGACTCCCCGGAAAGGGGCATGTACTCGCTCGAGTGGTGACCCCCGAGGGCTGGGCGTTCGTCGATGCCTGGGCCGGGAGCGTGTTCTTCGTGGCGTCGATGGGCGGCGAGCCGCTCCCGGGAGTGCCGGAGCATGCACAGCTGCAGGGGACGGGCAGCAACGGGGGCCCGCGCTTCGATCCGGAGGACTACGAAGCCGGGGATGGGCAGCCGCTGGTCGTTGCCGCGCGGGCGGAGCCCGAGGCCGACCTCGACGAACTCGTGCGGGCGATCGGCGTGAAGGAGGCTCGCACCAGTGTCTGGAGCGACTTCGTGGCGGCCCGCATCGATCAGCTCTTGGGCGACCGAGCCTCGGCGAACCGCCGCTACACGAAGCTCTTGCCGCGGCTCAAACCATCGACGGCGACGGCGAAGACCGCCGAGCTGTTCGAGCAGCGGACGGGTGCGGATCACTACGCGCTCGACTTCTAGCGCGCCTTGGGCCCGGGGGCGCTACCAGCCGCCGCGTATCGTCTCCACGACGTAGTCGACGTCTTCGTCTTTCAGCCACCATCCGACGGGGATCGCGACCATGCGGTCGGCGACGCTGTCGAGGCCGGGGAGCTGCGAACGAACGTCAGTGACACAAGTATGCAGATCGTTGCGACGCTGGACCTGGCTGACGTGGATGCCCGCCTCGTTCATACGCCGCATGAAGCCAGGCCGATCGTCGACGAGGATGGAGTAGAGCCAGAACGAAGACTCGAAGCCTTCGCGTCGCTCGGTGAGCTGTAGACCCGCCACGTCGCCGAGGGCTTGGTCGTAGCGGGCGGCATTGTGTTTGTGTCGGCGGATGTTGCCGTCGACGATGTCGAGGTTGGCCAGGCCCATCGCGGCGGCGACGTCGTTCATGTGGAACTTGAAGCCGTATTCTTCGATGTTCAGCTCGCTACGGAAACGCTCGGTGCCATCGCGGTCGAAGCCGAGCCAGCGAAGCCGTCGAGCGCGACGCCACATCTCGTCGTCGGGGAGGATGAGCATGCCGCCATCGGCGGTGTTGAGGTGCTTGACCGCCTGGAAGCTGAAGACGGAGGGGTTGCCGTGCGTCCCGACGATCTCGCCGTGGTAGGTGGAACCCATCGCGTGGGCGCAGTCCTCGAGGACGACGGGGCGGTGTCCGTGAAGCGCCTCGGCTTCGTCGAGTATGGCGTCGAGGCGGGCCATGTCGATGGGATAGCCGCCCCAGTGGACGACGACGATGGCCCGGGTGCGTTCGGTGATCTTGCGAGCGACGTCGTCGAGATCGACATTGAGGGTCGCCGGGTCGACGTCGACCCATTTCAGACGAAACCCGTTGAGGAGCACGGGCCAGTTGGACGAGGGGAAGGTCAGCGGCGTCGAGAGCACCTCGTTGCGGTCGCCGGGGCCTCGTGCCTCCTCGCGCAGCATGTGCAACACGAGGTGGATGCCCGAGGTCGCACTGTTGACGGTGGCGACGCGGGGGGTGCCGAAGTGCTTGGCCAGCTCGGCTTCGAACGCTTCGACCTTGGGGCCTTCCCCCAAGTATCCGCTCTCCAGGACTTCGGCGACGAGGTCGGCGGCGCGGGGAGACGTGGAGACCTTGAACAACGGGATCATGACGACTTCTCCGGGATGACGGCGGAGCGGAGGCACTGCTCGTAGGTCGGCAGAATGCCGGATGCAGCGGCTTCGTCGGCAGTGGGCGCGGCGGCATCCTTGGGCGAGCGGATCGGTTCGCCCTGGAGCGGCCACTCGATGCCGAGCGCGGGATCGAGGGCGTCGATCTCGATCATGGTGCCGGGCTGGTACTCCTTGGACGCGAGATAGGAGACGACGGCGGTGTCCGAGAGCACCAGGAACGCGTGCCCGAGGCCATCGGTGAGGACCACGGAGACGCCGGACTCGGCATCCTGAGGGGTGAGCTCGAATTGGCCGAAGGTGGGCGAGCCCACCCGCAGATCGACGGTGGCGGTCAAGATGGAGCCGTGGGCACAAGAAACGACCTTGGCCTGGCCAGGCGGAACCCGAGTCGTATGGATGCCGCGGAGAATGTTGCGGTGCGACCGAGAGAAGCTGAACTGCTGCGCGGTGAAGCGATACCCGGTGGCCTCTTCGAGGCGTGCGGGTCGCAGCACCTCGTAGAATTCCCCGCGGTCGTCGTGGAAGATCTTGGGGTCGATGAGATAACCCCCGGCCAGCGTCATCGGTTTGAAGTTCATTGCTCAATCTCCCGGAGGGCTCGTTGGGCTCGGATGTCGTCGAGTAGGCGGGCGTGCAGGGATGTCGTGGCCCGGCGCTGGGCGTCACGGGCTGCGCTGGCCGACGCCACGAATGCGGTCAGCATGTGTCGAACTTGGTCGTCGGCCGCGAGGGTCAGCTCCTGATGCCCGTTGCGGGTGCTCAGCCGCAGCGTCGGCTCGAAGTCGGCGGGCGCGGTGAACACTCGGTCCAGCGAGAGCCGACCGGTGCTGCCGTGGAACACGTAGTCGGCCCGATAGAAGTGGTCGAGGCCGTAGGTCAGGGTGACCGAGACATTCGAAGGTGTCCTCGCCAATACGGTGCCCGCGACGTCGATCTCGCCGCTTTGCTGCGGGACGACGTCGAGAATCTCGATGGGTCCCAGCAGGTGAAGGGCGGCCCGCAGGGGGTAACCCGCGGCGTCGAGCATGGCCCCTCCCCCGAGATCGTGACGGAGGCGGATGTCGCCCTCGGGGCGACGCGGGACGGTGAACGCACTCGAGAAGTGCCGGAGCTCGCCCACGGCTCCTTGGTCGACGAGTTCTCGGGCGCGGGCGTGCATCGAGTGGAACTCGAACGCGTAGTTTTCCATCAGCGAGACGCCGTGGCGCTCGGACAGCTCGAGCAGCTCCTCGGTCTGGCGGGCGTCGGTGGTGAGCGGCTTTTCACACAGTACGTGCTTGCTCGCCCGTAGCGCTCGAGCGGCCCACTCGTAGTGGTGTGAGTTGGGGAGCGGGATGTACACCGCGTCCACATCGGAGCGCTCGAGCAGGGCCTGGTAGCCCGTGCATGGGGTGCCGCCGAAGCGCTCGGCGAACTTCCGTGCTTTGTCGGTCGACCGTGATGCGTGCGCGGTGACGGTGGTGGAGGGATGGGCCGCGAGGGCGGGAAGCATGCGCCGCCACGCAATGTCGGCGCAGCCCAGGATGCCGAACCGGAGGGAGGCGCCTACGCGAGAGTTCGAGTGCATGCCATCAAGCTCCTCAGTTCGATGTCGAGATTTCCACCGGGCACGAGCAGGGCATCGAGCTGCCCGAGGGTGACCCACTGGTAGTCGGGTGGGGTGTCGAGCGAGAAGCCGTCGTCGACCTCGACCACCCGGTAGCGGTTGCGAGCATGGAACAGCCGGCCGCCTTCCTCCGACTGCATGGCATCGTAGTGGCGTCGGCTCGCGGGAGCCTCTCGCACGACATCGAGATAGCGCGGGCGCTGATCGGCGGGGAGATGCTCGTAGTTGCCGGGCACGCACTGCACGGTCGGAGCGATGTGGGCTCCCGCGGCGGCACCGGCCTCGACCCGAGCCTGGACCAGCACGTGCAACAAGCCATCGATGCGCCGAGCGACGAAGGCGACGAGGCCCGTGTCGGTGGGGGCGATGATCGGCTGCTGCCACGACCGGACCTCGCGCCCGGTGGCCGAGACATCGATGCCCACCACTTGGAAGTAGCGCCCTCGTTCGTGACGAATCGACTCGGCGCCGAGGTTCCAGCCTTCGTTCGTGATCTGCCGCAGGGGCACGACCTCGCTGGTCGCCGCGCGTTCCTTTCGTCGCTGGTCCAGCCACGCCCGCACTCGGTCGAGAGAGTGGTGGCCGCTCTGAGCGAGGAAGGAGTCATGAACCGGGCGAGACAGCGAGGTCTGTGGACCACGGGGCATGCGCTCCACGAAGCCAGCTGCGCCCATGCACGCCAGCAGCGTTCGCGTGCTCATGTTGAGGATGTCGTCCGAGCGCAGCAGGGACTGTAGGCTCGAGACGGAGAGCCACGCGTGATCCTCTTCGACCGGGATGTCGCGGTCGACTTCGACGACCATGTTCCGGTTGTTCTTGGCCAGAAACCACGAGCCTTGCTCCGTGTGCAGGGCATCGACGAGCACGTGCCGAGGATCGGTGTCCTGGAAGTACTCGAGGTAGGGAACGGCCGAGCCCCGGTGGGCGCGGGTGTAGTTGCTCCGGGTCGCCTGGACCGTGGGCGACAGCTGTACGTAGTTGATGTTGCCGGGCTCCATCTTGGCGCGAACCAGGCAGTGCATCACGCTATCGAAGCGCCGCACGACCATGCCCGACAGGCCGACCTCCGGCTGCACGATGATCGGCTGGGTCCACTGCTGCGGGCCGGCGTCGACCCTCACCCCCCGGATCGCAAAGAAGCGACCGGACTGGTGCACGAGGTCTCCGTCGCCGGGCTTGGTCGACCATCCCTGGAGAGCGGATAGTGGCACTCGCTCGACGCGATGGTTCTGGCTGGCGGAGCGCTCGATCAGCCAAGAGATGATCGCGCGATCCGGTCGCGGTCGCGAGGCAGGCGCGGAAGAGCTGCGGTCCCTCGACTCCACCGCGGCACGGTAGTCAGCCATGGTCATGGGAGCTGCTCAATGATGAGCAGGAGAGTGCAGTCCGGTTTCGCCGTCCCGCAGAAGTGGTGCTCACTCGTGAGCAGTAGTCACGGCGAGACCCTGGCTAGGTTTGAGGCCGAGAAGACCATGAAGAAACCAGACTGTGTCACGCGAACGTCTTGCAAGGTTTGCGGTAGCGAAATCGTGCCGTACTTCGATCTCGGGGATATGCCCCTGCCGGACGATTTTCAGTCTGCTCCCGGCAACGATGTTCGGCGCTTCAAGTTGGAGCTCGCGTATTGCAAGGGGTGTCACCTGTCGCAGCTGACGGTCGATGTGAACCCGGACCTGATGTTCCGGGACTTTCCCTGGGAGTCGTCGGTGTCGAAGCCGAACCTCGAGCACTTCCAGGAACTCGCATCGATCGCGTCGGAGCGACTGGGGATGAAACGAGGGGATGTCGTGGTCGACATCGCATGCAACGATGGGGGCCCGCTCGATCAGTTCTCTCCCTACGAGGTCGTCAAGGTCGGCGTCGATCCGGCCACCAACTTGATCGAGCTGGCCAAGACCAAGGGGATCTCGACGATCAACGAGTACTGGACCCCGGCCATCGCCGACGGCATCGTGAGCAGCTTCGGCAAGGCCAAGATCGTCACCGCGACCCAGGTGTTCGGGCATGTCGCGAACATCCGCGAATTCGTGGCCGGGCTGAAGGTGGTGCTCGCCGAGGACGGCACCTGCATCGTCGAGGCGCCCCACCACGTCGACCTCATCAACGGCACCCTCTTCGACACGGTGCACCACGAGCATCCCTCGTACTGGCTGCTGCACTCGGCCGACACGCTGTTCCGCAAGCACGGCATGATGGTCTACGACGTCGAGAAGACGTCGGTCTACGGCGGCTCCCTGCGGATGTTCGTCGGCCATGAGGGCAAGCACGAGATCAAGCCCTCGGTGGCGAAGATGATCGCCTCGGAGGAGGAGGGCGGCTTCTATAGCTTCGAGCGCTACCAAGGCTTCGGCACCCAGGCCGCGAATTTTCGGGCCAACGTGCGCCGCTTCCTCACTCAGCTCAAGGCCGACGGTGAACGACTCGTCGGCTTCGGAGCAGGTGCGAAGGGCTGCATCGCGCTCAACTACTGCGGCCTGGACAGCAGCTTCTTGGATCACGTCATCGACGAGACCGAGGGCAAGCAAGGCATGTACATCCCGGGGGTGGACCTGAAGGTGGTGGGCATGGACGAGCTCGATGCGAACGACGTCGTGTTCATCCTGTCCTGGAACTTCTCGGAGGCCATCATCGAGCGGAGCAAGATCGCCAAGGGCCACGTCGTCCCGCTCCCCGAGCTGGTCATGCATCGAACGCGTCGAAGCGCCTGACGACGAAGGCCCGGGGGAGCTCCCTCGGGCCCTCATCGTCGCTGGCAACCCTGGCAACGGAAAAAGCGACCGTCTCGATGGAGACGGTCGCTTTTTCGTGGTTCGGTGGTCGGCGATGCCGACCGGGCTCACCACTTCACGGGGAGCGACTCGAGGCTGTGAATCACCACGTTCTTCCGCCACTTCAGCTCTTGCTCGGGAACGGCCAGGCTGAGGTTTGGGAAGCGACGAGCGAGCTGGCCGAGGGATTGCTGCAGCTCGATGCGGGCGAGCTGGGCTCCGACGCAGTAGTGGATGCCGTGCCCGAAGGTCTTGTGGGGGCCCGGCTTGCGCGTGATGTCGAAGCGGTCTGGATCGGGGAACACGGCATCGTCTCGGTTGGCCGAGTTGGTGACCGCGATGATGCCGTCGCCCTCGTGCACGGTCACCCCGCGGATCTCGACGTCCTCGAGGGCGACTCGCATCAGGCCTCCCGCGGCGCCGCCCGGGATGAAGCGCAGCAGCTCTTCCACCGCGGACTCGACGTGCTCGTCTCCGTCTCGGAGCAGGGCGAGCTGCCCGGGGTGGCGCAGGAGCATGAGCACCGCGTTGGCGATGCGGTTGGACGTGGTCTCGTAGCCGGCGACGATGAGGCCACCCGCGAACGAGAGCAGCTCCTTGCCGCTCAGTCGGTCGCCCTCTTCCTGGTACGCGATGAGCACGCTGAGCAGGTCGTCGCCCCGTTCCTTGCGCTTGTGCTCGATGAGAGTCTGCAGGTAGGACAGCAGCGACTTGCGGGCGGCGATGCCCTTCTTCATCGCTTCTTTGGTGGTGCCGAACATGGTCGTCGCCCACTCGCGGAAGCGATCGTGGTCTTCTTCGGAGACTCCGAGCAGCTCGCAGATGGTGATCATCGGCAGCGTGCTGCTCAGGTGCGCGACGATGTCGGCCGGAGGCCCCGCCGCCTCCATGCCATCGAGCAGGCGATCGACCGTGTTGGTGATCATGTCGCGGTAGGCCTCCATCCGTCGGGGCACGAACGCGGGCGCAACGAGGCGACGCAGGCGGGTGTGGGCGGGGGCGTCCTTACTGACGATGGACTCGGGGTCCGCCTCCACGCCCGGCATGAGGCGGGGCGCATCGGGAGCACAGGCGGCAGCCCGGCTGAAGCGCGGGTCGCCGAAGACGAAGCGCACGTCCTCGTGCCGAGTCACCAGCCACGCGAGGTCTCCACTCGGGAGGCGAACGCGAACGACGGGCTGCTCGGCGCGCAGCCGAGCGTACTCGGGCGATGGATCGAGGCTCGAGACGATGGGAAAGGGAAACGGCAGCGGAGCGCCGTCGGATGCAGGGGCAGCGTTGGTCATGGGAGGCCGTCCGTCGTGAGGGGTTACTTCTTGGTGGCGTACATGCCCCAGTGCTGGGGCGTGAGGCAGACGTCGACCATGCTCCCCGGCACGAACATTCGCGACCAGTTGCCGCCGCCGCGCTCGGCCGGGATGCGGTCGCGGAAGAAGATGTCGCGAACCTTCTCTTCCATCGCGTGCATGCGGATCAGCCAGTAGTAGGACGACACGCTCTTCATGTGGAGCAACCAGTGGATGCGGTCGGCCTCGCCGAACGCTTCCTCGTAGAGGAAGCCGGTGACCTCGCCGCCCTTCTCGTTGATCGCATCGAGAGCCTCGCGAGCGAACTGGCGGCCCTCGGAGCGGAACTCGTAGGCCAGCTGGGCGCTGCGGTGAATGATCGCGCCGCAGTTCCCCGAGTGGAGGATCTTCTCCTGGGGCAGGTCACACTGATGGTGAGCCGCGGGTAGCACGGTCTCGAGGCCCTCCTCGAACATCGAAGGGCGACCATCGCGAAGCGTGGCGGCGGTGCCGTACATGCCCCAAAACTGCGGCATGATGACCGACTCTCGCATGCTGCCGTCGATGAAGATCCGGTCCCAGGTGCCACCGCCCTTGTGCTCGGGGATGACCTGCTGCGTGAAGATGTTGCGGTACTTCTCGTCGTGCGTACCCATGGTCAGCATGCGCTCGTAGTCTCGCAGCGAGCGCATGTGAATCATCCAGTGGATGCGGTCTTTCTTGCCGAAGGTCTCCTCGTACACGAACACGCTGGCGATGCCCTTTTGCGTCTCGTTGATGTACGTGGCCAAGTTGCGGGCGAAGGTCCGGCCCTCGGAACGCATCTCACTCTTGATGTCGGCCACACGCTCGACGATGACCCCGCAGTTCGCGGAGTTCAGCAGGTCCGACGGGGCGACTTCGGTCTGCTGCTCCGCGGTGGGCGTTTCGCTGATGACGTTGTCGGTCGAGGCTTCGCTCATGGAACACGGACTTATCAGCGAGCCCCGGAAACGACCGCTCAGTATTGAGACCTGAGCCTACGGCCAATGGAGGCCGCGTCCCTCGAAGTGAGGCACCAAGATCGTGTCGGAGAAGCTGCCGTCCACGAACATGTGGCTCCACCGTTCGTCGCTTCGCTCATTGCCCTCGGGGGCATCGGCGAGGCTGGGCCCGGGGTGACGCACGAGGCGCTCGAGGCATTCGAAGGAGCGCAAATGGATCAGCCAGTGGAGACGGTCTTGTCGACCCCAGGTCTCTTCGTAGAGCAGGGCGGTCAGATCTCCGGCATGGGCGCGGTTGAGTCCCTCCGCCCAGCGATGACCGAGGCGACGGCCTTGCTCGCGAAAACGAAAGCGGACCCGAGCCGTTCGCCGCACGACGATGGCTGCGTTCGCGCTGTGGACGAGCTGGTCGTCGGTCTGGGTCGTCTGGTGGCGCCCCGCCGGTACGAACAGCTCCTCCGAGTCGACCTGGGCGGGGACCAGGCCGTGCTGAGGGACCATGATCGTCTCTCGGAAGCTGCCTTCCTCGAACATGCGATCCCAGTTCCCGCCGCCCTTGTGCTCGAGCCGGTCGGACTCCACGAGCTCGCGCACGTCCTCGTCGTCGTCGGACATGTGGATGAAGTGCACATAGTCGTTGGGCTTGCGCAGGTGCACGAACCAGTGGAATCGATGCTCGTCGCCGAGCAGCTCGTCGTAGAGCAGGGTGGTGGCGGTCGACCCGAGGGCGTCGTTGACGTGCCCTTGCAAGGTACGGGCGAAGTCTCGGGCCTCGCCGCGGAACGCCTCACAGATGCGCCCTACCCGGTGGACGATGAGGCCGCAGTTGGCGGAGTGAAGGATCGATGCGTCGGGGTTCGACAGCTGAGCCGACGCGGGGCGAAGCGCCGGGCCGAGCTCGTCGTGGGAAGCAGGAGTGGCCATGGGTCGACCACACACCACCGCGGGGGTCCGCCACTGCCCACTAGTGAGCGCACTCGGCCTGGAGTCACCCGAGGGAGCCGGTCGCCGCGAGTGACTCGAGGCGCCGCACGGCGTGATCGAGCCCCGGCAGCTCGTGCATCTGCGTTTGCATGGCCTGGGCCTCGCGGCGGAAGCTCGGCTCGTCGAGGAGGCGACGCGCCGCCGTGCGCACGCGATCGGAGGTGAGCGTGCTCGGATCTTCGTTCAGTCCGATGCCCACCGCCTGGCACCGCGCGGCATTGAATGGATCGTCGACGAGCTGCGGCACGAGCAGCTGAGGGATCCCGTTGTCGATCGAGCTCAAGAGCGTGCTGAAGCCCGCGTGGCTGACACAGACGTCACAGTGCGGCAGCAGGAGCGACTGCGGGATATAGCGCTCGATGTGGACGTTGTCGGGCTGCGGACCGAGGTCCTCCGGGTTGCCCTCACGGCCGATGGTGGCGACGACTTCGATCGGCTCGTCGCGGAGGCCGTCGATGATGGTCTGCATCAAGGACCCCGCATCGGAGCGCCAGCGGTTGGCCACGGTGCCCACGGTGACGTACACGAGCGGACGGTCCGGGCGGTTTTCGAACCACGCGGGCAGCCCTTCGTCGCCCGACCGATCGAAGAACGTCGGTCGCAGCAGCTCGAGGTGCTCGGGGCGAGGGAGCTCGGGATCGAGGAGTCCCGGGGGGACGAAGCTCAGCACCAGACCCCGGGTGAGCATCTCGGGATCGGGGGGCAAGTCGACCATCGCGCGCGCGCGCGCCAGCTCGGCGTCGATTGCCGACTGCATGGGCTGTCGATCGAACAGCGGCATGATGTCCACGCTGACGTGGGGAATGCCGAGGCGGTCGCCGACGATCGCAGCCCCGGCCTCGAAGCACTCGTGGACGAATAGATCGGGAGCGAAGGACTTGCCGACCTCGAGCAGCCCGGGGAGCATCTGCCGCGTTCGGACCCCGTAGATCACATCCGCGATGCCGAGCTTGTCGAGCTCGAACCCGGGTTTGAGGGCGCGTGCCTTCTTCTTGAGCGCATCGAACTCCGCGTTGCCATCACCGTCGCGGTTGAGGCTCACGCCGAAGCTCTCGAACCCGTAGGCCGCAACCGAAGGGCGCAGCGAAGGCGCGCACGCAAAGGCGACCTCGTGCCCCGCTTCGCGCAGCGCATCGGCGAGCGGGAGCAGGGGGTGAACGTGGCCACTGGTGGGGATCGAGGTAAATAGCGCTCGCATCGGCCGATCTGGCCGTACGGCTCGGCCAGCGGCAGTAGCCTAGGGCGGCGCGAGGCAGGGGTGCTGCTCAAGACTGAGCGAACACCACCTCGTACTCGCGGGACTTGGGCTCGAGCGTGCGCAGCAGCTGGTCACCTACCGACTCCAGCTTGCGTTGGACCTTGGCCGGGATGCGGTCGAAGGCCTCGATGGTCAGCGTCGAGACGCGACGTTGCAGCTTGGTCGACCAGATCCCGGCGACCTGCCCGTCGACGAGCACGGTGGGCTTCACCCGCAGGTTGGCGCCCGAGTACACCGCCTTCTTGTACTCGTCGGGGAGAATGCGTCCACGGTGTTTGTTGGCGTAGGCGAGCAGGGTGCTGTCGAAGGCGGGTAGCAGACGGGGCGGGGCGGGAGCATCGGGCCCCGGTCGCGGTGCATCGGCAAGGTCGTAGAGCGTGCGCTTGGTGCCGTCGGAGAAGGTCTCCAACTCGTCGGCCATCGCTTCCATGGCCGCGCGAACCGGGGTGACCTTCCAGCCGATCCAGCCGGCGACGTCGTCGGGGGCAGCGGGACCGAACGCGCGCAGGTGGGCGCGGATCACCTGCTCGAGTGCGTCGTCGACGGTGGGCGCGGCCTTGGTTCCGGGCATGACCTTCGCCGCGCGATAGGCCGCGGGAGTCTTGTCGGACCAGACGTCGTCCGCGGGAGCGCGAAGCAAGGCACTCCACGTATACAAGGGGCGCCACTTGTACTTTCGTTGCTCGGTCAGCTCGTCCTCCGCGATGACCCCCGGGTTCGCGTCCACCCAGGCTTCGATGAAGTCTACGAGCTGGGCGGCGGTCTTGGTCTTGGCGAGATGGGTGCGGAGCTTCTTGCGGAGCTGCGCGGCTCTTTTCGAGGGGGCCGTCTTGCCGCGCTGCCACTCGTTGGCGCCCATGGCATCGGCCACGGTGGCGTAGGCTGGGTGCTCGGGGGCGCTGACGAGGTGTACGGTGCGGCGGATCGAAGTGCCGACGACGAGATCACCCGCGTCCAAAGCCGCATGAAGGTCGGCGGCGTCGAAGCTCTTCATGCGAGACCACAGCGCGATGGGGATCGTGCTCCACTGCTGGGCCTGCATCGCGCCGATGGCGGTCACGACCTCGGCGACCGGCTGCGTCAGGGGCGTGCTCAGTCCCTGGCGAGCAAGGAGGGCGCGGTTGAGGGCTCGTTCGGAGACCTTCATGCCGGGGATGCTAGTCGCTTCGAGTCACGGTGTCAGCCGACGTTGCCGTCGGCTCAACTGCGTTGGCCCAGGGCCTTGGCACAGGCCACCAGGGTGCGGAGCTCCACGTTCATGTAGCTGCCGTGGCTGAGCAAGGCGCTGAGCTGACCCAGCGTTGCCCACATGTAGTGGTCGGGTGCCTCGAGCGGGAAATCGTCGCCGACCTCCACCACCATGCAACGGTTGCGCGCGTGGAAAAAGCGGCCGCCTTCTTCGGACTGGATGACGTCGTAGCGGATGCTCTCGGCCGGAGCGTCGAGCACCGCGTCGAGGAAGCGAGGGCGCGCCTCGGGAGGTCGGTCTTGGTAGTTGATCGGCTGGCAGTGCACGGTCGGGGCCATCTCTACCGCGTTGGGTGAGCCCGCTTCGATCCGCGCCTGGACCAGCACGTGCAGCAAACCATCGACGCGCCGTGCGATGAGGGCGAGGAGGCCCGTCTCGATCGGCGCGAGCAGGGGCTGCTGCCAAGAGCCGACCTCGCGACCGCCCGCTACGACGTCTACGCCGACGACCTGGAAGTAGCGGCCGGATTCGTGCGCGATGAGCTCGTCGCTGCGACGCCACCCGCCGTCGTCGATCTGGCGCAGGGGTACCCGGCGTTGGATGACCACTCGGCGGGAGCGCTGTTCGGAGAGCCAGCCCAGCACTTCACGCAGAGTATGGTGGCCGCGTTGCAGGGCGGCGAAGGAGTGGCGGATCTCCTCGGAGAACGAGCGAGGTTCTCCCCGTAGCGTGGACTCGCCGCGCGCGTCGACGTCCTCGGCCGAGGGGATGCACGACAGCACGGTGCGCGTGTCCATGTTGACGATGTCGTCCCAGTGCAGAAGCTGGGTGAGCTGGCCGAGCGTCAGCCAGCAGAAGTCCTCGCCGACCTCCACGTCGTCATCGGTCTCGACCACGATGTTGCGGTTCTTCTTCTGGTAGAACCACGAGCCCTGCTCGGGCTGGAGCACATCCACGATGACCCGGCTGCGGCCGTTGGGGCGGAAGTAGTCGAGGTAGGGCACCGCCGCGCCCGCGTGCACACCCATATAGTTGCTGCGCGTCGCCTGTACGGTGGGTGACAGCTGCACGACGTTGACGTTGCCGGGCTCCATCTTGGCGTGCATCAGGCAGTGCAGGACGCCGCCGATCTCCTTGATCAGTATCCCGAGGACACCGACTTCGGGCTGCACGATGATGGGCTGAACCCAGTTGGTCACCCACGGAAGGTCCGACTCGACCTTCAGCCCCTCGATGGTGAAGAAACGCCCAGAGCGATGGCCGATGTTGCCGGTCTCGGAATCGGTCGACCACTGGTCCATCTTCGCCAGCGGCATCTGCTCGACGGTGAACGCTCGTGCGGCCGCGCGTTCCACCAGCCAGGAGAAGAAGCGGCTGAGCGGCCAGACCGGGCTCTGCGGACTCTGGGACGAGTGGGCGAGTCGAGCGAGGACGTCCGCTTCGGAGGCAACCGGGATCGGGAGAGTCATCGGCCCTTAATCCGTAAACCTTCCCGCCGCGATCGGACTGCTCACAAGTGAGCGAGCCCCCGCGCCGGACTTCGGACGTTCACCGAAGGTGCACCACTGTGAGCATTTCCGGTCGACACAAGCGGCTAGGTTGGGCGAATGGGTCGACCCAATCATCTGTATCTGGATCTCATGAAGAAGATCCTTGCCAACGTGATCTACCAGGACACTCCCCTGGGCTACGAGCACGTCGACATTCCTTGGTTCAAGGCCCCCAAGGGGTACGACGCCGAAAAACGAAAGGTCGGTCTCGACTGGCCGAGTGTTGCCCACACGATGGTGGGCCTGGCCCGCCTCAACAACGTGCACGAGTGTGTAGAGAAGGTCATCGAGGACAACATCCCCGGCGATCTCATCGAGACCGGAGTCTGGCGAGGTGGTGTCTGCATCCTGATGCGAGCCGTCTTGGCCGCTCATGGCATCACCGATCGACGCGTGTGGGTCGCGGACTCCTTCGAGGGGATTCCGACCGTCGACGACGATGCCCACCCGCTCGACGTCCGGCTGGGCCTGCATCGCGCCAACAAGGTGCTGGCGGTGTCCGTCGATCAGGTCAAGGAGCACTTCCGCCGCTACGATCTGCTCGATGACCAGGTTCAGTTCATCAAGGGCTTCTTCTGTGACAGTCTGCCCAATGCGCCGGTCGAGCGCCTCGCGGTCCTCCGTCTCGATGGTGACCTGTACGAGTCCACCATCGACTCGCTGTCCAACCTCTACCCGAAGCTCTCGGTCGGGGGCTTTGTGATCGTCGACGACTACGCGCTGCGAAGCTGTCGCAAGGCCATCGACGATTTCCGCGAGCAACACGGCATCGAGGACGAGGTGATGCCCATCGACGACTACTCCGTGTACTGGCGTCGAAGCAAATGAGACGAAGGCCCGGACCGCATCGAGGCGGTTCGGGCCTTCGTCTCATTTGCTTCGACGCCAGTACACGGAGTAGTCGTCGATGGGCATCACCTCGTCCTCGATGCCGTGTTGCTCGCGGAAATCGTCGATGGCCTTGCGACAGCTTCGCAGCGCGTAGTCGTCGACG
>JBCCHT010000080.1:0-17491 GCA_039028615.1 Myxococcota bacterium | reverse complement strand
GCTGCGCTGGGGCACGGGCCAGACCTCACGGGGTCCCACGCTCAACCGTACTCGCGAGTTCACCATCGAAGCGAAGGACGGGGCGGTGCCTTCGCTGAAGCTGCGCAACGACGGCAACGCGATCGAGCAGGTCTGCATCGCGCTGTCGGAGATCACTCCGCCCTGAGCTGGGCGGAGTTGATGAAGCGAGTGCTCGAGCTGGACGTGCTCGAGTGCCCGGCATGCCGCGGGCCGATGAGGATCACCGCGCAGACACCGAGGACAGCTCGTTCAGATGGGTCACCAGGCTGGGATCATCGAGCTGCTCGAGTCGGACCTCGAGCGCTACGATGGCTCGCAGTGCGATCCCTACATCCGGGGGCGGATGGCGCTCGCCCTCGCCGAAGCGCTGTGGTCAGTGCGCGGGGCCGAGACGCGCGCCCTGGTGTTGGAGCGGGTCGACTCTGCCCTTCCGCACATCGACGAGCCCTCCCGAGGGGCTGCCTGGATGTTTCGAGCCGAGGTCGAAAGCTAGGAGCCGGTCGTGGAGCTGGCTCCGGGCAGTCCCAGGCAAACCCACGGCCGCGGCGCGGGATGGCCTCCGCTCAGGCGCGGATTGTCGTGGCACATGTGCATGGCGATGTGAGGCCGCAGAAGGTCTCGGAATGACGGCGGCGTTCTGTGGTTGGGACGGCGCCATGGATCCCGTGCTCACCGGGCGGGGCTCTTCGCTACGGGCAGCGCGTGACCGCGAAGGTACCGGAGTCGGAGCTGCACAGGCTCGTCATGATGATCTCACCGACGACGCAACCCTCGTCGATGCTCGTGATCTCGATGGTGAAGCCCTCGTCCGCCTCACCCTCACCGCCGCCGTTGCCCTTGCAGTCAGAGACCCACGAGCCACAGTTCATGTCCACATCGTCCTGGGTGTACGTGCCTGGAGCCTGGGCGGCGACGGGGAGGGTGAGCTCGACCGACTGATAGTTGCCGCAATCGGTGCACGTGCCCGGATCCTTGTCGCCGCAGGTCGTGGCCGGGCTGGACAGGAAAATGGTCATGCTCGCCCCGTTGCCGCCGTTGGCCCACCCACCCGCGAGCAAACCATTGGCCGGCACGCCCGGGCACGCTGGTTCGGCACTGCAGGCGGATGAATCGTTGGTTGTGGTGGCGGGCATGGTCTCACCGCCACCCTCTTCGGAGGTCTCGGAGGTCTCGGAGGTCTCGGAGGTCGAAGGGCAGCCTCCGACGAGCACCAACCCACACATGACGAGCCACGACTGCAGGGGCCTTCTTCGCATCGGGCCCTTGTAACACGCGGTGCTCTCGCGGACCGATGTGGCTGGTGGCGAAGCACGGGTTCGACCACGAGCCCGAGCCGACCGTCGCCGATCAAGCGGGAACGATCGCTCCCTCCACCACCTCGTCCTCCTCGCGCAGCCGCGGCGGCGTGAAATTCTTCGGGATCTTCCCCTCGATCCCCGAATAGAACGCGCGGACCCGATCCATGTCTGCCCGCACGTCTCCGGTCAGCTCAAAGCACGGCCCGAAGCCAGCGACGCGGGTCTTGAAGTCGAGATAGCTCAGACAGATCGGCACATTCGCCTGTCGGGCCATGTGATAGAAGCCCGATTTCCAGTACTCACGGCGGCCCCGAGTGCCCTCGGGGGGAATCGCCAGCACCATCCGCTCGCGCTGCTCGAACTGCTCGACGATCTGCCCGACCAGGCCCTGCGGCGCGCTGCGGTCGACGGGCACGATGCCCGTGCGGCGCAGCAGGCCCGCGACCGGCCAGCGCATCACGCTGTCCTTGGCCAGCCAATTCATACGCACGCCCCACCACGAGGCGAAGCACAGCATCCAGAAACCGTCCCACCACTCCGTGTGCGGCGCGGCGATGAGCACGTACTTGTCCAGCCGAGGCGCGGCCCCGCCAAGTGTCCAGCCCCGCATGCGCAGCGCCATCGCCGAGAGGTGATGAGCCCAGTCCTTCGGGGGCGCTTCGTGCCGGGGTACGTCCGTTTGGGGCAGGTCGGGGATCGGCATGGAGCCTGGCCAGAGTCGGGTACCTGAGCGACCGTGTCAAACCCGCCTGCCAAGGAGAGCCCGTCTTCGTTCCTCCCGCGTGCCGCTCCTCCGTTCCCATCTCGCGATCCCAGATCCCGAAGAACGAGCCCGCGTGCCCTCGCCGAAAATTTCCATCCAATGTTTCTCAGCCCGCACATGCCTCGAGCAAAGGGGCGCATTTGCATCCGCTCTTGCCCCGAACGTCAGGGGCGTAGACGAGGCAACCGTGGACCCGTCCCCGGGCGTTTCGCTGCCCTTTGGGGGCCGCAGCGTGCTCCGTGCGATCCGCCCCCCGGGCGTGCCGGTGCGCTTGGGGCAGTGGGGTTCGCCAGGCAGCCGCCGGACGACCAGATGTCCGCGTATACGCGAGGCTCGACCTCGGCATCCGATGACGCGCCCCTCGAGCGCTTCCTCGCCGAGCGAGTTCCCGACTTCGAGCCGCGAGCGTCCCAACCGGGTTACGTAGTCGAAGCCCGTGGTGGGCCATTCAGGATCGTGCAGCTATGCAGTCCTCAACAGGCCTCGAGGTCGCGCCAGGGGTTTGGGTCACCCCCAAGCTCTGCACTCGTACCCCTCATCCGCATCAACCGATTTCCAAGGCCCCGATGGGGGCTTCGAGTTTGTAGTGCGCCTTCGCCCGTCGCAGAGCACATTCGGGGAGTACCGGAAGCCGATACGGTCATGATCGATCGGGTGCGAACGATGCGAGTGCAAGCCGGGCGGTGTTGAGCTCTCGCCTGCGTTGAGCGCAAGCGGTCATGCTACTCGTCCATGGCGATGCATTGCCGCCGCGAGGCGGTGGAACCTCGAAAACGAGCCCAGCGTCGACTCGAAGTGAACGAACAGTGCCGCCGGTCACTTCAGTCACTGTTCTTTCACTGGAGCAGGACCCCACGAGCTTGTGCCGGCAAACACGCCCCACTACGATGCCTACGTGGAACTGGAACCGGTCGGTCGTTCGGTGCTTCTCGGTGCCCTACTGGGGGCAGGCTGCTTCAACCCGGACCTCGACGCGTCCGAAACCGGGACCGGCGGTACGGCAAGCTCTTCGACGGCGAGCACCGACGAGACGGGCCCGGGTAACAACGGTAGCAGCACCACCGAGTCCGTCGACACCGGGAGCGATGGTGCCGACGACACGACGGAGGGAACCGGCGATGAAGTGCCGGACTGGGGCGAGGGCGAGCCGCCCGACTTCGGCGATCTGGGGCCCGAGGGCGACGGGGACATCCTCGTCGTGCACGTCCTCGATCTCGATGACGCCGTCGACGTTTGGTTGGTGGGCGAGTCGTCGCCGGTCTCGACCAACATCGGCCCCGGCGAGGCCGTTCGGCTCGAGGACATTCCGCGAGACGCTCGCCGGGTGGTGCTGGCGCGCGCGGGCACGACCGAGGCCGTCGGGTGCTCGGAGTGGTTCCCGCTGCGAGCCGACGAACAATGGGCGATCGTCGCGGCTCGCGATCTCCATACCTGTCCGTCGCCCACTCCCGACGGTGCCAGCTTGACCTTCGAGCAAGACCTTCCGCTCGACAGCAACCCGGTGCGCTTCGCCCACGCTGGCGTCGCCGACGACATCACGGTCATACGGCAGGATGTCCCGGAGCCCGGGACTCTCGAACCTCTCGCCACGCTATCGGGCACCGATCTGCCCGACTGCGGCGCTGCAGGCTGCATCGTCCCCTACGCGCTCGAGAACGAAGCTCTCGGTGCCTCGCACGCCTACACCTTCGCGGCCACCCAGGTCGCCGATGTGCCGCCGCCGGGTGAAGTTCTGATGGTCGTGCTCGGCAACCTGCGCCAAGACTGGCCCACTCAGCCCGATGCCCCGCAAATCCTTCGGGTGGACATCGACGGTACCGTGCGGCCGATCCGAACGGACCCCGAGCTGGGCGTCTTGTCTCTGGGCGACGCGGACGTCATCGAGTTCAGCCTCCCGGCAATGCCGACGAGCTTCACGTTCGCGGTCGCCGAGCCCTGCTTCGCGCCTTCGTGCCCGGTCCCGACGCATCGATTCATCCCCGGTGACTACGACATCACGAGCCGGGACCCCACCGATCCCGGCATCGGCACCACTGGGACCTTCACTCTCGAGGGCGGCCACCGCTATCTGCTCATTCACACCGAGCTCGGTGAGTCTGCACTGACCCTCGTCGACGACACCTTCGACCGCTCCGACGACATGCTCGCCATCGGTCGCGCATTCAACGACGTATCACCCCCTACGACCCTCTCCGTGGGCCACGCGTTCGGCGGATCCGCGGTCGAGCTGTGGGCCGGCATTCCGAGCATCGGTGTCAGCGACGAGCAAGAGGTCCCCGTGGGAGGCTGGGACTTGCTCATCGCGACGGGCGGCAATCCCCTCGGCATCGATTGCTTCTATGGCGTCGATACACTCGCCGGCTGGCGCGGCCTGGTTGGCGACGGCTTTCTCATCAACCTCGACACCTGGCCCGCGACTCAGACGTTTCAGGTGCAGCTCTGCTTCTAGCGTCGGGGGCTACTCGGCCTGCGGCGGGAGGGCTCGATTGCCCAGGGGCGAGCATGTGTTCCAAAGAGCATGCGGGCTCCGCCGCTCGAAGTCGCGTGGGCGAGGCCGGACGGTGCTCGACCCGGCCGGCATCCGGTTGTTTCCCGCGAACAACATCGGTGACTTCGGCCCGTACGAGCGACACCTGCGGGCCGGGGGTGATCACGGCGCGCACTGGACCGGCTGTCCATCGGGGCTGTGGGCGCTGGGTATCGAGGCTGACGGCACGCTCGAGGGCTGCCCGTCCTTGCCCACCAACCCGTCACTCGTTGTCTCCACATTGCGTAGGTGCGACGACCTGGTGCACCTCGGGCCCGGCCTGAGGCCCTGCGTTTCGCCGCTATCGGTGTGAGGTCATTCCCTTTCAGTCGTGGTGCTGGGGCCCCTCCACAGAATCTTGCGGGACTCGTGATCCGGTCAGAACTCGGCGGGAACAGAAAGGTCGGAGTCCATCATGAACCGCATCATCGCCTCTCTGTTCGCTTCCGCCCTCCTCGCCACGACCGCTTCCGCCGAGGCGTCCTCCTCCGAGGCATCCTCCTCTGGCACCTGCACCACCGAAGACACGCGCGACGCATGCTTCAGCGGTCAGTGCTCTCCCTACCTGGGTCCGCCTCCGACCTACGCGGACGATGTTTGCTGTGACGACCGGTCCGGCACGTGTATGGAGCCCGGTCCGCGCGGCTGCACGCGAGGCCAAACCCCGTACTACTGTGACTACGGCCAAGTCGACGCTGCCACCGGCCAGGTGGAGTGCTTCTTCGAGACGTACGAGGTCACGCCCGGCGGCCCCGTGCCCGCGGCCGACGACGAGGCGCTGTGCTGCAACGACAACGGCTGCACCGTCTGGGTGGTGGGCTGCGAAGATGGTGGCGGTTGGGTTGGCTACTGCTACGGCGACGAGCTCATCATGGAGGACGGCACCGTGCACTGTTACAACGAGGAGTGCTGAGCTCGGGACTCGCTGGGGCACCAACGCGAGCGCCATCGCAGCCTGAGTCGTTGCACCCAGGCTGCGATGTCACCGGAATCGAAGACTCACTTTGGAATGAGGCAGATGCCGACATGCTCGTTCGCCGGCGGTACGGACTCGGTCTCGGGGTCGGGACACGTGTCCGAGCCGACTTCGCAAGACGGCGTGCAGTAGCCCACGCCTTGGCAACCGGGCACCGCGGTTGCGTCGAAGATGCAGAGTTGCCGTTGAGGCACGCGTGTAGGTCGTCAACCGGCGGGGCAGTACTTCGCCGGAGTCGACGCTTACAGCAGATATGAAGACATCCTGGGAAACGAGGTCTCGCGCGAAGACGTCGTCAAAGCCAAGAACTCGCTGCATGAAATCGCTGGCCTCCGACCGAGAGTTCGGAAGAGGCGGATTCTGCGGGGCTTCTACCGTATGGAGCGAGCTGAGTGGGATGGGGTCCTACGCCGACACCTGTCGCGGCGGCTGCTCGTGGACCAGTCACAGCCTGCTCGGTCGGCCGGGCAACAACCCCTACTGCATCCACCGCGCGATGCAGCAAGCGAGCCGCGGGATCCGAGAGCGGGCGGTCAAGGTCGGGGCGGCGCCAGGGCAGCCCTTCGATCACGGGCGCTTCGAGCTGGTCGAAGAATCGATGGAGGCGCGACCGATCGACGCGCTGATGCGGATGGAGCCCACGACGATCGTCCACTCCCGGGATGCGGACACGCGGCTCGAGATGCTGCGGACAGACCCGCTGATCCAGCTACGAACACGGGCGCGGGCCGTCTGACCGACGAGCAGCCCGCGGCCAAGCGCTGCTACGCACGCCTACGTTCGGCATGAGATCGACCCTCACCCGATCAACACCAGTCCCTCCCCGATGGACCGCGAACGACCTGGCGGCCAGCTTCCTGATGGTTCGCAGGCGCTCGAGGCCCTTGCCGAGGAGACCCGCGGCGACGTCGGTTTGCATGAAGCGGGTGCGACGGCCTTCGTCGAGCGGCTCGACCCGGTACTCGTGGTCATCGGGTGGCGCCGATCCGTGATCTGCGCCTGTGCCAGTTGAAGCCCCAACTCAATAGCGTTGCGCATAAATCGCCGGTAAGAGCCGTTCGGTAGCACTTCTTGCGCCCAATTGAATTCTATTTTCAATTTTCGGGCGGCAGCGCGGCGCAGCGTGGGTACGATGCGCTGGCCTATGCCGCTGTTCAGACCTCGCGACCGCCGTTACCGAGTGCTCTACGACGTGCACGCGTGGATCGGGGCCATCGCGGGACTCGTGCTGTACCTGATGTTCGTCACCGGAATCGTTGCCCTGGTTTGGCATCCGGTGGGCGCATGGGAAGAGCCGGCGCACCACGTGGCCCCGGTCGAGGATGTCGACACGTGGTGGAACGAGCTGGCGGAGACCGAACGAGAGCCGACTCGGCTGACGCTCAACCTGCCGGAGCCCGAACAGGGGCATCGTGCGCCGGTCGGTTACGTGAGCACGGAGCAGGGCGAGAGCACGCAGTGGGTCTGGCGAGAGGATGGCTGGGGTCGCGCGCGATCCCACGCCGGCTTGTTCCTGTTTCGGGTGCACTTCCTTTACCACTCCGCGGTTCCGATCTTGTACACGCTGGGCGGACTGATCTCGCTGGCGATGCTGCTGGCCATCCTCACCGGGTTGGGCATTCACCTGCGCAAGGTGATCCCGGAGATGAATCGCTTTCGGGCTCATCTTCCGGCCCGAGGCCTGTGGTCGGACCTCCACAAGGTCAGCGCGGTCGCGGGCCTGCCCTTCCAGCTGATGATCGCCTACACGGCCGCGCTCATCGTCCTGGGGCCGTACGCGATCGCGGCGGTGGGCGTACCCCTGTACGGCGGAGACCTCGAGCGGGTGCAAACGGTGGCGTTGGGCGAACAGGCTCCGAAGATCGACGCGGAGGAAGAGCTCGCCCCGCAAGCGAGCGCCTCGGCCTGGATCGCGGCGGCCAAAGAGGCGATCCCGGACATGGAAGTGGTGCGGCTGCGGACGGCGAAGCCGGGCCTGGCCACCACGGTCATACGCGTGAACGGCCGGATCGAAGACGCGCCCGGGCGAGTGACGGTCTACGTGGCGGGCACGAGCGCAGAGGTGTTGGCGGTCCGCGATCGAAGCGCGGACACGGTGCCCGCCGCCGCGCAACGCTGGCTGTTGAGCCTGCACTTCGCCGAGCTGGGGGGCTGGGGTCTCAAGCTCGTCTACGCGCTGCTGGCCCTGTTGACGGCGATCACGGTGCTGACGGGGATCGGGCTGTGGCTCGAGCGTCGGGCGGGCCGGGTGATACGGCGCAGCGATCGAACGCTGGCGCGAATGACCGCGGGAATCGGCGGAGGGCTCCCCGTGGCGATCGCCTTCACCCTGCTGGCCAGCCTCGTGGTCCCCGCGGATTGGGCGTCACGCAATCCCACGATCGAGCTGGCGTTCGTCCTCACGCTCGCCGGGGCGGTCGCGTTCGGTAGCGTGCAGGCCGAGCTCCGACAGGCGTGGGCTCGCCTGTTGTGGGGTGGCGCCGTCGCGTTCGCCATCCTCCCCCTGGTTCAAGCGATGCAGAGCGGCCATGGCTTGCTCGGCGCGTCCTCCCCGATGGTGACCGCCGTCGACATCGGTCTGCTGGTCACGGGCACGCTGCTCGCGGTACTGGCGAGGATCGTCGCGCGCGGGCCGTTCCGCGCCGAGAAGCCACCGCGGAGGCCAAAATGAGCGAGTGGGTCGCCCTGCTCCTCGCGCTGGTGTCGGCGGGTCTATGGCACCAGCGGACACACCGTAGCGGCCGCAGCCGGGCGTGGCTGACCGGCGGCTCGGTCTCCGCGGCGGTCTCGTGCGTCGCTGCGGGGGCCGCGGATCCCAACCCGGTGACGCCGTGGGTGTTCGGCCTGGCCGCGTGGTCGATGGGCTTCGCCGGATTCGTCCTCGCCCGGCCGTACGCTCCGCGCCGGGCCGATCGGGTGCTCGGTGTGCTCACCGTCGCGGCGATCGGGGCGAGTGCGTCTTGGTGGCTCGGAGGCTTTTCATGAAGCGTGATTGGAAGAAGCGCGAACCGGCGTGGAACGGGAGGCGGGACACGGTGTTCCGCATCCTCGCTGCCACGTTGGGCTCGCTCATCCCCACGACGTTGGCCTGCGTCCTGCTGGCGCGCATCCTCCCGACGTCCCCGGAAGTCGCGACGACGGTTGGCGTGCTCCTGTTCCTGCCGCTGTGGGTGTTTGCGATGGCGGTGGTGCTCCTGCTCCCCAGCGCCAAGCGGGCCTGGATGTGGTGCCTCCTCGCCTCGCTCGGGCTCGGAGGACCGGTCTTGCTCCTCGGGGGCATGCCGGATGTGCCCTCCGAAACCACCCCTTGACCGTGCTCACTCCCATGCTCCAGCTCTCGCATCCACGATCCGTCCTGACCATCGGCCTCGCGTTGTCCCTGGGGTGCACGACCGACGAAGCTTCCACCCCGACGCCATCCGCCGAGACCGAGGGGGTCGGCGAGTCGGGCACCACCGCCGTCGACGATGGAACCGCGGACGAGACGGCGGCGATCGACACCGAGGCGGGGGAGACCGACGGCGCGCTCCCTCCCCCCACCGGCTTGTTCACGTTCTCCCTCCGCATCCCCGGCCGGAAGGTGCTCGCGATCGCCGTATTCGCCGATGCGCTCGACGAAGAGGTGAGCCTCGAGCTCGATGCTGGTCTCGAGATCCCGAACAACGGGATCGCCGTCGGGCCAGACGGAGACGGGGGCGTCGTCTACACCAGCGATGGTGCGACGCCGCGACTCACCGAGTTCTTGGTCGACGCCGACGGCGGTATCGAGCAGGGGCGCACCGTGTCCTTCGAGGGATCGATCGCGAGCGCCAACGGGGTCGCGGCCGGCAACTTCGTGTTCGTGAGTCCGACCAAGGCCTATGTCGTCGATACGATCGAGTTCAACACGGTCGTCTTCGATCCCAGCGAAATGCTGATCACCGGAAACTTCGAGCTGGGCGATGTGGCGGAGTCGGGCTTCTTCGGCATCATCGGTACTCGCCCCGTGCTTCGCGACGGCGAGGTGGTGATCTCGCTGTCGTATTTGAGCCTCGGGGTGGGGTTCAGTCCGTTGTCCCGGCTCGTGTTCATCGACCCCGACACGGACCAGGTCACCCAGATCCTCGAGGTACCCGACTGCTCCGCCCTGACCGAGCTCCACCTCGCCGACAACGGTGATCTCTACGCTGCGTCGGATGTCGCCAACGTCACCAATCGTCTCGACGGACGAGGCGGCGGCCGGGAGTGCATCGTGCGAATCCCCAGCGGCGAGTACGACGTCGCGGAGGAGTTCACCTACACCGAGCTCAGCGGTGGGTGGGACGGCGCGGGCCTGATCCCGCTATCCGACACGACGGTGTTCGTGCGCGTGATCGACCCGAGCCTCGTCCCGGCCGATCTGCAAACGCCCGCGGCGCAGCTGGATGCGTGGTACTGGGCCAAGCTGGACTTGGCCGACCCAACCACGATCGAGATCTTCGACGACCGAGAACCGCGCGGCCCGTCTACCCAACATCTCGAGCTCGGTGGTCGTCGCTACGCTACCGAGATCAGCGGCGACTTCTCGGAATCGCGGCTCGTGGATTTCGGTACGGGCGAGCCGACCGTCGGCCTGTCGGCGCCGGGCGTGATCGTCAACGCGTTCCGGGTAAGGATGTGACCGTCGACCGCGAGGTCTCCTCGGATCCGCCCCGCTGGCGGCCGAGAGCCCCGCCAAGAGTGAGTACGTGATGCCTTGGAATCGCCAACGATTGCTGGCGACCGACGATCGGGACAGGACGGGGTTGAGACAGCGTTCTAGCGTCGTCGGAGGTTCGAGACACGCCGCCGCAGGTTCAGCGCGCCTTCATCCAGCCGCAGTCCGAACGTGACGTTGTAGTCGCTCTTCGGAGCCGAGGTCGAGGTCGGGGCCAGGTCGACCTGAGTCCGATCGTACTGGTTGGGCCGGCTCCACCCCGCCAAGGAGAACAGCTGAAACGGGACCCGCTGCGGCTGGTACGAGGTCCCGAGCTGGATGCCTTGGAGCGGACCGCAGTCCAGGCCCATGGTGGCGCCGCGGCAGCCGTTGCCTCCGAAGCTCGAGCCGATGATGCGCCACGTGCCGAACCGACGCGGGGTCAGGATCCACAGCGTGGTCGGCCGCGAGAACTCGAGCTTGGGCAGCTGCCACGCAGGGGTCTGCCGGTCGATGGTGGCTTCGGGTGGAGCCGCCAAGGTGACGACGGCCAACAGTGACGGGAGCGCGAACACCTGGGGTCAACCGTACGCGGCGATGCCCATCGTCGACACGCGGCTCATCCCTCGAGCGCCTCCGCATGTGACACGGGCTACGTGCAGCACGGACAGTTCCGGTCCGCCGACGGCCGGTCGACGACGGAGCCGGCCTGCGCAAGTCGCTCAAACGCACAACGCCGCCGCGAGCAGAAGTCGCGACGGCGTCGGCTGACTTTTGTTCAGGAGCCTAAGGCGCAACCGTGGGGACACCACCGTCGAGGATGATGTCGTCGACCCATACCGCGTTGACGCCCTTGTCGAGGAAGCCGGCTCGGTTGAATCGCCACTGGAAGGTGTGCTCGCCCGCGGTCACCGGGGCCACGTACTCGGCCGCGGTGGTGAGGCCCGACCAGCTCGTCTGGAACACGTTGTCGACATAGAACTCGAGGAAGTCGATGCCCGCCGCGCTCTGCTCGATGTGCCAAAAGCTGATCTGGCCGTCGACCGGGAAGGAGCCGGTGAGGGTCAGGTTGGTGATGCCGCCGACGCCGGCCGGGAAGGAGCCGGAGCGCGCGGAGTAGATCCCGTTGATGGGGTCGAGCGCGTCGACGGCCCAAGGGGAAGTGGCGTCCACGCTGAACTCGGGGGGAAGCACCAGGCCGCCCTCGAAGTCTTGGGTGTACTGGCCGCCCTCGCAGCCGGAGTAGTCGAAGCCGCAGGTGGGCACGTTGCAGCCCAAGACGCCGGAGGTGAAGCCGAGGGTCTCGCAGGTCTCGCCCGCCAGATCGACCCCGTCGCACTGCTCGGGACCTTGCTCGATGCCGTCGCCGCAGATCGAGCACTCGCTGACGTCGAAGAGGCAATCACTGCCGCAGGTGACCTCTCCGGCCTGGAATCCGAGGGTTTCGCAGGTGACCTCCTCGGGCACGGTGACCTCGCAGTCCTCGGCGATGTCGACCACCTCGTTGCCGCAGATGAAGCAACCGAGGGTGTTGTACTCGTCGCAGGTCAGCAGGCAGCCGAGCTGGCCGCCCTGGAAGCCGAGGGACTCGCAGGTCTCCCCGCCGAGCTGGGCGAGGTCGCAGACTTCGTCGCCTTCGATGACGTTGTCGCCACAGATGGTCGGGGTCCCGCCGGAGCCGTCGTCGGTGCCGGGCTGACCGGTGACGTCGTTGTTCGCCGTGGACTCTCCGTCGGTGGTCGCCGCGTCGGTGGTGGACGTGGCGGGCGTCGGGGTGTCGCCCGTCTCTTCGGCGGGCGGCGTCGGGTCCGACGTCGCGGCGTCGGTCGTTGCCGTGGACCCGCCCGAATCGCCGTCGCTATTGACCGGTACTTCTTCGGTGGGGCAGCCGGCGAGCGTCCATGGCACGCACACCAATGCGACGAGTCGATAGTCCAAAGCCTTCATGATTGAGCATTGTACGGAAGCTGGGCGTGCTTCGAAGCCTACGGCCCCGTTGGCGGACCGATTGCGGCGTGAGGAACCGGCGCCGCCGCGTCACAGGCGCTGTGAAGGATCGTGGGCCCTGCGACCATGCCCCCGCGAGTCGTGATCCGCAGTGCCGGAATTTCACTCGGGCGGATCGTGGAGCGACTTTCCACAATGGGGACACGGGGTCGCCTTGGATTGGTCGTTGCGGATTTCCTCGATGAAGCCGGCTCCAATGATTCCTGTGGGCAAGGCGACCATGCCGATGCCCAAGACTGCAATCCCTGCCGCCACCACCCGCCCGGCGACGCTGATGGGGTAGACGTCACCGTAGCCGACGGTGGTGAGGGTGATCACCGACCACCACATGGCCCGGGGGATCGTGCCGAAGTGCTCGGGCTGCACGTCTTGCTCCACGAAGTAGATGATCGACGACGCGATCAGCATCAGGATCACGACGAGCAGGCACGACAGGGTGAGCTCTTCGCGGTGCCGGATGAGCGAGCGGCGGATGAGCGAGGCGGCTCGCGAGTAGCGGGCGAGTTTGAGCAGGTGGGTCAACCGGATCAACCGCAGCAGCCGAAGCATTCGCAGGTCGACCAATCCATAGAGCACGAGCGAGGGCAGGAAGGCGATGAGGTCGACCAGCGCCATCGGAGTCAGGGCGAATCGCAGTCGTCCCCACACGGGATGCGCATAGCGAGGGTCGGCGGTGATCGACCAGACCCGCGCCACGTACTCGATCGCGAATAGCACCGCGATGACCAGCTCGGAGATCAAAAAGAGGCTCGGCCACAGGGAGCGGATCTCGGGCTCGCTCTCGAGCACCACGGCGACGAGGCTCACCAAGATCAGGGTCACGATGAAGGTGTCGACCCGGCGGCTGGCCTGGCGCTCGTGGTCGTTGGCGGGTTGCAGGAGGTGATAGACGCGCGTCTCGAGCTTCATCGCAGGTCCCTTCCAAGGGCCAAGCCTGCCGCAAACGGGGCCCTGCGGCCACGCACCTGGTCCATGCCCGGGGGTTGACGTATCCTGGCGGCGCCGATGGGAGCCCAAGTCCAGGACGACGGAGACGACACGCTCGTCGAGATCAACGTCACTCCCATGGTCGACGTGCTGCTGTCGCTGTTGATCATCTTCATGGTGGCGTCACCCAAGCCGCCCAACGAGAAGATCCCGATCAACGTGCCCAAGAATGCGTCGGTCGAGCAGCCCAGCGACCCCAATGCGACCCTGCTGGTCACCATCGGGGCTGACGGCAAGGCGCGACTGGGCAAGGAGCCGCTGGCCAGCGACTACGACGCGATGGTCAAGCAGCTCCAGAACAACGAGAAGGCGCAGACCGACGGCAAGATCGCCATCAAGGGCGACGACAAGGCCAAGTACGGCTGGGTCATTCGAGTGATGGCCGCCGCCCACGAGGCGGGGATCGATCGCGTCGGCATCGCGTCCGAGAAGCTCTAGGGCCTCTCATTTCCCGATGCCGCGGCCGCGCAAGAACGATCGAACGGGGATGGCCTTCGCGGTCGTCGGGTGCGCGGCGATCTTCGGCCCGTTCCTCTACTTCGCCTGGCCACGCGGCGAAGAGCCCGAGACCGACGAGGTCGCGGCCACCGAAGACGCCGAGCCCGAGGTGGGGGTCGACGGCCTCGCCCCCGCGGTGGTCGATCGCGAGCGGGCCACGCTGTTCCAGCCCGTGCTGGTGTGGTCGGACGACTCGGTGACGGTGCAGGGCACGGGCTTCGTGGTCGAGCACGGGGGGCGCTCGTTCGCCGTGACCAGCTCGCACTTCATCGCGCCCAGCCCCACGCCGCTGGCCCGCGTGGCGCTGGGCTCCATCCCGAAGCTCGACAAGCTCACCACCACCCCGCACGCGTGGGGGCCCATGGGTCCGGCCCTCGGCGAGCACGGGGATGACTTTCGCGACGACTATTTGGTGATGCCGATCGACGCGGTCGACCTGCAGAGCCTCGAGCTCGATTCCCGCGAAGTCCCCCAGGTGGGCGAGGACGTCTGGTTCCCCGACAAGAGCGACGATGTCGACTACGGCCACGTCGTGCGCACCGGTCGGGTCACGGCGGCCACCCTCGGTGTGGTCGAGGTCGCGCTGGACGAGCCCATCACCCTCGAGTCGCAGAGCGGCACGCCCGTGCTCAGTGCCCGCACCAATCGGGTCCTGGGCATCCTGGGCGGGGCCGACTCCGAGCAGGGCAAGCGCCTGTTCTTCACTCCGGCCTCCGTTTTGCGCTCGGTGCTCGACGACGGCGACCGCGAGCCCACCGAGCTGTTGTTGTCGCTGCCGCAATGGAGCCGGGCCCCGACGGGGCCCTAGGAGACCGGCTCCGTATCAACGCGGACAGTCTCCCTGCGCTCGTTTCGTCGCGTTCGGGGGGGACCCCACAGCCCTCGTACCGGGGCCGGATCGGTTGGACCCGTGCCCACGGACCCGAGCGGAGCGGCGGCCGCCAGTCGCGGCTCGCGGCCAGTGTGCAGGTCTTGCCGCTCAGTTGGACGCGGGCAAATGCGGCCCCCAGCCCCCGCCACGGGCAACGGCTCCCTGTTACCATCGGGCCAGGACTCGCTTGACATGACTTTGCGCTTCAGAACTCTCGGAGGACCGATCATTGCCTGGGCGATCGTGCTCGGGGCGTGCACGCCGACCCCCAGCGAGGTCATCGACGAGACCCTGGGGAGCGCGAGTTCGACGACCGCGTCGTCCAGCACCACCAGCGGGCCGACCCTCGACGACGGCACCAGCGACGGCTCGGGTTCCGGCGACGACACCACGGGCCCGCCGCTCGGACCGGTCTGCGGTGACGGCGTGCCCGAGGGCGACGAAGAGTGCGACCTGGGTGACGGTCAAAACGGCGTAGATGGGGCCGCATGTCGCGACAACTGCGTCATGAACGTCTGCGGCGACGGCTATGTCGCCGAGGGCGAGCTGTGTGACGACGGCAACACCAACAACGAGGACGAGTGCACCAACGAGTGCGGTCCGGCCAGCTGCGGCGATGGCGTGACCCAGCCGCCCGAGCAGTGCGACGACGGAGCCGGCAACAGCGAGACCGGAGCGTGCCTGCCCAGCTGCGTCACCGCCAGCTGTGGTGACGGTTTCGTGCAGGTGGGCACCGAGGTCTGCGACGGCGCCAACGTGAGCACCACGTGCGTCGACCAGGGCTTCGACGGCGGCGTGGTCGTATGCGCGAAGGACTGCCTGAGCATCGACACCAGCGCGTGCTTCGAGTGCGGCAACGGGGTGCTGGAGGCCAGCGAGGACTGCGATCAGACCGAGTTCGGTGGTCTCTCGTGCTCCGACTTCGCGCCGGGCGGCACCACGCCCGCCGGAGACCTCGATTGCACGCCCGCGTGCACCATCGACGAGAGCGATTGCACCTTCTGTGGTGATGACGTGGCGGAGGGCCCGGAGCAGTGCGACGGTTCCGACCTCGCGGGCCAAAACTGCGCGGGCCTGCCGGGCTTCGACGGGGGCTCGCTGTCGTGCAACGGCAGCTGCAACTTCAACACTTCGATGTGTACCGATTGTGGCGACGGCACTCAGGAGGGGTCGGAGCAGTGCGACGGCGCCGATCTGGGCGGTCAGACCTGCGCGGGCCTGCCGGGCTTCGACGGCGGCACGCTGTCGTGCAACGGTAGCTGCAACTTCAACACCTCGATGTGCACCGAGTGCGGTGACGGAGCCATCGAGGGCATGGAGGTCTGCGACGGCGCCGATCTCCAGGGGCAGACCTGCGTCGGCCTCGATCCCGCCATGTTCGGCGGCGGCGACCTCGGCTGTAGCCCGACCTGCGAGGACTACGACCTCACCAACTGCTGCCTGGTCGATGGCGAGGACTGCGGGGGCAACGGGGACTGCTGCAGCGACAACTGCGTCGCCGACATCTGTGCCCCGTGAGCGAAAGTGCGCCTGCGGAGGGCTCGTGCTCTCCGTCGTCGCACCGTGATCGCGATCGTGAAGCTCGGCCTTGGCGCTGGCGTCAATGAGTGGTCTCGTTGGAGCCTGCCATGGCCATTCGTTTTCGCTCGATTGCGACCACGCTCGTCCCCGCCGTCGCTGTCGCCGTGTCGGGTTGCGTCGGCCTGCCCTCGCTGCCTTCGCCGCTGGGGCAGGACGAGTCGTCGACCGGTGGGGAGCCCTCCACCACGACGACCACGGGCCTGGGATCGGCCAGCGATCGCTCCGAGTCGGGCGAGCTGGACGGGAGCTCGAGCCAGAAGCCCGAGTCTCAGTGTGGCGACGGTGTCGTGGAGGGCGACGAAGCGTGCGATCTCGGCCCCGCCAACGGCACAGGGGACTCGTGCCGCGACGATTGCCAGCTCAACGAGTGCGGCGACGGCTACGTCGCCGAGACCGAGCTGTGCGACGACGGCAACGACAGCAACTTCGACGATTGCACCAACTCGTGCCGCCCGCCGAGCTGTGGCGACGGCCTGATCCAGCCCCCCGAGCAGTGCGACGACGGGGAGGCCCGCAACGACGACAAAGGGGCCTGCCTGCCCAGCTGCTTGCTGGCATCGTGTGGCGACGGTCTGGTGCACGACGGGGTCGAGGCCTGTGACGGCGAAGTGATCGAGTCGTCGTGCGAGCGTCAGGGCTTCGACGGGGGCACGATCGCCTGCGCGAAGGACTGCCTGACCCTCGACGTCAGCGAGTGCTTCGCGTGCGGCGACGGCATCGCCGAAGACGAAGAAGAGTGCGATGGCGACGACTTTCAGGGGCTGACCTGCGACACCTTCGCCCCGCCCGGGACGACGGCAGGGGGGTCGCTGCTGTGCACGGCGAGCTGCCAGATCGACGCCAGCGCGTGCACCTTCTGCGGGAACGGAATTCGAGAGGGCACCGAGCAGTGCGACGAACTCGACTTCGGCGGACAGGGCTGTGTCGACCTGCCGGGCTTTGGTGGCGGCAACCTGAACTGCACCGACGACTGTGCCTTCGAGACGAGCAACTGCTGCATCGCGGCGGGTCAGCCGTGCACCGCTAGCGCCGCCTGCTGCTCGAGCATTTGCATCGGCAACGGCGGCGGCCTGACCTGCGCCAGCCCCTAGGACGGACGCGCCCGCGTCAGAACCGAACGCGGGCCGAGAGCATCGCGCCGTGTCGGTGGGCGCCACCCGAGACGGAGACCCGATCGTCGGCGCCCTTCTTGCTTCGCGCCAGCAGCACCGCTCCCGCCACGCCCACGCCGATGCCCACCACGGCCAGCCCCGCTCCCACGCCGATGTCGATGTTCCGGGTGCGCTCGGCTCGGGCGGCCTCGGTGGT
>JBCCHT010000079.1:0-21178 GCA_039028615.1 Myxococcota bacterium | reverse complement strand
GGGACACTGGCTTCGTGTCCCCCGCTGGACCGCCTCCGCCGCCGCCTCCAGCCCCGTTTCTGATGCGGATCTGGAACGCCGCGCCCTGGCCCATGGGCGCGCTCGACGGTGGCGGACGCGTGCTCTTTGCCAATGCCGCGCTGAGCAAGCGGCTCGGCCAACCCCACGATGCGTTGAGCGGCCGCCCCTTGGTCGAGTTCCTCACCGATCACGCGGGCTGGTCCAAGGCCTGGGCCAAGCTCCAGGGCGAGTCGAGCAGGCGCGTCGAAGCCGAGCTGAAGTTCGGCGACCAGCTCCATCGGCTGACGCTCGAGCGCAATGAGCCGGCCGACTCGGGCATCACCGTGCTGCTGTATCTGTCCGAGCCCGGCCCGGGCCAGGGCCCCGCAGCGCAGCGACTCGAGACCCGCGTCCGAGAGTCGCAGCGCCTCGAGAGCCTGGCCGTGCTCGCCGGAGGCATCGCCCACGATTTCAACAACCTGCTGGTCGGCGTGCTGGGCAATGCCGAGGCCGCCGCCGCCTCGTTGCCCCGCGACTCACCCGCGCGCGAGCCCATCTCCCACGTGTCGAAGGCGGCCATGCGCGCGGCCGATCTCTCGCGGCAGATGCTCGCCTACGCGGGCCAAGGCAGCTTCACCATCGAGCCCATCGAGCTGTCGAAGCTCGTCCAGGAGATGGTCCACCTGCTGCGCTCGCTGATCCCCAACAACGTGAAGCTCGATCTCGAGCTGGCCGAGCACCTGCCCTTCGTCGAGGGCGACGTCACACAGCTGCGGCAGGTGGTCATGAACCTCATCACCAATGCCGCCGATGCCTGCCGAGCCAACGGCGGCACCATCACCATCCGCACTGGCGCCCAGCGGCACGAGTCCGAGGATCTGCTGCGCACCTACGGCGCCGAGCTGGCCCCCGGCTTCTATCTGCACCTCGAGGTCGACGACGAGGGCGTGGGCATGGACACCGAGACCCGACGCCGCATCTTCGACCCCTTCTTCACCACCAAGAAGACCGGTCGGGGCCTGGGCCTCGCCGCCGCGCTGGGCATCATCCGCAAGCTCGAGGGCGCGATTCGAGTCCAGAGCACGCCGGGCCGGGGCACCCGATTCCGCATCCTGCTGCCCGCCCGGGCCCGCCGCCCTCGGACCCGCTCCGCGCCGCTGCCCGTGCTCAAGGAGGGCTGGCGGGGCGAGGGCACCGTGCTGCTCGTCGACGACGAAGCGCTCGTGCGTCGAGCCGCCACCCGCATGCTCAACAGCCTGGGCTTCACCGTGGCCGCGATGAGCAACGGGGCCGAGGCCATCGAGTGGGCCACCGACCATCCGGGCGAGGCCGCCATCGTGCTGCTCGACATGTCCATGCCCGGCCTGTCCGGGGTCGACACCTTCCAGCGCCTGCAGCAGCTCGATCCCTCGATTCGCGTCATCATGTCCAGCGGCCGCCAGCGCAAAGACGTCCTCGCCACCCTGCACGAGCAGGGGCTCACCGCCTTCCTCGCCAAGCCCTATCGACTGACCGATCTACGGGACTTGCTGCGCCAGGTCCTCACCGGGGCACCGCCCGAGTGAACGCCCTCGATATCGCCATCGTCGGCGCGGGTACGGCCGGCACCGCCGCCGGCCTGCTGCTGGCGCGAGACGGACACAAAGTCACCCTCTACGAGCGCGTGGACGACCCCAAGCCGGTCGGGGCGGGCATCGTGCTGCAGCCCACCGGGCAGGCCGTGCTCCAGCAGCTCGGGCTCTTCGCTCCGATCCTCGAGCACGGGGCACGCATCGACAGACTACGGTGCGTTCGCGACAAAGGACGCACGGTCGTACGGCTCGACTACTCGCCCGTCGGCCCCGACCTGTTCGGCCTGGGGCTGCACCGCGGCGTGCTGTTCCAGACCCTGCTGGACGCGGCCAAGGCTCAGGCCGGCCTCGAGCTGCGCTGCGGCCTCGACATCGTCGCGCCCCACCCCACCATGGACGGCATCGCGCTACGCACCGCCGACGGCGAGCGGCTCGGGCCTCACGAGCTGGTCATCGTCGCCGACGGGGCCCGCTCCACCCTGCGAGCCAACAGCGGGCTGCGCTATCGCGAGGACCCCTACCCCTGGGGCGCGCTGTGGCACGTCACCGACGACTGCGACGAGGTCTACGCGGGCGAGCTGTTCCAGACCGTCCGCGGCACGGGCATCATGCTCGGCCTGCTGCCTACCGGGCGCGGCCCGACTCCCGGCTCACCGCCTCAGGTGAGCTTGTTCTGGAGCCTCCGCGCCGACCGTCTCGAGGCCTTCCGCGCGGGTGGCTTCGACGAGTGGAAGCAGCAGGTGCTGTCCTTCGACCCCCGCGCCGCGTTCGTGCTGGAGCCGCTGAAGGACCCCCGCGACCTGCTCTTCGCCCACTACCGTCATGTCCAGATGCCGCAGTGGCACGGCGACCGCATCGTGCTGCTGGGAGACGCGGCGCATGCCATGAGCCCGCAGCTCGGCCAGGGCTGCAACCTCGCCCTCGTCGACGCGGCCGTGCTCGCCCACGAGCTCGCGAAGGCCGAGCACCTCCCGCGCGCGCTGGCGAGCTACACCCGCGAACGCCGAGCGCACCTGACCTACTACATGAGAGC
The DNA here is from genome assembly GCA_039028615.1 of Myxococcota bacterium. Lineage (GTDB taxonomy): Bacteria > Myxococcota_A > Polyangia > Nannocystales > Nannocystaceae > Paraliomyxa. The sequence continues at coordinate 18,574 of JBCCHT010000079.1, read as the reverse complement.
CACCCGCTGGCTGACTCCGTTCTTCCAGTCCAGCCATGGGTGGCTCGGGACCCTTCGCGACCTGGGCATGCCCCTGGCCGCGAAGATCCCGTGGATCCGCCACAAGATGTTCCAGAGCATGGCCGGCAACGTCCGCGGTGTGGTGCGACGACCGCTTCCGCTGACCAGCCTCGCTCGTCGTCCCGCGCTGGGCCCCGGCGACTGACGCGAGGCCCTACGCGAGGTGAGGCTCAGCCTCCGGTGCCGCTGGTGGTGGCGCTACCGGACTCGCTGCCGTCGTGGTGCTCGGTGTCGTGATCCTCGGTGTCGTGGTGCTCGGTGTCGTGATCCTCGGTGTCATGACCCTCGGTGTCGTGATGCTCGGTGTCGTGACCCTCGGTCTCGTGATCGTGATCGGTGTCGTGATCGTGATCGGTGTCGTGATCGTCGGTCTCGTGACTGTCAGTCTCGTGACTGTGCCCGGTGGCGTGATCGTGATCGGAGTCGTGATCGTGCTCGGTGGTGGTGGACTCGCTGCTGGAGTCGTCGCCACAGCCGTAGAGACCCACGACAGGAAGTAGGGCAAGGGCGGTAAGTCGAAGTGAACGTCGCATTGCGACGCGAACGTAGTCCACCTGCAAAAGCGTTGCAAACTCGTGACATGCGCGGGGCGAATGGAGTGAACGCGGCGTCTCAATGTCGCGAAACTTCGGTGCGACACGCCACTACAGGGCCATTCCCTGACACGCCGCACTGCGCGGTCCCCTCGCCGTGGCCAGACGCGCTACCGTCCCCGCGCTGCTCACCGAGCACGCTCTCCGTACTCCATGACCGCCTTGCGAATTGTGAGCCTCTTGCCCTCGGGCACCGAACTCGTGGGTGCGCTCGGCGGAGTCGATGAGCTGGTGGGCATCAGTCACGAGTGTGACTTCCCGCCGCAGGTGAGCGCGCTGCCTCGGCTCACTTCGAGCATCCTCGACCACGGCCTGACTCCAGCTCAGATCGACGCCGCCGTCCGCGAGGCCTCGCTCGAAGGCCGCCCGCTCTATGCCGTCGACGGCCCGCGGCTCGCCGCGCTGCGGCCCGACCTCATCGTGACCCAGGGCGTCTGCGCCGTCTGTGCGGTCACCGAGACCACCATCGAGTCGAGCCTACGGCTGGTCCCCGTCGAGCAGGCGTGCACCGCCCCTGTGGTCTCGCTCGGCGCAACCGACTGGGCCGGCATTCGAGCCGACGTGTCGCGACTGGCCGAAGCGATGGGTCGACCGAGCGCGGCCGAGACCCTGCTCGGCCGTCTGGACGAACGCTGGCAACGCTTGGCCTCCACCCCTCCTTCCTCGCGCCCGGTCGTGGCGATGCTCGAGTGGCCCGATCCACCGTGGTTCGGCGGGCACTGGGTGCCCGAGCAAGTTGCGGTCGCGGGAGGTCACGATCCCTTCGGCACCCCCGGTGCACCCAGCCGTCGCAGCACCTGGGACGCGCTGCGCCAGGCCGACCCCGACCTCATCGTCGGCATCGCCTGCGGCTTCGACCTCGAGCAGAACCACGCGCACCTGCGGAAGGCGTGCGCGGGGCCGCTCGCTGGGATGCGAGCGGTCACCGAAGGTCGGGTCTGGGCCGCGGACGCCAACGCCATGTTCAGCCGACCGGGGCCGCGCGTGGTCCAGGGCGCCGAGCTTCTTCGAGCCATCTTCACCGGGCAGCCCGTCCCGCCCGAGCACGCCAGGCGCCTGCCATGAGCGACGACCTTCACGCCCGCGCCTGCGAGGCCGGACTGCTCCGCTATACCGATCCCCAGACCGGCTACCAGGTCTTCACCGCGCTCGCCCACGAAAAGCGGGGCAAGTGCTGCGGCTGCGGCTGTCGTCATTGCCCCTTTGGCCATCGCGACGTCCAAGGCCCGCGCCCTGCGTCGCGCGACCCGTGGCTCCTGGGTCAGGACACCGACGACCGCCCCTGCGACGTGCTGTTCTGGAGCGGCGGCAAGGATTCCTATCTCGCCCTGCGGGCGCTGCAGCGCGAGGGTCAGCGACCGGTCGTGCTGATGACGACCTTTGAGGACGCCTCGGAGATCGTGGCTCACCAAGGGGTCACCATGCCCACGATCCAGGCCCAGGCGCAGGCCCTCGATCTGCCGATCGTACTCACGCCGCTGTTCCCACACCGCGACTACCTCGACCGAGTGCAGCTTGGGCTACGCACGCTTCGACGCCGCCGCCCCATCGTGCGGCTGGCCTTCGGCGACCTCCACCTCGAGTCGATTCGCGACTGGCGACGACGAGCGTTGGCGCCGTTGGTCGAGTCGATGGGCGTGCAGCTGTGCTTCCCCGTGTGGAAGCGGCCCTATCCCGAGCTGACGCGCGAGCTCGCCGAGGCCCCGGTGCGCTGCCACATCTGTGCGGTGGACGAGCGCGTCGACCAGGTCATCGCGATCGGTGATCCCTACGACGACGACCTCATCGCGCGGCTCCCCGAGGGCGTGGATGCGTTCGGCGAAAACGGGGAGTTTCATACCTGCATCGAACCCGTCGGCGCCTAGCCGGTTCCGGGATCGGGCCGGGTATGGGCCGGGTCCGTGGGCGAGGCCAGCCGCGAACGACATCCGACGCAGCGACGGCGCGACCGAGCGATTCGGGCACCAACCGGCTCCAAATGGCCGTTTACGGCCGGCTGCCGGCCCTCCCCGCTGAGCCTTGGCCCCGCAAATACACGGTCGCAACACCGAACCCGACGCCGAGCGGGGGCTCGGAGCCCCCGAGACATCGCCTCGAGCACTGCGCTCACCGGCCCCTGCGCCGCGCCGAAGCGTCGACACCAGCGATCGCTTTTCGTATTCTTCGCGCCTGCCAGCCACCGCCAATCGAGGTAATTGCCGATGAGTGAAATCGTCCGATGCGGGCTAATTCAGTGCGCCAACCCGCTCAACGATGAGTCGCGTCCCGTCGAGGAGATCAAGGAGGCGATGTACCAAAAGCATCTCCCGCTGATCGAAGAAGCGGCCAGCAAAGGGGTCCAGGTTCTCTGCCTACAAGAGATCTTCAATGGCCCCTACTTCTGCCCCAGCCAGGATGCCCGCTGGTACGAGTCGGCCGAGCCCGTGCCCGGCCCCACCGTCAACCGGCTCGCCGAGCTCGCCAAGAAGCACGAGATGGTCATCGTCGTGCCCGTCTACGAGAAGGCGATGCGCGTGGTCTACTACAACACCGCCGCGGTCATCGACGCCGACGGCACCTACCTGGGCAAGTATCGCAAGCAGCACATTCCCCAGGTCGCGGGCTTTTGGGAGAAGTTCTTCTTCCGCCCCGGTGATGGCGGCTACCCCGTCTTCAAGACGCGCTACGCCACCATCGGCGTGTACATCTGCTACGACCGCCACTTCCCCGAGGGTGCGCGCTGCCTGGGCCTCAACGGGGCCGAGATCGTGTTCAACCCCTCGGCCACCGTGGCCGGGCTCTCCCAGTACCTGTGGAAGATCGAGCAGCCGGCCCACGCCGTCGCCAACGGCTACTACGTCGGCGCCATCAACCGCGTGGGCACCGAGGCTCCCTGGAACGTGGGCAAGTTCTACGGCACCAGCTACTTCGTGAACCCGCGCGGCCAGATCGTCGCCGAGGCCTCCGAGGACAACGACGAGGTGGTCGTGGCCGACCTGGACCTGTCGGTGATCGACGAGGTTCGCAGCACGTGGCAGTTCTACCGGGACCGCCGCCCCGACGCTTACGACGAGATCGTCGACCCCTAGCGCCCTTTGCTCTCCGGCAGCGCCCGGAGCCCACGCACGGCGCGGAGCCCTCGTCCGCGCCGTCACCAATTTCGAGGAGAAGTCGAAGCCATGTCCCTGTTGATTCGTGGAGGAACCGTCGTCACTGCGGAGGGCGAATTTCGTGCCGACGTGCTGTGTGAGGGCGAGGTCATCGTCGCGGTGGGCCCCGACATCGACGCCCCCGCGGGGGCTCGAGTGATCGACGCGGGGGGCTCCTACGTCATGCCGGGCGGCATCGACCCGCATACCCACATGGAGCTGCCCTTCATGGGCACCGTGGCCTCCGAGGACTTCTTCACCGGGACCTCAGCCGCGGCGGCGGGCGGCACCACCATGTGCATCGACTTCGCCATTCCCGCGCCCGAGGAGCCGCTGCTCGAGGCCTATCACAAGTGGCGGGGCTGGGCGGAGAAGGCCGCCTGCGACTACTCCTTCCACGTCGCGGTGACCTGGTGGAGCGACCAGGTGCGCGAGGACATGATCGCCCTCGCCCGCGATCACGGCGTCAACAGCTTCAAGCACTTCATGGCCTACAAAAACGCCATCATGTGCGACGACGAGACGCTGGTGAACAGCTTCAAGACCGCGCGCGCCCTCGGTGCTCTGTGCACGCTGCACGCTGAGAACGGCGAGCTGGTCTACGTGCTCCAGCAGGACATCTACGACAAGGGCATCCGTGGTCCCGAAGGGCACCCGCTGTCACGCCCGCCCGAGGTCGAGGGCGAGGCCGCCAACCGGGCCATTCGCATCGCCGAGGTGCTCGGGGTGCCCGTGTACCTCGTGCATACCTCGTGCATCGATGCCCTCGAGGCGGTCACGCGGGCACGGCTCGAGGGGCAGCGGGTCTTCGCCGAGGTGCTCGCCCAGCACCTGCTCATCGACGATTCCGTGTATCGCAACCCCGACTGGGACCACGCGGCGCACTACGTCATGAGCCCGCCCTTTCGCTCCAAAGAGCACCAAGAGGCGCTGTGGAAGGGCCTGCAGTCGGGCATGCTGCAGACCACCGCCACCGACCATTGCTGCTTCTGCACCGCACAGAAGCGAGCGGGTCTCGAGGACTTCCGGCTCATCCCCAACGGCACGGGTGGCGTCGAGGATCGTCTCAGCGTGCTGTGGCACCACGGCGTCCGAACCGGTCGGCTCACCCCGGCGGAGTTCGTGGCCGTCACGTCCACCAACAGCGCCAAGATCTTCAACATCTTCCCGCGCAAGGGCGCGATCATGAAGGGGGCCGACGCCGACATCGTGGTCTGGGACCCCAACGCCACCCGCACCATCTCGGCCAAGACCCACCACCAGAACATCGACTTCAACATCTACGAGGGCATGGAGGTCACGGGCAACGCCGCGGTCACCGTGTCGCGCGGGATGGTGGTCTGGGAAAACGGCGAGCTCAAGACGGAGCGCGGCCGCGGCAAGTACATCGACCGCCCCTGCTGGGCGCCCTACTGGGACTCGCAGAAGTCCCGCAACGAGCACGCCGAGCCCAGCCCGGTCGAGCGCGTGCTTCCGGCGATCGACAAGAGCTGAGGGCCACCGCGCCCGAGCCAACCCGGCCGACCCACCCCCGTCGATCCTCTCGATGCGGGTGGGTCGAGCTCGTTGGTTTGTGGGTGTTCCCCCGCAATCGATGTGAATCGGGATCAGGTACGGCGCCTTACATCGGAAGTTGCGCGCATCGGTTCACGATTGGCTGGGATGGGGAAGCCGCTGCGGAATCGACTCGAGGAACTCTACCGAACACATACCCGAGCACTGTCGACGAGACTGACCCTCGTGTTGGTCTCTGCGTGCCTGACCGGGTGCCCCAGCGACGACGTCCCGACGGTGACCTCCGACGACTCCACGACGAGCGGGCAAACCGGTGATACCGGTCTTCCGACGGCGCAGACGACCGAACCTCAGACCACCGATTCCCAGACCACCGATGCCGCGACGGAGGGGACGGCGTCGACGTCGACCGAAGGCACCACCGACGGCGACACGACCGAGGGCGAGGACACCACCGACGGGGACACCTGCGGCAACGGAGTCATCGACGACGGCGAAGACTGCGACGGCGAACAGCTCGATGGCCAGACCTGCCTCGATCGAGGCTTTGGCGAAGGTGAACTGGCCTGCGCGGAAGACTGCACGTTGGACACTTCGCCCTGCGCGAGGGTCCTTTGTGGCGACGGCGCAATCCAAGGCGACGAAGAGTGCGACGGCATGGACCTCGGCGGAGAGGATTGCGTCAGCCAGGGTCTCGACGCGGGCGTGCTCGGGTGCACGCCCCGCTGCGAGTTCGATCTCTCGGGCTGCTTCGTGGTCGGTTGTGGCGACGACACGGTCCAACCTCCCGAGGCCTGCGACGGCCCCGACCTCGGCGGCCAAGACTGCGTCTCCCAGGGCTTCGACGGGGGCACGCTCGCCTGTGATCAACTCGGTATGTGCGCGTCCTTCGACACCACCGGATGCTTCGCCTGCGGCGACGACATCGTCGGGGGTCTCGAGGTCTGCGACGGCGCCGACCTGGCCGGTCAGACCTGTGTCTCCCAGGGCTTCGACGACGGCATGCTCGCCTGCGCGGCCGACTGTTCCGGGTACGAAACCTCGGGCTGCAATGCCTGTGGCGACGACGTCATCGAGGGTCCCGAGACCTGCGACGGCGCGGACCTGGCCGGTCAGACCTGCACCACCCAAGGCTTCGACGGCGGCACGATCGCCTGCGCTGCCGACTGTTCGGCGTTCGACACCTCGGGCTGCCATGTCTGTGGCGACGACGCCATCGGTGGTCCGATCGAGGCCTGCGACGGCACCGACTTGGACGGTCAGACCTGCGCCTCCCTAGGCTTCGACGAGGGCACGCTCGCCTGCGCGGCCGACTGTTCGGGCTACGACACCTCGGGCTGTGATACCTGCGGCGACGGCTCGGCTGGCGGCACCGAAGTCTGCGACGGCGCCGACCTCGATGGCCAGAGCTGCATCGGTCTCGGCTACGATCAAGGCACGCTCGGGTGCACGGCCGATTGTTCGGACTTCGACGTCCTGGGCTGTAGCATCTGCGGCAACGGGGTCGTGGGTGGTTCCGAGGCCTGCGACGGGATGAACCTCGACGGCGAGACCTGCATCACCCAGGGCTTCGATGCCGGCCCTCTTTCGTGCAATGCCGACTGCACGGCCTTCGATACCTCGTCCTGCGTCATCTTCGCCTGCGGCAACGGGATCATCGATGGCAGCGACGTCTGCGACGGCCCGGATCTCGACGGTGAGACCTGCATCTCCCTGGGCTTCGATGGCGGCCCGCTCGCATGCAACGGGGACTGCAGCTCGTTCGACACCTCGGCCTGCTTCCTCAACTGTGGCAACGGGGTCATCGATCCTGGCGAGACCTGTGACGGTGCGGCTCTGGGCTCGGCGGCCTGCTCGAGCCAGGGGTTCCTCGGCGGTGAACTCGGCTGCAATGCCACCTGCGATGCCTTCGACACCGACACCTGCTACGACCAAGTCGACGTCTACTGCTCGAACCCCAACATCCCCATCGGCCCCAACGCGGACAGCCCGGTCGCGATCGACACCCTCACCGTCCCCGGCAACGGGGACGCGCTGGTCGACGTCGACGTCAGCGTCGATGCCAACCACACTTGGGCGGGCGACATGGAGATCGACATCGAGTACGTCGCCACCGGGACCACCGTGCGGGTCTTCGACAACTCCTGCGACAACGGCGACAACGACATGTTGGTCACCTTCGACAGCCCCGGGCCCGGCCCCATCTCCTGCTTCTCTCCGCTCGGCGGTGGAGGCTTCGCGTCCTCCCACGAAGACCTCGCGGCCTTCTCCGGTCTCGACGACGGCGGCGGCGACTGGCAGATCGCCATCAACGACACCATCAGCGGGGACGGGGGCGTCCTGAACCAGTGGTGCGTGATCCAGGGCACCAACTCCACCGTGCCCGCCCCTTGAGACGGGCCGCCGCCTCCCTCTACTCGACGATCACGATGTCTCCCGCGCCGCGGCCGAAGGTCTCGGGGTGGTACATCTCCTCGGCCTTGGGGGGCGGCACGACGAAGGTGCCCGGGGTGGTCGCCCGCGCGACGTAGTCGTAGTCGTGTACGCCGGACCACAGCAGCGAGGTGAACGCTTCGACGCGTTCGTCTCGCATGTTCTGGTGCTCGTACCAGGTTCGCGCCCACCACCAACCGCTGCGCTCTTCGTCCTCGGGATCGGCCGGGAGGGCGCCCGTGGTGGCCAAGGCGGGGTTGAGCGGCTCGAGGCCGGCCGGGAGCGGATCGACCAGCGCGACGTGGTAGCGGCGGCCGTCGGCCACCATCTTCAGGCGCACGCGGACGCGGGCCCCGGCGGCGATGTGCCAGGCGCCATCGGCATCGCGACTCACGTCGTCTTGATCGTCGACCGCCTCGTACTGTCGCTCGACCACGAAGCCGGCGTCGTAGGGCGGCAGCTTCAGGTTGCGTGGGGCGTAGCGCATGCCGACGCGGTAGTACATGCGCCCCTTGCCCTTCTTGGTGAGCACGAGGTCTTGCTCGCCCTCGTGGTCGGCCAGCCACTTCATGGGCACCTCGACATGATGGCGCTCGGTGGTGCGACCGCGGAACGCGTGCTTGCCCACGAAGCCGTCCCCGAGCCACGCCTGCGCGACGAAGTTCGGGGTCGCCTTCTCGTACTGTCGGAAGTACCGCTCCAGCGACAGCAGCACGAACGAGTTCTCCTGGGTGCTCGACCAGCGGCCGGCCCGGCGATGTCCGAGCAGCCCTCGCACCAGCTTGGGGATGAGGTCGCTGCTCGGCTTGGTGTTCATCAACGCCTCGAGCAACACCGCATCCGCCCGTCGGTCGGAGTGCAGCAGCAGGTGGGCCCCGTCTGCGTAGCGGGTGGCGAAGTGCGCCGTGGCGGCGGTCTCGGTCACTCGGTTGTCCAGGTGTCGATGGATCCGCGCGACGAGGGCACCGTCCCGGCCGCTTTGGTGCAAGGTGGGCAGCACCCAGCCGAGCGCCTCGAGGGACAGGCTCTCGATGCCGGCCTCGTCGACCAGCGCCCGCGCCTTGGTGGGATCGGGCTCGCCCGCCAGCCGCCGCACATGGAGCGCGTACGCCTGGATGGCCCAGCGCACCGCCTGGGGCGTGGGGCGGTCGAAGTGGGTCTCGATCTCGGCGAGGTACTTCAGGGCGCGTGTCCGCATGGTCTCGGGCACGGAGAACCCTTCGATGTGGGCACGCTCCAAGGCATGACTGACGTGCACGGTGAGGTAGGGCCACGACGGCCAGCCGCTACCCCAAAACGAGAACCCGCCGTCTCGCGACTGCATCCGAGACAGACGCTCGATGTCCCGCTTCACCGTGGCCGAAAGCTCGCTCGGCGAAGGCAGGCCTTCGGCCTCGAACGCGGCGAGGACGTCGTTGAGCGCCACGATGGCCAACACTCGGCTCGCGGTCTGCTCGCTGCATTCGAAGGGATAGGTCACCAGGTAGAGCACCGCATCGGTGAGCGCCTGGAGAGCCGTGGACGAGGTCGTGACCTCGAGCCCGCCGAACTGGGCAAAGACCTCCGGGGGCATGGAGACCGGCTGGACGACGCCGCCCGAGTCGATCTCGCCGTAGGTCGCGAACGCCTCGGTCGTGGCCGGGGTCCACACGGGCAGATCGAAGGACGCCGCGTCCGCCCAGCTGCCCGCGGCGGCCCCGACCGCAAAGCGAGCCGTCCCTGCGAGCTCGGCCTTGGTCGGGAACCGAACCTCGACCCGATCGCCGGCCGGGATCACGACTCGACGCCCCGCCCCCGCGGTCAGGGTCGCGTTGCTGGCCTTCACCGCCACGTCCACTGTCATGCGCTCGTCCGTTTGGTTCTGCAGCACGACCGGCAGCTCGAAGGCGTCACCGAAGTTGAGGAAGCGCGGCGCCGAGGGGCGCACCATCAGCGGCAGGCGAGCGGTGATGGTCGACTCCCCCACCCCGAAGTTGGCTTCGCCTTCGACGGCGACCGCCATGATCCGATAGCGAGTGAGGTTGTCCGGCATGGACAACGGCACGGTGGCCCGCCCCGAGGCATCGGTCTTCACGCTCGGTGAGAACAGCGCCTGGGCCGAGAAGTCGGAGCGCACCGCGATCGGGGTGGGGCCGCTCGAGCCTCCGCCGCCCGGCGCCGGAGCGGGATCCGGCACGGCGCCCCCTGCACTGTCCATCGAAGCGGTGGGCGACATCTCCACGACGGCCGTGAAGTCCCGCCCCGTGCTGTTGCCGACCGGGAGCCGAGAAGCATCGCCCTCCCCGCGCTCCTGCTCCAGCAGCATGTCCTGCGAGGGCGCCAGCAACACGTGATCGCGTAGGTAGTGGCTGCGCACCGAGGGCGGCCGCGGGCTGTAGAAGGTCGCCAGCGGATCGGCGAGCGTGTAGCCGGTCAACGCCAGCACCGCCTCGTCCACGACCACCAAGGCGACCTCGGCCCCGTCGACGGGGCGCCCGTCGGCATCCTTCACCTGCACCGACACCGAGGTCTTGCCGCCCGGCTCGATCTTCGCCTTGGCCGGCTCGACCCCCAGGGCCAACGTTCGTCGCAGCGGCGGCACGTCGAGCACGACCGTGCCCGTCGCGTACGCGGGCCGCGGGGGTAGCTTGGGCTCGACCTTGCCGTCGGGACCCCGTCGCGGGACGGAGCCCACCAGGTCGACCTGGACCTGGACCGCGGGCGTCATCGCGTCGGCGATGGGTACCTCGATGGTGGTCGACAGCCCGGTCAGCTCGATCGCGCGCTCTTCGACGAGACCCGAGCGATGAATGGTGACCAGCCCGTGCGCGGGGGCCCAGGGGGCGGAGACCGAGATCTTCGCGGTCTGGCCGTCTTCGTAGTGCTCGCGGTCGGCGATGAGCAGCACCTGGTCGCGCCCGATGCTCTGCGGCTGCGGCAGGTCACCGCCCGCCACCCACAGCGCCATGCGGGTCTCGTTGAGCCGGCCCTGGTCGTCGACCACCACCGCGGTGATGCGATGCGTCCCGCCCAGCTTCGTGGCCAAGGTGCAGCGAGTCGCTCCTTCCCTGCTCGTGCTCTTGCAGGTCTGCGGATCGCGCTCCTTTTCGACCATCTCGCCGCGTTCTTGGACGTACTCGACGCGAACCGCCTTCACCCACACGTCGACCCCGGACTCGATCGCCCCGTCGATGTCGGTGACGACGAAGTCGACTTCGATGTCCTCGCCCGCGGAGACGAAGCGCCGCTCGTTGCGGAGCCCGACGTAGCGCGTGGCCGGATGCACCACCGTGCTCGACGACGAGGACCAGGCCTGACGATTGACGTCCGTGACCCGAGCCTCCACTCGCACCGCCATCGGCCGCGGCTCGTCCACGGACACGAAGTCCATGCGCAGGTGATGCTCCCCGACCGCGTCGGTCAGCGCCTCGAAGGTTCGATGGGTCTTGCGCGTCTCCTTGGCTGGCCCCCAGGCGCGCCAGAACATCCACCAGGGCTCAATGTGGCCGAAGGCGTACTGGTCGTGCCCCGGCGGCTGATAGTGCCCGGGATTCGCGGAGACGGACCAATGGACGTCCGCGTTGGCTAGCCCACCGCCCGCGAAGTAGTCCGCCTCGACCGTGGACACCGCGTGATCTCCCACCACGTGGGGGCCTTCGGAGATCCGCGTCTTCACCTCGTACTCGGGCCGTCGAAACTCCTCGACGCGAAAGCCGTGGGCCTGCATTTTCCCCGGCCTCGCCGAGCCGCGCAGGGTCATCTGCAGGTAGGCGTAGCCGAGGTTCATCGTGTCCGGCAGGTCCACCGTGACGTCGAACGCCCCCCAGGCGTTGAGCTTCAGCTCGCCCTTGGTGACCTCGTTGCCCTGCGAGTCCGTGACCCGATAGTCGATGGTGCGATGCGCCCCGGCGATCCGCCGCACGTCGCCGCCCTTGCCGAGATCGATCTCGCGGATCCACCCCTTGATGCTGACCTCTTCCCCCGGGCGATACAGGCCGCGGTCGTCGTACACGTGCCACCGCAGCTGGCGATGGCCGGCTGCGGTGCTCCACGAGCCGTGCGGGTTCCACCAGTAGACCGACTCCGGCAGGAACGCCACGTCGGCTCCCTCTCGCGCGACGATCATATGGGCGCCCACCTTGGCCAGCGGCAGCGAGGCCAAGCCACCCGCGCCGGTCCGAGCCTTCGCGCCGATGTGCAACAGCTCCACCTCGATGCCCTCTCGCGGAGCACCGTCGGCGAGCCCGGTCGCCCACACCAGCATGCGCTCGGAATCGATATGCCCCTGCAACCCGAGCCTGGTGGACTGCACCCAGGCGATCGAGCGCTGCATCTGCCATGGCTCGGCCGGGACCTCGGTCTGCTCCACCACGATCACCGCGTGGCCGAGGCCGGAGTCGAGGGCGGGCGCCAGATCGACCAGCGTCTCCACCATGGCGTTCGGATCGGGCGCGACGTCGATGACTCGATCGACGACCTGAACGCCGGGAAAGCCGAGCCGCTCGGGATCACGGCCCGCCGTCTCCATCGCGATCAAGTACTCGCGCCAGTCCTTCGGCTTCACCTTCCACAGCCGCAGACGCAGCTTCTCGTGATTGACCGAGTACACCGAGACCTTGCCCTTGGACTCGGGGTCGAGCACGGTCAGCCCCTGCGACTGCATGAACAGGGACTGCGGAGCCGCGCCGACGTCGAAGACCAAGGGGTCCGAGTCGCCCAGCCGTTGCTCGTACACGTCGAGGATGTCGGGCGACAGCGTGACCGTGTAGCGCGTCTCCCCGCGGATGTCGCCCGTGATGCCCAGCGTGTCGCCGTAGACCCGGGTCTGCAGCTGCGGGACCTCGGGCTCGACCGAGACCATGGCCTGATCGAATTCCTCCGCGTCGACGCGGTTGCTGAACCGAATCGTCAGCGGGAAGCCCGGCGCACAGCGGCCACCGTAGCCGCACTGGTGCTCGACCACCTTCATGCGCCCGAAGATCCGGAAGCGAAACTGCTGCGGCTCGAGCGTGGTCAGCGGCCCCTCGGCGGAGGGCAGACCCGCTTCGAGGGTTACCGTGACCTTGCTGTCGTTGGGCAGCGGCGACTCGGGCACGAAGGCCAGCCATCGCCCCGGCTGCTGCTGCGCCACCAGCTGCTGCACCACCGCATCGTCCGCAATCTCGTCCGCTCGGGCCAGACGCACCGCCCGCTTGCTCTTGCCCGCCGCCGACAGGTTCACCGATCGCAGCACCGCCTCTTCGTCGATCCGCTGGTCGAACGCCACGAACACGACCGGCTGGCGTGGCACGGAGTCTCCGGCCGGGTACTGGCGCACCAGGGTGGGCGGTGGCGTCGAGAAGCTCCACGTCTGCTTCTTCTTCAGCTTCGTGCCCACCGACGATCGAGTCCCTCGCGGCACCGTCACCTCGTAGCGAGTCGCCATGGGCAGGCGCTCGTCGGGATCGAAGAGCAGGGTCTTGGTCCCCACCCATCGCCACTTGCCCCCCTCGGGCATCGGCGACAGCTCGACGGGCACGTCCGCGGCGGCCAGGGCATCGACCGAGGTCACCGCGACCATCGGGTGGTTGAAGGTCACGCTCATGTGCGGCGCCAACGGAACGTCGCCCTCGGGCGCGAACCGAAGGACCTCGAGCGGCCCCTTGGGCTTGGGCCGCTTGCCCGCCTTCTTGGGCGGAGGCGGGAACGAGTCCACCACCGTCGCCCCCGTGCGGGGCGGCGGCTTGGAGGCCTCGCGCAGCGCGAATTCGGTGGTTTCGGCCGCCTCCAGCGGAGCCAGCCGACCGAGCACGGCCGCGGTCTCCTTGTCCCCGAGCGTCGTCGCCTCGGCCAGCGTGGTCGGTACCCGCTCGGCCGCGGTCGCGTCGGCGTGAGACAACGTGATCGTCAGGCCCGGGGCCACGTCCGCGGGCGCCACGGGCACCGGCGAGTCGGGGGCAGCAGGACCCTCTTTGGTCTTGCGATTACGGCAAGACACGAGGGACAAAAACACGAAGGTCAGGATCGCGAGCTTCAGTAGGGGGCGGGGCATGGCGACGCGGTGCGCCCACGCTACCAGCTGTCGCCTTTCGCTTTCGCCCGCGGGGACGGTTGCCCCGAGGCGTGGGACCAGACCACCGAACGACGTCTTCAGCCGGCCTTCAATCCGGCCCGAAGCGGGTCTATGCTGGCCGGCCGAGGCTTGGGTTCCCTGCCCCGGATTGGTATGGAGGGGTTTCCGATGCCTTCATTGCATGTCCGAGACCCGGATCCGGGGCTCTACAACGACGACATTCGCCCTGCGACCGACGAAGAGCGCCACTGGTCCGTGCTCAATATGGCCAGCCTGTGGATCGGCATGGTCGTGTGCGTGCCCACCTATACCCTGGCCGCCTCGCTGATCAAGGAAGGCATGAGCTGGTGGCAAGCGGTCATGACCATCATGCTCGGCAACGTCATCGTGCTCGTGCCCATGGTGCTCAACGGGCACGCGGGCACCAAGTACGGCGTGCCCTTCCCCGTGCTCGCGCGAGCCAGCTTCGGGATCAACGGCGCCCACATTCCTTCGCTGCTGCGCGCGTTGGTGGCCTGCGGGTGGTTCGGCATCCAGACCTGGTTCGGTGGCTTCGCCATCTATCAGCTGCTCGGTGCGCTGTTCGGCGACGTGCTCGTCGGACCCGACCTGCCCGTGCTCGGCATCAACGCGGGTGAGTTCGGTTGCTTCGTGCTCTTTTGGGTGCTGCAGCTGGTGATCATCTACCGCGGCGTCGAGTCGATTCGCCTGCTCGAGACCGCCGCCGCGCCCTTCCTGATCGGCATCGGCCTGTTGCTGCTCGTGTGGGCCTACACCGCGGCGGGCGGCTTCGATGCCATGCTCGCCAACGAAGGCGAGTTCGGTCCGGGCGGCAAGCGAGAGGGCGAGTTCCTCTCCGTGTTCGTGCCCTCGCTGACCGCCATGGTCGGCTTTTGGGCCACGCTATCGCTCAACATCCCCGACTTCACCCGCTACGCAAAGAGCCAGCGCGACCAGGTGCTCGGGCAGGCGCTCGGCCTGCCCACCACGATGACCTTGTTCGCGTTCATCAGCGTCGCGGTCACCAGTGCCACCACCGTGATCTTCGCCGACCCCACCACGGGCGAGCTGGCGGAGCCCATCTGGGACCCCACCGTGCTCGCGGGGCAGATCGGCGGCGGCCTGACGGTGGTGGTCTCGCTGTTCGCTCTGGCGGTGGCGACCCTGTCGACCAACATCGCGGCCAACGTGGTCTCGCCCGCCAACGCGATGATCAACGCCGCGCCCAAGAAGGTCACCTTCCAGATCGGCGGCTACATCACCGCGGGGCTGGGCTTCGCCATCTTCCCGTGGAAGCTCATCGAGACCACGGGCGGCTACATCTTCACGTGGCTGGTGGGCTACTCCGCCCTGCTCGGCCCCATCGGCGGCATCCTCATCGCCGACTACTTCTTGCTGCGCAAGACCGACCTCGACCTCGACGGCCTCTACCGTCGCGAGGGTCCCTATTCCTATGGCGGCGGCTTCAACCGCGCCGCCATCGTGGCGTTCATCGTGGGCGTCGCCCCCAATGTCCCCGGGTTCCTGCACCAAGCGGGGGCCTTCGGCGACGGGGTCGTCCCCGTGTTCTTCGATGACCTCTACACCTACGCCTGGTTCGTCGGCTTCCTGCTGTCCGGCGGCCTGTACTTGGGGTTGATGCGGATGTGGTACCCCGCGTCCGGCCCCGCCACCGCCCGGCCCGCGGCCGAGGAGGCCTCGTCATGATTCCGAAATTCCAAGCCAGCTCCTACGAGCAGACTTCCTACATCGACGCCCGCAACTACATCGGCGGTGAGTGGGTCGATGCCACGGGCGCCGACCCGCTGCCCGTGCTCAACCCCCGGCACGGCGAGTCCATGGCCACGGTGCAGATGTCGACCGCCGCCGATGTCGACGCCGCCGTGAAGGCGGGCGCGGCCGCCTTCACCGATTGGAGCCAGTGGCCCCTGCGCGAGCGCGCCCACGTCATGTACCGCGCGCGCGAGCTGATGGTCCGCGACCTCGACGAGCTGTCGTGGCTCGTCAGCCACGAAAACGGCAAGATCTTCTCCGAGGCCAAGGCCGAGGTCGAAAAGGGCATCGAGTGCGTCGAGTACGGCTGCTCTCTGCCCAACCTCGCGGCCGGCAACCAGCTCGAGGTCAGCCGCGGGGTGAGCTGCGAGGTCGTCTACGCCCCGCTCGGGGTGGTGGCGGGCGTAGTGCCCTTCAACTTCCCCTTCATGGTCCCCCTGTGGATGCTTCCCCAGGCGTTGGTGGCCGGCAACTCGTTCGTGCTCAAGCCCAGCGAGCAGGTGCCCCTGTCCTCGCTCAAGCTGGCCGAGATCTTCGCCGAGGCGGGCCTGCCCGCGGGCGTGCTCAACCTCGTGCAGGGCGGTCGCGAGACGGTCGAGGCCCTGTGTGACCACCCCGGCATCGAGGCCCTCGCCTTCGTCGGCTCCACCCGCGTGGCCAAGCTCGTCTACGGCCGCGCCTGCGCCACGGGCAAGCGCTCGCTGTGCCTGGGCGGCGCCAAAAACCACCTCATCGTGGTGCCCGACGCCGACCTCGAGCTCACGGCCGACAACGTGGTCGCCTCGTATACCGGCTGCGCCGGGCAGCGCTGCATGGCCGCCTCGGTCATGGTCGCGGTGGGCGACGTCCAGCACATCGTCAACGAGGTCGCCAAGCGCAGCGCCGCCATGACGCTGGGCGAGAGCATGGGCCCCATCACCAACGCGGCCGGGGTCGAGCGCATCACCCGGTACATCGACGAAGCCGAGAAGTCGGGGGCCAAAGTGCTCGTCGACGGTCGCGGCGGCAGCGTGGGCAAGGGGGGCTACTGGGTCGGCCCCACCCTCATCGACAACGTGACCGCCCAGATGCCTGCGGCGAGCGAAGAGATCTTCGGGCCCGTGCTCTCCATCGTGCACGTCGACAACCTCGACCAGGCCATCGCGCTCGAGAACTCCAACCCCTATGGCAACGCGAGCGCCGTGTACACGACCTCGGGTGACGTGGCCCGCCGGGTGATGAACGAGGTCGACGCGGGCATGTGTGGCGTCAACATCGGCGTGCCCGTGCCGCGCGAGCCCTTCGGCTTCGGTGGGTGGAACGACAGCAAGTTCGGGCACGGCAACATCACCGGCTGGGACGGCTTCCGCTTCTGGACGCGACCGCGGAAGATCACCAGCAAGTGGGCGCTGCAGCAGGACGCCACCTGGATGAGCTAGGCACCGCGCCTCCCATCCCCAAAGCCCGCCCTGACGGAGCCAATCTGGCCTCGTTCGGGACGGGCTTTTTCGATCGTCAGGTTGTGGGCACGACGCGGACTACTGCTTCACATGGTGTCCGTCCCCGCCCCCGAGCAGCTCAACAAACCCGCCCTGGTCGTGTACAGCGCCAACCTCGTGCTGTGGGTCCTCGCGGCCGTGATCTACGTCTGCTGAACGACCCGGGTCGCCAGCGTGTGCGCGTAGACCTCGAAATCCTCCACCGAGAACAACACCATGCGTACTTCCTCGAAGGTGTCCGGGTGCCTGCGACAGTGCTCGGCGATGGTATCGAGCGCAATGCCGGCCGCCCGCTCGATGGGAAAGCGATAGGCCCCCGTGCTGATCGAAGGGAACGCGACCGTCTTGGCCTCCTCGGTCATCGCCACGTCGAGGCTCGTTCGATAGGCACTGCGCAGCAGCTCGGCCTCGCCCCGCTCGCCGCCGTTCCACACCGGGCCCACGGTGTGAATCACCCGGGATGCCGGCAGCAGGCCGGCCGTCGTCGCGACCGCCTGCCCGGTGGGGCAGCCGCCGCGCGCCGCTCGAATCGCACGACACTCCTCCAAGATCTTCGAGCCTCCCGCCCGATGGATCGCCCCATCCACGCCGCCGCCCCCCAGCAGCGATGAATTCGCCGCGTTGACGATGGCGTCGACGCGTTGGCGGGTGATGTCCCCCTGCACGAGGGTAATCCTCGTCGCCCCAATGACCTGCAAATGCCCCTGCTCCACCTGGGCACCACCATAACAGCCGGTCGTCGGAACATCATGTGTGGAGCGGTCCGACCTCGGATTGGATATGCTCGTGGCCATGCGACTGGCCGAGGTCATGTCCCAACTCGAGCAGCTCGGTAGCGAGCAAGCGCTCAAGACCTACCACCGCCATGGCGTCAACGGGCCAGCGTTCGGGGTGCGCTACGCCGACCTGTACAAGCTGCAGAAGAAGCTCGGCGTCGATCATGAACTGGCGCTGGGGCTGTTCGAGACCGGCAATCACGACGCGCGGATCCTCGCCACGTTGATTGCCGATCCCGGGGCCTTCAACCTGCGCACGCTCGATGCGTGGCAACGCGCGTGCGGCAATCACATCGAGAACAACGCCGTCGCGACGGTCGCCGCTCAGTCGCCGCTGGCTCGTCGCGTTTCCGAGCGATGGCGTGACGCCAAGACCGAGCTGCGCTCCGCCGCGGGATGGCAGATCGTCGGCTCGCTGTCGGCCCCCGGCACGGATGCCGACGACGCGTGGTTCGAGCCGTTGCTCCCACAGATTCGCGATCAGATTCACGAGGTGGCCAACCGAACTCGCAGCGCGATGAACGGGGCGTTGATCTCGATCGGCGGTTACCGTCCCGCGCTGCGGACCCAGGCGTTGAAGATCGCCAAGGCCATCGGCACGGTCCACGTCGACCACGGCGACACCAGCTGCAAGACGCCCGACGCCGTCTCGTACATCGAGAAGATGGCCGTCCGACACAGCCGCAAAGCTTCCAAGAAGAAGACGGCCGCCAAGAAGAAGACGTCCGCCAAGAAGAAGACGTCCGCCAAGAAGAAGACGTCCGCCAAGAAGAAGACGTCCGCCAAG
>JBCCHT010000078.1:0-22731 GCA_039028615.1 Myxococcota bacterium | reverse complement strand
GTCGCCTCCGCTCGTGATCGGGTCGCCCCCTTCGTTCGTGATCACCAGGTCGGGCAGGCCGTCCCCCGTCAGGTCGACCGTCGACCAGGACTGATCGCCGTCGTCCCACTCCGAGCCCCCCAGCGCATAGAACCCGTCGAACGCGTCACCGCCGTTGGGCAATGCCCACGTCGTCGCTTCACCGAAGCCGTCGCCCGTGTTCGGGTACACCCACCAGTACTGGTCGCCCCCGCTCGTGATCGGGTCACCGCCCTCGTTGGTGACCACCAGGTCGGGCCGGCCGTCCCCCGTCAGGTCGACCGTCGACCACGACTGGTCGCCGTCGTCCCACTCCGAGCCCCCCAGCGCATAGAACCCGTCGAACGCATCCCCGCCGTTGGGCAACGCCCAGGTCGTGACTTCGCCGAAGCCATCGCCCGTGTTCGGGTACACCCACCAGTACTGGTCGCCTCCGCTCGTGATCGGGTCGCCCCCTTCGTTGGTGATCACCAGGTCGGGCAGGCCATCCCCCGTCAGGTCGACCGTCGACCACGACTGATCGCCGTCGTCCCACTCCGAGCCGCTGAGGTTGTAGAAGCCGTCGAAGCTGTCGCCGCCGTCGGGCAGAGACCACGGGGCCCCGTCGCCGAACTGGGTCGCGGGCAGCAGGCCGCACGCGCTGGAGTCGATCTGGCAGGCGTTGCACGAAAGCTCGCCCGTCTCCCCGCCGAAGTCGGCACAGGTCGCGCCGCCCAGGTCGTCGCCGTCGCAGGTCTCGTCGTCATCGATGACCCCGTTGCCGCAGTTGGGCGAAGGCCCGTCGTCGCTGCCGTCTTGGGTCTCGCCCCCGGTGCCGTCGGCCGCCGTTTCGTCGCCGCTGCCGTCGTCGCCCATGGTCGCGGCCGAGCCGTCGGTCGCCCCGGTATCGTCGTTGGCACCGGCCCCGTCGTCGCCGCAGCCGACGATGAGCGACAGGGCGAGACACGAGGGACCGAGAGTTCGTACGCGAATCCGAGTCATCGCTAACGAGAGACGGGCCGATCGACCCGTCGTCGCAGCCCGGAACTCGAATTAATTGTGAGCTGGGCCCGGTTACGGGCGCGCATCGGGGTGCATGTACGCGCATGCATCACAGCGGGTCGGGTCGATCACGACCGCGACTGGAGCCATTGCTCGATCGCCTTGACCCGCGCTTCGTGGCCGCCGTGGGCGGAGTAGAAGTCGAGCGCCTCTTCGGCCAGCTCGCGAGCGCGGGTGGCCGAGACCTCCGGCAGCGACCGAGCCAGCAGGAAGCGCGCCGCGGCCAGGCCCAGCTCCCCCGCGCTACCCTGCTCGGCCAGCTTCACCGCCTGCTCGGCGTTTTCCCGCGCTTCGGCCGTCTTGCCCTGCGAAAGCGCCACCTCGGCCAGCGCCTCGTGAAGCAGCACCACGCTCCGGTGCTCGGGCCCGCGGAGCTCGACCTGGGCCGTGAGCGCACGCTCGTACCACTGCTTGGCGTCGGCCGCGTCCCCCCGCCGCTGCTGGACCCAGCCCATGGCCGCGAGCGCCTCGGTCCGGACCTCGGCATCGACCGTCGCGGGCTCCGCCAGTGAGATCGCCAGCGTCGCCCAGACCTGTGCCGCTTCGACCCGCGCGTCGTCACGGCCGATGACCCTCGCCAGCGCGATCGCAGCCCGAGCGGCGACGGCGGTGTGGCCCCCGGCCAGGGCCTGGCCCACCGCGGCTTCGAGATCACCGAGCGCCGCCTCGATCTTGCCCGCCTGTGCTCGCACCTGTCCGCGCAGCCGCAGCCCCTCGCCGTACTCGCGGCTCGAGTCGCCCGCCTGCTCCACGACCTCGCTGGCCAGCGCCTCCGCCTGCGTTTCGTCGCCGCCGAGGAACTTCGCCCGCACGACGGCCAACCGCTCGCGCAGCTCCAGGACCTCGGCCTTGGCCTCCGGGTCGGTGGGCAGCGCCTCCGCCTGGACGATCTCGAGATCGTCGCAACGCTCCAGCCGCGGCAGCCCCTGCACCAAGGCATCCACGTGATCGATGGTCTGAGCGTCCGCGCGCAGCAGCACGTTCACCGCCTCGCGCAGGTCCATCCGCCGCTCGTCGAGGCAAGCCGCGACCAGCGACGCGTGCTCTTCGGTGCTCTCGCAGGCCGCAGATCTCCGCTCGATCCACACGGAGGCGTAGCCCTCGAGCCGGGGCTCGGCTCGCTTCCAGGCGGAGATCGCCGAGGCTCGGCCCACGCTCAGCAGCGCCGCCCGCGTGTCCCCGCGCCGCGTGATGTCCCAGACCTCTTCGAGCGAGACGTCGGCATCCGAGCAGGTCGACGACGGCGGTTCGTCGCCCGACAGGCCCCACCAGGTCAGCCCACCGACGAGCGCCAACACCCCCAGCGCCACGGGCAAGACGAACGAGCGCGCCACCGCCCCGGCGGAGGGCTGGGCCTGCGACGAAACGAGTTCCTCACACAGCGCGTCCATCGATGGCCAGCGTTGCTTGGGATCGCCGGCCAAGCCCCGCGACAGCACCTTGCGCAGCAACGGGGCGATGGTCGAGCCCGAGGAGGTCACCGCCCGGCTGGTGGTGCTGTCGAGCTTGTTGAAGACCAGGCTCGGCCCCGAAAACGGGCGCTCGCCGTGGATCGCCTCGTACAGCGACAGACAGAACGCGAACTGGTCGCTCGCGGGGACCAAGGGCAGGCCCCGCAGCTGCTCGGGCGGCAGGTACACCCCGTCGTTGAGCACGCTCGACTTGCTCACCGAACCCAAGCTGGGCTCTACGGTGGCCACGCTGGGCGAGATGGAGCGGGCCGCGGGCGAGGGCCCCGAGCCGCGCGCCCGAACGCGGGCCAGCATGGTGTCTTCGCTGCGCCCCGTGTCGCGCACCTCGACTCTGCGATCGAGGGCAAAGCCCACCACCTTGGCCCCGCCGCCGTCTTCGATGCGAATGGAATCGGGGTTGAAGCCGCGGTGGATCACCCCGATCTCGTGGGCTGCGGCCAGAGCTCGACCCGCCTCGATGAAGCGCTCGACGATCTCGGCCTGCGAGGGCTCGTCCTGCTCGAGCCACGCTCCGAGGGGGCGCCCCTCCACCAGCTCGGTGGCGAGATACACGTGGCCCTTGCTCACGCCGACGTCGTAGATGGCTTCAGCGTGGGGATGCGACAGCCGGGCCAGGGCGCGGGCCTGCTCTTGAATGCGGCGGCGCTCTTCCGTGCCTCGCCGACCGACCCGGAGCTGCCGGAGCTTGACCCGACGATCGAGGGTCGGATCGTACGCGGTGAAGTGTTGCTCCCGGCCGCGCTCGTAGGTCGCCTCGAGCACGATGTAGCGCCCGATTCGACGCTCCCGCTCGTCACCCAACCAATCGCGGAGCCGCTCCCAGCGACGCACCAGCGCCTCGTGGGCGATCTCGACGGTGGCTCCGCCCGCGCTTCGGTCGTCGCGCACCACGAGGCGCTCGTCGACGAAGCGATGCAGCACCGCTTCGATGCCCCGCCGCTCGCCGTCGATCCCTGCCCACAGCTGCTCGACCGGCACGCGCCGACGGGTGTCCCCCGTGTCGTCGTCGCCCAGGCCCACCAGCTGCGTCAGCATCTGCCGGGCCCAGTGCAACTCCTGCTCGGTGAACTCGTCGAGCAGGGCATCGGCGCGTCGCTCGATCGCCCCGACCACACCGCCGAGGTCGTCGTACGCCTCTTGCGTCAGCGTCTGCCCGTTTCGGATCTGCCACAGCTGATCGAGGGTGTACTGCATCAGGGGCAGCGCCCCCGGCTCGCTCGCGACCTCGGTCACGATACGCTCGGCGAGCCCTTCGGCCAAGACGATGCCCACCGCCTCCGCGGGACGAACGATCGCCTCGCGCAGCTGGGGCGGAGACATCTGAGCCACGAACACCCGATGGGCATCGTCGTACGCCACTTGGTCGAGCCGAGTGCCGCGCTCGTCGAGCCGCAGCTCGCCGCAGCGACCCAGAAAATCGACGCGCAGCGACAGGATGCAGCAGACCTTGGTGTCGCCGTTGGCCAGCGCCCACAGGCTCCGGGCGAAGCGCTGTCGAAGCTCCGGATCGCGGGTGTGGGTGAAGATCTCCTCGAACTGATCGATCACCAGCAGCAGCGAGTGCGACTCGTCGTTGCGGTCCGCCAGCGCCCCCTCGAGCGCGCCCACCGGGTCGCTGCCCGGGCGAATGATCGCGTGCTCCCAGGGCCCGCCTCGGCCGGCCACGATGTCCGGCACCGCCCCCGCTCGCACCAACGACGACTTGCCCGTCCCCGAGGCACCCGCGACCACCACCAACCGCGGCTTGCCCCCGTCGACCAGACCCTTCAGGCAGCTCGTGACCGCCTGGCGTTCGTCGGCGCGACCGTGGAAGAACTCGGCCTGGCGGGTCTCGAACGCCAACAAGCCTCGATACGGGCGCACCACGAAGGGTCGAGTGTCGTCGCCGTCTTCGGCCCGGGCGCTGTACTGCACGGCGGGCCAATCCAGGTGCACCGGATCGAGAGCGAGCTGCGCCCGCGCGTCGAGCAGCGCGTCTTGGAGCGACTCGCGGCGCACCAGCAGCGCCTCGTAGAGCGACTCGGTGAGCGTGGTCGAGCCGCTGGCCGAAAGCGAGTAGCGCGACGCGACCACCGACTGGATCCCCGCCGCGTGCAGGGCCTGAGCGACGCTGCCCAGGTGGCTGCCCGGCTCGCCCATGTTGCCGCCGTCGCACGCCGCCAGCACGACCAGGCGCAGGCTGGCCGCGTGCGGAGCCAGCATCGTGCGCCAGGTATCCGCCGCGACCACCACTGGCCGCGACTTGCCGTCGAGCACTAGCCCCGCCGATTGCCCTGCCTTGCCGCCGTGACACAGCAGGTGCAGCACGGCGATGGGTCGATCGTTGCGCTCGGCCCGGGTCAGCGCGTCTGCGATGCTGCGCACGCTCGCGTGCGACAACACCTCGACCGCGTCCGCGCCATCGAGGTGACCCTCTTCACATGCTTTTCGAAGCGCGGATTCGTGCGCCGCGGCGGGCACGGCACCGGCCGCGGCCGACCACGCCAGCAGCACCCGGCCGCCCTCGGGGCGAGGCGACGGCGACTCGGTCGCCGTCACCGTCTCCGGTCGTTCGTAGCGAAGCAAGACCCGCGGCAGGCTGCCCAGGTGCTGCCCCCGCCCGGGCAGCGTCACCAGCTCCCACGGCAGCGCGTGCAGCTCCGCCGCGCTGGAGCGAATGGTGATGACCACCCGCTGCCCCGCGTCGTGGGCCTCGGCGATGGCCTGGGCCCGCGTCGCCCACGACGCTCTCTCCAGGAAGCGAGCCATCGTCTCGCCCAGCCGCTGGACCACCTCGGGATCGCGATCGGGCTGGCGCAGGGCCTCGATATCGGCGAGAAGCGCCGCGCTCCAGTCCACCTCGAACAGCGCCCGCCCGCCTCGTTCGGTCCGCAGCGTGTAGGTCTGCGGCTCGAAACGAAAAGCGTGGGGATCCTGCGGCGCGTGGCTCCGCGCGAACTCGAGGATCAGGACTGAATCCGTGGGGTCACCCATGTAGGACCGACTCCCCGTCAATAGTAACGGCGCGGTCCGAGTGTAGGCGGATGGTCACCCGGGCCGGAACGGAAAACATCGTCCGT
The DNA here is from genome assembly GCA_039028615.1 of Myxococcota bacterium. Lineage (GTDB taxonomy): Bacteria > Myxococcota_A > Polyangia > Nannocystales > Nannocystaceae > Paraliomyxa. Next base: position 17,141 of record JBCCHT010000078.1, on the reverse strand, counting down.
CATGCCTCCGATGCGGTTGCCTGGGCTCACGCGGTTGGGCAAGCTCGTGCGGGGCACCGAGACTTCGTTCGTCTCGGCGTCACGCCTTACGCCGTCGCCATGACCTACGTCAGCACCGAAATCGAGGACGCCCTGTTGGTCCGCTGGGAGGAAGTGACGGTCGACGCCGTCAGTCAGCTCGTCGCTTGGGTCAACAACGAGTACAAGCGCGAGGGGAAACCGATGGCGTATGCGGCCATCGTTCCCACGGAGTCACCGATTCCGGGAGCGGAGGCTCGGCGGGCGCTGCTCGATGGGTACAACGAGATTGCGGAGCTGTGCTCTACGGTGCGGTTGGTGATCTTGGGGAGTGGGTTTCGGCGGGCGGCGATTCGGGCGGTCTCGGCGGGGTTCATGTTGGCGATCCCGAAGCATAAAGACTACTCCGTGGACAATACGGCTACGGCGGCGTTTGGGCATATGGCGGAGAATTGTCGGGTTTCGGCGGAGCGGCTCATGGAGGTGGCGGTTGAGAAAGGGATCGTGGTGGCTGGGGAGGAGTAGAGGGCGAGCTGGTTGAGTGGTAGTCGCGGCGGGGATGATCGGTCGCGGCAGGTGAGTCTTCGGTGGTGGTTGGCCGCGGGCGTGAGCGTGGAGTTGGTTGGGCTGGGGGTTGCCTAGGTTTTGGTGCGTCGTTCGGAGGGTTGATTGAGCTGGGGGCGGGCTTGGTCGGAGGCTGGTTGAGTTCTGGAACGGGCTTGGTCGGAAGCTGGTTGAGCTGGGGAACGGGCTTGGTCGGCTTCGTTGGGGGGTGGGGGGCCCTGTTGACGGCGGACGCCTACCCCGGACGTGCTCGTCGGTGAATTGATGGTGGTGAGTGCTTGTAGGGGCGCATAGTCACCTCCTGCGCGCGACCGGGGGCCCCTTCCGCCTACGCGGGTGCCCCCCGCATCTACAACGAAGATGGTGGCGGGCTTCTGGGCGGCCTGCCGTGTTGGTTGGTGATCTGCGGTGGGGGGTGGGCGAAGGGGGGCTGGTTGAGGTTGCTGCTCGTCCCGGTACGGTGGGGGTGGGCTTGGTGAGGCCGCGCTGCTGACATCACGATGGTGGGAGCGGGCTACATTCCTCATCCCTCGCGAACGTAGGAGTGCGCTGCGCCGCAGCCATCATGACAGTGGGAGGGGGCTGGACTTTTGTCGCTTCCAATTGCGAAAGGCGGTGGCCTACCCGGGTGGGGTGGGCTGCCGCCTTTGCGTGGAGGGTCGACGGGGGTCGGCTAGGCGAGTTGGACGTCGGTGTCGAACTCGCGGGTGATGGCTTTGCCTTCGAGGTCGACCATGAAGACGCGGGCTTTGCCTTGGTGGCCGTCGAACTCGGTGAGGAGCCAGACTTCTACGGCCCAGGTCGCCGTGTTGGCGAGGCACGGGGGGGCCCAGCCGATGACGACGGGGCCGCCGAGGCCTTCGCCGGAGCGGGAGGCGGCAGCGCGTTGGTAGCTGGTGGTGGTGGTGACGGTCTTGACGGCCAGGTCGGCGGCGACGGGGCGGACTTGCTTGCGCCAGCCACTCATGAAGCGGAAGTCTTCGATGTCGTGGCTGCCGGGGCGCAGCAGGGCGACGTACGACTCGTTGCCGTCGATGTCTCCGTAGTCGGGGACGTCGAACTCGGGGTAGAGGTTGCTCTCGCCGATCTCTTCGTCGCGGTCGTCGAGCAGGGCATCGACGCGCTCGAGCGCGGCCTTGTCGTAGCAGGCGATGATGCGCAGCAGCGAGTACTGGCTGGGGATCTGGTGGTCCCAGTCGAGCACGACGCGAACGCCGTGGAATTCGTTGTCGCCAAAGGCCAGCAGGTCGGGCAACGACTCGGCCAGCGTCTGGAGCTCTGCGTCGGAGGGCACGATGCCCTGGTCTTTGAGACGCACGTGGGCCTTGAGCTCCTTGCTCATGGCATGGCGCACCCGCTGTGCGTCTCGCTCGCGATCCTTGCTCACCGGTCGCCCGCTGCCTTTCTCGGCTCGCCCGTCTCCTGCTGGCCCACCACCGCTCGCAGCTCGTCGATGAGACGAGCGACCGGACCCGGCTTGAGCTTGAGGCTCGCGGGATGAACGATGAGCCGGCTGGTGACGTGCATGACCGTTTCTACTTCTACCAAGCGATTTTGCCGGAGGGTCTCTCCGCTCTCGACCAGATCGACGATTTGATCGGCGAGCCCGGTGATCGCCCCCAGCTCGACCGAGCCGTAAAGCGGGATGATCTCCGGTGAAATTCCCTTGGAGTGATAGTGGCGACGCGCCGAATTCGGGTACTTGGTCGCCACGCGCAGGGCCATGCCCCGACGAAGCGGCGCGGGCCGATCTTCGGGCTCGGCGACCGCGAGACGACAGGCCCCGATGCCGAGGTCGACCGGCTCGTACAGATCATGGGCATGCTCGCGAAGCGTGTCCGCTCCAGAGATTCCCACGTCGGCCACCCCGTGCTCGACATAGGTCGGCACGTCGCTGGGCTTGACCAACAAGGCCCGCCCTCCACCCGGCAGGTCGAACATCAGGCGTCGATCCTTGGCGATACCGACCTCGCCCAGATCGAAACCCGCCGCGCGCAGCAACTTCGTGGCCGGACCGAGGATCCGCCCCTTGGGAAGTGCGAACGTGAGCGCCTGTGCCTGCACGGACCCCCTTTTACTCGGGTTCACGGGCGGATGCCATGAAACCGCTCGATCTACGCGCAGCCGGGCCTCAGCGCGCGGATTTTGGCGCTTCGTGGCCGCGTGAGCGTGCCGGCGATGGACCCCGCCGAGCCGGTCGCTTCGAGGGTCGGGACCTGGGCTCAAGCCATCGAGATCACGGAGCTTTTCACGGTTCTGAGGGTCGCCTGCCCCACCCGCGGATGGCGGGGCGGCCCCAGCCCCGTGCCACGACGCCGACGCGGGGTCGACCTCGCGACTCGGCCGGTCACGTGGGCGGCCGGCTCTCGATGCCGACCGGCCGACGAGTGCCCCGGCGACCGGAGGCCGCTTCGCGTCTGCTCGCGAAGGCCACGGCTCGGTCGCGCGCCGCTCGTGGTCGACCGCGTTCGATCGCCACGACCGCGGCTCGATCGTTTCCGCTTTTCGATCACCGAGCACTCGGTAGTGAACGCAAAGACGCGTGCGTTCAACACCACGCCGACGATCCTCGAGGGGGTGTCGCACGTCGACCCCAAGCAGGTGGGGCATGGGGTTTTTCCGTACGCACGAGCGCGCCGCGATCCGGGTGCCGCGACCTCGAACTCGTCGTATGATGGCCGCCGTTCGTCTCGGTCCGTCGCCATGTGGGAGCTCCGTAACAGCACACCGTACAAGGCCGATTTCACGTGGGTTCAGGATCCCAATGGCGCCCGTCGTTGGGTCGTGGTCGTCAAGGGTACCTTCGACATCGGCCTCGACGGTCAGCTGTCGCTGTCCGAGGAACAGGTCGACCCCGTCGTCGCCCCCGAGTACTTCGGCGACGACGGCGAATCGAGCCTCCGCTACGAGATGGACATGATCCCGCCCAAGCCGGGCACCGACGTCTACGTGGTCGGCCACGCGTACGCGCCCAACGGCCAGCCCACCACGCGAATGTCGGTCGCGCTGGGGGTCGGAGGTCAGCGCAAGATCCTCGAGGTGACCGGCGAGCGCGTGTGGCAGCGAGACCTCGCCGATGTCTCGCCCTCGAGCCCGGCCGCGTTCGAGAAGATGCCCATCACCTACGAGCGGGCCTACGGGGGTCACGACACCACCTCGGACGATCTGGCCAAGCAGCGGATGTTCACCGACAACCCCATCGGCACGGGGCACGTCGCTCGCAAGGCACACCTCATCGATCAGCCCGTGGCCAACATCGAGTACCCGGGCGCGAGCCCGGGCAGCCGGGGGGCGGCGGGCTTCGGAGCGATCTGCAGCTACTGGTCGCCGCGCCTGGCCTACGGCGGCACCTACGACGCCAAGTGGATCGAAAAGCGCAAGCCCTTGCTGCCCGAGGATTTCGACCCGCGCTTTTACATGTGCGCGCCCCCGGACCAGCAGTTCATCCCCCACCTGCGCGGCGGCACGGAGATCGAGCTGGTCAACCTCCACCCCCACGGCGCCCTCCGCTTCGCGCTGCCCAAGATCTTCTTGGCGTTCACCACCACCATCGCGCTGCGTCGAAGCCAGCGCACCGAAGAGCACCGCGCCAAGCTGCACACCGTGATCCTCGAGCCCGACTTCCCGCGGCTGAGCATGGTCTGGCACACCAGCCTGCCCTGCCACCACGAGCCCGACTACCTCGAGAGCACGTTCATCCGGGAGAAGCCGTACATATGAGCGCGGCCCACGTCATCGTCGCCATGGGCGCGCGCACGCCCGTCGGGCTGCGGGCCGAGACGAGCGCGGCCGCGATCCGGGCGGGCATCAGTCGGCACGCGAGCCACCCCACCATGATCGACGGGGCCGGCGATCCGCTGTGCTGCGCGGTCGATGCCACCCTCGACCCCGACCTGCGCGGCGCCGCCCGGGCCGAGACCTTGGCCATGAGCGCCCTGCAAGAGTGCATCGAGCCGCTCGTTCCCGTGGGCAAGGCCACCCTGTCGCTATGGATGGGCGTGCCCGAGACGCGACCCGGCTGGGGCGAGGCCGACACCAAGCAGCTCATGCGGCGGCTCAGCTCGACCCTGGGCGAGCGCTTCAACCTGGAGCAGGTCATGAGCGTGCCGCGAGGTCACGCCTCGGGCTTGGCCGCGCTCGAGCTGGCCCTGCGCGAGGTCGACTCCGGGCGCGTGCACGGCTGCATCGTCGGAGGCGTCGACACCTACCTGCACCACGAGACCATCGACTGGCTCGACGAGACGCGCCAGATCATGACGGCGACCAACCGCTCGTCGTTCGTCCCCGGCGAGGGCGCGGGTTTTTTCGTGGTGATGACCGAGAGCATGGCCCGCACGCTGCGGCTGACCGTGCTCGCCACCGTGCGCGCCGTGTCCACGGCCGTCGAGCCGCATCCCATCAAGACGCCCGGGATCTGCATCGGCGAGGGCCTCACCGAGGCCATCCGAGGCGCGACCGCGCCCCTGCGCCTGCCCGAGGAAAAGGTCGCCACCACCTACTGCGACATCAACGGCGAGCGCTACCGCAACGACGAGTTCTTTTACGTACCATTGAGACTGTGGGCCCCCTTCGTCGACTCCAACCGCTTCGAAGCGCCGGCCGATTGCTGGGGCGACGTCGGGGCGGCGTCGGGCCCTCTACTGGCGATGCTGGCCATCGCGTCGGGACAGCGGGGGTACGCCCGCGGCCCGCACGTCCTTTTGTGGACGAGCTCGGAAGGTGGAACCCGAGCCGCCGCGACCTTGAGCTTGCCCACCTGAAAGGTGATCTGGACCGATGAAGACTGGCGTAAACCCACCCAAGACCCCCGTGACCAAGGGCAGCATGGGCATCACCGCGGCGACCATGCCCAACATCTGCAAGATGCCCGGTCCGCCCGCGCCCTTCGTGCCCGCGCCGCTGCCCAACATCGGCAAGTCGGGCGACAACCTCAAGGGCGCCACCAAGAAGGTCAAGATCGAGGGCAAGGTGATCGCGATCAAGGGCGCCACCTTCAAGAGCATGGGCGACGTGCCGAGCAAGGGCACGGGCGGCGGGATGGTCTCCGCCAACACCCACGGCCCCTCCAAGTTCGTCAGCCCCGGCTCGATGAACACCAAGGCCGAGGGCAAGAACATCCACTTGCTCAGCGAGCCCACCACCAACAACAACAGCAACCCGCCCAACTCCGGCACCACCATGCTGGCCCAGGCCGCGACGGCCCCCGCCATCGTCGCCGCGCTCGAGAAGATCGCCGAAGAGTGCGAAGACCAGGTCGGCAACGTCGATCCCAACGACCCCGACGCCAAGGAAAAGTGCAAGAAGCGGCGCCTCAAAGACGGCAAGGCCAAGCACGACTGCTGTGCCGAGAAGGTCGAGCAGGCGCAGGCCGACCGCGCCAAGAACGGGCAGCCGCCCAACGCCTACTCCGAGCCCGCGTACACGCAGTCGACCGGTCAGGCCATCACGCGCAACAACCCGCTGGGCGGCACGCCGCCCCAGGTGCCCCGGACCCAGCAGGCCATCGTTCGCCAGGCTCGCGGCTTCTTCCGCAGCGGCAACAGCCCCTTCAGCAGCATCAACGGGGCGGTGGGTGCCATGTGCGGCGGCAAGAAGTTCCCCGACGTGGTCGTGCCCTCCAACCCCAACGCGGTGCCCAGCCGCGGCAACGTGGACTCGATCCACGACTTCAAGTTCCCTTGCCCCAAGGGCGGCAAGCAAAACTGGACCAAGGACAAGTCCGGCCAGATGCAAAATCAGGTCTACGACTCCATGCTCCAGCCCAACACCCCCTCGGCCATCGTGGCCCTCTAAAATCCCCCATGTCCCTGCTCCCTTTGCGTCACCCCCCCACCGGCAACACCGCCGCGCGGGATGGCATCGTGCTCGTGCTGTTCGTGCGGCGCAGCCACGTCGACCTCGCGGCCCAGGCCGGCGACTTCTTCGACGCCCTGCGGGCCTATATCGGCGAGGACACGCTCAACCACATCGTCGCGGCCGAGCAGTGGAAGCCGCTCACCACCCGCCGCTTCAATAGCGCCCGCAAGCGCATGTCCGCCGCCGCGGCCACCGGCCTGCCCAACGAGTTCGTGCTCATGAAGGGCCCCGGCTCCGAGTACGAAGTCGGCGAGTACGCGTTTTCGTACATCGGCAACGAGATCGGCACCGAGGGCAACGAAGAGCGCGCCAGCTCCATCGAGGTCTGGCTGCCCACCGAAAAGGCCGAGGAGCGCGGGCTCGAGACCTTCGTCGAGGACATCCTCGCCCTGGCCGCCCACGTGCCGTTTTCCTCCGGCTACTGCAGCATGGCCATCAACTACGAGGCCGCCGACGTCGCCAAGGTCGAGCGCCAGCTGACCCCCGCGCTCGGCCTGCGTCACCCCGGCTTCGACCTGCACAACACCTCCGTCACCCAGCTGCAGATCGGCGATCACGTACGCGGGGCCTACTGGCTCACCCTGCTCGGCCCCGAGGTCCTCGAGGCGCTCGGCAAGGACGTCGACGGGCTCTGCGAGGCGCTCGAAGAGCCCGACATCACCGTGCACGAGCTCGACCACGGCGCGGCCATCGTGGCGGGCGACGAGCTGCGGCCGGGCGACGTCAACGCGGGCGACCGACTGCCGCTCACCCGCAAGGTCGCCGCCCTGCTCGCACCCGTCACCCACACGCCCACCTGGGGCGCCATCGGCTTCCGCGTCGAAGATCCCATGACCCGTTACCTCGACTGGCTCCGCCGTCACCTCGACTGACCATGGCCATCGTTGTCGGCGGCGAACTCCCCTTCCGCGCCAGCGCCTACACGGCGATGGACGACAAGCTACGCATCCGCGTGCGCAGTGCCCCCACCGTCAGCTCCGACGATATTCGGCGCATCGAGGCGCACGGGGTCATCTTCGTCGAGGGCGCCCTGATGGGCATGGGGGCGGGCCTGCGCGTGCCTCCCAAGCTCTCCGACCAGTCCATCGACGACGCCCTGCGCGTGGGCTACGGCACCGCGGGTCAGTCCGGCGTCGCCTTCGAGGCCCCCGTCGTCATCGACCCCAGCTACGTCACCGTCCTGCTGCACAAGCTGTGGGCCCTGCACGAGATGGTGCCCATCCAAGAGGTCGTGGTCGAGCTGCCCGGGCTGTCGAACTCCCGCTCGCAGCTGGCCATCGAGCGCGGCGAGCTGTCGGGGCTGCCCGCCGTCCACCCCGCCCTGCCCTTCGCCTTCGAAGACGACATGGGCGGCACCCGGAGCGACCGCCAGGTGCTCATCGGCTTCGCCGAGCCCCCCAGCGAAGACGCCCTCGAGGTCCTGCGCCACGGCATGCGAGTGTGGCTGTCGCAGGCGCTGCAGGGCGGCTTCATCTTCGCCCACGTCGGCCCCGACGACTACTTCGTGGCCGGCGACGACACCTTCAACCTCGTCGGCGACGAGATCGAGTGGCTGCTCGAAAAGTGCCGCATCGACCTGCGCGGCCTCGAGTCCATGGTCAACTTCCTGGCCGCGTTCCACGGCCAGGTCGCCCCGCTGAAGTTCGTCGTGCTCGAGTAAGCGGCGGGCCCGGCCCTCAGCCGCGCGCGCCGTGGACTCGCTCGATGTCCGCGCCCAGCGGCCGCAGGCGCTTGTCGATGGCCTCGTAGCCGCGGTCGAGGTGGTACACGCGGCGCACCTCGGTGGGCCCGTCGGCGACCAGCCCGGCCAGCACCAGCGAGGCCGAGGCGCGCAGATCGGTGGCCATGACGATCGCCCCCGAAAGCGGCGTCGCCCCGCGTACCACGGCGGAGTTGCCGTTGACGTGGATGTTGGCGCCCATGCGGCCGAGCTCGGGCACGTGCATGAAGCGGTTTTCGAAGATCGTCTCGGTGATGAGGCTCTGGCCGTTGGCTTGGGTGGCCAGCACCATCATCTGGGCCTGCATGTCGGTGGGGAAGCCGGGGTAGGGCCGCGTGGTGGCGTCGATGGGCTGCAGCTCGTCGGGGCCCTTGACGCGTAGACCATCGGGCTCGACGCTGCACTCGACGCCCGCCTCTTGGAGCTTGGCGATCACGGCGTGCATGTCGTCGACGGGCGCGTCGCGGAGCAGGACGTCGCCCTTGGTGATGGCCGCCCCGACGGCGAAGGTCCCCGCCTCGATGCGGTCGGGCACCACCGCGTGGTCGATGCCCTGCAGCGACTCGACGCCCTCGATCTCGATGAGGGGCGTGCCCGCACCGCGGATCTTGGCGCCCATCTTGTTGAGGAAGCGGGCGAGCTCCTGGACCTCGGGCTCGCGCGCGACATTCTCGAGCTGCGTGGTGCCCTTGGCCAGGGTGGCGGCCATCATGACGTTCTGGGTGCCGCCCACGGTGACGGTGTCGAAGACCACCGACGCCCCGTGCAAGCGCTTGGCCCGAAGCTCGACGTAGCCGTGGGCCAGCTCGATCTCGGCCCCGAGCGCGGCGAGGCCCTTGAGGTGCTGATCGATGGGCCGGGCCCCGATCGCACAGCCACCGGGCAAGGACACGCGCGCCCGGCCGTAGCGGGCCAGCAGCGGGCCCATCACCGTGACCGAGGCGCGCATGGTCTTGACCAGCTCGTAGGGCGCCTCGAGCGAGCCCGCGGCGACGCCCTTGGGGTCGATGGACAGCGTGCGATCGCCTCCGACCTGACACCCGAGATGCTCGAGCAAGCGGCCCATGGTGCGCACGTCGGACAGCGCCGGGACATGCCGCAGCGTGGTCTTGGTGTCACCCAAAAGCGCCGCACACTGGATCAGCAAGGCGGCATTCTTGGCGCCGTTGACCCGAATTTCACCCTTCAGAGGGTTTCCACCGCGGATGACGATTTTGTCCATGTTCGTTCGCTCGACGCTTCGGGAGGGACGCTCATTCCAGCTCGGGTCGCGGCCGGATGTTCTGGGGCCGACGCAGCTTGGCCGGGCGTGACTCCGCGGCCTCGGCCAGCTCGGTCACCAACTCCTGATGGGTGTCCGCCAGCTCGGGCGGGCGCTCCCAGCCCGCGGCCTGCAAGCTGCCCGGGCAATCGTCGATCGCCTCGAGGGTCCACGTGCGCACGATGGCCCCGAAGCCCCCCGCGGCCAGCGGCTCGAAGTAGCGATGGTCGACCACCGTCTGCGACCACAGGGGCCGGCCGTGCTCCACCGAGACCAGCGTGCGTCGCTTGGTGTGGATGCCCAGGCCGGGGCCATGGCCGTCCGTCCAGGTGCTCTCGATCCACGCGTAGTGCTCACCGTCGTGCTCGAACAGCCCCGCCAGGCGCTCCTGCCAGGGCCCGACCACGCAGGTCATCTCGTGGGGGTCGACCCCGCTGCCGCCGGGGACCGGGTCGACGCAGGCGGTGCGGCTGCACTTGCCGCCCACCCGCATGCCGTTCCACTGCTCGCCCACCGCGGTGAGGCGCCCGGTGAGCTGCGGCCAGCCCAGCGCCAGCGTGTCCTCCATGGGATCCCAGCTGCGAGGCATGCACGCCGCGGTCGGAGCCGCCGGGCCCACGTATTCGCGCGTGAAGGTGATGTTGTTGCGCGTCGCCCCGCGCCGCTCCGCGCGAAGCCCCTTGTAGAACAGGTGCGCAGGCACGAGGCCGCCCGGAGGGATCGGCCCCTCGGTGATCGTGTGGTCCGCCTCGCGCTTGGGATGCCGGCCGACGATCAGGTGCCCGACGTTGTCCTCCTCGAAGCGCAGTGCGGGCTCGTAGCTCGCGGTCATGCGATACGCGTACGCGCACTCGGTGGTGGGCGCCTGGTAGCCGAGCTCGACGGTGGCCGACTCGGAGGGCTCGGCCTCCAGGCCATAGCCCGCCAGCACTTCGTTCACCGCGTCGCGCTCGAACAGGTTCGCGGGGTCCGGGCCCCCACAGCCCCAAAGACCGGCCGCCAGCAACAGACCGAGCACAGGGCGGCACGACGAGGGCGACATCGCGGGCAACGATGCCCCAGCCGGGCGAGCCCGGCAAATCGTGGAAAAGTTGATCGCAAAGGCCGCTCATGTCCAGGTGGCGGCATGTCTACGCGGCGTCGTCAACAAACCCGCTCCGCCCGCATCGTGGGTACCCTTCTCGCGCTCGGCGTTGCCACCACGGCCGCTCCCGCCGTGGGCGCCAATAGCCTCGCGACGCCCATCACCTCCGAGCTTCAGCAAGCGCTGTGGCCCGTCGAGCTGGGCGTGGAGATCCGTCGGCTCGACCGCGACGACGAAGAGGGCGCCGCGATCGAGGCCATGCCGATCCGCACCGTCGTCGTTCCCGATGGCAACCGCGTCGAGTTCTCGAGCGCGATCTGGACGCCGCGCGGTCGCCGAGACTTTTCCATCGAGCTGGCCGCTCACCAGCACCCGCGCGACGAGATCGAAATGGAGTGGGACCTCGTCGTGGAAGACGCGCCGTACGAGACGGTCAGTGTCGCCGACTACCTCCTCCACCGGCTCCGTTTCGGGCCTCGTCCCGACGTCGGGCCCGATCGCGTTCGCGTGGCGCGGGCCGACATCATCACCGTCAAGGGTGAGCCGCATGTCGAATTGGTGGATATCGACGGCGAAAACTACGAAATTCGCATGTTTGCCCTAAAGTCCGGCGGACCCCGCTCTTAGGCTCCATGAGCTGGCTGCGCGGTTGACACCCTAACCGACCGTGTTATCCCTTGGCGGCGGATCGCCCTTGCCAAACCCGGCAGGGCCTTCGCCTCGACTGGAGAATCGAATCGATGCGCCCACTCCTCGCTCGCCTCGCCCCTGTCGCCATGCTGGCCCTGCCCTTGACGATGGCCGCAAGCTGCAAGAAGCCCACCTATCCGCAGTGCAAGAAGGACAAGCACTGCAAGGCCGAGCTGGGCGAAAAGTGCGTCGACGGTCAGTGCCAGAACTGCAACACCGACGCCGACTGCGTGGGCAAAGCCCCCGACGGTAGCAACTGGGTCTGCCACGAGTTCCGCTGCTCCGATCCGGCCACCATCAACGCGGCCGGCGACGGAGGCGTGGGCAGCCTGGGCTCGCCCTGCACCCAGACCATCGACTGCTCGGGCGGTCTGGTCTGTACCGCTGGCGCTTGTGCGCAGTGCACCGACGACATCGAGTGCGACGGCGGAACCTGTGACCTCGGCACGGGCACCTGCTCCTCGGGCGCGGGCGGTGGCGTCTGCACCACCGACGACCAGTGTGCGATGGACGAGATCTGCGACTCGGGCATGTGCGTGTTCTCGGGCATCGAGCCCAGCGGCAACAACCCCTGCGGTCTGGATGCCATCTACTTCGGCTTCGACAGCCCCAAGATCCTCGACGAGGCCGCCCAGCAGCTTCGCGACGTGGCCGAGTGCCTGAAGAACAACGGCTCGCTCGTCTACCTCGAGGCCCACGCCGACCCGCGTGGCACCGAGGAGTACAACATCATGCTGACCGACAAGCGCGGTCAGGGCGTCAAGCGCTTCCTCGAGGACCTGGGCGTCCCGGGCGAGAACATGCAGGTCATCTCCAAGGGCTCGCTCGAGTCCAGCGGGGGCGACGAGAGCACCTGGTCGCAGGACCGGCGCGTCGAGTTCGTGTTCCCGTAGGCCACGCGACAAGGACCCTCCGCATGCGCCTCATTGCTTCGTCTCTCGCAGCCGCCGTGCTCGTCCTTTCGGGCAGCGGCTGCGTCGCGCTCAAGGCCGACCAAGACGAGATCGCCAAGGAAGTCGACAAGCTCCGCAAGGAGGTCCTCGCCCAGAACGAGACCGCCGCGCGCAACCAGGAGCTGGCCGACCAGGTCGACGTCAAACTCCAAGAGGTCGAGACCCTGCTGCGCAGCAACCAGGCCAACCTCGGCCTGCGCGTGGAGAACCTCGAGCTCGAGGTCCAAGAGCTGCGCGGCGCGGCCGAGAACGCCGACTACCGGGCCACCGCCGTCCGCCAGGAGCTCGTGGAGCAGCGGGCCGACCTCGACCTGCGCCTGACCTCGCTCGAGGAAAAGCTCAACGAGGCGACCAACATCCCCGAGACCAAAAAAGAGCTGATGGCCGAGGCCGAGAAGCTCATGGGCAAGCGCAAGTACAAGCAAGCGCGACGCCTGTACCGGACCTACGAGTCACGCTACCCGGCCGACCCGCAGATGCCCGACGTCCGCTTCAAGATCGGCCTGAGCTACTTCAGCGAGCGCGACCACAAGAGCGCCCTGGGCGAGTTCTACCGCATCATCCAGGACTCTCCCGATGCGGCCGTGATGCCCGACGCGCTCTACTACTCGGGCCTGGCCTTCGCCAAGCTGGGGCAGTGCTCCAACGCCATCCTGTACTTCCAGGCGCTGGGCGAGAAGAAGACCAACGCGCCGCAGCAGTACAAAGACCGCGCCAAGGAGCAGATCGCCATCCTCAAGAAGGACAAGGGCGAGCTGTGCGTCGACAAGCCGGCCGCGGGCAAGCCCAAGAGCTGAGCGACGCCTCGGCTGCGGCCACGAAAAAGCCCTGGGCACTCGAGGTGGCCAGGGCTTTATTACGTGCGGGGCTCGGGCTCAGCGAAAGTAGCTGCGCGAGCTGGCGAAGCCGACCACGCCACGCGCCCGCGGGCGAATGATGTCGTAGGGCAGCTCGTCGGCGGGGCCGGGGCGCACCGTCTCGATCTGGAATTGGACCCCCGGGGCTTCCATGGTGCGCAGGAACTCGAGCGAGTAGCGCTTGGCCTCGTCCTCGTCGGTGGCGAGCACGGTGAGGCCGCGGGTGTAGCCCTGGACGTCTTGCGGCCAGTACTCGGGCACCTCGCCCGCCTCGACGCGCGCGGTGACGGTGAAGGCGGTGACCTGCGGCGCCTCGCCGTGGTCGGCCTCGTTGAGGGTGTTGAGCACGTGGGCGGTGATCCAGTCGCGCCGCGCGGCCCGGCGAGCAACCTCGCGCGCCTCACCCCGGAGCCCGCGCTGCCACAGCGCCTCGAAGACCTCTTCGAAGACCAGGCTGGCGTAGCTGGGGCTGAGCTTGTCGGACGTGACCTCGGTGAGCAGGTCGAGCGCGCCGTAGAGCATGCTCAGTGCCTCGTCGAGGTGGTCGGAGGGCGTGTCGCCCTTGGCGATGGCCGGGTTGTGGCTGCGGATGAGGTACCAGGAGCCCAGCACGGCCAGCGTCAGCGGGCTCTCGGGGTCGGCCCGCAGGGCCTTCTCCATGGCGCTCAGCGCCTCGTCGGGCTGGCCCAGGCGGTACAGCGTGATGGCGAGGTTGTACCAGGCGCCCGCGTGCTCGGTCTCGAGCGTGAGCGCCAGCTCGAAGCGCTCGACGGCTTGGTCGAACTCGTCGAGGTCGGACAGGCAGATGCCGTGCTCGACCAGGATGTCGACGTTGATCGGGTCTTCGTCGAGATAGGACTCGTAGACGCCGGCCGCTTCATCGAGCCGACCGTTGCGACGCAGCAACGCACCGAGGGCGGCCGCGGCTTCGTACATCGCCCCGGGCTCTTCGTCGGACTCGAACGCGTGGCGGTAGCAGGCCTCGGCCTCTTCCTCTTCGTTCAGCCGCTCGAGCACCGCGCCCAGGTTGTAGTGCGCCAGCGGGCCCACGCTACCGGTGAGGATCGCCTCGCGGAATGCATCGCGAGCCTCGGGCAGCTCGCCGCGAAGGTCGTGCACGTTGCCCAGCGCGATGAGGATGTCGGGCTCGTCGGGGATCTGATCGACCGCTCGCTTCGCCAGCGTGATGGCGTGCTCGAGATCGTCGGTGTCGCACAGGGCCCGAATCCACATGCAGTACAGCGGAACCAGATCCTCGGGCGGAAGCTCTGGCTCCCAGGAGCTTCGGAGCATGCGTACGGCCGAGCTGGCGGCTCCTTCATCGAGGAGCGTGGCAACGGCATCGAGCTGAGCGCGGAGCGTCATGTTCGACGGATTCAGGAGCGAGAGAACGAAGCGCGACTACCCGGGGTTGTGGCATGGGAGCGCGTCGCTGGCAATTGCTGATTGCAGCCGCAGGCCCACTCTAGTGGCGCCACACGCGATGATGCGTTGCGAGCGATTGGCTCTAATCGCGGTTGCTCGGACGCCCGAGCGGTGTCGTAGTCTTCGACCATGACGAAGCCGCAGCAGGCCCCCGGTTGCCTGCTGCCCTGCCGCACGCGCTCAGTCTAGCGCGGTCGGGACCGCCCGTGGGAACAAACCAGTGAGGAAAGTTGAGCCCGGCAAGGCGGGCTCACCGCTCGCATTGCACACCATTCCATCGCCGCGAGGCGTGCCGGCCGACCAGCCAGGAGCCGATTTCTCGCGCGCCGATTTGTGTGAGTCGACCGATCGAATGAACGACCGACTCCGACGTTGACCTACGACCGCGCGGCCAACTCGGGTCGTGTCCCGGAGCCAATGCGTCGCACTACTAAATCTCGGCGAAAACATGCGAGCACGCTCCGCTTCGGATCTGCACGAGCGCGGTGAACTTCGATCGCGCGCCGCTCATGACATCCCCGACCCGCACCCTTGCAATCGAACTGCATGAAGCCGACCCGCATGCGCATGGTCGGCACGATGCTTCACGCCAACGGTCCGCTCGATCCGCGGTGGCCATTCGATCAACGACCAAAAACGGGCCGCGAAGAGCGGAACCGTGTTGACCCGTGACACGAGCATGCTCACGGCGTCAGCGGTTCGGTTCGATCCGCCATACCCGACAAGAGGCCCAGATCGAGCGCCTAATCCCCCACTGGCAGTGTAATGACCGGTTTCAACCAGTACGTCGTTCTGACTAGGTCAATGAACCAGGCGTCCCCTGTTCGAAGCTTGCGAACGAACGCGGATCTCGGTCATGCTTAAATCATGATCCGCGTAGTGCGACAGGGGGCACGGGGGCACGCGGTGGTCCTGGCCTTGGGATTACTCCTTGGGTCGGCCACGATGGTGCACGCCGCTGCCGACGAGGACACTCAGACCGAAGACGCGCGCGAAGTCGCACAAGTCAAGATGGAGCTCAAGTTGGAGTCGGGGCGGGTCGTCAAGCTGCCCGGCGACTTCACCGTCGACTGGGGCGTGCAGAACGAGCTGGCGATCGAGGCCGATGGCTCCAATCACGAGTTCTCCGTGATGGTCGAGCGCAAAGGTGAGGGCAAGAAGAGCAAAGAGGTGGCCATCACCGTCGGCTACGGGCGCGACGGCGAGGCGATCATTGCTCCGTACACCTTCAACTCGAAGATCAAGAAGCGCGAAGTCGTCCGCATCGAGGGCGGGCTGGCGTTTGCGGTGACCGTGACGCCCAAGAAGGTCAAGGGCGAGGGCGGGACGACGACCGAGGAAGAAGAGTACGAGGTCGAGGAGCCCACGGAGACGCCGCGGGACAAGATCGAGATCACCGAGGACGAGAACGATCCTCTGGGTGGGCTCGACGGGTAACCCGATCCTCGAACAATCGTAACGAACGAAGCGCTGCCGTCCCTGGGATGTGCGGCGCTTCGATGCGTTTGGGGTCCGTCTTGGTTTCGAATGGCGGGTGGCTTGCTGGAGTCCTCGGAGGCATGGGGCCGCTGCGAGACACGGGGCCTGCTGTCGACGGGTACCCCCCCAAACCCCGCCCTGCGGGTCGGGCGTGACGGTTGAAGTAACGCGGAGGTTTTTCTGCCCGCCTTAAGTCCTCGGTCGGGGCTTGGGGCCCCCCCGCCGGCGCGGCCCCTTTCGGTTGGCAACGGGCATTCGCCATTCTCTACGACGGGTCCGCGATGGTGGGAGTGGGGAACTGCGGTGGCCTCATCCTTCGTCGATGATGGCTGGTCGAAACTGCGGGGTCGTTCCTCGGGGCGCGATGGCTAATCGGGAAACACTGCAGGGGGGTTCGTTCTTCGTGACGGCAATGGGTGGTCGGGAAACACTGCGGGGGGTTCGTTCTTCGTGACGGCAATGGGTGGTCGGGAAACACTGCGGGGGTTCGTTCTTCGTGACGGCAATGGGTGGTCGGGAAACACTGCGGGGGGTTCGTTTCTTCGGGAGTGGAGATTCGTGAATGGCAGTTGGCTAGGACGTAGGTCCGTTGGGTGTCGGAGTCCCGGGGGGGGGGTGCCGTGCCGAAGGGCGAGAGGCCGGTGGTGCACGATGATTGTTGAACCGATGACGCGGATGAGTCTGGCTCACTCCCTGCTGGTGTCGGTCGGTTGTTGATACGGAGGGTGGGTCGCCTCGACCGTCAGTGAGCGTCTCGGACCAAGCACGGTCTCACCCCCCCGACGCTGGAGTTCACATCTCCGACGAAAAAGCCCCCATCCTCGACCACGTCGACCTCACCCCCACCCAAACGCAGTCCGTCTCCAACCTCTTCGACGAACCCCAAAGGCCCAGTCGAACACGAGACCCACCGCCAGTCCCCCCCGCTCCAACCATCGCCCCACGAGGAACGACTCCCGCAGTTTTCGACCAGCCATCGTCAGCGAAGGATGAGGCCACCGCAGTTCCCCGCTCCAACAATCGCGGACCCGTCGTAGAGAATGGCGAATGCCCAGTGCCAACCGAAAGGGGCCGCGCCGACGGGGGGGCCCCAAGCCCCGACCGAGGACTTAAAGCGGGCAGAAAAACCCCCGAGCAACCACCACCATCACGCCCGACCCGCTGGGCGGGGTTTGGGGGGGTACCCGTCGACAGCAGGCCCCGTGTCTCGCAGCGGCCCCATACCCTCGAGGAC
>JBCCHT010000077.1:0-24667 GCA_039028615.1 Myxococcota bacterium | reverse complement strand
TGCTCGCCAACCCGCAATGGGCGCCCGAGGCGGCGGCCAGCGACGACAGCCCCGCGCAAGCCGAGGCCAGCCCCGCCCAGACCAAGAAGAAGGCGGTGAAGAAGAAGGCCGCCAAGAAGAAGACGACCAAGAAGAAGGTCGCCAAGAAGACGGCCAAGCAGGCTGCGCCCAAGAAGAAGGCCGCCAAGAAGGTGACCAAGAAGAAGGCCACCAAGAAGAAGGCCACCAAGAAGAAGACGGCCAAGAAGACCGCGCAGCGGCCCGCACGAGGCGCCGCGAAAAAATCGACCTCGTCGAAGTCAAAAAAGACTTCCCGTCGGGCTCGAAAGAGGTAAGCTTCGAGTACCAACGGTTTTCCGCCGCGCCCCTCCCCGGTTTTCGGGCGAGGGGCGTTTTGTTGGTGCCTGTAGCCGTTTAGGCCAGGATGCCCGGGACCCATGCCTCGTCCCCGGCGATCCGAAAATCCGGCGCCCAATGCGCCTGCTCATCCCCTCGTCGCCCACCTCGGCGGACGGCTGGACGGGCTGACCAGCGCAATCCTCGTGTTTCCGCTGTTCCTCATCTACCAGCTGGGGATCTTGGGCGGTAAGGGCCAAAACGGGGTCGACTTCGTGACCCGCGCGCTCATCCGCGTCAGCGAGCGGGATCTCGACCAGTACCTGGTCATCCTGGGGGGCCTGCTCATCGCGTACGCGGCGGTGGTCGTCCTGCTGCGGCGGACGGGCCGATTCTCCCCGCAGGCGTTCCTGCCCATGCTGGTGGAGTCGAGCTTCTACGCCCTGGTCATGGGCTCGATCATCCTGTTCATCCTCAGCCAGTTCGCCGGGATCCTCCCCGGCCTGGCCATCGGAGATCCCGGGGCCCTCGATGTGTTGGTGATCTCGGCCGGGGCCGGCTTCCACGAGGAGCTGATCTTCCGGCTGCTGCTCATGGGCGGCTTGGCGTGGCTGCTGACCGGGCTCACTGGGCCCAAGCGGGCGTGGCTGCTCGCAGTCGGGCTGTCTTCGGTGATCTTCTCGCTGGCCCATCACCTGGGGCCCATCGGCGAGCCCTTCGCGTTCGCCCCGTTCATCTACCGCACGCTCGCGGGCGTGTTCTTTGCCCTCGTCTATCAGGTCCGCGGCTTCGCCGTGGCGGCGTGGACCCACGCGCTGTACGACGTCTACGTGCTCAGCCTGAGCTAGCGGCGGGCGAGCAGGACCGGGGCGTCATCCCCTGCCCCGTCGGCGGCGGCCTCGTGCATGGCCTTGGCGTAGCCCTTCCACTCGGGCTCGCGCTGGCCGTCGTGGAGCCGCACGAGCGCGCCGGGCTGGTCTTCGTGGCCGTAGACCTCCGACCAGCCGGGGGCCGCGGCCGGGCTCATCCAGTCGTACAGCGCCCGGGCGTCGGTGGGCGACAGGTTCACGCATCCGTGGCTGCGGGTGCGCCCGAACCCCCCGTGCCAGAAAGCCGCGTGGAAGGCGTAGCCGTGGTCGAAGTAGGCGGTCCAGGGCACCCGGTCGACGCTGTAGCGATCGCTCGAGTCGGCCATGCTGTTCATGGTGCGCTCGGCCACCTTCTTGGAGATGCGGAAGATCCCGGTCGGCGTGCGATGGCCGGGGCGACCGCTGGAGACGAGCGTGGCGTAGACCGGCACCTCCCCCTCGTAGGCCACCAAGACCTGCTCGGTGAGGTCGACGTCGATCCAGCGCTCACGCGGGCCGACGGGGGTGGGCGCGGTACGGCGTCGCGCCACGCGGACCTGCTCGCGGAGCAGCCAGCCCTCTTCGACGCGGACGAAGCCGTCGCGTACCTCGAGCACGGGCCGGGCCACCCGGGGGCCCAGCTGGGCGACCACCGCGGCATCGGCCTGCGCCGTCGCCCGCACGAGAACGCTGCGGGTGCCCTGAGGAGGCAGCGTCCACGCCAGCGGCTGCTCGAGACCCTCGACCAGCTCCCCGTGGAAGCGCGAGGGCTTCAGTCGCCGCAGGTCCTGCTCACGAACCCAGCCGTAGCGGGTCTTCCACGCCGACGCGGATCCGCGGCGGGTCGCCGATTGACGGCGCAGGGTCAGGTGGCTGCTGGGCACGCGACCACCCTCCCCGGCCAATGCGGCGTCGAGCGAGTCGTAGACCTTCGAGCCCTTGGTGAGGCTTCCGTAGATCCCGGGCAGCGTGGCGCGACCGGGGAGCGAGGGCAGCATGGGGGTCGGCGCGGCAGAGGTGCTCTCCGAGCGGGCGCAGACGAAGCCCTGCGGGGCCACCTCGAGCCAGGGAAACATGCAGCCCGTGCCGTCGACCCGGCCGTAGACCTCGACCGCCGCGCCCAAGGCCAGCTGGCCCAGAGCCGGGGCATCGGGGCGAGGCTCGGCCCGGACCGTGGCGCCGCCGCGGACCATCACCGTCTCCACGACCTCGCGGGAGACGATCTCGGACTCCTGGACCACGGCCGGCTCGAGCACGGGTCGCGCGACCTCGCGTTGCACCACGTGGTGCTGGATCCGGGGGACTTCGGAGCGTTCCGCGGGGATCTCCAACGTCGGTCGGGGCTCGTGCACCCGCGCGCAGGCGCTGACGGTGAGCGAGGCCAGCAACACCCGCCGCAGCGTGGCGCCGAGACGAGCGGCCCGGAGTCGAAGTCGCGCGGGGGAGGACATTCGGCTACATCGACGGCACGCCGAGGCCGAGGTTGCAGCCGCCGGCCCGTTGCTGACCCCCGGGTCAACGAATACGGGTCGGCCCGACGACCGCCTGGACCCGCCGTGTCGGGTCCAACAGCTCACGGGCCAGCGTTCGCAGCGTGCGGGCGCCGATCTTCTCGACCCGGGCCGGGTAGCGCAGGTGATCGTGGCGACCGAGGCCGAAGGTCTCGTTGAACGCCAGCAGCGATGCCCGCCGCCCGTGTCGCTCCATGCCCATGGCGTACTGGCCGAGCAGCAGGACCTTGGCCCGGCTCAGTTCTTCGTCGCCGACCCGCTCGTCGCAGATCCGCTTCAGCTCCCCCTCGAGGACCTGCCGCGCCCGCCCCATGCGCTCGGGGCTGGAGGCGGCGTAGAACAGCAAATCGCCCGCATCGACCCCTTCGTTGGAGTTCGCAGCGACGTGGTAGACGAGCCCCTCGGCCTCGCGCAGGGCCATGAACAAGCGTCCCGCCTGGCCGCCGAGTACGGCGAGCAGCAGGTCGAGCGCAGGAGCCCGAGGATCGCCCAGCGCGAGCCCGGGCATGGACAAGACCAGGTGCGACTGCTCGCGCTTGAGGGGGGCGAACAGCTCGACGGCCCGGCGTGGGTAGG
Organism: Myxococcota bacterium; assembly: GCA_039028615.1. Classification (GTDB taxonomy): domain Bacteria; phylum Myxococcota_A; class Polyangia; order Nannocystales; family Nannocystaceae; genus Paraliomyxa. Next base: position 21,396 of record JBCCHT010000077.1, on the reverse strand, counting down.
CGGGGGCCGAGCCGGGCCACGGCGGCATGGCGGGCGGCGGCTCGGTGTCGGGCACCAAGGCCTCGAGCACGCCGAGCATGCCGTCGATGTCGACGTCGCCGGACACCGCGAGGATCGCCCGCCCCAGCGGATACCACTGCGACCAGGCCTTGCGCAGACCTCGGGAGGTGAACGAGCGGATCGTGTCCGGCGTGCCGTGACGTCGCCGACCGAAGGGGTGCCGCCGGTACAGCCGACTCACCGCGAGGGTGAACGCGAGCTTGGCGGGGTCGTCTCGCTCGGTCTCGTAGTCCTGCAGGGCGACGCGGCGCTCCTCTTCGAGCTCGGCCTCGGCGAAGCTCGGGGCCAGGGCGCACTCGATGGCCCGGCGCAGCACCTGCGGCACGCTGGAGCTCATGCACTCGAAGTGCAGACCGGCGCTGTTGCGGCTGGCGAAGCCGTCGAGCACCGCAGCCTGCCCCTCGATCTCTCGCGCCAGCTCGTCGCCGCCGATGGCCCCGCACCCGCGGGTGAGCAGCGCGGCCATCATCGCGCTGGCTCCGTGGCGGCGTGCGTCCTCGCGTCGCTGCCCGCCGGGCCACAGCACCCAGCCCGCGGCCATGGGCACCCGTGCGTCGACGTTGGCCAGCACCCGCAGCCCCCCGGGCAAGGTGGCCGACACCACGCCCTGGCGGTCGCGCTTGACCTTCACCGCGGTCGGGCGCTTGGCCCGGGCGGTCACCGATCGCCGTAGCCCCGCCCGCAAGGCTCGGCGACGGGCCACGGTCGTCGGCGGCACGATCACGCTCACCGCGGCCGCGTTGGGGCGTAGCCACGTGGCCGCCGCGCGGCGAATCTGTCCCACGTCGAGGCCCTCGAGCGCCTCGTAGTAGCGCGGCTCGAGCTCCAGCGAACCGGCGAGGCTCAGGTTCTGCCCCAGCGCGTGCGCCTGCCCCTGGGCGGTCTCTCGGCGATACACCAAGTCGCTGCGCAGCACGGCTCGAGCCCGCGCGAGCTCTTCGGTGGCCAGCGGCACGCGGCACAGCCGCTCGACTTGGTCGACGATGGCGGCGGTGGCTCGCTCGATCGTCTGCGGCTGCCCGTGGGCGGACACCACCAGCGCGCTCGCGCGCCGCGAAAGGTAGAAGCTGGCGTGGACGTCGGTGACGAGCTGCTGCCCTCGCCGGACGCTCCGGGTCAGTCGCGAGGCCTCACCGTGCCCGAGCACGATGGACGCGACCTCCAGCGCGCAGGCCTCGACCGCGGGAACCGGGGGCGCCCGCCAGGCCAGCTGCACGTGCGCTTCCTGCATCTCGGCCTGACCCACCCGCACGCGCGCGCGCGTCAGCGGCTCGGTCACCACTTCGCCGTCATCGACCCGCCGCCCCGCGGGCAAGCGCTCGAGCCACGGCGTGGCGATGCGGACGATCGCCTCGGGGTCCACCGGTCCGACCACCACCAGGTAGACCCGGCGCGCGGCATAGACCCGGCGATGAAAGCGGCGCAGGCGAGCCGCGGTGTGGCTGCGGACCTCGGCCGCGGTGCCGAGCACGGTACGGGCGTAGGGGTGACGTCCGTGCAGGGCCTCGTGCAGCGACTGCATCGCCTGCGTCCCGGGATCGTCCCGATACTGGTGGATTTCCTCGACCACCACGCCGATTTCCGTGGCCAGCGCCTCCGGCTCCAGCTGCGGACACAACACGGGGGGCAACAGGGATTGCAGCGCCTGATGTTCGCGCCCGGCCGGGACCGTCGCATGCACCACCGTCTCGTCATGACTGGTGAACGCGTTGATGTCCCCGCCCAGACCCTCGATCGCGGCCGCCAAGTCGTGTCCCTCGGCCGTGGGCTTGAACAGCATGTGCTCGAGCAAATGGGCGCAGCCGTGCTCGTCGGGGCCTTCGGCCGCGGTTCCACCGCCCACCCAAAGCTGGATGGCGACCACTCCGGCCGACGTCGAGCGGCCGCGGGCATCGACACCCGCCGATTCCGAAGTGGGCAGCACCACGATCCGGGCACCGCGACCCACGGTGAAGGTGCGGACGGTCGAGGCAGAGCTGAGGTCGGCTGACGGCATGGGCAGCGCCGGATCGCTACCACGAATGCGCCGTCGGGGCTCGTCCCATCGCCGAAGGGGGCGCGGGGTGTGATAACTTGCGAACGTCGCGCCAGCCCTACTCTGGCCCAGATCATCGATGAACGGACGCGTGGACGTTTCACTCGAGCCCGCTGCGGGCCTTGACCGACCCCTCCCCAGCGCCTTCCCGGGGGAACCCCCCGAACTGGCCGCCTATCGCCGCACGCCGGGCGACGAAAAGACCTTCGTTCGCCTGCGTCGGGCCTTCCGCGACGCCGAGAACTGGCGCGCGCTGGCCACGTTGCTCGTGCTGCATGCGGCCCACATCGAGCACAAGCCGGAGGCGGTCGCCAAGGCGGCGGAGCTGTGCATCCAGGCCTCGGAGCTGTGGCTCGAGCGCGTCAAGGATCGCAAGGCGGCCGCCCATGCGCTGGCCCGCGCGGTCGTGCTGCGCCCCGATCAGTCTCGCGGCCACACTCGCCTGCGCAAGCTCTACGAGAGCATGTCCGCCACCAAGGAGCTGGTGGCGTTGCTGCGCTGGCGCCTGCACTCCACCACCGACCCGGCCCAGGCCGCGGCGCTGCACGTGGAGCTGGCCGGTCGCCTGCGTGAGGACTTCGTCGCCGTCGGCGAAGCGGTATCGCACTACGAGCAGGCCCTGCAGCTGTCGCCCGGTCTTCCCGACGCGGTCACCCGCTTGGTCGAGATCTATCTCGGCGCGGGCGCCTTCCTGCCCGCCGCCGCCGTCATCGAAGCCGAGCTGTCGCGGGCCCCGGGCGATGCCCCCGAGCACGCCGCCAACCTGCACCGTCGGCTGGCCAAGATCGACGCCGACGTCCGCAACAACGTGCCCGGTGCCGCCCGCCACCTCCAGTCCGCGCTCGAGCTGGTCCCCGGCGACATCGATGCGCTGCGGGCCTTCGGTGAGCTGTACCTGGGCTCCACCGCCGAGGGCACGGGCAAGGCGGCCGACATCTTCTACAAAGCGGCCGACCTCGCCCGCCGCCAGAAGAACCACGATCAGGCCATCAAGCTGCTGCGCCGCGCCCTGAGCCTGGTCCCGGACCATCAGCAGGCCGCCACCTCGCTCGAGAGCACCCTGGTCGAGGCCCAGGACTGGCTCGCGCTCGACGACCTCTATCACGAGTGGCTGCTCTACGATCAGAGCGCGACCGCGGTGCCGCTGATGCTGCGCCGCGCCGACCTGCTCGACTCGCGGCTGCATCGTCGCGAAGAGGCGCGCCTGCTCTTCGAGGAAGCCAGCCGCCACGAGCCCCCCGACGGAGAGTCCTGGCGTCGCCTCGAGGACATCTACTCCGCGACCGGAGACGTCCACGCCCTGGCCGCGCTGCTCGAGGTCCGAGCCGAGCGCATCCCCGACCAGATGTCGACGGCGTCGTTCCTGCGCCTGGCCAAGATCTACCGCGAAGACCTCGGCAACCACGAGCGCGCGGCGGTGTTCTACTACGAGGTGCTCGAGCGCGAGCCCTTCAACTCCGAGGCATTCGAGGGCTACAAGGACCACTGGCGTCGCAAGCACCACTGGACCCACCTGCGCGGGCTCATCGATTTTCAGATCGATCGGGCCATCGCCCACGGGGGTCAGGACGGACCTCTGGCCGACATCGGGTTCGCCGAAGAATTCGTCGAGCTGGCCGACATCTACGAGCGCCGCCTCGGCGACGTGGAGCAGGCCACCCTCACCTGGCAGCGCATGGCCGAGTACTACCCGGGCGACGCGCGGCCGGCCAAGAGCCTCGCTCGCATCGAGAAGCGCTCGCGCATGTGGGAGAACATGAAGCGCGTCCAAGAGGACGAGCTGTCCCGCACCGTCGATCCGCGCAAGCGCCTGGACATCCTCAAGCGCCTCACTCAGCTGCTCCGCGACCGTCAGTCCGAGCAGAAGCGGGCCATCGAGCTGTATCGCGAGATCCTCGAGCTGAGCCCGGGTGACGTGCAGGCCACCCGAGCCCTGACCGCGCTGTACGACCGCAAGGGCGACTACGACAAGGTCTCGCAGCTGCTGCGCGGGCAGTACGAGCGTTCGCGCAGCCCCACCGAGCAGAGCCAGCTGCTGCGGCGCCTCGCCGACATCTGGCACTACGAGCTCAAGTCCTACGACCAGGCGATCTGGGCCTACGAGACGATCCTCGAGCGCAGCCCGGCCGATCGCAACGCCCTGCTGCACCTGCAGCACATCCTCGAGACCCAGCAGCAATACCCCGAGCTGCTCGATGCGCTCCAGCGCGAGCTCGAGCAGGCGGGCAACAAGGACACCCGCGTCAAGGTGCTGCGCCGCATGGCTCGGGTCGCGGAGCACCAGCTCGGCGACGAAGACCAGGCCGCATCCATCTGGACCGAGCTGTTCGAGCTGCTGCCCGGCAACCTCGAGCTCACCGACAAGATCATCTCGCTGTACGAGTCGTCGGGGCGCTACGAGGAGCTGGGCACGGTGCTCAAGAAGGCCTCGGTCTCGCCGCAGACGCCCGAGATCCGTCAGGTCGACTACCTGCTGCGCCTGGCCCAGCTCGCCGAGTCTTCGCTCGACGATGCCGAGCTCGCACGCACGTGCTTCGAGAAGGTCCTGCGCAGCCGCCCCGACCATCGCGGCGCGCTCGAGGCCCTCGTGCGCCTGTACCGGGAAGACGAGGCCTGGGGCCCGCTGGTCCGCGTGCTCGGCCGACTCCAGAGCCTGGCCGAGACCGACGACGACGCGTTCCGCATCGCGTGGGAGCGCTCGGAGATCCTGTCCGACTCGCTCGACGACGCCAACGGGGCCGTCGAGGTGCTCGAGGCGCTGTCCAAGCAAGAGTTCGCCCAGGGCAACCAGGACATCGCCCGGACCCTGCTCGAGCTGTACGAGCGCGGGAGTCGCCATCGCGACGTCATTCGTCAGGCCGAGCTGATGCTCCTGGCCACCACCGATGCGTCGGCCCGCCACGGCCTGTACAAGACCGTGGTCGACACCTGGGTCGAGCGGCTCGAAGACAAGCCCGCCGCGCTGGTCACCTATCGCCGCCTGCTCGAGGAGTTCACCGACGACACCGAGGGCATGCAGACGATGGCCGGTCTCCAGGTCGACGTCGGCGACAACGAAGGCGCCCTGGCGACGCTGCAGCGCCGACTCGACCTGCTCGCCGAGCCCCTCGAAAAGACGGCCACGCTCAGCGAGATGAGCCGCATCGCCGAGAAGAAGATCGGCGACGGGGCGCGGGCCCTCGACTTGCTACGCCGAGCGCTGGCCGTCGACCACTACGCCGAAGAGGTCCTGGTCGAGGCGCGACGCGTGGCCGAGCACCACAAGCTGTGGCGCGAGCTGCTGGGGCTCTTCGACGAGCGCTTCGTGCACATGGGCACGGCGTCGGACGTCGAGGCCCAGATCGAGGTGTGCTTCGAGGCCTCGGAGGTCGCCGAGCACCGCTACGGCGACGCCGAGAAGGCCTTCGACTGGGCGCGGCGAGGGTTCTTCGTCGCGGTCGAGAACGACCGTAGCGCCAACCAGGGCGACGCCCGCCTGCGCGAGCTGGCCGCGGCGCATCACCTGTGGAATCCGATGCTGGGCGTCATCGAGGAGGAAATCGCCTCCCACGAGCGACGGGGCACCACCGACGACGGCCGCTTCGATCTCGTGCGCCGCTTGGAGCAGGCCGCCGACCTCGCCCTCGAGCGACTCGACGATGCTTCGCGCGCCGTCGGCTATCTCCAGCGAGCCCACCGCCAGCGCCCCGACGACGAGCGCCTGGCCCAGCGACTCGAGCAGACCGCCCGCCAGCATCGCCTGTGGACCGCGGTCATCGAGTTCTTCGGTCAGAAGCTCGAGCGCACCACCGACGCCCAAGGGCGCTTCGATGCCTGCATCGCGATCGCCAACGTCTACGAGCAAGAGCTCGACGACCCGGAAAAGGCGTTCGAGTGGCTGCGGACGGCGTGGGTCGAGCTGCGCGAGCGTGACACCGGGCTGGCCCAAGAGGCGATCGAGCGGCTGCTCGCGCTGTCGAAGCGCCACTCGCTGTGGGCTCAGCTGGCCAACCACCACCTGCTGCGGGCCAAGGAATCGTTCACCGACCGCGCCGAGACGCAGGGACTGGCCTGCTTGCGGCAGGCGGCGCTGGTCTTCGACCGTAACCTCGAAGATCCACTGGGCGCGCTGCGGGTGCTCGCCAGCGGCCTGAGCCACGACCCGGGCGGCAACGTGCTGCTGCCCGACATCCGAACCCTGGGGGCCAAGGTCGACGAGCGTCGGGCCGGCGACGTACCCCCGCTGGGCGCCCTGCTCCACCTCGAGGTCCTGCGCAAGCTGCTGGCCGCCAGCCGTAGCGAAGAGGAGACCCTGCGTTTTCTCGAGGAGCGAGCCGAGCTGCGAGAGATGCGGCTGGACGATCTTCGCGGGGCGATGGCCGAGTGGCTCCGCGTGGTGCACCTGCGCCCCGACGACGACCAGGCCCTGGTCGAGCTGGAGCGCCTGGCCGAGGACGCGGACGCCTGGGACATGTTCATGGTCTTGCCCGGGTGGCGCCTCGATCGAGCCACGAGTGAGCCGCGGGCCGAGGCCTCGATCCTGCGGCAGATGGCTCAGCTCTACGAAGGCGTGCTCGAGCGCCCCGAGTACGCGCTGCGGGCCCGCCTCGAAGCGTGGCGACGCGAGCCGGAGCTGCCCGTCGCCGACGAGCCCCTCGACGACACCCACGCGGCGATCTGGCGCCTGGCCGAGCAGACCGGGGCCTACCGCACGCCGCCCGTACCCAAGGACCCGCTGCTGCGCCCGACCATCGAGGTGCCCGAGTTCGCCGACCTGCGAATCTGGACGGGGGCCGGGCTCGATCCCGAGGCCCTGCTCGGACCGCCGCCCTCTCCGTTCGCCGCCAAGCTCGACGTCTCGAGCCCGCAAGCGATCCTGCGCACCGTCACCGAGGACATCAGCCTCCCGATGGTCACGCGTCAGTCGAGCAACCCCATGGAGACGGGGGCGCCCGAGCTGACTCCGCGGCAGCACACCGCTCGGGCTCCGGTCGCGACGCCTCCCGCCGCGCCTCCGCCCGCCGCTCCGCCGGGCGCTCCGGTCCCGGTCCGGACGTCGGGCACGATGGAGATCGAGGAGATCGAAGAGTTCGAAGACATCGAGCTGCTCGAAGCGGACGACGAAGAGCTCGAAGGCACCGTCGCGAGCGAGGTCTCGCCGCAACAAGTGAACGTCGACCAGCGCACGCGCACCAGCGTCGCGCCCAAGGCTCCGCCGCCGCCCCCTCGCACGCCCGACGCAGGCATGCCTGCCCTGCCCCGGCTCCCGGGCAACCTGCTGCCCGCGCGACCGCGGGTGGCCAGCGCCTGGGAAGAGGTCGCCCACACCTATGCCAGCGCCCCCACGCGCGACAAGGCGGCCCAGGTCACCGTGGCGCTGGTGCTGGCGCGGCTATGGGAGCACGGCGCCAAGAACCTCGAGCGCGCCTTTGCGGCGCACGAGCAAGCGCTGCTCATCGTGCCCGAGGACCCCGTGGCCCTGCAGGGGCTGGAGTCGCTGGCCGAGCGCCACAACACCCTCGATCGGCTGCTCCAGGCGGATCAGCGGCTGCTCGCCGAGGCCACCCTCCCGCGTCACCTCATCGCGCAGAACCTCCGCATCGCCAAGCTGCACGAGACCCGCGACAACGTCGGGGAGGCGGAGAAGAGCTACCGCGCCGTCTTGGCCGTCGCGCCCCGTCACATCGAGAGCCTCGAGAGCCTGCTGCGGATCCACTCCGCCGAGGAACAGCCGGCCAAGTACGCCGACGTCCTGGCCGAGCTCATCGAAGCGCAGCGCGTGGACTGGCCCGAGTCGGAGCTGGTCGAGCGTAGCCTCGAGCTGGCCACCCTGCTGCACTCGTCCCTGGGTCGCACCGACGACGCCCTCGAGCACCTCCAGCTGCTGGTTCGCCAGTGCCCCACCAGCCGAGCGAGTCACGACGAGCTCATCCAGATCCTGCTCGAGCTGGAGCGCTGGCAGCCGGCCATCGAAGCCATGCGCGTGGCCTGGACGACGCTCGAAGACGACGAGTTCCGGCTCGCCAAGCAGGCCAAGGCGGCGGAGATCTACGAGACACAGCTGAAGCTGCCCGATCGGGCGCTGGCCACCCTCCAGTTGCTCGCCGAGACCCCCGAAGACCTCATGCCGCAGGGGCTGCTCGACGACGTGTTGGCCGCTCAGCAGCGCCTTTACCGAGCGACCAGCCGCACCGAGGACCTCGTCCAGATCCTCGAGCGTCGGCTCGATCGGCTGGCGTCCGACGACGAAGAGCTCCGCATCGAGCTGTTGGTCGACAAGGCCCGGGTGCTGCAAGACGGCATGGGCGACGACGCGGGCGCCACCGCAGCCCTGGAGCGCCTCAACTCCGAGGTGCCCGGTCGCGACGAGGTGATCACCGCTCTATCGGAGCTGTACCGCAAGACCGATCGCTACGAAGACGGGGTGACGCTGCTGCGCGAGCACTGGCAGACGCTGTCCGCCGACTCCCCTCGCTCGCTGGCCCTGGCCATCACCCTGTGTGACGTGATGACCGAAGAGGGCGGTGATGCCCGGGGCGCCCAGCAAGTGGTCACCACCGCGCTCGAGTCCCATCGCAAGGACCCCGGGCTCCTCGACCGACGGGTCGCCATCGCGCGCTCGCTGGCCGATGGACTGACGCTGGCCGACGCTCTTCAGGCACGCGGCAGCGCCGATGATCTGCTCGAGGCGGCGGGCCTGCTGCAGCGCGAAATCAAGGACGGCGCCCGAGCGATGCGCCTGTTCTCGCGGGTGCTGGCCGACGCCAAGCGCCACACCGAAGCCCCGGACTCCGGGCGCCACCTCGCCGTCGCGCTCGAGGGACTGGTGCAGCTGCGCATCGCCGATGGCGACACCGACGGCGCCATGGAGTTCATGGACAAGCAGCTCGCCGAGGTCGAAGGCCCCGCGATCCGGGCGCTGCTGCTCACCGAGATGGGTCGCATCACCTATCGCGGCACGGGCGACATGGAGGCCGCGCGCAAGCGCTTCGACGAGGCCCTGAAAGAAGACCCCGAGCACGCCGCAGCCAAGCTGGGCCTCGCCCGGATCCTGGTCGAAGCCGACGAGATCGAGGACGCCGAGGCCCTGCTCACCGCCGCCGTCGAGGCCCTGTCGCTGGCCAAGCGCCAGCACGACCTCGTCGACGCGCTCGTGCTGCTGGCCGAAGTGCTCGAGCGGACCGGCCGGGCCCCCGAGGCCTACCGACGACTCACCGCCGCGCTGCGCCACGACGCCGACAACCTCGAGATCCGGGCCGCGGTGGTCCGCAACCGTCATCGAGCCGGTCGCCACCGCGATGCCGTGACCGCGGTCGAGCAGATCGAACAGAAGCTCGCCGACCACCCGCTGCCCGAGACCCAGCGTCGCAAGATCAGCCAGACCTTCGTGCTCGCCGCTCGCAGCGAGGAGCACCTCAAGAGCCGCAATGGCGTGATCGGGCGCTACCGTCGGGCGGCCGAGCTGGACCCCGACAACCCCGAGGCCCTCGAGCCCCTCGTCAACCTTTGTCAGGAGCGCGGCTTCTGGACCGAGGCCGCCGTGCATGCGTTGGCCCTGGCCAAGCAGACCGAAGAGCAGCCGCAGCGGACCCAGCGATTCGTCGACGCCGCGCTGCTGTACTTCGATGCCGCGGCCGCCGTCGCCGATGCGGGGGATCCCGACTCCGACGATCCCGACGATCCCACGCAGCTGGGGCAGCTCGCCATGCAAGCCATGCGCAGCGGGCTGGATCTGGCGCAGGGCCACGAGTCGGCGCTGGTCGAGCGTGGGGCCTGGGAAGCGGCCTTCCGCCACACCGCTCCGCGGGACGCCGTCACTGCCCTGCGGGTGCTGGAGCGGCTGTTCCGGCATCGAGACCTGGCCGAGCAACGCGAGCACGACCTGCTGCTCGAGGGCGTCCGCCTGGCCCTGGCCGCGGGGGAGCGCCTCGAGCTGGCCGAGCGCTACGCGTTCAAGGCCCGTCAGCTGCTCCCCGCGTCGTCGGCCGCCGTACTCGCGCACGCCGAGGTCTTCCAGGCCACCGACCGCGTGCAGGAGATCGAGCCGCTAGTCGAGAGCTTCTTCAAGGCCCGCGGCGACGAAGGCAATCACGAGCAGGAGCGCCACAACCGAGTCGCGCTGCTGCTGCGCCTGGCCGAGCTCCAAGCCAGCGATCCCGAGAAGGCGGCCGCCTCGCTGCAGCGCGCGGCCACGCTGTCCAACGACGCCCTGGGGGCCGACCACCGCCGAACCCTGGCGCGGCTGTACACCAAGCTCGACCGTCGCGACGAGGCCGCGCTCCAAAACCACCGCTGCCTGCTCGAGCACGACCCGCTGTTCGTGCCCAGCCTCTCTGCCCTGGCGAAGCACTACGCCGAGAACGGGGAGCTCGACCACGCCCGGGCCACCTTCGCCGTGATCGCGCTGGTCGATGGCGACCATGCCGAGGCCCAGGCCTTCCTCGATGCCCATCAGTCCGAGCAGCCCAAGGCCAGCGACGGTGCGGTCTCCGAGGATTGGCTCGCCACCCTGCGCTCCCCCGCCCCGCCCGATGCCGGCGTCGGCGAGGCGCTGCTGCAGCTATGGGACGGCGGCGGCTCGCTGCTCGCCGAGCACATGCCCAAGATCGAGGTGTCCCCGGATGCCCGGGTCTCCCCCCTCGCCGATGGGCTGGTCCCGCAGACCTGGGCCAAGCTGCTCAAGCGGCTCGGTCAGAGCAAGGTCGCGCTGGTCGACGTCAACCAGCTCGACGAAGACGAGCAGTCCCAGCGCCCCGATGCGGCCGGCGACAGCGGCTACTTCCACGTCCGCTGGCAGAACCCGCCGGTCATCCTCGTCGAAGACCGCGCGTGGAATGCCGAGCACCCCGCGGAGCTCCAGTTCGCCCTCGGCCGAGCCATGTACTTCACGCGCCCCGAGGCCGTGTTCGCCACCGGCCTGCAGCGCGTGGTGCTGGCTCAGCTGCTGTCCTCCACCTTCCAGGCCTTCCACCCCCGTCACATGCGTCGGCGTCATCACGCGCGCGGAGGCACGGACGAGGTCGGCCGCTTCGGGCAGGAGCTCGCGCGCAAGCTCCCGGTCAAGGTCTCGCGACGGCTGGGTAACGTGTTCAAGGCCCACGAGGACGAGCCCTTCGACAGTCAGACCTGGCGATCCTGGGTGCGACGGTGCGGCAACCGAGTCGGCCTCGCCCTCGGCGGCGACCTCACGGCGGCGCTGCGAGTGCTCAACGACGGCGCGCCCGAGCCCCACGGCGAGGCCCTGCGGGAGTGGGCGGCCAACGACGGTGACGTCCGCGACCTGCTGACCTTCGCGGCCAGCCCCGCGTTCGTGGCCGCGCGCCGCGAGCTGGGCGTGCACGTCATCCCGACCGCGGAAGCCAGCGCGGAATAGACTCCGCGCAAAACAGAAACCCGCGGAGGTCGACGACCGCCCGCGGGTTTGTTCCGTCGGCTCGACGGGCTCGGTGCTAGGGCTCCGCGCCGTCGTTGATCCAGCTCTCGACCGCGGACAGCTGCGCCGCGGTGAGCGTGGTGAGCGTGCCGTCGGCCCGCATCTGCGGCATGGCCGTTCCGCCACCACCCGCGGTCTGCTGGGTGCCGTTGAGCTTGTGCCACAGGTAGCTCATGTTGGTGTCGCCCGCGGCCACGAAGGGCAGCGCCACCTGGGTCGCGTCCTGCATGGTCAGGATGTCGTAGGCACCGGGGTCGCTCAGGTCGAGCAGCGCCCACGCGCCACCGGGCTCGTGACAGCCCTCGGTGCAGTGCTCGTCCCAGATCGGCTGGATGACCTGGGCGTAGCCCGACCCGCTGACTCCGCTGTCCGAAGTGTCGTCGGCGCTGCTGGTCATCGAGGCGTCGTCCATCGAGCCGTCTTCTCCGGTGTCGTCACTCGGGCAGCCGACCATCACCACCAGGCCAGCCACCAGGGCCCGTGCGCCCAAACGAATCGTATTCATCGATACTCCTTGCAAAGTCATGTCCCCGGGGTCCATCTACCGCATTTGCGCAGGCAGGGAAACAACGCGACAGACCGGGCAATGACCGGAAGCACCATGTCAGGGAGCCCATGGCGGCCGCGCACCGGGCCTCCGGTGAGCGGTGTGAAACAACCTGCGCAGTCTCGCGCGTATCGGGCCCGGGGAGCGAAATGAGTGTGCTAACAGCATCGTCATGTGCACCTATCGATGGGTTTGGCTTCCATTGCTCTTGGCGACCACCGCGTGTGGTGACGACGGTGACTCGAGCACCAGCAGCGACCCCACCGGTTTGACCAGCGCGACGGGGAGCGCCAGCTCCGGCGGCGACACCGATCCGGTCGCAACGACGGCGGACCCGACCACCGAGGGCACCACGACCGGCGACGATCCGACGACCTCGTCGCCCCCGCCCGAGACCACCGCCGTCGACTCGAGCAGCGACGACAGCGAGAGCCAGGGCACCGATCCCGGCGGCGGCACCATCGACGTTACCCTCAGCGGCTGCGACATCGACTTCGGCGGCACCGTGGTCGTGACCTACAACGGCTCGCTCGGCGTCGCCTCGATCTACGACGACGGGGCCACGCTGTCCGGCTCCTTCCAGTTCGAACTCGACGGTACGGGCACCATGCAGCTGTCGACCCAGCACCGCATCGATACCGGCAACGTCATCAACATGGTCGAGGTCGCGCAGGGTACCTGGACCAATCTCGACTCCGACGCCCTGACCGGCGAGCCCGACTCCATCGGCGGTCAGCTCGTCGTCAACACCTGGGACCCCGCCAACGGCGTGGCCGACCTCCAGCTCGACGGCGTCAGCCTGCTCAACGTCGTCAACGGCAACGTGTGCACCATCAACGGCACGATCGTCACGGATGAGCTCTACCCGTGAGCCCGTGTCCGTGACAGCGTGGCAAGGGCGGGGAGAGTGGAGGCGCTGGCGAGCAGGCACAGCGGCAGCGCCAGGAGCATGATCCACGCCATCGACTCGAGCCCGGGGTGACCGGACAGCAGCAGGGTCGACACGCTCACGCAGGTGGTCGCGGTGGTCAGGGCGATGGCCCGAGAGACCGCCGCACAGGCGGTTGCGACCGCGTCGGCGTCCGTCTTCGCCTCGTGCAGGCGATGCACGACGTGGATTCCATCGTCGACCCCCAAGCCGATGACCAGCGGGGCCGCCATGGCGGTGACGAGGTTGATGGGAATCGACGCCCAGCCCAGGATGCCGAACGCGACGACGCTGCCGCAGGCCACGGGTACGACCGCCAGCGCGATGGCTCCGGGGCGACGCAGGTCGACCACCAGCACCACGACGACGAAGACGAGCACGGCGAGCGCGACGGGGACCACGAAGGGTCGCTCGGGGGCGACGACGAGCTCGATGACCACCGCCATCGAGGTGGCCTGCGGATCGAGTTCACGCACCGCCTGCCGCTCGCGGGCCGCCTGGCGAGCATCCATGTGTGGCGTGGCCGGGAACGCCAGCACGAGCAGCGTGCCGTCGTCGGCGACGAGCTGCCCGCGCACCGCGGCGGGCAAGTCGGCGGGCGTGGGAGGCGGCTCGTTCACTGCGGCCCGGGCGGCCTCGACCAGTGATTGCAGCTCCGCGGGCACGGACGGCATGGCGGCGAGCCGTGCTCCGTGCTCCTGAAACCACCGACGCCGCTCCTCGAGGTCACGGGGCCAGTTTGTGGCGATCGACTCGGTGCGCCCCACGAGTTCGAGGTCGGCCAGCGCCGCGTGAAGCCGCCGCGCCTCCTCGATGTCGCTCGCATGCAGGACCCAGGGCATGGGGTGCACGCCGAATCGCTCGTGCATGGCCGCCGCGGCCGTGACCGCGGAGAGCTCCCGATTCACCACGCGGTTGAGGTCGGTCTCGAAGCGCAGGCGAGGCAAGCCCAGGCCGGCGAGGAGCAGCGCCGCTGCCATCACAACCACGTGCAATCGAGGGTGTCGCGTCGCCGAGCGACTCAGTGCCCCCACCACCTTGGCCAGCGCCCCGCCTTCGCGCCCCCCTGCCCCGCGCGGCACGGCCCCCAACCCCGCCCAGGCCGCGGGCAGCACCGTCAGCATACCCAGCAGGCACAGCGTGATTCCGATCGCCCCCGAGGCTCCCAGGTGCACGAAGGTCGGATCGGGCGCCAACGCCAACAACCCGAAGGCACCCGCGGTGGTCAGCGCCCCGACCACGACCCCGGGACCCGTCCGTGAAAATGCGATCTCGATCGCCTGCGGTAGGTCGGCGCCCGCCTCCGTCTCTCGAGCCGCCCGCAGGCCCAGGTGCAGCGCAAAGTCGACGCCGAGGCCGAATACCAGCACCCCGAACAGCGACTCCATCAGCGTGATGCGCCCGAACGCCAGCCCCATGATCGCCACGGTGCTGGAGGCGGCGGCGAGCATCGGCAGGGCGATGGCCATGAGCCCGAAGGGTCGGCGCTCGAGCCCCAACAGCAGCACCAGCGCCAACACCAGGCTCAGCGGCGTCATGACCCCCACCCGCCCCAGCGTCGTGGCTTGGTCCTGCTCGACGATGGCCGGCATGCCCGCGAACCGAGCCCGGACTCCGTGCTCGGCCGCGAGGGCCTGCACCCGAGCATCGATCGCGGGAAAATCTTGCGCGTCGAGATCCTGCTCGAAGCTGTCGGTCTGCAGCGTGATCAACAGCAGTCGCGCGTCCGGGTCCGGCACGGGCTCCGCCGACTGTAGCGCGGCACGCAACGCCTCGGCCCGAGCGGAATCTCGTGGCTGCTCGACCCACGCCGCGAAGCGATCGAAGACCGCGTCCGGCAGTAGCCACGCCGACCCTTCCGCATCCGTACTCGGCTCGAATGGCGTGGTGACCGATCGAATGCGAGGATCGTCGCCGAGCTGTGCTCGCAGCTTCTCCACGAGCGGATCGAGCTGCGCATCGTCGCCCTGCCGCTCGAGCAGCAGCGGCAGTCGACCACCCAGGCCGTAGCGACGGGAGGCCTCGAAATATCGCTGCATCTCGGGATGACTGCGATCCATCAGCCGGGCAAAGGACAGGTCGATGGGCGTTACTGCCGCCACCCAGCCCGAGACGAGCAGCACCAGCACCAACACCACACCGATTTGTCGTGGTCGCTGCGCGCAGTACCGAGCCAAGATCCCGAGCGCTGCCCCCAGCCGCGAAGGCGAGCCGAGGCGAGGATCGGGACGAACCGGCACCGCCCCTACAGTACCGCCGTTTGCTCCCCCCGCCCGCCGGGGCCCCGTCTACACTCGTATTCGTGCTTTCGCGATTGCGCAACGTGATGCGCCCGGCCTCGTTTCATGGGCACGGACGTCGGCCGCCCTTTTTCGAGGGCTGGTACCTCAAGCTCATCGACCGCGACCAGTCGCGACCGGTGGCCATCATTCCGGGAGTCTACTTTGCCACCGACCCCGCCCAGTCGCACGCGTTCGTGCAGGTGTTCGACGGCGCCCGGCAACGAGCCTGGCTCGCCCGCTACCCGGCGGACGAGTTCTGGGCGCACGACCGTGACTGCGAGGCTCGCATCGGGCCCAACCGTCTGCACCTCGGCGAGACCGAGGGGTCGATCGCGCTGGACATCGAGCTGCCCGACCTCCGCCTGCAGGGGGAAGTGACGATGCACGGCCTGAGCGAATGGCCGGTGCGCTGGTGGTCGCCGGGCGTGATGGGCCCGTTCGGCTGGATCCCGATCCTCGAGTGCTACCACGGCGTCATCGGCTTCGATCATGCCCTCGGCGGTGGACTGTCGCTCGACGACGAGTCCATCGACTTCGGGGGCGGCCGCGGCTACGTGGAGAAGGACTGGGGCATGAGCTTCCCGTCCAGCTGGATCTGGTGCCAGAGCAATCACTTCGGCGGCCCCGAGGAGGACCCGGCGAAGGTCTGCCTCAGCGCTTCGATCGCCGAGATTCCCAACCTCGGTCGCACCTTCGTCGGCTTCATCGTGGGCCTGTGGATCGACGGCACGCTGTACCCCTTCACCACCCACCACCTCGCGCGCGTCGAAGAGCTGGCATGCACCGAGGACCACGTCCGCTGGGTATTGCGAAACCGCCACCATCGACTCGAGCTCGACATTCGGCGAGCCCCGCCCACCGTGCTGCCCGGCCCCACCATCGAGGGCATGGTGCGTGACGTCCACGAGACGCTGATGGCGGAGGTCTCGGTCCGCCTGAGCGAACGGCGAGGCGGTCGCGAGATCTATCGCGGGGTGGGACGACGTGCCGGCCTCGAGATCTCGGGCGACATCCCCCACCTGGCTCGCGTCGCCAAAGGTCGCTGAACGGGCCAAGACCTCGGGCGCACGCGCAGGACAGCCCCGGCCCCACGCGCACGCGCCTTGGCCCCCCGTTCACTCCCGACGCATGCCCGCCAGCACATCGACCGGAGCGATGCTCGGCGGCTCGGCCAGCAGCTCGTCGGCCCGCCCCAGCAACGCGGCGGCCAGCTCCCCTTCGACGTGGGCGGTACGACCAGCGTCGCTCGGGAACACGTCGTAGATCCCGAACTCGTCGGCCGAGATGCGGAACGCAAACCAGACCGGCGTCTGTGACTCGGCCTCGACCATGGCCTGCCCCGCGACCAGTAGACGCTCGAGCTCGTCGCGCTGCTCCGGCTTGGCGTGCAGGCGCACCGACAGCCCCACGGGCGTCCCGATCGCGACGTTGGTGCCCGCGACGTACTTGCGCCCGAGGATTTGCACGGGCTCGATCCGCGGCGCGACCGCAAGCAGCTCGTCGGCGCGGCCCATCAATGCGGCCGCCAGGCGCCCTTCCAGATGAGCGGCACGCCCCGCCTCGTCGGCGAACGCGTCGTAGATGCCGAAGGTGTCCTCGCTGATGCGAAACGAAAACCAGATCAGGGTCTGTGCTTCCTGCTCGACCAATTGCTGCCCGGCCTGCAGCAGCTCGGCGACCTCGGCCTCCTTGCCCGGCTTGGCCACGAGGGTCGCCAAGAGCCCCACCGTGGCCGAATTCGGCCCTCGGGAGGCACTGGAGCTCGAGGGTACGGGCTCGGGGCGGAGCGAAGAGGGAGCGGGGGTGGTCGTTGCGCTGGGTTGAGTCATGGCGATGTCGTCCTTTCGATGGGTCTCAACCTAGCCCTCGCCCCCGAAGGGCCCCAGGTCGTATTCGACACTGAAGTGACCATTTCCGCCAATCTACAATTCGACACGCCCCTCCTCCTCTCCTACCCTCTTGGAGCGGAGTCCTCCGATGCAGCTGGCCGTACTCGCCGTGGATGGTGCCTTCGATACCGGGCTGTCGGTCCTGCTCGACACCTTTGGTTTCGCCAATGAACTCGCGCCTCAGGCCGGGTGCCCCGATCTGCGCTTCGACGTGCGACTGGTCGGCACCCGTAGCCACATCCAGACCGGTCGAGGCATGCGGCTATCCCCGGACAAGGTCACCCGCTCCAGCCGCCGCCCCGACTACGTGCTCGTGCCCGCCACCTCGGCCAAGACCCCCGAGGCCCTGGCCGAGATCCAGTGCCGTCGCGACGTCACCGATGCCCACGCCGTGCTCCAAGCTTGGGCCGAGCGCGGTACCACCGTGTGCGCAGCGTGTACGGGCACCTTCACCGCGGCCGCGGCCCAGGTCCTCGATGGGCACCGGGCCACCACCGCCTGGTGGCTCTCGGCCGCCTTCCGCGAGCGATTTCCTCGCGTGCGGCTCGATGAGTCCAAGATGGTCGTCGACGATGGTCCCGTGGTCACCGCGGGAGCCGCCTTCGGCCATGCCGACCTCGCCCTGTGGCTCATCCGTACCCACAGCCCGGCCCTGTCCAGCCTGGTGGCGCGCTACCTGCTGGTCGACGACCGGCCCTCGCAGGTGGTGTTCGCGGTGCCCGATCACCTGCATCACAACGACCCCATCGTCGAGCGCTTCGAACGCTGGGTCCGCGAGAACCTCGAGGGCCCGCTGTCCATCGAGGCGGGGGCCCGGGCCATCGGCACCAGCCCTCGCTCGCTCGAACGCCGCATGCGCGAGGTCATGGGGCGCTCGCCCATCGCCTTCGTCCGCGACCTTCGCGTCGAGGTCGCGGTCCACCGCCTGCGCACCACCGACGAGAGCCTCGCGGAGATCGCCGCCGCGGTGGGCTACCAAGACGCCACCACCCTACGGCGGCTCATCCGCGCCAAGCTGGGCAAGGGGGTGGTCGAGCTCCGCCAACGCAGCGATGCGGCCCATTGACGCCGCTCAGGCACGAATTTCATCGAGTTTGGGTGGGGCGTAACCCGAGGGTCTCGGCGGACGGTCGAACGGGTGCGGCACCGTTCGTCACCAGCCGCCAGGGAGCCCTCCATGGTTCATCCCATCGCTACTCCGTCCGTCGCCCCCGGACCGGGGAACCGTACTTTTATGGCCTCGTCGCTGGCCGCGGCCGAAGCCCATGTTCACGATAGCGCGCTCGATCGCACGCTTCACGCCGATCCGACCGTCACCGCCGATTCTCCCGCCAGCGACAGCACGCTCAGCGGTCGCACCACCGTCCTGCCGCGGGTGGTCTCCGAGGATTCGGGGTCCTTGCGCCTCGAGCCCCACGAGCGCTTGCGCTACTCCTCCATTCGTCGCCTCGGTGGCGGCGCCATGGGAGACGTCGACCTCAGCACCGACCACGACATCGGCCGCCGCGTGGCGCTCAAGCGGTTGACCAAGCGAGTCAGCTCGCCGTCCACCATCGCGCGCTTCGTCGACGAAGTCCGCACGATGGGCTCCCTCGACCACCCCCACATCACCCCCATCTACGACGTCGGTCGCGACGAGGACGGGCGCCTGTTCTTCACCATGAAGTACGTGGAGGGGGAGAGCCTCGACGCTCTCATCGATCGCCTCGCGGCCGGCGACGAGGACGCCCACGCCCAGTACCCGCTGGCGCGCCGCCTCGACATCTTCGTCGGCATCCTGCACGCGCTCGACTACGCCCACGCCCGGGGCATCCTCCACCGCGACATCAAGCCCGCCAACGTCATGCTGGGCGAGCACGGCGAGGTCCGCCTGGTGGACTGGGGCATCGCCCGTCGTGGGGCCGCCCGGGCCGAGCCCTCGACCGAGATCGCGGGTAGCCGCCCCGACATGACCCAAGACGGCGCCCTGCTCGGCACCCCGCTCTATATGGCGCCCGAGCAGGCCCGCGGAGACCGTGCGGCCGTCGACGCGCGCTCGGACCTCTACTCCGCGTTCCTCGTGCTCTTCGAGCTGCTCACCCTGCGCAGCTACGTGCCCGACCACGGTACCGTGTACGAGATCCTCAAAGAGGTGCTCGAAGGCCAAGGCCCCTGGCGAGACCCGGAGACCTGGGCTCACCCCGCGCAGCCGCCCGTCCCCTCCGAGATGCGCCACTTCCTGCGCCGCGGACTGCAGCGCGATCCCAACGACCGCTTCAACGACGCCGCGGCGGCGCTCTTCGAACTCGAGCGCCTGCGCTCGGGAGAGATCGACGCCCACTGCACGCTCACCTTCGTCAAGGCCAAGCAAAACCACATGCTGCGCTTCGCGGAGTCCCGGCCGCGCTTGTTCATGGGCATGATGGCCACCGCCGGCCTCGGCTTTCTGGGCACGATGGCGCTGGCGGTGCTCGGCGTGGCCTCGCTGGTCTAACGCTCAGCTCAAAAACCCTCGCGAGGCGATAACGCGGCCCCTGCCTGCGTTCCGAAATCTCGCAGGAGGATGTGAGGGCCTTCCGGTTCGAGTCCGGTCGCCCGCTGGATCTTCTCGAGCCATTCGGACGCCGTCTCGTCCGACGGAGGTGGGTGGCGGTGACTCCACACGGTCAGCCGGCGATTGCCCTGGCCGAGCAGCTCAGCCTGGACCACGAGCCGATCAACGTCGGGGAAATCGAAGAATCGGACCTTCGGGGCTGGCTCCTCTCAGGGCGGTTGGCGTGGTTGGGCTTGCGGGTTGGCCCACGGCTACGGAGGCAGGCTTTGCGTGCCGGGGCTGCTAGCCTGTCGTCGTGAGGCACTGGATTGCGTACTGGCCCGGCCGCGCCGTAGCGGCGGCGAGCGTATGGACGATGCTCGCGTGCCGGCCCGCTGCGCCGCCGCAGTCGCCGAGCGAAACGCCCGAAACGTCGGAGCCGACCAGGCCTCCCCGCCCGGCTGGGCCGGTCGCGGTAGCCGAAGCAACACCCAGCCCTGAGCCGAACGAACCCGAGCCACACCCGCCGGAACCCGAACCTCCGGCGCTCTCATCCGGCTCCGGAGCAACCGTCGGCGATTCCCGGGCCGCGCGGGAGCGGGCGGTCGCCGCGGCACCGCGTCATACCGCCGCCGACGGGACCACGTGCGTCGACCTTTCCGACTCGATCTCGGGCGGGCGCCAGCTGGTGGCGGTGTTGCCCAGGACGAAGAAGCCTCCGCCGGCCACCATGTGCCCGGCGGTGCGGCAGGGGAAGGTCGAAGGCACGGTGACACTCGAAGTCGTGGTGGACTGCGACGGCACCATCTCGCGGACCACGTTGGTGTCGGGCATCGGCCACGGATGCGATGAGGTCGCCGCCAAAGCAGTGCGACGCACGACGTTTGCTCCGGCGAAGCTGGCCGACGGGACGCCCGCCAAGGTCGCGATCCGCTACGCGTACACTCTTCGGATGATGTCCAAGGCGGTACTGGATCCACGGCATACGTTCGCGATACCGTCGGAACAAGCAGGACTCGTGCTCTCGCTGGCACTGTGGTCATTCTCCCGTAGGCTGCATGGCCCTTGCAGATAATGCCGGCAGAATTTTGAGCAGAAAACGGCACTTTTCATGGCGCGAATAATACAGCGCGCCTTTGTATGTGCTCCGCATGCGGAATCATAGGACTGGGTCTCTTCAAGTTGCCGAACATTCGTGCAATTAGAAACGAGCGGAATAAAAAGCAGAGAGTGAAAAGTAGAATCTGTTGATTCGTCGCCGAGCATTATCCACAAGGACCTACTCTCCTTTTCAGGGAATTTTGGGAATGTTCAATTTTGAAGGTAATTTCAGTGTGGTCGTGTGGACCCAAAAAACCAAAATAGACCTACTCTCCCGAAAGGGGACGTTCCCCAAACACCAAATACTCTTCCTTCGTGATAATTCTAAGGCTTGGACTAAACTGGGGTTGTCTAAGTGTCTAGGTGTCTCCCCTGTCCTGTCCCTCCACCCATCCAACCCCCCTCCCATGCAGAAATACCTGGCGAGGGGGAACCGTCGACCAGTTTTGAATGAAGACTTCGTTTCGTGTGTTTGTGGCACAAAATCTTTTCCCCAAAAGGCGCAAGCCCCCTCAAGCACCATGCTTAATGCACTTGTCTGTATAGGAGCCTACAATATCAAGAGAATAGATCCAGTCCAATACTTTATTCCATTTTGCAACTCTGAGTTTCACGCATATTTTGCGATCA
>JBCCHT010000076.1:0-25661 GCA_039028615.1 Myxococcota bacterium | reverse complement strand
GCATAACTCTGCACTCGCTTCTTTACCGAGCGTGCCTTGCCGACATAGAGCACGTCGCCGTCGACACCGATCATCCGGTAGACGCCCGGCCCGCTCGGGAAAGAAGCGAGTGCAGAGTTATGCCCGCCTCGGGGTTCATCCCACCCGTATCGCGCGCTTGTTTGCGGTTTCGACGCCCCGCATGGTGGGCGGCCCGCTGGCAGGGGGCCGCACACTCGCTCCGGCCGGAGCCCATCTAGTGGAGGAGCTCGCAGGATGTCCCCCCTGCGGCGCCCTTCAAGCGCGCGAGGCCCTCTGCCCCCACGTCGGCCGCGGAGACCTCGAGCTGGCGGAGTCGTGTCCGCGGCAAGGCGGCGGCGAGCGATGCGGCGCCCTGCGAACCGATGGGGTTGTCTCGGAGTCGCAGCCGCTCGAGGCGGGCGTACAACCTCGAGTCGGCCAAGGCGGTCGCGCCCTCGGGGCCGATCTGGTTTCGGCTCAGGTCCAACGATACGAGGCCACCGAGCGCACTGGCGGCCGCGAGCGCGACGGCGCCTTCGTCTCCGAGTTCGTTGTCCGCGAGATCGAGCGTGGCGAGCCCACCGAGAGCGCCCGACGACGCGAGCGCGACGGCTCCCGCTGCCCTCAATCGGTTGTGGCACAGCGTGAGGACCCGAAGCGTCTCCAGCTCGGCACTGTTCGCCAGCCGCTGCGCCGCCGCGGAGGTCAGCTGGTTGCTCATCAGGTCCAGGTCCGACATGC
Organism: Myxococcota bacterium; assembly: GCA_039028615.1. Taxonomy (GTDB): domain Bacteria; phylum Myxococcota_A; class Polyangia; order Nannocystales; family Nannocystaceae; genus Paraliomyxa. Next base: position 24,920 of record JBCCHT010000076.1, on the reverse strand, counting down.
AACGAAGCCGGCCGGGCTCCAACAACGCATCGATGCCCCGGTCGCCGAGCATGCACCCCCATAGCTGTAGCCGCTGCAGGCCCGGCGCGAGGTCGGCCTGCACGAGCGCCTCGATCCCGCGACGATCCGACAGGTCGCAATCGCCGAGCCCGAGTCGCATCAACCCAGCGAGGCCAGCGCATCGAGCCAGCGCGACGACGCCCGCGGCGCTCAGCTCGTTGCCGTCGAGCAACAGCTCGCGCAACGAAGCCCCTCCCAGCGCCTGCGCCAGCACTCGCGCACCAGCGTCGCCCAGTTCGTCGAACTCCAGCCCGAGCACCTCCAGCGAAGACCCGGGCAGCCACGGAGCGATGGCCTCGACCCCCTCGTCGCCCACGCCATTGGCCGACAGGTCGAGCACCCGCAGCGCCACGGGAGCGTTCGAGTCCGCCAGCGCCCCTGCCCCCGCCGGGCCCAGCTCGTTGTGCGGGAGTTCCAGGTGGGTCAATCGTTCGAGCCCAGGCCAAGCCGCGAGCCGCCCCGCGCCGTCGGCATCGAGCTGCGCGTGCGGCAGGACCAGCTGAGTCGCCGCGGCCTCGGACGCCGCTCCGAGCAACACCGCCAGCACTTCGGGCGAGAGCGTGGACTCGTGGCTTTGCAGACGTCGGACCCACCGCCACCACGCGGGCAGCGACTCGAGCTGCTCCGGGTAGTACAGCACGAAGCACCGCTGCTCATCGGGCCACACATCGAGCCACGCCAGGCCGCGCTCCACCGCCCGCGCCTGCGTCGAGTCGGGCGCGGACTCGAGCCACGCACCCGCACTCGACCACCGCGCCTCGCTCGGCTCACCCGCGAGCAGCTCCTCGAGTTGCCCCAGGGGCTCGGCCTCGGCCGGGTCCCTGCTCCCCCGATCGACCCCGTCGGTCTCGGACCTCGGAGCCTTCCCCAGGAGCTTGTTCAACCACCCGACCACGCCGACCTCACTGTGTCAGCGCATGGGCCAATTGCCAACGGCCCGCATCCCTGCGAGCCGTTGCGTTCGTACGAAGAGCCCGAAGCTACTTGCTCTTCTTGGCCGGCGTCTTGGCCTTGGCCTTCGGCTTGCCCTTGCTCAGCTTGCTGCTGCGCTTGGGCTTGACCGTCGACTTGACCTCGCCCTTGGGCTTGTTCGGGAACGCGCCGTAGCTGAACAGCGCCGGGGCCCGCAGCTCGACGACCTTGCCGAGCTTGCCCAGCTCGTCGAGCCCCACGCGGTCGCGGTCACCCACCACGGCGATGATGACCGGCGCGTCCACGAAGCCCTTGGCGAACTCGGACACGTTGTCGACGCTCAGGCCCTGCATGGTCTTCCATTCCCAGGGACGCGGGTCTTCCTTCTCGCCCAGGTCGTCCCAGCCCGTGACCCACAGGTTGACCCAGCGCGGGTCGATGCGGGTACCACGGAAGCCCTGGTCGGCCATGGCCTTGGCGCTGGCCAGCCGCTCCGCCTGGATGTCGTCGCTGCGCAGCAGACCGAGGAAGGTGCGCACCGCCTCGGGGGTCTTGTCGGCCTGGGTGCTCATGAAGCCGGTCAGGCCCGACTCGTCGACCAAGCGGCTGCCGGTCGAGTAGCGGGAGTAGGCGCTGTAGGCCAAGCCCCGCGACTCGCGGATCTCCTGGAAGACCAGCGCGCTCATGTTGCCGCTGAGGTACTCGGACAACAGCTCGGCCGTGGGCCGCAGCTCGCGAGCCAGGGGATCGCGGGGAATGGTGAAGCGGACGTTCGCTTTGGCGCCCTCTTTGTGCAGGAAGTAGACGACTGGCGCCTTGATGTCCCGGTACTCGCGAGCCAGCGTGTCCCCGGTCTTGCGATGACGCTCGCCGCGAGCGACGACCTTGGCCACCGCATCGGCATCGCGCGGGCCGAAGTACAGGGTGCGGTGCTCGTGGTCGAGGAACGAGCCGATGAGCTTGCGCAGCTTGGCCGGCTTGGCCTTGCCCAGCGCCGCGTTGCTCGGCTGGTTCAGGTACGAGCTGCGCTTGCCGTACATCGCGTACGAGTTGAGCGCGCGGGTCAGCGTGCCCGTCTTGGTGAGGCCGTCGCGGCGCTCGCTGACCGTGTTTTCTTGCAGCCGGGCCATCACCTTCTTGTCGAAGTTGGGCTTGGCGAGCCAGCGGTCGAGCACGGCCAGGCTGGCCTCGAGCTGCGAGTCGAGCCCCGACACCACGATGGACGAACTCTCCGCGCCACAGCTGGCGTAGATGGAGGTGCCGAGCCCGTAGAGTTCCTTCTGCAGCGCCTCGGCATCGGCATCGCCGGCCCCGGACAGTTCGAGCAGCTCGAGCGCGTAGCACAAAAGCGGCGCCTTTCGATAACCACGCTTCTGCGAGTAGCGCAGCGTGAACAGGTCGTTGCGCTCGTTCTTGGCGCTGATGAGGTCACCCGCGGGCAGCGAGCGTCGCTCGTAGTGCACGCCTTCCTCGACCCACTCGGGCTCGAGCTCGGCGACCGGCATCGCCTCGATCTCCTTGGCGAAGTCGCTCTTGCGGCTGGGGTCGATGGGTACCGGGGTGATCTTGGGCTTGTCGAGCTTGGGCACCTCGGGGTTGCCCTTGCGCTTGGCCACGACCACGAAATCATCGGTGAGGTACTTGTTGGCGACGCGGATGATGTCGTCGCGGGTCACCGCCTGGAAGCGCTCGTCGTGCGCGACGATGCTCTCCCAGCTGCGGTGCTCGATGAAGGCGCCCATCATCTTGCCCACGCGCGCGCCCGGGAACTCGAGGCTGCGCTTGAGCCGGACCGACTCCTGGAGCTTGGCCGAGGTGACGTCTTGCTCGGTGAACTCGCCCTTCTTGAGCTTGGCCACCACGGAAAGCAGCATCGCCTCGATCTCCTCGGGGGTCTGGCCCTCGCGCGCATCGGCCCGCACCACGTAGGAGCCGGCCTCGCGCAGGGTGGAGACCCACGACCCGGCCGAAGGCACCTTCTGGGTGAGCTCGAGCTCGACGTTGAGCAGGCCGACCATGGCGTCGTCGAGCACGCGGTCCATCGCCTCGAGCACCACCACGTCCTCGTGTCCCGACTCGGGCGCGTGCCAGGCCAGGGTCACGCCTTCCTCGCCCTCAGCCCGGACCTCGCGGAACACCCGGCCGGACAGCGGCGGGAAGTTGCCCGCGTGCGGCTCGCTGAGCGGCTTGGGCTTCAGCCGGCCCAGGGTCGCCTCGAGCACGGGCAGCGCGGTCTCGGCATCGATGTCGCCGGCCAGCGCGATGGCCATGTTGTTGGGCACGTACCAGCGGTCGAAGTAGTCCGACATGTCCTGGTAGGCGGGGTTCTTCAGGTGCTCGGACTCGCCGATGGTGGTCTGCGTGCCGTAGGGGTGCTCGGGGTAGAGCGCGGCGTTGAGCGCCTGGAAGACCTGACGGCCCGGGTTGTCGATGGAGAGGTTCTTCTCCTCGTAGACCGCCTCGAGCTCCGGGTAGAACAGCCGGAACACGGGGTCGCTGAAGCGCTCGCCCTCGACCGCCGCCCAGGCCTCGAGCCGATTGGAGGGCACGGTGCCGATGTAGACGGTCTGCTCGTAGCTGGTGAACGCGTTGATGCCCTCGACGCCCATGCTGCCGTACATGCGGCTGTGCTCGTTGGGCACGGCGTACTTGGCCATCGCCTGGGTCTCGGAGTCGATCTCGGCCAGGATCTTCTTGCGGCCCGCGTCGTCGGTGGTCTCGCGCAGCTTCCCGTACAGCTCACGCACGCGCGCGACGTGGGGCGCCTCGGCCTCGGCATCCAGGGTGCCGTACTCGTCGGTGCCCTTGAACAGCATGTGCTCGAGGTAGTGAGCCAGGCCGGTCGAGTCGGGGGGATCCATGCGGCTGCCCGCCCGCACGCCGATCCAGGCCGAGAAGTGCGGTTTTTGACGCTCCGTGCTGATGTAGACCGTCATCCCGTTCGACAGCCGATGGATCGTCACGCCCATCGGGTCGCCCGGCAGCGGTTTGTCGAGCAGCTCCGGCAGATCGGAGTCGGCAATGATCGTGGCCACGTCGGGGCCCGCTTCGGCCGTGTTGTCGGCCGGAGGCGGCGTCACGGCGGCGTCGTCGGGCGGGTCGGTGGGCTGCGTACGGCAGCCTGCGACGACCGCCAGCGCCAGCATCGAGGGAAACACGCGACGGAGGCGAGACACGGACCACTGCATGAAAGGCCACTTACCAGGGGCCAGGATCCGGCGTCAACGCGGGTAATCACGGCCCGCGAAGCCCGCGCCACGCCCTCCCCCCTTGGCGAGACCACGCCTGTGCGGCTACGAATGCCACCGCCCCCGTGTCGTCCTCGCCGCAATCCTCCGTCTCGTCTCCCTGGGCTCGCGCTGCTCGGGCAACCCTCGCCTGGTTGGCTCAGGAGCGATGGCTGCTGCTCATCTTCGGCGCCGCGTTGCTCGTGCGACTGCACTGGAACCTCGAGGTGCATCCGCCGGGTGACTACGTGTACTCGGACATGAACGGGTACGTCAGCCGCGCCGATCGAATGCTCAAGACGGGGCTGAAGCCGCACGAATACAGCAGCTTCTTCCCCTACGGCACGCACTGGATCGTGGCGGGCATGAAGTACCTGTTCGGCAAGGACAACTTCACCGCCATCGGGGTGCTCTACGCGGTGCTGGGTTCGTTCACCGTCGCGTTCGCGTTCGCGAGCGCGCGTCGGGCCAGCGCCTTCGTCTGGGTGCCGCCCGCGGTCGGCCTGCTCGGCGTCTTCTACTACCCGCACTTCTCGCTCGGCGGGTACATCCTCTCGGAGCCGCCCTACGCGTTCTTCTTGATGGGTGCGGTGCTGTTTTCACTGCGCATGGCCGATCACGGCCGAAAACGAGACGCGTGGATCATGGGCATCTTTGCCGGGATCGGCTTGGCGGTGCGCCCGCAGGTCCTGGTGTCCGCCGCGCTGCTCGGCTTGTTCTGGATTGCGCGTCGCAAGGCCCTGCCCAAGATCAAGCTGGTCCTGCTGCTCCAGTCCTTCGTGCCCGTGCTGATCATGTTGGTGGTGAGTTCCTCGCTGCTGCACCACAACACGGGGCGCTTCGGGCTCGTGTCCGAAAACGGCACCTTCAACCTCGTCTTCGGGCGCTGCCACAACTCGAAGATCCGCTCCACGCCCGACGGCAAGGGCCACGGCCGTGTCCACTTCCGGCCGCCCTCGTTCCTGCAGATCAAAAACCACGAGGCCCGCGCCAAGAAGCGCGGCATCCCGCCCCGCATCGCGCTCGAGCCCGCGCTCACCGACGAGCTCACCTACCCCGGCTACATCGGCGACAGCAAAAAGCACATGGAGTACATCCGGCAGTGTGTCGCCGAGACCGGAGTGCGGGGTCAGCTCGAGTACTCGGTGGTCAACGCGACGTTGCTGTGGCGGCACAACGTGCCCTGGCCGGACTCGGGGCGCCGTCAGTGGCGCAAGATCAGCCACTGGTGGACGACCTGGCACCGCAACCTGTTTGCCATCCCCGCCCTCCTCGGCCTGGTCACGCTGGTCTTGGGGCGGCGCACGATCAAGCAAGCCCTGCTCGCCGTGCACCTGCTGGGGCTGGTGGCCATCGCCGCGATCTTCTTCGGCTCGATCCGCGTCCGCAGCTCCTACGACTTCATCATCATCACGCTCGCGCTCGAGGTCTACGCCTTCGGCCTATGGGTCCTGTGGCGCCTGGCCCTGAAGCTGTGGTCGGACTTCAAGGCCAACCAGAAGAACAAGCGCACCAAGGCGACTCCGCCCTCCTCCTGATCGCTCCTCGTCGTGGACCAATACCTCGTACAGAAGGACGACAAGATCGTCGAGTGGTCGGAGAAGAAGCTCCGACGCAAGCTCCGCGAGCGTGACCTCAGCGGTCTCGAGCTGGCCCGGCACGCCGACGACGAAGACTGGCAGCCGCTGCACGACCTGCCCATCTTCCGCGAGGAAGTGCCCTTCGTCGGAGACCCCCGCATCGCCGCGCAGCGACAGGTGACCAAGAGCTTCGGCTGGCACCTCATCATCTACTTGGCGGTCACCAGCTACTTCTTCGGGGTGCTGTCGATCCCGGGGATGATCTGGGGGCTGTTCGTGCTCGGGCACGCCAGCAAGGCGCTGCCCGCCACGTGGTCGCTCATCCGCAGCGGGAACCTGCTTTCTGGGGGTGGCGAGGCCAAGGCTCTGCCCCCGAAAGGCGAGTCGAAAGAAGCGCCGTCCCTGCCCGCCGCCGAGCGAGCCGCCCTGCCCGCCGCGAAAGGCTTCGACGCCGACATGAGCGAGGTCCGAGCGCTGCTGGCCCGCCGCGACGAAGGCGACGCGGGTCCCACCATCGCCGCCCTCGATCGCATGGCCGAGACGGTGCACGAGCTCCGCGACAAGATCCGGCGGCTCTCGGCCTTGGTCGACGAAGACGAGCTGCGGGAACTCATCGCCCAGCGGGACGCCGCCCAGGCCTCGTTGGCCACCGCCACCGACCCCGAGGATCGACAGCTGCGACAGCGTCAGATCGAGGTCCTCGGCGATCGGCTCGGCGCCGACGAACGGGCCCGCAAGACCCTCGAGCGGCTCAAGATCCGCCAGAGCCTCGCCGAGCAGCAGGTTCGACAGCTGCGGGTCGACCTCGTGCGGGCCGAAGCCCGCGACGGCGGCCGCGACGACTTCGGCGGACGCCTCGAGCAGATTCGCCTCGAGGTGGAAGCGGCCGAAGAAGTCGAAGACCTGCTCCACAACCGCTGAGCCCGGCTACGACTGCTTCTGCGCCGCGACCATCCACGCGGTGAAGGGCAAGCGCTTCACGTGTTCGGCGTCGATGAACGCCATGTGCCCCTCGTCGTCCTGGTAGCCCACCATGCCCAGCTCGGGGAAGTGGCCGCGATCGCCCGTGCGACGGTCACCGCCTTGCAGGAACACCAGGTCCGCGTCGGAGGTGTTGCGGACCACGTGCGCGGGACCGCCGGGAGGAAAGCCCACGAAGTCCCCCGGGCCAATCGGGTGGTCTTCGTCGTTCAGCCGCACGTGCCCCTGACCTTCGAGCACGAAGATCCACTCCTCTTGGATCGTGTGCACATGCATCGAGAAGCTCTCGCGACCGGGCGGGATGCGGGCGAGCGAGACGCCGATGTGGGTCAACCCGGTGGGATCGCTCAAGCGGGTCATGAAGATCGACGAGCGATCGTTGAGCGGGTGGCTGATGTGCATCGCATCGTCGGTCGATTTCGCGCGACTTCGAACGATGCACGGGCTGGCGGGAGCGGCGTCGGACATGACCGAGAGTATGGCGTATTGACCCGCGCGACGGGCCGATGACAGCGTGGTTCCATGGTCGACGCGCCTCGCAGCCCATGGCTCAAACGCCTGGGCCTCGCCCTGCTGGCGATCATCGTGTTGCTCGGCGGGCTGTTCCTCTACGCCCGCATCGCGCTCGCGCCCAAGACCTACGATGTGGTGTCGATCAAGTCGACGCCCGCGTACCAGGACGAGGCCCTCATCGCACGCGCGTGGCAGCTGCCCGTCGCCGCGACCTATGGCCCCGAGGCCCTGCAGTTTCAGCCCAAGGTCTCGTACTGCGGGCCGACCAGCGTCGCCAATGCGATGACCTCCTGGAAGCTCGACGCCGACGCGACGCCGGACACGGTGCTCGAAGGCACGGGTTATTGCTGGAGCGGGCAGTGCCTGCCCGGCTTGACCCTCGATGAGCTCGCCGAGATTGCGCGTGCCAAGACGGGTCGCACCGTCACCGTGCTGCGCGACCTCTCCACCGACGAGTTCCGCGAGCATATGCGCCGCAGCAACGACCCCGAGCGCCGCTACATCATCAACTTCCTGCGGGGGCCGCTGTTCCGGGAAGGCGGCGGTCACCACTCTCCCATCGGCGGCTACCTCGAGGACGAGGACCTGGTGTTCGTGCTCGACGTCAACGCCGACTATCAGCCTTGGCTCGTGTCGAGCGAGCGGCTGCTGGCCGCCATGAACACCACCGACTCGAGCAGCGAGCTCAGCCGCGGGATGCTGCTGCTCGAGTAGCGCCCACCGTCGACCCAAGACAGTCCGTTGGCGCTCCGCTCCTGCGCGTGAGATGATCGGAGCGAAGGCTCAGACCGGGCTTCCTTCTCTAACTTTCTAGGTCCCCAGCTCGGTCGATTTCCTTCATTGCCAACGGACGGCGGGCCCTTGCCCTCGTCCGTTGTCCTCGTTCAGGCGGTGTCGTCTGCCGCGGCGGTGTCCGTGCGACCATCATCGACGTGACCCCCGAGGACCTCGCGCTCCGGACGGTCCTGCTGCAGCGGCGGGGCCTGGTGTTCTTGCCCGCCAGAGCCGAGCCCCTCGAAGACCGCTACCTCCGTGTCGCCGACCTCGAGCTGGCCGAGCTGGGCTACGCCATGTCCAGCCGCCTGCGGGACCGCCTGTCTCGGCGCAACCTCGCCGCCTTCGCCCAGCAACAAAAGTGGATCGCACAGACGCTGGCCGCGGCCAAGGGCGGCAACCAAGAGCACGTCCCGCTATTTCGAAAGTTCCCGAGCAAGGTCCCCAAGAACACGCTGCAGCTGTGGATCAAGAAGGTGCTCGTGCACTTTGCCCAGGCGCCGGACCAGCCGTGCTTGTTCTGCGACCGGGTCGGCACCACCCACGTGCTGCAGCCCTGTCAGCACGTGGTGTGCGACGACTGCTTCGACGGCAGCAACTACAGCGCCTGCCCCGTGTGTGAGCGCCATGTCGACCAGGACTCCCCGTTTTTCGAGCCCACGCCCAACCAACGCAAGGGTAACGAGCCCGTCACGTTCCAGCGCATCGACTTGGGTGAAGACATCGAGGCGAGCGCCCGGCCCCTGTTCGAGCAGCTGTGCGCGCGAGCGCAGGCCCTGTCGCCCGACGACCGGGCCGCCCTGAAGGCCGTGGTGGATGCATTCGGGACCAAGGCCATCGCGTGGGTCCCCGAGACCATCCCAGTGCGGGAGAACGTCGCGCTCGTCTTTGGTCCCTTGCTACGAAAGCTCGAGCTCGCCGCCGTGTGGCCGACCGTCGTGCCTCACCTGCAGACCGCCACCGACGTGCTGCGACTCGTCGCCGCCTACTCGGAGGCCGACCCCGCGCTCCAGGGCGAGCCGACGTACCGCGTGACGCGAGTCGGCGACGAAGACGAAGACCCGCGGGGTCAGCTCGCCTCGGCGCATGTCGACGGCGAGTGGGTCCAGATCCGCCGCACGCCCTTCGTCAAGCGCCGCTTCGCCGTCGCCAAGCTCTCACGCAAGCTACGGCGCGCGCTGCTGGGGGTTCTGGAGAGCTTCCCCCCCGACGGCCTCGCCGAAGACATGCTGCGCCATCGCTCGTACTGGGTGTGGGTCGGTCAGTTCCTGCACCCGCACGAGTACGCCAAGCGCTATCCCCAGGTCGCCCGGGCCTTCGCGATCGTGCGCGGCAAGTCGCCGCAGGGCGATCCGGCGCCCGCGTTCGAGACCTACTACGGCACGCTGGAGGCCGCGGTGACCCGAGGCGACGCAGCCGCGATGGCCGAGCTGCTCGCGACGCGGCCCGGGGAATTCGCGCGGCGCTTCGACCACATGGTTCGCACCGCGGGTGACGACGCAAGGGCGGTCGCACACATCACCCACACCTTCGCCCGCCTCGTGCCGCGGCTGTCCACCCCCATGCTGCTGACCCTGGCGACCTACCTGCCTACGCGTACCTCTCCAGCGCCGATTCGCATCTTCTGGCCCAAGGGCAAGACCACGGCTGGAGTCTCGCGATCCGATACCCGCACGCCCCTGCCCCCGCAGGCGATCGAACCCGCCGTCGAAGCCATCGACGCCGAGCTGCTCGCTCGACTCGGCCGACTCGCTGCGTTCGACACCGTCATCCTCGACCGCGAGCTTCGGCGTGTCCTGGTGCCCTTCAACGAGCGCACGGCCTCGTCGTCGGCGGTACAGCTCCCCCGCGGCTCGAGCCTCGACATCCCCGATGGCAACGTCCTGCGGCTGTTCCTGCACTGGTGTCAGCCCCAGCGCGGACGCGAGACCGACCTCGATCTCTCCGTGGCGCTGTATGACCACGAGTGGCGATACCGGGGGGTCTGCTCCTACTACCAGCTGAGCTTCGAGGCGGGTGGCGACCAGGTCGCGGTCAGTGCGGGCGACCTCCAAGACGCGCCCTACCCCGACGGGGCCAGCGAGTTCGTCGACCTCCACCTCGATCTCGCTCGCAAAGTCGGCCTGCGCTACGCGGTGATGGTGATCAACGCCTACGCCGGGATGAGCTTCGACCAGCTCGACCGGGCGTTCGCGGGACTCATGCTGCGCCGGGACGTCGGCGGCAAGCACTTCGATGCCCGCACCGTACGACTGAAGTTCGCCCTGTCCGGGGACAAAGGCGTGTACCTGCCGCTGCTCGTCGACCTCGAGCGCAACACGTTGCACTGGCTCGACACCTACTCCAAGGGGATGTTCGAGCTGAACAACGTGGAGACGTCCAAGGCGGCGATCGTGAAGCTCTGCCCGGAGCACCTGGCGTACTTCGGCAGCGGGATCCGCATGTCGATGTGGGATCTGGGGCTACGCCACGCGGCGGCGCGCGGACGTCGGGTGCTGGTGCGTCGCGATGCGGGGATCGAAGGCTACGTGCGGCACGACCAAGAGACGCCGGCTGCGTTCATGGCTCGCATCGAGGGCTCGGATGCCCCGGACGAACGGACCGCCACGATCCCGACCGAGCAGGGCTCAGGCGTGCTCGCCCTGCTGCGGCGGGGCGACATCGAGCTGCCCGAGGGCAGCGAGATCTATGCCTTGTTCCGCGAGGGCCTCTTCCCGACGATGGCCGCCTCCGACTTGATCCCGGCCGATCGCGAGGGCTGAACAAAAGGAAGCGTTGGCACGTGGAGCCGGAAAATCACGTGCCAACGCCAGAGTGGAAACCGTGGGGCCCGAGCACGAATGCGCCCGTCCCCGGGTCGCGAGGTGCCTGCCTCCCCGCGACATCCATCCCTCTCCGATCACCTCGGAACTTCTGACGCCCCGAACGACATTTTTCGTCCGAGGAACGACGATCGAACCGATCCGTCCGCCGGAGCGGCGCGCACCTACGGTCGAACGAGCACGGGCGGCGCGGGTTCGGGATCGATGGCCGGAGCCTCGGTCTCCCCGCCCTCGATCGGCGCAGGAGCGTCGACGGCCTTGGTCGCCGGAGCCTGGGCCTTGCTGCCGTCTTCCCACAGCGGCGGCAGCTCGCCGCAGAACAGCTCCTCTTCGAAAAAGTACCCGAAGAACTCCACCTTGCCGTCGTCGCCATCGACCACTGCGGTCGCCAGCGGCAACGCGGGCCGCCCCGAGCGGCACAGCGCGCGCTGCAAGACGAACTGCCGCAGCGCCCGGGCCTCGGCCACCGCCGTCTCGGAGGGGCTCCCCGGGCCAGCGTCGTAGTGCGCCACCTGCTGCACGGGACCAAAGCCCGGCACATGGAACGGCGCCTCGACCAACTCCCAGCGTCCGGCCGGATGCGCGAGCTGCCCGGACGCCAGCGTGTCTCCGATGGCCGTCAGTCGCCCGCGCATCGCATCGATGTCGGATTGCGCAAAGCGACGTCGTCGCGGCGTACAGACATCCTCGAGCGCTTCGTAGACCTCGGTGACCGCACCCAGGCGATCGGCCAGGTCGACCCACGACGCGGCGAGGTGCTCTTGCGCGACCTCGGCCGTCTCGCTGGCCACCGCCCGCAGCTCGCCGACATAGTCGCGGCCGACGATCTCGGCGCACCCCTCGGGCACGTACACGCTGGGCTCGGCCGTACCGATGCGCGCCCCCCCGATGAGGAACACTCGCGGCGCCGACGGACAGCTCGCGGCCTCGTCACCGCACGCGGCATAGCTGCGCAGGAACTGCCAATAGGCGTGGCCGCACTCGTGCTGCTCCCACGCCGCGTTGTCGCTGAAGTCGGCGCGCGTGCGCGGAGCCTCGTAGGGCTCGAGCTCGGCCGAAAGACGCGTGACCGCATGGCGCAGCGCGGGGCGGTAGACCTGCCACAGCACCGCGTCGGCGTGATCGAGGAAGGGCTCGAGTTCCGCGAGCGACTGCTCTTGCCCGGCCGCGAGCGCGGCCATCGGCTCGTAGCAGCTGCCCACCGCATGAGCCGGCAGCGCCCGCCAGCTCGCGGGATCGACCGAGGCATCGTCGAGCACCAACACGGCCGAAGCCTCCGTGGAGTCGGCCAACGCCGCGCCCTCCCAGTCGTACTGGGGACGCGCCCCGTCGTCGCCGCGTCGTCGCAGCGGAAGCGTCACGCCGGTAAAGGGCCGACCGCGTCGCTGACCCAAGACGGACGTCTCGGGGCGCAACGCGTTGAGCAAGCCACCCAGACGCGAGGTCCACTCGGGGCCATCGAAGCGTTCGCCGAGGTGCAGCGACACCGTCCCGTGACCGTGCAGTTTCGCTCGCAGTCCCTCGAGATCTCCGGCCGTGAGCATCGGCGGCATCCAAGACACGTCGAGGCTCGGCATCGGCAAGCCGCGACCGGGCTCGGCCGGGCCGGAGGGAAGAGTGCCGGCCGCCACGGTGACCGCGGCCGCTCCACGGGGCGGGGGTCGATGCCCTGCACACGCCACCAGCAGCGTCGAAAGCGCCACCGCAGTGTTGGTGCAAAAGCTCTGAGTACGGCCGGTCATCGTGCCCTGCCCTCGGGTAACGCAAGGGTAGCCTCGCGGGCAAATCGCCCGCGTGATCCGTCGCACCTACCCGTCCGTGGGGCCGCAGAGGGCATCGGCGGGCACGCGGGCCGGCCTCTGGTAGACTCCCTGCGTGGATTGCACATGGCTTGGACGAGGTCGACTCGCTGCCGCCGCCGCGGTGCTGGCGGGGGGAACCATGGCCGCCCCCGAGGCGCAGGCCGCCGATGAAGACGACGTTCTCGTAGAGATCCACTTCACGCCGGTCTCCAACGCTCAGATCGCGATCTGGGTCGAAGACGCCGAGGGCAACTTCATCCAGGAGGTCATGGTCACGCAGGCCACGGGCAGCCTGGGCATCGGCAACCGACCGGGTCGCTGGGACTTCCTGTCGAGCTGGCGGTTTCCCTACGGGCCGCGTACGGGCGTGCTGCCGATCTGGGGCCACGCCCGCGGCCGCACCTACCCCGCGCTCATCTTCCACGACGACGATCCCTCGGACCTCGAGTCGCTGGGCTGGCACGAGAACACCAGCTCGCCCGAGCCCTTCTACTGTCGGCCGCTGTCGCAGTCCGAGCACGACACGATTTCCGCGGACACGATGACGTGCCCGTCGCCGGCCACGTTCCAGTCGGACAAGGGCCGGCTGCACGAGACCGACACCTCCATCTATCCGCCGCGCAACGATCTGACGACCTTCGAGGAGGGGCACGACCACGAGGACGTGCAGATGTTGTCGGAGCTCAACGACCTCGATGCCATCACCAGCGCCACCCCCATGGGCGAGCAGCCCGAGCTGGTGACCACCGTGATCCCGGCCGACCTCGTCGGTCAGGGCAACTTGGTGGTGAAGGTCGAGGTCAACATCGAGCACGACGAAAACCCCGACTGGGACTTCTCGCGAGCGGGGGACCACTACGTCGACCCACGGCTGGAGAACTTCGGGATCGAGTACCTGGGCCAGCCCTCGGTGCTCTACTCCGTGGAATTCGACCCTGAGCTGGCCCAGTTCACCGGAACCGATGCCTACGCCGGCTACGGTGAGCTCGACGGCAGCAGCGGCGAGGTTCACTCCCCCGACGCGTCGATCAGCATGAGCAACGGCAGCGGTGGCGATCGCCTGCGCCTGTACACGCTCAACGACGAGACCTTCCGCCTCGGCGTCTACAGCCACGGCCCGGGCACGGGCGAGACGCCGCCCATCGACACCGGCTGGGGCGCCTGCACCCTCGAGGCGCTGCCCGGGATGCCGTCGATCGAGCTCGAAGAGATCGACTTCGACACCGTGCGCGTGCACTTCACGGTGCCCGAGATGCTGGGCGGCGCCGACATCAGCAACGTGCTGCTGTACTACCGCGTCGGCAACGTGCCGCTGACCGACGAGAACTCGGGCAACGCCATCCGGCAGATTCCCCCCATCGAGCAGTGCAGCGGGCCCTTCGTGGTGGGCGAGCCGGCATGGTGTGAAGTCACCGAGCTGTTCGGCAATCACGACTATCAGATCGGACTCGCCTACGAGGACGAGTGCGGCAACGTCAGCAGCATCACCTCCGACTCGATCCGAACCCCGGCTCAGGAATTCGCTCAGGTCGACGGCTTCTGCTTCGTAGCCACGGCCGCGTGGGGGGCTCCCTGGGCCGACCGAGTGCAAGCGTTGCGTTGGTTCCGCGACCGCTACCTCGAGTCCAATGCGATGGGCTCGGCGTTCGTCGACTTCTACTACTACGCCAGCCCGGCACTCGCGCAGACGGTCGCCAAGACCCCGCTGACGCGCGCAGCCGCCCGGGTCGCCCTCGAGCCGCTGTCCGACATCGCTCGCCTCGCCACCGAAGGCGGGTGAGCGAGCCCCCGGTTGCCGCTGCGCCCCAGCGTTTGGCTCGGGGTGCTCGGATGATGTAATTCCTGGAGTCGCATGCACGCGTTGCTCGGCTCCCTCGTTGCGCTCTCCATGGCGCAACCCTCGAGTGATCCCCGGACGATCGATCCCGCGGCCAACCGCCCCGAGATCGTCGCGCCCGGCGGTGGCCCCACTCGCGCCAAGACTCCGAAAACGCGGCCACCCAAGCGGCCCGAGCCCGAGCCCGAGCCCGAGCCCGAGCCCGAGCCTGAACCGGAGCCCGAGCCTGAACCGGAGCCCGAGCCTGAACCGGAGCCCGAGCCTGAACCGGAGCCCGAGCCCGAGCCTGAACCCGAGCCCGAACCCGAGCCGGAGCCCGAACCCGAGCCGGAGCCCGAACCTCAACCGGAGCCGGAGCCCGAGCCCGAGCCCGAGGGCAAGTGCTTCCCGTCGAAGGGTCGCTGCTATCGACTCAGCGTGGCCGGCATCGTCACGTCCAGTATCGGAGTGGGCATGCTGGGCACGGGCATCGGCTTCATGCAGGCTCCGTTGTTCCCGGGCAACACGGGCGCCAACGAGCCGATCTTCGATCGCTCGCTACGGCCGCCGGGCGTGGTCCTGGTGGCGGTAGGGGCCGTCACTGCCGTCAGCGGCGTGCTCATGATCGTTGCGGCGAATACCTCGAAACGCAAAGCCCCGCGCGACAAGAAGACCGCCAAGGTCCAGTTCATCCCCGGAGGTCTACGATGGTGATCGGTCGACTCTCGCTGCTCGGCGGCGGAATCGTGCTGGCCCTGCTTGCGGGGACCAGCTGCAAGGTCTTGGTCGCGGACAACTGCGCCAACCAGTCGGTGCCCGGCAACGAGTTCTGCCGGGAGGAGTACGGCAACGCCGCTCCGTATTGCTCACCATGCCGCCGCGAGCTCAACGGCTGCGTCGATAGCCCGCCCTTCAGCTGCCAGGGCTACTTCGACGAGGTCAGCGACAACGACGACGAGACCCCGGTCGACGACTCGAGCTCGTCCTCGGACGGAGGCGTGTCCGCTGAGGGCACGACCACCGACATGGCGGGCAGCAGCAGCAGCGGTGGTGGCGCGATGACCGACGAGAGCAGCGGCACGGCCGGCGGCTCGGACACGGGTGACGCGACCACGACCGGCGGCTGAGGGCGCCTCGGTCCGCCATGCATCGACATGGTGGATCCAATAAGGGGGATCATTCCTCGGCGAGATGTCCGCGGCCGGTAGTCTTTGTACCGAGCCCCGCGAACATGACGCCTGGGCGTGCTTCACGCTGTAGGTAATTTGCCTAGAGTTGCTCCAGTGTGGGCCAACTGAGCGGCGGATTTGCCTTGCTCCAAGACCGCGCAAGCCTCTTGTTCGTTGAAATCATTATTACTTTGCGCCACATCGTGTAGCCGCGGCGCGCGCAAAATCAGCTTGCGCAAATTTTTGGGCAGTTCGCACCGGAAAGCTCGTGAGTTGGAGTGTCTGACACAATGCAGGGAGGTTGAGCACCATGAACTACATCGCGAAAGCCGCACTCGCCGCGCTAGTCCTGGTCACCGCATGTGACCAGGAAGACGGAACCACCATCGGGCCCCGAGGTGGAGTCGTCGTTTCGGAGGACGGACGCTTCTCGTTGGAGGTTCCCGCGGGTGCTCTCGACCAGCAGGTGGACATCACCATCGAGGAGATCGACTGCGAGCAGGACACCGCCATCGGCCCCTGCTACGAGATCGGCCCCGTCGGCTTTCCCCTGCTCTTCCCCGGCACCATCACCTACGAACTCGACGAGGAGATGATGGAGGGCCTGAGCGCCGAGGCGCTCGAGGTGCTCACCGAGCGCGAGGAGAACTGGAAGCCGCTCGCCGACCATCGCGTGGACATGAGCGACGAGATCGTCACCGCCTCGGCCGTGTACCTGTCCTCCTACGCCGTCGTGGTCACCGAGTAAGCCCGACCCAATCCTGCGCTCGACACGAAAAAGCCCCGCATATGCGGGGCTTTTTTGCGTTTGGAGGCTGATTTTCGGCGGCTCAACGATAGCCGGCCGGGAGCGCGCCACGATTGGCATCGGCGACCTGGCTGGGCAGCGTGATCAGGTCGTAGATGGTGCCGATGGCGAATAGGCCGCCGGTGAAGAACCACAGCAGCCCAGTGATGGGCTTGCCGAGATAGAACCGATGGATGCCCGACAGGCCGAGAAAACCGAGGGCGCAGAGGATATAGGAGGTTCCGAGTTCACGTCGCATGGGGGCCGCTTCCGGGCTCAGCATAACCGACGCCCGGCGCGTTCATTCCCGGCGCGATCGGCTCAATGCACGGGAGAGGAGCGGCGGCCGCTGGGGCCCGTCCCGGACCGGTGCAACGCGTGGCCCGTCTCCCGGGTCAGCGCCGCCCAGACGGCGGCGGCCCAGGGCTCGTTGTCATAGTGATCGTCCGTCTGCCGCTCGAGCTTCCCGATGCCGCGCCGCGGGGGCGCGCCGTAGAACGCGCCGGATTCCGAGACGGGCAGCCCGGCGCCCTCGAGGTACTGACGCGCCCCGTCGGAGACCGACCAGGCCGCACCGAGCAAGGGCGCGAGCACGCGATACAGAGGCATCATCGAGCGAATGGACCACGGCAGGGTCTTGGGGTCACGCGTATGCGGGACCACGCCGGGGGACACGGCAAAGACCGCCATGCCCTCCGGCAAGCGCCGCGACAGCTCGAGCGCCCACCAGACCGCCCACATCTTGGCGTTGGAGTACGCGCTCATCATCGCGTGCTTGCGTGGCAGGCGACCTCGAACGACTTCGACGGCCGCCGAGCGCACGGACCCCGCATCCTCGGCGAGGCGGTCGTAGTCGTAGAGCCGGTCGTGGACCAATCGCCGCACGACCTCGGACGTGGAGATCACGATGCGGGCACCCGCCGCCAGTGCTCCCCCTTCCACGAGGTCGACCGTCAGCACGTGATGGCCAACCAGATTCGTCGCCAAGGTCAGCTCATAGCCCCCCTCGGTGATCACGCGCTCGAGTGAGTCGTTGGACGCGTTGAGGAGCAGGTAGTCGATCTTCGTCCCCGCGCGAACCAGGCGAGCCGCCAAGGCGGAGGCGCTGGCGACCTCGGACACATCCACCACCTCGACCTCGAACACGTCTCGCCCGGTCCGCTCTCGAAGCGCCTGTGCAGCCGCGGCGGCCTTGGTGGGATTGCGACACGCGAGGATCACCCGGCTCGCGCCCTGTTCGGCGAGCTGGGCGGCGGCCTCGAACCCCAGTCCAGAGTTCGCTCCCGTCACCAGTGCAGTGTGGATTGTCTTCATCGGTACACCTCTCCCGGTCGACTCGACCTGCGTACACAGTGATTCGAGAACAAAAAAGCAACAACTCAGCAATCAAGCACCGTCGAGTTGCCTTTTTGCTACTCTCGAATCCATGAACCTCAACGACCTACGGAGCTTCGTCCGCGTGGTCGAGCTGGGGACCTTCGCCGCGGCCGCGAAGGACGAGGGCGTGCCGCGGTCGACCATCACCCGACGCATCGCCCGTTTGGAGGAAGCGGTCGGCGTGGAGCTGGTGCGACGTTCGGCGCGCGCGTTCGTGCTCACCGAGGACGGACGACGGCTACACCGCCTGACCAGCGGAGCGATGAGAGAGCTGGCCAATGCCGCGTTGGCGCTGGAGACGATCGCAGATCAACCTCGCGGGAAGCTGGTGGTCGCCGCTCCCGACTTCGGGCGCACCGAGACCTTCGCTCGGCTCATGGTCACCTACCGCCGCCGCTTCCCGGAGGTCGAGCTCGAGTTTCGCATCGACAATCGGGTGGTCGACCTCGTGCATGAAGGGGTCGACGTGGCGTTCCGGGCGTACTCCGATCGCATCCCCGGCACCTCCGATCTGATGTCGCGGGTCTACGACCTCCCGCCCGCGTCGTTCTACGCGAGCCCCGACTACCTCGAGCGCCGAGGAACGCCGGCCTCTCTGGCAGACCTGCGCGACCACGACTACGTCTCCTTTTCGGCCCCGGCCGGCTCCCACATCACGCTGACGTCGTCGACGGCCACCGAGCGTTTCGAATTTCCCGCGGTCACGCTCTCGGCGAACGACATGCTGCTGGTACGGGCCCTCATCGAGTCGGGCGGCGGCGTAGCGCTGCTGCCGAACTTCGTGGCCGAGCCGTCCGTCGAACGCGGTGCCCTGACCGGCGTGCTCTCGCAGTGGTCGTTGGACTCGGGACGGATCGCGCTCGTGTGGCCGTCGAGCCGCCACCTCGCGCCCCGAATCCGAGCGTTCGTCGAACTGGCGGGAGAGTTTCTGACGCAGACGCACGACACCCGCGACTGAGGCGCGGCGGCGATGCAATCAGTGCAGCGGCGGCGTGGTGACCCGCGCGCCCGGGCCGACCCGATCGACCATGCCGCGCCCCGGGACACCCGCCCCGGTGTAGACGTCCTCGAGGATCTCGAGCAATGCCTTGGCCCGCGTCTCGTCGTCGCTGAGGGCGAAGGTGGTGGGCCCGGCCCCGCTGATGCTGCACGCCAGCGCGCCGGCCTCGACACACGCGACCTTGGCGTCGAGATAGCCGGGGATGAGGCTGGCGCGGGCCGGCTCGACGATGTCGTCGACCACCGCTTCCCCCAGCAAGGCCAGGTCGTCTTGGTGCAGCGCGTGCACCAATAGCCCCAGCCGCGCCGCCTGCGTGACCGTGGCCGCCATGGGCACCCGCTGGGGCAGCACGGCCCGAGCGTCGGCGGTCGCGACGGAGCACCCGGGGGTGTAGATCGCCAGCCACAGTCGCTCGGGCGAGGGCAGCGAGATCAAGCGCAGCGGATCCAACGCAGGGATGAGCACGATCCCGCCGACGATGCAGGGCGCGACGTTGTCCGGGTGGGCCGTCCCGCAGGCGACCCCCTCGGCATGGCGCGCGGCATCGACCAAGGTGGCCGGAGGCAGGCCGAGGCCGAGAGCCGCATCCACGGCGACCGCGGCCGCGCACGCACTGGCGCCGCTCGAGCCGAGCCCGCTGCCCAGCGGCAGCCCCTTGAACAGCTCGAGCTCCACGCCCTGCTCGGGCGCGTGCCGAGACAGCAGCCACGACGCCGCCACCGCGGCGGTGTTGCGGTCGATCTCCCGCGGCAGCTTGCCGCCGTCGCCATCGACCTTGCTCAGCACCACGCCGGGCTCGTCACGTCGACGGGCGCGAACCCGATCGCCGACGCTCCGCACGGCCAAGCCCAGGCAATCGAAGCCGGGGCCGAGGTTGGACACGGTGGCCGGGGCGAACGCCTCGATCCAGGGCCTGGGCGCGGCCATGTTCGTTCTCGCTTTCCGGGACCGACTCAGCGCTTGAGCGCGTCGTCGATCCAGCCGGTGACGCTGCCGCCGAAGAGCATCGGGAGGTACTCACGGCCGTTGATGTAGACCGCGGGCGTGCCGTTGATGCCGAGCTTTTCGCCGTCGGCCTTGTCCTGCTCGACGACGGCCTTGCCCATCTCGGCCGCGAAATCGGCCTTGAACTTCTCGACGTCGAGCCCGTCGATGCGCCCGGCGAGCTGGATGATCCGCTCGTTGGACAGGGCGGCCTGGTTCTCGAAGACCAGGTCGTGCATCTCCCAGAACTTGCCCTGAGCGAAGGCGGCCTCGGTGGCGATGGCCGCGATCTTGGCCCACTTGTGGCCCCCGAGCGGGAAGTGCTTGTAGACGAGCTTGGCTCGGCCGCGGAAGGTATCGATCGCCTTGCGCAGGACCGGCGCTTCCTTGCGGCAGTGCGGGCACTCGAAGTCGGCGAAGACGACGACGGTGACCGGGGCGCGCTCGGACCCGTAGACGGGGCGGCCCTCGATATTGATCTCACGGGGCTGCAGTGCGGCGACGATCTGCGGGACCGCGCCCTTGACGGCACTGGCGGCCGCGCCCGCGGCGAGGTTGTCGGCCACGAACTGCGCGACCGTCTGCGAGTCGCGACACTCGGGGTCGTCCTTGAGCGAGCGCGCCATGCTGTGCGGCTTGTCGCATGCGCTCGGCTCGGTGTTGATCACTTGGAAGAACACCCCGCGCTGGGCCTCCGAGAGCGAGCTGATGTCGACCCCCGGGGCTTCCATGATCATGTCGCCCTTGGGGAGATCGGCCCGCTTCTTCTCGTGCTCAGCGAGCTTGGCGGCTTTTTCTCCGCGCTCGGAGCTCGCCTGGCTGGCCTTCGCGCCTCGCGGCTCGTCGGTTCCGGGGTTTTTTGCATCCGGGGGATTGCAGGCCGGGCTGCACGCAGCCGTCATACCGCCCACCAGGATGCCCATCACGAACTGGGTGACCCGTCGCAAGAGGCCGGCACGGTAACGCACAGCCGTCACGCGTCGCAAGACGGACAAAAGAGGCCCCCGTACCGTGAAAACCCGACGACGAACGCACGCTGCGCGTCGAGGCGAGCGCTCGTCATCGCGCGCACCCGCGCTCGCCCCGCGTGGATTTTCCTCGCGTTGACAGCCCGCTTCGCGCACGCGATAAGCCGCCTGAGTCAACCCTCAAGGCAAGGAGAGTGCCGGTGAAAATCCTGGTCACCGTCAAGCGGATCCCAGACCCCGATGAGAACCTGAAGTTCGCGGGGAGCGCGATCGATACTTCGTCGTCCAAGTGGGTCCCGAACGCGTTCGATGAGTACGCGGTCGAGACTGCCCTACGGCTCGCAGAGAACGTGAGCAAGAAGAAGGAGCGCCTCGCGGAGGTGATCGTCCTGAGCATTTGTCCCAAGGACAAGCGCCAGCACGTGACGCAGTTCCTCGCGATGGGTGCCGATCGCGGCGTCATGGTCGATGCCGACGACACCGCAATGGACAGCCAGACGATCGCCAAGCTGATCGCGGCCGTCGCTCAAAAAGAAGGCTGCGATCTCGTGATCGCGGGCAAGCTGTCGCAAGACACCGAGAGCAACGAGGTCGCCCAGCGGGTGGCCGGGCTGCTCGACCAGCCCCAGGCCTCGTTCGCGGCCGGCCTCGAGTGGGACCGCGACGGCAGCAAGCTCAAGGTCGACCGCGAGGTCGACGACGGCGTGGAGACCAAGGTCCTGCCGCTGCCCGCCGTGGTGTCGGTCGACCTCCGGATCGTCCTGCCCACGAGCGTCAAAAACGGCGTGACCCCGGCCGACCACAAGTACCAAGACGGTGCTCGCCTCGCCTCGCTGCGCGGCATCACCATGGCCAAGCGCAAGAAGGTTGCCATCCATAGCCCGGCCGACCTGGGCGTGGAGCCGACCGCCAAGCTTCGCTACGCCGAGATCACCGCGCCGCCTGCTCGCGCAGCCGGTCAGATCGTCGACTCGCCCGAGACGCTGGTCGAAAAGCTCGCCACGGAGGCCAAGGTCCTATGAGCAAGGTACTCGTCATCGTCGAAACGGATGCGGCTGGCGCCAAGGCGGCCGCTCTGCCCGGTATCACCGCCGGAAAGCAGCTGGCCGAGGCCAGCGGCGGCGAACTCCACCTGCTGGTGCCGGGCGCTTCGCCGGGCGCCGCCGCGGCTGCCGTCGCGGAGGCGGGCTACGGAGCCACCGCCGTGCACGCGGTCGAGGCCGCCGAGCTCGAGCCCTTCACCGCCGAAGCCTGGACCGACGTGGTCGTGGCCGCCGTGCGGGAGCTGGGCGCCACCGCCTTCGGTGGTACCGCCAGCTCGACCCTCCGCTCGGTGGTGCCCCGCGCTGCCGCGGTGCTCGACGCTCCGCTCGCTTCGGAGGTCACCGGGGTCGCGGGCGCCAACGCGTTCACCCGCGAGATCTCGGCCGGTCGTGCGATCGCCAAGGTCGAGGTCGACGGCGCGCCCTTCGGCTTCACCGCGCGTGGCAGTGACTTCGCCGCGGCCGAGGCCGGTGGTGGAGCTGCCAGCGTCAACAACCTCACCGCGCCCAAGGTCAGCACGCGGGGCGCCGAGGTGGCCGGCATCGCCAAGACCGAGAGCGCCCGCCCGGCGCTCACCGAGGCCAACGTGGTCGTCTCCGGCGGTCGCGGCATGCAAAAGGGTGAGAACTTCAAGATCCTCGAAGAGCTCACCGACATGCTGGGCGGCGCCCTGGGTGCCAGCCGGGCCGCCACCGACGCGGGCATGGTGCCCGCCGACCTGCAGGTCGGGCAGACCGGCAAGGTCGTCGCCCCCGAGCTGTACTTCGCCGTCGCCATCTCCGGTGCCATCCAGCACCTGGCCGGCATGAAGGGCAGCAAGACCATCGTGGCGATCAACAAGGACGAAGAAGCCCCCATCTTCCAGGTGGCGGACTACGGCCTGGTCGCCAAGTGGGAAGATGCGATGCCCAAGCTGCTCGAGCTCATCAAGGCCCGCAAGGCCGGCTGACAGCAGCTGTCGCCTACTTTCGAGGCCGTCGGTGTCCCCCGGACCCGGCGGCCTCGTCGCGTTTGATATTCTCCTCGGTGATGGCTTCTGCCCCTTCCGAGGCGCGGTCGGACTATTTCGTCCGTGCGCTGGCCGTGGTGGGGGTCGGCGGGCTGCTGCACTTCAGTCTCGCCCACGTCTTGCTCACGCTCATTCTCGCGACGGGTCCGGCCGGAGTTGAACACGGCCGCGAAGTGGTGAGCTTGGCCGTGCTCGCGACCGTGCTCGCCCAGCTCGCGGCGCTGTACCTGCGCGGTCAATACGGAGATCCGGCCGATGTGGTGCGCTCGGTTCCGAGCACCCTTCGCAGCACCGCTCCGGTGGCGACGATCTTGTTCGCGCTGCTGGTGCTGCCGCCCGAGATCCTCGAGGGCCCGGCCCTGCCGCTGGCCGTCGCCATGGCACCCGCCGCGGCCGCGGTGTGGTCGTCCGCGCATGTCGTGGCCATTCCCACCAAGCGCGTGCTGCATGCGTTCGCCATTCGGGCCCCGGGCGGTCGAGCCCCCCGCGCTGGCGCCTCGCCGCCGCCCTTGCTCGAGCGCAGCTACCTCGGCGTGCTGGCATCGGCCGCCTTTGCCGTCGCGGTGCTGGCCCTGGGCACCGCCACCCATCGGCTGAGCGAGACCACCCTCGATCTTTCCATGCTGCTGCCGGGCGCGGGCCTGCTGGTGTTCCCCGTGCTCGCGGCGGTGGCCGGCTCGAGCCTCGGGCAAAACTCGGGGCAGGACATCGTGTCCGTCGCGCTGCGCCTCGACGATGCGCCGCGCTCCGACAGCCGCCCCGGGGCCACGCCGCCCATCGTGGTCACCCGCAACGACGAGGTCGGCGAGCTGCTGGCCAACCTCGAGACGCTACGCGGCCGGCTCGACGAGAACCTGCACCGCTACGAGTCCGTGCTCGAGCAGGCGCAGACCGCCGAGCGCATCAAGTCCGACTTCCTCAACGCGGTCAGCCACGAGCTACGCACCCCGCTCAACGTGGTGGGAGGCTTCACCCAGCTGCTGCTCGAGGGCCAGCCCAGCCCGCTCACCGAGGCCCAGGCCGAAGACGTCGAACTCATCCAGGCCGGCGGCAAGCAGCTGCTCGAGCTCATCAACGACATCCTCGACATCTCGATGATCGAGTCGGGCGACCTGCGGCTGCACTTCGCTCGGTCCGACCTCGGCGCCCTCGTACGCCGCACCGTCGAGTTCCATCAGCCTCAGCTCGGCGACAAGCCGGTCCAGCTGCGCGCCGAGGTCGCCCCCGATCTGCCCAAGGTCATCTGCGACCGCCGACGCATCGGGCAGATCCTCAACAACCTCGTCAGCAACGCGATCAAGTTCACCGAGGAGGGGCGCATCTCGGTGCGGTGCTCCTTCGACTCGCGGGCCAAGAAGGTCATGCTGCGCTGCATCGACACGGGCGTGGGCATCGAGGCGGACGAGCTCGACACCGTATTCGAGGAGTATCGCCAGGCGGGCTCGCATAGCCGTGAGCGCGGCACCGGCCTGGGCCTGGCCATCGCCCGCAGCATCGCGGAGCACCACGGCGGGAGCCTCACCGCCGAGTCGGAGCCCGGGCGCGGCTCCACCTTCACCCTGGCCCTGCCCCTCGATCCCCCGCATCGGCCCGCCTCGATCGACATGGCCGAGGAGCAAGCCCTGGCCAAGGTACGGCGGACCATTCGGCCCGGCGAGCTCAGCGTGGCGGAGATTTTCCCCTCATGAGCCAGCGCCCGCCATCGTCGGGGGCTCGGCCCCAAGCCGGCCTCTCCCCGCCCGAGCCCGCGGTGGTGGAGAGCGAAGACGATGTGCTGCTCCAGGCCCGGGCCTCCGAGGACGCGATGCGGGTGGCCTCGCGTTCGAATCTCGGCCGGCCCGTCGTCGACGAGGCCTCCACACGGCCCGCCCCCACCCTGCGCCTGTCGGTCGAGCTCAGGATCGCCGGCATGATCGCCGCCCTGTGGTGGCTGGGCCTGGTGCACGCGCTGGTGTGGGCGCGCTGGGCCGGACCGCCGTGGCGCGACCTGAGCGAGCTGCCCTGGGCCACCCTGCTCGCGCCGCACGTGCTCGCCCTGGGCTTGGTGCTCGGCTACGCGATTCGAGAGCTTCCCTCCGAACGCTGGCCTCGGCGT
>JBCCHT010000075.1:0-26994 GCA_039028615.1 Myxococcota bacterium | reverse complement strand
TCCTTCGGGGGGATGCCGGCCTCGGCTTCGTTCAGGATCGAGATGATCTGCTCTTCGGTGTAGTTCTTTCGTTTCACGGGGCCTCCTCTGGTTTACCCGAGGCTCCGGCCGAGCGTGGTTCAAATTCGCGATCTCAGGTCAGGTTGAGTCGAGATGTCCTCGAGCAGATGGAAGACGTCGCTTCGGAAGAGGACCTGATGGCAGTCGCAGGCACGCTGCGCGGCTCCACCTCGGATTGGGACGACCCAGAGCTGGGGTATGTCGATGAACACGAGCCCGTCGAAGACCACGAGGTCGAAGGAAACAACGCGGAAGTCTGCTCACGCAGCGACGTCGTGCACCGAGGGCTGGCGGCGGGGGAATCCGAAACTTCCGAACTCCCCGCAATTCCCAACGAGTACTCCGGCGACCACACTTTCGCTCACGACCGCAGCGGAGACCTCGTGGCGAGCAACAACGATCCTGAGCTGAACGAGAGAATTTCCGACCTCATCGATTCTGAATATGGCAAACCTCGCACAGAGAGACTCGAATTCTTCGATCAGTGGACCGTCGAGGAAGAAGACTACTCCCACCTCTCCAGCCAGATAAAGCAAGAATACGTCGACGTGCTGGCGAGAGGCTTCTATCCCGGCACGTTTGGCGACTACGACCTCACGAAAGACGTCATCATAAAGCAGGTCCTCCTCCGCAGCAACTACAGTGAGGCGCTGAGGCAGGATTTTCACACCGACGGAATTTATGCGGGACTGATGACGTACGTGCAAAGAGACGACAGTATCAGCTCTCCCTACGCGACCTTAGTGCCCAACGACCAGGCGAACACCGGCATTCTGGGCAAGCCTGCGGCAGAGGTGACAGCAGAGTGGAAGGAAACGGACGTGGGAGTCCTGAATACGTTCTTCTCCGGGGATTTTACCCAGCGCACGGGCCTTCAGGCGGCTATTCATGCTTCGCCGGACATCACCAGTGATAACGCGGGCAGAAAGTTCATTGCATTCTATTTGATGCTCACCCGAGACGTAGTGGACAGGCTCATGGTCGCCAGGATTTCTCAGAGACTCATGAGCGAACCTGACGCAATGGGGGTCGCTGGGACACTATTTTCAATGGACGAAAACGGAAATCTCAACGAACCCCTAGACGTCGACCACCTCGACGAGTTGGCTGACCTCGTGGATAGGGCCGAGGACTTTCGCCACAACGACATCTATCGGTTCGTAGACGAGGATTTTCGCTATCCTGGGCAGAACAGCACCCCAGATGCGCTCCCGATCGTGGGAGAATTTTTGCTGGAATCCGGGGCAAAGAACTGTTCTGGCGGCCGAATGCTATACCCCGACTGCGATGGAGATCGGGCATACAGCGATCACGGCATCATCGTCATGGACGAAGAGCATGCAAACTCGATCTTCGACTGCAAGGACGGGGAAGACCCGGACGGCGGTTGGTCGGACACTCGCGGGGGGGACACGGACGACCATCCATGGTGTCCAGGGTGTGCAGTCGATGCCCTCATGTTCTGCGATGAGTTCGACGGGCGGAGGATCTCCCTGCTCACGAATCGCGACAGCTACGTTTCCACGCCGGACGAAGACTACGCGGAGCTCAACCACGAAGCCACGTCCGTCAGCTCTGTAAACATGCTCACGGTTCAGTGCGACGGGTCGACGACATCGGGTAAGGTCGCCTTCAAGACCTACCACGGCAGGTATATCCGTGCCGCGAGCGATCCCCTCGTCGTGAATCAGTCGGAAGAGGGAGACGCGGCGGGCGACTGGGAATACTTCACGCCGTGGCACTTGAATGGTTCCTGGGCGTTCGAGAGTCACCACGGGAGATACCTCAACGCCGCCTCCGATGATTCGCTGATTCAGGACGATCTGGTGGAGGATGCGGGAACCTTCGTCGCCCAGCCCGTGCAGGACTTCTGCGACCTCTACGAAGACAAGCCTTTGCGCTTGATGAGCGCTCACGGCACGCATCTCACCCGCGGCGTCTATGACGACGACACCGACTTCATCAATGTCCCATCGACCCCCCCTCCGGGGTCGTTCCCCGATCCCTCGGAGACGAATGATCACTTCGTCCCGGTTTGCGACGACGGACTCGTGTTCGAGGTGCACGACGATGGTGGCCGCGTCGGGTTCATGTCCACCGAGGAACTGAGTGGAACCACGGGCCGAGTGGTCTTCACGGAGACGAGACAAGCCAGCTCACGCTTCACGGCACGACAGGCACCGGGTGGTACGTGGGTGTTCCGCACGAGCCATAGCCAGCATAGCCTTCTCCGAGCTCATCCCAACTCGAGTGTGGACCACCACCGAACCCATGGTTACGATCGAGAGTTCACGATCGTGGAGGTGAACTGAGGCGCGTTGACGGTCAGTTCGTGGGGGCACGACGGATTGGCTTCTTCAACGGCCGATTTGGGGTGACCCCGATGTACCCGGTCCTTCAGACTGATCCTCAGGACTCCGCGGCGTCGCCCCTCGAGGCCTGCCGCGGGGTCCACAGGTCTACAGTTCGCACTGGCAGGTGGATCGAGTGGGGGTGGGAGAATCGCTGGCGGCGGGGAACGGAAGCTCGTCGCGGGTCCGATCTTGTTGCTCGACGCATACGAGGCCGCGCCGACGGAGTCTGGTCTCGAGACCTGTCGCCTGCCCGAGTACCGCTACCGGGTTTGCCCGTGCGCGACGCGATGGGCGTTGAGCGTCTAGGCCACGGTTGTCTCAGGGCCGCGCCCCTGTAGCCGATAATGACCCGGAGGGTCGCCTGTCTCGCGCTTGAAGACGCGGCGAAAAGCTGCCTCTGACTCGTAGCCGACGGCGGTCGCGACCTCTCCGATCGCGGCACCTTGGCGGATCATCCGGACGGCGACCCGCATCCGCCAGGTCGTCAAGTACTTCATCGGCGAGACGCCGACCTGGGTCTTGAAGCGCGCGGCGAAGGGGGAGCGCGAGAGCCCGACGAGAGCCGCGAGTCGCTCGACGGTCCAGCGCTCCTCGGGTTGGGCATGAAGCTGACGGAGGGCGGGCCCAACCATCGGGTCCCGCAAGGCCCCGAGCCAACCCGCGTTCGCGTCCTCGTGGTCGGAGAGCCAGCGACGGATCGCGCCCACCAAGATCAGATCTACGAGTCGGGCACGAGCGAGAGCGCTGCCGGTCTCTCGGGAGGTGGCTTCGGCGGAGAGCAGCCGCATCATCGAGGGGAGCCAATCCGCCAGGGCCCCGTGCTGACCCTGCAAGTGCACGACCGGCGGCAGCAGATCGGCCACGGCCTCGGCTCCGACGGTATCCATGCGAAAGCGGCCGCAGACCATCAGGACCCGATCGACGCCCTCGGACATGTCGAGGGTCATGCGCTCCGCGTCGTAGTGGGTAGGCACGACGTCCCATAGCGGATGGTCGTCGTCGGGGTCGGCCGTGGACGCGATGGAGTGCCCGGCACCGCCGAGGAGCAGCACCAGATCACCCGCATTGGCCAACACTGGGTTGGGCTCACCGGCGACGGAGACCCAACACGGACCTCGCTCGATCACGTGGAAGTGGGCTTGGTTGCTCGGAAACGACAACGACATCGAGTCGCCCAACGAGGTTCGACAAAACACCTCACCGCGGAGGCCATCGACTCCCAAGACCTGGGAGAGAACGTCGATCGATTCAGCCATGGTCCTGCCCTGAAAGAGGAACGGCAATGAAACCCAGAGCATCGGCGATAGATGCTCCTGCGCCTGCTGACTATACCAGGAGCACAGCTGAGGACACGGAGGTCACATGAGTCGAGGACACATCGTCATCTGCGGACACGGGCCGGGCATCGGGCATGCGGTTGCCCATCGATTCGGCGAAGGCGGGTTCACCATCTCTCTGATTGGTCGCAACGCATCGCGGCTGGAGGCGGCGGCGAGCGAGCTCGAGTCGCTGGGAGTCCGGGCGCGGGCAATCGCGGCGGACCTTGGCGAGCCCACCGCGGTGGAGGGAGCAATGGCCCGCGCGACCGCGGTGAACGGTTCCATCACCACGCTGCACTGGAACGCGGTGTACCCGGGCGCAGGCAGTCTCCTGGACGCGAGCAACGACGAGCTCGAGGCCGTCGCGCGTCTCGGATTGCTGGGACCGCTGGCAGCGGTTCGCAGCGCGCTCGCGGACCTGCGTGGTGCCGAGGCGGGGGCAGTGCTCGTGACCGGGGGCGGGCTGGCCGGCGACGGAGGCGACCCCCTCGCCATTCAGCACGGCATGTCGGGGGTCGCCATCGCCAAGGCCATGCATCGCAAGCTGACGCGCTTGCTGGCTCTGTCCCTCGAGGGGACCAACGTCTACGCGGGTGAGCTGGCCGTGCTCGGCATGGTGCGCTCCGACTCCAATCCTCACGGCACCGTCGACCCGAAGGCCGTGGCCCAGGCGCTGTTCGAGATGCAGCGAGATCGGGCGGGCATTCACCACCAGGTCACGGGAGATGCAGCATGACCGCGGTCGGCATCATCGGCGCGGGGTTGGACGGCAAACGATGAAGAAGGTCGCACTGATCGTCACCAACGCCACCGGGCCCCTCCCGTCGGGACCGACGGGCTTGTTCCTGCCCGAGCTGGCCCATCCCTATTTCGCCCTGGTCGAGGGAGGATACGAGCCCGTCCTCGTGAGCCCTTTGGGGGGCAGGGCGGCCAACGACCTGCGCCACATCGATCAGGTCCTCGACGACGAGCTGGTTGCTCGCTTCTACGAGGACGCCGAGCTGATGGCGCTCATCGACGACACCAAGGCACCGACGGAGGTCGACAGCTCCGAGTACGCGGCCGTCGTCTACATCGGCGGCCACGGAGCGCCCTTCGACTATCGATCGAGCAAGACCCTCAACGCCTTCGCCGAGCGAATCTACGCCCAGGGCGGGATCGTGGCCGGGATCTGCCATGGCGTGTGTGGCCTGATCGACCTGGAGAACGACGCGGGGCAGCCCCTCGTGGCGGGACGACGCGTGACGGGGTTTTCCAACGAAGAGGAAGGCGGGCTGCGGGATGCGATGCCCTATCTGCTCGAGGATGCCCTCGTCGCCCAAGGTGCGGTGTTCAGTCGCGTACAGCCCTGGGCCTCGAACGTGGAAGTCGACGGGCGCCTCATCAGCGGCCAGCAACACCGCAGCGCGGCCGAGTTCACCCGAGCTGTCATGACCGCCCTTTCCGAGGGCGCACGAAAAGGACACTGACATGATCGATGGCAAGACTGCCCTTCGCGTCGCTTTCGGCGTCGCTCTTTGTTCGCTATCACTGGGCTGCGACGAGGCCGACGGAGGGGAGGATTCCGCCCGTCTCGAGCTCGAGGAGGCGCTCACCCAGACGCGCGCTACAGACTGCTTTTCCAACGGGGAGGGGCTGTTCATCCAAAACCAGCTCAACTCGGTCGCAGGGGAGCCCGACTTCGTCTTCGGTCTCTACGTCGACGACCAGTGCAGCGCTCCGTTCGTGCAGATTCGGACTCGCGTGAGCCGGGAGCTCGGCGCGGCGATCGAGGGAATCGACGGGGCCTACGAGCTGGACGTGACCCGCGAGTCGCTCCACGCCACGCCCTTCACCGAGGATGCCGCGGGAGCTCTGGAGGCCGCTGGTTGCGGGACTACGACCGTCGGGAGCTCGATGGATGTCTCCGAGACGGGTTGCTTCGGCTTCGAGGCGATCGGTGAGTGTGGCTTCGACTTCGACATCGCTGCCGTCGTGGACGGCGTCGTGTTCGGAGGAGAACGCAACGACGACATGTGCGAGCCGCAGGGGCGTCCGTCCCAGCTCGGCACGCTGGGGTTCTCCGCCTAGGCGGTCGTCCGCGTGCCGCCGCGAGGTCTCAGGACGGCTTGCTCGGCCAGGGGTTCAGCGAGTTGCGACGCATCCGCTCGACCCACGAGACAACGCCCGACCTTCGAAATCAAAAAAGCCCCCGAAGGGGCTTTCTCGTGGAGCGGGAGACGGGGTTCGAACCCGCGACATTCAGCTTGGGAAGCTGACACTCTACCAACTGAGTTACTCCCGCAGTTGGGCCCGCTTGGTTATCACGCCCCCGACGTTTGGAGCAAGCCCCGTGGCGCCGTGCGTGTCAAGCTACGGGCGTGCCCCCACACCCCGCGAAAACCCGCCTGCGGGAGGCTCTGCGGGCTCGTCGAGCCGCGCTGCCTCCCGCCGTTGCGACGCTGTCGTCGCGGCGCCTGGTCGACGCCATCCTGGCCCATCCGGCGTGGACGCGGGCAAAGGGGGTGGCGGCGTTCGTGGGGGTTCGCGGGGAGCCCCATACCCGGCCGCTTCTGGAGGCGGCGCTCGAGGGGGGGCGGCGATTGTGGCTGCCGCGGGTGGTCGACGCGATGGCGGGGTCTTCGGTGCTGGTCGAGATCACGAGCACCGAGCAGCTGGCCCCGGCCGCGTTCGGGTTGCTCGAACCGGCACCGCGGGACGACGAGCTTCGGTTCGAATCGGTGCCGGTCGGCGGCCCCATCGATCTCGCGTTGGTGCCGGGTCTGGCGTTCGGCTCGCAGGGCGCCCGCATCGGCTTCGGGCCGGGGCACTACGATCGCTTGCTCGAGTCGGTCGCGACGCTCGAGCACCCCGTTCGCATGGGCGTGTGCTTCGCGGACTTCTTCGATCCTCCAGAGGGCCCGATCCCGACCGAGTCGCACGACGTACCGATGCACTGGGTCGCGACCGAAGACGGCGTGACCCGCTGTACTCCCGTGGTGTCCGGCTAGCTCGAGCCCCTTGGCTTCAGGGCTCGCCGATCACCGTGGCAAAGGCCTCGGCGATGAGCAGCGCGCCTTCGGGGCTGGGGTGGATGCCGTCCTCTTGATAGGCGCTCGGCGTCTGCTGCGGACTCATGAGCGGCCGGGCGTCGACGAGGGTCACCTCGGGATGTTGCTCCGCGATCATCGAGTACCGCGTGGTCATGACCTCGAGCTCGTCGAGGCACGGGCCGAACTCCGAGCCGGGGACGGCCTCGTAGTAGCCGAGGATCGCGACGGAGGAGCCGTCGGCCACGATACGGTCGACGAGGTCCACCATCGCGCCCTCGCTGGCGTCCTCGGAGGCGAGGGCGTCGATCTCGGGTCCGCAGTCGCAGTTGCATCGCGTGAGCAGGTCGTTGGCGCCGCCGTCGACGACGACCCAGGCGTGTCCCTGCGAGCGGTACTGATCGGCGATGTCGAGGCCGTCGGGATCGTCGAGAAGGAGCCCGCCGATGGCCCGGTCGACGACTTGCTCGCCGAGCAAGAAGGACAGGTGATCCCCGACGTCGCCGCAAGTATCGGCGTTCGAATCGAAGACCGAGTCGCCGATGACCTGCACTCGGTCTCCCTGCGGCAAAGCCTCGAGGTCCTCGCAGCGCGGGTCCGTACACCCGGTCGCGCCCAACGAGCCGAGCAGAGGCAGCCCGAGGATCCAGGGGCGAGGCTTCCAGTTTCGAGTCGTGTGCACGTGGTCCTCATCCCCGCACGGGCGTGTCCGTTACATCCCGACCTGGAGCGATTTTCGTGGCCGGGCGGCAGTCGATGGACCGGCCGTCGGAGCATCGTTCGCCACCCGTTCGCGGGCACTGTCGCTCCTCGCGGGCTCGCCGAGGGCCCCATGCTAGGCTCGGCTCATGAACTGGACTATGTGCGGGGCGGGGTTCGTCGGCGCGTTGGCGCTCGCGGTGGTTGGCTGTGGCGAGGAGGCGGGCACGGCGGATGACGCCGCGGCCACGCTGACCGACGGCAATCCCGGAACCTCGAACGCGGGCAGCGACGACGACACCGCCGAACCGGCCGATAGCAGCGGCGGGGGAGGGGGCGGAGGCGACCAGGGGCTCGATCCCGACGAGGTGGATCCCGCGTTCTCCGACGAGTTCGACGACGTCGCCACCTTGGCGCAGTGGACCCGCGGCCACGAAGACGAGGGCCGCGACGCGCAGTACTCCACGATGGACGTGAACGAGAGCACCGACGGGGCGCTGACCATCGTGCCGACCCGCGACGGCTGGTTCGGGGACTTCGACGGCCCGCTGCTGTTCAAGCTCGTCTCCGGCGACTTCATCGTGGAGACGGACGTCCAGGCGGGGAACACGGGGGACCCGGAGGCGGCGCCGACCCATCTGTTCAACTCGGCGGGATTGCTGGTGCGAGACCCGGAGCACCAGCCGGGGCTCGAGAACTGGATCATGCACAACCTCGGGTATCAGGCCGAGTTCGTGGGCAGCGAGGGGAAGACGACGGTCGACTCGCAGTCGATGCTCACCCTGGTCGAGGGACCCAACCGCGGTCGTCTTCGAATGTGCCGAATCGGCGAGCGCTTCATCCTGACCCGCCGCCTCGCGGGTGAGTCGTCGTTCACCCAGACCCACGAGTTCAGTCGACCCGATCTGCCGGACACGCTGCAAGTGGGCCTGGTCGCGAACGGCTGGAACAGCGACGGCCTCGAGCCCGATCCCTCCATCACGCCCGATCTACGGGCGTCGTTCGGCTACATCCGGCTATGGCCGGGGGCGACCGAAGCGGACTGCCTCGCCGACTAGGACGACCCGGGCAGCAGTCGCTCGAGTCCGTCGAGGATGAGCTCGAGGCCGAAGTCGAACTCGGCGGCGTAGCTGTACCCGGGCGCGAGCGCGTGCTCTTTGAGCATCTCGGTGAAGTAGGGGAACCGATCCTGCGGTAGCTGGGCGAGGACCTCGGTGCCGAGGGCTGCCACTTGCTCGGAGCTGTCGAAGGGGAGGTTGCGTTCCTGGACCGCAAAGCCGAACACGAAGGCGTCCAGCACGGCGAACGCATGGGCTGCGCCCGCGATGTCGAACCCACCGCGACGGAGGCAGCCGATGACGGAGTCGTAGTAGACCATGGCGGTCGGCCCCGGGTTGCCCCGGGACTCGACGAGGCTGACCGCCCATGGATGTCGGGCGAACATCGCCCGGGCTGAGCGGGCCCGACGACGCATGCCGTCCTTCCACCCGTCGTCCTCGCGCGGGATCTCGATCTCGTCGAGGGCGAGCTCGATGAGCCCATCGAGGAGGTCGTCCTTGTTCTTCACGTGCTTGTAGAGGCTCATCGCCTCCACGCCCAGCTGCTGGCCGAGCTTGCGCATCGATAGCGACTCCAGCCCGTGCTGATCCGCGAACGCCATGGCGCGGGCGAGGACCCGCTTTCGATTCAGTTTGGCCACGGCGCTTGACAAGCTTACGATGTAAGCCAAGCTTACGCTGTAAGCCTGCCAGATCAGGCCTCAGCCCCCTCCAAATGCCATGAGAGCAGCAGTCCAAGACGCCTACGGCGGGCCCGAGGTGGTCCGAATCGCCGAAATTCCCCGTCCCGAACCCCGGCCGGGCGAGGTCCTCATCCGCGCCCACGCGACCACGGTGGCCACGGGCGATTGGCGCATGCGCAGCGCCACGGTGCCGGACGGCTTCGGTCTCATCGGTTTCTTTTTGTTCGCTCGCAAACCACGCGCGAGGATCCTCGGCACCGAGCTCGCGGGCGTCATCGAGGCGGTGGGGCAGGGGGTGACCGAGTGGAACGTCGGCGACGAAGTGTTCGCGTTTCCCGGCGGCAAGATGGGCGCCCACGCCGAGTTCGTGCCCGTGCGCGCCGAGCGAGTCGCTCGCAAGCCGGCCAACCTCAGCTTCGAGACGGCGGCCGCGTTGTGCTTCGGGGGGTCGACGGCGCTGAGCTTCATCGAGAAAGCCGGGGGCCTGCACCCGGGCCAGCGCGTGCTCGTCGTCGGTGCGTCCGGCTCGGTCGGCTCGGCCATGGTCCAGCTCGCCAAGCACTTCGGCACCCATGTCACCGCGGTGTGCAGCACCGCGAACATCGAGCTCGTGCGCGGACTCGGTGCCGACGAGGCCATCGACTACACCCAGACCGACTTCACGACGTCCTCCGAGACCTACGACATCATCGTGGATACGACGGCGAGCATTCCCTCCGCCAAGGCTCGTCCCCGTCTCGCACCGGGGGGTCGGTTTCTCGTCATCAACGGCTCCATGGGCGACTTGCTGCGCTCGATCTTCAGCCGTCAGATCATCGCGGGGCCGGCCGACGAGGACCCGGCGCACCTGCCCAAGCTCGCCGACCTGGCCGAGGCAGGCGTCCTCAACCCGCTCATCGACGAGGTCTTCGCCTTCGACGACATCACCGAGGCCCACCGCCGCGTGGACACCGGTCGCAAACGCGGCAATGTGGTGGTGAGCCTGGAGTAGGCGGCGCCGATCGTCGCCGCCCGCTGCGACCCAGGGCAGCTACTCGGCGAGAAAGTCGACCGCGAGCATCGCCGTCTCGATATCGAAGGCCACGCAGTCCCGGTTCTCGTCGTTGTCGGTGTCGATGTCGAACCGCAGCAGAAACTGCGTGCGCTGGGCTCGTACGTCCGCCTCGACCTCGTCGCTGACGTCCATGGACTTCACCTCGAGCGCGGGGCTGTCGGAGAACACTCCGATCTCGAGGCCGGCGTTTTCGGTGGCGGCCACGTTCAGCACGTTGAACGTGACGTCGAACGCCACGAGGTCGCCGAGATCGGGATACGGGTCGGGTGAGAACCCCGAGCAGGTGATGCTGGTCTGCTCCGCGCTGAGCATGGCGGAGTTCCACTCGAGGACATCGCTGGGCAGGTCGTCGAGTTCGAAGGTGAGCAGCCCGCGGGACCACCCGTTGTCGAAGTCGTCGCCCATCGACAAGAACTCGGTGCTGACGGTCCCGTCGTCGCGAATGCGCCCGGAGAGCGAAGCGACGCGCTCCAGCGAGGCCTGAATGTGGCGCGCCGTCTCGAAGCTGCTCGACAGTGGGTCCAGCAGCCCATTGCCAGCCAAGTCCTGGGCATCGGTGGAGATCGAGAACGCGTAGGCCAGCGGCACGACGTCGTCGTCGGCACCCTGCGCGTACGCTAGAGGCTCGCGGGGGGTGACCGTGAGGGTCGACCCGGCGCCGTCCCATTCGAAGGTGGCGGCCGTGACGTCGAAGTCCTCGGAGCTGAACGCGGCTTCGGTCGTCGCCGGATCCATGGCCTCGGAGAAGGTCACGACGATCTGCACGTCTGCGAGCACCCCGGTCGCGCCCTCTTCAGGCGACGCGGAGAGGACCGTGGGGGGCTCGGTGTCGACGGCAGCGGTCTCGTCCTGTCCGCCGTCGCTGGAGTCGGTGGCGGTCGCGCTCGCCGTCTCGGTCATGTCTCCGGTCGGGTTGGCGGTGGGGCCCGAGGTGGGAGTGCCCGAGGTGGGCGTCGCCGCCGTCATGCCCCCGGAACCGGACGATCCACTGGCATCCGTCTCGCCGTCGGCCGGCACTCGGTCAGGCGCAAAACAGGCGCAGAAGCCAAACAAAACAGGAGTCGCAAGCCATCGACCTCGAAACGACATAGTCGCCGTCGATCGTACGCGACGGACTTCATGAGCCGCAAGACGAGCTCGGCTGGGCGGGGGCGCGGCCGAGCGACGCCAAGCCCGCCGCCGATCTCGAACTACCCGAGGCTTCCTTCGACCGCCTCGACCACCATCGTCGACAACGTCTTCAGCGATTGCTCGCCTTCCTCGGTCGAGGCTCCGGCTGGGTTGCCGCAGTAAGCGTTCTCCACCCCGCATGCGACGAAGTCCGCGGCTCCCGCTGCAATGTGCTCGTGCAGCGGAACGATGAATTCCGGGAGCGCTTTCGCAACGTCTCCCTTCACCCAGTCCGGTCGAATCGCCATGACGAGGCTCGTCTCGTACTGCCCCGCGTGACACGATCCGCTCTGGAATTCGGCAGTCAGTCGCTCTGCGTTCCGTCGCCGGGTCTTGTCGGAGAACACCAGCGGCTGCCCGGTGATCCCTTGGAACTCCTTGGTCACCGCCCGCAAGGTGCCGATGTGCCCGGGCTCGAGGTGCGCGTTCGTGATCGTCACCCGAGTGAAGCCCATCTCATGCGCCTGGATGCACGCTTGGAGCACCAAGCCGTGGATGACTTCGCGCGAGATCGTGGTGGTGCCCCGGAAGCTCGCGGCATAGTCCGTTACGCCGTAGTGCAGGGGCGGAAACCGAACCGCGTTCCACCCCGCCGCGGCGAGTTTGTCGGCGGCTCGTCGCGCGACTTCGTCGCTGATCAACGTGTCGGTACACAGCGGAAGATGAGGCCCATGCGCCTCGGTGCTCCCGGTCGGAATGATCGCGACACTCGGTCGCTCTTCTCCGAGCAGCGATTCCACGTCGGGATAGGCCATCGCGACCAGGGCGGTCGCGCGCCCCGGCCCCGCCGGGCGGGTCACGGGTGCTTGGGTCACTTCGTCGCTCATGCGTCCCCCTTGCCTGCGGCCAGCTCCCGCAGTGCGGCGCGGCGAATCTTCCCCGTCTCCGTGCGTGGCAGGTCGTCGACGATTTTGATGCGCCGCGGCGCCTTGAAGGGGGCGATGTTCTCCCGTGCGTACTTCATGATCTCCTCCTCGAGTCCGTCGGTGCGCGCGTGGCCGTTGACCAGCTCGACGTAGGCCATTGCCTTTTCGAGTCCGGCCGCGTCGCGATACCCGACCACGCCCGCCTCGTGCACCGCGGGGTGCCCGAGCAGGCAGTTTTCCACCTCGAGCGGCGACACGTACACGCCCGAGCACTTGAGCATGTCGTCCCCGCGCCCGCAGTACCAGAAGTAGCCCTCGTCATCGACGTGGAACTTGTCGCCGCCTTTGACCGCATCACCCCAGAAGGTCTGTCGGCTCTTGTCCCGCATCCGCCAGTACATCAGCCCGGCAGAGGGCCCCTCGATGACCAGGGTCCCGATTTCGCCGGCCGGCACCGCGTTGCCGTCGTCGTCGATGAGCCGATAGCTGTAGCCGTCGACGATGCGCCCGAGGCTGCCTTCCTTCACGTCGCCCGGTCGGTTGGTGATGTAGACGTGGAACATCTCGGCCGAGCCGATGCCGTCGTAGATCTCTACGCCGAAGCGGTCCTTCCAGTCGCGATAGAGCCGAGCGGGGAGGGCCTCGCCTGCGCTGACCAGCGAGTGCAGCGAGCCGAGGTCGCGCTGGTCGGTGTCGGGCACCTGCGCCAGCTTGGCGATGTTGGTGGGCACGGTGACCAGCTGCGTCACCCGGTAGCGCTCGATGAGATCGAAGTACTCCGCGGGCGGCAGTCGCTGGGGCGTGAGCACGCAGCGACCCCCCACGCTGAAGGGGAAGAGCATGTTGGAGGCCAGCGCATAGCCGAAAAACAGCTTGGGCGCGGCCATGGTGATGTCGTCGGCGGTGAGCCCGAGCGTGCGCTGGGCATAGGCGACGGTGTTCCAGATGAACTCGTGGTGCATGTGCACCACGCACTTGGGCTTGCCCGTGGAGCCGCTGCTCGACAGCCACGTGGCGAAGTCGTCGCGATAGGTCGGCTCGGTCGTCGCTTCGTCGCTCTGCTCGGCGAGCGCGGCGTGATAGTCGATGACGCCCTCAGGCGCCGCGCCGTCGCCCCGCGTCACCACGATCACGTGGTCGGTATGCGGCGCGTCGGCGATGACCGGCTCGAGCTGGGGCCAGACCTCGGCGTCGACGACGACCACTCGAGGTCGCGCGTACTCGAGGTAGTAGGCGTAGTCCTCGGAGCGCAGCCAGGTGTTGGCGGGCACGGCCACGCCGCCCGCTCGCAGCACCCCGAAGTAGGTCTCCACGAACTCGGGCGTGTCCAGCAGCAGCAGCAGGACTCGCTCCTCGATCCGCAGTCCCAGCGAGCGCAGCAGGTTGGTGACCCGGCAGCTCCCCGCCACCAGCTCGCGATAGGTGAGGTCCCGAGGCTCTCGATCACCGCCGGGGTGGTAGTGCACGGCGACCTGGTCACCGCGGCCCTCGTCGACCCGCGCGTCGAGGAACCATGTCGCCATGTTGATGCGGTCGGGGATGACGATCGGGTCAGCCTGGCCCATGCCGCGCAATCTAACGCGTTCGGACCAGCCGGGAAAAAGCCTCCGCCGGGTGCCGCAATGAAAAGGGCGGCCCATGGCCGCCCCCGAAAAGCTCCGCTTGCGCGGTGCTTTAGCGCTTGTTCTGGCCTTGGAGCATCTCCTTCATGCCCGGAATCTCACCGAGGTTGGGCATGAGGATGATCTCGATGCGGCGGTTCTGCTCGCGGCCTTCCTCGGTGGTGTTGTCACCCACCGGGTCGTTCTCGCCGTAGCCCGCGGCGCCGATCTTGCCCGCGGGGTAGCCCGCGTCGATGATGCCCTTGACCACGCTGACCGCACGCGCGGTCGAAAGCTCCCAGTTGCTCGGGTAGCGGGCGGTCTTGATGGGGATGTTGTCGGTGTGACCGCCGACGAGGAACTCACGGTTGACCGACTGCAGCGCGGTCGCGAGGCTGGCGATGGCGGTGCGCCCCTCGGGGCGGAGCTTGGACTTGCCCGAGTCGAACAAGATGGCGTTGGACAGCTGGACGACCATCCGTCCCTTGCGGAACGCGATGTTGATGGTGCCAGCATCGACCAGTGCTTTGAGCTGGTCGATGAGGTTCCGGTAGACCAGCAGCTCCTTCTCGCGCTTGGCCTTCTCGGCCCGCAACTCGGCAAGCTCTTTCGCAGTGGTGCCGGCCTTCGCGGTGAGGTCGGACAGCTGCTTCTCGATCATGGCCAGCTCGCCCTCGAGCTCCGCGATGCGCTCTTGGTAGGTCTGGTTCTCACCTTTGAGTCGCTCGTTGTCCTTTTTCTGGCGCCCGAGCTCGGCTTCGGTTTTGGTCAGGGTGTCCTGAACCTCCGCCAACTGCTGCTCGAGCTCTTTGCGCTTGCAGCCCGGCAGGACCACGAGGGCAGACAGGGAGAGAGCGAGGAGTGCGCGTCGCATTGCGCGGCACCGTAGCACCAACGCCAAGGATTTGATCTGATGGTAGCGATATGTAAGATGAGGTACGACATGCGGGGTTTGCACCACCGTCCCCGTAGATCAGGCGAAGATGGCGTCCTCCACTAAGAAAAAGGCCAACCGCGCAAGTTCCGCCACTCCGACGACTGACGGGCTGCCGCGCCCGCTCAACGAGTTCATCGGGGTTGCCCTGCTGGCGGTAGGCGCGCTGATGTGCGGCGGGCTGCTCTCCTACCAGGGCGGCGACGGCACCCTCATGGGTCCGGTCGGACACCTGGTGGCAGGCGCGCTTTACGCGAGTTTCGGCATGGCCAGCTACCTCATCGCGCTCGGCGTGATCGGGATGGGCGTGCAGGCGCTGATCGGCATGCGCATGGAGATGGGCTTCGGCGAGGGCGTCGGCTTTGCCGTGGCCACGACGGCGGGCTGCGTCCTGCTGCACGTGTTGTTCCCCGACTATCGAGTGCACGGCTACACCTCGGGTGGCCTGACCGGAGAGCTGGTCGGCGAGGTGAGCCTGGGCCTGTTCGATCACGCGGGCACCTACCTCGTGGCGCTGGCGGTGATGTGCGCGGGGCTGCTGGCCTCGACGCCGCTGTCCACCGACCACTTGGTGTCGGTCGGTCGCATGGCCTGGAGCGGGGTTCGTTCGGCTGGACGCTACTTGGTGGGTGGCGTGGCCGACATGATCCGAGCCCAGCGCGAGGCCATCGAGGCCGAGGACGCGGCCTACGACGAAGAGTACGAGGACGAAGAGTACGAGGACGAGGAGTACGAGGAAGAAGAAGAGGAAGTGGAGGACGAGGGCGCGATCGAGGTCGAGATGGCCGTGCCCGAGCCCAAGGCCAGCAAGTCGAAGGCCAAGCCCAAGTCGAGCCGCCGCAAGTCGAAGGCGAAGGTCGAGGAGCCGGCCGAGGTCGAGGACGAAGAGGACGAGGCCGACGAGGAGCCCGAGGTCGAGGCCAAGACGTCGAGCAAGGGCAAGGGCAACCGCCGACGCTCGAGCAGCAAGGGCAACCGCAAGCGCGAGCCCGAGCCCGAGGTGCCGGAGGAGGTCCCCGAGATCGTGGTCAAGGAAGACGAGCCCGCGGCCGAGGCCAAGGACGAGGAGGAAGCCGAAGCCAAGCCCGAGCCCAAGGCCAACCCCAACCGCAAGAAGGCTCCGCCGCGCCCCGGTCAGCTCAAGGTCGCCGCCCGTGCGGCTGCGCCCGCCGAGCCGCCGCGTCAACGCGAGGGCATTCCCGGCGTGGTCATGCTGGGCACCTCGCCTTACGAGCTCCCGCCCAGTCGCCTCTTCGAGGCGGCCAAGACCGAGCAGACCGACCTCGACCGCGACTTCGTGCTCGAGCAGGCTCAGCGCTTGGTCTCCACGCTCGCCGAGTTCCGCATCCGGGGCAAGGTCACCAAGATCCATCCCGGACCGGTCATCACGCGCTACGAGTTCAAGCCCGAGGCGGGCACCAAGCTGTCGAAGATCGAGAGCCTCGAAAACGACCTGGCGATGGCGCTCGAGGCCATCCGCATCCGCATCCTCGCGCCCATTCCGGGCAAGGCTTCGGTCGGCTTCGAGGTGCCCAACAAGACCCGCGAGACCGTCTACATCAAGGAAATCCTCGACGACGAGGGCTTCGGCAAGGGCAAGCGCCTGCCGCTGGCGCTCGGCAAGGACATCACGGGCAAGGTCAGCAGCTGCGACCTGGCCAAGGCGCCGCACCTTTTGGTCGCGGGTGCCACCGGCTCCGGTAAGTCCGTCGGCGTCAACTCGATGATCTGCTCGCTGATGTACACGTGCAGCCCCGAGGACGTCCGCATGATCATGATCGACCCCAAGATGTTGGAGCTGTCGATCTACGAGGGCATCCCGCACTTGCTGCTGCCCGTGGTCACCGATCCAGAGAAGGCCTCGCTGGCCCTACGCTGGGCGGTGCAGGAGATGGAGCGCCGCTACGCGATGCTCTCCGAGGCCCAGGTGCGCGACGTGGCCGGCTACAACCGCAAGCTCCCCGAGCTCCAGGCCAACTGGGAGCACGAGGTGAAGATGAGCCAGATCGCCGCCGACGAGGTCGCCAAGGACGTGGCCGAGCATGGCGAAGACGGGGCCGACGGCACCAAGCTGCCGGGCGTGGCCTTCGACGCCAACGGCCCGCGTGCGGTGGTGGGCGGGGCCGACCTGCCCGAGCGGCCCACCAAGATGCCGTACATCGTCGTCATCATCGACGAGTTCGCCGACCTGATGATGGTCTCCTCCAAGGAGGTCGAGCAGTGCGTCGCTCGGATCGCCGCCAAGGCGCGCGCGGCCGGCATCCACATGATCCTCGCGACGCAGCGCCCGAGCGTCGACGTCATCACCGGTACCATCAAGAACAACTTCCCCTCGCGCATCGCGTTCCAGGTCACCTCCGACGCCGACTCGCGGACCATCCTCGACGGCAAGGGGGCCAAGCAGCTGCTCGGCATGGGCGACATGCTGCACATGGACCGCGGCACGCAGGCCAATCGCGTGCACGGCTGCTTCGTCTCGGAGGACGAGATCCTCGAGGTGGTGAAGTTCGTGAAGAAGCAGGCCAAGCCGGTCTACAACATGGACATCGTCAAGAAGCAGGACGATGCCGGGGGCGACGACCGCCCGGAGAACATGGACCCGCTGTACGACCGGGCGGTGGAGATCGTCGCCGAGGCGCAGAAGGTCAGCACCAGCATGCTCCAGCGTCGGCTCAACGTCGGCTACAACCGCGCCGCCAAGATCGTCGAGGCGATGGAAGGCGAGGGGGTCATCGGTCCCTC
This sequence comes from Myxococcota bacterium, assembly GCA_039028615.1. Lineage (GTDB taxonomy): Bacteria > Myxococcota_A > Polyangia > Nannocystales > Nannocystaceae > Paraliomyxa. Next base: position 9,425 of record JBCCHT010000075.1, on the reverse strand, counting down.
GCGCGGCACGACCCCACGCGAGGTCTTCGTCAGCGCGGCCTGAGCTTCGCCGCACGCAAAAGAGCCGCGAGCTCCGCACGGTTGCGGGGGTCGCGGCTCGTTCGTTGCGTCGGGGGTGAACGATCCCCGTCGGCCGTGAACTCTCAGTCCTCGATCACCATGCGGGTGACTTCGGCGAGGGCGGTGGCGACGAGGGCGGCGGTGGCTAGATGGAGCAAGAACATGGGGGCAGGGAGCGGTGCGATGGGGCAAACCACGAGCGGTTCGCGCCATTCCCGTCGTTCTTCGTTCCCTACTCTTTGCCTCGCGATTTGGGTTTCGAACGCCCCGGCCCAAATTATTTGGCGAATGATTCCAGGGGATTGGACCCATAGGGACAGAACCGCGGTTCCGGGCTGAATCTCGTACGTGGGCGGTGCGTGCACTACACTGAGCCGACCCCATGCCCAGCCCCATCGCCTGTGTACTCTCGTATGGTCTGATGTGTGCCTCTGGTGACGTGATCGCCGAGGTTCCTCCGCCCACGCCGTTGGTGGCCGCGGTGGCGCTGCCCTCCGCCACGGACACGGAGCCGCCCGCCACGGGCACCACGCCCGCGCCCACGGGGGCGTCGGCCGTGCTGGCCAACGTGCAGGCGTTCTACGACGCCACCACGGACTTCAAGGCCAACTTCAAGCAGACCTACGTGCACCCGGTGTACGGCACCAAGACGGTCAGCAAGGGCAAGCTCAAGGTCAAAAAGCCCGGGCGCATGGTCTGGGACTACGACGCCAAGAATGCGCCCGACCTGTACGTCACCAAGAAGACGCTGCAGGTGGTCGAGCACGACTTGCGACAGGTCGCCACGCGCAACGTGGACACCGCCGACTTCGCGGGCGCGGACAAGTTCCTGTTCGGTGGCCGCCAGCTCGTCGAGGACTTCCGCGTGCGGATGGCGAGCGAGCGCTTGGTCAAGGCGTACGGGGAAGACGCGCACACGGTGATCGAGCTGTCACCGAAGAAGAAAAACCCCCATTACCGCACGTTGCTCTTGGTGGTGGACGACGCCACCGGTCGCGTCGACTCGTTCGTCGTTCGCAACACGGACAAGAGCGTCAATCGCTTTCAGCTGACGGGCATCACGCGCAATGGTGGGCTCTCCGAGGGCGAGTTCACTTTCAAACGTCCCGCCGGGTACGTCGAAGTCAAAGAGTGACGCGGACTTCGGCGAGACCTTCGGGTTTTCGCCGGCGGTCCTCATGGTCCCAATTTCGCCTGGAGGCATGCGTTGCATGGCTCCAGTGCCGTTTTTTGGCGTGACCTGGTTCACGTACCCGCCCTTGGCACGGCCGGTCGGTCGCCGCACACTTCGCCTACGCGCCTGTCTGTGGGAGGGGGTGCCGCCTCGGCGTCTCCGGAGGGCCTGTGTTGGGCGCGTCTACCAACAGGGATCAACTAGATGAAGATCAGCAAGATTTTGATGATTGGGCTTGGACTTTCGCTCGCCGGTTGCCCCAGTGACGACACTGGAGACACCACGGGCGCTGGCTCGGATTCCACCGCCGGCGCCACCGGTGCCACCGGAGCCGAAGAGACCGGTGCCACCGATGCCGCGACCGACGACGGTGACACCACCGCGGGTGAAGAGACCGCGGCCGACGAGACCGAAGAGCCGCCCCCCGAGGTGTGCAACGGCACCAGCGAAGAGGGCGCGGCCGTCGGCGATTCCTGTACCGCTCACAGCGACTGCATGTCCGGCGTGTGCACCCTGTACACCGACGTGCCCGTCAACAAGGACGCCGTATGTGCCGAGACCCCGGCCAACTGTGGCACCCGCGTCACCGGAACCATCTTCGACTTCGTGACCGGTGAGCCCGTGTCCGGAGCCGACCTGGTCGTGGCCGCGGCCCTCCAGGCTGCGACCAACCCCACGGGCGCCATGGCGCTGGTCGAGGCCACCAGCGACGGCGACGGCCGCGTCGACGGCACCTCCGACTCGGCCATCTCGGCCCCGCTCGGCATCGTGGGCCTCGCCTCCGCGGGCGGCTACTTCCTCACCGCGACCGGCGTGTCCGCGCCGCTCGAGGACGGCTCCTCCTACGACGTGGGCGCGGGCGCTCACGACCTGTGGATCGCCCCCACCGACGCTCTCGACGCGTGGTCGACCGCGCTCGGCGAGGCCGGCGTGGCCAAGGAAGACCTGCCCCTGGGTGAGAACGGCGGAGCGATCGGCATGGTCCGCGGCGCCGACGGTGTGCCCATCGCGGGCGCCGTGGTCGAGTCGACCGGCGACAGCTCCGAGGCGGTCATCCGCTACCTCAACGACGACGGCAGCTTCGGCGAGGACTCGACCTCCGACCTGGGCATCTTCGTCATCACCAACCCCGCCGTTCCCGAGAGCTTCCAGGCTGTGCTCAACGACAACGTCCTCGGTGGCGGTACCGGTGGCTCGGCCAACGGAGCCGTGTTCACCCTGGTGATCACCGCTTCCGAGTAAGCGGTCGTCACGACGACTCGAGGGCGCTCCTCCCCCCGCGGGAGGGCGCCCTTCGTCTTTCGAAACAAAAAAACTCGCCGGACGGGGCGAGCTTTGTTGCGGTGGGCGACCGGGCGTCGGCGTCAGTTGCCGGGGCCCTTGAACAGCTCGTCGAGGTCGGGCGGCGGCTCGCCGGAGTCGTCTCCGTCGTCCTTCTTGTCCTTGCCTTTGTTGCCCTTGCCGGATTTGCCGTCGTCTTTCTTGTCCTTGTCGGACTTGCCGTCGTCCTTCTTGCCCTTGTCGGACTTGCCCTTCTTGCCCTTGCCGGACTTGCCCTTCTTGCCTTTGCCCTTGGCGGGCTCTTGTTCGGGCTCGCCCTCGGTGTCGGCTTCGGTCTCGCCCTCGGAGTCGGTCTCACCCTCGGTGTCGCCCTCCGTCTCATCGGCGGGCTCGGGGCCACCAGTGCTGGCGGCAGGCGCTGCCACGGCCGGAGTGCCCCCGCTGCCTTCGCCCTCTTTGTACACGAGGCCCTCGGGCGGCTCTTCGCCGTACGCGTGGTACTGGCCGGAGGAATCGAGCGAGCCGCCGCGGAGCAGGTCGGGGTAGAGCACCAGGGTGACCCCGGCGGCGGCCATGAACGCCAGCGCGGCGATCAGCACGACGATCTTGGCGCGAGGGCCCATGCCCTCTTCGTCTTCTTCCTCGGCGGGCGTGTCGTAGATGGCCGGGTCGGCCCGGAGCATCATGGTGCGCGAGGCATCGAGGTCTTCACCCGTGGCGCTGCCGTCTTGCGGCAGGCCGTCGGAGTGACCGCTGGGGCCCGGCACGGGCGCGGGCATGGGCGCGGAGGGACCGAGCCCGGCGGCGACGCGGCGGTGCTCGATCTGGGGTCCGAAGGACTCGTGGACCCAGTGACCGACCTCGGAGGAGGGCGCGAGCAGGTCCTCGGCGATGGCGACCTTGCGCAGGTCCATGAGCATCTGCTCGGCGCTCTGGTAGCGGTCGGCGGGGTTGCGCTGCAGCGCCTTGAGGCAGATGCGGTCGAAGCACGCGGGCGGCCGCAGGCCGACGGTGCTGGGCGGCGGGACCGGAGCGGTGACGACGTTGTGCAGCACCTGCTCGGTGGAGTCGCCGTCGAAGAGTACCTCGCCGGTCAGGGCGGCCCACAGCACCACGCCGACGGCGAACACGTCGGAGCGAGGGTCGACGGGCAGGCCACGCGCCTGCTCGGGCGAGACGTAGCGGGGCTTGCCGCGACCCTGCGGCAGCGCGTCGGAGGCCTTGGCCACGCCGAAGTCGATGAGCCGGCACGTGCCGTTGATGCCGACCAGCATGTTCTGCGGGGAGAAGTCGCAGTGCACCAGCGGCTGCACGGAGCCGTCGTCGCCCCGCATCGTGTGCGCCGCGTGCAAGCCGGTGAGCGCGTCGATGACCACGGGCACCACCAGCGCGGGCGGGCGCTTTTTGGGGTGCGCCTTGAGCAGCTCCGAGAAGGTGCAGCCCTCGACGTAGTCCATGACCAGGTAGTGCTGGCCGGCGAACACGTCGATGTCGATGATGGGGACGACGTTGGGATGATTGAGCCGGGAGGCGATGCGCGCCTCTTCCAGCATCATCTGCACGTAGGTCTGGTTGCTGTTGAGGTGCTCGCGGATGACCTTGAGCGCGAACAGGCGCCGGAAGCCGCCTTCACCGGTCACGCGGCACAGGTAGATCGTACCCATGCCGCCGCGGGCCAACCGGAGCAGGACCTCGTAGCGGCCGACGTGCGCCGTGCCGCCGCCTCCGCTGGCCGACTCGGCCTGCACGTGGCTGGCGATGCTGCTCGGCGGAGGCTGAACGTCGCTCGAGCGAATGACGAAGGTCTTGTCGGCGTCGGGGTCGAGCGGGAGCATCCGCTCGGTGGGCGGCGAGACGCCCAACATCATCGTGCCGCCCGGGCCCAGGTTGGTGGGCGCCGTGGGGACGGAGATGGGATGCGAGTACTCCTCGTCGATGGCGACGGGCGCGTTGTCGTCTCGCGGGGCACCGGTGGGAACGACCGTGGTGTCGATCGGTGCGGAAGGGGAGGGGCGACGCGACGGCTCGGGGCTCGGCGACGCGGCGGGCATCGGCACGGCCGCGGGCATCGGCGTGGCCGCGGGCATCGGCGACGCGGCGGGCATCGGCGCGGCCACGGGAGCACCCGGGGTCACGACGGTGACGTCGATCGGCCCCGACGACACGGGCAGCGGCTCGGGCTTCGGCTCCGGGCGGGCTGGCTCGGGGCGATGCGGTCGCGGCTCTTGGTTCGATTGCGCGGAGGGGACCGGCTGACCCGGCGGCGGCGGTACGGGGCCCGGCCGCATCAGCGTGCGATCGAGGGTCTCGGGCTCGGACTCTTCGAAGACGCGCCGCTTCTCGGCCGTGGCTCGTCGAGCACGCGCGCCGGCACCCGTGGACGTCCGTCGGCGAGGCGAAGGCTCGGCGCGGGGCGTCGGCTTGGGCGCGGCCGCGGGCATGGGCGACGACGCAGGAGGCCGGGGCGTGGTCGGCAGCGGCGACGATGGGGGCGGCCGCGAGGGCTGCACCGGAGTCGCCGGGGTGGGGTTCGCCATCGGTGCGGGCGGAGAGCCCGAGATGCCGAACATGAACTTCGTGCGCCCGGTGCCGGAGGGGGCCGCCTCGGGAGCGGGAGCGGGGGCCGGGGTAGGGGCGGGTGCAGGTGTCGGCTCGGGGGCGGACGGCGTGCCCGCTGCATCACCGCCCGCGGTCGGGCTCCACGACGCCACGGGTCGACGCACCGAGCGACGCGGCCCGGTGGAGGTGCGCTCGTTCGGCCCATCCGAGTTGGTGACCGCCCGGGCGCCGCCGGTCTTCGGTCGAGCCGCCGCAGCTTGACGCCCGGCGGGGCGCACCACGGGATGACCATCGGAGGGATCGCGGACGACCGTCTCTTCGTCGGCGGGTCCACGAGCGTCGCTTCCTCGGCGACGATTGGGCTCCGAGTCGACGCGGGGACGGACCCCGGCCGGCGCCGAGCTGACGATGGTGTGCGCGTCCGTATCGGTGTGCAGCGGCGTCGCGCGGCGTGCAGTCGGCGCGCCCCCGGGAGGCGAAGCACGACGTGCGCCCGACGCGGTACGCCGACGAACGCCCCGGCCGGCCGGATCGACGGGCGCAGGCGTGGGGGTTCGATGGAGCGAGCCCGTGCGCGTGGGGCCGGGGCGCGGTGCCCGCTGACGCCCTTCGGCCAGCAGCTGAGCCGTGCCCGGCTTGATGACCTTGCGACGGTTGATCGCTGTGAACTCGACCTCGAACTCGCCGTCTTGGATCTTGAGCAGTCGCAGCACGGCGGCTTCCATGTGGAAGCGGCCCATATCCGCGTCGTACAGCTCGCCATCACGGAACCACACGGTGGCCGTGCCGAGGGCCGTACGGAACCGGGCGACGCCGGTCTTGTGCGCCTCGTGCAGCGACTGGAGCAGATCCGCGACAGGGCGGTCTGCGATCCGGCCGGAAATGATCCCTGGGGGCGTGGTCACGGGATTCGAGGTGGTGCGGGGGACTTTTGGCGGACCCGAGCGGGGGATTCGAGTCCGCGAAGGGCTCTTCGGATGGCGGCGAACGGGCCGTGTGCGCGCCGACGAAGAACCTTGGTGCTGAAGGATATGATCGAGGTGCTGGACCCTGTCAAACGCTTGAAATTGCGGGTCGATCCATACTTCAGGGGTTCCCTGAGGGGCTTGTGTGGCCAGTTGTCGCCGCGGGGTTCAGGGGCGGCGCGGTCCGTGCCGCGGGGCGAGCTGCACCGAGCCATGTCGGGCCCCGCTGAAATGGCGCTGTGAACGGCGACAACACACGTCGTCGCGCGCGTTCCCGACCCGATGGATCCGAGTGTCGCTGCTAGCATGAAGGTCGCTGCGAGCCCTGCCATGAGCGTCATTCAGCCGTTTGATCGAGATGCCCTGAAGGAACAGTACGAGTCGGCCGAGCCCTTCCCGTTCCTGTGTATCGACAACTTCCTCGACCCCGAGTTCGCCAAGGCGGTTTCGGAGTCGTACCCCACCTTCGACTCGGCGAGCGGCCGCGGTTTTTCGTTCGACTACGTCAACGAGCGCAAGAAGGTTCAGGTCACCGATGTGGCGAAATTCCCCGATCCCGTGAAGACCCTTCACGACGCGATCTCGGGGCAGAGCTTCCTCGACGAGCTCAGCTACATCACTGGGATCTCCAACCTGCTGTCGGACTCGAAGCTGCTTGGCGGAGGCATGCACGTCACCGGGCCGCACGGGCGCCTCGATGTGCACGTGGACTTCAACTACGTGCAGGACCGCGAGCTGCATCGGCGGCTCAACATCCTGATCTATCTCAACCCGCGCTGGGACAACGACTGGGGCGGGGAGGTCGAGCTTTGGGATCAGGATGTGCGGCGCTGCTACCAGTCGCTGCGACCGGTGATCAATCGGTGCGTCATCTTTCGGACCGATGAGAGCAGCTTCCACGGCGTGACGGAGCTGCGGTGTCCCGAGGGGTTCGAGCGCAAGTCGTTTGCGGCGTACTACTACACCAAGGAGCCGCCCGCGGGGTGGGATGGCACGAAGCACACGACGATCTTTCGCGCGCGGCCGGATGAGCGGTGGCGGGGGTATGTGCTGATGCCGGCGGAGAAGTTGAAGCGGCAGCTTCGGCAGCGGGCCGATCGGGTGACGCATCGGGTGAAGCGGCTGGTCGGGATGGGCTGAGGCTGTAGGTCTTGGTTCGAAGAGGAAGCCTCCCGTGTCGGCGACACGGGAGGCTTTTTTGATCGCCGTGATCTCGCGTGGCGAGGGTCGATGCGGCCATGCGGTTGCCTTTCGTTTCAACCCTTCATGACGCCGATCTTTCGGAGGGCCCAAAACTGCGCTGCGTTGAAGCACAAGAACATGAACACGAAGGGCGTGTGCTCGACGAGGGGATCCGCGCCGGTCACGAAACACCACCAATACGACAGCACTACTTCGACGATGAACCACACGGCCAGTCCAGCCCAGAACAGTCGGCGCAGGATCTCGCTGCGTTCGGGCTTCCAGACCCAACGCAGCATCACGACCTGAAGCACCAAGAACAGGACACCGAACCCGACGATGCCGAGATCGAGCGCCTGCGCGAGTGGGTCCTCTTCCCGCTGGAACTCATCCCAGTACTTCCACAGCATCAAGAAGTACAGGGGCAGGAAGAGGACGGAGAAGGTCGAAAAAACGTAGCGGGCCGTCTTCATCGCGGGTGTTCAGCCTACAACAATGGTGACGGAGCCTCTCGTGAGTCGGTCGTTCCGGTGTCAGCCATCCGATGGCGCGTGGCAAGTGACGTGCCGCGATGGCTTGGACTCGAATGCCACGCGTATGCGTTGGTCGATCTCGAGCAGGAACGTCGGGCCGTCTGGGCCGTATTCCATCGACCGCAACACGTACTCGTCGAGGAGGGGAGTGTCGCTGTTGACCCCCCGTCTCGAGCAATGCGTCGATGAGAGCCCCGAGATCGACCTGGTGGAGTCGCGTCCCCGTCTCGAGTTGGTAAACCGACAGCTCGTTCTCGACCGAATTTCCGGCGAACGAGGCCCGATGTAGTGCCTGCTATTCCTGCCGACGTGCGTGCGTGATGGCTACGCTCGCCGCTTCTGCCAGCGTCGCGAACGGCGGCTCAACATCCTGATCTATCTCAACCCGCGCTGGGACAACGACTGGGGCGGGGAGGTCGAGCTTTGGGATCAGGATGTGTGGCGCTGCTATCAGTCGCTGCGACCGGTGATCAACCGGTGCGTCATTTTTCGGACCGATGAGAGCAGCTTCCATGGAGTGACGGAGCTGCGGTGTCCCGAGGGGGTCGAGCGCAAGTCGTTTGCGGCGTACTACTACACGAAGGAGCCGCCCGCGGGGTGGGATGACACGAAGCACACGACGATCTTTCGGGCGCGGCCGGATGAGCGGTGGCGGGGGTATGTGCTGATGCCCGCGGAGAAGCTGAAGCGGCAGCTTCGGCAGCGGGCGGATCGGGTGACGCATCGGGTGAAGCGGCTGGTCGGGATGGGCTGAGGCTGTCGGTCTTGGGTCGAAGAGGAAGCCTCCCGTGTCGATGACACGGGAGGCTTTTTCTTCGTCGGTACTCGGCTTCACGCGGTACGTGGAGCGGCAAGCTTGGTCGCGCGAGCGGACACGAATGAGCGGGAGCGCCCGAGGCTGCCGAACGCTCGAGGTCGAGTCCGAGTCCTACCCGGCTGAAGTTTCTTCGGCGGTTCGGTCCACGAACTCTGAGTCGAACGAATATCGGGGGAGGGGAGCTGTGTTTTAAGGGATCGAGAAACGCAGCGCTACTGAGGCTGGAGGTCTTAGGGCTGTGGGTCGTCGGCGTGCTGCAGGCCGAACGCGTAGTGGCGGAGAGCTCGGCGGGCGTCTGGGTCGAGAGGCCACTGGAAGCGGATGGAGTGGTAGTCGTCGCTCCAGCTCCACTGCTTTCCGTAGGCTTCGGGGATTGCGTGGATCGGGACGCGGAGCGTTTTGTCGGGGTGGCGAGGGTAGGCGTCGTTCTTCGTGATGAACGAGACGAGTTGGTGAAGGTCTGGATCGGCGGGGAGCGGGCGGCCGTCGATGGACTCTGTCTGCCAGGGTCGGTCGATTCTCGTGAGGGCGATAGGCCACGACTGTCCGGTTGGATCGAGCGTCAGGCTGATGCGTCCGGGCTTGGCTTGTAACAGCGAGATGGAGGCACCGTCCGAGATTCGCCAGAGGCGAACCGTGCCGTCGTCGCCCGCCGACGCGAGCCGGTCGTCTCCCACCGCGCACACACCCCGCACCCAACCTCGGTGGCCTTCGAGGGTGTGGAGGAGCGTGCCGTCCGAGGCTCGCCAGACGCGAACCGTGCCGTCGTCGCCCGCCGAGGCGAGGCGGTCGTCTCCCATCGCGCACACACCCCGCACGGAACTTCGGTGGCCTTCGAGGGTGTGGAGGAGCGT
>JBCCHT010000074.1:0-29077 GCA_039028615.1 Myxococcota bacterium | reverse complement strand
CCGGCGAGCCCCTCCACTTGTGGGGCGCCGGCGGGAGCGTGGGGGCGGCCCGCGGCCGGGGGGCCCCCGACGATGCGGAGCGTCTACCCGCAGAATGGATCGCCGCCGCAGTCCTGAATCGTGGTGAAGGTATCGGCGAGGTAGTTGAAGCCACCCTCCGCCGTCTCACCGGCCCAGATCTCGTAGCTCCCCGTCGCGCCGCTCGCATCCCAGCTATCGATGGTGAGCGTGCCCAGCCAGATCGGGTACGTCTCCCCCTCGTCGTCGGTGTAGACCCCCTGGCCCTCGAGGCTGCTGTTCTGGATGCCGATGGGGAAGGTCCCCGTGACCGGCGCGTCGGTGTCGTAAAGCGTGATGCTGACGCTGGTGCCCTTGATGAGCGGGCTCTCGCAGGTGTCGTCGGGGAGACCGAACAGGAAGTTCTTGGCGGGACCGTCGTCGGGCGAGCAGCCGTTCTCGATGCGGGCACCCCCGCGCGGCCCGGCCATGGGCTCGGGATACTCGGCCTCGGCCACGCAAAACGAGCCGCCACAGTCGTCGGTGCCGCCGCACGAGCAAGCCATGAGCTCTTCGTCGTACTCGCAGAAATTCGCGCTACCCGTGCAGCCGCCGAACAGCTCGGGCTGATAGCAGACCTCGCCCTCACCACAGGGGTTGGCGCCACCGCAGGGCTGACGCAGGCAGCCGTCGGCATCGAACTCGCCGAGGGCTCCGCAGTTGTAGGACTCGCAATCGACGGCGCAGCCCGAGAACTCGCACTCGCCCACCATGCCGGTGTCGGCCATGCCCGTATCGACCATCCCGGTGTCGACCATCCCGGTATCGCCCGTCTCGCCGCCCACGCTCGTGCCGCTGGTGCCCGGGTCCGGGGTGACGCCGTCGGTGGTGCTCGTGGACTCGCCGGAGTCGGAGCTGCTGCTTTCGTAGTCGCCGAGGGAGTCGGTCGTGGGGCAGGCGCAGAGGGTGAGGGTGCCGCCCAGCAAGAACAATCCAAGGTGTTTAGTCTTCGTCACACCTGGCATTGCCCGCCGCGCGGGGCTTCCATCACCGAGTCGTGCAGTTTTCTTTCGTCGCACGATCGAGCGTGGCCCGGACGCGGTTTCCGTGCGCCGAGCGGGGATGCGCGGCCAGAAACGACGTGGCGGCTGCCCGGGCCTCGGCGCCGCGACCCGCTTCGCACAGGGCCTGGCTGCGCAGTGCGGCTCGATCCTCGGCCATTTGCCCGCGGGCATGCGTTCGTTCGTGTTGCTCCAGCAGCTCCAGGGCGCGGGCCGGCTGCCCTTGCGACAGTGCTCGGCGGGCGGCGGTCATCAGCCGCATCTCTTCAGCGAGGGAGTTGGGCGGCGCAGCGAGCTCGCTCGCGGAGGCAGTGGCCTTGGGTTCCGTCGCGGGGCGGGGCGGGGTGGACGGGTTCGTGCGCGCGGTCGAGACTCGCGCGGGCGCGGGCGGGGTGACGGCCGGGGTTGGCTCGGGCGTCGGCCGTGGTGTCTCCGCGGCGCTGGAGGCCGAGGTTCGGCGCGGGGCGGTGCGCTCGATGGCCTTCGATGGCGCGCCGGATTCGGCCCGCCCGTAGACGGCTTGCTCGCTCGTGGGCACTTGCTCGGTCTGCTGGACCCACGATGAGTGAGCCACGGTTCGGATCAGCAGCAACACCGCCGCCACGGCGGCCAAGCCCACCGCGATGCGACCGGCGCTGCGCCAGCGATCGATGGACACCACCTTCGGAGGGCTGTCAGTCGCCTCGGCCTGGTCGGCCACCGACGCGCCGACACGAGACCACAGCGCTCGCTTGGCTCCGTCGTCGATCGCGGGGGCCTGTCGATAACGAGCCAGCAGGGCCTTGGTTTGATCGCTCAGCTCGTTCATCGTCCTGCCGCTCCCTTTGCCGGGGGTGCCTTGCCCTCGAGACGCTGGGCCAAGGCCCGTTCGAATTTCCTCCGGCCCAGGCGCAGCCGGGAGTACACGGTGTTGAGCTTGACCCCGGTCGCTTCGGCGATCTGCGGCGCGGTCAGGCCCTCGATGTCGGCGAGCACGAAGACCATGCGCTGATCGATGTCGAGGCTGGCCAGGCAGGCCTCGACCAGCACGGCTGCCTCGTCTCGTGCGATGCCTTCGTCGAGGCTCGGGGCCGGCGAGGGCGCGGGGGCCCGGGCCTCGCGGGCGCGCGCGCGACTGGTGCGACGCTTGTGGTGCAGCACCACCCGCCGCGTGATCCCGTACAGCCACGACCGCAGCGGGGCTCGCTCGTCGTAGTCGTCCAGGCGTCGATGCACGACGAGGAAGACGTCGTGAACTACGTCTTCGACCTGGGGCTCGGGCACGCCGAGGTGCCGGGTCGTTCGCACCACGAAGTCCACATGCTCGCGATAGACCCACGACAGCGTCAGGGGGCCTCCGTCGCCGACCGCGTGCAGATGCCGGGGCTCACGCCGAGCCCGGACGTCGTCGGTCCGCTCTTGGGGGATCCCCACCGATGAGCATTGCCCGCGGGGTTTTTGATCCGTCACCGCTTTGCGCCTCGACCCCAGTGGAAATCGACGCCGAGCAGGCCCCGGCCGAATACCGGACCGACCTGGAACGCAGTTCCGAGGCCTCCGATGGTCAATTCACTGCGGATCGGGACGACCCCGAATTCTCCGCTGAGCACGAGCGTGACCCGCGGATGCACGCGAACGCCGACCCCCGCCGAGGCCAGCAGCGCGGCCCACAGCACCGAGGCCGGCTGGGCGCCGGAGAAGCCGAAGCCCTGGCCCAGGACTTGGCCGACCTCGAACCCGCCGCACAGGGGCACGACCAGTCGGGACTCGGGGGAAAGGGGGAGGCCGCCGCCGCGCGAGCCGAGCGACCATGCCCCGAGTTCTCCGCCCACCGCGGTGTCTTGCGGGGCGGAGGCTCGGGCGCGCGTGCGGAAGGCTCCGGTGACGAGCCACTGCCAGCGGCGACCGCCGAGTCCGACGGCGGGCCGAATCAATGCGCCGACGCCCGGGAGTGCACCGCCGTCGATGCCGAGTTCGACGCTCGCGAGGCCGTGCAGAGCGCGAGTCGGGGGCTCGGTCGGTGTCGGCTCGGGGGCGGGTTCAGGTTCCGGTTCGGGCGGGGGCTCAGGTGCGGGCTCGGGCTCGGGTTCCGGTTCGGGCTCGGGCTCGGGCTCCGGTTCCGCGAGTTCGAGTGGCGGTGGCACCCGGTCGGCCACCGAGGGGTCGACGGTGATGGCGATCAGAAACGCCGCCGCGTCGACCACCGTCGCGCAATCCGGTGCCACGAACTCGCGCTCGTCCTCCCCGATGCGCAGCTGCAAGCGCCAGGACTGCGGCTCTTGCACGAGCGTCGCTTCGACCTCGGCTGGCCTCGCCGCCGAATCCGGCAAGTACTCGCCGACCCGCGTCTCGAGGTCGAGCTGCGGGCAGGTCTCGCCCTCCGCGACGATCGGCGCCAAGCCGAGCCCGAGCGCAATGATGAAGCCCCCGCCTACCACGGTTCGTTCGAGGTCGGTGACGTGCTCAGGCCGCGTGCCCGGCCGCTTCGACGCGGGCCTGCAGCTGCTCGTCGAGCAGCGTGGCCCAGGTCTCGAGGTACTCGATGACGTCCTCGCGTTGGTTGCGTTCGAGATAGCGTCGTCCCGAGGGCAGCCGTCGCAGGATCCGGTCGTCGCTCAGCCCTTCGAGGTCGGCGAGGTCGCCCGTGGTCAGCCCCTGCTCGAGCAGCGTTCGGATGATGGCGTCGATGGAGTGTCCGCTATCGGGGCAGTACTCGCGGACGCGGTCGTCCCACTGCCCACCGCGGGCCAGCGCGGCGCGATGGATCTCGTGACGGTCTTCGCCCGTGATCGTCTGCACCAGCTGCCCGCAGTTGCACATGCCCAGGTGCCCCCACTGGTACTCGCTGCCCTCGCGGAGTCGAGCGGCGGTGGTTTTCAGGGACCGGATGAGCTGGGCATTCGCGTAGGCCATCGCCAGATCAGGGTACGCCATCGCTCGGCCGGATCCCACGTCGCGGTGCATTGGCCAGCGCGCGGCTGGTATCGTCCATTGGTGGCACGGTGGAGTGAACCTGGGTACGGCGCCGTCGTGGGGCCATGGCCGCTGCTGGTGGTGCTCGGGATGATCGCAGGCTGCCGAACGCCGCCGCCCGGTCCCCCGCCCGAACCAGAGCCCGTGACCGAACCGGAGCCGGAGCCCGTGGTCGAGGCCTCCACCAAAGGCCCCGCGTTCGTGGTGCTGTCGTTCGATTCCACCACGGTGGTTCCGCTCGATCCCGAGGTCGACGAAATGGAGTTGCCCGGTCACTGGATCGGCATGCCGTCCGACTCGGGGTCGCGCGCGCGCGGCCGCTACGAGGCGATGGTGTCGATCGTGCCCGGCCGGGGTGAACTCGAGCTTCCGATCTGCGTGGACGCGAGCTTCGACGATCCCTGCGTGCTCGAGCTGGAGCCCGGCGAGCTGCCCTACACCGAGCTGCCCGGAACCTCGGGGATGTTCGAGCTCCAGGTGGACGTCGGCGAGGGCCGAGTCGACGGCTGGGCCCTGCTCGATCCATGGGTCGAGGGGGCGTGCCCCTGCGTGGTCGTGCCCGGCCTGTCCACCGACGGCCTCCCCGAGCCCGAGTTCGACCTCACCGATCCCGACACGCTCGAAGAGATCGAGATGTCGCCCTACGAGCCCGAGGAGTACGAGCAGGAGTGCGGCGAGGAGGCGTTGAGACCCGACGTCGGCCCTTCGTCGTATGTGGGGGGCGTTCGCTACGACAACGGCATGGCCCACACCAACGTGTGCAACGGGCTCAACATCTACGACGGCGCGAGCGTGGTGGTGGAGCTGCGGCCGGGGGCCGCCGAGCCGACCGACTTCGTCTCGGGCCCGATGGCGTGCGGCGAAGGCGAGGCCGACATGGCCCCGAGCCTCGCCCCGATGCCGGACGACGAGTTCTACGAAGCCCCCGAAGAGCTGCCCTACGAGGAGTACGACGAGCCCGTCTGCCAAGAAGAATGGGACGAGGTCGTCGCGTGGTCGATCCATCGCGGCCATCTCGTGTATGGCCGCGGACACATCGCGACGGCGGGGGTCGAGTGCCTCTGCGCCAGCGCGCAGCCGCTGCAGACGGCGACGTGCCCGTCGCAGTTCGATCCCTGCGGCACCGACGAAGACTTCGGCGGCCTCGACGAGTACGACGACTGGTGGGTGCCTTCGGGCGGCGGGGCGGCCCTGGTCGTCCAGGATGGGGAGCTGCAGGTCCTGGACGAAGACGGGGGACGCATACGGACCGCCGCCGCCGATTCCGATGGTTTGCTGGGCGTCGAGTTTCACCCCGACACCGCGCTCGTCGAGGCGCTCGAGGTCCCGCTGGAAGTCCAGGTCGGGCTGCCATCCTTGGCGGCCGAAGACCTCGAGCACGATGGCTCCGCGAAACAGTGGGGGAACCGTTGCTTCACCCACCTCAAGGGGGACCGACTCGACGCGGCCGAGGCCGCGTGCTTGGCCGGGTTGTCGGTGGGGGGCAGCGACCGTACGCGGGGGGCGATCACCTACAGCCTCGGTCGTGTGGAGGAAGAGCGCGGTCGGATCGAGCGGGCGCGGGGGTACTACCAACGCTCGTTGCGCTTGCGTCCGGGCAACGCCACCGTGGAGGGCCGACTCTCCGCTCTCGCGGGAAAGTAGGCCCACCCGAGCCTAGTTGGCGGCGGGCGGCTTGATCACGCCGAAGGGAATGCCCGCCGGGTCGCTGGCGATCGCCATGTGACCCACGCCTTCGGCATTCCAGGCCGGCGCGAGCACCTTGCCGCCATTGCGCTCCACTCGGCCGAGCACGTCCTCGACGCTGTCGACCTGCACCCAGGCCAGCCACATCGAGGGCGCCTGCGGGTTCATGCCCGCCATCGCGCCGCCGCGGGTCGCGGTGTCCGGGTTGAGGATGAAGTAGGGCCCGTTGGGCATCGGCATCTCCTGGGTCTTCAGGCCGAGCGCCTCGCGCAAAAATGCGAGATCCGCATCGATGTCCTTGGAGTGCAGATCGACCCAGTGAATGTTGCCCAGCGCGGGCACGGGATCTTCGTCCTCGGGGTTGGCGGATTTGAACAGGCTGAACGCCGCGCCCGAGGGCGTCTTGACCGTGCTGAAGCGCCCGGGCGGGATGTCGGTGGGAGGCACGAGCACCTCACCGCCGTTGTCCGCCACCGCCTTGGATGCGGCGTCGACGTCCGCGACGCGGAGGTAGTTGTTCCACCAGGTCGGCTCACCCTCCATCTGAGGGCCGCGCACATGCGCCAGCGGGGTCTCGCCGTTGGCCAACATCGAGACCGTCTCGTCGCCCATCTCCACTTTCTGGACCTTCCAGCCCAAGACCTCGGGGAAGAAGGCCAGGGTCCGCTCGGGGTCGCTGCTGACGATGCCGTTCCAACAAAAGGTGTCGTTGCTCTGTGCCATGGGTACCCCCCCGACGGCGGACCCGAGCGAAGATCGACATTGCCTCGCGAGAAAATCGTAGGAAACTGAAGAAAAGGTCGAGGTTGTTGTTTTGGGCCGTTAGAAATCAGGGGGGACGCTGCAAAAGAGGTATCGAGCGCTCCGATTTCGAATCTTCGGCGACACCCATGGCACGATTAGTGTGTCGAACGAGCGCTCGTCCCCGAAAACGTGCGATTCCCCTCGAACGAGCCTGCGCTTCGCATCGTAAATTTCGACCCGGTTAGACACTCGTAGGCAAAGGACATTGGCCCATTCATCCCGCGGCTCGTTCCTTCGCTGATCAATTCCAATCCTCATCCGACTCCACATTCGAGCCTAACCATGTCTAGTTCATGCTTCGCCAATCATCCGCCTCGCCCCTCCACCCCTCTCACCAGCGAGCGCGTCCGCCGAGTATTGCGTGAGTCCATGGGAGAAGGCGGAGTGACCGCGACCGTCGTCGCCGCTCGCCTCGGCACGAGCCTGCGGACGTTGCATCGCCACCTCGCCCGCGAGGGCACGCCCTTCGGTGCACTGCTCGACCGCGCTCGCTATGAGGTCGCCGTCGCGCATCTATGCGACCAGAGGCTCTCCATCGGAGAGATCGCCCGCGTGCTCGGCTTCGGTCGCACCAGCTCGTTCACGCGTGCCTTTCGGCGGTGGGCCGGATGCACGCCCATCGAGTACCGCCGCCGCAGCGCGACTCGCTACGAGATGGACCTGAGCGCGGTCGGCTGAGGGATCGATTGGCGCAGGGGGTGTCTTGACGCTCGGGTGGGATCGTCTACCCTCGAAGTGTCTCCAGGTTGACGTCGTCAATCGGTCGTAGAACAACCTTCTTTGTCCCGTGGCGCAGGCTTTGCTCGATTTCGAGCAACGCTGCGACCGCTCGGATCGACCCGCGCCATGTTCCCCCGTTGCGCACCCGCCCCCGCCGATTCCGCCCCCGTCACCCAGCTGCTCCGCGGCTGGAATCAAGGCGAACGGCAGGCCACGGAGGCGCTGATGGGGGCGGTCTACGATCAGCTGCGCGCCATCGCCAAGCGACAGCTTCGCGCCGAGCGATCGAGCCACACGCTGCAGCCCACCGCGGTGGTGCACGAGGCCTACGCCCGGCTCGCGGGGCAATCGGTGGTGCAGTGGCAGGATCGACGCCACTTCTTCGCGGTGGCGTCGGCCACCATGCGGCGGATCTTGGTCGACCATGCGCGGGCCCGGCTGGCAGCCAAGCGGGGTGGGGGCGCGTCGCGACCGTCGTGGGAGGAGCTCGAGCACGAGCCCGAGTGCAGCGCGACCTCGCTGTGCGACGCGGAGCTGCTGGCCATCGATGCCGCGCTGACGCGACTGCACGCCTTCGATCCCGACAAGGCCCAGCTGGTGCAGCTGCGCTTTTTCGGCGGCCACTCGCTCGAGGAGACGGCCGAGCTCATGGGGTGCTCGCGCGGGACCATCGTGCGTCAATGGAGGATGGCCAAGGCCTGGTTGTTTCGTGAACTCGGGGGCGGCGAGGGGTGACGGGCCCCGAGCAATGGCGTGAACTCGAAGCGCTGGTCCAGGCCGCATTGGATCTCGAGCCCGAGCAACGAGAGCGCTTCTTGGCCCACGCCGCGGGGGAGGGGAAGACCGAGCTGCATCGGGAGGCCCGGGCCTTGATCGCCGCCCACGAGCAGGCGGGCGAGTTCCTCGACAACCCCGCCTGCGAGCGGCTGCGCCCCGCCGGGGCGCCCGCGGTCATCGACTCGTACCGGGTGGTGCGTCGACTCGGCGGCGGCGGCATGGGCGAGGTGTACCTGGCCTCCCGCAACGACGAAGAGTTCCATCAGCTCGTCGCCATCAAGGTGCTTGCCCCCGGTCTGTGCGACGAGGAGCTCATCGGTCGCTTTCGAAGCGAGCGCCAGATCCTCGCCAACCTCGATCACCCCAACATCGCCAAGCTGCTCGGGGGCGGCACGCTGCCCGACGGGCGGCCCTACCTGGTGATGGAGTACGTCGACGGGGTTCCGCTGCATCACTTCTGTGAGCGCGGGGTCTCGCTCGACCGTTGCCTGGCGCTGTTTCTCGACATCTGCCAGGCGGTCTCGCATGCACATCGCGGGCTGGTGCTGCACCTCGACCTCAAGCCGCACAACGTGCTGGTGACCACGGCGGGGGTGCCCAAGCTGCTCGATTTCGGGATCGCCAAGCTGCTGCGAGCGGGGGCCGAGACCGCGGGGCCGCGGCCGATGACGCCGGACTACGCCAGTCCCGAGCAGCACCGCGGCGGCGTGCTCACGACGGCGAGCGATGTGTACTCGCTCGGGGTCATCCTGCATCGAGTGCTCACCGGGGTCTTGCCGCGGGCGGCGGGGGACGAGGCCTCGACGTCGGCGGTGTGGGATGGCGGCGACCTCGTGCGGCCCAGCGCCGTCCCGTCGGCATCGACCGCTGGCGCGGACGGGCGAGTCGAGCTAGCGGCCAGCGACGTTCGTGTGCGAGCGCAGCTGCGGGGCGACCTGGATGCCATCATTCTCAAGGCTCTGCGGGCCGATCCCGCCCGGCGCTACTTGTCGGTCGACCAGCTTCGGGAGGACATCGAGCGGCACCGGGCTGCGTTGCCCGTGCACGCACGGCGGGACACGCTGCGCTATCGCCTGGGTAAGCTGGTGCGGCGCCATCGCGGGGCGGTGGTGGCCGGGAGCTTGGGCGTGGCGGTGGCGAGCGCTCTGACCACCGCGATGTGGATTCAAGCCGAGCGACTGGAAGAGCAGCTGCAGCGCACGGACGATGAGCGCGCGAAGGTCCGGCGGATCTCGTCATTGATGGTCGAGCTGGCAGCGCGGCTTTCGGAGTACGACCGCGCCTCTTCGCTGCGGTGTCAGATGCAGAGCATGCACGAGACCATCAGTCTGCCGGAGCAGATCGAGGCCTCTGCCTCGCTGGGTCCGGCGCGCTTCCATGTCGAGCCCAACGGGGTCGCGGCGCCGACCGAGCGGGAGAGACGCTAGCCCGAAGAGCACCTACGCGGAGCAGCGCCCTATGCCAGCAGGGTGTCGATCGGCCCCTGCACATGCTCGGGATCGCCGAAGGTGGTCATGTTCACGCCCAGCGCTCGACCCAGCGTGATGTAGAAGTCGTTGAGCGAGCGGTCTTGGAGCTGGAGCGAGCGCCCCACGTCGAGGCCGCTCCCGCTCCCGCTCACCGTGAGCACGGGGATGTCCGAGAAGCTGTGGTTGTTGCCCCGCCCCAGCGTGTTGAGGTGGACGATGATCGTGTTGTCGAGCAGCGTCCCTTCACCCTCGGGTGCGGCATCGAGCAGGTCGGCGAGCACGGCGGTCTGCTCGGCGTGAAACCGGGCGATCTGCCGCATGGGCGTGTTGTAGGCGTTGCCGTCGTTGTGGGAGATGCCGTGGTGCCGCTCGTCGGGGACCCCCTCGAGAAAGCCGTACCGGAGCGACGACTGGGCGCCCGCCCACTGAAAGGTCGCCACGCGGGTGATGTCGCAGCGCAGGGCGAAGGCGGTGAGCTCGAGCATCTTGCGGGTGCCGTCCTCGATCCCGTCGCTGCTCCCAGGGTCGTCGAACTCGGCGCATGCCTGGCTGACGTCGTCGGGATCGGGGAGGTTGGCGATGCTCTGTTCGAGCGCCCGCAGGTGGGTGAGGTGGTGGTCGAGGCGCTGGCGGTCCACGGCGCTCAGCGAGGGCTCGAGCTCGTGGATGTCGTCCATCGCCAGGTCGAGGATGCTGCGCCGCTCGGCCCGCAACCGCAGGATGGCATCGGGATCCTCGCCCGGGAGCGACCCGCCCGTGAAACCCGAGAGCTGGTTGAAGACCTGCTGCGGATCGCCGCTCGGCGCTACCGGCATGTTGTGGCCGAGGTAGGAGAAACGGCCGCGCGGAGTCTCGCCGTTGTCGCCCGCCCCGATGTTCACTCCGGTGAGCAGCGAGGCGACCGGGCTGGTGTTGCCGGGCTGTTGGGCGAGCTCCTGATCGATGGAGATCCGCGTCGAGAACCCGCCGCCTCCGCCCCCGTTGAACTGCCCGGGGATGTGCCGGGCCCCGGTCAGGGTGTGGGAGCCGGCCTTGGTGTGGGGGTTGCCGCTTTGGTTGCGAGCGGACGCGTTCTCGAGGCCCTTGAGCACGAGCATGCGGTCCTGGTAGGCCTGCAACGGCTCGAGGCTGTAGGGCAGCGTGAAGTCGGTTCCGGTCTGGTCGGGGAACCAGTCGTCGGCCACGACCCCGCAGCTTCCGATGAGGAACACCACCCGCCGGGGGAACTCGCCGGGCTCGGCCCGGGCGGGGCGGGTGAGGCTCGCGAGCCAGGGCAGTCCGATGGTCAGCGAGGCGCCAGCGCGGAGGAAGCGTCGTCGAGTCGTGCGGGTCATGGTCTCGTCTCCTCGGGCTCCTCCTTGCGGACGAAGCGGAACGCGTCGGACAGGGTCAGGCTGACGAGCAGCGGCTCGAGCTCGCCGTCCGCGGCGATGAATGCCTCGACGAGCTGCTCCTTGGCACAGTTGTCGTCGGCCCGGGGAGGCCGGCTATAGGCGTAGGTGAACCACTTCTCGACCTGGCAGGCCATGACCGTCTCGCTCCTGGACAGCCGTTCCGACAGCTCGATCGCGCCGTCGACGGGGCCGTCGAGCTCGGGGGCGAAGCTCAGCACGACGTCGGTGGTCGCATCGATCGGGTGGCCGTTGTCGGTGTTCCGCCAGCGCCCCGAGTGATCGTAGTGCTCGAAGGTGAAGCCGAGGGGATCGATCAACCGGTGACAAGCCGCGGCGCAATCCATCGCCGCGTGGGCCTCGAAGCGCTCCCGCTGGGTCTCATACTCCTCTCCCTCGGGCGGCGGGGGGATCTCGATGGGCGGCACCACCAGCGTCGCGCACAGCAGCTTGTTGAGGACGAAGTCGCCCCGGCTCGGCGGGATGCTGTGCGTGCCCAGGAACGCGGCCCGGGTCAAGAGCCCCGCGTGCGTCTCGGGGTCGAGCGCTGCCTCGATCGGCTCACCGCCAGAGGCGTCCGCCAAGCCGTAATACTCGGCCAGCACGTCGTCGGCGAAGACCGTGTTCGAGGTCAGCAGCTCGGAGAAGAGACCCCCGTTGTCGTACCAATCCTCGATGAACAGCCGCAGGCCGGTCCGGGTGGAGTCGACCAGCGAGGCGTCGAAGCCCTCGGGCAGGTGCAGGGCCTCGAGCGCGTAGGCGTCCATCCACTGCAAGTAGAAGTCCCGGACGACGTCCTCCGCTCGCGGGTCGGCAATCATGCGGCGGGCCTGCGCCTCGATACCCTCGCGCGTCGACAACTCGCCCGCGGCCGCGGCCTGGAAGAGCGTCGCGTCCGGCATGGAGTTCCACAGCAGGTACGACAGCCGGCTGGCGATCGCATAGTCGTCGAGGGGGGAGGGCTCGGCCTCGCTGCCCGGCTCGACCAGGTACAGGAACTTGGGCGACATCAGCATCGCCTGTACGAGCATCTCGAGCGCGCGTTCGGGCCCCGACTGGGCGCGGTGGTCGAGGTAGAACGCGGTGTACTTGTCGAGTTCGGCGGCACTGAGCGGGCGCCGGAACGCACGCAGCCCGAAGTCGGCGAGGAACGACGCCACGCAGGCGTCCTCGTCGGATCCCGTGACGTCGCAGCCGACGAACGCGGTCATGTCCGCCATGGCCTCGGCGGTGAGGACCTCGGCCGCCTGCTCCCAGGCCGCGATCTCGGCCGGGGAAACCTCCTGGACCTCGGCCTGATTGTCGAAGCCCCGGGCGCGGTTGTCGGGGGCGAAGGTGTCGGCGATCGTGGTGGTGATGGAGAGGAGCTCGGAGACGGTGCGGTTGTACTCGTTGCGAGTCATCCGTCGCATGCGAGAGCCACCTACGGCGAGCGTCTCGCAGCTCCCGTCGTGGTCACCATCCGATCCGGTCGCGTCGTTGGTCTCCGTATCGGTAGCCGCGCCGTCATCCTCGGCCGGCGTGGTCTGCAAGCCGGAGTAGCAACTGGTCAGGCCAACCACAGTGGCGATGGCGACAAACTCTGAGGTTGGCCGGAGCTTCACGGTCGTCCTTCCCAGGGCGAGGGTGGCCGTTGAAAACGGCGAGCGTTGCGGAGGGTATTCCTCCGACGGTTGCCGACTCGTCACACGAACTGAGATGTAAATCCCGCGGCCTCGTTCACGGCCCAGTCACGAGGTCGCCCCGGGCCCTGGGTCCGAACCCACCGCGCGTCAGGGCTCGAGCCGGTCTCGTCTCGATACTCGGTCGCCCGCAATCGTTGGCGATTCCATGGCCCTGGGTGCCCACGCTCGACCGGGAGCTCGGCTGCGAGATCGAGCTTCGACCGAATCGCCGCGGAACGAGTTCAGACGCAGTCCCAGTTGGACTGGCACTGGCCCTTGCTGCTGCACACGCACTCGCCCGTCGCCGAGTCGCAGGTGGTGTTGCCGCAGAACACTCCCGTGTTGTCGCAGTGGGCGAAGCAGAACGTCTGGCCCTCGTCGTCGACGCCCGAGCAGGTCTGGTCGGACTCGATCGCAGGGCAGGGGTCGTCGTCGCCGGGGCCGTCGCAGAGGCGAACGCAGCGAGGGGCCCCTCGCACGGACACGCACTGCTCGCTCTCGTCGAGGCAGTCGCTGTCCGCCACGCAGGGCGGCGTGACGCACAGCCCGTCGATGCACATGTAGTTGTAGGGATAGGCCGGCCCCGGGCACAGGCCCTGCGTGTTCGGGGGGCAGCAGTCCCAGGGGCCCTCGCACGTGCGGACGCAGGTGAGCAGCTCGTCGTCGGTGGGCAGGGGCCAGCCGGGACCCGTGCTGTCGGCGGCGCCCGTGCTCGTGGGGGCCTCGGTGGTGTTGGTGGCTTCGAGGGTCGAGTCGGGCGGGGGGGTGGACTCCGGCGACTCGCCCTCGTTGGTCGGGCACCCGCTCGCCGCCCACAGCCCGGCCGCGAGCACCGCCCACGGCGCGAAGCTTCGGCGGCGAGACGAGGCGCTCACGAGGTGCTCAGCTCCCCGTGGCGAAGGTGGTCACCATCGTCTCGAAGGGCGCGGCCCAGACGTCCATGGTGGCCTTGGGACCCACGACCTTGAAGAAGAACGGGTCGCCCGAGCCCTCGACGATGGCGGCCAACATGCGCGAGCCGGACTCGTTGTGCTTCTGCTCCGAGCCGGGGGTCATGGCGGCCACGTAGGTCCCGGTCACGTCGACCTGGGTCGTGCTCACGCCCTTGCCCTCGACCTTCTTGGTGGTCGTGACGTCGTCGATGGTCTTGCCCTCGGGAGGCGTGAACTGGCCCTTCCAGCGGTTGAGGTTGGCTTCCACGCCGCCGGCTCCTCCGGGGAAGCGGAAGACCACCAGCTCGGCGTCGCCACCGGGGCCGGGCAAGACCCACTGGGCCACGCGCATGCTGTTGCTGGGCGTGCCCTTCTCCCACTCCTTGGGCACGGAGAAGGTCAGGCCGGGCACGGTCTCCGCCGCGACCTCGCCCGAGGGCGTCACGTCGCGGGGCGGACCCATCGGTTTTTTGGGCTTGGCCATGGGCGGCATGCCGCCGCCGTGCGGGTTGGCGGCGCCGTGGGGACTCGCGGCCGCGTGCGGGTTGGCAGCGCCGTGCGGAGGCGTCGGCGTCTTGGCGTCGGGAGTCTTGGCGTCGCCCTGCTTGGCCGCCGCCGCTGGGGCGGGCTTGGCCGGGGGCTTGGCGTCCTTGGAATCGCAGGCGCCTACCAGCGCGAGGGTCAGCAGTGCAGGCAGAGTGCAGCGAGACGTGATCATGGCGGGCGGCAGGGTAGCAGTCTCGGAATTGCGCGGGGGAAGTCGTTGAATTCGCAAGGGTTGGTGCGCCTGCGGGGGGCCGTCGTCCTCGGCGCCTTCGGTCGCTAGGGGGCGTCGAGCCACGCGGGGCGCGTCGCCGGATCGGCCGACCATCCCCAGTCGCGCAGCATGTCCTCGAAGGACTCGCGGTCGTAGGGCTCGTCGTCCGACGGTGGCTCGAGGGTGGAGAAGCCGAAGCCATCGTCGCCGAGCCGAGTGACGTGGTCTTCGATGTCGTCGAAGCGGTACACGACGAGCATGCCGCGTGGGGCGCCGAACTGGGGCAGGTACAGGTTTGCGGTGAGCGACTGCCCGTCGCCGAGCGTGACGGGGTGGTCGGCGACGACGGTGAAGCCGAGGTCTCGAGAGGCTCGGCGCCAGTGCGCGGGGACTCGGTCGTCGGTGGACATCGCGCTAGCTCGGCGTGTTCTTCCACAGGGCGGCCGCGCGGCGGCGTACCTGCTGCTCCGCGCGGAGGAAGGTGGAGTCGCCTCGCAGCGGGTCCAGCAGGCTGCATCGCTCGAGCCACAGCACGTCGATCAACGCGCTGTCCGCCGCCGTGGTCAGCTCCCGGAGGGCGAGGTCGGTTCGTCCGATCCGCGTGAACAGCTCGACGGCGATTTGGCGCATGAGGGTGGTGAAGCGGGTGTTGGTCTGGGGCCCGTGCGCGCGTTGATACAGCGACTCGGCCCGCTCGATGGAGGTCTTGCCCAGCCCCACGCCGAACAGCTCGCTGACCACGACTCCCGAGCCCCCGGCCCCGGCGATGTGCTGGCGGTACATCTCGGCTCGCTCGAGGTCGCCCGCATACAGCGACAGCCGCAGCGCCATGATCATGACCGGCACGGGCGGCCCCGGCAGCGAGTGCCACAGGTGGTCGACGTGCTCGTACGCGCGCTCGGGGTCGCCGTGCAGCATCGCCACGCGGGCCAAGGTGTAGCGGCACAGGTGCAGCGAAGGATCGAGCGCGAGCGCGTGCTCCAGCCGCCGACGGCCTTCCTTGGGTCGGCCCGCTTCGCACTGCAGCTGTCCCAAGTACTGGTGCACCTCGGGCATGGTGGGGGCCAGCTCGAGCGCCCGGGACAGCGCCTCCACCCCCGCGATGAAGCCCCCGCCCTGGACCTCCCACATCGCGGTCGCGAGGTGGGTCTCGGCCATCGAGGGCGCCTGGCGTTGGGCCCGGAGCACGCTTCGATGAGCGCGTTCGGCTCGCGCTGCGCTGCGTTCCCAGTCCTCGTAGCCCCACCACGCGCGCACCGAGGCCATCGCATGCGCGGCGAGGGCCGGGGTGAGGCCGGGCGCCGCCCCGAGAGCACGGTCGAGCAGTCCGACCGCTTCTTCGGCGCCGAGCAAGGGCATGGTGCGTTGTAGACGTCGCGCTCGCAGGTAGTGCTCGATCGCCTCGGGCGGCGCGGCGACGCCATGGGTGACGACGTCCAGCTCGATGCGCAGGGCCTCGGCCACGCGGCGGGCGAGCGACTCCTGCAGCTCGAAGACGTCCTCGAGGCCGCCCTCGTAGCGCTCGGCCCAGCGCTGGGTGCCGTCGGGATCGATCATCCTCACCGACAGCCGCACCCGCGCGGCGGCATGCTGCACCGTGCCGTCGACGATCGACTCGGCGCCGAGCTCTTCGCCGATGCGGGCGGGGTCTCGAGTCTCCGCGAAGCGGCGCGTCGCGCCGAGCGAGAGCACCCGCAGGCCCTTGGTTCGCGAGAGCACGTCGATGAGCTCTTCGGCCATGGCCTCGCCGAGGTAGGCGTGCTCCGAGGCGCCGCGAAAGGCAAAGGGCAGCACCACCACCGTACGACCGCCCTCCGCCAGGGGAGCAAAGGGCGTCGACGT
Source organism: Myxococcota bacterium (assembly GCA_039028615.1). Lineage (GTDB taxonomy): Bacteria > Myxococcota_A > Polyangia > Nannocystales > Nannocystaceae > Paraliomyxa. Next base: position 13,025 of record JBCCHT010000074.1, on the reverse strand, counting down.
CGTCTCGGTGGTCGGCCTGGGCTCGGGCGTCGGGTCGGTGGAGGCCGAGCTCCCCACCGCACGCAAACGCTCGAGGATCGCGTCGGCGGAGGCGGGGCGCCCATGGGCCTCGCGGGCCAGGCAACGGAGGATCAGCGAAGCGAGCCCATCGTCGACGACGTGGTCGCGGCGAGGATCGACGGGGCAGCTGTGGAGCCGCGCCAGGGCGGAGCCCATGGGGTTGTCACTGATGAAGGGGCGGGTGCCGGTCGCGAGCTCGTACATGATGAGCCCCAGCGCATACAGGTCGCTGCGGGCGTCGGCCGGCTTGCCCATGACCTGCTCGGGCGACATGTAGTAGGGCGTGCCCATCATCATGCCGCTGTGGGTGCCACCGTCGTGCTCGGCCGCCCGGGCGATGCCGAAGTCGGTGAGCACCACGCGCTGCGCCTCGCCCACCAGCACGTTCGCTGGCTTGAGATCGCGATGCACGACGCCCGCCGCGTGCGCCGCCGCCAGCCCGGCTGCAATCGGTTGAGCGAAAGTCACTACGTCCGCGCTGGACAGCGGCCCCCGCTGTTCGATGATGCGCTCGAGCGTCGTGCCGGGCACGTACTCCATGGTGAGGAAGCGAAAGGGCCCGTCTTCGCCGAAATCGTGCGTGCGTGCGACGTTCGGGTGCGTGACTCGACGGGCGAGTCGCACCTCCGACACGAAACGGTCCTCGGCTTGCTCGGTCTGGAGCGTGAGCAGCTTGAGTGCGACGACCTCGTCGAGCTTGGTGTCGCGTACGCGATACACCGAGCCCATGCCGCCGCGCCCCAGCGGCGCCTCGATCTCGTAGCGACCGGCGAACACCGTCCCGAGGGCGGGCTCGGGACCCTCGAACGACGCCGACCTCGCGCCGGTCGAGGTCGCCGCGAGCGTCTCGTCGTCGCCGGACGTCACCGTCGAATCGTAGCACTGCCGTCCATGGATCTTCGCAGCATCGAAATGGTCGGTCCGGGGGCGCGCGTGGTAGTACGAGCACGTGATGGGCGGCCGGTTGTCGAAGCGTCGTGGTGCGGGTTGGGGTGGCTTCTTCGGCCTGGCGCTGGCGCTTGGCGGCTGCGGTTCAGAGCCCGCGGGGAGCTCTACGGGCGATGAGCGTGGGACCACCGTCTCGAGCTCCGGCTCGGTCGAGCCGGGGTCGACCACGGCGGTGGACGGCGAGGGAGGCTCGACCGCGACCCAGGGCATGGGGGGCGACAGCTCGGGCGCGCTCGATACCGCCACTGGGACCACGTCGGGCTCCGATTCGTCCGGGGCACCGCCCGTGACCTTCGATGTCGGAGGCGGCCCGAAGGGGTGCCCCTCGGGCGGGAAGATCGACGAGTCGTACATCTGGATCGCCAACTCGAGCGAGGGCACGGTCTCCAAGATCGACACCCGCGAGCTCGAGGAAGTGGGCCGCTACGCGGTGCGCCCCGACGGCGGCGGCAACCCTTCGCGGACCTCGGTCAACGGGGCCAACGACGCGGTGGTGCTATCTCGCGACGGCGGGCTCACCAAGTTCTACGGCAGTCCCTCGCGGTGCCAGGACACGAACGGCACGCCGGGGATCCAGACCTCGCCCGGCGGTCCGGGCACGACCCAGGCCTGGGACGACGAAGAGTGCCGGGCGTGGCACACCCCGCTCAACTACCTCAACATGCGCGCCGTCGCGTGGACCTCGGGTGTCCTCGATCCCGAGACCTGCGAGGTGGTCGGCTCCATGGTGTGGGCTTCGGGCAACAACGACACCTCGGACTCGGCCGACGTCCTGCTCATCGACGGTGAGGACGGCTCCATCACCGAGACGATCGAGCTGCCCGACGACTTACCGTTGCCGCTCGGTCACGGTGCCTACGGTGCGGCCGTCGACGCCGACAACAACCTGTGGATCGTGCAGCTTTATAACAACCGCCTGCTGCGGGTCGATCGCAACACCTTCGAGATCGACTGGTGGGACGAGCCCGAGCACACCTACGGGATGACCATCGATACCGATGGCTCCATCTGGACCTGCAACCGCCACCTCGGGCGCTTCGACCCGATCACCGAGACCTGGGACGTCGCGTTGATCGAGGACTGGCAGGGCTTCTTCGGCCACGCGGGCGGCTGCATGAGCGACGGCAACGGCATCATCTGGAAGTCGATGGACGATCGCTTGCTCGCGGTCGAGACGGCCACGATGAACGTCGTCGACACCATCACGCTGCCCGAGGGGATGCTCTGGGGCGTGGCGGTCGACTACGACGGCTACGTCTGGGCGATTCCCCGCAGCGGCTCCACGGCGTATCGAGTCGACCCTGCCACGCACCAGATCGAGAGCGTCGGAGGGCTGGTCGGCGCCTATACCTACAGCGACATGACCGGCTTCCTGCTGGGCTCCGTGACCGGCCCGGTGGGGTAGTCGGGCGCGTCTAAAGCCACTGCGTGCAGGGCTCGGCCGCGGTGAACCACGGCGGCGGGTCGGGTCGGGCCTCGGGATCGGGTGCCCAGACGCCCAGCAGCTCGAGCGTTCCCCGACCGTCGACCGTGTACCCGGTATAGGCGTGCTCGGTGCAGCCCGCCGGGCAATCACCCCGGGCGTCGTCGAAGATGTAGGTGTGCAGGTCGCCATCGATGGACATGCACACGTCGGGGCCATCGCCGCCCGTGATCGCAGATTCGGTGCTGGTGACCGTCTCGACCGCCATGTAGTCCGGCTGCACCAAGGGGATGTTGAAGCGCCCCTCGAAGTGCAAGACATGCGAGAAGAAGAACCCCTCGGCGATGACCTCCACCACGCCGTAGTGCTCGTTGACGCAGTCCCAGTCGCGATAGGTGCCGGCCATCAATGCAGCGTCGCTGTCTCGATCCAAGGACACGCGGAGCTCGTCGGGCCTCCAGCGGGGGCGGGCTTGGATGGTGCTCAGCTCGGGGGCGTCGGCGCGAATCAACGCCAAGTCGGCGAGCGCCCGCTCGTACAGCTCGGTGGGCGCGACGATCTCCTCCGACGCCTCGATCGCCAGCAGCTCCGCCTCCTCGTCGTCCCGGGGCGTCATGGCGACCTGCTCCGGCGTCGCGGCGCCCATGAAGTCGCTGCAGTCGGGTGGGGGCACGTCGTCTCCAGTCGAGCCGTCGAGCCCGTCGTCGCTGCTGGAGCCGCTCATGCTCGTCGCGCCCGCGTTGCCCGAGCTGTCGCTGCCGCTGTCGGCCCCCGTCGAGCCCACGGCGCTGGTGCTTCCGCCGTCGTTGCCGGCCGTGGTCCCCGCGGCGTCATCACCACATCCCACGGCTGTACCCAGTGCCAGTCCCACGCCAAGTCGCAACCAATCCATGCGGCGACGGTAGCACGCGGACCGGCTACGCTCGGAGGTCCGATGTGGCGCCTCACTTCGCGCCAGAGGGCTCGAACCGGCAACTGGCGGCCGTTCAGGCCGATTTACGGCGTACTCATCCACGGCGTGCTGGCGCATCCGAGCGCCTGGCTGCACCATCACCCCCGGCCGATGTCTCTGTCGTCAAAGTCGCCTCGCGGACCCGCGTACCCGCTGTCGGTCGCGCCGATGGTCGATCGCACCGATCGCCACTATCGCGTGATCATGCGGGCGGTCACCCGGCGGACGCTGCTGTACACCGAGATGATTTCGCTGTCCGCCGCGCTCGGTCGCGACCAGGCGCGCGTGCTCGGCTTCGACCCCATCGAACGACCCGTGTCCCTCCAGCTCGGCGGCGACGATCCGGCTCGCTTGGCAGAGGCGGCCGCGGTCGCCACCGCGATGGGCTACGACGAAATCGACCTCAACTGCGGCTGCCCTTCACCGCGCGTGCAACAAGGGCGCTTCGGCGTGATCCTCATGAAGGACCCTGCCCGCGTCGCCCAGTGCGTCGAGGCGATGCGCAAGGCGACGCCGCTGCCGGTCACGGTCAAGCAGCGCCTCGGTGTCGACGATCTCGACCAGTACGAGCACGCCGCCGACTTCGTGGCCCAGGTCGCGGACGCGGGCGCCGACCGGGTCATCGTGCACGCGCGCAAGGCCTGGCTGCAGGGGCTGAGCCCGGCACAAAACCGCACCGTGCCTCCGCTGCGATGGTCCTGGGTGCATCGGCTCAAGGCCGAGCATCCGTCGCTGCGCGTGGAGATCAACGGGGGCATCACCACGCTGGCCCAAGCCGCCGACCACCTGCAGCAGGGGCTCGACGGCGTCATGATCGGGCGTGCGGCCTACGACGATCCGATGTTGTTCGCGAACGCGGACGCGCTCATCGACGCCCATGAGCGCGGAGAGCCTTGGCCTGCGGACGAACCGACCAACCGCGTGGATTCGAACCAGCGCTTCGCCGTCCTACGCTCGCTGCTGCCCTACGTGGAGCGCTCGGTCGAGCAGGGACATCGCCTGAGCTTCGTGACCCGTCACTTCATGGGTTTCGTGCACGGCTTGCCGGGCGCGCGTCGCTTTCGACGATGCTTGAGCGAGCAGGCTCGGCTGCCCGGGGCGTCGACGAAGCTGCTCGCCTCGGCGATCGACGAGCTCGAGGCGAACGTCGAGAAAAACAGGCTTTCAGGCCGGTTTTCGGGCGAAGGATCGACGGCGGCATCGCAGCCGACGGGATCCGCCTCCGCACCTTGAGATCGGCTTAGTTTTGGTAGCCCAGCGCACCAAAATGCCCCCAATTGCGTGACTTGCCACAAACCAGGTGCGTCACAAAGCCCCACGTATTCGTCGAAAAATTGAAACGGCCGTGTTCTAATCGTTGCGCAGAGCACAAATGATGCTCTGGGAGATTCAGATGTTACGGATCACGGCACAGACAGTTCCGTCGAGAGCATGGGCAAGGGGAATTGGCCCGTGCTGGCTCGATGAAGCGGTCGGTGTCGTCAGCGTTTCGCGGGGAATGGCGAAACGCACCCGCACTCGACGGTTCGTTGGGTCGGGGGGTTGAGGGGAGAGCCCGCCCCCCGCTCGAGCAGTCGGGGGACCGCTTCTTGGGGGGTGGGCTCATTTTTTCAACCGACGAGGACGCGGAAGCGCGTACGTCGGCCAGCCTGTAGCCGCAGCCCCGAGCGGGGGAAGTCGTCGGGTCCCAGCTCCGCGTTGGGGTCGGTCCGCGGCTCGCCGTCGATCTTCACGGCCCCCGACTCGATGCGCTGTCGAGCCTGACGCTTGGAGGGGAACGCCTTGACCGCGTCGTGGGTGACCAGGTCGACCAGCTTGATCGGCGCGGCGTCGATGCTGACGGCCGGCACGGCACTCCAGTCGTCGCCACCCCCAAAGGCCTGCGCGGCGGCGGCCTTGGCTTGCTCGGCCGCTTCTTCGCCGTGCGCGAGCTTGGTCGTCTCGTAGGCGAGGCGTTGCTTCACCTCGCGGAGCTGCGCGCCCTCGGCCCGACACAGCGCGTCGATCTCTGCGACGGGCAGGTCCGTGAACGTCAGCAGCAGCTTGCGGACGTCGCTGTCGTCACACTTGACCCAGTACTGGAAGTAGTCGAAGGGGGCGAGCTGGTCGGGGTGCAGCCACACCGCCCCGCGCTCCGATTTGCCCATCTTTCGGCCGTCGGCGGTGGTCAGCAGCGGGAAGGTGAGGCAGTGCGCAGGGCCCTTGTCGCCGCCGCCGATGCGACGGATGAGCTCGACGCCCGCCACCATGTTGCCCCACTGATCGCTACCGCCCAGCTGCAGCTTGACCCCGTGCTCCCGGTACAGGTGCATGAAGTCGTAGGCCTGGAACAGCTGGTAGTTGAACTCGATGAAGGACAGCGGCTGCTCGTTGTCCAGGCGCTCGCGGTAGGTCTTCGTCGCGATCATCCGGTTGATCGTGAAGTGCACGCCGAAGTCCCGCAGGAAGTCGATGTAGCCGAGCTTGCCGAGCCACGAGTGGTTGTCGACCACCACGGCGTCGTTGGGCGCGCCCGTGTCCATGTGCAGGAAGTGACCGAAGTGCTCGCTGATCGACTTGACCTGCGAGTCGATGGTCGCCTCGTCGAGGATCTTGCGGGTCTCGTTGCGCCCCGAGGGGTCGCCGATGCGCGCGGTGCCGCTGCCGAGCAACACCACCGGGCGGTGGCCATGCTGCTGGAGCACCCGCATCGCCATGATGCACACCAGGTTGCCCACGTGCAGCGAGGGGGCGGTGGGATCGAAGCCGATATAGAACGTCACCATGCCCTCGGCGAGGGCCTGGTCGATGGCGGCGGCATCGGAGGCCTGCTCGACGAAGCCTCGTTCGACGAGGGCGGCGAGGGCCTTGGAGCGGGGGTGCTTGAGCGCTTCCACGTCGTCCATGGAGCGGCGAGCGTACCCGAATCGGTGGGCGGCGCCGAGGGGGCAGGGGCGACGTGGCTCAGCCCAGCGGCTGACCCTGGGTCGCGAGCTCGTCGAGCGCGTCGCGGGTGAGCCGGAAGGTGGTCCAGTCGCCCATCGGGGTGGCCCCGAGACCCCGGTAGAACTCGATGGCGGGCGTGTTCCAGTCGAGCACCCACCACTCCATCCGAGCGCAGCCTCGCTCCTTGGCCACCCGGGCCAGGGTCGCCAGCAGGGCCTTGCCCACGCCGGTGCCGCGATGCTCCGGGGGCACGTACAGGTCCTCGAGGTGCAGGCCCCGACGGCCTCGCCAGGTGGAGTAGTTGTAGAAAAACAACGCGAAGCCCCGCGCGGCGTCGCCCGAGGCCGAGGGATCCTCCGCGATCAGGCATTCGAAGGGCGGATGCGGCTGGCTCATCTGCTCGCGCAGCTGCGGCGGTGTGACTTCGACCGCATCGCGCTTCTTCTCATAGTCGGCCAGATCACAGATGAACCGGTGAAGGGTCTCGGCGTCGTCGGGGGTGGCAAGGCGAACGAGCAGCGACACCAGCGCAGCATAGGCGGGGCAGGGGCGAGCAGGTCAAGACACCCGCGCCGATTCCGCCATCGACACGAGCCAGGCGGGGGACATAGCGTGCCCCCGATGATCGACGAGATCCGAGTATCGCTGCCGGGCGGTGACGACAGGCCCGGCGTCCTCGCTCGACCCCCGGGGGAAGGGCCCTTTCCCGGGGTCATCGTGATCCACGATCTGGTGGGCCTGATGCCCGACACGCGCCGTCACTGCCAGCGCTTCGCCGAGGCCGGCTACGTCGCGCTCGCGCCCGACCTGTACGACGGCAAGCGAGTCGGCTGCACCGTGCGGACCATGCTCGACGTGTTTCGCCAGGGCCGACACACACTGCCGGTCATCGCGAGCGCGCGGGCGCAGCTGGCTGCGATGCCGCAAGTCGATGCCGATCGTGTGGGCATCACCGGGTTTTGCATGGGCGGCGGGTTTGCCCTGCTGGCGGCAGCCGACGACCACTACGCCGTGGCGGCGCCGTTTTACGGGGCGGTCCCGCGCCGCGCCGAGCGACTGAGCGGGCTGTGCCCCACGCTCGCGCAGTACGGCGAACGCGATCGCTCGTTTCGGCCGCACGCCGAGCGCCTGTCCGAGCACCTGGAGACGCTGGGCATCGAGCACGAGCTGCTGATGCACTCGGGCGTGGGGCACTCGTTCATGAACGACCACGACTGGCCGCTGTTCAAGCTTTCGAAGTACTCGCGTATGCGGGCGCAGTACGACGCGCCCACCGAAGCGGTGGCGTGGGACAAGCTGCTGGCATTCTTCGCCGAGCACATGCCCGCCCCCGCCGTGTAGCTCACTCTTCGGTGGCCGTGTCCGGGGGAGGCTCGGCCGCGGTGGGCTGCAGCTGCGCTTCGTGCTCGTCCAGGGCTTCGCGCAGCGTGGCGAGCTTGTCGGCCACCCGGGCGCGGAACCGGCGATGCAGGTCGCGCTCGCGGAACAGCTCGTCGGCCATCTGAATCGCGACGAGCAGGGCGACCCGCTGCATGCTCGGCGTGCTGCGGCGCCCCTGGGTCAGCTGTCGCAGCTGGGCGTCGACGTAGTCGGCCAGCTGCTGGACGTACTGCGGCCCCTCGTCGCTGCGGATCGAAAGCCGCTGCCCGGCGATCTCGACCTGGACCGATCGTTTGACCATGCGCCCGGCCTACTCGCGCTGCGCGTCGGCCAGACGCTCGGCCTCGTCGTGCGCCCGCAGGGCGTTGAGCACGTCGCTCAGGTCGCCATCCATGAACGACGGGAGGTTGTGTCGGGTCAGGTTGATCCGGTGATCGGTGATGCGATCCTGCGGATAGTTGTAGGTGCGGACCTTCTCCGAGCGGTCGCCGGAGCCGACCTGCGACTTGCGCTCGGCCGCCCGCTCGGCCTGGTACTTCTGGATCTCGAGGTCGAGCAAGCGGCTGCGCAGCAAGACCATGGCGATCTCGCGGTTTTTGGTCTGCGACTTTTCCTGCTGCGACTCCACGGCGAGCCCGGTGGGAATGTGGGTCAGCCGGACCTTGGAGTCGGTGGTGTTGACGTGCTGCCCGCCCGCGCCCGAGGCTCGCATCACGTCGAGCTTGATGTCGGCCTCGTTGATCTCGATGTCGACCTCTTCGGCCTCGGGCATGATCGCGACGGTGGCGGCCGAGGTGTGGATGCGCCCCTGGGACTCGGTGGCGGGCACGCGCTGGACCCGGTGCACGCCGCTCTCGAACTTGAGGAACGCGTAGACGTCCTTGCCGCGAATGAGGCCCGTGACTTCGCGAAAGCCGCCCGCGCTGGCCTCCGACATGCCCATCTCGTCGACCTCCCAGCGGTTGCGCTCGGCGAAGCGGGTGTACATGCGCCACAGGTCCGCGGCGAAGAGTGCGGCTTCTTCGCCTCCCGTGCCCGCGCGGATCTCGAGCACGACGTTCTTGCTGTCGTTCGGATCCTTGGGGATGAGCGCGCGCTGCAGCTCGTCCTCGAGCGTGGCGATTTCGGCCTGAAGGCGCTGCACGTCCTCTTGGGCGAGCTCCTTCATGTCCGGGTCGGACAGCATCTCCTTGGCTTCGTCGAGGTTGGCCTCGGCCTGGGCGTGGCGCGCAAATGCCTCGGCCACGGGGCGCAGCTCGGCGTGCTCGCGCGAAGCAGCGAGGAAGCGGGCCTTGTCCTCGGCCAGCTCGGGTGCGCAGAGCATGTCGCCGAGCTCTTCGTGGCGTTCGGCGATGTCCTGGAGCTTGGTGCGGAGCTTGTCGTCCATGTGACGCTGGGGGCGGGAAGGACCTTCGTGTGTCACGACAGCCCCCGCGGGGCAAGTCTAGCAGGCCGTGGTGCCACCCTCGCGCCGGCCAAACACCGCCCCACGGCCGGCTGGCGGCGCGCCATCGCGCTTCTTCCGACCGGGGCGGGGGACGGAACGCGTGCCGCAACGCACGGCAATCGCAGGGGGCCCAGGCTGACCGTTGCGAGCCGTCCGGGGCCGAGCTAAGACTCCGGCCGACCATGACCGACGACCTGCGCTGGGCGGTTCGCTACGCATTTGCCGAAGATCTCTGGCGCAACCGCGCCCGGGTCATCGTGGATGCCGGCCTCGAGGCGACGCTGCGCGAGGGGTCCTCGCGTCCGGCGGACGACGAGTCGCCGCTGGGAGAGCTGGCCGATGCTCTGGTGCCGCGCGCGTCCAAGGCCCGCACGTGGGTCGCGGTCGCCGACGAAGCGGTGGCACGCGAGCTGGCGCAGGCCCGACCCGGCACCGGCTTTCTGCCGCGGGCGAGCTTCGCCGAAGTGGTGGCGCATCGCGACTGGGAAGTCGCGCTGGTCGAGCTCGCTGCGCTGAGCGACGACGTGCCCGGCGGGACCCAGCTGCGAGCCGAGCTGGCCCAACGTGCAAAGCAGGGCCGCACCGTGATCATCGGTGCCCGCGCGCTGTACGACGAAGACGACGAGGACATCACCTTCGAGGCGCTGAGCGACCTGCTCGAGGAGCAACTCGGCGGCGGCCGGATCTTCGGCGTCTATCGCCCGCCGATGGCCGGGGTGGTGGACTTTGGCGGTGGTGAAGAGGAAGGGGAGTCCGAGGACGAAGAGGTCCCGCTGTCCTTCGACAACACCCTGGGCTCGCAGGCGCCTCGCTTCGTCGAGTACGTCGCCGTCGCGGGTCAGGCTCCGCCGCTGCCCGAGGGGCTGACGCTGGTCGAGCTGCCCGCCGACGCGGGGTCGATCGTCGCGTCGAGCGACGATGCCCTGCGGGGTCAGCTGGTGCAGGCCCAGCGCCAGGCCGAGCTGGCCGCCATCGATCGCCAGGCCTTGCTCGAGAAGGTCGACGACCTCGAGTCCGAGCAGGCCCAGCTCGAGCGCCAGGCCACCGAGCTTCGCGATCGCCTGGCGCGGGCGGTCAACGAAGCGCCGCCCGAGGCGTCCGAGGCCCACGAGCGGCTGCAGGCGGCGCTGGCCGACAATCAGGCGTTGCGCTGGAAGGTGCAGCAGATCGAGCGCGAGCTTCGGGACAGCCGGGCGCGCCCCGTCGATGAGCTCGAGGCCGAGGTCGCGCAGCTGCGGGCCCGGCTGGCGGCCGCGCAGACCGAAGAGCCTGCGGTCGAAGACGAGGCCGCCCAAGACGAGGCGGTCGAAGAGGGCGAGGCGGCCGAGGCCGGGGAAGAGCCCGAAGCGGTCGACGAGGCCGACACCGACGAGGCCGACGCGGACGAGACGACGGAGGACGAGGCGGCCGAGAGCGGCGAAAGCGACGACGACCGGCCGTCGCACACCGTCTCTGGAGTCATCGAGGTCGAGCCCGCCGAAGCCGAAGCCGAGGCGGACGACGAAGACGACGACGACGAAGACTTCGAGGACGACGAAGGTCCCGAGCCGCTCATCGTGGTGGTGGCCGAAGCCGACGAGCAGGCCGAGCGGATGCGTCGTGGCAAGGCGCTGCGCCAGCTCGATCGCCTGATCGAACGAGTCGAGCGCGGCGGCATCGGTGCACTGCAGCTACGCTCGGAGCTCGTCCAGCTGCGTCAGCGCCTGCGCTCCTGAGCGGCTCAGTCCAGCGGCGGCACTTCCCAGTCGATGGGCTCGCGCCCCTTGTCCTGCAGCAGCGCGTTGACCTGCGAAAAGGGCTTGCTGCCCATGAACTTCTTCACCGACAACGGTGAAGGGTGGGCGCCCTCGACCAGGCCGTGGCGGTCGGTGTCGACGAGCTTGGCCTTCTTGCGGGCATACCCACCCCATAGAAGGAACACCACCGGGTCGTCCTTTTCGTTGACCGCCCGAATGATGCGGTCGGTGAGCTTTTCCCAGCCCTTGCTCTTGTGCGAGTTGGCCTGGTGGGCCCGCACCGTGAGCACGGCGTTGATCATCAACACCCCCTGCGTGGCCCAGTGCACGAGGTTACCGTGGTCCGGGATGGTGCAGCCGAGGTCGGCGTTGAGCTCCTTGTAGATGTTGCGCAGCGACGGCGGGATCTTGATGCCGGGCTTGACGGAGAACGACAGCCCATGCGCCTGGTCGTTGTCGTGATAGGGGTCCTGCCCCAGGATCACGACGCGGACCTCGGAGTAGGGCGTCAGGTCCAGCGCGCTGAAGACCTCGTCCTCGGGGGGAAAGACCTCCTGCTCTTCGCGCTCGGCGGTGATGAACTCGGAGAGCTTCTGCCAATAGGGCTTGTCGAACTCGTCCGCGAGGACCTCGTGCCAATCGCCGGGGAATCGAAAAGATGCGTCCATGTCTGTGCTCCCGCCGGTCAGCCTTCGATCTTCGGACAGATGTCGGCCATGATGCACTCGCCGCAGCCGGGGCTTCGAGCTTTGCACGTGTAGCGACCCAGCAAGACCATGGCGGGGCCGAAGTGCGTCCAGTCGCCCTTGGGCACGACGTCCATCAGGTCGCGTTCGATCTTGTCGCCCTTCTTCTGCGTGGTCAGGCCCATGCGTTGGCTGACCCGGGCCACGTGCGAGTCGACGATGACGCCCGAGGGAATCTCGAAGGCCATGTTGAGCACGACGTTGGCCGTCTTGCGGGCGACGCCCGGCAAGGTAATGAGATCTTCCATGTTGGCGGGGACCTCGCCACCGAAGCGGGCCAGGATTTCCTGGGCGGTGCCCTGCACCGAGCGAGCCTTGGTCTTGTACGAGCCCGTGGGGCGCACGTCCTGCTCGAGCTGTTCGATGTCCGCGTCGGCGTAGTCCTGCGGGGTCGGGTATTTCTCGAACAGGGTGGCGGTCACTCGATTCACCCGCTCGTCGGTGCAGCGTGCGGCGAGGATGGTGGCCACCAGCAGCTGGAAAGGGTTGTCGAAATTCAGCTCGTAGCGAGCGTCCGGGTGCAGCTGGCGCAGCCGGTCTTCGACCTCGAGGATGGGGGCAGGCTCGGTCATCGGTGGCGCCCAGGATACCGAGCGGACGGCGGCACCCGTACTCGAACCCTGGCGGGCCGCCCCGTCCCGGAGAGGGAAAACCCCACGAAACTCAGTAAGGGCCGAGGATCGAACGATAATTGGCAGCTTCTGGAGGTGAAGGACCCTCGCTTTCAATCGTGGTCCACGACGCGCCTTGCCGCGCCCTGGACCTGAGGTCTATTCTCATGACGACTTGTGCGCCTGTGTGCGCAAGTCATTCTTCTTTCTGCACCGACCCACCGACCCCGGCGCGACGGCTGACCACCGGAGTGACCTGCCGGGTTTCGCACGCGCATGGAGTGACCTACTGATGAGAATCAGCGCTGACGCCCCCAACCCCGACTGGACTACCCTCGAGACCGCCTTCGAGCACAACGCCCCCGAGACCCATAGCTACCTCGACCTTTCCACCGGCCAGGTGGTGACCATCGTCGACAGCCGGCCCGAGGACGAAGAAAAACGCCAGCTCATTCGCCGTTCCGAAGGGCGTTTCGTCCACCTCGATCCGGCTTCGTCCCGCGAGCAGTACCGCTGGATGGAGCGTTTCGTGTCGTCCGTCGAAGACGACGCCCTCCGCGAGCGCCTCGTGCTCGCGATAGACGGCAAGGGTGCGTTCCGACGCTTCAAGGACGTGCTGCTGTCGTACCCCGTCGAGCGGGATCGATGGTTCACGTATCGGGCGAACCTGCTTCGCATCTACATCAACGGCTGGCTGTCCAATAAGGACATCGTGCTCGGCGGCAACCCGCCCTGGGGTGACCCCGAGCAGCCGCCCGAGCCCGACGTGCCGCTCGAGAAGCCCATCGGCACCCGTG
>JBCCHT010000073.1:0-33419 GCA_039028615.1 Myxococcota bacterium | reverse complement strand
GAATGAGTGTGTCGCGTGCAGCGAGCATGCGCATTGCCCCGAGAGTGCGTGTCATCTCGATGGGCCGGATGTGGGGCGGTGCTTTGATGTTGGCGAGGTCGAGATGATCGCCGACGGGACTGCCTTGGTGAATGCGTTCGACAACGTGCCTGACGGCGGGGACCGAGTCCTGATGTTGACGGGCGGTATCGACGACTACACGGGCGTATCCGTCGATTTTACGACGAACGCGGAGGTCGCGATCATAGGTGATGGGACTCAGATTCTGACCGGCACCTCGAGTGGCAGCTTTCTGCAGAATGGCAGCGACTCAATCGTGTACTTCGGCAGTGTTTCCATCGGAGGCAACTTATCCGGTAGCGGCCTTGCCTGCTCGGGGTCGTCGGTATGGTTGGATGATAGCGAGGTCCGAAACAATGACAGCGTTGGGCTGACGGTGTCTGGCGGTTGTGCGGCTCACCTGCGGCGCTCTGTGGTCTCGAATAACAATGGAACAGGGGCCACTATCAGTGGCTCGGGGACATCGATCGACTTGTTGAACTCGATGTTCTCCAACAATGACGGTGGAGGGATCGAGGCAGCTGGCGCTACTACGCAAGTAGTGCTGAAGACTAGCGTCATAGCTTCCAACGGTAACAATTCCTCGCTCTTCGGAGGTCTGAGTTTAGACGGCACAGACCTCCAGGCCGTATACACAACTATCGCGGGCAACGACTCGTCAAACCCGCAGATGTCGATTCGCTGCCTGGGGTCGGTCTCAGGAATGGTTCGAAATAGCATCTTGGTCGGGGAAGATCCCGACTCGGTCGGTGAGTGCCAGGAGCTGATGCTCACCAATAGCGGCACTGACGGTGGCGATGAGCCATCAAACACCGTCGTTGGTGCGTTTGATGTCTCGTGGTTCGAAGACCCTGCGATGGGTGACTTCCGGCTCAGCGACTTGGGCCGAGAAACCTTCGAAGGCATCGCGATGTGGCAAGACGGTGACCCGCAGACGGACATCGACGGGGACCCCATCTCGATGGAAACGCCGAGCTTTCCCGGTTACGACCAACCATCACGCTGAAACCCGTCTCATCGTCCATCGGCGGAGCCTGCGTCTCGAGCAGGCTGACACGCATGCCGAAATCGGCGTCGTGGAGGGCCTCGGAAACCGAGCCCATCACCGGTCCTCGAAATCATGCTATGGGGCAGACAATGACCAAGCCCTCATCCGCTCTCGCAGGCCGTGTCGCGTTGGTCACCGGTGCCTCGAGCGGCATCGGCGAGGCCGTGGCGCGCTCCCTCGCTGAAGCCGGCGCTCACCTGGTCCTGCTTGCTCGCCGCGCCACCCGACTCGAGGCGCTCGCCGAGTCGCTCCAAAGCCGCCACCCCGAGACCCGAGTCCTCCCGCTGACCTGCGACCTACGCGACGAACCCCAGATCCTCGCCGCGTTCGCGACCGCCCGAGAGCATTTCGGCGGCATCGACCTGCTGGTCAACAACGCCGGGCTCGGTCGCAACGCACCGCTGCTCAGCGGCGCGACCGAGGACTGGCGGGAGATGTTGGACGTCAATGTGCTCGCGCTGTGCATCTGCACGCGGGAGGCAGTCTCCGACATGCGGCGCCGCGGTGACCGGGGGCACGTGGTGCACATCTCGTCCATGGCGTCTCATCGCGTTCCACTCGAGAGCGGTGTGTACTCGGCCACGAAGTTCGCGGTGCGTTCGCTGACCGAGGGGCTGCGGCGAGAACTACGGGAGGCAGGCAGTGCCATCCGAGTGAGCGCGGTGAGTCCGGGCTTCGTCCGTACCGAGTTCGCGGAAGTCTATGACCGCGACCCGGGGGCAGCGGCGGAGACGTACGGACGGTACACGGTGCTCGAACCCGAAGACATCGCCCAGGCGGTCCTCTACGTGGTGACGGCACCCGACCACGTGCAGGTGCACGACGTGTTGATGCGCCCCACCGAGCAGCCGGACTGACGGCCTGCCTCGGCGTAGCGAAAGGGAGCGTGGCGGCACGAGCACCCGGGGCCCGCGACCCTTTGCCGCTCTTGCTTCAACAACGGTCGCCGACCGCGAAGTGGAACGACCCGCCGCCGTTCTTGCTTCACCCATCGTCGCCAGCCGTGAAGTGGGTCGACGACCCGCTGCCGTTCGTGCCGCAACACATGCCCCGCCGACCACGAGGGTGGGTCGAAGTTGATCCGCCCAACCGGAAGGATCGTGCCCGCAACACCCGGACACACCCCCCGCTGAAGCGAAAACCGCTCGCGCGGAGGCGTGGTACGTGCCTTGCACAAACCGTTGCTCGATGCGCGCAGATCGAGTCCTTCGTGGGATGGCCCCCCTGATGCTGCTCGTCGGCTGTGAGAACACGGACCGTGACTCGCAGCCGCAGCCCGGGACCACGACGTTCACCACCGCGTTGGCCAGCTCGGCCGACGACGAGATGACGGCGGCCGACGACGCCTCGGATACGGACGACAGCGGGGCGGACGATGCAACCTCCGCCAACTCGGCGACCGGGCTGGACGACGGCACGGATGAGGGGCCGACGGGGGGCGGGACGGGGCCCGATCCCGAGACGATCCTGTTCGAGGAGGACTTCGAGGGCGCGGGCGAGGGCACGGTACCCGCGGGCTGGGACAGCTTCGTGGGCTACGTGGTCAACATGAACAACGACCCCGGGGGGATGGCGTTCGCGCTGGCGGACGGTAGCCGACCGCGGCAAGGCGAGCGATCGCTGCACGTGGTCGGAGGGCAGACGCCCGCGATGTTGACCCGGCCGTTTCCGCCGGGGGTCGATCGGGTCTACGTGCGCACGTATGTGTGGCTCACCGAGAAGTTGGGGGCGAACCCGGGGAACAACCACGAGACGCTGCTGGGAGTGCGAGCGTCGGTCGGCCAGGCCAACGACGAAGTTCGGTTCGGGGAGATCAAGGGGGTCATCGGGACGAACGAGGTGCCGAGCGACGACATCTCCCCGACGATGGAGTCGTGGGACCGGGGGCCGGAGATCACTGCGGGCGCCTGGCACTGCGTGGAGGTGGCGTTCCTCGCCGACCAGGCCAACCACGAGGTGCGAGCGTGGAGCGACGGGGTCGAAGTGCACGTGGTCAATGACCCGTCACAGTGGAACAACGGCGCGCTGGGGGAACAGTTCCTCGCCGACAAGTTCAACGAGTTCATCATCGGCTGGCACAGCTTCAGCAACTTCGACAACGAGCTCTGGTTCGACGACGTGGTGGTCGCAACGGAACGCGTGGGCTGCAACTGAGCCGAGCGGCGATCGGTCGCTCGCCATCTTCACCCGCGATCCCGGCGCCGAGAACGAGACTCTCCAACATGGCTCGCGGCAGCGCACGTCGCGAGGACTCGCGATCCCGGTATCATCGGCGCACTGATGATCGTCGTCGCGAAACATCACGGAACGATCGGGTGGTACGACAGCGCCCCGGAGTTCTGGATCCTCGACCAGAAGAAGTGGGCCGACGCCTTCATCGCGGCCGGTCATGACGTCGATGCGACGGATTTCTCGGAACGCTTCGATCTCCCGGTCGTCGACGAGACGACGGCGACCGAGTTCCTCGCTCGGATGACGGAGTTCCGCGTCTCACAGCAACGGCTCGGCGAGCGACTCGAAAAGGCAGCCGTAACCGCCAGCGGGTGGTTCGACATCGCTGATCACCTCCCGATGCTGTTCGTCGACTTCGATGCCAAGAAGCTCTGGTCGTTGCACCCGGAGCAGACCTCGTTCGTCGACCACGTGCCGAACGGATGGGCGAGCGAGTACGAGAACTTCTTCGAGCACGTCCCCGCAGGCTCCCGGTACTGGGTGAACGCGACGGGCGACGTGCTGAAGCGGTTTCTGGGTTGAGCGCCGACCGCCCGGCTCAGGTGGGAGGCCCGAGCAGATGGAAACCGACGGGCCCAGGGTCGTCGAGGGCTCGGCTGAGTCGGAGGACGTGGCGTCCGGCGGGGAGCTCGAGGATGGTGCCGAAGTCCTCGCGATCGGACCACTGGGCGACACCGAGGTCGCAGCCGAGATCACACGAGCCGAGCTCGAGGCTCATCCCGGCGATGTCCGGGATCTGGATGAGGTGCTCCCCGGGTTCCTCGACGTCGAAGGTGAAGCTCGTCCAGACTCGCCCCTCGGCGGGACCGATGGCGTCGGGGTGCCCGCAGGCGAAGTCGGGAATGTCTCGATCGATGGATCCACGCCCGTTTTCGTCCCGCACCCAGGGCAACGGGTCGCTCGAGCACTCGATCGGCATCTCTCGCCAGCCGATGCCATCGCAGCGGGGATAGTGCTCGCGGTAGTCGGCGTCGAGCTGGTCGATGCCGATGCCCAGCGCTTCCACGAGGCCGTCCTCCAGCTCCGGTTCGGTCGTCACGTCGACCATCTCGTCGAGGAGCGTCTCGACGGCGTGGTAGGACCACCGATGGCGAACGAAGCTCATCAGGTGTCCGGCCTGATCGTAGTGACTTCCCGCCAGCGCCTGGGGGTACTGAAGGGCCTCGGTGATGGTGAAGGTCTCCGGCCACGAGGGGTCGACCGTGGCGTCGTAGAGCTGGGCGGCGCCTTCTTCGAAGAAGTTGTGCCCGAGCGGCTGCTGCTGTCGGTGGCGAATCGTGTGGACGAGTTCGTGGGGATGCGTCAGCCACGGGGAGTAGGCATGCCCACGACCCGCACAGGCAAAGCGCCCGCAGATCTCGAAGGCCAGCTCCTCGGTGACGTAAAAGAAGCGCACCGGCTCGTCGAGCACTCCGAGGGAGGAGTGGTCGACGTAGTGCTCGACGAACCGATCGATGTAGTCCAGCGAGCCCCCGCAGATGGGCAGGCTCGGATCGGCACCGACTTCGACGAGTTCGTGAGTGTGAATGATCTCGAAGGGCTCGGGAGGGTCCCGGGTAGGCGTGCCCGGTGGTTGGCACCCCAACCCAGCGACCGCGACGATGACGAGGGCGAGCCTGACGCCATCGACGGGGCGGCCATGGTTGGGGCGAGCCACGCTCATCGCTCGATATGGTACCCGAGTTGGACCTCGGTCCCACCACGCTCGACCTCGAGCACGAGGTCGGTCTCGTTGGCGAACGCCGCGACCGCATCCATGGCTCCCGTCACGGTCGCCAGGGGGTGTTTGTCATCGCCCGCGTTGACCCACAGCGGGATGTCGCCATTGCGTAGGCCGAGACGGTGGAGCGCATCGCCGGCCTGGATGCCGTGGAGCTTGGCGATGCCGTCTTCGTCGACGCGTGCCGCCCATCCTTCGATCATCAGGCAGTTCGGGTTGTCGAGGTAGCCGTCGACGAGCTGCGACGGAACGGTGAAGTTGCCGTCTCGCCGCTCGATCTGGGTCACGTAGTCGTCGAACTCGCACTCGACCCCGATCGCCACGGGCGGAGGCAGGCAATCGGACTCACCCATACGGTTGTCCCGGTAGATCCCGGTCGGCTCGAACTCCGGCGTGGCCGGGTCGGCATCGAAGAGGTCGGCATCGAGACAGGTGCTATCGAGCGCGTCCCCCGGGACCAAGCCAGTGCAGGTGGCACGGGTATCGTTGTAGATGTCGTTGCGAAGCTGCAGGATCGCGTTGGCGAGATCACTGCCGGCCCCGAGCTCGGCCTCGACGTCGGCTTGATCGATCACCACTTCGTCGTCGACCAAGTTTGCGAAGAGCCACAGCTCGACGTCCGTGTCGTGCTGGACGCACTGGCAGCCCTCGGGCGCAGTGCCATCGTCGTGGGCGACCGGCTCGGCGCCGACGGGATCGTCCGCGGGGGTGTAGGAGGCCTCATATGCGCGGGTGCACCAGTACAGGCCGTACATGGGAGGCTCGGGCGTATCCTCGGCGGTCTCGTCGACCCCTTCTTCATCGCCGCCAGTGGTCGGGTCGTCCCCGTGGGTGCCTCCGAAAGTCGCGAAGGTCTCGCCGGGGTTGTAGTTGGGGTTCGGCCGGCTGCACGCGGAGATGGAACACAGCAGCGCGGCGGCAGGAATGACTACGGATTTTTTCATGGGGATAATCCCACTCGCCGAAGTATTGGGGGCGGCGAGTCAATCCGTTTTCGACCAGGACGGATGATTCGTTGCACGACGATCGAAAGAAAAAACTACGACGTACGAGTGGGGGCTTCGGGCCGCACTCGCACGGGTTGGGTGTGGCCTCGAAGCGACCAAGCGTCGAAGACACATTGACCCAAAGAAAAAAGTCGACGGCAGCGACAGGTCGTCCGTCGGCGATCGATATCGAGATCCGTGTGGATTCATGCGCGCCGCTTCCTCATCGTCGGACTTGCGATCACGGTGCCTACTCTCGGGTGCGATTCGTCCAAGCCCGATAGACCGAAGCCGCAGGCCAGCAACACGTGGCCAGCCAAGCCCAAGCCGGAACCAAAGTCGGCGATACCGTCGAGAGACCGCTCCCCTGCGGCGACCGACGATGAGAGCGACGAGCCCATCAAACAAAAGTGCGAACCGGCCACGCTGTCACCAGCCGCCATCGAGCGGCTACGCGAGATGGGGAATGTCGTTCGAATCGCGAAACTGGTGCTCGACCTCATCGAAGGCGTCAACGTGGGCTCGCAGATCTATCGGCTCACGGGGAAATTCACGCGCCTGCCCCGGATGCGGGACGTGTTCCACGCGCTGGTCGATCACGCCAAGGACGAGGCGGTCAAAGGCCTCGCCTCCAGGCTCGGGCCGGTACGGAGCGTGCTCGATACCTGGGAGAAGCTGCCCGCCCAGGCCAATGCCTTGGAACGAGCCATCCGCTCGGGTGACGATGCAAAGATTCGTAAACAGAGCGAGCTGGCACATGATCGCCTGATGCCGGCCAAGCTACTGTTGAGTGCCCTCGCCTGGGCAATGGGCAAGCTGCACGGCATAGTCCCCCAAGCCAAGGGGCTCCGCGACACGGTCAAGCGATACAGCGACGAAGTCAAAACCGATGCGAAGCAACTGAAGGCGGTGGCCAAGTGCGGCTTGGCGAACCCCCGCGACTTTGGAGGCTCCGCGTCCGCCGAGGTGCCTTCGTACGTCCCCTCGACTCGCTACGAACCCGAACCCGAGGAAGAGGAGGAGTTCCCTCCGCGCGCGGTCTGGGAAGAATCCGACGATGACTCCGACACGGTCGACCTCGAGCCATGGATGGTTCAGCTCTCCAGCAACTCCATGCTGCGCGACGCCGAAGTCCTCCACCGCAGGTTGAGAGGAGCGCTGGGCTCCAACGCCGGCCAGGCGCTCATCGTCCGGGACAAACGAGACCAATACTTCTGCAACGTCGTCCAGCTTTGGGATCGCCCCGACGACGAGCTGTTCTCGGCGCTCGAGGGCGTGCTTGGTCAGGGAGGCTATCGTCGCGTCACGAGCCGATGGTGCGCCTGTCCCGAACTACGGGACGTGGGAGGGACCGAGGTCGTGTACTGCCACGCCCCGTGGCAGTGCGAGGAGTAGCTACGGAGCCGCTCGCCTCGCACGGACGACCCCACGGATCGCGGTCCGGTCGCTCGCTACGGCGCTCCCGTGCCGCCGGCCTCCAACCTCTCGAACTCGAGACAACGCTTGCCGTCACAACCGATGGAGTGACCGGCATCGAGCAACTGGCTGAGGACCAAGTGCTCCGCCGTTTCGGCGCAGTCGTCGGCAACGAGAACCGCGGCGGCCAGCTCGACCGTACCCACGCTCAGACTGGAAGGCTCGACCCGGTAGGTCTCGTGTTCGTCTTGGCTGGCCATCGTGAAACAACCCGAAGACCACTGCTCTCGCGGCGCCAGCGTGAGCGCCATCTCGATCACGGTGCCGTCGGCGAGGGTCACCGTCGCGCTCTCCAGGCTTTCCGCAACCTCGAGAACGGCGTCGTCCAGCTCCGGAGCCATATCCGAAGGATCGGTCGCATCGTTCGTGACCGACACGAGCTCGTAGGTACCCGGGGCGAGCCGAACCGTGGCGTTCTGGCCCGGGCACGCTGACAGACACACCAGCAGCATGGTCGATGGAACGGCAGTGATCACGAAGGGGCGCACGCGACGAGTGTCTTCGACCTCGTCACTCCGAGCAATTTGAACGATCTGTTCCGGCGCGTTGCGAGGCGAGCCCCCGGCCGCTCGCCTCTTGCTCTGGTGCCCTCGACGACGCGGTCGCACGCGTGGGGCCGGAGGAGGTTCTCGCAGTGTCGCGAAACGACCGACGACTGGCCCATGCCCCGAAGATCGACAGCGCGGTCGAAGCGAGCGCCAAGCCACCCGCGGCTCCGAGGAGGATCCCCAATAGTGCAGAACCGGCGCCCCACTGTGTGCCCAGGATGACCCCCACGACGCCGCCGACGAATACGGAGACGATGGCAATGAGTTCGAGCAGCGTCACGGTTCTCCCCGCATTCCATCCGACCTCGGGCGGCGCATGCCCGCCTGCTAGTGCATGAAGCGTGCCCGTAGAAAACTGCACTCCACCAAGCACCGAGGCGGCGGGGCAGGGCCGCCGCCGGACAAACCGTCACCGTCGCCATCGGTGCCCGACACGTCGTCAACCCACGCGGACGTGGCCGCCATAGCGACTACCGATAGGCGTAGAGCGTGAGCCCATCCTCGGACCGCTCGAGATCGAAACGCCCTCGGGCATCGAGGGTAGCTCGAATCTTCGCCAGATCCTGCGACCCGGACGGGAACCGGATCCACTCGAGCTCCCGGTACTCGTACCACCCACGCGGGCGCCCGGAGATCATCGCCTCCATCGCATGCGGCCAGTAGTCGAACTGGAACTCCTTTTCGTCGATGGCGAGGTCGCGAATCTCGTCGTCCCACACGAGCTTGGCGCGACACTCCTGGACGAGGCCCTCGTGCGCCGTCAGGGCGTCGAGCAAACGAACCCACTTGGCGTCACTCATCGACGAGGACGAAAAACGTTCGGCGATGATCTCGTCGACCCGAGCCCGCTGTCGGTCGCGCTCTTGCACACGTCGATGCTAACAGCGACCGCGGCGTGCCCGTACACGCATGGTTCTCAGCGCCCGCGAAGTCCGTGATCGCTCTGCCGCAGCACGATGTGATGGTCGATGGCCCAGTCGTCGCCCGGCCAGTACAGCTCGAGGTCATCGTCGAGCAGCCCGGAGCGCAACGGCACGTACTCCACCAGCAGCACCTCGTCGACCTCGTCCCAGTCGTAGATCGAGCCCAGGACAAAGTCCGAAGGCTTCGCGGAGGACCCCCGCTTCGCGAGCGCGCGGGAGATACGGCGCGTGATGGCATCGAGGTTGTCGAGCACGGCGCACGTCTTGCCCACGAGCCCCGGGTCTGGCCCGCGCTCCGTCCCACTGAGCGACAGGATGACGTCGTCCTCGCGCCCCGCGAGCCGGTAGCGCCCCTGCCAGTTCCGCCATATCCGTCGGCGCCCGCCGAAGAGCGAGCGCCCCTCTTCGCGAGTGGCACGGAACTCGCCGAGTCTCGGGTCCGTGCACGTCGGGTTGGAGATCGGCATCTCGAGCGACAGTCTGCCATGACGACCGGGACCTCGGCGCCTCCAGACCCGGGGAAGACTCGAATGCAGCGGCCGCTCGACCCCGCATGAGCCAACACGGGCGCGCTCGGGGGCCAGCCTCGGGCCGCTCGACAAATGCCGAGCCCGTCGTCAGATGACGACATGCGTGGCCATAGACTGCCACCATGCATCGCCGTTCCTTCGTGAAGGGCGTGGCCTTGGCCGCGCCCGCCGTCACCGTCTTGCCTGCGTGCAAGAACGCCTCCTGTCCCGAGCCCGCGGGGGCGCCCGCATCGAGCGATTCGTTCTCGCCGCTGGGGCCCATCCTCGGGAAGCTCGATCGACCGTCGACCTTCTCCATCCAGCTGGTCGACGACGAGACCCCGTTTGCGAGCACTACAGCGCCGTACTTCATGGCGTTGCTCGAGGATGGCCAGTTTCGCACCGCGTCTGGTCTACGCGTGGCCCTCGGGCCCGGCTACGGCCGAGACGGTGGTGTTGTGATCGACCGCCAGGTCACCGTCGCGGCCCCGGACCGCGAGAGCCTGGAGGCATTCTTCGACTCGCGCGAGGCTCCATGGCAGCTGCCGTCGACCCATCAGATCCGCTACGGCCCTCGTGTAGTGCCCGGGCCCGGCTCCGAGCGCACCGTCGAGTGGCAGGCCTATGTGGTGCGTTCTCGTGTCGCCGTGACTCGCGAGCACGTGATCCAGCTGAACGAGACCCACGAGGGCGTGGAGATCAAGCTCGATCGAATCGGGGCCCGGGCGCTCGCGGAACTCAGCGCCGACAACGTGGGTCGCAAGGCCGCGCTCATCGTGGGGGACCTCGTCTTGGCGGACCCCGTATTCAACGAGGCCATCGCCAACGGCGAACTGAGCATCAGCTTCGGGCACGACATCGACGTCGGGCACCATTCGCTCTACGAAGCGCTGATGAAGCGCCCGCCGACCCGGCACGGCTGAAGCCCGAAGAGGGCTACTTCGCAACCGCCAGCGCCGTGGCTCCCCCGCCCGGAACCTCGACCCAGAGACCCGTGTTTCGGTCGACCAGGCGAAGCCGCGAGATCCCTTCCGAGCACGGATCGTGGGAGCACTCGTGGTACAGCGCAAACGAGGCGTCCCACGCAGGCTCGAGGGTGTCGACCACGTGCCAGCCGTCGGCCGATGGGGCATCGATTCGCTCGAGCCCGCCCGGTTGTTCACCACCAATGTCGACCACCCAGTGGCTGAGCTCGTCGGTCCCGGGACCGGAGGCGGTGTACATCAGGCTCGAAGGATCGTGAGTGCGATGGATGCTGACGATGGACATCCCGTCGTCGCTCACGGTCTGAGGCGGCCCGGGCTCCGCCCCGGTGACGTTCCTTCGGGTGAGCACATCGTCTTGCTCGTAGTACAGCCACGTGGACGTGTCGTCGAACCACTGCGAGCGTTGCTCGACCTCGGGCTCGTCGGCGAGCGAAAACGGAGGAATCTGGCCCGCCGCGGAGCGGTCGACGAGATGGTACTGGCGGGCCCCAGCGACCGATCCGACTCGAAATACGATCCAGCGACTATCCAAAGACCAGCCGAGGTCGCCGCTCGTCGAGACTCTATCGACGAGGTCGGTCTGGACGGCCACGGGTGTCGGCGGGACCCCGGCGTCGACGTCCACGAGGAACAAGTCCGACCGAGCCCCATCCTCGGCGTACCAGTGCTGCGTGTACGCCAAGGTGTTGCCATCGGGAGAAAACAACGGAGGCCCGAACGTCGAAAGCCCGAGCGCCGCGCCGAGGTGCACGGGCTCTGCGGGTGTGGGACCCGACAGGTCGACGTAGTGGATCTCGTCGTTCCAAAACCCCCTCAGGCCCTCGCGAAAGGCCATGGCCTGCCCTCCCGCCGCGGTGGTGGGCTCCGACGCACCGTGTTCGGTGTTGGTGACGTCGTAGATCAGGGTTTCAGCCGGGTCCGGATCGACGATCGACGCGGAGTGGACATGGAAGAGGTCGGTCCCAGTCCCTGGCCACAAGACGAGGGAATAGGAGCCACCGTCCGAGCTGACGTCCGCGTATTCGGAGTAGTAGTGGCCGTGCTCGAAGGAAAATATCTGCTGCGAGTACCCCAGTTCGCCGTCGTGATAGGTCGCCGCGTAGATCCCCGCGGCAGGGTTCACCATCTGGGGGTCGTCGGAGGGGGCGTAGCCCGTGTAGATGAAGGTCTGCGTCACGGGTACGAACCTCACCCAAGCGACCGCGTCGGCAGCCTCGGCACCGCCAGAGATGAGTGACTGCGGCTCTCCGGGGACGCTCTGCGACAGGTCGACGACGAAGCAATCCTGGTTCCATGGGTCTTCGATGTCGCTGACGCAGTAGTCCAC
This sequence comes from Myxococcota bacterium, assembly GCA_039028615.1. Lineage (GTDB taxonomy): Bacteria > Myxococcota_A > Polyangia > Nannocystales > Nannocystaceae > Paraliomyxa. The sequence continues at coordinate 21,604 of JBCCHT010000073.1, read as the reverse complement.
GGCCTGCCCCTGTGCGACGACGTCGACGGCGAACATGTGAGCGCCGACCGGCACCGGGTCGTTCACCGGTTGCGGCGGCAGCAGCTCGCCATCGACGTACTCGTACAGGAGCAGCTCGCCCCCTCGCCCGTTCGAGCCCCGGCTGAAGGTGAGGAAGCGGCCGCTCCCCGACTGCGGCTCGCCCGTGGTGTCGCTGGACCCCGCGTCAGCCCCCTCGTCACTGGTGTCGTCCACCGAACCCGTGCCCGAATCGACGTCGGTGGTGGCCGTGCCCGCCGTGGAGGTCGCCGACTCTCCGCCCGTGGGACTGCTTCCCGGCTCGCGCGCAGTGCAGGCGAGCACACCGCCGAGCGCAAACACGTAGAGCGGCCGAAGGGGGCGTTGAGACATCCGTCCGTGCACTGCACGAGCCATGCCCGACGGAAAACCGAGTGACTTCGACACACGCCCCCTGGCGGTGACGCGCTCCGCGGTCCGCTGCGCAATGTTTACGCACCGTGACGGGCCACGATCGGAATGGGCGGCCGACCGATCATGCGCCGAGTTCGGCGTCGACCCACGAGGTCAGAGCCAGGCGTCGATCTTCGCCGCGAGCTCGGGGTCACCCGCCCGCGCGTCGGGGAGCGCAGCCCGGGCGACCTCCTCGGCCTCGGCGCGGCGCTCCGCGGGCAACGCTCGTGCGTAGGCGAAGTCGGTGCGCGCTCGCTCCCCCTCGGGCAGGCTGTCCTCCTTGCCCGCGCGCAGGGCCCTCGCCCGGGTCAGGACCTCGAGCGCCCCCGTGTGGTCGCCCAGACCCAAGCGCGCGATACCCAAGCCCGTCAGCGGCCAGGCGAGGTCGATGTTCTCCTCGCCCCACGCCGCCTCGAAGATGCGCAGTGCTTCGGCCTGGTAGCGGGCCGCACTGCGGTAGCGCCCCTGCGCCTCGTGAACGTCGCCGATGTTGGTGCAGGTCAGACCGACGTCGGCGTGGTCGCTGCCCACCCGCTCGCGCAGGGTCTCGAGGGTCTCGAGGTACAGCGCTTCGGCCCCCGCGTAGTCGCCCATCGAAAAGAGCGCGACGCCGAGGTTCATCTTGGAGGTCGCGACCGTGGGGTGGTCGGGGCCGTGGTGCTCGGTCTTGATCGCCAACGAGCGCAGGTAGTAGCGCTTGGCTTCCTCGTGGTGCCCCTGGGCGGTCAGGGCGTTGCCGAGGTTCTCGAGCGAGTGGGTCAAGCGAAGGTCGCCGTCGCCGAAGCGTTCGGTGTTGTACGCGAGGATCCGCAGGTGGATGCGCTCGGCTTCCCGGTAGTTCCCCATGGCCGTCAGCGCGGCCGCGTAGTTGTTGAGCCGGTCGTAGTAGCGGGGATTGTCCTCGCCGTAGCTCTCCGCGATGATCGCCGCCGCCTCCTCGAAGCGACGCGCCGCTTCGGCATAGCGCCCGCGATTGAAGTCGCTGTTTCCCAGCGAGCCGATGAGCACGGCCGTCCGCGGGTGCCGGGGCCCGACCTCGTCCATCAGCAGGTCGAGCATCTCGTTCTGGAGGGCCTCGGCCTCGTCGACACGCCCCAGCCCGTTGAAGGCCACCGCGAGGCGCTGGCGCATGACGACGGTCGTCGCAGTGGAGAGGGTGATCTCCGGGTCTTTGGCCTGCGCCAGCGCCCGTTCGAACTGCGCGATCGCGTCCTCGAACTTGCCCTGCCCGGTCAGCACCGTCCCCCTTGCCAAGGCGAAGTGCACCTGGATCTTGGTCGGGTTGCCGATGCGGCCGATCACCGCCTCGGCCATGGCCTCCCACTGCGCCGCCGCCTCGGCGTCGGCGCGACCGTGCCCGTAGACCTCCATGAGCTCGATCGCCAGCCGCACGCGCGACCAGTCGTCCCCCGCCCGATCGGCCGCGAGATAGGCCCGGGTGAACGCGGCGAGCGAGAGCTTCTCGTCCTCGGCGAACTTGTGCAGGTCGGCCAAGGCCACGGCCGCACGGCGCTCCGTCAGCGGGTCGCCCAGCGCCTCGATGCGCGGCTGCAGCTCGGTGAGCAGAGTCAGCGCCTTTTTGTACTCCCCGGTCACCATCATCGCTTCGACGGCGTCGAGGACCTCGGCGATGGCGTCCGCCTCGAGCTTGGCCTCGCCCGCCAGGATCGGGGTGACCGACATCAGCCGCTCCCGGTTGGCGCAGGTGTCGAGATCGGGGAGCCCCTCCAGCGCCTCGCTGGCTCGCTCGATGCCCGTGTCGTCGGCACTCTCGAGGCGCTCGACGAGGGCGGCGGTACGACCGAGGGCGCGGTCGAGGCAGAGCATGCGGCGGTCGAAGAGGCTCTCCGATTGCGACGCATGCACGCGGGTCGCCTCGCAGGTCTCGCGTCGCTGGCTTCGCCATGCCTCGCTCCAGCCGTCGAGGGCCGACCCCAGCTTGGCCGCGCTGAGTTCCGCGAACGCCAGGCCGCTCGCCTCGAAGTGGGTGCTCAACGCTCGGGCCCGCTCGGGCGACCAGACCGCGTCGATGGGCGCCTCGACACCGGCACAGGGATCGGCGGCGGCGGCCTCGACCGGCGGCGGGGAGGGCCAGGCCAGGCCCGCGACGAGCCCCGCCCCCGCGACCCAGGCCGCACGCTTGGCCCACTTTTGGTGCGGGTTCGAGGTCAGCGCCCGCAGCAGCGCTTCCATGTCGGGGTATCGCTCCTCGGGATCGGGCCGAAGCGCGCGCAGCAGGACCTGACGCAGCCAGCGAGGCACGGAGCGACTCGGGACACGGGGCTCGCGGATCTTGCCCTGCGTCACCGCAAACGCGAGCGCGGGGAGGGTGTCTCCACCGAAAGGACGCTCGCCGTAAAGCGCCTCGTACAGCGCGACCGCGAACGCAAACTGGTCGCTGGCCGCGGTGACCTCGAGACCGAGATGCTGCTCCGGGGCCATGTACGCGGGCGTGCCCATGATCCCCCCGGTCCGCGTCAGCTCGGTGGACAGCGCGCTGGAGTTGCCGAGGTTGAGGCTACTGGTGGGGCTGAGCTTGGCCAGCGGCTCCGACAGCGGCGCGGCGCCACCCGAGGCGTCGCCGGTCGCTCGCGCCAGGCCGAAGTCGAGCACACGCACGCTGCCATCACGCGCGACGATCACGTTGTCGGGCTTGAAGTCGCGGTGGATGAGCTCCGCCCGGTGCGCCGTCGCCAGCCCGCGTCCGGCCGCCATGAAGACCCGCAGGATCTCGGCGCGGCTGGGCTTGATATTGCTCAGCCACGCGCCCATGGTCTCGCCATCGACGAACTCCATGGCGATGTAGACCCGGCCCTCGTAGGTGCCCACGTCGTGGACGGACACCACGTTGGGATGCCGTAGCCGGGCGAGCACCTGCGCCTCGCGCAGCAGCCGGGTTCGACCCGCGCTCGCCCCCTGCTCTCCGCCGAACCGCGGGAGCAGGAGCTTGAGCGCGAGCTTGCGATCGAGCTCGGGGTCGTAGGCCGCATACACCACGCCCATCGAGCCCGCACCGACCTCCGCCAGCACCAGGTAACGATCGACCTGGCACCCCGCCTCGAGGTGCGCGGGGTCGCGCCGAGGCGCATGGTCGCCGTCGGCCTGGGTGCGATCGATATCGATGTCCGTGTCCATGGCCGTGCCACGCACGCCGCCGCTTGGGGAACAACGGGCGATGGTCGTTCGACGCGAGCGGGACCCAGCGACACCGCCGGGCGAATCCCCCACGACTCATCATGCCCGACTCATGGGGGCCGCGAAAGACGAGACCCACCCGTCGTCGACCACCGTGGTGGTGCGCCCGACATGCCGCGGCTTCGCCTACTCGGGGAAGCCCTTCTCGTCTGCCCTTCGACCTACGTCGTCGCGGGCAGGCCCACGCGCGCGCGCAAGTCTTCGACCGGCGTCTCCCAGTGCTCTTCCCAGTACAGGGCGAGCAGCGGATCACAGGCACGACCCAGCTCGTAGGTCTCGCGAATCTGATGGCGAAGCACGTCCCAGCGCCCCTCGAGCACGATGTGCTTGAGCGTGCCGAACAGCATGATCAGCGTGGAGATGGGGAACTGCAGCTGGCCGAACGTGAACGCGTGCACCAGCACTTCTTCGTGGCCCTCGGTGCCCAACCCGAGCATCGTGTGCCAGATGTCGTGGTTCCCACGATATCGCCGCAGCAGGTATCGCTCGTCCGAGTCCGCGTCGGTGGGCGCAGGGACATTGAGCGCGTCGATGTCGAGACCGTATCGAGCGACGTGATCGGCGAAGAGGCGCCCGACCGTGCCGAGGGGCAGCGTCGCGAGCGTCTCCAGGTCGACGTGGGCACTGTTGAGCTCGGGCCGCTCGGCGAGCAACCGCCGCCCCTCTTCGATGCCCTGCAGCTGCCGGACGGCCCGCTGCATCGACGCACGCCCCGTGACCTCACCGACCTCGAGGATGTCATCGAGACGGTTCGAATCACGGAGGACTCGCACCGTGTTTCGGACGACGATATAGGCATCCCGACCCCGCACGGTGCCGACTTTAGCAAGAGTCGAGATGCACTCAAGCCCGGCCCATCTCGCGGCGCATCGAAGCTCGGGCTCAGGCGATCTGCATGTCCTCGACGACCAACGTCAGCACCTCGAACACGGTGGACTGGAGCTTCGCGTCCACGCCCGCGAGCGTCCACTGCTTGGGCCAGCACCCCTTCAAGTTCCAGCGGCGCACCTCGTTGGCCGCGTTGTCGTTCAGAATGATCGCCAGGTCGCGGCGATCGTATTGACCGTCGCGACACGCTTCGAGCCAGTCCTGCAGATCCGAGGTCACGATGTAGCCGACCCGAAGCACCAGGGTCATGCCCGAGGCCACGCGAGGAGCCTCCCATCGTGCGCCCGGCTCGAGGGTGCGCGGGAGCGGGTCGAGTGCGGTGCGGGCGAGCGCGGCGGAGTCGGCGATGCGGGGCAGCTCGATTCCCTGGCGTAGCTCCGCGTTCAGACCATCGACGCTCCTGAAGTACGCCAGCGGCTCGCGACCAGAAAGTAGAGCAAAACGGGTCCCGAGGGGGGCTCGGTCGGACGCGCGGATCATCGATGAAGAGGGTGGCGCGAACGCAAAGAACCCGCCACCGACCCGCGCAGCTTCACGCCAGCGAGGGGCACCACCCCCCGGGCTCGGAGAAACCCGGACTTGCGCAATGTCCGCGAGCGTTCCGACGTGAGCATGCCCAGCGGCCAGATGTACGAATCGCAGCGACGATGTCGGGCGAACGTCGCCTCGATTCGCTGGCCATCTCACGAGCGACCACCTCTCCCGGCGACCCGATGCACGACCGCTTCGAGTTAGCCTTCGGCCATGACTTCCCTTGCTCGCCGAACGCTCCTGTGGACCGTCCTGCCCCTGGCCATGACGGGCTGCCCCTCCGACGACACCACCAGTGACGACGGCGCAGGCGATTCGACCAGCGACACCCCGGCCACCACCGACGCGAACACCAGCGAAGCCACGCCGGCTGCGGAGAGCTCGGGCGGAGCGGCAGAGAGCAGCACGAGCGCGGGCGGGGCCGAGTCCACCTCGGGTGGCTCCACCAGCGCGGCGGCCACCAGCAGCACGGGTGGCGACAGCACGGGCGGCGACGGTGCCTCCTCGGGCGAGATCTCGATCTGCGGCAACAACGTGATCGAGGGCGACGAGATCTGCGACCTGTCCCAGCTGGCGGGCGAGACCTGCCAGTCGCTGGGCCACCAGGGCGGACAGCTCGGCTGCCTGCTGACCTGCGAGGGCTTCAACACGCTCGGCTGCTTCATCTGCGGCAACGACATCGTCGACCTCGCCGAGGACTGCGAGGGCACCGTCCCCGAGGACGTCACCTGCGAGACGCTCGGCTTCCAGGCGGGCACCGTGTCCTGCGGCGGCGACTGCCTCTACGACGTCTCCGACTGCTCCATCTGCGGCGACGGCATCATGGCCGGACCCGAGCAGTGCGATGGCATCGACCTCGGCGGCCAGACCTGTACGTCGCTCGGCTTCGACAGCGGCGAGCTCGGCTGCCACATCCCCACCTGTGCCTACGACGCCAGCGGCTGCGAGGGCGGCCAGTACACCCAGGACTTCGAGGGCGGCCCCATGGTCCCCCCCGAGTTCTCCATCGGTGGCACGCAGGGCTGGGAGGTCGACAACAACAACCCCATCGCGGGCATGTTCTCCGCGCACAGCGGGCCGATCACCCACAACCAGCTCTCCACCCTCACCATCACCGGTAACTTCGCCGTGGCGGGCGAGATGCGGTTCTTCCACCGCGAGAGCACCGAGTCCTGCTGCGACGACCTGTTCTTCTTCGTCGACGGGGTGCAGGAGGCGGGCTGGTCCGGGACCGGCGGCCCGGTCGAGCACATCCAGCCAGTCACTGCGGGCGTGCACACCTTCGAGTGGCGCTACGACAAGGACGGCAGCGTGAACACGGGCGCCGACACGGTGTGGATCGACGACGTGTTCATGGTCAACGGCGTGCCCCTGTAGGGCACGACCCGTCTCCGACTCCTCGCACGCTTCACCACAAGTGGTTCGCGGCATTCAGCCCCCAGCATCGGGGGCTGCATATACGTTCTCAGCGTAAGGTCGACGAAGCGCTGAGACGATCGTCACCGCGCATACGAAGGCAGCCGTCCCTCGATCGATCTCCATCGACCCTCGACCTCTTCTCGGCTGCTACGTTCATCGATGCATGTCGTCTCGCTATGGAATGTTGATCGGTATCGTCGCGCTGAGCCTGCCCGGGTTGGGTTGCAACGGGGACGACGCGGCGGGAGCGTCCGACGATCCCACCGCGCCGACGGGCTCGACCGACACCTCCGAACCGCCGCCCACCGGCCAGGTCGGCGAGATCGTGCGGAGCATCGTCGAGATTCCATTCGGGCTCCAGTCGACATGCGAGCACGACGGAGCGATGCGGGTCATCTCCCAGCGAAACTCCTCGATCGTCCCCGAGCGCATGTATAGCGCCGGCTGTGTGGACCCCGACGGCATCCGCCACCTGTTCGTGTCGGTCCCCGTCGACTCGGGACACGTTCGAACCCACCCGGTCGACGCCCTCAATGGAGACTCGCAGGTCATCTTCGAAACGACGATGGATCCCGCGACCGGCAGTTTCTCGCTGACCGGCAACGAGGTCCACAACACCGACTGTCTCGACGCCCACGGCATCGTCGTTTCGTCCGACTGTTCCACGGTCGCCACCCTCTGCCGTCGGCCGCACTTCACCTCGGAGACCGAGCCGTTCACCAAGGACCTCGTCGTCGGGTTCTCGGGCGCAGACGACATCGATCAACCCGGCCCCATTGGCGGCGAGCCCTCCGAGGCGCACGTCGACTACAACGACGAGATGTGGCTGTACGAGTGGACGGACAACCTCCCGCTCTCCGAGCCCCCCGACAAGTACGTCGTGCACAAGGGCATCGGTCCGCTCACCCGCGCCCGCGGCCTCGGGAACTACTACCTCGTCAACGGCGAGAACGACGACAGCTACGGCTACGGCGTGCGCTCGTCCACGGGCGGCGGCTCGCGGCACGTGGCCGACGCGTTCCTCGTGATCGACCGCTCCTCCGAGTACGAGATCGCCGAGGGGCGCGGCTACACATGGGCCTGCGGACGGGGTCACACGGACTTCAATCGGCCGACCTACAACCCCGCGACCCAGCAGTACGCCATCTGGTGCAACACCGACTACAACGCCGCCCAAGAGCCCGGCTACCGCGGGCTGTGGTTCCGAACGGAATCGATGGGCGACAGCGACGACAACCAATTTCATGTCGCCGCGGGTGGCGAGCGGCGCAACGGTGCGGTGCAGGTGCTGCGGCCGCTCCCCAACGGAGACTTCTTGGGCGTGCTCATCGGGAGCCCCGAGCTGTCTGAAGACTGGGAGTTCAACGACCCCACTCGAGTGGGGCTGGCGCATTTCGACGGCACGATCGGACGCCTCGCCGATCCCATCGACTGGATCGTGTCCAGCGACGAACGGTACCTCGGGCACGCCCAGCTCTCGATCCTCGACGAGGATCGCTACCTGTTGGGCTATGCCGACCTGTACGAGCTCGGGAGTGCCGACGAGCCCTTCCGCGGCGCTCCCGAATTCATGATCCCGTCCGAGTACCACGTCGTCGAGATCGACGGCGAAGGCCACCCGCTCACCGAGACGATGAGCTTGGGCACCGCGGGCTGGGGCGACCAGGACACGTGGACGTCCCTCGGCTCGGGAGAAATCGCCTGGGCCTACGTCCCCTACGCCACGCTGGGGGAGGACGGCGGTCAGCCGGGATGCAGCGGGACCACGCTGGAGCTTTCCGTGTACCTGCCGCATCAGGAATGAGGGGCCACTCCCCGCGGCGGCACCGGAGGCGCACCGACAGTTCGTCTCGGGGGCCCACCGCGGTGCCGCAGGCCGCACGGAGAGGGCGGACACCTCAAACCTTTGGAATCACTCACTTATCCTCGAAGTCGAGCGCGCCGAATCGCGTAGGGGGCGCGCACGCAATCCCTCGAAATCGACGGTACGGCCCCGCCCGTCGGCGATTCGGCCAACCGCCGGGTCGATTCGCCGTACCCTCTGTACCGTGACTTCGGTTTGGACCCCCGGTGCAGGCAATGGATCCGGTCCCCCCGCGAATCCCGGTGGGGACCCCGCCACGGGTGAGCACGTCGAGTCGCTGCTGACCACGGGCCTCGATCGCTACGAGCTCAAGCGCTTGCTGGGCGTGGGTGGCATGGGCGAGGTCTACCAGGGCCTGCATCGCACGATCGAAAAAGACGTGGCGGTCAAGGTGCTCGCGTACCAGCACCGCCACAATCCCAGCCTCAACAATCGCTTCCTCGAAGAGGCCAAGGCGGCGTCGAAGATCCGGCACGACAACGTCGTGGACATCACCGACTTCGGGCACTCGCCGCAGGGGTGTGCGTACTTCGTCATGGAGTACCTCGAGGGTGAGGACCTGGCCGCGACCCTCAAGCGGGAGAAGCCGCTGGCCTGGCCCCGAGTGCAGCACATCCTCAGTCAGCTGCTGAGCGCCCTGGGGGCCGCCCACGAGCGGGGAATCGTTCACCGCGACATCAAGCCGGCCAACTGTCTGCGCTTCACCAAGAACAACGACCCCGATTTCATCAAGGTCCTCGACTTCGGCATCGCGAGGATCTCGAGCCCCGAGCAAGAAGAAGGGGAGCGGCTGACCAAGGCGGGCACCATCATGGGCACCGCCGAGTACATGGCCCCCGAGCAAGCCCGGGCCGCCGCCGACGTCGACGCCCGCACCGACCTGTACGCGGTGGGCGTCATGCTCTTCGAAATGGTCACCGGCCAGCTGCCGTTCACCTCCGGCTCACCGATGGAGCTGCTGGCCAAGCACCTGACCGCACCGCCGCCGCGAGCCAGCTCGGTCGCCACCTACCCGCTGCCCGTCGGCCTCGACGAGCTCATCGCACGCAGCCTGGCCAAGGAGCCCGACGAGCGCTACGCCACCGCGCAGGAGCTTTCAGCGGCCATCGCCGCCATCTCGACCGATCAGGTGGTCAGCTCGCCCCCGCAAGCCGGGGCCCCGTCACAACCCGGCTACACCCCCGCCCCGGTCACCGCGAACCTCCCGCCCAACACGGGCGTCGACGAGCCCGCCGCCGCACCGAGCCAAGGCTCGTCCAAGACGGGCGTCGCCGTCGCGGCCACCCTCGCGGGCTTGGCCCTCGTGGGTGGAGGCGTATGGTTCGCAACGAAGGGCCCCACCGAGGATCCGAAGCCCGCCGCCGCATCGGCGTCGAACACCGAGCCCGCCGCCGCCGCCGCGGAGACACCCAAGGCTCCCCCGGCTCCCGTTCCCACCGTGCCCACGTGCACCGACGGCATGGTCCTGGTCGACGCGGGCTCGTTCTTCATGGGCACGGACGATCCCGACAATCGTGCGCTCCAGACCGCTCGCCCCCCGCACAAGGTGCGCCTCGACGCCTACTGCATCGCGATCGACGAGGTCACGACGGCGCAGTTTCAGCAGTGCTCCGCCAAGGGCGAGTGCCAGCGCGCCTTCAAGGACTCCCTGTGGCCGCAGGGAACGCTCGAGGAGAAGGACTGGGTCCAACGCCGCGAGGCGCTCAGCCAGCTGTGCAACACCGAGAAGGACGATCGCGGCGAGCACCCGATCAACTGCGTCACCTGGGCCCAGGCTCGCGACTACTGCGAGTTCGCGGGCGGACGCTTGCCGACCGAGGCCGAGTGGGAGTTCGCCGCGCGCGGCTCGGACGGGCGGATCTTCCCGTGGGGCGACGAGCCCCCCACGCACGAGCACGGCAACCTGTGCAACGCCGAGTGCAAGGAGTGGCGGCGCCAGCAAAAGCTCCCGCCCGAAGGCACGCTCTCCGACGCCGACGACAAATGGTACGGCACCGCCCCCGTGGGCACCTTTCCCCAGGGCACCACGCAGCACGGCCTCCGGGACATCGTGGGCAACGTGTTCGAGTGGACCGCCTCGGACTTCGAGCTGTACGAAGACCACCCCGAGGGCGTGACCGCCAAGGAGGGCAAGGTCATCCGCGGTGGCGCCTTCAACAGCGCCTACGCCATGTTCGCCAACCCGGCGCTGCGCTTTCCCTCGGATCCCAAGGCCCACAACCACGGCATCGGATTCCGCTGCGCCGCGAACCCGGCGCTCGTCCCGGCCGACGAAGCTCCGAAGAAGTAGGCGAACGCTCGGGCCCCTTCGCGGCGGGCCAGACAGCCGGTGACCAATCGGCTCAAACGCCGGGCGAAAACCAAGCTCTCGGCGCCGGGCCCCGGCGAAGCACGACGAGATCGTCTAGGCTGCGATGCATGTTGCGGCCGTACAAGCTTGCGCTGCTCGCCCCCCTGCTGGCGGGCAACCTCGGGTGCTTCCTCGTCGAGGCCTACCTGGCGCTCGAAGACGAGGCCGAGACCCCTGCCCCGCGAGCCGAGCCCCCGCCGGTCAAACTTCAGCCCGCGCCGAAGACCAAGTGGACGCACATGGGCATGGCCTATCTCCGCTTCGAGGTGGAGTCGCTCCCCTATGGGGCAGAGGTTCGGCTGTCGTTGTTCGACGGCGCGCTGCGACTGGACGCCATCAAGCTCCCCGTGGGAACGGTGCTCGAATGCTCGGGGCTGAAGTACGAGGTGATCGACGAGCCCAAGAGCCATCAGCTGTTGGTCCCGGTCGATACCCAGCTGGCGAACGAGAAGTGGGAGACCTTTCAAAAGGAGCGCTTCATCGAGCTGGTGAAGGTCGACTGGAAGATCCCGTTCACGGTCACGCTGCCCGGGTACGAGCCCGTCGAAGAGGTCTCTCCCCCGCTGCCGGCCTCCAACCTGATCGATGGTCGGTTCGAGCAGATCGCCCAGGGCAAGTCCATGTGGCCAGGGGAAGACGGGCCGCCCGCGGGAGAGGTTCCTGCGGCCGTCGCGTGGGTTCACGGCAGCGGCTTCGCGGCCCTGGGCACCGCCGGCACCGTCGCTGACGTTCGCTTCGTGACCACCGTGACCGCGATCCCCAACAACCGGACGAAGCGCTGCACCGGCTACGTCGGAGCCCCGGACTTCACCGCCACCGCGCACGACGAGACGATCCAGATCATCGACCGCTTCACGCGCGAAGCCCTCGCCGAAAAGACCTTCCAGGGGCGGCCGAGCTGCCCTCGCTCCGTCGTCTCCGGTCCGAACTACGCGCCTAGCTCCGACAGCGGTCCGAGCTCCAAGGCCATGAAGAAGTGGGTTCGCAGCAAGATGAGCAAGCTCGCCCGCGACGCCTCGACCCCGCCCAGCTAGCGCGACGCGCTCCCACCTCCGAGCCTCCCGCGCACGGCTGCCGCCCGGCGCCGCTCCGAGGGCAACGCGACAATTCGAGGCCGTGGACGCCGAGTCTCGATTGGGCCGTGCGCGCGCCCCCAATGCGCGCTAGTCAGTCCTGACCATGGCTCGAATCCACGAGATTGCGGACGGCTTCTGGAACATCCGCGGCAGCTTCAAGATCCTCGGTTTGCTCGACGTGGGCACGCAGGCGTCGCTGGTACGACTGGGCTCCGGGGGGTTCGTCATGCTCGACAGCTACACCCTCGAGGGGCCCACCGCCGACGAGGTGCTCCGACTCACCGACGGGGGCAAAGCGGTGGAGGCCGTCATCAACCTCCACCCCTTCCACACCCTACACATCGAGCCCATGGCCAAGCTCTTCCCCAACGCCAAGCACTACGGCACCGCGCGCCACCACTCGCGGTTCGCCGACATGAGCTGGGAGCCCGAGCGCACCGAGACCGCAGCCTTCGCCGCGCTATTCGCCGACGACTTCGACTTCATGGTCCCGCGCGGCGTCGACTTCATCCCGAGCAACGAGAACCTCCACTTCGCCTCCGTGCTCGCCTTTCACAAACCCAGCGCCACCCTGCACGTCGACGACACCCTCAACTGGATGCCCTTCCCGCTCGGCAACCGGCTCGCCTTTCACCCCTCGCTCAAGGGCGTGCTCGAGCGGAGGCCCGGAGCCACTGCCGACTTCCGCACGTGGGCCGAGGAGTTCATCGCTCGTTGCGACAGCGTGCGGCAGGTCTGTACGGCGCACGCCAAGCTCGCCCCCGTCGCCGACGATCCACCCGGCGGCATCGCCCAGCGGGTTCGTGAGGCCCTGGGGCGAGTGGAGAAGGTCTTGGTCGCGCACGAACAGCGCGCCTGAACCGTCGCTCGTCGCCTAGCCCACGGCCCAGACGCAGACCGAGAGGTCGACATCGATTCCGATGCAGGTCGCCTCCGGCAAGCAGTCGTCGTCGGTCTCGCAGGTCAGCACGCAGCCCGACATCCCGATCGCCTCGACCGTCGCGCATTCCACATTCCCGTTGCTCCCCGCGTCGAGCGGGGGACAATCGTTGATGTCGTTGCAGCCGAGGATGGTGCAGACACTCGCTTCGATTCCCACCGGGACCGGGAAACACGTCTCCTGCGGGTGCTCGCACATGCCATCGAAGCAGTGACCGTAGGGACCCTCGTAGCGGGGCAGCGTCGCCGTATCGGCGCCCGTGCTCTCTGCCGCGCCGGTCGTGGTATCGCCCGCTCCATCGCTGCTGTCTCCCCCGGGCCCCGTGCTGGTCGTCGTGTCCTCGCCCGGAGTCGGCGTCGACGTTGCACCGCTCGAGTCGTCTTGGGGACATTCGCACGAACCGTATCCGCTGCCCTCGTCGTTGCAGGCTTGGACCCCTTGCTCGCTCCCGATGCACACGCAGTTCTGGGTCTCGCCTGGCACGCACACGTTGGCCGCGTTCCCCGAAGAGCCGTCGTCACCATCACTGGGCGGCGGCGAGAAACAGGCTGCGAGGGCGGCGACGCAGGTCAACGTCGCTCCCCAGGAGATCGAGCGAATCCAGTAAACCATGGCCGACTACACTAGCCTCGCGTTTCGACGCTTGTCACGGTCTGACGACGCATCGGAGTCGTTGCGAGTCCCGTGATGACGGGTCGTTCACACAATGATCAGTGCGTGTCACCGGAACGATCGTCACCGGAACAGTCGAGCCACCCCGTGTGCCTCCTTCGAGTGATGCTCGAGCACAGGTCCGCTGAAGCTGAACGTGAGAGCCGCGAAGCTCAGCGGGAACCGAGCCCGACGATCCAGTCGGCCATGACGTCGATGACCTTTGCATCGACATGCCCGGGCGTCTGGTACTCGCTCGGGTTCGGCTCGCCTTCGCCCGCCATCATCAGGTGGTTGAGCGCGGGCAGGACCTCGTAGCGAGTCGCCGGCCGGTCCCCGAGTCCCGATTTCCACTTCTCGAGCTGAGCCATGTCGACCTGGTAGTCGCGCTCGGCCTGGATGAACAGCGCGGGCTGAGGCAACTCGAGTAGCGTCGCGACCGGATCGTACGCGTTGAGGTCAGCCCAAAACCCGTTCGGCACCCCCATGGTCATGTCGGTGCGAGGAGAGGAAGCATCGAGTTCGTCGATCGTCTCCACGAGATTGCCCATCACCATGATGTTGGCCTTCTCCGTATACGAGATGCGGCCATCGAGTTCGGCCAGGTACTTCACCTGCTGCAGGGCCAATCGATGCAGCGGAGAAACATTGCCGGCGAGAAAGACCAAGCCATCCGCGTCGGGGACCTCGCGGCCGATCCACGGCAGCAAGTGCCCTCCGAGGCTATGGCCGGCCACGACGAGGGGCAGCCCGTCGGCGAGTTCACGCGCCGCCGCAGCCGCTCGGACCGCGTCGTCGATCACCACATTGCCGACACTGATCCCCTCCGGCACCTCCGCCATCGCATTGGCGTGCACAAAGGTCCGCTTGTCATAGCGCAGGCTGGCGATTCCGTGCCCCGCCAAGCCCCAGGCCAAGTCCCGAAAAGGACGATTGGGGCCCATCTTCGAGTCACGATCGTGCGGCCCCGAGCCGTGAACGAGCACCACCCAGGCCTTCGGCTCGGCCGGGACCGTGGCGATCGCCTCGAGCGGCCACTCGTCGTCGGGCAACGTCACGATGCGCTCCTCGAACGTCGACGTATCGAACCCGCTTGGCGGCTCCCAGTGCATCCAGCGCAGGGACTTCGGTTGTCCGTCGTCCGCCTGAAGCATTCGCAGGGGCACCAGTACGTTCCCGAACGCAAAGAACAGCAGCTGCACCGTGCCGTCGTAGGCGGTGCTGACCGTTGCGAGCTTCGAACACTCGCCCCAGCGCTCGACCAGCGTTCCCCACTCGGCCTCGAGGTCCTCTCGTGTCGTACCCGGCCGGAGCAGGGCGTGGGCGTCGTCGATGCGGCCATCGCATAGGGCCTTGCCCAACGCCTCGATCGGGTCGGCCGGCTCGGCCGGCTCGGGCTGCTCAATCGCAGGCGGCGGGGAGGGCGTTGGAGGTGGCGCCGAGGGTTTCTTGGGCGTGCACGCCATCGCCAGCAAGAGCACCGCGCTGCTGATCGTCTTCTCGCACTGCATGGTTGTTCCTCCGTATCGCGTCGCGCAGGGGTTCTGGGGCCTCGACCGCACGAACCTGGGGACGGCGAAGAACCTACCTCGCTTCACCCCACGAGACCACGGAGGCCGATACGGGCCGGGCTGCGCGGCAGGTCCTGTTGATGGACGCCATGGTCGCGGCAACTCCAAACAGCGCCCGCGAGAATGTCTTCGTTTTCTTCCGCGAATCTTCCGTCCAATTCCTCCCACCGGTTCGACTACATAGACGGGAGTCACCCAAAACCGCGCCCAGTCCCGCCTTGCTTCGCAGCCGCTCCCATCGGTACCGTCGGAATGAGCCTGAGCACCCCTTTCGGATAGCGACATGCCTGTGCGACGACTCCGCGGCCTCGACGGGTACATCCTCGTGAACCGCTCCGACCTCCTCCCGGTCACCGAGCAAGAAGCCGCGGCCCGGTGGCTCCGAGCCGCGGCCGCAGACGAGTAACAGCGTGCTGCGCTCATCGAACACGCGGGCGGCTCCACAGAGTCCGATGAAGAAGTCGCACTCGAGGCGGCGATCCAGCAGCTGGCCAAGCTCATGGCGTCCGGTCGAGTCCAGCTGGTGAGACTGGAGGGGCCCGCTCCCTTGCTCGACTCGCCCAAAGTGGTGCCGCTATCCACCCTCTCCGACGAGCCCATCGCTCCCGTCCTGCCCACCGCGCCGCCCCTCCAGGAGGAGACATGGTTCGAGGTCCACGTCGTAGGTCCGTACGGCGAGCCTCTGGCCGGCATCGATGTCGTACTCGACAACGATGGCCAGACACATCGCGTGCGCACGGGGTCGAACGGTCGCGCCCGTCTCGATCCCGCTCGTGGGCGCTCCGCGACCGTGTCGCTGAGCGCCGCTCCGGCCCTGCGAGACACGCTGCGGCAGCGATGGTCGCCGCCTGCCCCTCGGCCCATGCTCGGCAAAGACGACGGCGTACAGGTCCTGCACTACCGCGATGACCTGCTCGGCCCGGTGATGTTGAGTCCCGAACAACCACAGACGCTCAGCATCCAGCCCTTCGTCGTCCTGGGGCGCATGGTCGGCATGTTCTTCGAGACCAACCGGGACTTCCTGCTCCCCATCTCCCGCGAGGCGGTGGCCGAGATGCGAGCGCTCTACGACCGCTGCGCGCCTTGCCGCGTGCTCGTCGTCGGCCACACCGATACCGTGGGCACCGCGGCCGACAACGACACCCTCTCCCTGGCAAGAGCTCGCAACGTGGCCGCATTCGTCACCGACGACGTCGACGCCTGGCTTGCCCGCTACGGCCAGGGCGCGGCCGGCCTGTCACCGTGGGGCGAGGCCGAAGATCGCCACATGCTCGACGCACTCGCCGATGCATCTGAGCGCCCGGCCGGCGTCGATCCCATCGAGTGGTTCCAGCAAACCCGTGGCCTCGTCGCCGACGGCATCATGGGCCCGAATACGAGGCGCGCGCTCGTCACCGAGACCATGCAGGTCGACGGCACCACCCTGCCCAAGGGTGCCTCGGTCGAAGTTCACGGGTGCGGTGAGGCTTTTCCCCTCGCCGCCTCCGGGCACGAGCTCGACCGGGCTCCGAGCGACGGCAACGACGACCCCATCGACCGACGGGTCGAGTTGTTCTTCTTCGGCGACTCGATGGGCATCCAGCCGGAGCTTCCCGGGCCGACCTCGGGCGCCGACGACGACGCGTACCTCACCTGGCGGCTGCGCGCGTACGAAACCTACGAGCGGGTGCTCGGGGCCCACGCTCTAGAGATCGAGCTGGTCGACAAAGCCGACCAACCCGTCCCCCATGCGCGCTACACCGTCCGACTACCCATGGGTGTGCTCGCCGACGGCACGCTGGATGAGCACGGCACCGCCCGCATCGAACGACTGCCCCCCGGCACGCTTCGTGTCGACTTCCCCGACCTCGGGCGCGGCTTCCAGGTCGCCACCTCCAGCCCCCTGCGAGGGAGCGACTAGCCATGTCCACCATCGTGGCCCCGAACATGCTCAACAGCCTCGAGGTGGTGAAGCCGTTGCGGCTCATGCCCTCACGGAGATCCGCGATCACCGTGAAGCAATCGTTTGGCATTCATCGGGTGCAGGTCCCCAGCAACCTGGGCGGTACCCTCGTCATCGGCCTCGGCATCGACGACCTCGTGCCGCCTCCCGGCACAAAAGACTGGCGCGACGGCATCGACTTCAAGGTCATGGATCCCCACGGGTTCATCCACGCGATGAAAGATCCGCTTCAGCCGCTGCGTCTCGAAATCCCCGCGGGTCGTCGCGGCAACGGCCTGTTCTTCGTCTACATGAACGCGCCCTCGGGCAAATATCAGCTGTACGCCCGCTTCGTGGACGTGGGGCAGGCTCGGAACCCCGACGGGACCCCGTTCATCCCCTGGAACTTCTGGTTCTTCCCCTACTCCCGCACCACGGAGGCCGGCCCCGACGCAACCGCCTGGGCGAGCGCTCAATTCCGGCCACTCGAGAAATACGAGAAGGCCTTCGGTGTCACAGGCGCAGTGGAATGGGAGCGACGTTTTCACAGCGACTTGCACAAGAGTCGAAAGCACTGGGCCGGACACTGCGACGATGCAGCACCCGCTTCGGTGTTGTTCGCCCCCCCTCCCTCCGAGGGATTGACGCACAACGGAGTGCACTTTAGCTGCGAGGAACTGAAGTTGTTGGCAGCCGAGGTCACCGCCCAACACAAGATCTCCTTTGCCAAGTGGATCATGAATAAGGAAGTGACGACGGTCGGCCGATTCCACGAGCGGAAACCCAGCGACGCCCCCGAAGAGTTCGGTACCGCGCCAGAGGAGGGCATCGCCGAACTGCTCGAGGCCCTGCGGCAGCAGTTCGAAGGAATCGGCGACGCTCTGATCATGGACCTCCGCGACGCGACGGGAAACGAGTTTGACGAGGTCTGGAATCACGCCGTGTTTCGCTACGAAACATCGCTATGGCAGTCCAATGTCCATGAGCCCGACCTGGTCGAAGGCCAGACGATCTTGTACGCCAACGCGGACGCGCTCGACATCGACAACATGACGTGCCGTGGTTTTCCTGCGGAGGTTCACGGAACAGGGCGGACTGCGACCGTCAGCCTGACCTCGGACAAGACCTGGCGAGTTCTTCGCTACCGTATTCGGTACAATCGGTTCGGAGGCATCGACCGCGACTCACCGGACCAACTTTGGCGTAGTGTCGTCTCCCCTAGCGGAGAGAAGGTCCATGTGCCCCGATACGCCGCAACGTTCAACGGTCTGCCCCACGACGTTCGACACGCACCAAGGCCGGACGGGGGTAATCCTCACGTGCTCCGCGAGCACATCCTCGAACTCCTGCCGCTTCGGAGACAGCCATGAGATCTCGGAGCCTCCTTTGGTCCTTAGCGGTCGGCTGGGGCTGCACCGCCGCAGGAGAGGATATGGCCCCGCGCTCCGGCGCGAATACAACGGTCGAGGCTACCGCCGAGGCCAACGGCTTCGTTCCCCTTTGGGAACCGGGACAGACATGGGTGGTCGATGTCTACTCCTTCTTCCCATCGATGAACACAGATCCAACTCCGGAACTGGTCAGGGATGAGTGGCGCTACCGGGTCGAGAGCGTCTCTGACATTGGAGTGGTCTCCGTCTCGATCAGGGAACATTCCATACGCGAAAACCGGGAGGTCTACGACACGTACACATCGAGGATCCACCGTTCGGGTTTTATCGTTGAATCAGCCGAGCCCGCGGCCGAGCCCCAGTTCCCGCTTCCGTTCGTCCCGTATCTCCCGCCACATCAGGTCAGCGCCATTCATGTCATTCCGTGCTGGCCCCGGTTTCCCATCTTCGACGGCCAAGAACTTTCATTCTATGACGGCACGCTGACTCAGTCGGTGCGAGAGGTCGATGACGTGTTCCACATCGAACTGGTCACGCGCAATCGAGACGGGGGCGAGTACCCCTCGCGCCACCTCGCCATGGAGTGGGAGCGTGGCCGTCCGTTCTGGTCGAGGGTCGAGATCATCCGGAAGAGGGATTCCGGCGCAGATGAGGTGCCGTTCGAGCATCGAGGCGAAGTCCGTACCTGGGACGAGACCAACCCGTGGGCGAAATGAAACGCTCCGACCGAGCGCGATCTCGAACTCCTGCCGCTTCGGAGGCAGTCATGAAGTCTCGGGGCCTCCTTTGGTTTCTCGCGGTCGGCTGGGCCTGCACCCCCACAGGAGAAGAAACGGACCCGATCTCCCACGCGAGTGAAGCCATTGAGGTCACCGCAGAAGCCGACGGCTTCGTTCCGAAATGGACACAGGGGCAAACCTGGGCCGTGGAGTTGCACTCCTTCGCATCCTCGATGGACGGTCACTTCACTCCGTTCCCAACCGAGTTTCGATGGCGCTATCGCGTCGAGGATGTCTCGAGCACTGGAGTCGCGACGATCTCGGTCACGGAACTCGATTGGCACGGAAAGCCGCTGAAAAACGCCTGGGTCATCAAGGTGCACGAATCGGGCGTGCTGATGGAATCCACGGAAAAGAGTCACAGCGAGCCCAAGACGCCGATTCCCTTCCTCCCCTACCTCACCCTGCACGGCGACGCCGGTATCCACGTGATTCCGTGGTGGCCCAGGTTCCCGCTCATCGCGGGCGCAGAACATTCCTTCTTCGACGGCGCCCTCACTCAGTCGGTCACGAAAGTCGACGATGCGTTCGTCGTCGAGATGTCCGTGGTTCGCCGCGATGGCCGCCCGTACCCCTCACGCCAGGTCTCCATGACGTGGGAGCCGGGCCGTCCGTTCTGGTCGTCCATCCACGTCTTGATCGACAAAGTCCCGGGACCCGAATGGGCGCCGTTCGAGGACAAGGGCGAAGTCCGCACCTGGGACGAGACCAACCCGTGGGCGAAATGAAACGTACCCATCGAGTCCAACCCGGGGACTGGCTCGGGAGCATCGCGGCCCGCTACGGCTTCGAGCACGGGTCCGCCCTGTGGGAGCACCCCGTCAACGCCCAGCTCCGGGAGCTTCGTTCGTCTCCCGATCTGCTGATGGTCGGCGACGAGGTCACGCTTCCCGGCGACGACGACCCGGCCGGCATCGAGGTCGCGTCGGGCCAGCGCGTGCGGTTCAAGATCCGCCCCGACGATGTCCTCCGCCTACGCTTGGGCGGCGTGGTTCCGTTCATCGCCGTGTTCGGGCCCGTGCCCTACTCGCTGACGATCGGCGACCGCACCTTCGAAGGCGAGCTCGGCCCGGACAGCGAGGGGGCGCTCGAGGTGCCGCTGCGACCCGGCGACGACAAAGCCACGCTGACGCTGATGCACTCGACGACGTACGAGCTGTCCATCGGCGGCCTGGGGCCCGTGGAGGAATCCAAGGGAGCCCATGCGCGGCTCATCAACCTCGGTTTCGGCGATCCTGGTACGGGCGATGCCGACGAGGCGGGAGATGCAACGCCGAGCGGCGACCAAGCGGGTGATCCCCTGTCTTTGGCGCTTCGAGCGTTCCAACGGCGAGAGGGCCTCGAGGTCGACGGCGTGCTCCAACCGCCAACAGCCGAAGCCTTGAAGGAACGCTACGGGGGGTGAACGGGTCTGCGACCCTTGGCGCTGGCGCTGCTTCACCAAGCCGCACCACCCACCCCCCGAAATCAGAAAAACCCCGCAAAGCGGGGTTTATCTGGGCGCATCTGGAAGGATTCGAACCTCCGACTTTCGGTTCCGTAGACCGACGCTCTATCCAGCTGAGCTACAGATGCATGAGCCGTTTTTCGGGCCGCGAGACTTAGCAACGCCGGCGCCCCCCCGCAACCCCCTGGCAACCAAACAAAGCGCGAACCCTCACATCCCGGCCAAATCACCGCTCCAGCCACACCCTCGGCCGAGCAAAATACCGAGGCTGGGCGCAGCCCGGACGAGCCCGCTGCCACTCATCCGTAAAACAGCACGCCGAGCACGAACGCGTTGTTGCCCATGTGCACCGCGATCGCAGCCCCGAGCCACCCGGTCCGCTCGTACACGGCGGCAAACACCAGCCCGAGCCAGGCGTAGATGAAGATCCCGGTGGGGTTCACGTGGAGCGCGGCAAACCCGAGGGCGGTCAGCGTATAGGCGACCACGCGCCCTGAGCGCGCGGCGACGCGGCGGAACAACAACCCCCGGAACAACCACTCCTCGGCAACCGGCGCCAGAAGCAGCGCGGAAACCGCGAGAGTCATGGCTTCGGTGCTGAGGCCTCCGCCCGACCGCTCGACGACGTCGAGCACGGTCCCCTGCTCCTGGACGGACAATCCGACGGCCTCGAGGAGCCAGCCGAGCAGGATGCTTCCGCCGATGGCGAAGGCGATGCCGTTGATGACGACGAGGAGAGTGCGGAGGAAGCTGGCGCGAGGCAGGTCGTGGGTGGGCTCGGGTTCGTCGTCGTCGCGGCCGTCGGCGGCTCGGGCCCAGCGGGGGCCGACCTTGGCGTAGAAGAGGGCCGCGACACCGGTGATGATGGGGCCCAGGACGAGGCTCCAGGGGCCACTGCCGAAGGCACTGAAGACGGACCCAGCGACGAGCCAGCCCACGATGAGGCCCGCGAAGGCCATTCCGACCTCCGTAAACCCTGGCCACAGCCGACTCCAGCGCGACGACACGAGGCCGACGAACCCGAGCCCACCCACGACCTGCCTCGCGCCAGCTTCCTCCGCACTCTCCTCGTCGTCATCAACGGCATCGCCTTCGCCATCGGCGGAAGCATCCTGCTCGGCTGGCTCCTCG
>JBCCHT010000072.1:0-34671 GCA_039028615.1 Myxococcota bacterium | reverse complement strand
CGTGGAGCACGCGGTCGAAGCGGTGGCGTCGTTGCCCACGATCGCCGAGTGCTCGGATGCCCGTGGTCTACAGGCGATCGAGGCTCCGGTCGATCCGGCGATGGCAAAAGCCGTCGAGGCGGAGGGCCCGGCCTTGGCCGAGGTCGAGGCCTGGGTGGCGACCGGGCAGTTCGCTCGCGCGAAGGCGGCGATCGGCTCCCGAGTGGAGGCGGCGGTCGGGCTCGGGCACGGACCGTTGCTGGCCGAGGCTCAGCTGCTGGCGGCGCGGGTCGAGACGGGCACGGGAGACTTCGTGGCCGCGCGGAAGGCCGCCTACGAATCACTGTGGGCGGCGCAGGCCGCTCGAGACGACACCGGGGTGGCCCGAGCTTGGCTCGCGCTCCAGGGCATCGCCGGTCAGCGCGGTCGCTGGGACGAGGCGTCGCACCTCGGGCGGCACGGCGAAGCGGCGGTGTCTCGGCTCGGCATGCCCAAGGAGCTCGAGGCCACGCTTCGCAACGGCCTGGGCGTCATCTACGAGCAGCGCGGCGAGTACGAGCGCGCGCGGACGGAGCTTTCGCGGGCGCTCGAGCTGCGGCGAGAGCTGTACGGGGAAGAGCACCACGAGGTGGCTCGCGTCTTGACCAACCTCGGCAACTTGGCGCGCAGCGAAGGCCGCAAAGAGGCGCTCGACTTCCATCGACAGGCGCTGGCAATCGACCTGGTCGTGCTCGGCCAAGGCCATCCCACGGTGGGGCGGCATCATCACAACGTGGCGCGGGTGCTGCTGCTCAGCGGGGATGCAGCCGGAGCGCTCGAGAACTACGAGATGGCGCTGGCCATCCGCACGGCGGCGCATGGCCCCAAGCACGTGGACGTCGGCCGCACGCACAACAGCCTCGGGTTGCTCTTTGCCCGGCTCGATGACCCGGAGCGCGCGACCACGCACTATCGGCGCGCGCTGGAGATCTTCGAGGCGGGTGAGCACGCCGACCAGGGGCTGGTGCTGCACAACCTCGGCCTGCTCGATGCCCGGGCGGGTCGACACGCCGACGCGGTCGAGCAGCAGCGGCGGGCCCGAGAGGTCTTGTCGCGGCACGTGCAGGGCAGCAGCCGGCCCTTGGTCGCGGCCGTGCTCGCGATGGCCGAAGCCCGGGTCGCGCTCGGGCAGACGAAGGCCGCGGCCGAGGACTACGCGAGTGCAGAGGCCTTGGCCACGACGCTCGGCGACGAGGCCTTGATCGCGCGAGCCCGGCAGGGGGCCGAGCGTCTCGGTGACGCCGCGATTCTGGTCGAGCCTCCGAAGCCCGAGCCCACCAAACCCCCGAAAAGGCGCAGGAAGAAGCGACGGGACCAGGGCCTGGAAGAGCCGCAGGGGTCCTACGCGGCGGGGCGAGCCTTCGACGGGCCCTGAGCGGGCGCGGGGTGAGCCCCCCGTGCGCAGCGGAGCCCGGCGTTGATGAGCAGCGGATCCTTCGCAGCGGTGCGATTGGCCAGCCGCAGGCCGAGCCGGACGAAGTCCATGCCGCCGCCGCGAAGGACTCGGTGCTCACCGTCGCTCGGTCCCGTGGGGTTCGTCGCGGACCCCGAGGGGTGAGGCGCGTACCAGTCCCACACCCACTCGTGCACATTGCCGAGTGTGTCGTGCAGGCCCCAGGCATTGGGTTCCTTCTCACCTACCGGGTGCAAGCGTCCGAACGAGTTCTTCGAGTGCCACCCCTGGCGTCCGATCTCGTCCAGGTCGGGCGTGCGCTCCCGTCCAGCCCGTGCGGCGTACTCCCACTCGGCTTCCGTGGGGAATCGATAGCCGTCACAGCTGCGGTCCCACTCCCATTCGCCGTTCACCCATTCGTAGCAGACCGACAGCCCCTCGAACTGCGAAAGAGCATTGAGATACCGAACCGACTGATCCCACGACACGACCGCAGGTAAATCACCTTCGCAGTTTTCCTCGCAAGAGGGCTCCTCGCCGACCGTGGTGTGGCACAGCGCGTTGCAGGGGCTGGAGGCGAGGCCCATCGTCGCCCTCCAGTGGGCTTGCGTGACCTCGGTCTCGCAGATCGAAAACTCGTGGGTGAGCGTGACTTCGTGCTGTTGCTCGTCGTCCTTGCGGAGGGACTCGGAGTCGGGGCTGCCCATCGAGAACGTGCCCGCGGAGACGGTGACCAGCGAGGGCCGTCGGGGGACGTCCGCCAGTGCCCACAGCCACCCGAGGGCCCACACGACGCTCGACCCCACGGCGACCGTGGCGACGAACCACCGGACGTTTCGGCGCCACTCGGACATCGGCTTCGAGTCGTGACTACGATCGTCCGAGCGAGGCTCGGGGCCGTGCTGCGCCTTGAGTCGGCGCCACGTCTCGATCAGCAACAGCCACGGGTTGAGGCAGAACCGAAGCAATCCGTAGATCACGAGCACCATGATCGACAACGCCAGAGACCAGGGCGCGGCTTCTTCCACCCCCATGGCGTTGTCGACCCCCCAGGTCAGCGACCCGAGCGTTCCGACGAACGGGGCCGGTGCGGGTGGCAGTACCATGAACAGCCCGACCACCACCGCCATGCCTCCGAGCAGTCCCAACTGCCACTGCCGTAGCGACCTCCACTTGCGTCCGAGGATGGGCAGGCCACCGAGTGAGGCCAGTTCGCCCATGACCGTGCAAAAGGCCATGCAGGCGAACGGCATCGAGTAGCTCGACAATCGCCTCATCGTGGAGGCGCCTTCCTGCGGTCCGCCGAAGGCGGCCACCAGGGCGGCCACCAGGCTCATGAAGATCAGGAACCCGAGCGCGCGCCGTGACTTCGGACTGAATCCGAGGTCCATTCGCCATAGGCGAACCAGCGCGTAGCCACAGACGACGGAGCCCGCGGCCTCCGGCCGGCCGTCGAAAAAAACCATGGCGAGGACGCCGAGATTGAGGAGGCCGAGGGCGGAAGCGGCCTCGAGGAACGTGTTGGATGGGGTGGCGGATTGCATGCAGGGAGTGGGAGAACTCGATGGTGCTTCGTCGTGACGGTGGCAGATTCTGACGCGGCCAGGAAGGGCGATTCGGTCGCCTCAACAGCGAAGGTCGCGCATCATTCCCATGCCCGATGTGAGGCGGCCGATCGGCTGGAGAAACGCGGTGGCACGGGCCGGATCCGTGGCGCATACTCCCGCTCGAAAGCCACCGTGACCAGCCGCAAGTCTTCACCTGCACCGCTGAGAACCATCGCCCCCGGGGTCCACGTCACCGAGGCCCACCAGCGCTTCTTCGGCATCGAAGTCGGCGCTCGCATGACGGTCCTCGAGCTCGAAGGGGGGCTGCTCGTCCACTCGCCCGTGGCCATCGATCCGAAGAGCGTGGCGCACCTGGGCACGCCGCGGTGGGTCATCGCGCCCAACCTGCTGCATCACCTTTACGTGGGGCCGTGGGTCGACGCGGGGCTCGAGGCTTGGGGGGCGCCGGGCCTGCCCGAAAAACGCTCCGACCTCGACTTCGCGGGCGTGCTCGACTCGACCTCGCATCCCTTCGGCGACGAGATCGAGGTCATGCCCATGACCTGCTCGGCCCAGACCAACGAGGTCGCGGTGTTGCATCGGCCGAGCCGCACGCTCATCGTGTGCGATCTGCTCTTCAACTTCTCCGCTGCTGCGCCCTGGTTCACGCGCTTCGCCATGCGCTGCATGGGGGGCTACCCGGGGTGCCGCACCACCGTGCTCGAGCGCCTGACCTTCCGTCGCGACGCGGCCCGCAAAGAGGTCGCCGCGCTGGCCGGGTGGGACTTCGACCGCATGATCATGGCGCACGGCGACGTCATCGAGCGCGGCGGTCGGCAGGCCCTGCGCGGGGCCTTCGACTGGCTGAGCCTCGAGCTGCCCCCGAGCTCCGACTAGGAGACCCGGGGGCGTTCGCTTCGGGCTCGCTACTTGTTTCCGGTCGAGCAGGGGCCCATGTAGCAGACGTTCATGAAACGCGACGGGCTCGTCTCGCCCGTCGACTTTTCACAGTACAGCCCGACCCGTGCCGACCACGGTCCGTCCTGCTCGGGCCTGAGCGTCACCGTGTCCACCTCGTCGTGAGGCCCGTACTCGATCTCGAAGTCGAACCACACCGCGGCCGGATCCGAGTCACGCTCGACTCTCGTCTTGGTCGCCCCGACGCAGTAGGACGTGATGGTGTACTCCGTCTCTCCGTAGTACTGAACGTGCTGACCATTATCCATGAATACGACGCCGTACTCGAGGACCCCGCCGATCGCGGGGGTGTCGAGGCTCCCGTTACTGCCACAGCCGATGCCGAGGGCACCGAGCACGACGAGACCACAAGTGAGGATGGTTTTCTGAAGTGACATCGGAATGTTCCAATCAGCCGGCATCGACGGCGGCGGGGGTGAGCTGAAGGCTGAGCACGGTGGGAATCCGCCCGTCGGCGTTCGCATGAGCGTCGACGGCGGTGGGGGTGGCAGAGATGGAATCGAAGGCATCCGCGTCCACGGTGCCGTGGACGGTGGCACAGACCCCACCGTCGGCCGATACGCTCCAGTCGATCCGCACGTCGGCCATCTCGACCTTCAGTCGATCGATCTCTTGGAGCCACGCCTCGAGGTGAGGCACGTCCTCGAAGGACGAGGGCGGGGGGAGTTCCGCCGAAAGCGGCACCTGGAATCCGAATGCACCCGGGCTGGGCGCCTGCGTCGACAGGCTCCCGTCGTTGCCCAGCGTGACCGGCATCGTGATCGCCATCGACTCGCAGCTCGCATCCAGGGACTCGACCGCCACGTGATAGTCCGCGCAGTCATAGGTACCGTCCGCGCATTTGTGGATCCCCTGCGCCAGGGTCAGCGTGGTCGTGCCGGATGCATCGGCCTGGGTTCCCAACAACAGTTGTCCCCACGGGTAGGCCAAGGCG
Organism: Myxococcota bacterium; assembly: GCA_039028615.1. Classification (GTDB taxonomy): domain Bacteria; phylum Myxococcota_A; class Polyangia; order Nannocystales; family Nannocystaceae; genus Paraliomyxa. The sequence continues at coordinate 29,801 of JBCCHT010000072.1, read as the reverse complement.
CGGGCGAAGTAGACCTCGAGCGGGCTCGCGTCGGGGTTGTCGGCGTCGACGAAGTCCCCTCCGCTCACCGCCATCGCCATGCCCAGCCCTTCCGAGCCCCACGCGTCGGTCGACCGAAGCACCTGCAGCATGGGGTTGTCTGCGGTCGAGCACGGCATGCAGCTGTTCTCGTCGCACATCTCCATCGTGGTCGCGACGCGCCACTCATAGTCGTTCATCGTGTTCGCCAAGTACTCGCGAACCTCGAGCTGCTTCGCCTTGTCCTCGAGCACGCACGCATCTTCATAGGTCGGGATGTAGCGATACTCGGTCTGCTCTGAGGCAAGCTCTGATTCGGCCTGCAGGTCGCACCCGCCCAGCACCGCAGATAAGGCGGCGATCGAGACGGTCAAACCAGCGATCTTCGTTCCATTCATGGGTGATTCTCCTCAATGGCAGCCACCGTGCCCCCACCTCGCGATACGTCGGCGGTGGCGTGATGGCGTCTTCGGGTGAGGCTGTACCCAGCCCCTGTCGGTCCATTCAGAAAAAACGACCGTCGACCGCCGCGTAGCGCCGCACCGGATGACACGGGAGGCCATGAGACGCGCTCTGGCCGTTCGTTTCAGGTTTTGGCGCTCCTGCCGCGGGCGTACACTCCGGCGGATGGTGCTTCGTCGTGAACTCGGCTCGGCCTTTGGCGTGCTGTTGGCATCGGTGTCGTCGTTGGCGTGCACCGACGACGGCCCGAGCGGTGAGGCGTGGGAGACGGTGGCGAGCTCCACCGCGAGCTCGAGCGACGACGGCAGTTCCACCGAGGCCGCCGACGGAGACGAGACGACGGGCGAGACCACCGAGGGTCCGCTCGACGACACGGGCTCGACCGGCGATCCGATGGAGCCCGAACCCGAGCCGGAGCCCGACGGCCCCGTGCGCTACCCCGCGGGCCAGACCCACTCTCCCATCACGCCTTACGTCGCGAACCACCTGCACGACATCGTGGAGCAGGGCGATGGCTTCGACGACGTGTTCATGAAAATCGGTGCCTCGAGCACGGTCAGCAGCAACACGCTGCACTGCTTCGTCGACGATCCCATCGAGCTCGGCGCCAACGATCACCTGCAGTCGTCGCTCGATTTCTTCTTGGCGGGCGACGCCGCGGGCACGACCCCCTTCGATCGCGAGACCGAGGCCGCCCGCGTGGGCCACCACGCCGGCTGGGCCATCTCGGGCGACCCGTCGCCCATCGAGATCGAGCGCACCGCAATCTCGCCCGCGCTGGCCCTGGTGCACTGGGGCACCAACGACATGGGCTGGGGGCAGACCTACGGCGACGCGCTCAACTACTTCCACGACAACATGACGGTCATGCTCGACGGGTTGATCGAGCAGGGCGTGGTGCCCATCGTCTTCGGGATCACGCGCCGCGGCGACCTGTCGTCGGCTCAGCGCTGGGTCCAGGCCTGGAACACGGCCCTGCGAGGCATTGCGCAGTCGCGTCAGGTGCCCTTCGTCGACATGTATCACGCGATCGATCCGCTGCCCGGCAACGGATTGGCGGGCGATGGGCTGCACCTCGAGGCGTATCCGGGCGGCGCATGTGTGCTCGATGAGATGGGTCTGCAGCACGGCTACAACATCCGCAACCTGATCGCGCTGGAGGTGCTCGATCGTACGGTGCAGGTGCTCATCGACGACGAGCCGGGCATCGACCCGCCCATGGAACCGCTCGCGGGCACCGGGACCTCGCGCGACCCGTGGGTCATCGAGAGCCTGCCCTTCAACGACGTGCGCAGCACGGCCACGCAGGGCGAGTCGATGGTCGACGTCTACGAGCCCTGCGACGATGCCGACGAGTCGGGACCCGAGCTGTGGTACCGCTTCGAGGTCGAGAAGACGACCGCCATTCGGGCCCTGGTGCTCGACGAAGACGGCACCGACATCGACCTGCACCTCGTGGACGACAGCGCCACCGGACAGGGCTGCATCGCTCGCGGTAATCATCGCATCGAGACCACCGTGGAACCGGGCAGCTACCACTTCGCGCTCGACACCTGGGTCGACGACGGCGTGCCGCTGACCGGCGAGTTCGTGTTCGTGGTCGTCGAGTGCGACCCGGGCGACCCGGCCTGCTGAGCGGTCCGGGCTCAGCGCTTGCCGCTGCGGTTTTCGCTGCGCCAGACGCCGGGGGTCTTGCTCGTGACGCGCTTGAACGAGCGGATCAGGTGGTGCGACGACTGGAAGCCGCACGCCTGGGCGACCTGCTCGGTGGTCATGGGCGTCGTGGTGAGCAGCTTCTTGGCGTGGTCGACCCGAACCGAGCGAACGTAGGCGAGGAACGAGGTGCCCGTGGCTTCTTTGAACGCACGCGAGAACGCGGGCACGGAGAAGCCGGCCTTCTTGGCGACCTCGGGCAGGCGCAGCGGCTCTTCAAAAGACTTTTGGATGTACTCGAGCGTGGCCTGAAGCCGTAGCGACTTGGGGCCGGCGAGCGACTTGCTGGCGATGAAGGACAAGCGGGGCAGGGCCTGCTTGAAGCCGTCGATGGCCTTGTATAGCGAGGGCGCCAGCTCGACCTCGGCCGCGAGTTCGGCGGCGAAGCTGTCGCGGGCGTCACGGCGCAGCGGGTGGCGGCGCTCGATCGACGCGAGCACGTCGAACAAGGTGGCGAGGAAGTGGCTGCGCACGACCTCGAGGCGCTCGTCGGCGTAGGTCAGCACGACGCCGACGAAACGATCGGAGGCGAGCTTGATCTCGGTGGCGCTCTCTTTGTCGAACGCGGCGAGCAGGTCGACCTTGGCGCGCTGGACCTCGACATAAGAGGTGGCGGCGGTGCCCTCGTGCTCGTCGTGGAACAGGATGTCGCGATCGAGCTGAATCGCCATGTGCAGGGCGAGCACGGCGTCGCGGTGGCTCTCGGTGAGGCGGGAGCCGGTAGGCATGGTCTGCCCGATGCCCACCGCGGAGCGCAGTCCGAAGCGCTCGTAGACCATCTCGGCTGCTTGCTCGGCTTGCTCACGCAGCTCGACCCGGGCCGCGGCGTCGCCCACCCCGGGGCGCGGCGAGGTGATGAACGAGACGGCGTAGTCGGCCAGGCGCGTGGCCGCGGTATTCGGCAGCTCGCGGGCCCACACGATGCACGCCCGCTGCACGGCGACGTTGCGCACCAAGGCCTCGACCGGATCGACGACCTCTCCGGGTGGATCGAGCGGCATGAGCACGAACGCGGTGGTGGGCAGGCGACGGATGCCCATGCCCTCGGCGAGCCAGTCGGTGAGCTCGCCATCGAAGTACCAGGGCGCGGGCTGGAGCTTGTCGGCGGAGACGGACGAGGCCACCCAGTCCTCGATCGGCCAGCGCACGTCGAGCACGTCGCGGTTGAGCGCGTCGATGCGCTCGGCGATGTCGGTGTCTCGCTCCCCCGCGAGGAAGCGCGACATCTCGGCCATGAACGAGCGCGTGGCGTCGAGCAGCTCGGGGTCGAGCACCGGTCGGGTCAGCGCCATGCGAACGAATCGCGAGAAGTCGGGGTTCTGACTCGCGGGCTCTTGCCCGGTCAGCTTGCGCCAGCGCTCGCACGCGCCCTCCCACGTGAGCGGCTCGCTGAGGAACTGCCCCGTGTACAGGAAGTGCGAGTCCCCCATCGGGTAGAACAGGTCGGCGAAGCCGAACAGCTCGCGACAGATCGGCCCCTCTTTGGCGGCGATCTCCAGCGACTCGGTGTAGTAGCGATCGCGCGCGTCTTCCTTGCCGAAGAAGATCTCGAAGTGGAAGGGCATCACCCCCGGCTGGGGATCGGAAAGCTCCATCCAATCGAGCGCCGCGCCGCCGCGCGACCTGATCACCCAGAAGGGAAGGCGCGGGCGCATGGCGATCACGTTTTGGATCGCGTAGTAGTTGCGAAGCGAGGCCCAGTCGGCCATCGACACAGAGTTTACGGGCAGGTGGGTCGCGACCGCGACCATCAATTCGCCCGCGGCCTCAGAGCCCTCGAACTACGTCCATTCGGTCCCACGCCACTTGCCCACAAGGTGGGTGGCGAGGCGCGGCTACTCGAAAGTCCCGTCCGAGAGCAGGAAATCGAAGCCACCCGAGTGACAGCCGATGCACTCGTTCGAGCCGAAGGCGTTGCCGTAGACCTGATCTCCGTCCTCACCGCGAATCAGCTCGTACCAGTAGATACCGTTGCCGCCGTCGCTGTCGTCCTGTGCCTTGACCCAGACCCCCCACCCATAGAGGAAGCCTTCGCTGGTCAGCTCCTTGACGGTGGCGGCTCCCGCCGGGAACTGTTCGGCACCCGACTCGAGTGCCTGCACCGCCTTCGGGCTGTAGAAGGTGCGGACGCCCGGACCATGCGGACCCGTCGACTCGTGGTAGTCGGGTTCGGCGGCCCATCCCGCGTAGCCCATCGCGTCGAGGAACGCGACCAAGGCTTCCTCTTCGGCGGGCGCATCGAACTCGACTTCGCCTTGGGTGTCGCCTCCCGTCGGATCGGCGCCATCGCCAGAGTCATCGTCGGCTCCCGTGGCCGGGCTGTCGTCGTCGGCTCCCGTGGCATCGTCGGCGGAGTTGGTGGTGGCGACGGCACTGTCGTTGCCGCCGGTCGCCGCATCGGAATCGCCAGAGCCACCGTCGGCCTCCGTGCAGCCCATCGCGGCGAGGGTGATCGTGAGGACTAGCCTTCGCATCGACCACAGTACGCACCGAGCCCGCTTCCGTCACGGTTCAATTCTTGTCCAGAGCGTGGACGAAAAACTCAGTCTTCGATGATCTCCACATCACGGTCGTGGTGTTTCTTCATGTAGCGAGCGTACGCCTCCACCGCGCCGGGCTCGCCCTTGCGCAGCGGTTCGAAGAAACTACAGCGATCGCAGGAGAAGCAGTTGCCCGTGTAGTGGTAGGTCAGCGAGTCCATCTCCGCGTCGCTCAGTCGCTTGGCCATGCCCCAGCATAGCCCGCCACCGAGCGACGGAAGCGTTCGATCCTAAGCACTGGCGAGCGCTCGCAGCGTCGTCAGGCTCGGCATGAACATGTAGGTGCCGCCGCGGACGTCGACGAAACGCTGTAGTCCCCAGCCGATGGTCGGCTGCTCGACCCCGGGCGCCACGAACTTGCCGTTGCCCTCGTTGGCCCCCACGATCGGATCGAGGTCGATCTCGGTGGACAGCGCGGTCGAGGACAGCGTGCCGTTCATCCAGTTCTGCTGCACGTACTCGAACTGATGCTCGGGGCTGGCGTTGATCACCATGAAGTAGATGCCGCGCTCCGCCCCGTCGTCGGGCGCTCCCTCGGGCAGGTAGGGCCCGTAGGGAATGCTGTGCCGGATGATGCGGTGCTCTCGAACCTGCTGCAGCGTGGGGCCCGTGGGGTCGGCCCGGGGGTTGCCGCGGCGGGCGTGGGCTCCGTGCGGGCACTTGAGGCCGGCCGCGTCGTCGGAGTAGCGGAAGTTGTTGTTGCGGTTCCAGTCTTCCGCGAGCGCGGGGTCGTCGACCTCGTTGGCGAGATCGAGCGGCGCTCCGCTGCGCCAGCGACCGATGAGCCGCGCCGCCTCGTAGTCCTCGTTGCCGCTGCCCGCGGCCGCCATCTGAGCGGTGAACTCCCGGAACGCGGCCACCCGCTCGTGGAGCTTGCGGAAGGCGATGTAGCTGCCGTTCTTGAACGGCGCGTCGGGGTAGTTGTTGTTGCCGAACTCGTCGGTGAACCCCAGGACGAACGAGCCCGCCTTGATCGGGGCCCAGGTGCCGTCGGGCTCGGGTGTGCCCTCGCCGGGGTAAGGCGTCAGCCCCGAGCCTTCCACGAAGGGCTGGCCGATGCCGTCGACGAAGCCGAAGTGCTCGGACGCGGGATGCCGGCCGGGGAACGCGTTGCCGACCTCCTCGAACACGACCTCGACGCCCGGCGCCTTGCCGATGGCCTCGCGCATGCGAGCCACGCCCGCCTCGATGCCCGCGATGTCCTTCGCCTGCAAGAACACGGTGGCGCACAGGTCGGTGGAGCGATAGCCCGGCTCCCACTCGCCGGGGGCGCTGCTGCCGATGTCCCCGAGGATCTTCGCCCGGCTGGCCATGCCGTTGACGAAGGCCGCGGGAAAACCATCGGTCTTCTGCCCCAGCGTCTCGAGCCCTTTGGGGGAAAAGCCCAGGTTCAGCACGAACTCGCCGAGGCCACCGTCCCAGTCGGTGCAGCTGGCCACCAGCGGCAGCAGATCGCTGACGAAGGCACGGGCCGAGGCGGGGCTGGGAAACGAGACGAACCCGAAGTAGGCGTGGGGCAGGCCCTCGTCGTAGCGGAACCCACGCAGAACGATGGCCTGAATGTCGGCCAGATCCAGATTGACTCGAGAGCTCATGACAAAAGGGCCTGGTTGGCGCTGAGGAAGGCGATGTACCGGGAGTGAAAACTCTGAGGATCGGTGGGCGCGGTGCGGGTGAAGTCCCACAGCGCCTTGCCCAGGGCGTAGCTGGCCAAGATGTCCTTGGACGTCACGTCCATATAGGCGGAGTAGAAGACGTCGGTGGGGATGGTGTTGTCCTCGAGGTACTTGCGCAGCGCCTTGGTGTCGGCGGCCCCCTTCTCGGGCCAGCCCACGCAGTTGCCCCACACCTTGTCCATCTGGAAGGGGATGCGGGTGCTGAAGTCCTCGACGTACTGCACCCAGTCGCCGTCGTAGACGCTCGCGAACATCAGCCGGTCGAGATCCCACAGGCCGAAGCGGGCGTAGTGCACGGTGACCATCTCGGCGATGGGGTTGATGCGGACCGTGTTGACCACGAGGTTGCCGAAGCCGAGCACCGCGCGGAGCTTGAGCTGGGCGACGGGGTCGAGCTTGACCCGCGACATCATGGTGAACGCGGTGGTCTTGTTGCCCGGGACCACCGTGTACTCGCGCTCGAGGTCGCCCCAGTGGCGCTCGGCGTGGGCCACGATGCGGCGGCGGTTGTCGTGCAAAAAGCCGTCGTAGGCCACCAGGATCTGGCTGGGGTCTTCTTGCACCGCGCGGGCGAACTCGAGGAAGTTACGGCGCAGAGCCACCGCCTCGCGCACCTGCGGCTCGCCCGGATCGATATACGCATCGAACATGAGCTGCACCGCTTCGTTGTTGTCGGACAGGTAGCTCGAGATCGACGCCAGGTCCTTCGCTCCCTCCTCGGGGTAGTCCTCGCAGAACGCCCAGATCTCGTCCACGTCCGCCGCGTTCGCTTGCAGGAAGAGCAGGACGTTCTCGAGGGTGACGTCGTAGATCGCGGTGAAGAGCAGGTGGCGGTCGTCGAGGATCGCGAAGCGAGCGTTGTGAACCCCCGGCGAGTGAGTGGTGAAGACGTTGCCTTTCAGGCGCTCGCGCAGCGCATCGACCTGGCCCAGGCGGATCCGCGAGCGGGTGATGACGCTCTTGGGGTGGTCGTAGGCCTCGAATCCCGCCGTGGGGACGGTGGGAGCGACATCAGCCGATGAACTCGGATCGCTCGGCGCCATGACCCCGGTGGGAAAGCCCGGCGCATGCTGGCGAGCGAGGTCACTCAAGAAGTGTTCCAGCGATGGAAATCGGTCCGCAAATGTCTGGCCACTCGAATCGCTCATCGTCTCCCTTTCCAACCCAGCGATGACGACGCTACATGGCGCGCCATGATCTGTGCAAGCAACGTTTCATCGATCGTTGTTCGTGTCCCCTTTGTGAACCGATTTCATTTCGTGCCATTTCGAAGATCGAATGTGAATGCCGTTCGGGATTTTGTTGCTTGCGAATTTCGGAGCTCGAGAGTTAGGGTTCTTTCTGCTGGGTATTCGCGAGGCTGGCCATATGTCCGATTTTCTCTCGACCAAACTCCACGAACTCGCTGCCAACCTCGGGCAGGACACGAAGCTCATCCCCAGGGACCTCCAGGAGCTGGTCCCTCGAGAGCTGCTCAAAGAGGCAGAGAAGGTCGGTTTGGACGTCTTTGGTCTCGATCTCAAAGACTTCGCCAGCAAGATCGCGACTTGGGCCATCGATCACATCGACTTGATCTTCAAGATCCTCCGGGCAGTGCGGCCCGTGGTCGTATTTGGTGGGTTCGGCCTGATCACGCGGTATGTCGATGTGGTCGACACACTGGCACAAGACGACATTTTCGCGACCACCAACCTCGAGCAGCTCACCAAGGTCTCGGGTAATCCGTTCATCTTGGGCATGGCCAACAATCCCGACTATACGCGGGACCACACCAACCTTCGTGCCGTCATTCGACGCAGCGACATCCCCACCCGCGTGGGCACCTTCGCGCTCGAGAGTGCGAGTCAGAAGATCCAGGCGGCCGACGGCAGCATGGACATCGTCTCGGGCCTGACCCGGGCCGTGCCCGCCGACTGGGTGGGCGATTACTTCGGCACCCCCGGCCCCGACCCCACGACGCTGGTCGATTGGTGCATCGCGATCTTCAACTACCTGACCATTCCTCCCGGCACCGATCCGGCGGGAGAGAAGGCAGGCCTCGAGGCGGGGCAGGCCTTCCAGGCGTATACGGCTGGGCTCATCGCGCAGCGACACGCGCATCCCACAGACGCCGACGACGTGATCGGGCGCTTGTTGAAGCTGCAGCCCACGGGGCAGCCGGGGCTGGCCGACGACCTCATCAAGTCGAACATCGTGGGCATGGTGTCGGGGGCGATCCCTCCCATGGCCACGATGGCCGCGATTGCCATGGACGAGCTGCTGAAGCGCCCGAAGTCGCTGGCGGGGGCTCAGGCCGCCGCTCGAGCCGACGACCCGCTCCTGGTCGGGCGCTACGTCGACGAGGCCATGCGCTTCCATCCCATCGGGCCGGGCGTGCTGCGGATCACCACCGACGACTTCTTGGTGGGGCGAGATCGTTGGTACGCGCGCACGGTGCCCAAGGGCACCACGGTCATGATCGCCACGCGCTCTGCCATGTTCGACGAGTCGTTGTTCTCCAACCCCGACGACTTCATGATCGACAGGAACGAGTACAACTTCCTACTCTACGGCTCGGGGATTCACGCCTGCTTCGGCAAGTACATCGCCTCGGCTCTGATCCCGCGCATGCTCATGCCACTGCTCTCGAGGGAGAACCTGCGGCGGGCCCAGGGTGACGCCGGGACGCTGCAGATGCAGGGCGTGCAGGCCAAGAGCATGACCCTCGAGTGGATGGCCTAGCGGCGCGAAGCCGTCTCACCACCTTTCATCCGCACGGTGCGAGTGCTTCGAGGCGTGGGCCCGAGGGCTTCGGCGCGAGCATACGAACGAGCCGCGTGTACATCTGACTGCGCTCGAGGTACGTGAGCGCGCCGGTCATGTCGTGGGCGCGGAAGCCCTTGGCGTCGGACCCGAACCAGTCGGGCACGGCGGGCATTCCCCGGGCCAGCCGTGCGTCGCCCAAGACTCCGACCCGCATTCCGTGGCGCTCGCAGAGCTCGCGCGCCTGTCGTCTCTGGATGGAATGAAGCGAGGCGCCCCGGGTCATCACCAGCAGTCGCGACACGGTTTCCTGCGCGTGCATGTGCCGACGCATGCCCTGCCAGTCCTCGTCGCTGGCTCGTTTGGTTCGATGCACGATGACATACAGGTCTGCCACGAAGCCATAGGCCAGGGTCGGTCGTGTCTCGATCATTTGCGGTTCCCTCTCTCCGCTCGCGGTGTTCGTAGCTCCGCAAGGGTGAAGGTCCCGCACGGCGGCAATCGGATCACGGCCACGCGACATTTCACCGATGTCAGCTAGGATGAAGGGGCCGTTCATGTATCGCGAAATCAAAGATCGACTGCTCGAGTGCACCGAGCAATGGCACCTCCACACCCGCCTTCGCGATAGAGCCGAGGCGTTGCGCACCGAGCTCGAGCAACACGAAGCAGAGCTGGCCGAGCGCAAGAAGATCCTCGCGTCCGAAGATCGCGACGTCGAGAAGCTCGAGGGCACCTCGCTCACCTCCTTGTTCGTCAGCCTCTTTGGCGATCGAGAAGCTCGGCTCGACAAAGAACGACGCGAAGCCGCCCGCGCTCGGCTCCGCGCCGAGCAGCAGCAAGACCAGGTCGAGTCCACCCGCGAGGAGCTCGAGCGCACGCACGCGCAGATCGAGGCCTTGGGCGACGTCGAGGGGGCCTATCGCCAGGCCTTCGACGACAAGCGCAGTTCCCTCGCCGAGGGCTCGCCGGAGATCGCCGAACGACTCGAACAGCTGGGCAAGTCCATCGGCACTCGCAAGGCCACGCTCCGGGAGATTCGAGAGGCGAACAACGCCGGGGATCGAGCCCGCCAGCACCTCGCCGAGATCGCCAAGTCGCTGTCCGACGCCAAGGACATGGGCACCTGGGACATGCTCGGCGGGGGGACCTTCGTCACCTTGGCCAAGCACGGCCACCTCGATTCCGCCAAGGCCCACGCCACCCACGCCCAGCGCTGGCTCCAACGCTTCTCCCGAGAGCTCGCCGACGTCGGCCGAGCCATGCAGGGCGATGCCCTCGAACTCTCCGACTTCGCCACCTTCGCCGACTACTTCGTCGATGGGATCCTCTCCGACTTCTTCGTCCAGTCCAAGATCGACAAATCCCTCCAGTCCGTCGAACGCACCCGCCAGCGCCTACACACCGAACTCCAACGCCTCGAGACCCTCGAGTCCGACCTACGCCGCGAAGTCCAATCCCTCGAAGCCAACTACGTCGCCCTCGTCCGCGACGCCTGATGCCTGCGTCGTTGAGAGTTGCTGGAGCCCGCGAAGGTATGGAGCCGCGACGGTGCACGGGGCCTGCTGTCGACGGGTCCCTCCCAAACCCCGCCCTGCGGGTCGGGCGAGACGGTTGAGGTAGGGCAGAGGTTTCCAGCCCGCCTTAAGTCCTCGGTCGGGGTTCGGGGCCCTCCCCCCGGCGCGGCCCCTTCAGGTGTACGAGGGCGCTGCCGCTCCTCCGCTTACGGCAATCGGCGGGCAGCGGGGAAGCGGGTGGCGGTTCGCTGGTGGGAAGCAGCGGGGCATCGGATTGTGCCGCTCATGCGGTCGTCGTTTTGCAGCCATGTTGGAGCGCTCGGCGTTGCGAGCGTTGTCGTGGGGCGGTTGAGGGTTGCTGGAGTCTGCGAAGGTATGGAGCCGCAGCGGTGCACGGGGCCTGCTGTCGACGGGTCCCTCCCAAACCCCGCCCTGCGGGTCGGGCGTGACGGTTGAGGTAGGGCGGAGTTTTCCAGCCCGCCTTAAGTCCTCGGTCGGGGTTCGGGGCTCTCCCCCCGGCGCGGCCCCTTCAGGTGTACGGGGGCGCTGCCGCTCCTCCGCCTACGGCAATCGGCGGGCAGCGGAGAGCACCACAGTTCGTAGGTCCCGAGTCGGCCCTTCAACTGACAGCACCTCGAGTAGGCACCTCTTTCTCCAAGCAAGCCATCTCGACACCCGAGCAGGACCCACTCTTTCGCCCGAACGGGAGGAGGCGCGTGGGGAGGGCTGAAGCGAAGCCGCGTAGGATGGAGGGGGCCCGGTCGCGCGGAGGCGGCCGCGTAAAGCCATCGCGAAACACTCAGTTGAAACGGCCGCTGAGCACGTCCGGGGAGGGTTCCAGCCGTTAAACAGGCGAGCCGCCCGCTCGAAAAGATCGCAGACGTTCTCCAAGCAAAACAGCCCTCACCAAAGCAAACCGACCCCACCTCCGACCAGGGGAAACGCTCCGACCGAGAGGTGCCCTTCAAGCGACAGATCTCTGCTCCCCAAGCAGCACCCACTCTCTCGCTCGGAAGAAGAGGCACCGAAACCCGCCCCCCCCAGCTCCGCCGATTCGAAAAAACGAAGGACCCAGCACCCCCCAGCGCCGAGCCCTTCCACTCTCACTCAGGACCCCTTCAAGGACAAGCCGCATGCTGCGGCGACCACCAGTTCCCACTCATCGCAATCATCGACAACAACCGCAACGTATCGTCGTAATACACCCCCGTGAGATCCGAATACGCCGCCGCCTCCCAGATCGAATCCAGCAACGCCTGCCGGCTAGGATCGAGCATCGCCGCGATCCCCATCGGTGCGATGTACGTCATCGAGGGGAAGTCCGCCCCCGGCAACGGCTCCCCCCAGAGCCGATACCCCGACGCCATGTTCCAGGGATCTCCCCCCGTCGCGTTCTGGAACCACCCGATCATCGGGTTCAGCAGATTCCGCGCCCGAGAGTCCCCATCGGCCAGGTACCCCAACCCGATTCTCCACGGCACCCGACACGCATTGTACGAGTAGTCCCCGTCCCACTCGCGCTCGAGGAACCAGGGCTCGGCCGGGATCGGATCGGAGGTCACCCACTGGGCAAAGTCGGGCAGCAGCCCCGAGTCGCTCGACTGCACCGCGGACATGATGGAGTAGGTGGTGCCGATGGCGTTCTCCCAGCGCCCGTCGCCGACGATGTCCTCGAAGGCGGCGAAGTGGTTGGGCATGAAGTCGCTGCTGCGCGTGGCCTGGCGATAGTAGGCGTCGCCGACCCAGTCGCCCAGGTATACGTAGCCTTCCCCGAGCTCGACGTTGGTGATCGCCCACAGTAGCTCGGTGGCCTCGCCGAGGTAGTCGATCGTCCCGCCGCTGCCCCACTGCTTGTCGGCCAGGAGCAAGGCGTAGGCGATGTCGAGATCTCCGTCGGTGGCGCTGCTGCCCCCGAGGTTGGTGGTGCAGCTGTGATCCTGCGACCAGGCCATGAGCGGCGGGGTGCCGGTCGAGGGGTGGTCGCGATAGTAGGCGTGCAGGCCGTCGAAGAACTCGCGGGCGTCGGGATCGAAGCCGGCCATGTACACGGCGATGAGCATGCCGTAGCCGTGGGCCTCGCTGACGGTGAGGCTGTCGTCGCCGCCGATGGTCACGTAGTAGCGGCCGTCGCCGCAGCCCTGCCGCAGGAACTGCTGTCGCCACTGGCCGTACACGTCCGCGACGGCGGCGTCGAGCTGGCCGAGGCTGCCGCTGGGGAGGATGGTGCCGTCGGCATAGCTATGGGCATGGTGGCCGAAGGGCTGGGCGGCATCGTCCCCGGCGTAGTCGCAACCCTGCGCGCCGCCGAAGTCGGGCAGGGGGTCGTCGGGTGGGTCGTCGGAGTCGGGGTCGGAGTTGGAGCCGTTGCCCCCCGTGCTGTCGGCGGGGCTGTCGTCGCCTTCCCCTCCTGGGCCGCCACCGCTGGGCGCGGGGCCGTCGGTCAGGGTCTCGTTGGCCAACTCGCTGCTCTGGCCGACGTCACAGGCGACACCCAACGAGGCGCACGCGCCCGCGAAACCGACTGCCACGACCCTCGTCAACGTCCCCGCGTCTATTCTCATCTTCTTATGTTTAGACCGTGCGCAGGGGTCGCGGAAGCCGACAATCGCTCAGCGGCATGGACGAATCGCATCGGAACACGCCACGCACAGGAAAAAAAACGACCACCCTCGGTGTGGGTGGGAAGCGCATGGTGTTGTCTGTGGGGATCATGGATCTCGAGATTGAGCAGCAACCGCAGGTCTTGCAGGGGCTGCTCGATGAGGGTGGAGACGCGGTTCGCGAGGTCGCGCGCGCGATTCGAGGGCGGCGGCCGCGGCACGTCGTCATCGCGGCGCGAGGCACCAGCGACAACGCGGCCCGCTATGCCAAGTATGTTCTCGGCGCACACCTCGGCCTACCGGTCGGACTGGCGGTGCCGTCGCTGCACACGATCTACAAGCAGCCGCCCCAGCTGGGCGACGCATTGGTGATCGGGATCAGCCAGTCGGGACAGTCGCCGGACGTGGTGACGGTGATCGATGATGCCCGGCAGCAAGGCGGCACGACGCTGGCGATCACCAACGATCCAGACTCGCCGCTGGCGAGATCGGCAGAGTTTTGCGTGGAGCTGCGCGCCGGAACGGAACATGCCGTTGCGGCCACGAAGACCTATACGGCGCAGCTGATGGTCGTTGCGATGCTGTCGGCGGCGCTGGGCACCAACGGTGGCCAGTGGTCCGAGCTGGCGAACGTGCCCGAGCTGGTGAACGAGGCGTTGCGCCGCTCGACGCAGATGGGCGATGTTGCAGCCAAGCATCGTGGCGCGGACCGGTTTTTGGTCTTGGGTCGCGGGTTCAACTACTGCACGGCGTTCGAGCTGGCGTTGAAGATCAAGGAGACCTGCCTGGCGATGGCCGAGCCGTACTCGATCGCGGACCTGCTGCACGGGCCGATCGCGATGCTCGACTCGGGCTTCCCCGCCATCGTGATCGCGCCGCCCGGCCCGGCGACGCAGGCGTTCGCCCCGGTGCTCGAGCTGCTCGACAAGCGAGGCGCGGACACCCTGGTGTTGTCCAGCGACCCCAATGTGGCCAGCCGCGCGAGCTCGTGGGTGTCACTGCCGGACGGGATGTCGCCGTGGCTGTCCCCCCTCGTCTCCATCGTCCCTGGCCAGCGTTTTGCGGCCGCGCTCGCCGAGGCCAAGGGGCACGACCCCGCCAACCCCCGCGGGCTTTCCAAAGTCACCCTCACCCTGTGAGTCGAACCGTGAACGAAGCAGAACACGGCATCGAGCCGAAAACGCCACATCGCCGCCGAGGCGGTTGTTACGGATGGATCCTTGGCCTTGTCGCGTTGGGTGCGTGCACCCCGATGGGGACGTCCGACGGCAGCTCCAACCCCTCCAAAACCGTGTACCTCGGCCACCAGACGACGTCGGGCACCCCCGCCCCGGCCATGCCCGGACAGAACGTCCCGGCGATCAAGGTCAACACGGTGGGGTACCCGTCGGCGTGGCGGAAGATCGCGATCTTCAACACCCCACCCAAGTCGCCGCAGGTGGTGACCGAGCCGGGCGGCGAGGTGGTGGCGACCCTCGACGCGGCGAAGGCCGACGACCGGGGGATGGACGAAGCGTCGGCGGACCCGGTGTGGCAGGTCGACTTCACGTCGGTGCAGAAGCCGGGGACCTACCGCATCGTGGACGGGCAGATCCGCAGCGATCCGTTCACGGTCGGCGACGAGGTCTACTCCAAGGCCCTGGTCGCAGGACTCAAGCACTTTTACTTCCAGCGCACCCGCACCGCGCTGGTCGAGCCCTACGCCCGCTGGGAGGGCACGAGCTACATCCGCAAGGGCGTCTCCCATGCGCACGACGACGTGGGCTGGGACCTGATGCACTACCCCGACAAGAAGCATCGCTTCGAGCTGGTCGGCGGGTGGCACGACGCGGGTAACTACGACATGTACGTGCCCTCCACGGCGCCGACGGTGCAGGCGTTGCTGATGGCGTACGAGATGGCGCCCAAGCGCTTCGCCGACAACCACCTGACGATCCCCGAGTCGGGCAACGGCACGCCCGACCTGCTCGACGAGGCACGCTGGGGCCTGGACTGGATCCTGTCGATGCAGGAGCCCGGCGGCGCGTTCCGACATCGCGAAGCGGTGATGGAGTTTTCGCCCGAGGGTCCCGCCGACACCGACAAGACGGAGCGCTGGGTCGCGGGGGTGAGCACGGCGGCCACGGCCAAGGCGGTGGCCGCTCTGGCTCTGGCGGCGCGGGTCTACAAGGGCCACGACAAGGCCTACGCCAACCGCTGCGCCAAGGCGGCCAAGGCGGGCTGGAAGTGGATGCAGGAGCATCCCGAGCGCGTGATCGTCGATGGCAAGGGCAGCCCGCAGCCGCTGTGGGACGACGAGCCCGGCTATACCGATGTCGGGGCCAAGCTGGTGGCCGCGGCCGAGATGTGGGCCAGCTTCAACGAGCCGACCGCACTCGAGCTGTACAAAAAGCTGCTGGCCGAGCCCGAGGCCACACCCGAGAAGCTGGTGACCGGAGCGTGGTCGAACCTGAGCCGCTGGGCCCTGGGCACGATGGCGCAGGACGGCAAGGCCCCCAAGGCGGTCAGCGGGGAGTCTCGCACGCGCCTTCTGGCCGCGGCCGAGTCGATGCGCGAGCAGATCGAGTCCAAGGACGGCTACCGCTGCGCGAGCTCTCCGGCCGAGTACTACTGGGCGCACAACTCCAACTTGATGGAGAAGACGTACATCCTCGCCATCGCGGCGAGGCTCGATCCGGGATCGAGCTGGCTGCCCGAAGCGGCGCGCGACCAATGGCACTGGGTGCTCGGTCGCAACCCCAACGGCTACTCGATGGTGACCCGCATCGGTAAGGGTCCCGAGCGCATGTACCACATGGAGTGGGGCGCCATGGAGCCGCCTCCGCCCGGGTACCTCATCGGCGGACCCAATGCCGACAACCTCGGCTTCTTGGCCCCAGGCGCGCCCGCCAAGGCGCTGCTGTGGGAAAACCCGGAGCCGCTGCGATCGGGCCTGCCCGCGGGGTCCATGTGGCACTGGCGACAGAGCGATCTGTGGGACGGCGGCTTCGTGCCCGAGGGCAAGTGGGACGAGGGCTGGTGGGCCGTGACCGAGCCGGACATCTATTACAACGCCAACCTCGTGCTGGCTCAGGTGGCGATCCCGTGAGCGAGGGGCTCGGTGGGCCGTGGCCCGGAGGCGCGCTGGCGGCCTACAGCATCATCCACGATGATGTGGGCGACCCGCTCGCGGATGGGTTCCTCGAGCAGGGGCTGCCCGAGCTCGACGCTCGCGGCCTGCATGCCGGGTTGGCGATCGTCGTGTCCGAGGCCGCGCGCCGCGGGCTCTTCCCCAAGCTCCGCACCGCGGTGACGACGGGACACGAGGCGATCAACCACTCGTGGAGCCACGCCGACCTGACCAAGACGACGAACTTCGGGGCGGAGATCGACGCGGCGCGAGCGGTGCTCGAGGCCGAGCTGTCACGACGCGTCACCTTCTTCGCGTTTCCCTTCGACGAGTGGAACGACGAGGGCCTGGCCCACTTGCGGGCGGCCGGCTACCGGGGCGCCCGCGCGGGGGAGCGCGGGCTCAACAAGTCCGAGCCGGGCAACGAGTTCGAGGTTCGCTTCGACACCTACGGGGAAGAACACTCGATCTACAAGGGCAAGGGCGACGTGCTCGAGGCTTATGTCGACGACGCGATTGCCAACCAAGGTTGGGCGGTTCGCGAGTTCCATGGCGTCGCCGACCAATCGTGGGAGTCGATCCCGCTGCCCCAATATCGGGCTCACCTGGACAACGTGGCCGAGCGCGTGCGCGAGGGCTCGTTGTGGGTGGCGACACCCTCGGCGGTACTGCGGTGGCGTCGTCATCGAGCCCGCATCTCTCGACCCTTTCCCCGGCTAGTCCGATCGATGTTGCCGTGCTGATTCTTCACGACCACGTAGGCTATGAGCTCGAACGACCCAAGCGGGCGATCCTTCGCTGCGACGGGGCGAACGTGCCCTCTCAATTCTCGGTCCTCCGCGAGTCGGACGGGGCCGTCGTGCTCTCCGGCCAGCCCTCCGGGGGCGTGGGTGTCGATCGCTGGCCAGGCGGCCCCTATGCGGTGCTGGACTTTTCCGCGCTCGAAGAGGCCGGGCGCTACGTCCTGAGCGTCGACGGCCAGCGCAGCGCGTCCTTCCGCGTGGGGCCCTCGCAGCTGCTGCGATCCACGGCGTTCGACGTGATGGACTACTTCAAGTCCCAGCGCTGCACGGGGGCCAGCGACCGCGCCGACTTCTCGGTGCCCATCGAGGGCAGCGAGCGGCGGGTCGACGTGCACGGCGGCTGGTACGACGCCAGCGGCGATCGCAGCAAGTATCTCAGCCACCTGAGCTACGCGAACTTCTTCAACCCCCAGCAGACCCCGCTGGTGCCGTGGGTCTGCGCGGCGGCCTGGACTCGGCTCGAGGCGCAGGCGGGCGACGCCCTGGTCGACACCATTCGCGAGCGCCTGCTCGAGGAAGCAGCGCACGGGGCCGACTTCTTGGTGCGCATGCTCGACGAGTCGGGCGCGTTCTACATGACCATCTTCGACGGCTGGTCGCACGACCCGGACAAGCGCAGCGTGTGCAGCTACCGGGACGTCACGGGGACCAAGCTGACGCAGTGGCAGGCGGCGTTCCGGCAGGGCGGCGGCATGGCCATCGCGGCGTTGGCCCGGGTGGCGGGGACCGACGCGCCCGGCGAGTACGACAAGGCTCGCTACCTCGAGACGGCCCGACGGGCGATGTCTTACTTGGTGGAGCACGGGCGGCAGTGGCTGCCCGACGGCACCGAGAACATCATCGACGACTACTGTGCGTTGCTGGCCGGGGTCGAGCTGCAGCGCGTGACCAAGGACGACACGTACCTGTCCTTTGCTCGCGATCGGGCGGCGTCGCTGATCTCTCGGGTGTACGACGGCGGCGATGGCCTGGGCGGCTACCTGCGCGCCGACGATGCCCACCGCCCCTACTTCCACGCGGCCGAGGCGGGCCTGCCCGTGCTGGCGTTGCTGGAGTACATCGACATCGAGTCCGACGAGACGCGACGCAACGCGGCGGACAACGCCGTCCGCAAGATCATGACGGCCGAGCTTGCGCGGGTGGACGCGAGCACCAATCCCTTCGGGCTGGCCCGGCAAGTGGTGGTGAACACCAAAGGAGAGCGACGCGTGTCGTTCTTCATGCCGCACGACAACGAGACCGGCTACTGGTGGCAGGGGGAGAACGCCCGGCTCGGTTCGCTGGCGGCGGCGGCACGATCGGCGGCGGCCTACTTCGGGGACAACGCGGATGCCGAGCTTCGCGAAGGGCTGCAGGCCTACGCCACGGCGCAGCTCGACTGGGTGCTGGGCACGAACCCCTACGACGTGTGCATGCTGCACGGTCACGGGCACAACAGCCCCCACTACAGCGACGGCTGCCCGCCGAGCGCGGGTGGCATCGCCAACGGGATCACGGCCGATCCCGAGGACGAGCTCGGCCGGCCCTGCTACGACCCCCCCGAGGCCCACGGGCGCGCCGACAAGGCCTGGCGATGGACGGAGCAGTGGCTCCCGCACTCGACCTGGTTTTTGATGGCCATCGCCAGCGGCTGAGCTGTCGAGTCCCCTAGAAGCCCGTTCTCGGCCGTTTTTCGGCCGGGCCCGGTTCGGGCGCGGCCGCCGTCGGGGCGATCGCCCCGATTGTTTCGGGTGAAGATCGGCCGCTGTTAGGCTCCGACGCATGGCGCGTCCCCCCTGGAGCCTCGTCGGGTGGCTCGGCCTGTGTGTCGGGCTCATGGCGGCGGCGCCTCTGCCACCCGATCCGCCGCCAGCGTCGGAGGACGAAAAGACCATCCGCCAGCGCGAGGTGGACATGATCGTGCGAGATACGCAGCAGTGGCAGCGTGAGCACGGCGATCGGGTCTTGCCCTGGGACGAAGCGAAGGGACACCTGGCGATCGTCATCGACGACGTCGGTCGCGAGCTTCACTTGTTCGAGCAGCTGCTGGCGCTGCGGTATCCCCTGACGTTCAGCGTCTTGCCGGGGTCGGTCTATGCGGCGGGGGTGCAGACGAGGTTGCGCGGCGATCGCCGACGCTACCGAGAGATCATGCTTCATCTGCCGATGGAGCCCTCGAAGCCGTCGATGATGTTCGAGGGCGCCGAGTCCGGCGAGCGGTTCCTGCGACTGGGCGAGGATCCGGCGACGCTGCGAGCGGCGGTCGAGGACGCGCTGGCGCGGGTGCCCGCCGCGGTCGGTGTCAACAACCATATGGGATCGGCACTGACGCGTGACGAAGCGGCGATGCGCGAGGTGATGGCCGTGCTCGCACCGCGGCCGCTTTACTTCATTGACTCGCGCACGATCGGCGACACGCAGGCCGAGGCGATGGCGCAACGAGCTGGGGTGCCGAGCCTACGGCGTGAGGTGTTCCTCGACCACGACCCGTCTGCGGCGGCCATCGAAGCCGCACTCGAGCATGCGGCGCAACTGAGTCACGATCACCCAGTGGTCGCGATCGCCCATCCCTCGCCCGAAGTGGTGGAAGTGTTGGGACGCCGGCTGCCGGACCTCTATGCGCAAGGTGTGGCGGTGTACCCAGCGTCCCGACTCGTGGCGGCCAGCCGCGCCGCGAAGGAGCACGCGTCTTCCTCCCCGTCGAACGCAGGTTTTGGTGCCCAGGAGCCACCGTTGCCGCGTTCCAGGGGTGGATCGGTGTTCGTCGCCCCCAATTGACCGTCTTGACAGGATTTGGCGCTGGTCTCTACCCTGAGGCTCTTGATGTCCCTCCGCCTGATTATCGAGGACGACGAGGGTTCCACGACCGTCGTGCCCCTGGCTAGTGAGGCAATCACGATCGGGCGTCAGCAGGGGAACACGATCCAGCTGACGGAGAAGAACGTCTCCCGGCAGCACGCGCGGTTGTTCCCCGAGCAAGACGGTTGGGTCATCGAGGACCTCGGCAGCTACAACGGCGTCAAGGTCAACAACGAGGTCGTCGACGGCCGCACCAAGCTCCGCGAAGGCGACGTCGTCGAGATCGGCGACTACCACCTCGCGATCACCGAGGACGTCGACAAGAGCCCGCTGAATTTCCGCTCGGGCCAGGCCGCCAACGGAGGGGTCGCGGCCGCGACGAGCGAGCCGCTACTGGTCAGCTCCAGCGCCGACCTGCCGCGGCTGTCGGCCGAGGAAATCGCAGCGCTGCAATCGGGCCAACAACCGATCGCCGCTGCGCCCCCGCACATGGCGGTCGACTCCGGTCCGGTACCGGTGGGTCAGTACCCCGCCGGCTACGCGGGCCAGCCCGAGAAGAAGAAGAACACCGGGCTGCTCATCTTCTTGGCGTTCGCCGTGTTGGGGCTGATCGTGCTCGGGGTGTTCTTCGCCCTGAACGCGGGCAAGGGCTCCGACGAGGTCGCGGCCAGCGAAGGCAAGGCGGACAAAGCTCCCGCCGACGACAAAAAGAACGCCGCGCCACCGCCCGCTGCCGCTGCCGACGATGGGGCCGAGCCCGCGGCCGAGCCCATCGCCGACGTCGGGGCCGAGGCCGAGCCGGCGGCGGCAGACGATGGTGCGATCGTCGAGGACGACGCGGGTCTCGATGCCGGGGCCGACGACGGCGAAGAGCCGGTCGAGATCATCGAGGACGAGCAGCCCACCGCCACCAAGCCCAAGCCACGGCCCAAGACCAAGCGGCCCAAACCCAAGCCTCAGCCCAAGCCCTCGGTCGACGCCGACGCGCTGCTCAAAGAGGCCCGGGCGATCCAGTACACCAATCCCTCGGGGGCGTATCGCAAGGCCAAGGAGTCGTACGCCGCCAAGCCCCATCGCGACACGCTGTGGGTCATGGGCTTCGCTGCCTGTCGCATGAAGGACCGCGGCAAGGCCCAATACGTCCTCAAGCGCCTCAAGGGCGCCGAGCGCACGAAGCTCAAAGACCACTGCGCGCAAAAGGGCCTCGAGCTCTAGCGTCGGTCGGTCTCGGTTTCGCGGCGTGGCGTGAGCCCGCGCCACGATGCGGTGATCTTGGTTGGTCACCGAATCGGCGGCGGGCCGTAGACGCGTGCGCGCGATCCTTTTGCATCCTGCGGAAATGCGACCGGGCCTCGGCCGGTTCGGTGGGGTCGCCTCGGAAGACGTCGACGAGAAAGGACGAACCCCATGGTTTCACGAGGAGCAATCATCGCGGTCCTGTTGGTCTTGGCAGGGGTATTGATCTACTGGGCGCTGGGTCGCGATTCGGCGCCCGCCCCCGAGCCCCCGACTCCGGTCGAGGCGAAGCAAGCGGGTCCCGCGGCGAAGGCCTCGGGCTCGCGTACGGCCCGGGCCTCGAGCCCCATCGTGACCACCCATGCCCTGCGGGGTCGGGCCGAGTCCGCGGGCAAGCCGGTGGCGGGCGCGGTGATCACCGTGGTCGCGGCCGGAGCCCAGGCGGACGAAAAACAGCGCCACACCGCGCGCACCGACGCCTCGGGGCAGTTCGAGGTGTCCGACGTCGAGGCGGGTCGCTACGCCGTGTCGGCCACCGCCGACGGCTTGTTGCCGGTCGTACAGCGAGGCGTGGAGGTGCCCTCCACCGGGCCCCTGACGCTCGTGCTCGAGGCGGGGGGTCATCCGCTGCGAGGCACCGTGTCCGATGCGACCGGAGGCTCGGTCGAGGGCGCGCTGGTGCGGCTCACTCCGCTGGCGGGGGTGGCTTCGCTGCGGCGCCTCGACGGGTTCGGCACCATGTCCTCGGACGAGGGCGACTACGTGGTGCACGTCGAGCCGGGTCGCTATCGCGTCGAGGTGAGCCACGCCGACTACGCCACCGAGCACCGCACGGTGGAGGTGGGGCCGGGGGCTCAGTCGCAGGACTTCGCGTTGGTGCCCATGGGCGTCATCGAGGGGGTGGTGCGGCAGGACGACGGCGGTGAGGCGGTGCCCGGGGCCCTGGTCACCTGGCAGCGCGAACGTCAGGTGACGCTGGTGCCGGGGCAGCGCATGTCCATGCCCGCGGGCGGGGGCACGGTCCGCGCCGATGCCGAGGGTCGCTTCCGAATTCAGGGGCTCTCGCCCGGGGCGGTGACCGTGCAGGCTCGCGTCGCAGGCTGGGTCAGCGATCGCCCCACGGTGGTGCCGCTGGCCATGGCCGAGCACGTGACCGACGCGGACGTGTTCGTCATCGCAGCCCACGACCTGCGCGGTCGGGTGGTGGCCAGCGACGACCCCGAGCGCGGGATCTCGGGCGCCGAGGTGCAGCTGCTCGACAACGAACGCTTCAGCCCTCGCGCGCGCACGGACGCCGACGGCAATTTCGTCTTGCCCGGGGTGCTGCCCGGCTCGGTGACCGTCATGGCGAGCGCCGACGGCTACCTGCCCTCGATGCCCGGCACCACGGTGCAGGCGGGCCCCGACGCGCCCGAGCTCACCCTCACCCTGAACGCGGCGCCCACCATCGTGGGTCGGGTCGAGCCGCCCACGGTGGCGCAGGTGTCCATCGAGCTTCGCCCCGAGACCATGCAGATGGGCATGGGAGGCGGGGGCGGCATGATCTTCGCCGCTTCGGGGGGAGCCTCGGTCGAGACCGATGGCGACGGCAACTTCGAGCTGGGTCCCGCGATGCCGGGGCCGCGTACGCTGGTGGCCCGGGTCGCCGACGGCCGAGCGGGCGAGGTCACGGTCGAGGTCGGGCCCGACGGAGCCAAGGACGTCGTGATTCGACTCGAGCAGCGGGCCACCTTGAGCGGCGTGGTGCGCAACGCGAGCGGCGCGGCGGTGGCCCAGGCCAACGTCTCGCTGCGGCCGAAACAAGGCCCGGGCGAGCCCACCATGCGCTTGACCGTCAACGGCCGGGACATGGGCTCCGAGATGGGCACCAGCACCGCCGACGGGCGCTTCGAGATCGGCGGCATCGCGGCGGGCGAGCACGAGATCCAGGTGGTCGATCGCTACGGTGAGCCGCTGCCGCTGCTTTCGGGTCCAGCCACCGTGACCGTGGCCGAGGGCCGCGACCGCGATGACCTGAACCTGGTGGTCGATGCCCACGACGGGGTCATCCGCGGCGTCGTCAGCACGGCCGACGGCGCCCCGGTACCCGACGTGTGGGTCCACGCCGCTCTGCTGCCCGAGATGGCCGGCCTCGGTCCCGAGCCGCCCCCGGAGGGTGAGGGCCCGTCCCAGCACTCGGAGATGCGCATGATCGTGGCCGACGACGGCGGGGCCGACAACGGTCGTCCCCCCGTGCTCACCGACGAGGACGGACGCTTCGAGGTCACGGGGCTCCGCGATGCTCGCTATGAGCTGGCGGCCGAGAGCAGCGGCGGTCGCGAGCGGGTCACCGCCATCGCCCGCCCCGGTCAAGACGTCGCCCTGGCGTTGGCCGAGCTCGGTCGGGTGGAAGGCCAGGTCACCTTGGATGGACAGCCCCTGAAGAGCTACGCGGTGAGGGTCGAGGGGCCCACCGCGCGGGGCAAGCAGGTCCGCGACTCGGCGGGTCACTTCGAGCTCGAGCGGCTCGACCCCGGCACCTATCAGCTGGTGGTCACCGCCCCCGACGGCAGCGGCCGGGCCGAGGTCACGGTGGGCGCGGGCGAGTCGGTCACCAAGGACGTGGTGCTCGAGCACAAGCTCACCGTGCGGGGTCGCATCGTCGACGAAGCGGGGCAGCCCGTGCCGGGGGCGATGATCCTGGTGGGCGAGGGCGCGGCGGGGCAGGTCTCCATCGAGCAGACCGGCGACGAAGCCCCGCTCGTCACCGACGAGGACGGTCGCTTCGAGCTGAACTGCGCCGCGGGCCCGAGGGCACTGGTGGCGCTCAGCCCCGGCAGCCCCAAGCCGCTCGTGGTGCACTTCTTCGTCGCTCAGCCTGGCCAGGACGTGGACCTGGGCGAGCTGAAGGCCGAGCCCATGGAGGGCGCGGTGATGGAGCAGCACGACGTCGAAGTCGCCGAGTAGGGCCGTAGAGGCCGGCTCTTCGCCGCCCGCGGGAACTCCGCGGGTCGGCGGGGGCTTGCGCTGCGGCCGGGCTGAGTCGATAACGAGCCGTCGTGTCGACGGCCTCCATCCTTCGTGCGCTCGCCCTGTCCCTGCTGACCGCCTGTGCCGCGCGTGGACCTTCGTCCTCGAGCACGCCTGCGGACGGCTCCACCGTCGCCGCAGCGCCTGCACCCGAGCCTGCGGTCGAGCCCGCGCCCGAGCCGGAACCGGAGCCCGCGGCCGAGCCCGAGCCCGCCCCGGAACCGGAGCCCGAACCCGAGCCGGAGCCCGACCCTTCCGTTCGCGGTCCGCTGACCGACGCGCAGCTCGAGATCCTCTTCGGCAGCATCGAGGACCAGGCGCCCGACCACCGCGGCGGCGTCACCAAGGAGCAGGAGAACCGCCACTACCTCGCGGGCAACGAGTGGTCGCTGGAGGTCTACTACCCGATCCTCAAGGACATCGGCGGCGGCTACGTCGGCGTGGGCACCGACCAGGCGTACCTGTTCATGAGCTGGGCTCGCCCGGAGATCATGTGGCTGGTCGACTACGACCCCGCCGTCATGCAGATCCACGAGCTTTACCGGATCTTCTTCGCCGCGGCGAAGACCCCCGAAGAGTTCATGGCCCTGTGGGACAAGCCCGCCCGCGCCGAGGCCCTCGAGATCCTCGCCGCCGCCCGCGGTGAGCGCCGCTTCAAGACCCTCAAGCGCTGGTACCTCGGCTACCGCACCTGGATCTACCGCCGCCTCAAGCGGGTGTCGCGGGGCATGAAGAAGGCCAAGGTCCCCTCGTACCTCACCGACCAAGAGCACTACGAGTTCGTGCAGCAGATGCTCGAGCAACGTCGCGTGCGGCCGATGGTGGTCAACCTGCTCGACAAGAAGGGCCTGCGCGGCGTGGGCAAGGCGGCCAAGGAGCTCGGGGTGCCCATCCGCATGCTCTACCTGAGCAACGCGGAAGAGTACTGGCCGCGCTATCCCAAGCAGTACCGCAAGATCATGGCCGAGCTGCCCTTCGACGACGACGCGATCGTCGTGCGGACGCTGCTCATCTGGAAGGTCAACAAGGACTACCGCTACAACGTGCAGCCGGCGTCGAACTACATCGACTGGCTGCAGAAGCCGTACACCGACGACGTCTACGACATCACGTTCGCGCGGCCGAAGGCGGATCCGGAGATCATCAACTTCTTCGAGACCAACCACGATCCCGAGCAGTCGCCGTCGGCCCGGCGCTGGCGCAAGGCGCATCCCGAGCAGTAGCGCCGCGTCACGGCCCAGATCAGCATCGCTCGGGGTCGCTCGTGGCCGGCTATGATGCGGGTGATGGGGACGACGACGACGGTGATGGGAACGGGCAGTGCCGTGCTGGCGATGGTGCTGACGATTGCGGGCTGCTCCGGGGAATCGACCGAGCCAGCGAAGGCGAAGCCCGAGGCGGAGCCTGCGAAGCCCGACGCCGAAGCCCCGGCGACCCCCGAGTCGGCCCCGCTCGCGAGCGTGGGTGCGCCGACCGACACCACCGCGGTTGCACTATTCCAGGACGCGCGCCGGGTGATGTACAGCGACCCGGCCGGGGCCTACGACAAGGCCAAGCAGTCGTACGAGACCGAGGCCAAGCGCGATACCCTGTGGGTGATGGGTTTTGCGGCCTGTCGCCTGGGGGACGGCGAAAAGGCGGAGTTCGTGCTCGCGCGGTTCGACGGCGACGAGGACAAGGACAAGCTTCGAAGCCACTGCGCGACGAAGGGCCTGGAGATCTGAGTTCGAGCGCGGGCGGGAAGACCGCGGGCCTCCTTCCCTCGGGGCGACGGGGCGCGGTGTCGAGCAGAGCCGAGAAGGTTTCTCGTGAGCCGGGGCGGTCTGGGGCGGCGCCTTGCCCCATAAGCGCTACCATGTCGCCCATGCATAGATTGACCATGAAGTTCGGATGGGGAAGCGCTTCGGCGCTGCTGACCATGGCGTTGCTCAGCGGGGGCTGTCCCACCGAGGAGGACCCCACGCCCGGAGCGGAGTCGGGTGAGGAGACCTCGGCGCTGACGACCACCATCGGCGACACCACCGGGGCCGCGACGCCTCCGGCCACGGGCGACAGCACCGACGAGGGCACGACCGTCGTCGACCCCACCGGTGACGCGGAGACCTCCGAGTCCGACACCGACGCCGAGACCGAGGGCACTACCGAGGGCGTGGAAGCCTGCGAGATCATGCTGCCGCCGCCCATGGCGTGCGCGCAGGAGGGCTCGATCGGCCCCAACTACCTCGACTACGACCGCACCGCCCCGGGCATGGGCGTGGCGACCGACGTCGTCGACCCCAGCGAGCCCGAGCTCGGCGGGGGCACCTTCATCGACGATCCCGACGGCGGCCCGGTCCAGTTCGAGTGCAGCATCTTCGAGCAAGACTGCCCCGCGGGTGAAAAGTGCATGCCGTGGGCCAACGACGGCGGCGGCTCGTGGAATGCCACCCGCTGCAGCCCCATCGCGGACTCGCCCGATCAGGCGGGGGACCAGTGCACGGTCGAAGGCAGCGGCGTCAGCGGCATCGACTCGTGCGACCAGGGCCTGATGTGCTGGGACGTCGATCCCGAGACCAACCAGGGCACCTGCATCGAGATGTGCAGCTGCAGCGAGCTGAACCCGGTGTGCAACACGGCGAACACCGTGTGCTCGATCAGCAACGACGGCGTGCTCGCGCTGTGCCTGCCCGTGTGCAACCCGCTCGATCCAGCCGCGTGCGGCGAGGGCGAGGGCTGCTACGCCGCGGGTGACTTCTTCCAGTGCGCCCCCGATGCCTCGGGCGGTGCCGGAGCGGGCGAAGAGTGTGCGTTCGTCAACGGCTGCGCGGTGGGCTCGGCCTGCCTCAACGCGTCGTCCGTGCCCGGCTGCACCGGGCCCTTCTGCTGCTCGGACCTGTGCAATCCCGCCGACGGTGACGCGGGCTGCATCGAGGGCCAGAGCTGCCTGCCCTGGTACGACGCGGGCGCAGCCCCCGACGAGTGCCTCGGCGAGGTGGGTGTCTGCGCCGTAGCCGAGTAGGCCTTCTTCGACTCGATGAACACCAACGACCCCGCTCGGTGCTCCGAGCGGGGTCGCGTTCGTTGGGGGGCTCGATCAGCCCGTGTGCGCGTTGGGATCGAAGCGGAGCCGGACCCGGCTTCGCGGGTGTCGGCGCGGGAGCTCGATCGGCGCGGGCACCAGGCGCCTGCGGATCGCGACCCAGACCGTGTCGACCCACGCGAAGGGCTCGTCGACGTGGCGCAGCAAGATCACCAGCGCGGCCGCCATGGCGAAGAAGAAGCTCACCAGGCCGTGGACCACGATGATGCCGAAGTGGAAGCCCATGCCCGCCACCAGCAAGCCGCCCCGG
Source organism: Myxococcota bacterium (assembly GCA_039028615.1). Lineage (GTDB taxonomy): Bacteria > Myxococcota_A > Polyangia > Nannocystales > Nannocystaceae > Paraliomyxa. The sequence goes on along the minus strand of JBCCHT010000072.1, from coordinate 2,269 downwards.
AACCGACGACTCCCCATCAAGGCCAGGAACAGCGCCAGCTCGAAGACCATCACCGACCAGGTGCTCAGGGTCAGGACGTAGCCGTTGGTGAACAGCACGCTCACCGTCTCTCGCACGAGGCCGCTGGAGCCCACCTGAGGGTCGAGAAACCAGTAGTACAGGGCGGTGCCGTCGAGCCACTGGGAGACGAACATCTTGCCGACGCCCGCGTGCAGGTAGATGAGCGAGACCAGCACCCGCAGCGCGTGCACGGTGGAGATGCCGACGGCCCTACGGGCCTCGAAGCGAGGAGACGGGGACTCGGGGGCCGACCAGTGCCACGGTCTCGAGTCGCTGAGGGCCAGCGGCACGAGCACCATGGTGAGCATGGCAGTGATGTGGTCGCCGCCGTCGACGGGGACACACGACACGGCAAAGCTCGCGCTGACCCACCAGTGCGGCAGGGCGGTGACCCGCGGCCGCCAGCCCGAGGCGACCAGCAGCAGCACGGCAATGGCCAGCCAGCGTGCGAGCTCGAGGTTGGGCACCAGCGAGAACAGCGAGTAGTCCATCAAGGACGGCAGCTGCGACTGATCGGCGATGGTGGTGCCGGCCGGGCGAAAGAGCAGGTCGGCGTCGTTGACCAGCAATGTCGCCGCGGTGCCGGCCGCCAGGATCGACCGACACAGGCCATAGACGTTGCTCCACGGGGTTTTGATCTCTTGGTATCCAGACATGGTCAGGCCTCCGGGCACTCGACGCGAAGCAAGGTGGTGTGCGAGGGCATGTGGACCGGCCGACCCGAGCGCGCCCAGGCCCACGGCACGGGCTTCATGCGGGCGAGTCCGATGCGACCGCAGAGCAAGGGATCGGCCATGGGGTTGTCCACGGCTCGCGCCCGCTCGGCCGCGATGCACTCGGTGGGGTCGCCCGAGCAGGGCACCCACGCGCTGGCCGGGATCATCGGCTGGATGGCGCCGATCTCGATGTTGAGGGCCCGCGAGTGGCGATCGATGCCCAGCACGCCCGGGCCGCGCACGTCGGGCGCGTTCGAGGGCCGATACTGGCCGGACTCGAGGTCATAGGCGAAGGCATGGATCTTGGGCTCTTGGGGATCGCGGGTGAAGAACCCCCAGCCGGCGGGCGCCAGCAGCTTGGCGTTGACCCGCGCGCTCGAGCTGAAGCGCAGGGCGGTGTCGGGGATGGTGTTGATCAGGATGACCAGCGCGACGCCGATCCAGAAGATCCAGAGGCCGGCGAACACGAGTCGTTCTCGATGGATTTGGCGGAGCATGATGAGGGGAGCGGGATTCGGCGGGCAGGGCCCGGGTTCGAGGGCACGACGAAGCGGGGAGAGCGGGGGCAAGGGGCAAACCCCCGCCCTCCCCCGGACGGTCACCGCGACGCCCGTGTCGTTCTCACGGGCGCCCGGTGGGTGATGGGCGACGACTCGACTCAGGCGCCGAAGCGCTGGGTCACCGAGTCGACGATCTGGTCGCGGAGCAGCGGGCCCCCCGGGTGTTGCCCGGCGGAGCTGGGGCCGAACACGTCGATATAGACCGCCACGAGCCCGAACACGACCGCCACCGCGGCCACGACGGTGACCACGGCGATCCCGGAGTCCGCCCACTGCGTGGGCGGGTTGACCCAGTTGATGTTGGGGACGGGCACGGCGGCGAGGATGATGTTCGGGGGCAGGGGCGGGGCCGCGGTGGAGCTGTCGCCCGAATCGAGCACGAGCTCCTCGGGGGCGGCTGCCTGCAGGCCCGCGGTACGGGCCGCCTGCAGCTCTTCGATCTGCGTCATGGCCCGGTTGACCATGCCGCTGGCATCGGTGAGCGCCTCCATCACGCGAATGTGGTCACCGCTGCGGACCTCGGCCGCGAAGTATTCGAAGAAGTCCGGGTCGATGTCGCGGACTTCTTCGGTGAGCCGATCGAGCAGATCTTCGGTGACCCGACGCTGCTGCGGGCTCAGCTGGTCGAGGGTGGCGAGCTGCTCGGCGATCTCCGGGATCTCCTGGGCGACGGGGCCCTGGGCGAGCACGAGGCCGCGGAACATGTCCTCGTCGCTGAACTCGGCGGACGGGCTGGTGACCTCGGTGGTGGGGTCGCTGGGGGCGTTTTGGCAGCCGACGGAGCCTACGATGGAGATGACCGTGACGATGGAAATGAGGGACTTGGAAATAGTCATGACAATAGCGTCTGTTGTTTGATGAACTAAATAGATGTTCGTTGTTGGCATGAGTCCTCGTCGATAGAATTGGACTCGAACGGTGTCGTGGGGGGGG
>JBCCHT010000071.1:0-36517 GCA_039028615.1 Myxococcota bacterium | reverse complement strand
TGGAGCGCTACTCGGGCTTGTTGCTGCGGTTCTTCCGCAACAAGGTCCGCGACAGCGAGGACGGCAGCGAGCTCGTGTCCGAGACCATGCTGGCGTGCGTCGGGGCGATCCCGCGGGTGGAAAACCGCAAGCAGTTTCGCCCCTTCATGTTCGGCGTGGCGATGAACGTGCTGCGTAAGTACCTGCGTCGCAAGTACAAGCGCCAGCGCGAGATCGAAGACTTCGACGAGGTCTGCGTCGGCGAGGGCGACGGGGGCTCACCCAGCGGCATGCTCGTGCGTCAGGCCGAGACGCGATTGCTGGTGCGGGCGCTCCGGCGAATCCCGCTCAAGTTCCAGATCGTGCTCGAGCTGCAGTTCTTCGAGGAGATGACCGGCCCGCAGATCTCCGAGCTGCTCTCGGTGCCTCTGTCGACGGTGTACACCAACCAAAGTCGCGGCAAGGAACGGCTCAACGCCAAGATCAAGGAGCTGAGCGACGACCCCGCGCTGACGCAGTCCACGATGATGGGCATCCAGACCTGGGCCGAGGACGTGCGAGCCCAGATTCCCAAGGGCAAGTCCTGAGCGACACGCGGCGTCGGCCGGCTTTGTCCTGGTCGTGACTGGCCAAACGCGGGACCCTGCGGGCGGTGCCCGATGCAACTGCCGAGCCGGGTTCGGGCCCGGGCTTCGCTCGTCGCGTAGCGCGTTCGTTGCTGTTGGCGGCGGCGGGCAGCGTGAGCGCCCGGGTGTTGAGCCTGGGGGCGTTGTTGCTCGCGCTGCGGTGGGTCTCGGTGGCCGACTTGGGCCTGGCCAGCTTGATCTTGGCGATCACCGCGGTGCTGCGCGCCACGGCGGAGCTCAGCCTCGGCGGCGCCCTGGTCCAGGTCCCCACGATCGAGCCCGACGAGATCGACGCGTTGTTCTGGCGCTCGTTGGCGGCCGCGTTGTTGGCCTGGGGGATCGTCGCCGGTTCAGCTCCGCTGTTGGCTTCGCTGCTGTCGACCCCTGAACTCGTCTCACCGCTGCGGATCCAGGCGGCGGTGCTGGTGGCGGGCTCGCTGGGCATGGTGCCGCGGGCATGGCTCGAGCGCGATCTGGCGATGGGCCGACTGGCGCTGGCCGACAACATCGGCACGATCGCGGGGGCGGTGACCCTGGTGGTGATGGCGTGGCAGGGCTACGGCGTCTGGGCGTTCGTGGGGGCGGAGCTGGTCAATCGCAGCACCCAGACCCTGGGGCTGTGGATCGCCGCCCCGTACCGACCCCGCGGTCTCGGCCGGGGCGCTTCCGTGTGGCCGCTGCTGCGCTTTGGTCTGTTCGCCAGCGGCTCGCGGCTGCTTCATCACCTGTACATCAACGCCGATTACCTGGTGGTGGGAGCCATCGTCTCGGGGGAGCAGCTCGGGCTCTACGCCTTCGCCTATCGGATCGTGCTCGACCCGACTCGCGGGCTCACCAACGTGGTGGTTCGTGTGGCGTACCCGACCTTCTCGCGACTCCAAGACGAGCCGGAGCGACTGCGGCGATACCTGGGGGCGTTCGCCAGGATCTGCGCGGGAGGCATCGGTGTGATGTTGGTGGTCTGCGCGATCATGGCCGAAGGCTTGATGACCGCCGCTGGCTACGAGCGCTGGCTCCCCGCGCTGCCGCTGGTGTGGATCTTCGCCGGGCTGGCCATGCTGCACAGCGTCAGCCCACTGTTGCCGCAGGTGCTCTATGCCCTCGGGCGGGCCCGCGACGGCTTCGTGTACTCGCTGTCCGGGGCGGTGATCATGCCGCTGGCCTTCGTGCTCGGTGCCTGGTGGTACGGGGTGATGGGCGTGGCCTTGGCCTGGCTGCTGGTCTTTCCCGTCGTCGGCTTCGTGGCGCTGTCGCTGGTGGCCCGGGCGATGGCGCTGCCGCGGCGGACGGTACTGCGAGTGCTGGTGGCGGGGGCCTGGTTGCCGTTGCCGGCCGGGCTCATGGCGTGGGGCGCCGCCCAGCTGCTGCCCGCGTCGCCATCGTTGCTGGTCATCGTGCCGGTCACGACAGGCCTCATCGGGCTCGGCCTGGCCGGGGTGCTGTGGCACGAGCGCGAGACCCTGCGACTCCTCCGGGCGCGTGATGACGCCGGGTAGCGCTCACTCGGACGGCGCTTCTTCGCCTTCGAGGCGCTGTCGTTGCTCGCCGCTGAAGCGCTCCACCGCCAGGTCCACGAAGCGCCGCACGGCGACGGAGAGGAAGCGCGAGGGGGGAAAGACCACCGAGACGCCACCGACCTCGATCACCCAGTCGTCGAGCACCGTGCACAGCCGTCCGGTGGCCAGGTCGCGCACGCACGAGAACGCGGGCAGGTTGGCGATGCCCAGCCCGGCCAGGGCGATCTCGCGGGCCATGGGCAGAGAGTTGACGCGAATGCGCCCCGCGACGTCCACCGTGTCCACGCCTCCGTCCGCCCCGCGGAAGGGCCAGCGCACGCCTTGCCGACGCGGCGACAGCTCGATGCAGTCGTGCTCCCGGAGTTGATCGGGCACGGTGGGTCGGCCACGGGCCTCCAGGTACGACGGCGCGGCGCAGTAGAGCATGCGGGCCGACCCCAGCCGGCGTGCGACCAGGCTCGAGTCTTGGAGGTGCCCCACTCGAAACGCGAGGTCGAAGCCTTCGTCCACCAAGTCGACGCTGCGGGGGGTCAGCACGACCTCGAGCTTCACCTGCGGATGCCGCTCGAGATACTCGGCGCACAGGCTCGGCAAGAAGGCCTCGCCGAAGGTCGGGTCGGCGGTGATGCGGACGATGCCGCGAGGTTGGTCGCCGGTCTCCGCCGCGGCTCGGTTGGCGTCGTCGGCCAGCCGCACCACCTCGCGACAACGCTCGGCATAGGCTCGCCCCACGTCGGTCAGCCGCAGGGTTCGGGTCGTTCGCGTGGCGAGCTGAACGCCGAGCGCCGCCTCGAGCTCGGCCAGTCTTCGGCTCACCGTTTGCTTCGGCAGGCGCAGACGCTCGGCCGCGGCGGTGAAGCTGCCCGCATCCGCCACGCTGGCGAACAGGCGCATGTCGTCGATGCGAACGGGGCTCTCCATTGTCACTGATATTGGACAATTAAACGTGCTACGGGGTCATTGTCCCGGGCAGATCGGAGCGGACGAGGCGCGTTTCGCCGGTCTTCGGCCGAGTTCGTCCTGCGGATCTGGCACGGCGAGTCCAGCGCCAGTGCGGGACCTGCAGGTCCCACAGAGGCCTCAGCTGCTTGATCTCGTTGGAATCGGGGCGAGCCGGGGAGGGGTACGGCATGTGCAGGAATCAGGGCGTCACCGCCGAAACGCTCTTGCCGGAGTCTCGCCCAACGATGTCTTTGTTCCGCCCAACCCACGTGCCCGCCGCCCCGGTCACGTTCACCCTGGTCTCGGCCGGATGCCTCGGGGACGCCCATCCCCAGCCATCGGTCGGGAGTGAGTCGCGATGAAGGTCTCGACGCTACTCACCCTCGCGTTGCTGACCTGCTCGTCGGCGGCCTGCGGCCTGGACCAGACCTTGGAGCTCGGCGACGAGATCCAGGTTCGGCACGCCGTCAACCGTGCCCATCGCATGCACGAACAGGAGCCTCCTCCCGTGGTGCTGCTGCGCCACGCCATGCGCGAGGGCGACCTGCTCGAAGACGCACAGATGCAAGCGGCGCTGGACCAAGTCCAAGAGGCTCACGACCTCAGCCGCCGCTGCCGGGCTGCCCTTCGACGCGAGCTGGCCGAGGCCGTGAACTCGCGAGACGTGCGGGCCGAAGCATTCGCCAAGCGAATCTCGGCCGTGGCCGCGAACGCTCATGGCGAAGCGACTGCGCTCGTCCATGCGCTCAACGTGGCCCACGGTCTACTCGCTCCGGCCACGCGCCAGGCGGTCGTCGATGCGTTGCAGCACCAGCGCCCGGCGGAGCCCGACGCCGAGGGGCGGCACCATCCACCCCCGCCCCCGCGGCACGCCAACGGCCTGATCGACACGCTGGAGCTCGATCGACAGCAGCATCGCGCCCTGCGAAATGCTCTCGGTCGCCCGCCGCGGCCGATGCCGCCGCACTGGCCCGAGCTGCTGGTCTTCGTGCGAGACGACTTCGATGCCAACCAGCTGGGCATCGAGGACGCGCATCGTCGCAACGGCACCTTCGAGGCGACCTTCGAGGTCGAGCTCGTGGCCGCCCTCGTCTCGATCGTCGATGACGACCAGCTCGCCACCCTCCGCGACCTGCTGCACGGCGAGTCGCCCGATCCGAACCGGAGCGTGCACGGATGATCCGCGTCGTCGCTGCACGTTCGCTGATCTCGATGGCCACGCTGGCCGCGGTCGCCTGTGCCCCCGCCGAGCCCGACCCGGCAGACGAGTCGCTCGAGGGCCTGTGGGTCGAGCGCGTGACCTATGCCCAAGACTGGGTCTGGGACGAGTCCGCGGTCGACCTGACCGAAGAGGGGTTCCTGCTCACGACCGATCTCGGCTACGAGGTCGAGGTCGAGCTGGCCTGGCTCACCACCTACACCGTCGCGCTGGTGCCCTGTCCCGAGCCCGTCGAGGACGAGCCCTTCGCCGCGCTCGGTCGCTGGCTGCTGCCCGCTGCCCATGCAGGCCACGGCGGAGACCTCGATCCCTCCGCGATGGACCAGGCCTTCGTCGACGACTTCTCCGCGCCCCAGGTCACGACCCTGGGCACGGTGGAGCATCCCGCGGCGCGGTACTGCCGGGTACACCTGCTGAGCGCCGCCGCGCCCGAGGGCGCCCGGGGGACCGCTCCCGCGGACGCCCAGGGCAGCACGCTGCTGCTCGAAGGGCGGGCGCGAGCACCCGGGGCCGCCGAGTGGACCGACATCTCGGTCGACACCTCGTTGGCCAACGGCGTCTTCGTGGACCTGCCATCTTCGCTGGCGATCGATGGCTCGATGGCGGTCACGCTGCACCGACGCCTCGACACGCTCCTGAACGGCATCGAATGGTCGTTCGACTCTCAGGCGCAGATCGAGCGACAGCTCCTGCTCAACCTCATGGCCGATGTTTCGCTCGACGCGACCTCGGTGGACCCCTAACGTCGAAGGCGATTGGAAATCCACCGTGTCGGAACAAGAGCAGCCTTCATCTCCCTTCTCGGGAGAAATCGCCCGTTGGGGGTTCTTCGTCGTCGCCCTGGTGCTGGGCACCGCATTGTTGGTGTCGTCGATCACGAGCTATCTCGGAGCGACGACGATCACCAACACCGTCATTCGGGGGCAGGCCCAGGCCCTGCACCGCGAGCTATACAAGGACATCGAGCAGCAGGGGTTCTTCGGCCCGCCTCGCAGCGAGACCCTCGAGGCGTTCGTCGACGAGCACGCGGCCACCGGGGTACGCAAGGTCGCCATCACCGGTCCGCGCCGAGGCCTCATCGCCGAGGCGGGCTCGGGAGACCCCTTGCCGCTGATGGAACCCGGCGAGATCAAGGTCCGCGGCGACCTGGCCCAGGTCGCCTTTGCCCTGCGGGGACCACCCCGCGAGGGCAAGGGTCCTCCGCCTCACGAGCGCAAGGGTCCGCCCCACGATCGCAAGGGCCCACCTCACGATCGCAAGGGTCCGCACTTCGATGGCAAGCTGCCGCCGCACCTGCGGGGCAAGGGAGGCCCGCGGCGTCCTCCCATCGTGGTCATCGAGTTCGTGCCCGAGGCGGCGCTGGCCCTGCGGGCGCGAGCGCAGCGGGACTTGGGGGTGGGCGTGACGGTGGCCGTCGCCTTGATGCTGGGCGCCACCGTGTTCTGGAGGATGTCGCGACGGGCCCAGGCCGCGGAGGCGCGCCTGGCTGCACAGCGGCACCTGGCGGCGCTGGGCGAGATGTCGGCCGTATTGGCCCACGAGATTCGCAACCCCTTGGCTTCGCTCAAGGGGCACGCCCAGCTGTTGGCCGAGAAGGTCATTGGGGATCCCCCGCTCGAGCGCAAGGCGGTGCGGATCCTCGACGAGACGCAGCGACTGGAGCACCTGACCAACGGACTGTTGGACTTTGCTCGGACGACCAAGCTCAAGGTCGAGCCGGTCGACCCGGTCGCACTCCTGCGGCGCTGTGCCGAAGCGTGCTCGGGGGTGGTGGAGCTCGAGCTCGAAGGCGCGCCCGAGCGCTGGAGCTTCGACGGCGGGAAGCTCGAGCAAGTCTTGCGCAATTTGATCGACAACGCCTGGCAGGCTGCGCCCGACGAGCCCTGCCAGGCCCGCGTAGCGGTGGAGCGCGGCATGTTGGTCTTTGAAGTACGCGACCACGGGCCCGGGGTCCCCGAGGAAGATCGCAATCGGATTTTCGAACCCTTTCACACTACGAGGACCCGTGGCACGGGCCTCGGTTTGGCGGTTTCCCGCCGAATCATCGAACAGCATGGCGGCACCATCGACGTAGTCGACGCTCCGGGGGGCGGAGCAAGCTTCGTCGTGATGCTGCCGAAGGATGGAACATCATGAAACCATGGCCCGATAACGGTAGGCTCAATCCACCCCCCTCCACCCAGCCCAGGCAGGCACCTCAGGATACGAACATGGCCAGTATTTTGGTCGTCGATGACGAAGAGGGCATTCGCAGCTTCCTCGCCGAAGCGCTGCTCGACGAAGGGCACGACGTCAAGCAAGCAGCGGATGGCGAAGAGGCGTGGCAGATCTTGTCGGAGCGCGGCTTCCAGGTCGTCATCTCCGACCTCAAGATGCCGCGGCTCGACGGCATGAGCCTGCTGCGGCGGCTCAAGGAATCCCAGCCGGAAGTCGAGGTCATCATGCTCACTGCGCACGGCACGGTGGACACCGCCCTCGAGGCCATGCGCCTGGGTGCCTTCGACTACCTGCAAAAGCCGGTCTCGAGCCCGGCCGAGCTGCGGCTCTTGGTGGCGCGGGCCGCCGAGCGCTTCCGCTTGCGGGCCATGGCCGAGGCCTCGCGTCGCGAGGAGGGCCTCCGGCTCAGTCATGGCTCCGCCGCCATGGCCACCGTCGAGTCGGCGCTGCGCAAGGTGGCGCCCACCGAGGCCACCGTGCTGCTGCTGGGCGAGAGCGGCACGGGCAAGGAAGTCGCGGCGCGGGCCGTGCACGAGTGGAGCCAGCGCGACGACGGACCCTTCGTCGCCATCAACTGCGCGGCGTTGTCCGAGAGCCTGCTCGAGAGCGAGCTGTTCGGCCACGAGAAGGGCGCGTTCACGGGGGCGAGCGCGCGACGGCGTGGTCGCATCGAGCTGGCCGGAGGCGGCACCTTCTTCCTCGACGAGGTCGGCGAGCTCGCGCCGACGCTGCAGGCCAAGCTGCTGCGCGTGATTCAGGAGCGCTGCTTCGAGCGGGTCGGCGGCACCCAGACCCTCAAGGCCGACGTTCGCTGGGTCGCGGCCACCAACCGGGACTTGGCGCAGATGGTGCGCGAGGGCAGCTTCCGCGAAGATCTCTATCATCGCCTCGCCGTCTTCCCCGTGCGACTGCCTCCCTTGCGCGAGCGCACCGAGGACATCCCGGCCCTGGCCGAGGTCTTGTTGCATCGCGTCGCGGCCAGCCTCGGTCGCCCCCGCCTGCACCTCGACCCGCAGGCGGTGACGGCCCTCCAGGCTTCGCCGTGGCCGGGCAATGTGCGCGAGCTGGCCAATACGCTGGAGCGCGCGGGGATCTTGACCGACGACGATCGCATCGGCCCTGAGCACTTGGTGGTGCCCGGTGTTGCGGCTCCGGTGGCGCAGCAGGTTCCTCCTGCCGTATCGACGTCGACGCCGCGGACCCTGTCCGAGCTCGAGCGCGAGGCCATCGAGGCCGCGCTGGTGCACTGCGAGGGCAACCGTCGTCGCGCGGCGGAGCAGCTCGGGATCGGCGTGCGCACGCTCTACGACAAGCTCAAGCGCTACGGCCTGCGTTGAGCGCGGCGGCCTGCGTTCTCGTTCACGGCCAGCGGAAGGCCGTGTCGTCGTCGCTCACGGTGAACAGCGAGCCCGTCGAATCGAAGCGGAGCTCGAAAATCTCATCGCGATTCACCTGGGGCGGCGCCGCCAGCCCGTTGTTTCCTTCAGACCAGTAGCGAACCGTTCCATCTTCGAAACCCACGACGAGCATGGCGCCATCGGGGGAGAGCGCCATGCTCGTCGGGGTCGCCGACGAGGGCAGGGCGAAGCGCCGCTCGATGCCCACGCCGTCCAACCCGATGAGCTCCACCGCGTCGGGTATGGCGAGCGCGAGCCGAGAGCCATCGTCCGACAGCGCGTAGTGGAGCACGGGCCGGGATTTCTCCGTGCGAAAGACCGACGCTCCCGTCGACCACGACGCGACTTCCACGTCGAAGAAGGGTTCCTCGTCGTAGGCCGCGTCGCCCCATAGGCCGGGCTTGCGGTCGGCCGGAGCGCGCAGCACGGCGACTCGCTCTGCGGCGAGCCCAATGGCGTTGCGGCTCGGGCATGCATCGACCTTCACGGGGAGTCGCACCGCCTCGCCCGTGTCGAGATCGAGGCGCTCGAGGGTTCCGTCGGGGCCAGGCCCGGAGGGCTCCCCACATTCGAAGAAATAGTCGGGAGAGCTGTAGTCTTCGTTGCACACCAGGGCGGTGTGGGTGCCGGGTAAGAAGCTCAGCGGCACGAAGCGGCGGCGGTCATGCTCGGCGAGCTCGGTCCGCGTCCCGTCGTCGAGGTCCACGCGCAACAAACCGCCCGGGCCTCCGTCATCGAGCTCGCCGCACTCCTCGTTTTCCTCGGGGAAGGTCGCGTCGTAGCCGACCAACAGGCGTTGGGAGTCGTCGGAGACGGCGATGCTCATCACGGGCCCGACCGATGGCCAGCTCACCGTGTGGGCCTCGAGGGCGGCGCCAGTGCTGGTGTCGTGCGTCATCAAGATCGAGCCGCGACGTAGCAGGTGGAGCCGGCTGCCGTCGGAGGCCACGTCGATGGTGGTGATCGCCGCGGTGAGGTTTCGGTCTTCTTCGGTCCACGGGGGCAGGCTCTTGCGCGACGAACCGGGGCGATCCACGTGGATCACGGGGCCCTCGGTCGCGACTCGGGTCGTCGGCTTGGCCTTCTTCGGCTCGAGACTGCGACGGACGATCGCACCCGAGCGGGTGTCCCACGTGATGAAGTCGTCATACACGTCATAGAAACCCTCCCCGATCCAGCCGAAGGCGACATCGGCGGTGAAACGGGTCGGAGAGTCGAAGCGGCCGCTCATGTTGATCGCCGACACGTCGTCGTCGGATTCGACCGGAGAGCGCTTGCGTTTCACGACCTTCAGCGAGACGTCGGTGGGCGAGGGCCCGCTCAGCGACCACGCGCAGATCTCGTAGGGTAAAGAGGCGTCGCCGAAGTACAGCGCCACCGTGTCGGAGGTCGGCGAAAAGACGGCACTCGGTCCGAAGTTTCCCCGGACATCGCAGGGCAGCGGGATCTCGGCGGAGCTGGCCGCGAACGGATCTCGAAGCACGGAGAACTTCGCTTCGGAGCTCTGGCCCCGCTGCATCACGAGTTTCTCGCCATCGGGGGAGACCGTGACGTCGACGATCGACTCGAGCACGCGGGGGGACTCGGGCTCGTCGATGCTCTCCACGATCGTGAGGCGGTCATCGCTTCGGAGCGCGAGTAGGTCGGACTCGGGGGAGCACTGAAGGTCCCGGAGACGGCACTCTTCGTCGGCCTCGGGCCCACACCATGGGCCTTCGAGCTTGCCCGTGATCGCCGTGCCGTCGAAGCTCGTACGGCGCACTCGCCCCTCGGTGTCTCGGGTCACCACTCCGTGGGCGCTGATGCACAGATCGACGATGCGTTGGGGAGAGTGCACCGAGAGGCGGGGCGTCGCGGTCTCGGTGTCCGGGTCCCACACTCGAACCGTGCCATCGGCGTAGGCCGCCACCAGTTTCTCGGAGTCGGGCAACCACCCCCATGCGCTCACGGCCACCGCGAACTCCGGGTGTCCAAAGAACGTCGCGGGGGCGGTGAGCGCCCGCGGGCTGGGCACGGCCGTCGTTTCGGTCGCGGTCTCGGCCTCCGTCTCGCCGGATTGCGACGAACTGGGGGTCGACGAGGTCTGCGGGCGACATCCCGCCGTCGTACCCAGCGCGAGTAGAGAGCCGACGAGCAACAGAAGGGGGACCGAGGCTGACTCGTGGCGACGCACGGGACGTTGACCATATCGCGCCGCAACGTCCCGGTGTTCGAATCCGAGCAAGCGCTGCTGTGGGTTCATACGTGCAGGGCAATGCGATCGGTCTGGGGGCCTTGGCAGCGAGCGCGAAGGGGTGGTCTCCTCCGCGCTGCCGATGTTCGTCGTTCCTGTTCCGCGGAGGGTCGCTTGTGCGTTCTTGCTCGCGCTGTCGGGCTGTCCCGACTCGGCCCCCGTCGGGGCGTCGGGACGCGGCGAGACCTCGACGGGCGTTGGGGCGTCGGGGTCGACCTCGGGCGGCGAGGACACTCGTGCTTCAGCGTCCACGGAGACGGGCGAGCCGGGAGACGGTACGCACGGCTCGGCGGAAAGCGTGTGCGGCGACGGGATCCTCGGTGCGGGCGAGCAGTGTGAGTCGGGTGACTTCGGCGGCCTGAGCTGCGACGACTTTGCTCCCGTGGACGCTTCGGCGTCCGGGATGCTTGCGTGCACCGATGCCTGCGAGATCGACGTGAGCGGCTGCAGCTTCTGCGGCGACGGGCGGCGGGAAGGAGCGGAGGACTGCGATGGCTCCGACCTCGGCGGCGAGACCTGCATGGACCGGCCGGACTTCGACGCGGGCTCTCTGGCGTGCGCCGAAGACTGCACCTTCGACACGTCGTCGTGCACCCGCTGCGGCAACGCGGTCCGCGAGGGCGAGGAGCAGTGCGACGGGATCGACTTCGGCGGCGAGACCTGCCTGAGTCAGGGCTTCGACGGCGGCACGCTGGGCTGCATCGGCTGCGAGATCGACACGTCGGGGTGCGCGATTCAACGCTGCGGGAACGGGACCATCGAAGGGTCCGAGGTCTGCGACGGCTCCGAGCTCGACGGGGTGAACTGCGTGACGCTGGGGTTCGGCGGCGGCACCGTCACCTGCAATGCCGGCTGCCTGAACTTCGATACGACCGATTGCTGCGTGCGGGGAGGGGAACCCTGCACGGTCGCTTCCGATTGCTGCAACGGGTTTTGCCTGAGCAACGGCTTCAGTGGGTTTTGCCTGAACGAGTAAGGGGGGACCCGAGCGCACTCGGCGGCCGGCCTATTCCGTGCTCAAAAAAACTGCGTCATGCGGTCTCACCCCCTGCCGTTGCGCGGGGAAATTCGCGAACCTGCAGTCCCCATGTTGGTGAAGAAAATCGGCCTGCTCGCCACGCCCGGATGTCGCCTCTCCGACTTGGTCGGCGTCGAGGCGGTGTTGGGGGCGAATGCGCTGACGCATCGCACCCTCTACGTCGCCGAGTCCTCGGCGCGTGTGCGGGGCCGCTTGGGGCTCGAGCTGGTGCCGCACGCGACCTTCGCGGACTGCCCCAAGCTCGCGGTGTTCGTGGTCGGCGAGCAATCGCCCGAGACGCTCGACGACGCAGCCACCCTCGCGTTCGTGAAGCGGGCGGCCGCGCAGGCTTCGTTCGTGATCGGCATCTCGAACGGGGTGCAGCTGTTGGCGAACGCGGGGGTACTCGAAGGCAAGCGGGTGACGGCCGACGTCGACACGCTGCGCCGCCTCCAGGCACACCGTGTCACCGCGGTCGAGTCTCCGACCTTCGTCCGTGACGAACGTTTCTTCACCGCGGGCCCGTCCACGGGCGGGATCGAAGCCGCGTTCGCGGTGATGAAGGCGCTGACCGGAGACTTCGTCACCAAGCTCGCGGAGCTGACCTTGGAGTACAACCCCGAGCGCCACTTCGAAGGCGTCGAGCCGAGCACGCCCGACGAGCGTGGGCTGGAGGTCGCGGTGCTCACCGCCCCGGGGACGTACTTGCCGGATGTGATCGGCGCGGCCGATACCCTGGGGGCGCTGCCGAACCTTCGCTTTCGCTACGTGTGGAAGAAGACGAAGCCGGTGCGCTGCACCTTGGGTCCGACGGTGGTCCCCGATACGACCCTCGAAGAGTGTCCGCAGGCCGACGTCATCATCTTGGGCGCCAACATGCCCGCGTTGTGCTCGGACCCCGACGTGCTGAGCTTCATGCAGCGCCAGGCCTCGGCCGCCAAGGCGGTGATCTGCGTCTGTGCTGGGAGTCTGATCGTGGGCGCCGCGGGGCTGCTCGATGGCCACGTCGCGACCAGCAATTTCCACATGACGCACATGCTCGAGCGCTGCGGGGCGACCCCGGCGAACCGCGAGCTCGCTTCGTCCGACAAGTACTACTCGGCGGGGCCCGCGATCGGCTCCTACGAAGCGGCGCTGATGGTGATTCGCGACCTCTACGGCGAGGGGGCGGCCGCCCACGTCGAGCGTCATGCGCTCGAGTACAGCCCGACGCCGCTGTTCGGTGTCGGCTCGCCGCAGCTGGCGGGCAAGTTCCTCACCGCGGTCAGCCGAGTCGCGCTGGCGCCGATCTTGCCGCTGTTCAGCCACAACCTCCGCCGGGGCTATCGCGCGTCGCGACGCGAGGAGCCGGTGGCCCTGCGGGACGAGAAGCTCGTCGTGCGTGCACCCCTGCGTTGATCGACCGCGCTCCCTCGGCGGATCGGAGACCGGCGAGCCGCGCGTCGTCGGTGGGTGTCCCAATGTCGAGTTCCGGCCGTAGCGCCTGTTCACGCTGGGGCGGGGCACAATGGAACACCGTGGGAAAGTGCCGCGCATTGGTCGGAAAGGATGTCTCCGCGCGTCGTTTCGGCCCTTTGCAGCCCGGTCCGAATTCTGCAGCGGTGGGGGTCGATGGCGCTGGGATGGAACGCTCGAATCGATGCCCGCATCGGGCCGTGCCTGTCGCTCGCGCTGTTTCTGGGGCCCGCATCGGTGTTGGCTCAGCCGGCAGCATCGCCTGCGCCCGAGCCCGAGGTGGCGGTGGAGGCGGCGGGCGCCGAGTCCGAGGAGGCAGAGCCTACCGAGCCACCATCGGCATCGGCATCGGCATCGGCATCGGCATCGGCCGAGCGCCTGCGTACGCTGGACGAGCGCCGGCGATCGGTCCGGGCGTTGATCCGCGGCGAGCTCGAGCCCGGCGTCGATGTCGACGCGCTGCTGTCGATCGAACTATCGGGTGACGCGCTGTTGAGCGCCGCCGATCTCGTCGCGCTCCGCACGGCCCTGGAAGAGCCGACGGAACGCGCTCGGCCGTCGCGACGCAGACCCAAGCCGCAGCCCGATCCCGACTCGGCCACCGAGGCCGAAGCACGGTCTCGGTTCATCGCGACCTTGGCCGACTGGCTGCGCTTGGAGCCCGAGCTTCGGGCGGAGCGGCTCGGGGCGCATCGCGATGCATCGGTCGCGGAGCAGCTGCGGCGCGCCGCGCTGAAGGCCCGCCTCGAGCAGGCTCGGACCCGACGCACGCAGCTCGAAGCGCTGGTGGCCGGGACGCTCGACACCGACGTCGAGCCCGACGCCGTGCTGCGCATCAGCTTGTCGGAGGGGCTCGGCACGGCCGGGGCGACCGAGGCCGATGCGCTCGCATCCGAGGTGGAGCAGGCCGAGCTGGCGTTGCATCAGGCTCAGCGATCGTTGCTCGAGCGACCGGCCGAGGAGCGCCGTGCGCTGGTGGAGGCCCATCGCGCCCGGCAGGTGGCGGCGCGAGAGCCCGAGGTCGAGCCCGAGGCGGACCCGGTCGAGGCGGATGTACCCGCGGAGGCCGAGGAGGTCGAGCCCGAGGCGGCGGTGGCCGAGGCAGAGGAGGCCGCGATGGCGGTCGCCCGGGAAAAGGAGCGTGCGCTCGCCGAAGCCCGGGCCGCACAGACTGAAGCTCGCCGCGCTCTCGCTGAAGAACTCGCGCGATTGCTCGGCGTGAAGGAAGCCCAGGCGCACTTCGAACTGGAGCTCGCGGAGCATCGGCTGGCGTCGTCGCAGCGCCACGAGGCGGTGGACGGGTGGGAGCAACGCAGCGCGGATGTGGTCGGTGCCATCGCGGCGTTCGCCGAGCCGGCCGAAGATCCCGACTCGCTCTATCCTCTGCTTCGAGAGCAGCTGTCGAGCGCCCGCGAGGGCCTCGATCAAGTGCTCGCCGACGTGGCCGAAGGCCATAGCGATGTGCCGCAGCCGGGGGCGTTGCTCGAGCTCGGCGACGAGGTCGATTCCACCGAGATCCGCCAGCTCCACCGGGAGCTCGTGACCGCAGGCGAGCAACTGAGCCTGCGGGAGCAACAGCTCCAGTGGACGGCGGCCGATGGATATCGCGAGGACATCACTCGGCTCGAGGCCGCCCGGTTGAGCCTGCTGAAAGTCCTGTCGCCCGCGCTGCGCAGCCAGGTCACGGGCTTCGGCCCGGCCGGCGTACGACAAGTGAGCGAAGAGGCCTCTCAGATTGCCCTGGAGCTGCGCTACCGCGGGCTGTCGTTGCCCCGTCAGCTGCGGGCGGTGTGGACCGATCTACGGACCTCACCCGTGCCGCTCATCATCGGCCTGCTGCAGCTGCTGGCGCTGGTGTTCGTGTTTCGGTGGTGGCGCAGGCGTGCGCCCGACATTCTGGCCGATGCTCAGCGTCCGCCCGAGCCGGCCCCTGGTCGATCTCGGCCCCGTCGCGCAGGCTGGATCGCGTCGTTCGCCTGGTACCTGGCCCGTGTTCGCAAGCCGCTGGAGTGGCTGGTGGTCGCGGCGTTCGTCTTCCATGGCACCTCGACCTTCGAGCTGTTCCCGGAGCTCGAGCTGTTGTGGCTGGTGGTGCAGTGGCTCTTGCTCGGGTCGGCCACGATCCTGTTCGTCGATGCCATCGCGGCCCGCGAGCACCGACGGCAGGGGGGCCCCAGCGCGACGGCGGACGTTCGCATTCGTTCGCTGCGCCTGATCGGCCTGTCCATCGCGTACACCGGGCTCGTGCTGTCGCTGGCCAATGCGTTGGTCGGTCGCGGTGCCATCTACTCCTGGGTCTTGGGCACGTGCTGGCTGCTCGCGATCCCCATCTCCCTGCTGCTGACGCGCTGGTGGAAGGACGAGATCTTCGCGGCCTACGAAGCGGAGCCCGAGGGGCGCCTGGCGGACTGGGTGCGCGCGCGTACGGAGGGCTGGGCGAGCTATCCGGCGGCCATGGTGGGCGGCATCGTGCTGCTCGCTCGCGGCTCGTGGCGATGGCTGGTGCGTCGGGCGGCGCGATTCGAAGGCACCCGCAAGGTGCTCGCCTACCTGTTTCGCCGCGAGGTCGCTCGCCAGGCGGAAGCCACCGAGCACTCCGAGTCGGTGAGCCCGGCCGAGCCCGAGCTGCAGGCGCGCTTCATCGAGCCGGTGCGCAGCGACGACCAGCTACCCGAGGTCGCGGGTAGTGCGATGACCCGCCTTCGAGACACGGTCGGCCGCTCGGGCGCGACCTTCTCGTTGGTGGTGGGCGAGCGCGGTCTGGGCAAGTCCACGCTCTTGGCCCGGGTGGCCGAGCAGCACGAGGGACCCACGCTGGCGCTCTCTTGCCCGGCGTCGGGGGTCAAGGGGCTCGTCGCCGACCTGGCCAGGGCCCTCGGTCTCGAAGACACCGCGACGCTCGAGGAGGTCGGTCGAGGCCTGCGTGATGGAGGCCCTCGCCTGGTCACGCTCGACGACATCCAGCGCCTGGTGCAGCCCACCATCGGCGGCATGCGGGGCCTGGACGACCTGGGGCGGCTGGCCCGGCTGTCGGGGGAGCAGGTCTCGTGGATCGCCACCATCGGGGCGGCAGCGTGGCAGTACGTCAGCCGGGCGCGGGGCGAGCGGTTGCACTTCGACGACGTGATCACCCTGGGCCCGTGGAACGAGGACGATATCTGTGCGCTGATGCGGCGCCGCAGCGAGCGACTCGACGTCGAGCCGTCCTTCGACGGCCTGGTGATCCCTCGCCAGTACGACGACGACGAGCTCGAGCAGGAGCGGCGCAGCGAGATCGGCTACTACCGCATCCTGTGGGACTACGCGGCCGGTAACCCGCACGTGGCCAGCTTCTTCTGGGCGCAGTCACTGTTTCGCGATCGCTCGGGGCGCCTGGTGGTGCGGCTGTTCCGAGAGCCCCCCGCGGCCGAGCTCGATGCATTGCCGCTGACCTTGCGGTTTGTGCTGCGCTCGCTGGTACAGCTCGAGACGGCGACCAAGCCCGAAGTCTCGGCCGCGATCCGCATGCCGCTGGCCGAGGCCGAGGATGCCCTGCGCTTTGCCCTGGGGCGCGGCTATGTCGTGCAGGAGCACGGCGTCTTTTCCATCACCTGGCCTTGGTATCGCGCCATCACCCGCATGCTCCAACGTCAGCACCTGTTGGCGGCCTGACCCGCGAGGAACACCATGCTCCGCATTTTGCTACCCGTCCTCGTGGCCCTGGCTGCCTTCGCACCGACACTGGCGCTGGGGGCCGAGCCCGTCGAGGAGATGATCGAGCCCGACGCGGTCTCGCAGTTCGCCCGCATGATTCGCTGGGGCGGCGTGTTCACCTCGGCGTTCGTCATCCTCAGCTCGTGGATCGTGCTGCGGCTGATGAACGACTTCGTCGACCGCATCTCCGCTCAGTTCGCCACGCGGCGCTTGCTGCTGCAGAAGCTCGCGACCGTCACCCAGTTCATCATCTACGTGGGCACGGGCATGACGGTGATCATGCTCAGCTTCCGCATCGACGAGCGCGTGCTCGCGGTCATCGGCGGCACCATTGCCGTGTCGGTCGGTTTTGCCATCAAGGACCTGGTGGCCTCGTTCATCGCGGGCATCATGATCATGCTCGATCGACCCTTCCAGGTGGGGGACCGGGTGTCCTTCGGGGGCGAGTACGGTGACATCACCTCCATCGGCCTGCGCTCGGTCCGCTTGCAGACCCTCGACGACAACACGGTCACCATTCCCAACAACAAGTTCCTCAGCGAGATCACCTCCAACGGCAACTACGGGGCGCTCGACATGCAGGTGGCGATGACCTTCGACATCGGGGTCGACCAAGACCTGGCCGAGGCCCGCGAGATCGTCACCGAAGCCGCGGTCTCCAGCCGCTTCGTGCACCTGCCCAAGCCCATCGTGGTGCACGTGGGGCAGATGATCCACGACAGCTACGTGACCATGCGGCTGACGCTCAAGGCGTACGTGCTCGATACGAAGCACGAGAAGAGCTTTCAGACCGACGTGAACCTACGGGTGTTCGCGGCGTTCCGTAGCCGGGGGATCTTGCCGCCGGCCGTGCTGCATCGCGGCCTACCGAGCGCCGATCCAGCCCCCGTCGCGGTCTCGGCTCGCGCGTCCTGACGAGCGGGGCCGATTACTGCGGCTGGCGTTCGGCCATCCAGGCGTCGATGGTCTCTCGCGTCGATGCGTAGGGAGCTCCGGCGCGCTCGAATGCGTCGCGGGCGGTCCGGGCCAGCTCGAGCGCCTCGCTGAACTCGGTGGTGTCCCGCGCCCGTAGCTGCGCGACCACCCAGGCGATCTTGCCCCGGTCTTCGTCGGTCAGCTCGGTCGTCTCCGCTGTGGCCCACGCTGACTCCGCGAGGGTCCGAGCTTCGTCGAGGTTTCGCTCCTGGGCCAGCAGGGCGTCGGCGAGGTCGGCCCGCACGGTCAGCAGCCGGGGATGGTCCGCTCCGAGGGCTCGTTCGCCGACCTCCAGCGCGATGCGATACTCGGCCTCGGCTTCGGCGTGGTGCTCGTCCTCGGTCCACGCCAGGCCCAGGTTGTAGTGGAGCGCCGCCACGTAGGGGTGGCCGGGCTCGTTGGTGCTCATCCACGCATCGATGGCCGTACGCAGCTCCTGGCGGGCCTCTTCGGCGCGATCGAGCGGGATCAGCACCAGCGCGAGGTTGTTGCGGGCGAAGGCGACGCGGGGATGGGTCGGCTCGTAGTTTTCCTGGGCGATCGACAAGGACTTGCGATGCTCGGCCTCGGCCTCTTCGAGCTCGTTCTGCACGTAGAGCGCGTTGCCGAGGTTCGTTCGGATCGTGATGAGGTCGGTGTGGCGCTCGCCGAGGATGGCCACCGAGATGGACAGCGCCCGACGGATCTCGCGCTCGGATTCTTCGTAGCGGCCGCGGTGCTCGAGCGCGCGTCCGAGGTTGGCGTGGGCCCGCGCGACGCTCGGGTGCTGGTCGCCACGGAGCTGCCGCTGGAGGGCGAGGGCCTCGCGATAGGTCTGCTCGGCGCCGGCGTAGTCACCACGGTCTTGCAGCACGTTGGCCAGATCGGAGAGCAGGCTGGCTCGCGCATCGAACGAGGGTCCGGCATCGTCCTGCAGCTGCTCGAGGTTGTCGCGTAGCAGGCGCTCCGTCTCCTCGAGGCGGCCGTCCGTGCGAGCCATCATCGCGAGCGTGCGTCGCAGCTCCACCTCGCTTCGGAGGTCGGGCGCGGCGGCGAGCAACCCCCGGACCACGTCGGCGTAGACCCGGCCTTCGTCGGTCTTGGCGAGGTCGCCCCCGACCACGTGCGTGAGCTGCAAGGCCGTGTCTCGGGCTTGAGCCCAGCGTCGCGCCGCGAGGGCCGATGCGAGACCCTCGGACAGAATTTCACGCCCACGCTGCGCTCGTCCGGCTCGTACCTGCGCGTCACCGAGGTGGTACTGGAGCCGGGCGAGCAGAGGCCCGTAGCCGAGCCTCGCTGCGGCCGCTTCGAGGGGCTCGAGGATCTCGACGGCCTCTTCGTAGTGCCCCGAGCGATGGCGGGCCAGCGCGGGGGCCAGTGCTCGCTCGATGCGCTCGATCTCGTCGGCCTGCCCCGGCTCGGGCGGCACGACGTCGCGCAGAAGGCTGTCCACGTCCGAGCAGGGGTCCAGGTGCGGCAGCGAGTCGAGCAGCGCGTCCACGTTCTCTACGGCGAGGCGGTCGGCAGAGGCGAGCTCGCGGGTGGTGGCATCGAGGCTTCGCCACCGTTGCTCGAGGCATGCCATGCGAAGGTCGAGGATCGCCGAAGACTGCTCCCCACGAACCGTAGTGGCCTCGCATGCGCGCGTGTGTTGCTCGGCCCAGGCGTCGGCGTAGTCGTCGAGGGCCTCGAGCGTGCGCTCCAAGCTGTCGGCGGCATAGGGGAGCTCGGTGGCGGTGAACGCCTCGTCGACCTGTGCCCGGCGCGGTGCCGGCCAGGCTTCGTCGATACGCGCTCGTGCGCCCGTGCAGCGCTCGTCCGGCGGGGACTGGGCCATGCCCCACGCGATGGCGGCGGCCGTGACCGCAGTGGCTCCGGCGACCATCCACCAGCGCCCCGGTTTTCCCTGTGGATCGGAATCCAGGGCGTCGAGCAGGGCCGTCATCGAGGGCCAGCGCTCGTCCGGCTTCGGTGCCAAGCCGCGGAGCAGCGCATCGACGAGCCCGGGCGGGGCCGGAGTCGAGTCGGGCCACGGCGGCGGACCGTAGACCTTGGCGCTGAGCATGGTCTGGTGGTTGCCGGTCGGGAACGGAGGTCTCCCCGCCAGCGCCTCCCAAAGCGCGATGCAGAACGCGTACTGGTCCACGGCCGGCGTCTGCGGCTCTCCCATCAGCTGCTCGGGCGCCATGTAGCGCGGCGTACCCACCACGACGTCGCCTCGGGTCAACGGTTCGTCGTCATCGCCGATGGGCATGGCCGCCGAAGACACCGACGAGCGCGAGACCGAGGGCGCTCCTTCGACCCACTTGGCGAGCCCGAAGTCGGTGACCTTCAGGCGCCCCTGCTCCGTTCGCAGCACGTTGCTCGGCTTGAAATCACGGTGCAGCAGGCCCACTTCGTGCGCCGCCTCCAAGCCCCGCCCTGCTTGCACGAAGGCCTCGATGATCTCCGCGGTCGACGGCTCTTCTTGGAGCCACTTTCGCAGCGTGGTGCCGGGTACGTACTCCATGGCGACCACGGTGCGTCCCTGCGTTTCCTCGAGGTCCACGTCGTACACGGAGACCACGTGCGGGTGCGAGAGTTGGGCGAGCGCCCGGGCCTCGCGGATGATCCGGGCCTGGGCGTCGTCGTCGGCCCGGTCGCCCCACAGGATCTTGAGTGCGACCTCGCGCTGTAGCTTGGGATCGTAGGCCCGCAACACCACGCCCATGCCCCCGCGTCCGCACTCGTCGATGACGAGGTACCGACCCAAGTTGCCACCGATGCCCGGCCACGGTTCCTGCGCGTGACCGAGGGCCCCCGGCGGCAGTGGGTTGTCGGAGTCCGAGCCCCCGATGGGGCGGGTCTCGACGTCGCTCCGATTCGAAGGGGGGCCGAGTCCGCGGCCCGCTCGGTTCGACCCCACGGTCGTCGAGCGCGTCGCTTCGGAATTGTCCCCTGACTGCTTCACCCCCGCGGCACGGTTCCTTGCGACTCCCAGGGTACCCGGCTCGGCCACCGAATCGGGCGGCTCCGCGCTTCTTCCGCCGAGGCCCTTCGCCTCGCGTATTGTGCGCGGGATCGACGAATTCGAGGGTTTTCGGGCTGGGGTCAGGGCCCAGCCGTCCCAGATCGTTGCCGTGAGCCGGATCCGCTCGCTCGCATCGTCATCTATTCTTGTTCCGTGTTGATCGTTTGCCTCGTGGTGGGCACTGACAACCGAGACCTTAGGACTTGAACATGATGATGAGTGTGCGTCGTTTGTTGTGCGTATCGACGACCTTGGCGTTGGTAGGGCTGGGCGCTGGGTGCTCGGCCGATGAATCGAGCGGGTTCGCGGGTGGCGACGGTTTCCCGGGTGCAGGCAGCACCTCGGGAGGCGACGGAGCGGCCACCGGAGGAGCCGGTGACGATGGAGACGAGCCGCCGCCCGAAATGGAGGACGAGGGTGATTTCCGCGTCCCTCGGGCCAGCGGGCGCTTCGTGTACAGCGCGAGTGAGGCGACCGACTCGGTCGCGGTGATCGATTCTTCGAACCTGGCCATCGACGTGGTCGGTGTGGGGCGAGGCCCGACGGTGGTTGCTCCGCTCAACGCGGAAGGCGTGGTGGCGGTGCTCGACCAGGGTAGCGACGACGTAGCGTTGCTCCGCACCGACGATGCCGGCGAGACGACGGTGCAGATCGTCCCCAGCTCGCCGGGGGCCAACAACCTGGCCATCTCGCCCGACGAGCAGCTCGTCTACGTCTATCACGACGTCGACGGGCCCACGGAGCAGGGGCCGGGCAGCGATCAGGAACTCACCGCCATCGACGTCGCGACCGAGCAGGTCTACGAGATGACGGTGGGGGCTCACCCTCGCGAGATCGTGTTCGAGTCGACCAACGAGCGGGCCTACGTGGTGACCGACGACGGGGTCAACGTGGTGATCACCGACGAGATCCCGATGACGGGCAAGCCCGATCTGCTGCCCGTGGTCGACGACCCCGCCATCGATCCCGCGAACCTCGAGATCCAGGTGGCCGCCAACCAGCGGACCGCGCTGGCGCGGGTCGCCGGAGACACTCGGCTGTTCGTGACCGACCTGGTCAGCGGTGAACTCAACGAGCTCTCCTTGCCGGGACCCGCGACCGATGTCGACATCGTGGCCGACGGGAGCTTCGCGATCGTGACCGTGCCGTCGACGCAGGGGAGCCGCTTCGTGGAGATCGCGTTGCCCGTGGATCCGACGGCCGAGCCCGTGGTCCACGACGTCGACGGGGAGTACGTGGGCCTGGCTCACCTGTCGCCCGACGGCGAGACGATGCTGCTGTACACGACGGTCAATCCCTTTGGCAGCGAGTCCCCGCTCGAGCCCGGCTGGGCCGATCCCCTGGGCCCGATGGCAGGCGGAGAGGGCTCGTCCAGCGGGACCGACACCGGGGGCAGCTCCACGGGTGACGGAAGCTCCACGGGTGACGACGACTCGAGCGACGACGGAGGTGGCGACGACTCGGGGGCGGTGCCGCCCGATCAAGACCCGCGACAGCGCATCACCATCGCGCGCCGGGGCGAAGGCGACTGGTCGGAGCGCATCACGTTGTTCATGGACTATCCCATCGCGTCGGTCGGGATGGCGCCGGACGGCGACAACGCGATGCTCATGCACGAGCCCTCGCCCGATGGAGGGGCCACGCCGTGGTCGTACACGCTGCTCGACGTGAGCAAGGACTTCCCGGTCAAGAAGCTCCAGATGGTCGAAGCGGAGCCGCGCTCGGTGGTGTTCACCCCCGAGGGCGATCGCTCCGTGGTGCTGCTACGCGACGACACCAGCGGTGTGCGACGAGTCGACCTGGTCGACCTGCGCACCTTCATCGTCGACGGACTCAGCCTGGGCTCGCCCCCCGAAGGGGCGGGCTACGTCGAGGCCACCGACAAGATCTTCGTATCGCAGGAGCATCCCACGGGGCGCATCACCTTCCTCGACCGAGATAGTGGGGTCGAGACGGTGACCGGTTTCCGCCTCAACGATGCCGTCAAGGACTAGGCTTAACATGACTCATCGTTCCGCCCTATTCATGGCGCTGGCCCTCGTGGCTTGTGCGCCCGACGACCCCTACGCGTCGTCTCTCGATTTCGTCTCGCCGGTCGCGACCGACCGCAGCCTCGCCTACGTCGACAAGACGAACAACGAGCTCGTCTTCGCCCTGCCGCAGGACGATCGCCTCGACATGGTGCGGCGCTCGGTCGGTGACGACCGCAGCACCGTGCTGTGGAGTCGCGCGACGGTCGGAGGTGACGGCGTCATCGTCATGACCGCGCCCGCCTCCGACAAAGAGGAAGACATCGGCGAGCAGCTGCACTGGTGGCCGGCCGATGGCGAAGACCAAGGTCGCGTCTACGACGTGCTCGCGCCCTTCACCAGCGTCTCCCTGTCCCCCGACGAACAACGAGCCGTGCTGCACTTCGGCGGCGGGGTCTCCAGCGGCGCGCTGCAAAACGCCAACCAAGTCGCCGTCGTCGACCTGCAGGGCACCGAGGTCCGCAACCTCACCCTCAACGGCTTCGGCGGACGGCTCCAGGCGGTGGACTTCCCCACCGTCGACGGGATCGACGGCACGGTCGCCGTCGGAGGTCGAGGCCTCGAGCTCGCGGCATTCTTGGCCGAGGGCGAGGTCGTCCTCGTCGACATGGCCGACGCTCAGGCCGACCAGGTCGCGGTGCGCTTCGGGGACGCGGTGAACTTCTCGCCGGTCGAGACCCTGCTGCGACCCGGCGACGACGTCTTCGATCGCCCCGCGCTCTTCCTGCGCTCGGACGTCGGGGCCGACGTGGCCATGCTGACGCTGGTCGACAAGCCCGATCCGGCCACGGGCGCGCCCGGCTTTTCCGCGCAGGTCAGCCTGATCCCGGTGGGCAACGGCGCGACCGATCTGTCGACCTACAACGGAGCGGAGGCGCCCTACCTGGTGACCACCGACGGGGGGGCGATGATCTTCACCGACATCCGCACCCAGGAGAGCTTCTCGGTGGGTACGGGCGGGCTGGCGCAGCGCCTGTTCATGCGCGACGCCCAGACGGTGGGGGGCAGCACCATCCGGCAGGCGGTGGCCTGGGCTCCGGGCGGCAACGCCCTGTTCACCCTCGACCTCGACGCCATCGAGGAGACCATCGGTCGCACGCCGCGAGTGTTGAACATCGAGACCGGCATCGAGGAGCTGGTGGTGCTCGACAACGATCGGGTGCTCGTCAGCTCGGGCCTCAATCTGTATGTCGTGGACATCCCGCTCGAGCAGGTGACACCGCTCAGCTCGATGTCCCCCTACGACGCGCAGAGCTCCGCGCTCGAAGGTGACCGGTTGCTGCTCGGGACCCCCGGTCAGCAGTTCGTGAGCACGGTCGACCTGCTCACGCTCAACCCGGAGTCGATGGTCTTGGACGACCCCATCGACCGCTTTCACTACCTCCCCGGCGTCAACAAGCTGGTGCTGACCCACGACGATCGGGTCGGTCACATGACGGTTGCCGACGCGCTCAATCCCTCTCGCTCGTCCAGCTATGTCGCGTGGGGCTACCTGCTCGATGGTCTCCTCGACCCCTAGGCTGCGGTGTTCATCATGACTTACGTTTCGACTATCTTGGTGGCTGCGACCCTGTGGGGGCCAGCTGAGACGCCCGAATCGACGACCACCGTCGATCCCACGGACGGGGTGACGACACCCACCGCCGATGCCTCCGAGGCCGCTCCTCCGGCCGATGCGACGGAGACTCCGGCCGCGACGGAGGCTGCGGCGACGGCCGAGGCCGAGGCCCCGGTGGCCGATGCGGCTGGCCCGGCGGAGGGTACGGCTCCCGCGGCTGCGCCCGGTGAGGCCGACCCGTCGTGGAACGAGAGCACGGCCCAGCCCGGTTCTCAGTCGCCGGCTTCGGGAGCACCCCTGGCGGCTCAGCCCGCTCCCGCGGCACCTCCTCAGCCCGCTCCGCCGCCGCCCCCTCGACCGATCCGCTGGCGGCTCGATCTCGGGATCGCGGGGGGAGGGACGCTGGTGGGCGACCAGGGCTACCGAGCGTTCTCCGAGGGACGCGTGCTGATCGACGGCTCGTTCTCCGCGCTGTTCGACTTCCGCCTCGCCGAGGGCCGCGTGTTCTTGGGGGGTGGCGTGGCCCATCAGATCCTGGGGCGAGAAGGTGATGCCTACGGCGCCGACGTGTTCACCAGCATCGACATGCACGAGCCCGAGGTTCGCGGTCGGGTGAGCGTGATGGCCATCGAAGGCCTGGACGCCTTCGCTCGCGTAGGGGTCGGTCCTTCGATCGTCGATCTGTCCTTCGACAGCATCGAGTCGGCGAGCCAGCGCGCCGTGATCCCGCGGGTCGAAGGGCACGGCGGGCTCAGCCTGTACCTGCCCAAGGCCTGGCTGCCCCGCAAGCAGGCCGGTCGCATCACCGCCGGGCTCCAGCTCGGCGTGGGCTACACCTGGCGCGGGGCCATCGACGTGCGGCCGACCTTGTCCCAAGGCGATGATCCGCTCGAGGCCACCACGTCCCCGCTCGGAGAGCTCTCGCTCCACGGCATGTCCTGGCGAGCGGGGTTGTTCCTGCGATTGATGTGAAGGGAGACGAGACCATGCACGACCAGACCATCCGCCATGCGTTTTCGATCGCCGTCGCGGCCAGCCTGCTGCTGCTCGGCTGCGGTCGGACGGGGCTCGGACCCTTCACCGACGAGGAGGTCGCCGACGGTGGTCTCGACGCGGGCGAGCTCCCGGAAGAGCCCGATGACTCGGTGGGCTTCGTCGACGACGAACCCATCGATCCCGCGCCGCCGCAGGACCCGACCTGCGGTAACGGCATCATCGATCCCGGGGAGCTGTGCCTGCTGCCGCAGATCGTCTTCTGGTCGCGGATCGACCCGTGTGCGATCGACATCGGCGACATCGATGGCGACGGGCACCTCGACGTGGTCACGCCGAACTCCGACTTCGAGCACGCCGAGTCGCCCAACAACTACACCTCGGTGCTCTACGGCAACGGCCAGGGCGTCCTGAGCGAGCCCGTGGCCTATGAGAGCGGCGACGACATTCCCGTCGGCGTTCGCGTCGGAGACATCGACAACAACGGGTGGCTCGACTTCATCGTGGCGAACTCCGACACGGGGACGCTCAGCGTGATGCTCAACGGGGGCGGCCGAGAGGTCTTCGACGGCGGCCGCATGTCGGGCGGCGAGGTGCCGATCATTTCCGACCTGGGCGACATCAACGGCGACGGCATCCTCGACGTCGCGGTGTCGGCCACCGACGAGGTCCGCGTCTCGCTGGGGCGGGGCGACGGGCGCTTCGACCCCCCGGTGAGCTACCCGCTGTCGGGGCAGCAGTGGGAGGTTCGCTTGGTCGACATCACCCACGACGAGGCGCTGGACATGGTGGTGTCGCGCGTCAGCGAGGCCGCGGTGGTGTTGTTCCGCGGAGACGGGGAGGGGCGCTTCGAGCAGATGGGGCGGCTGGACATGCCCTCGTCGACCTACGGCATCGCCGATGCCGACATCGATCAGGACGGCTCCATCGACCTGCTCTTCGCCCATGCGGTGGGCGTCAGCGTGATGCGAGGCGATGGCTTCGGCGGCTTCACCGAGGTCAGCCAGATCTCCGCGGGCGAAGGGCCGCGGGACACCGCGATCGCCGACTACGACCAAGACGGTCGCCTCGACGCCGCGGTCTTGGCTTCGGGCTCGAACGACGTGACCCTCTCGGTCGGTCGCGGCACGGGGAGCTTCGAGCGGCGCGGGGTCTATGTGGTCGGCGAGCAGCCCTCGGGCATCGCGGCCGGCGACTTCAACGAGGACGGCGTGCCCGACCTCGCCATCGCCAACCAGCTCTCGAACAACATCGGGTTGATCCTCTCCAACCCGTGACCGCCCCGGGGGCGTCGCTCAATCGGCCTCCAGCGATGCCAGCAGGAGGTCGATGTCCTCGCACGGCGCACTGGAGGGGCTCGGTTCGCAGTGCTCCCGTGCCCGTCGGGCCAGGGGGGCGACCGTCGACGCGGGCTCGCCGAGCGCCTTCAGCGTGCGGGCCAGCTCGTAGTCGATCTCGGCTTGTTCGACCGGGGGGATGGGGTGCTCGGTGACGATGGCCCGGGCGCGAGCGAGCAGCGGACGGGCGTCGGCGAAGCGACCTTCGGCGTAGTGGGTCTGGGCCCAGCCCACGAGCGCGGGCACGGTGGCGGGATGGAGCCGGCCGAGCGCGTTCTCGCCGATGCCCAGCGCGCGGGCGTAGTGGCGATCGGCCTGGGCGTAGCGCTTCATCTGCAGCAGCGACAGCGCGAGGTTGGACAGCGGAATGACCAGTGAGGGGTGCTCGGCCCCGTGGGCTCGCTCGCGCAGCGCGATCGACTCGGTGAGCAGCTCGATGGCGTGGTCGCGCTCGTCGAGCTCCCAGGCGACATTGGAGAGGTTGACCAGGGTCGAGCCGATCTCGGGGTGGTCGGGGCCGAGGCGGCTGCGCTTGAGCTCGAGGGCGCGTTCCAGGTAGCGGCGAGCATCCGCGAGTCTCCCCAAGGCCTGAGCGATGGAGCCGAGGTTGTTGAAGATGCGCGCGACGTCGGGGTGGTCGGGGCCGAGGGTTCGCTCGAGTTCGGTACGCGCTTCGTCGAGGTGGGCGAGGGCGGTCTCGTTGTGGCCGAGCAGGCGCTCCGCTCGGGCGAGCTCGCTGAGCGACGTGTAGGCGGTGTCCTCGGTCTGCGCGCTCGAGCGCCGCAGCGCCAGCGCGTCGCGATGGTGACCGGCCGCCGCCTCGTACTCGCCCCGCTCGGCCGCCAGGATTCCGGCGTAGTCGTGCCAGTAGGCGCGCGGAAGCACGGGCTCGCGCTGGCTCTGGATCCACGCATCGGCGCGCGCGAGCCACTGCGACGAGCGCGGAAAGTCCCGGGTGCCGCGGGCGTGCACCAGCGCGGCGAGCAGCGCGTTGTCGGTCGCGGCCTGGTCGGCCCGCCCCGCGATGGCCATGAGGTAAGCCTGGCTGGCCATCTCCGCCGCCTCGTCGTAGCGGCCCTGCGCATCGAGGTTGATGGCGGATAGCCGCATGGCGGAGGCGGTGAGCGGAGGATGCTCCAGCGTGCGGGCGCGATCGACCGCAGCCCGGGTCAGCGTCTCCGCTTCGGGCAAGGGCAGGAGCTGCTGCCGGCCTTGAAGGTAGGCCACGCGCTGCTGGTGCTCGCGAATGTCCCGTACACGCTCGGGGTCGCCCTCGATGTCGACCTCGCGGAGCAAGGCGGCCGCATCGGCACAGCTCTCGAGGGCCGGCAGACCACGAACGGAGCGGGTGGCCTGGGCCCGGAGCATGGCGGTCGGCTCGCGCTCGAGCAGCTCCTCCAGGTAGCCGTCGAGGGTGGTCAGGCGATGGTCGAGGCAGCTGTCCCGTAGCGCCCGAGCACGCGCCGATTCGTGGCCCCGCACCTCGCTCGCGGTGCAGGCGTCATGCCGCGCCTGTCGCCATCGCTCGGTCCAGGCATCGATGCCGTCCTCGAAGGGGCGGGCATCGCCGTCGCCGAACCACGCCCGCACTCGTTGTTGACGCTCCGTCGACCAGACCTCGAGCGCGGCCGACCCCGCTTGGTCGCAGGTCTCTCGGAACTCGGTGGGTCCGGCCGCGAGCATGGCACTCGCCGCGCCCACCACCACGAGCGCCCCGAGGCCGAACACGCGCTGCCGTCGGCCGAGGCCGCGCTGCGCCTGCTCGATCCACGCGGACATGGTCTCGAAGCGATCGATCGGATCGGGTTGGAGCCCGCGGGTGATGATGCGACGCAGCCATCGCGGCAAGCGGGCGTCGAAGGGGCGGACCTCTCCGGCCGCGACCGCCTCGGCGAGTTCCTCGCGCGAGGTCGTGGGGAAGGGCAGCTCGCGGTGCAGCGCCTCGTATAGCGCGACGGACAGCGAGAACTGGTCCGCACGCCCGTCGACCGAGACGGCGCGGCGCTGCTCGGGGGCCATATACGCGGGCGTGCCTCCGCCGCCGAGCGTCCCGCGGCCGCGGTCGCGCAGGTCCGCTGCGATCCCGAAGTCGACCACGCGCGCCTGCACCTCGGTCCCAGGCCGGGTCTCGACCAGCACGTTGTTGGGCTTGAAGTCACGGTGCACCACGTCGAGGCGATGGGCTTCGGCCAGCGCCTCGGCGCACTGCATGAACACCCGGAGGATCTCTCGCCAGCTCCGCGTCTCGGCCTGCCACCACTGCCGCAGCGTGCAGCCGTCCACCAGCTCCATCGCGATCCACACCTGGCCCTCGTGCTCCCCCGAGTCGAAGACCGACATCACGTGTGGGTGGTGGATGCGGGCCGCCGCTCGGGCCTCGCGGAGGACGTGGGAGTGCCGGTCGGGATTGGCCTGCTGCGGCAACACCTTCAGCGCGATGCGACGGTCGAGCCGCGGGTCGTACGCCGAGTAGACGATGCCCATCGCGCCCGCGCCGAGTCGTTTCTCGATGCGAAATCGACCCACCGTCGCGTGCTCGGTCCGCCCCAACAGGCGTGACGCGACCAGCGAGCGAACGCGATCGTCTTCGAGGTCCTCGCCCGGTCGAGCGGCGGCGAGGTCGAGATCCGTCTGTTCGTCCATCGTCCGATGTAGCGAGACGGTATCATCGTGATCGATGGCGGCCGATCCCGACTTCGAGCTGCTCGAGGCCTGGAGGCGGGGAGACCGCGAGGCCGGAGGGCGGCTCTTCGACGGCCACCTGGGCGCCGTGTCGCGGTTTTTCAAGAACAAGGTCGACGGCAACACCGAAGACCTCGTTCAAGAGACCTTCCTGGCCTGCGTCGAAGGGCGCGACCGCTTCGAGCAGCGCTCGACCTTTCGGACCTACGTGTTCGCCATCGCTCGCAACGTGCTGCTCGGGCACCTACGCCGCCGCGGTCGACGGCAGTTCGATTCGCTGACCACATCGGTGGCCGACATGGGGCAGTCGGTGGGCAGCGTCATCGCCCGCTCGGAGCAGCACCGGTTGCTGCTCCGCGCCCTTCGGCACCTGCCCGCCGACTTTCAGATCACCCTCGAGCTGTTCTACTGGGAAGGCCTCGACGGCGCCTCGTTGGCCGAGGTCCTGAGCATCTCGCCTCACACCGTACGCAGCCGAATCTCTCGCGCTCGTGCGATGCTCAAAGACCGCGTCGGCGAGCTGACCGACGACCCTGCCCTCCGCGACTCCACCCTCGCCCGCCTCGAAGCCCTGGTCTCCGAATCCTGAGCCCAGGCTGGCTCAGTGCCTGTTCAGTGGTACGAAAGTTCCGCACGGCCGAGGGTTCTGATTCCTCGAAACGAACGTTGCTGTCCGTGTACCGCATGGGAACCGGGAACTACGGCCGGTCGAGGACCGGTGCGGGATTTTTGTGACGGAGTTCCTGGGTTTCTTCACTACCACCCGGCTGGCGATGGCCAAGCGCTCGAGACGGAGTTGATCCATGCATAGATCGCGCAAAGAGAATGGCAAGAGAGTCCACCCAGGGCGTCGAGTGGGCCTGTTCCTCGCTCTTTCAATCGTATCCGCCACGTTCGGCTGCTCGATGAAAACGGCGTCAAAGACGGGCACGCATGCATCGGGGTTGGCGAACGACGTTGCCGCCGTCGGAGGAGCTCTGGAGCTGTGCGAGCTGGAAGGACTCGCGAAGGGGCTATCGGTGGAAGATGTCTGCCAAGGTCTGAGGTCGCGTGCCGACGACCACGAAAAGGGCATCAAGCTGCTGGCAGCGTATGGCAAGCAACTCGACAAGCTCGCGACGGCATCTGGTCCCGAGGGAAAGGCCCTGGCCAAGGCCGTTCTGGAGGTGGTCGAGCCGGATGGGCTCGACGACTACACGGACCTCATTGCAACTGGTACGGATGAATTCGTGAAGCTCGTTGCCCGAGGATGGACACGAGCCGAGGTCCGCAGCAACGTGAAAAACTACGAGCGCACGATCATGAGCGTTGCGCTGGCGGAACTCGTGTTTGCTCGAGAGGCGCTCGCTGACGCGCGGAAGGCCGACGAGGAAGTCTGCAAGACGATGGAAGCGTCTGCCAAGGACTTGGACGAGCTGCGTGCCAATGGGTCGCTCGCGGAACAGCGCTTCGGCTGGCCGATGGGCGCCAACTTGGTGCGGATGCAGGTTCATGAGCGCCGCCAGTTCGTCGCACGGCTCGAGACCCGGCTCTACGGGTTACTGCTTGCGACTGCCTATCTGGGCAAGTGGGCACGCAAGGAAGCCGAGTTCAAGGACGACAAGAAGCTGGCAGGAACCGTTGGCAAGGCGCTCGAGTGCGCGGCGTGGGACAAGAGGCTCTTGGATGAGTGTAAACCCCATCGTGAAGTGCTCTCGGAGCGCCTGACCGCGAACAGCCTGCCCAAACCTGAGAGGGATCCCGCGGTAGGGATGAGCCGAGTCGTGACGACATTGCCGCCTTGTTCTGCGGTAACCGAGGAGACGAAGTAGATGTCGATTCAGCGTGCACAAGTTCTGTTCGCAGCCGCGGACGCGGTTGATGATCTGGCCCGAGACTTCCTGTTCCGCGCGAAGAGGGACTTTGATGCGGGGGAAATGACGGAGGAGCAGTGGCGAGAGATTCGAGGCCACCACAGGCAGCTGGTCCTTGGCGCATCGCGTGTCGAGGATATCGCGCATGAACAACTCGGTTCGGCCCTCGATTCTCACCTGCCGCGGCTCAAGCAGGCGACCGATGAACTCATCAGTGTTCGGCAGCGCCTAGCGAAGGCAACGAAAGTTGCGTCTGGACTCGCGAGTTTCGTCGTGCTTGCCGGTGCCGTCATCGCTCTGGCAGCGGCACCGAATCCCACGACGGTTGCGGCCTTGGCGAAGGCGGTGCTCGACTTCGCGGGGGCGGTTCGCAAGATGGACACGCAGGACGACTAGTTCACAGGCATTCGTGGAAATGCCCACCGTCGTCGACAATGGCGGCCCCTAGGGCACGAGGGTCCAGGGGTCGTCGATGCCGAAGACCTCGGCCGAGGTCTGTTGCAGGTCGGGTCGCTGCAGGGTGGTGTCGACGGGCGGGGTGTCGTCCATGCACGAGATGTCCAGCTTCGCGAGCGGGTCGGCGGAGAAAGCGAGCATGATGTCGCGCGCACAGGGCTGGTCGTCGAAGGTCACGCCGCTGGTGGCGACACCGTGCCGGGCCGAGTCGAAGACGAGGAAGTGCTGGGCATCGGGGCCGAAGTCGGCCGCGGTATCGATGGCCCAACCGAGCGGGGTCTGGAGGTCGAAGGCCCCAGACAAGATCAGCGTGGGCAGCTCGGTGGGATAGGGCGGCAGCGGGTCGACGTCGGGCAAGGTGGTCCAGACGTCGTGGACGGTATGGAAGAGGTTGGCGAAACCCAGGCCGACGAGGTTGCCCTCGGCCTCTTCGGTGATGGGGGTGGGGTCGGTCTCGTTGCGCAGCACGGTGGTGCCCATGACGACGTATTGCAGCGCGCGGTAGAAGAACAGGTCGGAGTCGACGTCGTAGCGCGGAAGCTCGAGCAGCGGACCCGGGCTCGGAGGGGCCATGGCGAACGAGGCGGAGAACAACCCCGGCAGGGCCATCTCGTAGATCTCGCTGGTCTCGGGGGTGCAGGCGGCGAGCAGGGCGGCCATGAGCGGCACGTAGTCCCGAGAACCACCGTTGAGCAGGGTGCCGAGCTCGGTGCGGTAGTCGGTCTGCTGCCAGGTGCCGGGGTCTTGCGGTCCGCACTCCCCGTCGGTGATGGCCGCGGTCACGGCGTTGGAGAACTCGGTGCCGCTGGCGTAGGGCAGGGTGGGGCCGCAGAGGGGATCGTCGACGCAGCGCTGCAGGATTTCCTCGACGGAGACCTGCTGCTGCGCCTCTTGGGTGAGCACGTCGACCTCCGAGGGCAGGACGCTGTCGAGCACCAGGGCGTCGGCCTGCTCGGGGTGCAGCGAGCCGTAGTGCATCGCCCACATCGTGCCGTACGAGACGCCATAGACGACGATCGCGTCGTCGAGGTCCTGCTGCTCGCGCTCGGCGAGGACCGCGATGTCGTGGCCGGCCTGGGTGCTGTTGAAGTGACGCAGGCCATCGCCCCAGCTGTCCTCGAGGCCGTCGCGGCAGCTGCTGAAGTCGGGGTTGTCGCAATCCAGCGGCGGGCTGAGCGTGCCGCGATGCGAGGGTACGAGCACGTCCCAGCCCGCGTCGTTGAGGGCATCGGTGAGCTCGGCGTTGCTGAGGAAGGACAGGCCGCTGCTGCCCGGGCCGCCCGCGAGCAACCAGAACTGGCCTCGGCGCGGCGCCATGGTGGTGGGGATCTTGTAGGCAGCGATGGTGATGGACTCGCCCTCGGGATCGTCGTGGTCCAGGGGCACGGTGACGCCCGCACACTCGAGGCGCTCGTTGAGCCGCGACAGGTCGCTGTTGATGTACGTGCAGTCGTCGGTCCACGGCAGCGGTGGGGGCGGCGGATCTGCCGGCTCGCCGCTGGAGCTGCTCGAGGTCGACGGGTCCTCGCCCGCGGTGGTGTCGAGGTCGCTCGGAGCCGAGGTCGAGCTGTCGACCGCGGCGGTGGTGCCCGTGGAGCTCGTCTCGTCGGCGGGCTGCATGTCGCCGCCGTCGTTGCACGCAGAGACGGCGAGCCACAACGAGCAAGGAACGAGCCCGGTACGAAGAGAAGGTCGGCGAGTCGAAGGCAGTCGATGGTGCGTCACGAGGGCGTCCGTTGCTCGGATCATACGCTCGCCGTTCACCCGGGGCGGCGCAAAGCAGCCCAAACCACCCGTGACCTCGCCTCTCGCGGCCGATTCACGAGCCGGGCGACGCCGCGCGCCCGCTACGCCAGGTTTCCGAACGGGTGCACCAGTCGATCCGCAGGCCGAGGTCGAGTCGTGCGCCGGGCGGCGATGCACTGCGAAAAAAATCTCGCAGGCTCGGGATCATCCGCGGCGGTCGATCCACTACCGCCGCGATGGAACCTGCCTGCCCCCAAGCAATCCCGTCGCGACCGGCCGATGGCCCGCGCCCTGAATCTCGTTCGCCGGCCGATGTCGTCACGTTGCCCGCTCGAAGTGTCCTGCGATCACGGTGCGGACCGCTGACCCTGTTCGCCCTGCTGGTCGCGTTCCTGGTGCCCGAGCTGGCGCAGGCGGCCACCCGGACGATCCGTGGTCGCATCAATTTTCACAACGCTCGCTACCACTACTCGACGGGCGAAGGGAGCCTGCTGCGAACGATGGGCAACGACAGCGGCCCCGATGCGCAGATGAGCTACGTGGAGTACCGGGTGCATGCGCGCTGCGGCAGCACGACGTACAAGAGCGCGCTCGAGCATGCGTCGAAGAGCGGGTGGTTTTCGCACACGTTCACCAACATCTGCAGCAACCCCGAGTTCAAGATGGGGGTTCGCTTTCGCAGCAAGCCGGGCAACTGGGTGTTTCACGACATGGAGAAGCCGGACGGCACCGTGTACTCCACGTGGATCCCCGCCGTCGGCTACATGTCGACCAACTCCTCGGAGTTCGTGAACAACCGGCTGACGCGCTCGCTCAACGTGAGCTGCCGTGCGACCTGGGACGGCAGCTGCGACACGCCCGATACCGGCAAGAGCCACAAGCTGGCCAACCTCTACAAGAGCGCCATCGATGTCTACGAGCGCTGGGGGTACCTCAAGCACGACGTCTACGACGAGGTCACCATCCTCTACCCCGATCCCGAGGACTCGTCGGGGGCCAACCGCGACGAGATCCACATCGCCGAGGACCACTGGGATCGCAACCACGGCACGGCGCACGAGTTCGGGCACCTGTACCACCGCCGGGCGATGGACGTGGGCAACGGGAGTCTCTCGAATCCGACGTGGTGCGAGGGGCACTCGTGGCACTGGACCAAGAGCCTCGGCACGAACAACGATCACAGCGAGACCTGTGCGACCTCGGAGGGCTGGGCGGACTTCTTCGCCGCCGCCACCTACTTCGAGCCCTCGGCTCGCCGCCCCTACTACAAGTTCTGCGGGGACGAGTGCGACGACGGTGCGGCCCCGGTCTGCGACTGTGAGACCGAGGCGACGGCGCCCCAGTGTCGTCGGCAGTGCCGCTATAACGACGACAAGGGCGAGCATCAGCTCACCAAGCAGATCCTCGACGGGAGGACCTGGAACCGCGCCTGGACCCCGGAGCTGGACGCGTCGGGCCGGCCGCGGCGGTACGCCTGTGTGCGCGACCCGGCGGTGGGGAAATCGGTGATCCCGGAAGCGGTCGAAGGCAACACGGCGCGCTTTTTCTGGGACCTGTACGACACGCGGGGGACCGAAGGCATCTCGGCGTCGCGGACCACGATGCGGCTGGTGTGGGACGTGTTCCCGGCCGGCTTCAATAACCGCCAGAAGGACGAGCCCCGGCGCTCGTCGTCCTCGGGCGACTACGACGACGCGGATGGCCGCAACGCGTGGGACTACACGTTTCATTGGCTGAACAAGAGCGAGCAGGACGAGGTGAAGCGCCTGCTCGAGCTGAACTGTCTCGGGGATCAAGAAGAGGGGTTCTGAGCATCGCGGTCCCGCGTCGAGGGGGACGCGGGGCCGCGCTTGCGCATGGTGTGCAACCTGGTCCGCTTCGCTCGCCGCGGGCACGCTCAAACGTTGGGGTCGCAGTACCAGGTACCGTTGACCCTGGTCATGGCGTCGAGCATCTTCCGGGCGTTCGAATCGGGATTGGCCTCGACGGCGATTTCGTACCAACCCCTGGCCTCGACGCATCGGCTCTGACTCTGGAGCATCTTGCCGAGATTGAACGACGGCGATGAGCGGGGCCACCGAGAGGACCTCGGGAGATTGTCGATACGCTCGAACGAGTTCCGATAGTGCTGCTCGGCTCGAATCGGGTCGTGGTCAGCTTCCCACGCGATATTGCCGAGGCCGTTGTAGGGTCTCGGATCGTCGGGGAAGCGCAGCTGTGCGAAGTTGAAGATCCGACGCCCATCCTCGAAGCAGTCGGCGTTGAGGAGAACGTATCCGTCGTTGTAGAGGTTGGACGCCGTGCGTCTCCGGCTGGCGTTCCTGCTCAGGATCTTGTCTCGTTTGCCGACGTCGCAGGTAGGCCGTGGAGCGGGTTCGGGTTCCGGCTCGGGTTCGGGTTCGGGTTCGGGTTCGGGTTGACCGCCATCCCCCACGTCGAGCTTGTTGCGGGGAACGATGATCTGGCCTTCGTTCGCGGGCTTGGGCGTGGTGGCTTTCGAGGTCGAGACGGCGTTGAGCGCGTACAGGCCAATCGCGGCCACGCTCGCCGCGACCACATAGGCCAGGCCCTGGCGCAGCGGCGACTTCATGAACGACTCGGGGTCCAAGTCGTCGTCCTCGGCGGAAGTCGAAGTCGATGCCGCGGGGGCCGGTCGCCCGCGATCCATCGTCTCGAGCACCGCGAGGGCGGCCATCGCATCGGGAAAGCGCCGGGTCGGCGACGCCACACACTTGCCGATGAACTGCATCAGGGTGCTGCTGGCCCCCGACTCCTCCAGCTCGCTGCGCCACCCCGGCGGCATGGGCCGGGCGATGTTCCCCGCGAGCAGCTGATACGCGATGACCCCCAGCGCATAGATGTCGCGCTGCTTCTCGGTGCCGGCCTCGTCGGTGTAGTTCGGGGTCATGGCCCCGCGCAGCTCGGTGGCCAGGCGAGAGTGGGTGCCCTTGGCGTTGCCGCCGAACTTCTGCACTTTGTGCCCGATGCCGAAGTCGGCGATCTTGACCACCCCTTCCGCGGTGACCAGCAGATTGGCCGGCTTCAGGTCTCGATGGGCGACGTCGCGGCGATGGGCGTGCGCGAGACCCCGGCAGGTCATGGTGAGGATGCGGATGACCTCTTTGGCGGGCGCGGGGCGGCCATCGAAGGTGGCGAGCCACGAGGTGAGGTCGCCGCCGCCGATGAGCTCGAAGATGAGAAAGGGCGGCGTGGCAGCCAGGGCATTGCCGAGCAGTCGGACCACATAGGGGCTGGGGTTGCTGCCCTGCAGGTGGTCGAGGTTGCGCACCTCGTTTTTGAGCAGGCCGGCCACGCTGTCGTCGAGACAGAACTTGAGCGCGACGTCCGGCGACGAGGGGCGGTTGACGTCTCGGGCTCGCCATACTTCGCCGAAGCCTCCCTGCCCCAGCAGGCTGATCAGCTCGTAGTCGTGCCCGGGAACCTGGTACCCGGGCGAGTATCGGGGCGGCCGCAGCGGGAGGATGCGGACGAGGTCCCGTTCGTTGCGAGGCAGCTGAGACAGCAGGGTGTCGGCCCGGCCCCCGTCGTTGGGGCGCAGCACGGTCTGCCGGGTCATGGCCGGCACCGACATCAGGTAGTGC
>JBCCHT010000070.1:0-37558 GCA_039028615.1 Myxococcota bacterium | reverse complement strand
GGGCTGCTTGACTGACCCTCGCCTGACCTTTGATGATCCTTGGGCCTCGACTCCGGCCGTTGATGGCTCGCCCCGATCGCGGCGAGCAATCAACGGGACGACGACACCGTGTTGCTCGACGTGAACCTAGTGCAGGGAAAACCCGGCGAGGCTTCCGCCACCGTGACCCGGGTTTCCCGCCGCAATCGGAGCGATCAGCCGTGCGGAAAGTACGATTCGCGTTTCACGCAGAGCCTTTCTTTGTGACGTGCTCGTCATGATCCGCCGGTTCATGCCACGCTAGGTTCTTCGCGCTTCCGCCCCACGGTCGACTCGCCATGAAGGACCTTCGCTCCGCCGCATTGTTGTTCACCCTCGCTCCGCTGACCTCGGCGTGCACCGATGACCTGCCCACCCTGCCGGGCAACGACGCCTCCACCGGCACCCCGGAGACCACGGGCATCACGACCTTCCCGGCCACGACCACGGGCCAGACTCCGCCGCCCCCCGACGCGACCGCAGGCGAGGCGACCGACGGGGGCACCACGACCAGCGACGATACGGGCGCGACCGACTCGACCTCGGACGCCGTCGACACCTCCAGCGGCGACGACGACTCCACCAGCACCGGATCGGGCGGTTCGACCACCGACGAGCCCGGCGAGGAGTCGTCCGGCTCCACC
The DNA here is from genome assembly GCA_039028615.1 of Myxococcota bacterium. Classification (GTDB taxonomy): domain Bacteria; phylum Myxococcota_A; class Polyangia; order Nannocystales; family Nannocystaceae; genus Paraliomyxa. Next base: position 36,896 of record JBCCHT010000070.1, on the reverse strand, counting down.
GCGGGTGCGGACGACGACACCATCTACGAGATCCAGGACGGCACCATCGGCACGGGCACGAGCGTGGACGTGCAGGGCGTCGTCGTCACCGGGGTGGCCGGCAACGCGATCTTCGTGCAGGAGCCGGCCGGAGGCGAATACAGCGGGGTCTACGTGTTCCTCAACGCCGCCCCCACCGTCGCGCTCGGTGACGAGGTCGACCTCGTCGGGGTCACGGCGGAGTTCAACGACCTCACCGAGATCGACCTGTCCGGGGGCTCCATCACCCCCACGGGCGTCACCGGGGTCGTCATCACTCCCGAGGTCGTCGGCATCGGCGACCTCGACCCCGCGGTGGGCGAGCCCTGGGAGGGCGTGGTCGTGCGCATCGAGGGCATGCCGCTCGAGGTCGTGGATCTGCCCGGCTTCGACGAGTTCTACGTAGGCACGGGAGGCCCCTCCGCGCGCATCGACAACTTCCTGTACAGCGTGTTCGACTTCCCCGCGACCTACCCGAACTTCGTGCTCGGGGCGAGCTTCACCGCCATCCAGGGGCCGCTGAACTACACGTTCGGCGAGTACAAGGTCTCCCCGCGACAGGCGGCCGACCTCGAGGGCTACATGCCCGGGCCGCCGCCCTCCGGCACGCCCATCGACGACCTCTCCCCCGGCGATCTCGTGATCACCGAGGTCATGTTCGACCCCAACTGTCTGAACGACGACTGCGAGTTCATCGAGGTCTACAACGCCTCCGGGGTGGACGTGAGCCTGCAGGGGCTGCGCATCCAGGACAGCAACTTTTCCGCCCAGGGCACCATCGTCAACGACGTGCTGCTGCCCGCGGGCGGCTATGCGGTGCTCGGCAGCAACGACGCGGGGATCTGGCCCTACACCGCGCCCGCCGACGCCCACTACGGCAACAACCCGGCGTTCAACAACACGGGCGACCTGGCCGCGATCCTCAACTCCACCGAGGTGCTCGACCAGACCGCGACCTACCCGACCTTCGGCATCGCCGACAACGGCATCAGCTGGAAGCTCGACCCGGCCATGCTCGACGCCACCGCCAACGACGACGCGGCCAACTGGTGCTTCTCCACCATGGTGTTCGACAGCCCGGGGGGCGTCGACGAGTTCGGCAGCCCGGGTGCCGCCAACGAAGCCGCCTGCGCCGTGCTCTGAGCCCGCTCAGCCCGGCGTAGGGCCGTACTCTCGGAACCACGCCTCGATCTCGGCCAAGACCTTCGGGTTGCTCGACACGCGCAGGACTTCGCGGGCCTGCTCGGCCAGCTCCATCGCCCGAACGCGGTCGCCCTTCGCGACCAGGATCGCCTGCGCGAGCCAGAACCGGGTCTGCGCCAGATCGGCCGGCTTGATCTTGGCCTTCTCGCGGATCTTCAGCCCTCGCTCGAGCACCTCGGTGGCCCGCGAGGCCTCGCCCGATTCCACCAACGCGCGACCGAGCCCGTGCAGGGCCACCGCCACCTTGGGGTGATCGGGATCGAAGGCCGCCTCCCAGATCGCCAGCGCCTGTTCGTAAGCCGCCACCGACTCTCCGAACTGTCCTTGTAGGCGGTGCGCCTGCCCGATGCTGCTGTACACGCGGCCGACGTGCGGGTGATCGGGGCCCAGCGCATCGCGGCGGATCTCGAGCGCTCGCTGGTAGGACTTCAGCGCCTCTTCGTACTGCCCCTGCCGCGCCAGCACCCGACCGATGTTGTTGTACGAGCCCGCCAGGTCGTGGTGATCCTCGCCCAGGGTCTCCCGCTGGATCTCCAGCGCCCGCTCGTAGGCGGCCAGCGCCGCCGCGTCGGCGTGCTTGGAGAACTGCATCGCCCCCAGGTTGTTGAGCGTGCGCGCCACCAGGGGGTGATTGGAGCCCAGCGCCTGCTTTTGGATGATCAAGCTGCGCTCGAAGGTCTCGATGGCATCCTCGGTATTGCCCTGCGTGTGCTGCATGACCCCGAGGTTGAGCAGCGACTGCGCCAGGTCGGGATGGGTGGGGCCGATCGCCACCTCGCGAATCACCATGGCCCGCTCTTGAGCGGCGATGGCCTCCTCGTAGTCCCCGTTCCCGTGCAGGGCGTTGGCCAGGTTGCTCCACAGCACGGCCAGCCGCGGGTGACCCTTGACGTAGATCCGGTTGCCCATCTGCAGCGCCCGACGCTGCACCGCCAGCGCCTCGTCGTACTTGCCGCGAGCCTGGTGCACCGACCCGAGGTTCGTCAGCCACAGCGCCACGTGGGGGTCGTCTTCGAGCTGCAGCCGGGTCACGAACATCTCGGCCATCGCGGCCCAGTGCAGCCCCTGCTCGTGCTCGGCCTGCTGATACCCGGTGAGGAAGGTGAGGTTCGACGCGGCATCCAGGGCCGTCATGTCGTGCCCCGCTCCGCCCGCGGTGATGAACGCGGTCTCGAACTGCGTGATCGCCCGCTCGTACTCGCCCTGGCGTTGCAGCGCGCGAGCCACCGCCAGCTGGGCATCGGCCAGCAACGGCATCGCCCCGAGCGACTCGGCCTCGGTCACGACCTTCTCCGCTTCTTCCAGCGCCTGCGCGTAGTGACCGGTCGACGACACCGCGCTGGCCCGCTGCAGCGCCCGCCGCAGCTCGTCGAAGCGCTCCTTGAGCTCGGGATCTTCGGGGGCAGCCGGCCGCCGCGCGAGCCAGACATCGTCCGTGCAGTCGTCGAGCGAGGGCAGCTGCACCGTCACCGTGGCCACGCGCACCACCATCGTCGGGTCGGCGCGCTCGAACTCGTCCAGCAGCGCCCCCATTCGCTCCCGCCGCTCGTCGAAGCAGGTCCGCGACAGATCGAGCGCAGCCGGAGTGCGAACGCCGTCGAGCATGGTGGCGCGGCACGCCTCGCTCCGATCGTGCGACCACTGCTCGGCGTAGCCATCGAGGTGCGTCGACGCGCGCTGCCAGCTGTCGACGGCATAGGACACCCGGGTCGACTCCATCGCCTCGGCGATCGTCTGCTTGCGCCCTTCGTTCCACAGCAGGCTGATCTCCGTGCCCTCCGTCTCGCACGCCCGCTCGTTGCGATCGCGCTCCCAGGTCTGCCAGCCCGCCACCGAGCCGAGCACGCCCACCGTCAGCCCGCCCACCAGCCAGCGCCGCCGGGCCGGGCCGGGATCGTGCTCGAGCTCGTCGAGCAGCGTCTCCAGCCGCGGCCACCGATCGTGCGGGTCCTTGGCCAGCCCCCGCAGCACCGCTCGCTGCACGCGGGTGGGCACCGAGGTCCCGCGCGGCGTGGGCCCGAGCTTGCCCTCGGTCACCGACCAGCTCAGCGCCGCCAGCGAGTCCCCGGTGAAGGGTCGGACCCCGTAGATCGCCTCGTACAGCGTCACGCAGAAGCTGAATTGATCGGTGCGCTCGTCGACCCCCCGGCTCAGGTGCTGCTCGGGGGCCATGTACGCGGGCGTTCCCGGCGTCTTGCCTTCCCCGGTCAGCATCTCGTCGTCGACGGGCAGCTGCACATCGCTGTCGTGCGACGAGATGCTCAGCCCCGAGCTCGTGAGCGACAGCGCCGACTCGCCCGCCCGCGCCAGGCCGAAGTCCATCACCCGCACGCGACCGTCGTTGCTCACCATCACGTTGTCGGGCTTGAAATCGCGATGCACGATGCCGTTGTCGTGGGCCACCACCAGGCCTCGGCCCGCCCGCACCAGCATCGAGATGATCTCGTCGAGGCTGCGCTCCTCCGCCTTCAGCCACTTGCGCAGGGTCTGCCCCTCCACGAACTCCATGGCCAGGAAGATCTGCCCGTCGTGCTCGCCCACGTCGTGCACCGCGACCACGTTGGGATGGGACAGCCGCGCCAGCGCCTGCGCCTCGCGAAGCAAGCGACGCCGCGCCTTGCTGCCCGGCTCCGTCTTGCGGCGCAGCAGCTTGAGCGCGACTCTGCGCTCGAGCTCGGGATCCCACGCGACATACACCACGCCCATGCCCCCGGAACCGAGCTGGCCCACCACGATGTAGCGCCCCACCGCCGTGCCCTCGGCCAGCCACGTCTCTTCCGCGTACACGTCCCCGCCGCTGTGACCGGTCAATGCCGTGGCCGCGATCGTGTCCTCGGTCGCCGCGCCCCCACGAGGCCGCGACCGATCCTCCGCGTACGCCTGGCTCGGAGTCTTCACCACGATGAAGCCCCATCTTCCCACGGTCCGCCCGTGCGAAAAAAGCACTGGTTGCCGCCGTGCCACGGACGTGCCCTCCCTTGCGTCGACGCCGACTTCGGTGTTTCGATGCCCGCCGCCGCAGCGCCCTGGCTCGCGCCATGACCCACAATTGCCTCTCTCCCGCCCCGATGCGTGATTTCGGGCACCGCCATCCACCGACACCCAGCGTCCCGAGCCGGGGTCGCAGCATCGAGAGCGAACCCCGGTGAGCGACCACGGAACACGAGTTTTGGGCGGTCGGGACCAGGCCTGGAACCGCGCCATCGTCGCAGCGTGCCCGTCTCTGCGCCGCGGCTTCGCCCCCCCGCGTTGGGCTCGCTCCCCACACCTGCAGACATTGCTCTTTCCCTCCCGGGAATCACGAGCGCCCGCGTTGCGCTGGGATGATGACCAGCACCTGCGCATGGACGACGGCGGGACGGTGTCGGTGCAGTGGCTCGGACTCGACGCCCCGCCGGACACCCCCGTCATCGTCGTGCTGCCCACCATCATGGGCAGCGGCGACGACCTTTGGCGCACCATCGCCGCGCTCCGACGCAATACCGGGGGGTGGATCGTGGCCGTCTGCAATCGACGGGGTCACGCCGCCCTCCCCCTGACCGCACCGCGGGTCAACACCATGGGCTCCACCGCCGACCTCGGTCGCCAGCTCGAGGCGATCGAAGCCCGTCGACCCGGGGTGCCGCTCTACGGCATCGGCATCTCGGCCGGCTCGGGCTTGCTCGTACGCTACCTCGGCGAAGCCGGAGCCGACTCCAAGCTCCGCGCCGGCATCTCCCACTGCCCCGGCTACGACATCAGCCGCGCCTTCGACCTCGTGCACCCGGTCTACGACCGCATCATGACCGGCCGGCTCATCGAGTACTTCATCCGACGGCACCAGTCGGTATGGGCGGGCGTTCGCGGCGTCGAGTACTGCTCGCGCGCGCGAACGATGAGCGAGTACCACCACCGCCAGTACGTGCTTTCGGGGCACGAAGACAAGGCCGACTACTACCGACACTCCAACCCCATGGAGGTCGCCGACGGGATCGAAGTCCCGCTGCTGGTCATCAACGCCGAGGACGATCCGGTCTGCGCCCGCGACAACGTCTACGCGGAGATGGACCGCATGCAGCAGCGGCCGCGACTGACCCTGGCCCTGACCAAGCGCGGGGGACACTGCGGGTTCTTCGACGGCACCTGGGCACGACGCAGCTGGAGCGACCGGCTCTGGGTCGAATATCTGCGAGCGGTGCAGGCCTGCGCTTGATCAGTCCGGCGGCGTATAGCGAGCGATGCGGCCCTCCTGCTCCATCGTTCCGGCGACATACACCGAGCCGCAGGAATCGAGCGCCAGCGCGTGGCCGTGCCCAAACTCCGCGCTCGGGCCACCGTCCCACCACTGCCGCTCCCCCTGCGCCGAATACCCCGCGACGAACATGCCGTTCACCGGATCCCCCGCGGAGCCGACGACCAAGAGTTGGCCGTCCGGGTCCGCGACCACGTGGCTGAAGTGCCCCGAGACGCCATCGAACGCGTCCTCTTCCGTGGTCCACAGCTGTTCGCCGTCCGCAGAGAGTCTCCACAGTGCAGACTGACGCCGCACCCCGCTGAACGGGTGTTCGATCCAGCCCGCCACCACGATGCCCCCCGCATCGCCGGCTACGGTGATCGACGAGGCGCCCGTCGTCACCCGCCCCAGACCGATCGGTTGAGCCCACTCGAACTCACCATCCTCCCGGTAGCGCTCGATCGTGAAGTTGTGCGTGTAGGTCAGCAGCACGACCAGGGAGTCGCCATCGGCCACGATGTCCTTGATCCAGCTTACGTGGCGGATGATCCACGAGTCGCGAGGTTCGCCGTCGGCATCGAACGTGAAGATCTCCCCTTCCCCACCGACCGCGATGAGGCCCGAGCGCGTCACGGCAATGCCGTTGCAATCGACGGGGCCCGTGTTCGACCACACCACATCGCCGTTGGCCGTGAACCGAGTCAATCGAGTACCGACTCCCTGTCGCCGGTCGCAGATCACCACGCCCCCGTCGGGAGTCGTCGTCAACGCCCGCCCGAGTTCTTCGTCCGCGCCGTCGTGCTCCCACACCAGCTCGCCTTCACCGTCGTAGGCCCGCAGAACCCGGTGTTTGCCCAGCACCGCGGCTCCCCGGTTGACCGTCGCAAACACGCGATCGTCATTCACGACGATCGCGTCTGCACTCGCCCATTGGTCCGCGGGCGGGAAGACCTCTTGCCGGTCGAGCCCACGCTCCCGCCCGCACACCCCGAGCGCCTCGGGATCGACACTCGGGCCACACGCGGCCACGACGAAACACGCTGAACACCACCCTCTACGCATAAGCCAATGCGTACGAGGGTAGCCCGTCCGCTCGCGTTTGGCACCGTCGGCCGCGGCAATTCCCACCAGCCGGCCACCGATACAGGCAGCTCGTTAGTCGTCGAGGAAATACAGAATCTCGTTCGGGCCCGCCGATCCGTGATTGATGCCCGCCACCAGGCCGCACTCGTCATGCAGCGAGATGAACCCGCCGCGCCCCGAGAGCGAAAAGCGCCCCGCGTTGCTCCCCGGCACCACGAAGGTCCGCTTGTCCTCGCTCGCGATCCGGCCCTGAAGCGGCAGGATGCGACCCATCCGATCGCGCAGCTGCCAGCCGTCGAGTGAGACCGACGCTTCGTCGGCGTTGAGCAGCTGCACGAAGGCCGACTCGCCCTCGTCTGGCCGTGGTCGTACCGCCGCGATCTGCACGCGTCCGTCGTTGTTCCCCTTGGGTGCGATACGGGTCACGACCGGCCGATCATCGTCCCCGGGCTCCGGCTTGCCCTCCGATTCGTGGTGCTCGTCTCGCCGCTGCATCGACAGCGCAATGGGAAAGAACGATCGAATGAACGCCCCGCGGCTGCCTTCGGGCGTCGTGTTGCGATAGAGCACCAGGTCGTAGTCCTGCCCGTGAATCGTCGTCCGCCGCCGATCCCTCACCAACAGCCCGTGCAGGCTCTCGTAGTAGAGCACCACCCCCATCACGATCTCGCACGCGGGGCTGGGCCCCACGAAGAACCCGCCCCTTTTCTTGAGCAGCTGCGCCACCACCCGCCCGGTGATGTCCGCATGGTTCCAGCGCATCTTCAGCGTGATCACGTCGGGGACTACGGGCACCTCGCCCCCGCGCAGCTCGAAATTGTATCCGAGGAAGTCGACCCGCTGGCGGCTCTCGTCCAGGTAGAACTTGATCCAGCTGTGATAGCCCGTGATCTTGCCGATGGTCTCCTCGCCACCAAAACGGCGGTCGTACTTCCCTTCGCCTACGAACACGTGCTCGAAGCCCGAGGCCCACGAGGTCGATCGTCCCCCGTAGTGATTGGTGTAAAGCTCGAACCACAGCCGGTTGATCGCCGCCCGAAACGCCCCTTTGCTCAGCGACTCACCGAGTTCTTCGTTGATATACGCCAGCCCCAGCGCAGCCACCCGCGTCTGCATCACCGCATCGATGAACGCGTTGATCTCCTGCCGCTCGTACTTGGACTCCTCCTCGGCCTCCCGCGCCGACACCACATAGTTGTCCAGCAGCGCGATGAAGTGCCGATACAGCGGCGCCTCGAGCCGAGACTCGTCCACGTGGTGAAACAGCGGACGAACCGCGAGATCGACCTCCGGGTTGCCGTGGGCCTTCGTCTGGGTATCGAGCAGGATCGCCGCCGAGGGGTCCACCCAGCCGTCGTCGGCCTTGCGCCGACTGACGGTGAGCCGATCCTCGTCGGAATCCCACAAGCGCTGGTAGATTTCCGACATGATCACCACAGTGGGTGATCGGCACGACAATCACCGCCCCTCGATCGGGGGGTGACACGCGCGTTGGTTTGGGCTCGACCCGCTCGCCGAGGTGCAGGTGGCGTTCAGCAGGAGCCTGATGCCGCCGTCTCGATGGCTCGCGTGGCGTCGCGGAATCGGTGCGGGCGTTCGGTACCGACCGCATCCACGTCGCAGAGCACGAAGGCCTCGCCGTCTCGCACGATGAACGAGCCTTCGCGACGCAGCGGGAACTCGCTGGCCTCCGTGATCTCCTGCGCGACCACCTGCAACAGCCCCCGTGCGGCGCGGGCCCGAGCCTCGCGCTGGTCCGCCGTGGCATGGAACCGACACCGCAGCGTCCGCCCGTCGGCCTCGACCTGCACCTGCACCACCTCGCCGAGCTGCTGCCGCATGGCGGGCGGCAGGCTCTCGTTCGCCGCCGCCAGATCGCCCTTGGCTTGGTGCGCGGACGCGACCAGGAACGACAGCGTCTCGTCGCCCGGGGCCAGCCTCACCGCGATGAGATAGGACTCGATCGCCTCGTCGTAGCGCCCGATCGCCGCCAGGCTGTTGCCGAGGTTCCGCCAGGCGTCCACCTCGGCCGGCGAGCGCAGCACCGCGTGCCGATAGGACTCGATCGCCAGCTCGGGCTCTCCCCCCGCATCGAGCAGGATCCCGCGGTTGATCCACGCGTCGCCGATCGATGCGTCGTGCTCCACCGCCAGCGTGAACGCCTCCAGCGCGCCCTCGTCGTCGCCCGCCTGCTGGCAGTAGCACCCGAGCTGATACTGGGCCATGGCGTTCTCCGGCATGAGCTGGAGCAGGTCGCGGACGGCCGCCACCGCCTTGTCGGGCTTGCCGAGCACCGATTGCACATGCGCGTAGGTCATGCCGCGCATCATCGGATTGAGCTTGTCGAGCTCGGCCTCGATCGACTCGAGCCGGGCCGCGATCGCGGCTCCGTCCTTGGCCAGCATGGCCTGCTGCAGGGCCTCGATCTTGGCGTCGAGGTCGAGCTCGGTGTCGTCGTTGCGGTCGCCCATGTCGCGGTCAAGCCCCGTAGATCGTGTACAGAATGAAGCCCAGCGGCACCAGCAGGCCTGCGCCCACGAACCACTTGCCGCGCCCGCCCAGGCCCCGCTTGCCCTTGATCATGAACAGGCCGGTCACCGCCAGGGTGATGAGGCTCAGGGCGAAGAGATCGGCGATCCACGTCCACCAGCCCTTGATCGTGTTGAGGTGCAGCTGGTTGACCTCGTAGAGCACGGGGTGGGTGTTGATCTCCTTGTACAGCCCCTTGCCGTCGCGGATGTCGACGTGCACCTCCTGCCCCTCGGGCAAGAACACGCGGAACTCGGTCTCGCTCTCCATGAACCGGCCCTTGACCAGCTTGGGATCGATCTCGAGTCGCTCGACCACGTGCGCCTGCATGACGTCGTAGTCGTCGGTGGGCAGCGGCCCCACGTCGACGGGCGTCTCCACGAACGAGAAGTTCGGGTTCCAGTCGTCGATGTGATTGACGGCCAGGCCGGAGATCGAATACGCGAGCGTCAGCGCGACGGCGGTGTAGCCGATGTCGCGATGCAGCACATGAATGAGCTTGCGCCACTTCATGTCGGCCAGCGTCGTCGTGGAGGCAGCGTCACCGCGTAGCCCCGGACCGATGGGAAGGACCGGGGCGAGCGATGCTCAGGAGTCGCGGATTACCGCGCCCTTGCCCGTGAGCTGGACGATGGTCATGGGCTCGGTGATGGAGGCGGGGTCGAACTCCTTGCCCGCGTCCTTGGCCATGTGCTCCTCGAAGCGCTTGGTGTCCTCGAGGCTCAGCGTGCGCACGGTGACCGTGCCCTCGGCGACCGCCTTCTTCCCCTTGGCCGAGGGCGGGAACACCATGTCGCCGTCGCGGACCTTGAAGCGCATCTTCATGCCGGGCTTTTCGCCGGCCATCTCGAACCAGCAGCCTCGCTTGGTGCACACGTCGGTGACCATGCCCTCGACGCGGACCATCTTGTTCTCGTAGGCCTTGGGGTCGTCCATGACCTGAGCGATGGTGACCGCGTCCGCGCCCTCGAGCGGGGCGCCGTAGGTCTTACCCTCGGGCGCAGCCGCCTCGGCCTTGCCGGACTCGGGCGTAGCCGCGTCGCCCTTGGCCTTGGCCGTAGCGGCGGGCTTGGCTTCGCCTCCCTTGGCGGCAGGCGGCGCATCACAGGCGGCAGCCAGCGAGGCAGACAACAGGACAACCAGCGGGGTCACGCGAACTCGGGCCATGGCAACGTCGAAGCCGGAGTCTTGTTCACGGCCGTAGCGCTGTCAAATGAACCTGGTGGGGCCCGCGGCCGAGATGTGAGCGAGCCCCCCATGGGCCGCAACCGATGAAATCGGCTTTCGCTCGCAGGCCCCGCGGCGGTGAGCGAGCCCGAGGTCGACAACTCCCGCCGCGCGTCGGTTTGCGGTGCCTCGGCCGCACCCGAGCGTAGGTCGTAGACCCCAACTCGGGCGTGCCTGGCGGCGGCAAATGACAATCAACCGTCGATTGTCGCCATGCGCTTCGAGACGCGATCGACCCCGGAGTCGGCAGGCGTCGACGCCACGCTCCGGGGGCGACACGTCGGTCACATGCAGGAGTCGCCCCCGACCACCCCGTGGATCTCGAACGCCAGGTCCGCGGCCGAACCGGCGGGGAAGCACGTCGAGCCTCCGGTCCAGTTCGAGCACGCGGGTACGAAGGGAGCGAAGGTCGTCTCCATTGCCCACGAGCTTCCCTCCATGGTCGTACCGGGCGCCCAGAACCAGATGCCCAGGTCGATGCTCGCAATCTCCGGCATCGCCGACAGCCAGTACGTGTCGGCAGGCAGCACCACCGGGTTCGCGAGCGTGTAGTCGAAGACCCCCGCGACATCCGTGGGCACGCCGGACTCGATGGCGATGGCGGGATTGACGGGGACGCCCGGGGCGTCCTCGTAAAAGCCCACCTCGAGGTCGCCCGTGAGCATCGCATCGACGTAGGAGCCCGGGAGCACGACTCGGGTCACACACCAGCACTGGTCGGCCGCATCGACCTCGAAGTCGTCGGCACTGCGGATGAAGCCGCCCGCGCCGATCCCCGCCGGGCCGCCCTCGAGGGCCCCGACCACCGGGGTTTGCTCGTACAGCAAGACCTCGGCGCCGTCGCAGGGGTCACCGGGATCGCCCGTGCTCCCCGAAGACCCCGAGCTCTCGCCGCTGGACGAGCCCATGCCGTCGTCGCTCGAGCTCGAGTCCGTCGACGAGCCCATGCCGTCATCGCTCGAGCTCGAGTCCGTCGATGAGCCCGTCGTGCCGTCGTCGCCGGAACTCGACCCCGTCGTGCCTCCGCCCGCGGTCGTGTCCTCGCCCGTGGTCGTACCGCCCTGGGTGCCCGCCGTGGTGTCGCCCGAAGGCGTACCCGTGGTCGTGGCGCTCGGCGTGCTCGAAGTATCACCGCTGCCGACCCCGGTGCCGGTCGAGCTTCCTTGGCCTCCGGTGTCCGTGGTGTCGTCGCTGGGGCAGCCGAGCAGGAACAACGCGGCCGATGCACAGATCACCGCGCTCGTCTTGGAGTAAGTCATGAACGCGACGACGTAGCACCGCTCGCGCCCAGTGGCCATGCATCGCTCGAATCCGCGCAAACCGGGCGTGGTCGGCCTCTGCCCCCCCGCTCCGATTGGCGCGGCTCTGCGCTAGAATCGGGTGTGGCCGAACGAGACGAGTCGGACATCGGCCACGGTCGAGTGGACGCCGCGCTCGCGGACATCGGCCCCGATAGCGTGGACGGCCAGCTGATCCGCAGCCGCGTGATGGCGCGGATGTTCGAACGCGACTCGCCGCCGCCGCGCTTCGGCCGGTTCGAACTCCGAGAGCGCATCGGCCAGGGCGGCATGGGCGTGGTCTATCGAGCGTGGGATCCGCAGCTCGAGCGACTGGTCGCGATCAAGCTCGTGGAGACCCGCGGCGTCGGCTCGTCGCTCCGCCAGCGCGCCGCCACCGAGGCCCGGAGCCTGGCCAAGCTCGCGCATCCGAATGTCGTGACCGTGTTCGAAACGGGCATCGAGCAGCAGCGGGTGTGGATCGCCATCGAGCTGGTGCCCGGCACCACCATGCAGGACTGGCTGACCCAGGATCCTCGGCCACACGACGAGGCGATCCTGCACCACTGGATCGCCGCGGGCCGCGGCCTGCAAGCGGCCCACGACGCCGGGCTCGTGCACCGAGACATCAAGCCGAGCAACGTGCTCATCGGCGACGACGGGCGAGCCCGCGTGATCGACTTCGGCCTCGTGCAAGGCGACTCGACCGAGCCGGACGAGGAGGCGGAAGGGTTCGTCGGGACCCATCGCTACGCCGCGCCCGAGCAACGCCACGACGCAGGGGTCGACGCGGCAGCGGATCAATACGCCTGGTGCGTGAGCCTGTGGGAATCGTTGTGTGGACAGCTGCCACCGAAGGTCGACCCGGGGCGAAACCTGCCCGACGAGGTCCGCCGGATCTTGCTGCGAGGGGTGTCCGAAGACCCGAAGGAGCGCTTCCCGTCCGTCGGCGAGCTGCTGGCCGAACTCGAAGCCGCCGTCGCCCCCAGGCCGGCTCGGTGGCGCTCGTTGCTGGGCATGGCCGGGTTTGCGGCTGTCGTCGCGGGGGTGGCTGTGCCTGCCCTGCAAACCGAGGACGAAGCGATCGCGCCGTGTGCCTTCGAGGACGATGCGCTCGCCGGGACCTGGGACGACGAACGCAGACAGTCGCTGCGAGAGCTCCTCGCCGACCAAGTCGCCGTGGCCTCCATCGAGCGTGGGCTCGACGACTGGGCGACGGGTTGGCACGAGGCTCGGCGGGTGTCTTGTGTCGCCGCCCGCGTCGACGGGATCGAGTCGGAGCGAACGCTCGACCTTCGTCGCGAGTGCCTCGAGCAGCGGCGTCGGGTCGTGCAGATCACTCTCGACACCCTCTCGACGCCGACGTTCGCCCCACAGCTGGCCACGCACGGCCCGGAGCTGCTGGCTCGCCTTCCCGATCTCTCCGCGTGTGCCGACGGCCAACGACTCTCGGAGGGCGATCCCCTGCCCGAGCCGGGGCCCGAGCGTGAGGCGATCTCGGCCGGCTACGATCGTCTCGCCGAAGCTCGTGCTCTGGCCACGACCGGAGCCCTGGAGCGAGCGCAATCCGTCGTCGCCGAGGTCGACCCCACGCCCTACGCTCCCCTGAACCTCGAGCTGAAGGCCTTTCCGGCCCAGCTCGAGATCCAGCGAGGACGCGTCGACGAGGGCGTGCCTCGACTCATCGAACTGGCCCGCGACGCCGAAGCCCGACAACTCGATGAACTCGCCGCCCGGCTGTGGGTCGAGGCCGCCGCGGCATCGGCCGCCCGCTGGTCATCGCCTCGACTCGAGCGTTTCGTCGTCGAGCAAGCGCAGACCGTGGTCCGCCGACTGGGCCGCCCGAACGAGCCGCTGCTGGCCGCGGTCCGACACGCCCAGGCATCGCTCTTGCTGCACGATCGTTCGTTCGAAGCCGCACTCGATGGGTTTCGCGAGGCGCAGCGCCTCGCCGACGAGCGAGGCGACGAAGCCCGGGGCGAACGAGAGCGTTGGCACGTCGCGGTCACGCTGGGTCGACTGGGGCGCTTCGACGAAGCGCGCGATCTCCTGCAAATGGGCCGGGACCGAGCCGCGCAGCGGTGGGGCACCCAGGCACCGCTGGTCGGGCACTACACCTTCGACCTGGCCGTCCTGGCCCTCGAGACCGGAGACTTCGAGCAAGCACGAGCGCAGCTCGACCGCGCCGAGTCGATCTACGAGGTTGCGTTCGGGAGCGACTCCTTCCGCGCTGCCCGGGTTCGCTACGCCCGAGCCAAGGTCGACATGGCCAACGGTGACTTCGGGCCCGCCTTGACCTCGATCGCCCACGCCCTCGACGTCTACGAACGCGAACTCGGGTCCGATCACGAGCACATGGCCGAGCTGCACGAAGCCCAGGGCGTGCTGCTGTTCTTCACGGGCGACCTGCCGGGTTCGATCGACGCCTATCGGCGGGCGCTGAAGATCGCCCGGGATACGCTCCAACCGGACAACCCGACCCTGGGTCGGCTCCATAGCAACATCGGCGAGTCCCAGGCCGCGTTGGATCGGCTCGAGGAGGCCCGAGCCAGCTTCGCCAAGGCCCTCGAGATCTACGAGCAGAGCCTCCCCAAAAACCATCCCGATCTCGCCTTGCCGCTCAAGGGCCGCGCCCAGGTCACGCTGAAGGCCGGCCGAGCCGCGGAAGCCGTGGGCGACCTGGAACGTGCCCTCGCGCTGCAGCTCGAGGTCGGGCGAGAACCCCACGAGATTGCGGACATCCGCTTCTCTCTCGCGCAGGCCCTGGCGGCGTCCGATGAGACGCAAACCTCCCGGGCAAAGGAACTCGCGCGACAGGCCGGCAACGACTTCGAACGGCTCGGCCTGCCCGAGCGAGCCACCGAGGTGAAGCAGTGGCTACAGAGCCTATAGATCGGGGCCCACGCCTGCCTGCCAACGAACCCGGAACGTCGGGTCCTCCACTTTGACGCCGACGTTTGGGGGGAGGATCGTCCACGTTGCACGTTGCTGCTCCCCGTGCGGCTCTCCTCCGCCCGTCTTGCACTCCCAGGTGACCCGAGTTCCGGCGGGGACGTCCTTTTTTTCCGGGGCAACCACCGTCGCCGGCCCCTCCCCTTTGACCTCCAGGGTGATCGTCTCGTGGAGTTCGTTGAGGATCGTCAGCGAAAAATCCTGAATGTCCTTCTCCACCTTGCCGTGCTCGATCGTCAGATCATGACTCTGCAAGTGCACGGATCCCCCACCTGCGTCACGAAAGAACCACTCACCCTTGCCGCCTTTGAGGCGTACGAACAGGTGCGGCGGATCCTTGAAAGTCGTCTGTTGGCTCTCGTTGCTCATCTTCGGTCGTGTCCTTCGCGTGAACGATTCTGTAGTTCCACCGTTCAGCCAATACGACCCACGATAGCAACCAGAGGCCGAATACGGGCGTCTAGAGCCCGTTTTCTGTCCGGCGCTCGTTCTCGCGCAAACCCACCCGAACCCACTTGTATGATCTCGTGGTGGACGATCGGACTCTCCTCGAGCAATGGGGTGAAGGCAACCGTCGAGCGGGCAGCCTCCTGCTGGAGCGCCACTTCTCGTCCTTGTACCGATTCTTCGGCAACAAGCTCTCGAGCATGGGAGACGTCGAAGATCTCGTACAGCAGACGATGACCGCCGCCGTGGAGGCCCGCGCCAAGTTTCGCGGAGACGCGAGCTTCCGAACCTTCCTGTTCGCAATCGCCCGCAACACCCTGCTCAAGCACCTTCGGGATCGACGAAACACCGAGAGCTTCGAGTCCGACGGCGTCTCCGTCGTCGACTGCGGCATGGGAGTCAGCTCCGCCGTCCGAGCGCGGCGAGAGCAACAGCTCCTGCTCACCGCCCTGCGGCACATCCCCATCGACTCCCAGGTCGTACTGGAGATGTACTACTGGGAGCCGATGAAGGCCCCGCAGATCGCCGAGGTCCTCGGCGAGACGCTGCCCGCCGTCCGCGGCCGCCTACGTCGCGCCAAGGCCCAGCTGCTCGAGGCGATCGAGAAGCTCGCGTCGACCCCTGAGGAACTCAGCTCCACCGTCGATCGGATGGACGAGTGGGCCGAGTCCCTACGCGGCTACTGGGAGCAATGAAGGCGGGGATCGGGGATCAGGCCCTGAGAACGGAATTTTCAGAGAAATCGAGGTCACCTCGGGGTTGAGGCGGAACAACCACCAACACCGAGGACACGATGACCGACTCTTCTCTGACCGAGTTCCCCTCCTATGAAGACCAGATTCAGAAGATTCGGTCGGGCGACGTTTCATTCGACGGCTGGGACATGGAAAACCCAGCCGAATTCGCCAGAAAGTGCATCGACGGCTCGGAGTATAGAGACCAGTACGAGGAGTTCCACCGAGACTACGCAGGCTTCCTCCAGCAGTTCATCTACGCGCGGTCGGGAGGAATGCGCCACTACGTCGCCGATGTCCAGAGCCACCGAAGGAGCTTCTTCAACAAGAAGTACGACGAGAAGGCGGTCAGGCTACACCGTAGATTCTGCAAAGAGCGCGGCACGAACATCGTCCACTGCAAGTCCCCCATCGTAGCTACCGGGTTCGGCATCGCCACGGAGCTCCAAGCGGGGATCGGAGTCTCTCGCGGCGTAGGCCTTTTCGAACGGGGTGGTAAGCCCGGCTGGTACCACTTCGACCGCATAATCGGTGGTGGCTCGATGAAAGTAGCGGCGGTCATCGAGCGAGTCTTCTTCGTCCGGTTCCCAGACCGTGAGGACGAGCCGGAGCAAGAATACGGATACACGATCTCCAACCACTTGGGGCATGGCCACTTCGGGCTGAGCGTCACATACAACAAACACAAGCAGCTCTCTTCCTTTAGCTGCTTCGTGGGCATGGGTTTCGCGCTCGGAAACACTCCCACCCTTTTCAAGGGCCCCAGCAGCATCGGTTACTTCGACCCGCCGAGCGCCCGGCCAGATACCGAACAGCGAGCAGAGTCTCAGACGAACCGTTGAACCTCGAACCAACGTACGAGAAAAACATGTCAGATCACGTCATCGAACCAACTCAGGACGAATCCAACGCCTATGCGCTCATCGCCCAAAAGACGCTCGAGCACCAGTTCGAGCATCAAGAACGAGGGCGGCACGAGAGCCCAGAGCTGGCCGCACTCCTCACCGAGCCTCCGGCCAAACTCGCGACCATGTACACGGTCACGGCTCAGCTGGCCATCGCATCCGCTTTCGTTTGGACCCGGGTCTACTCCAATACGCCGGTCATCTTCAAACGAGATGGCGAGGTCATCGGCAAGAGGAACTTCACGGGGACCGCATGGGGAGCCGCGCTCGGAGGAGGGGTCGTGTGGACGATCGGAAAGATGGTCCATCCTGACCGGATGCTCGGCGAAGTGGGGTTCGAACTCGCGACAAGCCCCGCCGCGACGCGGATGACATTCTTCAAGAAGAACGTCGGGGTACTCGGAGCGTTGGTCGGCGCGGGCCTCAACCTACAGATCGGCATCGTAGTCGGTACGGCGAAATTCACTCGAGCGAAGTAACCAGCTCGAGCCCGACGACGAGGCGGCCGGGCGGGTGTCAGCCCGCGTGCACGGTGATGGTCTTCCCCACCGTATCGAGCATCTCGCGGAGCGTGTCGTAGTCGGGATGCTTGAGCCGTACCCAGGCATTGGCCATGTAGCCCGCTTCGACGGGCTGCGTGGGCGTGCCGGGCGGGGGCAGGTGCGAGTCGATGACCCACTGCCCAAACTTCGCCTGCAGCTCGTCGACCCCCGAGTAGCCACGGATCTGCCCGTCGGCCTCGGGCCGCAGCGCGATGATCCCCGCCGAGTACTTGCGCGACGCGACCTGCGAGCCACAGCCGTGCACGATCGCGTGGGCCCACTCGCGGTACAGGTCGATCTCGTTGGCCGCGCAGTACAGATCCCACTGCCCGACGCCGGGCGGTCGCGCGCCGATCTCGGAGAACTTGAGGCCCTTGGGGCCGTAAAACCACTCCATGTGGGTGGCCACGGTGGGCAGGCCCATGGCGGTGATCACGTCGCGGCCGAGGCGCTTGACCTCGTCGTAGCCAGGCTCGTCGAGGCGGTTGGTCACGACGATCTGCGGCGAGATCCAGCGGGTGCGCATGGCCTCGAGGACGTTGGGGTAGTAGTGCGAGACGAACTCGTGCACGACCTGACCACCGACGCATAGGGTGTCGTAGAAGCCCTCGTGGCCCTCGATGAACTCCTCGAGCGCAACGGAACGACCCGGACCGACGCCCAGCTCACGCAGAGCCGCCCCCAGCTCGGCGTCATTGCTCACGCGGTAGGTGCCCGAGGCCCCCGCGCCGTCGCGCGGCTTGAGGATGATCGGGTAGCCGACCTCACGTACGAATTGTTCGACCTCGTCGACGGACTCGGCCCCGGTGGAGCGAGCGCAGGGCACCCCGTGCTTGCGCAAGAACTCCTTCATCATGGGCTTGTCGCGGCACAGCAGGGCGGCGTGAGTCGACAGACCCGGGATGGTGGCGTGCTCGCGCACCCGCGCTGTCGGCAGGATGTGGGCCTCGATGGTCGCCTCCAGGCGATCGACCCACTCCCGGCCCTGCACTCGGCGCACCGCGTCGAGCAACGCCTGCTCGTCGCAAACGTTGCTCACCTGCTCGTACCCGTGGAGCTGGGAGCGGATTTCGCCGGGAAGATGGGCCGGATCGGCCTCGCCGATCCCCGTGACCCGGGCTCCGACCGAGGTCAGGGCCCGAACGAATTGCCGCTGGTACGCGGGAAAGTGCGGCGCAACGAACAGCACGTGCATGACGAACCAAGCTCCCTTGCCCCAGCCAAGGCGGGTTGGCTAAAAGGCGAGGCCCTTGTAGCCGCGCGGCGGTTTGCCGACAAGCCACCCGGACCTCTTTCGTCATGACCCTCGGCGTCTTGCTCGGCCCTCAGCGGCACCAACCATCGATCCGCGAGGAGCTGTCCCGCTTCGGGGTCCCCGGGCCCTTGGCCACGATCACCGCGGGGTGGCAGGAGCGCGAGGCGGAAGACCGCGAGCTGCGGGATCACCTCGGCATGCCGATCGTGAACCTGCGCTTACATTGGCGGAGCGACGACGTCTTCTCCCGCGACCCCGACCTGTTCGCGGCCCACCGCGCCAAGCAAGACAACCTGCGCCACAGCCAGGTGCTGTACCGCCGTCGCCTGGCTCACGCCCTCGATGCCGCCCGTGAGATGCGTCAGTCCACGGCGCCGCCGCAGCTCATCGAGACGGAGCGCGACGCGGCCATCTTGGCGCTGCGCTTGGTCGACAAGCAGCACCTGGGCCGCACCCGGCAGATCCAGCGCGACTTCGAGCTGCACTACCGCCCCACCGCTCGGCCCGCGGTCGACCACCACTATCGCGAGCTGCGGACCATCTTGGGCAACTGCTTCGGCCTGCTGATCGCAGGGGGTCACGTCGCGTCGCTGCTCAACCGCCTGCGGCTGTTTCAGTTCGACCGCCTGCTGACCTCCTTACCCCGCCCGCTGCCCATCTTCGCGTGGTCGGCGGGCGCCATGGCGATCTCGGAGCGGGTCGTGCTCTTCCACGACAACCCGCCGCAGGGCAAGGGCAACGCAGAGCTGCTGGGCGAGGGCCTGGGCATCGTGCCGGGGCTGGTGGTCCTACCACACGCCAAACAGCGGCTGCAGCTCGACGACGCGGAGCGGGTCTCGCTGTTCGCCCGTCGCTTCAAGCCCGACCGCTGCGTCACCCTCGATCGCGGCGAGCGAGTGTCGTGGGACGGCCGCAACTACGCCGCCCGCTCTCGCCAGCTCACCTACACGGGCGAGGTCGTGCCCATGGAGGACACCGCCTCGTGAGACTCGCGATCCACGACCTGCTCGACGGCGGCACGCCCGACCACGAGGCGATCAGCGGCTTCATCCGCGAGCGCTCGTTCCCCCTCATCGAGGGCGACCGCGCCACCTTCGTGTTTCGGGGCCACGCCGACGCGGTGAACCTGCGGCACTGGATCTACGGCCTCGAGTCGTCGCAGCCCTTCACCCGCGTGCACGACACCGACCTCTGGTACCACGTGCACGAGATGCCGCCCGGCTCGCGGGTGGAGTACAAGCTGGAGATCGTTCGCGGCGACCACCACGAGTGGATCCGCGACCCCTTCAACCCGCACCTGGCCCAGGACCCCTTCGGCGCCAACTCGGTGTGCTCGGGCTCGGGCTACGAGCGCCCCCACTGGACCTTCGCCGATCCCGAGAGCCGACCGGGGCACATCGAGGACCTGTGGCTGACCGAGACGCCCTTCGGGGAGCCCCGTCGGGTCAGCGTCTATCTCCCCGCGCGATTCCGCCCTACGCGCCGCTACCCGCTGCTCATCGTGCACGACGGCGGGGACTACCTGCGCTACGCCGCGCTCAAGGAGATCCTCGACAACCTCATCCATCGCCTGGAGGTCGCGCCCGTCATCGCCGCGCTCACCCACCCGGGCGACCGCATGATCGAGTACCCCGACGACCCCCGGCATGCCGCGTTCCTGGCCGAGCACGTGTTGCCCGCCATGGAGGAGCGCTACCCGCTGATGCCCGCGCCCGCCACCCGCGGCCTGATGGGGGCCAGTTTCGGCGCGGTCGCCTCGCTGTCCACCGCCTGGCGCCATCCGGGCAAGTTCGGCCGCCTGCTGCTGCAATCGGGCTCGTTCGCCTTCACCGACATCGGCAATCACAAGCGCGGGCCCGCCTTCGACCGCGTGGTCGAGTTCGTCAATGCATTTCGGGACGCCCCCGGCCGGCCCAGCGAGCAGGTCTACCTCAGCTGCGGGATGTACGAGTCCCTGATCTACGAAAACCGGTCCCTGGTGCCGCTTTTGCAGACCACGGGCATGGACTGCCGGTACGAGTGGGTCCGCGACGGTCACAATTGGGAAAACTGGCGCGATCGAATGCAGGCCGGGCTGTCCTACCTGTTCCCCGGGCCACTGTGGATGGTTTACGAATGAGCCCCATGCCCGCGCGCACCGAGGTCACCCGCACCATCGGACTCTCACTGGGGGCCGACCTTTGTTGGCCCGCCTGCTACGAGCAGATCATCGACCGGCTCAAGCCCGCGATGCCCATCGGCGACGAGCTGGTGCGCTTCCATGTGGAGCGGGTCACCGTCGAGCCCTTCACGCTCACCCAGCCCTGCCGCTACGACGTCGTCCTCGACCGCCTCACGCACTGGTTCCACACCAGCCGCGAGTGGATCAAGAAGGCGGTCATCATGGACGGGCTCTACGTGCTCAACAATCCGTGGTCGCTGCAGTCCATGGAGAAGCACACCTCCTACTGCGCGATGATGAAGCTGGGCATGCCCGTGCCCGACACCCTGCTCATCCCGCCCAAGGAGCACGTCGAGCACGACGACGTCGGCACGACCCTCGAGCGCTACGCCCGGCTCTTCGACCTGGGCGCGGTGGGAGAGAAGCTCGGCTACCCCATGTTCATGAAGCCCTACGACGGCGGGGCATGGGTCGGCGTGTCGAAGATCGACGACGAAGCCAAGCTGCGCGAGGCCTACGAAAACAGCGGCAGCCGGGTCATGCACCTGCAAAAGGCGGTCGACCCCTTCGACCTGTTCGTGCGCGCCATCGGCATCGGGCCCCAGGTCCACATCGTGCGCTACGACCCCGGCGCGCCCCTGCACGACCGCTACAAGGTCGACTTCCACTTCGTCGATTCCGACGAGTGGTCGCTGCTCACCGACACCGCGCTGACCATCAACGCGTTCTTCGGCTGGGAGTTCAACTCCTGCGAGTCGCTGCGCAAAAACGGCACCTTCCATCCCATCGACTTCGCCAACGCGTGCCCCGACTTCCAGGTCACCTCGCTGCACTACCACTTCCCCGAGATGGTGAAGAACATGGTGCGGTGGTCGCTCTACTGCGCCGCCACCCAGCGCACCATGCCGCAGAACCTCGACTGGGAGCCCTTTTACGCCGTCGCCAAAAAGGACCTGCCCTACCGCGAGCGCCTGGCCGAGTACGCGGCCATCGCCCGCAAGCGCCTCGACCAGGATCGCTTCACCGAGTTCTGCCACACGCACCTGAGCCACCTCAACGAGGTCGTGTGGGAGTTCTTCGGCACGCCGCAGGCCAAGGGCCACGTGCTCGCCAAGGTGCAGGCCCTGTTCCCCGAGCACGAGGTCGAGCGCTTCACCGAGCACTTTTGGGGGCTCATCCAGTTCTGGCGCAAGACCGAGGCCGACCGGCTCGGCAAAGGCGAAGGCAGCCCCGACGGTTCGCCCGACCAGGTCCCGCCCGCCTGAGCGCAGCGGCGACACCCGGCGTGCCAACGAGCGCTCACAACGCGCCCGCGGGGCAGATCGCGGCTTCGCAATTCGTCAACGATCTCGGGGATCTCGAAAAAACTTCGCCGACGAAGCGGTCGATCTGGGCTCGTTGAGCACTGTATAGGCATGCATTGCCTTATCCAGTCGAACTCCTTGCTCCTGGCCCTGGCGGCCTGTGCCGCCGCATGTGGGCCGACCGTCGAGGGTGAGCTCGGCGAGAGCGACACCGATGCGGTGACCGACGGCGTCGACTCGGGCTCGACCACCGACCCCGAGGACACCGTCGATCCCGACTCCGACACGGGTTCTCCGACCGTCGGCACCTCCACGGGCGAGCCGCCCCCCACCGGGCCCTGCGGGGAGCCGGGCTCCCTCGCCGAGCTGTGGCGCATCGACGACCCGGAGCGCGATCGCGGCGAGTCCGTCTCGGTCGCCGAGGGCCGCGTCGCCTGGGTCGCGACCACCTGGGATCCCGCCACTCGCATTCGGGTGCACGACCTCGACGGCAACGAGCAGTGGTCCGCCGACGCTCTGACCACTGGAGGCGAGGGTGCGCTGCGCCAGCACGACATCGCCACCGGGTCGGTCACTTCGTTCGTGGGCACCGACCGCACCACGGGCACCGCCATCCTGCAGATCTTCGATGACGCGGGCCAGCTGCAGTTCGAGAGCCCCGGGATCTCGGGCGCCGTCGATGCGGGCGGCACCGCCATCGGCCCCAACGGCGACGTCCTGTTCGGTGGCAGCAACGACGACCTCCTCGTCGACCTGATCCTGAGCGGCGCAGCCGGGTCCGCCTCGGACTCGTACGATCACGGCGGCGACGAGCACGTCTTCGACGCCACCAACGACGGGGCGGATGGCTACTTCGTCGCCGGCCATAGCAACGCCGGGGGCCCCCTGCTGGCTCGTATCGGCCCCGACGGCGCCATCGAGTGGATCGTGGAGTCGAGCGCAGAGGGCTTCGAGACGGCACACGGCGTGGCGGCCGACGGCGCGGGCGGGGCCTGGCTCTCCATCCTCCCCGGCAAGGGCAGCGCGGGTCGCCTCGACCACTTCGGGGCCGACGGGGCCTTCCTCGAGGCGATCGAGCTCGACTACGGCGCGGTGCAAGTCGACGTCGACGCCAACGGCAACCTCGTGGTCTTGGGCCGAGCCTTCCCCGACGACCCGATCCTCGTCCAGCGGATCACCGCGGGCGGAGACGTGCTGGCCGAGACCAGCATGGACGGCTTCTGGGGCCTCGATCTGGCCACCGACGCCGAGTGTCACGCCTACGTCAGCGGCAGCGACGAGGCGGGCGCCTTCCTCGTCAAGCTGGAGTGACGCCCGCGTCGCCTACGGGTTCGAGTACCAGACCATCACCTGCCCCGTGCCGTCCTGGTACGTGGTGATGATGTCGGGCCCGCCGTCTCCGTTGAGATCGGCGACCTCGACCCCGTAGGGCGAGCCGTTGGTCAGGAACTCGAGCTCGCTGAACGTGAAGCTCCCCGACCCGTCGTTGATGTACAGCGCGACCCGGTTGAGGGTCGAGGTCGCCACCAGCAAGTCGGGGTCGCCATCGTCGTCGATGTCGTAGGCATAGGGACGATGGGCCCCGTCGAGCGAGTAGATGGTGTGGTCGTTCCACGCCATCGCGCCCGTCCCCAGGCTCACCGTGAAGTCTCCGTCCATGCACGTGACCACGATGTCCTGCGAGCCATCGCCGTCGAAGTCGTCGGTGATCACGTGGCGGGCCCCCGCGAAGCGCCCCGGGCAGACCTGGTGCTCGTGCACCTCGTTGAAGCTGCCGTCGCCGTTGCCCGTGGTGATGAACGCGTCCGAGTAGTACTGGTTGACCCCGATCACGTCCGCGTCGCTGTCCGAGTCCCAGGCAAACTCGGTGGCCCAGATCCCCGACGCCCCTTCGCCCGCATTGATGATGCTGCCCGAGTTGATGAGCGCCCAGCGGCTGCTGACGATGGTGCCCGCCGCGAACTGGAAGTCGTAGGCCTGCGTGTAGACGATGTCGGGCACCTCGTCGCCGTTGCCCTCCATGACCTCCATGCTGTTGATGCCGAAGCTGCCTCCGAAGCCGCCCGGCTCGATGCGCTGCACCAACGAGCCCGACTGATTCCAGTACGTGACCAGCTGGCCTCCCGCGATCACGATGTCGCTGTCGCCATCGCCGTCGAAGTCGGCCGTGCGCACCCGATGCGGATTCCCGCCGCCGTCGTAGTTGGACGGGGGCGTGAACCCGCCGATCCCGTCGCTCTCGAGGATCGACAGCAAGTCGTTGGTGTAGCTCAGCGTCAGGATGTCGAGCACGTCGTCACTGTCGATGTCGGCGATCGCCAGATCGTAGGGCTCGTCCCCCGTGGGGTAGATCTCGGGAGGATCGCCGAAGCACAACTCGCCCGGATCGGCATTGCCGTCGCCGCACATCGGGGGTGGCCCCGTCGTGGCGTCGTCGCCCGACGACGAGTCCGGGTCGACCCCCATCGTGGTGGTGGTCTCCTCACCCGAGTCGGTCGGCGAGTCCGTCATCGTGTCCGGTGGCGTCCCCGTGGTGGAGAGGCCACCGCTCGAGGGCTCGACCGCCGAAGTCCCGCTGCTGCCGTTGGTGTCCGTATCGTTGACCGTCCCCGGGTTGAAGCACCCCGCGGGGAGAACGCAGCCTAAGAATAAGATCGAACACCGTCGCATGACACGAAGGCTAGCACGAGGCCCCAACGCCCATGGCGCCCAATGAACGCACGCCCATGCGGAGAATCGGACACCGTGGCGGCAGGCCGAGTCCGGTTCTCGGACCGGTCCCCGATGCGCGGCAGCGCCGGTTCCGGTGATCATCGAATTGAGCGAAAAGACGCACCGGGTGCACGGATCGACGCCACGGGGAATGTAGACTCCGGCCCAAGACCGTGAAGCTCACCAACCGCTGGTACTCCCCGCATCTCAACACCGAGGTGCTCGTCGCACGCTGGGGTCACTACGGCCTGCCCGTGCTGCTCTTTCCCACTGCGGGCGGTGACGCCGAAGAGTGCGAGCGCTTCTTGATGATCGACGCGCTCATGCCTCTCATCGAAGCGGGTCGCGTCAAGATCTACACCTGCGACAGCGTCGCGGGGCGCATCTGGACCGACGGCGCGAGCTCGGGTGCTTTTCGGGCGCGGATCCAAAACGCCTTCGATCGCTTCGTCATCGACGAGCTCGTGCCCGCCATTCGCACCGACTGCAAGACACCCGACATCGAGGTCGTCACCGCGGGCGCGTCGATCGGCGCGTTCAATGCACTCGCGGCGATCTGCCGTCACCCCGACGTGTTCCGCTCGGCGATCTGCATGAGCGGCACCTACGACCTGTCGCGGTGGATGAACGGCGAGCATCCCCTCGACTTCCACTACTGCTCGCCGCTGCACTTCTTACCCGGCCTCGGCGAGAGCCCGCAGCTGGCCCTGCTGCGTGAGCGCTTCGTGCTGCTCGCGACCGGCGAGGGACGCTGGGAGAGTCCGGCCGAGAGCTGGCGCGTCGCCAACATGCTCGGCGGAATGGGCGTGCCCAACCGCGTCGATCCCTGGGGCACCGACTACGACCACGACTGGCCGACCTGGCGCGAGATGCTGCCCAAGTACCTCGATCAGATGACCTGAGCGAGCACCCGCGGGCGCCGTGGTAGGGTCGCCGCGAATGAACGGCGATCCCGACGCGATTGTCATTGGATCGGGCCCCAACGGGCTGGTGGCCGCCTGTGTGCTCGCCAAGGCGGGACTGAAGACGCTCGTCCTCGAGGCCAACCCCGACCGCCCTGGCGGCGCGGTGGGTTCGGTGCAGAGCACTCGCCCCGGCTTCGTGCACGACGTGGGCGCCGCGTTCTTCCCCTGGGGCACCTTGAGCCCCGCGTTCCGAGAGCTCGACCTGACCCAGCACGGTCTGCGCTGGTGCGGCTCGGAGTTCGAGAGCTGTCACCCCGCGCCCGACGGCACCTTCGCCTGCATCAGCCGCGACCACGACGTCTCCGCCAAGCACTTCGGTAGCGCCAAAGATGGCGACACCTGGCGGCGGATTGCCTCCTGGTACGGACGCATCGAGCCGCACCTGCTGCCGATGCTCATGGAGACCTTCCCCGCGGTGCGCCCCATGCTGCGGCTTCTGCCCGTGAACCTGCTGAAGGTCGCCTCCGTGTTCCTGTCGCGCGGCAAGGGCCTGGCCAAGCGATGGTTCGACAGCGAAGCCGCCCGACGGGTGCTGCCCGGACTCGCCCTGCACGTCGACGTCGGTCCCGACGATTGGTTCGGTGCTGCGCTGGGCTTCATGCTGGGCATGACCGCCACCACGGGCGGCTACGTCGTACCCGAAGGCGGAGCGCAGTCGATCGCCGACACGCTGGTGAAGGTGCTCGAGCTGCACGGCGGCGAGATTCGGCTCGGCGCGCGGGTGGACGAGATCATCGTGCGGGACGGCCGAGCGAGTGCGGTGCGGCTCGCCGATGGCCAGGAGATTCAGGCCCGGCAGGCCGTGCTCGCCAACACCGACGCCAGTGCCCTGTGGCTGCACCTGGTCGACCGGCAGTACATCCCGAGTCGGCTCGTGAAGATGGCCCAGCGGTATCCGCGAGGCTGGGGTGCCTTCAAGATGGACTGGGCGCTTCGTGAGCCCGTGCCCTGGGCAGTGGACGAGGCGCGGCGCAGCGCGGTCGTGCATGCCGGGGACAGCC
The DNA here is from genome assembly GCA_039028615.1 of Myxococcota bacterium. Lineage (GTDB taxonomy): Bacteria > Myxococcota_A > Polyangia > Nannocystales > Nannocystaceae > Paraliomyxa. The sequence continues at coordinate 10,368 of JBCCHT010000070.1, read as the reverse complement.
TCGAGGATCTCTCGCAGTTCACCGCTCAGGTGCGGCGCGGCGAGCTGCCCGACAATCCGTATCTCGTCCTGGGTCAGCAGACCCTCGCCGATCCCACCCGGGCGCCCGACGGGCAACACACCCTGTGGACCTACTCTCGCGTGCCACCCAAACTGCCCGACGGAGGGTGGTCGGCCCATGCCCAGTCGTTTGCCGATCGGGTCGAAGAACGCATCGAAGGGCTGGCGCCTGGGTTTCGGGACACGATCATCGATCGCGCCGTGGTGGCACCGCCCGATCTCGAGGCCATGGATGCCAACCTCGTCGGGGGTGATCTCGGCGGAGGCTCGAACGCGTGGTACCGCCAGCTGTTGTTCCGGCCCGCGTTTCCGTATTTCCGCTATCGGATGCCCGTCGATCGGCTGTATCTCTGCTCCAGCTACGCCCATCCCGGGGCCGGCGTGCATGGGATGTGTGGGTACAACGCGGCACGGATCGCGCTCAAAGACGTCTGAGCGAAAGTCGCGAGCATGGGGCGCGAGAGCACGGAGGAACGGTTGGCGTCGGGCCGCGTGCTCGAGCTTTACCGAGCGGGCCGTCGAGACTTTCGCGAGATCGACATCGACGATCCTGAAGACGGTGCACCGCTACGCGGTGCCCGTCTCGATGACGCGGACTTCAGCGGTTGCTTCATCGTGGCCGACCTCGGGGATGCCAGCCTGAAGCGGGCGCGCTTCGTGGGCGCCAACGTGAAGACGTGCTGTTTCGACGGTGCCGATCTGCGTGAAGCCGACTTTTCGGGTGCAGCGCTCGAAGGCGCCTCGTTTCAAGGTGCCGATCTACGCGGCGCTCGGTTCGAGGGCGCCACGTGCTTTGGCCATACCTTCGCGGCAGGCGAGACCCCCGAGCACTGAGCCGCCGACTCCCAACCTGCTCGGGTGCGACGCGGCTCCACCGAGGTCAGGGGGGGAGAGACCAGGGTGGAGCCGCGAACGGGGGATGGTTGCGAAGCACGACGGTCGGTCCGTGCCTGCCAACGAAAACGAGACGGGCAGAAACCGCTAGGTGTACTGAGCCGCCGACGAGCGAGTCACGACGCCCTCGACGGGCAGTGCCTCATACGCAACGCTCGCGGCCCGCGGCGGTGAAGGCAGCTCGACCGCTTCGCCCTCGCCGGTCTCCGATGCCCCCGCGACCGCTCCCGCCACCGTGCCGAAGACGGAACCGAGCAACCCGACGAGCAGTACCTCGAAACCACCAAAGCCATAGCCGGTCTGGGGCCCGATGAACGCGAACGCGAACACGGCAGCGGCGGAGCCCACCAAAAGCCCTCCCATGATGGCGCTGGACAGGGCAGGCGACAGGTTGCGACGGGTGGGGGTGGCGCTCGTTTCGGTCATCGTGGAGTGTCCTTCTCCATCAGCATGACCGCTGCGCTCGTGGTCGGGGATCGCAGGATTTGCGCCGCGCGACGAAAGCGTTGCGGCGCCTCAGTCCACGCTTCGAATGACCGCAGAGACCCCCGAGGGATCCCGCTCGCGGTACTCGTTGAGGCGATACTGAATCTTGCGCGTGGAGATGCCGAGGATCTCGGCGGCCCGGCTGGTGCTCCCGCCCACGTGCTGCAGCGTGGTGAGGATGGCGTAGCGCTCCAGCTCGGCCATCGTCGCCCCGGGAATGGTGGGCATCTTGTCGTCACCACCTCCCGATCGCAGCAGCTCGCGCGGTAGATCCTTGGGCTCGATGACCGACCCCTGGCACATGGCCACGGCGCGCTCGATGGCGGCCTCGAGCTGCCGAACGTTGCCCGGCCAGTCGTGGGCGAGCAACACACCCAGCGCCCGATCGGAGAGCCCTCGCACCCGGGTCCCGTGGCGACGCACGAAGTGCATGGCCAACAGCGGGATGTCGTCTCGGCGCTCGCGAAGCGTTGGCACCCGCAAGGTGATGACGTTGAGCTGGTAGTAGAGGTCTTCGTGAAAACGGCCGTCCTTGACCCGCTGCAGCAGCTCTTGGTCGGTCGTGGCCACGATCCGCACGCCGCCATCCCCTGCTTCGCTGCGCGCCTGCTGAATGAACCGAAGCAGGCGAGCCTGGGCGGTGGACGGAAGCTCGCCGACGCCTTCGAGCACCACCGTGCCGCCGCGCGCCTCGGCCAAGCGCCCCCGTTCACCGAACAGCTCCTCCTCCAAGGCCTCCTCGCGAATGGCCGCGCAGGGCACGACGACCCGCGGACCCTCGGCGCGGGCGCTCGCCTCGTGCAGCGCCCGCGCGACGAGCCCCTTGCCCGTGCCGCTCTCACCGTGGATCAACACGGCGGCGTCGTTGCCCGCGACCTGCTGCACCAAGGCCATGAAGTCTCGCGACGACTTGGAGCTCCCGACCCAGCCGATCTCGCCCGTGAACCCGTCGAGTGCCTCCCGTAGCCGCTCGTTTTCGCGGTGGAGCTCACGCCGGGCGAGCGCTCGCCGCAAGACGAGCAACATCTGATCGAAGTGCACCGGCTTGGTGAGGTAGTCGTCGGCGCCCGCGTGCAAGGCCGTGACCGCGTTCTCCACGGAGCCGAAGGCAGTCATCACCACGATGGGCACATCGGGGAGCGACTCGTGGACCTTCGCCATCAGCTCCACGCCGCTCATGCCCGGCATCTGCACGTCGGTGAGCACGAGATCGGGGGTCCAGCCGTCGAGATGACCCAGGGCCTTGAACCCATCGCTGGCGGTCCGCACCGCGTAGCCCTCGTCCCGCAGCAGCTCGGAGAGAGCGGAGCGCGCGGTCGCTTCATCGTCGACGACGAGGATTTTGGGCTCGGCCGGGGGCGTAGACATGGCGTGTCGTGAGTCTGCGGGGGCGGGTCGCCTCCGGCCATGGAAGCCTGCGCGCAAATCTTGCGCGACGCCAGCGAGGGGGCGGGAGCGGGGCTCTCGACCCCGTCGCGCAGGTTTTGCGCGTGCCCCCACGGCGACTCGCGGTACGGTCGGAGCGCCCAGCCCCGTCCCATGGACGACGACCACTCCAACTTCCAGCTGCCGTCGTCGGACGAGGAGATCCGAACCCGCGCGCGGTGGTACGCGCAGCTGCTCGAGACCACCCGAGACGCGGTGATCTGCATCGATCGGCGGGGCAACATCGTGCTCTTCAATCAGGCCGCCGAGCGCATGTTCGGCTACGACGCGCCCGAGATCCTGGGGCAGAACGTCAAGGTGCTGATGGCGATGCCCTATGCGGCGGAGCACGACGGCTACGTCGAGCGCTACGAGCAAACCCGCGAGCCCCAGGCCATCGGCCGCATCCGCACCGTGGCCGCTCGCCGCAGCAACGGCGAGATCTTCCCCATCGAGCTTTCCGTCACGGAGGTCGCGGTGGGCGAGCGGGCCCGCTACGGCGCGTTCATTCGCGACATCAGCGACAAGGTCAGCCTGCAAGAGCGCCTGCTCGAGCGCGAGCGCCTGGCGGCCGTCGGAACCACGGCGGCCAGCTTCGCCCACGAGGTCGGAAACCCGCTCAACGGCATGTACATGCACGCTCAGCTGCTGGAGCGGCGGCTCGGCAAGTCCGAGCTCGGCGTCGATCCGAAGATCGGCGACTCGATGAGCTCGCTGCTCGCCCAGACCCAGCGGCTGCGTCACCTCCTGGACGAGTTTCGATCGCTGGCGCGTCGCCCCCAGTTTTCCGTGACGCCGACCGATCTGGTCACCGTGGTGCGGGACGTGGTCTCGGCCGAGACTCCCGCGCTGAACATCCGCGGGATCCAGGCTCGGCTCGAAGTCCCGCCGCAGCTGCGGGCGATCTTCATCGATACCGAGAAGCTGCGGCAGGTCCTGCTCAACTTGATCAAGAACGCGGCGGACGCCATGCCCGAAGGCGGCACGCTCACCGTGCGCGTCATCGACTCCCCCCAGCGGGTCCGCATCGAGGTGCAAGACGAGGGCAGCGGCATCCCCGAAGGCATCGAGCCCTTCGAGCCCTTCGTCACCTCCAAGACCGAAGGCACCGGTCTCGGGCTGCCCGTCGCGCTCCAGATCGTCCAGGCCCACGGCGGCACGCTGACCTACGAGCCCGCGCCCACCCGGGGCACGCGATTCGTGCTCGAGCTCCCTCGACGCGACGACGCTCGCGAGGTGTGACCCGTCCGGGCGCAATCCTTGCGCGCGTCCATGGGTGGCGAGCCCTGCTCCCAGTGTTTAGGCAGAGAGCATGAAGATCCTCGTTGGAGTCGACGGCTCGTCACGCGAACCCAAAGTGCTGGACGAAGCGATCAACCTCGCCAAGGACCGCGGGGGCACGCTCACGCTCGCGCGAGCCATGACCATCCCCCTCAGCGTGCCCACCACCTTGTGGACGATGCAGGGAGACGACCTCACCAAGTTCCTGGTGGAGCACGGCAACCGAGAGCTGGAAAAGTCGGCGGAGCGCATCCCCTCGTCGCTCCGCGGCGGAATCGTCACTCGGATGGGTCAACCGGCCGATACCCTGGTGGCCCTCGCGGAGGAGCTCGAAGCCGACATGGTGGTCATCGGGAGCCACGGCTACGGGGGCGTCGACCGCTTGCTGGGCACCACGGCGGCGAAGGTCGTCAATCGGGCCGGATGCAGCGTGCTGGTCGTTCGCTGACGGCCAGCGCCCCCTTGTCCAGCGACCCGGCGTGCGCGCCCGATTGAGCCGCGCACGCCGGGCCGGCCGCGGCTACTCGATCACGAGCGACCACTTCAGCAGTCGCCCGGTGTCCGCACTCGCGTTGTCGGCGATCTGCAGCTGCCAGTCTCCGCCTCGGTCTTCGCCCGCGAAGTCGGTCAGCTCGCGCGTCAGCTCGAGCCCGTCGGCGCTGCCGCCCGCGCGGTCGTGCAGCGTCACCACGGTGGAGCCGTGCAAGAGTCGAACGGTGAGGTCGCCGCGATAGGTGTGCTCGACCTCGAAGTTCACCGTCACGCGCTCGGCGTTGCCCTCGGTGGGCACGCTGAGCGTGCTCTTGATCCCCACCGCGTCGTTGTCGGGAATGTCGACGACGTCCAGCGACTCGTACAGCTCGCTCTCGGGCGGCGCTTCGGGCTCGACCTCCGGCTCCGGCTCCGGCTCGGGCACGCTGATGTACGGGACATCGGAGACCCGGGCCGAGCCGAAGTCCTCCACGTAGTCCATCGAGAGGAACCCGTACCCGGCCCCGTAGGGGTTGTCGACACCGAAGTTGTGCGTGCCCCAGCTGTTCTTGAAGATGTAAAAGCCCTCGTCCATGACCTGGTTGCCCTCGGCATCGAGGACCGGTGAGCCATCGGCGGCGACGCGGGGGCGCTCCATGTCGAGGTCCCAGCCCACCAGCAGCACGGAGTGACCGGCTCGGTTGCGGCGACTCTCTTCGATGTCGTCGGCGTTGGGATACCCGACGATCCCCTGGCGCCACGCGTCGCGGCTACGGGTGAGCGACGAGCCGCCGTGGTTCCAGGCCTGATAGAAGAAGTCCAAGCCCACCACGACGCCCGTGCCGGAGACCCGCATGTGGTCGAGCAGCGACTCGCGACCGCTGTTGAGCCACCGCCCCCGCGGCAGGAAGAACTTCTCGGCCTCGACCGCGGCGTCGGGCGGCGAGCCATTGGTGAAGCAGAAGGTCGGGCGATCGGGTCCCGTGCACGCGGGGTCGTCCTCCTCGCCCCACTCTCGAGTCTCGTACTCCCACGCGCTCTCGTGCGGGATGCCATGGCGCTGGATCGCCCGCAGGTTGGACGTGGAGTTGCTGCCGCTCGAGTCGGTGAACAGACCCAGCTGCTCCTTCACCGACCACTGCAGGTACTGCTCGGAGAAGTCGGCCTCCTCGACACCCGCCGCGATGTACAGGTGCTCCATCAGGGCGACGGTGGAGAAGATCGAGCAGACCCCCCGGCTTCCCTGGCTCTTGACCGGCGACTGGAGGTCCACCAGGTCGAAGGTCCGGGGGGCGGGGCCATCCGCCTTGATCTGATACGGCAGCTCGTCGTTGCCCGGCGCATCGGCAAACAGAGCGTCATAGTCGGACAGCGGAGCGTCCTCGAGCGCATTGCTCTGCGGCGCATCACAGGCCACGGCACCCCATACGAGCCCGCTCAGAGCCAATGCCGCGATCATGTCGGCGAATGTGTTCATAGATGCGTTCATGTCGGTCCATGTAGGGGAACGATCGTGCGCGCGGTAGGAACGAAACGACAAGCGCTGGGGATCACTGGCCAATTTTCTCTCCCGCAAACTCACGACTCGCGATCGCATGCGAGGCCGGGTCTGCGTCGCAATCGAAGGGGTTTTCTATTCAGCGGGAGGTCGAATTGTTCATGGGTCGGCCGTCTTCACGCGACCGCGGAATCGTGTTCTACCGTCCGCGCCATGTCCGACGATTACCTTACCCATAACCGCGATCACTGGAACAAGGCGACCGAGGCTCACTACACGTCGGACTTCTACGACGTGGATGCATGGCTCGCTGGCGAACAAAGCCTGCGCGAGCCGGAGCTTCACATGCTGCCCGCCGACCTGACGGGCAAGCGCCTGCTCCACCTCCAATGTCACTTCGGCATGGACACGCTGTCGCTGGCCCGGCGCGGGGCCGAGGTCACCGGGGTCGACCTCAGCGATCGCGCCATCGCTCGCGCCACCGAGCTGGCCAAGCGGGCCGAGCTGGCGGGGCGCTTCGTGTGCAGCGACGTCTACGAGGCGCCCAACACCCTCGCGGAGCCCGAGAGCTTCGACGTGGTGTTCAGCTCCTTCGGCGCCATCGGGTGGCTGCCCGATCTCGACCGCTGGGCGGAGGTCATCACCCACTACCTCGCGCCCGGGGGTGCCTTCGTGTTCGCCGAGTTCCACCCCGTGGTGTGGATGCTCGACGACAAGCACGAGTTCTTCGAGTACAGCTACTTCAAGCGCGACGCGATCGTCGAGCAGAACACGGGCAGCTATACCGACGGCTCCGAGAAGCTCACCAGCACCGAGATCAGCTGGAACCACGCCCTCGACGAGGTCATCACCGCCCTGCTCGACAAGGGCCTGACCCTCGAGGCCTTCCGCGAGTACGACTACTCCCCGTGGAACTGCTTCCAGGACACGGTCGAGGTCGGCAAGAACCGCTATCAGTTCAAGGGCAAGGAGGGGATGCTCCCGCTGTGCTACGCCCTGCGGGCCCGCAAATAGGTGCCCGGGCCCCGGGCTCTCGCGGGCCCGGGTTCACTCGCCGAGCGTGAGCGCATACAGCCGCGTGGGCCCGAGGCTGCCCTCGACCGAGCGCAGGTAGACGAAGCCGGCCTTCTCGAGCACCCGTACCGAGGCGGCGTTGACCTCGTCGACCCCCGCCCCAACGCGGGACCAGCCCTGCTGCCGCGCTTCGTTCACCAGCCAGCGAGCAGCGAGGGTGGCGTAGCCGCGCCCGGTGACCCTCTCGAGCAAGGCGTAGAGCAGCTGCGGCTCGGGCTCGAGGTCCTCGAAGACGCGAAAGCCGGCGAAGCCGACCGGCTGCTCGTCGACCGAGACGAGCCACAGGCCGACGCCCTCGCGCTCGAAGAGACGATCGCTGCGCTGGACTTCGGCGCGGGCCCAGTCGGCGTCGGCGACGGCGCCGTCGAGCAGGTAGCGGCGAATGTGCTCGTCGGTGGCCAGGCGCAGGAACGCGTCGAGGCCAGCTTCGCTCAGGCGCGTGAACGTCAGCGGTGTCGAGTCCATCGTCGCGGACGATCTACGCCCGCTCGAGACCGCACGCAACGGCCACGGCATCGCGATAGGCGTGCCAGCCCGCGAGCGCTTCTTCCATGCCCGCGATCACTCGTTTGCGCTCGGCCTCGCCCACGTGATCGAGCACCATGTGCCAGGCCGAGGCGCGGTGGTCTCCCTCGACTTCACGATGAACCTTGGTCAACGCCAGCGCGGAGACGGGGAGCCCATAGTGCTCGACGAGCGGATGGTCTTCGAGCGGCGGCGCGGGGCGACGCGGCGCGGACTCGTCGAGCTCACCGCGCTCGTAGGGCGTGCCTTCGACGAAGATCGTGGTGACCGCGGTCGCCACCGCCCAGCCCTCGGCCTGGGTCAGGTGGTCGAGGACGGCGCGATAGGTTCGAGCGGCGGGCAGCAGCTCGACCGCGTGGAACCGCGCCAGGTCCATGTTCAGGCCGCGCGGATACTCGAGGAAGAGGTCGGCGTGAGGCCGCCCTCGGGTCAGGCGCCCCGTCTCTTCCTCGTAGAGGTTCTCGGCCAGCTCCCGCCGCACCGCATCGACGGGACACTGCACGTACGCGCGCCCGAGCAGGACGGCGAAATCGCGGATGTAGACGGCATACTCCTGCTCGAGGTGCACGTGCAGGCGCTCGGCCGCGACCTGACCCGCGGTGAAGCGCGGCCACGCCCAATGCACCTTGCGCTCCATGACCGAGAGCAACGCTTCGCAAAACTCGGCACGATCCATCGTCCTTCAACGTAGCAGCGAAGGGCCACGCGGGCCCGTACGAGCTCCTGGTCGGCGATCGCGGTCTTTGCATTTTTGCGGCGCCCGATTGCAAAATCTCCTATTTCAACGCGCATGCGCAGGCACGATGATGATGGACGAAGGCGCGACACGACCCATGCTGAACATCCAGAAGATCGACCACGTAGGAATCCGCGTCAAAGACCGTGACCGCGCCGTCGCGTTCTACGAGCGGCTGGGCTTCGAGACCAAGGCCGAGGGCATCTTCACCAAGGGGCATCCCATCATCATGCAGCACCCCTGCGGGATCGTGATCAACGTGCTGGGCCCCGCCAACGCCTCCGAAGGCACGAACATCCTGATGGACATCGACGACAAGCACGCGGGCTACACCCACATGGCGCTCCGCGTCGACTCGCTGTCCGAGACGCGGGCCTTCCTCGAGAAGCACGACATCGCGATCACGGGCACGATGGACTTCGGCGATCTCCACGCCGTGTTCATCCGCGATCCCGATCGCAACGTGATCGAGCTCGACGAGTACCCGAACGCCCAGCCCGGCACGCGCACCGAAGGCGACTACGCCGAGCATCCCTGAGGCATCGAACTCCCGAGTCGGTCGTCGTCGGCCGGAACGCAGCGCGCTCGCCGGCCCTCCGAGTACGAATAACTCGGCGGGTCGGTCGTGACCTACCCATGAAGGACACGTGGGGCGACGACGATGAACACCCGAAGAGACTCAGGCCGCGCCCTATCCTGGTGCGGTCTCATCCTCCTGCTCGCCGGGTGCGATCCGCTCTCCGAGCCGGAACCGGAGACCGAAGACCTCCGCCCTCGCGCCGCACAGAACATTCCCTGCGGCTATGCCTATGAAAGCGGCGACCTGAGCGGCGTGCCCACGACGCTGTCCCAGTCGAGCTCGCGGACTGCGTTGGCGAGCACCATCGGCTCGGTCGCGCTCGCGCCCAGCTGCTCCGTCTCCCTGTATGACCACGGCGGCGACGTGCTGCTGCGCGGGGATGAAGCCCGCGCGACCTATGAGCAACTGAGCGGCACGGCGGCCGAGTACACCTGCTCCTGCGTGCAAGGAGCCGCGACGCCCGTCGCCGAGGCCACCAAGGGGTCGAGCCGACTCCCGCTGTGGGAGGGCGTGTCCGTCGATCTGAAGGCCGTCCCCGGGGGGTGGCTCCGGGCCGTCGAGACCATCCGGTTCCCGACAGGGCGCGGCTCGGTGATGGCGTCCTTGGGCAAAGACGGCCGCGGCAACGACCGGACCGCCTTCATCATCGCCGAGCAGGGGCGAGCGGGCACCGTGGACCTCGCCGCCGACTATACGACCGGCTTCTGCACCGCCGCGGATTGCTCGTGCACGCCCACCGACGACCTGTCGTGCAGCACCCACGACGACATCTCCTCGTCGGTGGAGACCCTGACCGCATTTCAAACCAGCTGACTTCGGGGCATCGTCATGAACCTCCTCGCCAAGATCGCCATCGGCCTATGCACTCTCACCCTCGGCGTGCTTCCGAGCACCCCGGCCGAGGCGTATTCGGGCCCCGCGTTCGTGCGTCGTACCGCGGCCATCGGCCAGCTCGCCAACAACGGGTACTGCCACGACGCCGTCAACGACCAGGTCGTCGACGGCAAGTCCTTCGTCTACGAGGACGTGTGGAGCACCCCCGAGGTCCGCGTCTATTCGAATGTCAACGCCAACAACGGTAACGAGAACCTCATCATCAACTTCTGCGGGACCCGGACCGGCACGCTACGGGGCTTCGGCGACCTGATCCGCGACCTCCAGGGCGCCACCATCAGCACCCACGCCAACAATGCCTGGACCGAGCAGGAGTACCCCGCGCTGGGCGTGGGCCTCGGGTTCCACAAGCGCGTCTTCAACTACATGACCAGCGACGCCGGCCAGGCCCTGCAGCTGCACTACGTCGCCCGCAAGTCGCTCGACGCCAAGACCGAGTCGCTCG
>JBCCHT010000069.1:0-39745 GCA_039028615.1 Myxococcota bacterium | reverse complement strand
GCAACTACATGCTCTGAGCCGCCGCGCTCACCCGCACCCCACACCTAAAACACGACTCGCCGCGCATGCAGCGAGTCGTTTTTGTTGGTGCCGTGACCGAGTCGGCGCTCAGGCCAGGCCCTTGCTCTGAAGGTAGGCGATGACCTGATCGGCGAGCTGCTCGGGCGTGCTGCCGCCGCCGCTGTCGAGGTGCACCTCGGGATGGGTGGGTGCCTCGTAGGGGGCGTCGATGCCGGTGAAGTTGGTGATGACGCCCGCGCGAGCCTTGGCGTACAGGCCCTTGGCGTCGCGGCTCTCGCAGACGGACAGCGGCGCGTCGACGAAGACCTCGACGAAGCGACCCTCTCGCATGCGCTTGCGGGCGGCCTCGCGGGCGCCGTTGTACGGGGCGATGACGGCGATCAACGCCAGCACGCCGGTCTGGGCGAAGAGCCGACCCACCTCGCCCATGCGCCGCACGTTCTCGGTGCGGTCCTCGGGGGAGAAGGTCAGGTCGCCACAAAGGCCCGTGCGTACCAGGTCGCCGTCCAGCAACACGCTGTGACGCTTCAGCTCGTAGAGCTTGCGATCGACGAGGTTGGCGACGGTGCTCTTGCCGGCGCCGGACAGACCGGTGAACCACACCAACGCCCCGCCGTGGCCGTGCAGGCGCTCGCGATCCTCCGGGACAAGGCGCTCAGCGCCGAGATCACCCACCGACAAGTTGCTCATTGCCTGGTGCCATAGCGCGGCCGCGCAGAACCCGTCTAGTCTGCGCGTTTGTCGCAGGGGCCCCTGATCACTCGGCTCGGAAATGCAAGAAATTGGACCTGCTGGATCGCGTAGGCGACGGTCCTTGCTGTGTGCCCCTGAGCCGGGGGCCGCAGATCCCGCCATGACCCAGCTCGAGCTGCTTCCTCCCGCCCTTTCCCAGGGAAACGAGTCTCCGCCCACGCCTCAGCCACCTGCGGCGTCGACCTCGGAGGAAGGAGGCGGAGGCGCGGGCGAAGTGCGCGGTGATCTCGCGGACGAGGCTCGCCGCAAGTACCTGAACTACGCGCTGTCCGTGATTACCGCGCGGGCCATCCCCGACGTGCGAGACGGCCTCAAGCCGGTCGCGCGGCGCATCCTCTATACGATGTTCCACGAGCTTCGGCTCCTGCACGACGGGCGGCATCGCAAGAGCGCCAAGGTCGTGGGTGACGTCATCGGTAAGTACCACCCGCACGGCGACTCGGCGGTGTACGACGCGATGGTCCGGCTGGCTCAGGACTTCGTGATGCGCGCGCCTTTGGTCGACGGGCACGGCAACTTCGGCTCGATCGACGGCGACTCCCCTGCAGCCTACCGATACACCGAGGCCCGGCTCACGGAGATCTCCAGCCAGCTGTTGGTCGAGCTGTCGAAGGAGACCGTTCATTTTCGCGACACCTTCGACGGCACGGGGCGCGAGCCCATCGTGTTGCCGGCTCGGTTCCCGCAGCTGCTGGTCAACGGCGGCACGGGCATCGCGGTCGGCATGGCCACCGCCATCCCGCCGCACAACCTCGGCGAGGTCGTGCGGGCCTGCATCCAGCTGGTCGACAAACCCAACCTCACCGTCAAGCAGCTGATGCGTCAGGTGAAGGGTCCCGACTTCCCCACCGGGGGGCAGGTCGTGGGCAGCCGGGCCGACCTGGCCGCCATCTACGAGTCGGGGCGCGGGTCGATCAAGCTCCGCGGCTCCTGGAAGCTCAAGCAGAGCAAGCAGGGGCCGGTCATCATCATCAACGAGGTCCCGCACGGGGTGGAGAAGGCCGCGCTGGTCGAGGAGATCGGTCAGATCATCCTGGGCAAGAAGCTGCCCGCGCTGGTCGGCGTCCAGGACCTGAGCACGCGAGAGATTCACGTCGAGCTGCTGCTCGACAAGAAGGCCACCGTCGATCCCGAGCTGGTCATGGCCTACCTGTTCAAGCACACCCGCTTGCAGGTCTCGGTGAAGGTCGACCTCACCGTGCTGGTGCCGACGGAGAACCCCGAGGTGGGCGCGCCCGCTCGCCTCGACCTCAAGCAGATCCTCCAGTACTTCCTCGACTTCCGCTTCCAGACGGTCAAGCGGCGGCTCGAGTACGAGCTGCGGGTCCTCGAGCGCCGCATCCACATCCCCGAGGGCTTCGAGAAGATCTTCGATGCGCTCGACAAGGCCATCAAGCTCATTCGCCAGTCCTCGGGCAAGGCGGACGCGGCCAAGAAGCTGATGAAGGCGTTCGACCTCGACGACGAGCAGGCCGACGCCGTCCTCGAGACCAAGCTGTATCGCCTGGCCAAGCTCGAGATCGAGAAGATCCGCGCCGAGCTGGCCGACAAGCGCAAGCAGGCCCGTCGCATCCGCGGCATCCTGCGCAGCAAGGACAAGATGTGGACCCTGGTCAAGCAAGAGCTCGACGAGGTCGCCAACACCTTCGCCGACTCGCGCCGCACCAAGCTGGGCGCCGAGGACATCACCGAGGAGTTCTCCGCCGAGAGCTTCATCGTCGAAGAGGACGCGGTGGTGCTGGTCACCCGCGACGGCTGGGTCAAGCGTCAGCGCTCGATCAACCTGAGCACCACCCGCATGCGCGAGGGCGACGAGCCGCTCGCCCTGGTGGGCGGCACCACCCGCGAGTGCCTGATCGTGCTGACCAACATGGGCTCCGCCTACGTGTGTCGGATCAACGACGTACCCGCCTCGACCGGACACGGCACCCCGGTGCAGAAGCTGTTCAAGTTCAAGGACGGCGAGCGGGTGGTCTCCGCCTACGGCACCGATCCCCGGGTGATGCCCGAGTTCGGCGAGGCCAAACCGGAGCTCGGCGAGGAATACGAAGATCCCTATCCGCACCTGCTGGCGGTCACCAAAGAGGGCTACAGCCTGCGCTTTACGCTGTGGCCCCACAAAGAGCCCAGCACCAGCCGCGGGCGCATGTTCGCCCGCCTCGGCAAGGGCGACGAGGTGGTGTCGGTGTTCAAGGCCTACGCGGACGACATGGTCTCCGGCCTGAGCTACAAGGGTCGGGTGCTCACCTGCGAAGCCGGCGACGTCAACCTGCTCTCGGGGCCGGGCAAGGGCGTTCGCTTCCTCAAGCTCGATCCGGGCGATCACATGGTGGGGGCCTTCCCCGCCGACCAAGCGGTCATCATCCACAAGAGCTCCGGGGGCAAGCAGAAGCTCACGGGCAGCGATCGCGAGGCGGTGACGCGCGGGGGCAAGGGGCGTCCGGCCTTCAAGCGGGGCAACGTCAAGAAGCTGGTCCTGCCGCTCCCCGAGCTGCCCAACTTGACCGAGGACGAAGGCTGAGCCATGGCGACGAGCAAGCGATCGAGCAAGAAGACCACGCGCGGCAAGAACTACGACGCGGGAGCGATCCAGTTCCTCGAGGGGGTGGACCACGTCCGCAAGCGCCCGGGCATGTACATCGGCGGCGTCAACAAGGACGGCCTCCACCACCTCGTCTGGGAGATCATCGACAACGCGGTCGACGAGGTCATCAACGAGCACGCCACCGAGATCACGGTCGAGCTCGATCAGGACCACAAGGGCATCGCGGTCATCGACAACGGGCGCGGCATCCCGGTCGACAAGCACCCGCAGCTGAAGGTCCCGGCCGTGGTGGCGGTGTTCACCAAGCTCGGGGCGGGCGGCAAGTTCGACGACCAGAGCTACAAGCACTCCGGCGGCCTGCACGGCGTGGGCGCGGCGGTGGCCAACGCGCTGAGCTCCGAGCTCACCGTCGAGGTCTGGCGTGACGGCGGGCGCTGGGAGATGCGCTTCGAACGCGGCGTGCCCATCGGCAAGCTCAAGAAGCTCGGCAAGTCGCGGGGCTCGGGCACTCGGGTCCACCTGCGGCCCGACCCCAGCATGTTCACCAAGGTGACCTTCGATCCCTCGGTGCTGCGCGAGCGGCTCGAGGCCAAGAGCTACCTGCACAAGGGGCTCAAGATCACCTACGTCGACCCGCGCGGCCCCACCAAAGAGGTCTTCCAGCACGCGCAGGGTATCGTCGACTACCTCAACAAGCTGGTGCAGGTGCGCGGCAAGTCGGCCGTGCACCCCGGTATCTTCAATTGTGTGCGCACCGAGGATCCCAAGCTCGAGATCGCCATGGCCTGGACGGAGGCCACGGAGGACGCGACCTACTCGTTCGTCAACGGCGTGCCCACGCCCGACGGCGGTACCCACGAGCAGGGCTTCCGCAACGCGCTCGGCCGGGCGCTGCGGGCCTATATGCAGGCGCACAAGCTCGAGCCCAAGGGCGTGAGCGTGACCCTCGAGGACATGCGCGAGGGCATGGTCGCCATCCTGAGCGCGTACGTGCTCGAGCCCCAGTTCCAGAGCCAGACCAAAAACCGGCTGAACAACCCCGAGGTGGTCGGCCAGGTCGAGAGCTGCATCCGGCCCGCGCTCGAGCAGTGGCTGCACGAAAACCGCAGCGTGGCCGAGTCCATCGTGGCCGGGTCATCGCCGCGGCGCGGGCTCGCATGGCCTCGCGGGCGGCGAGCCAGAAGGTCTCGCGCAAGAACGCGGGCGCGGCTCGGCTCAACCTCCCGGGCAAGCTCGCCGACTGTGCCAGCTCCGACCCCCGACGCTCCGAGCTGTTCATCGTCGAGGGTGACTCCGCCGGTGGTTCCGCCAAGATGGGGCGTGACCGGCAGACCCAGGCCATCCTCCCGCTGCGCGGCAAGGTCCTCAACGCGCAGCAGGCCAGCCTCAACCGGGTCATGGCCAACGAGGAGCTCGGCAACGTCATCAAGGCGCTGGGCTGCGGGATCGGCAAGGACTTCGACATCAAGCGGCTGCGCTACGGCAAGGTCATCCTGCTGATGGACGCCGACTCCGACGGGCACCACATCGCCACGCTGCTGCTGACCTTCTTCTATCGCTACATGCCTGAGCTCATCCGACGGGGGCACATGTACCTCGCTCAGCCTCCGCTTTATCGCGTGGACGTGGGCAAGGAGACCCACTGGGTGGCCGACGATGCCGAGCTGCAGCGCTTGCTCGGGGGCATCAAGCGGGGCAAGCCCGAGATCCAGCGCTTCAAGGGGTTGGGCGAGATGATGCCCGAGACCCTCAAGTCGACGACGCTCGATCCCAAGAAGCGGCAGCTCATCAAGATGTCGATCCGCGACGAGCTGGCCACCGATCGGACCATCGCCGACCTCATGGGCAAGGACGCGTCGGCGCGCTACCAGTTCATCATGGAGCGCGCGGCCGAGGCCGATGGGCTCGACATCTAGCGCGCGCGGCCGAGCGATCGGCAAAGCGGGCATCCTGACGGTGGCGCTATGGCTGGCCGGGTGCGCGCGCACGGGGGCCGGGGCGCTGCCCGAGGTGCCTTCCGGGGCAGGGGAGATGCCCGGGCCGCCGCAGTCGGTCGTGACGACCGAGCCCGAAGACGAGCCCGAGCCGACCCCCGTCGCGCCCGCGCCGGTCGAAGAACCCGAGCCCGAGCCCGAGCCGGAAGCGCTGGTGATGCGCCCGGGGGGGCCCGAGCTGAACGTGCTGCGCCGGGTCGCGACCGGGGTGCAGCCCAAGAGCGTGACCGTGTCGCCCGATGGCTCGCGGATCTACGTCTGCAACTTCGGCCTCAAGCACCGCCGCAACGTCTCGGTCTACGACGCCTCGACCCTGGAGCTGGTGGGCTACATCAACTTCCGCGGCAACGCGGTCGAGCTGGCCGCCAGCCGCGACGGCACCACGCTGTACGTCAGCAACTTCGGACGCAGCGTCGTCGAGGTGGTCGACGCGGAGACCTTCGAGGTTCGCGACGAGATCAGGGTCGACAGCAACCCGAAGTTCATGGTCATCGACGAGGCCCGGGGCATGCTCTACGTGTCCAACTGGTCCTCGCGATCGGTCTCGGCCGTCGACCTTCAGCGCGGCAAGGCGGTGCGGCGGCTGCATACCGGGCGGCGCCCGCGGGGGCTGGCCCTGCTCGACGACGGTACGCTGCTCGTCGGCGCGATGTGGGACCACCGCATTCAGGTCTATGCCCCGGGGAGCACGCGGCCGGATCGCGAGTTCGAGGCCTGCGAGAACCCCCGCCACCTCATGCTCTCCCCCGACCAGCAGCGGCTGTACGTGTCGTGCAGCGGCGACCGGGTGCTGCGGTGGTTCGATCCGCTCACGGGGGAGGTGCTGGGCGAGGCGCCGACCGGGCTCAACCCCCGGACCATCGACGTCAGCCGCGACGGGCGACACATCGCGATCGCCGATTTCACCTCGTCCACGATCACGGTGGTGGACGTCGAGCAGATGCAGCACCGCACCCACGAAGTCCCCCGCACCAACCAGATCGTCGGGTTGGCGGTGGCCCCGGGAGAGTCGCTCAAGGTCTACGCCACCAGCTGGCTGACCAATACGCTGCTCGAGCTGACGCCCCCGGCCGAGGCGGCCGCGCCCTGAGGGCAGGGCACCGCCCACTTCTTCTGGGCCGTCGGCACACCTTCACGAACAGGGCTGTCATGCGAAGTCCCCGACGTGGGCCCGTCACCATGCCGGGGAGGGTTCAGGAGGCGGCTGCCGCCGCAGCGGCCTGCCGAGCGGCCACGATCGCCTGCATGTCGAGCATGAGCTTGGCGTCCGCCAGCGGGCCGAGTTGCTCGTGCTCACCGACCAACCGCACGAACGCCAGCGACGCGGCGAGGGACAGACCCATCGCTCGATCGACCCACTCGAGCGAGTCGCGGATCGTCCGCTGGTAGCTCATCACGACCTCGACCAGCTTGCGGGCGGGCGCCGCGAGGAAGCACAAGACGGCGACCTCGTCGTAGTCCTTCTGACCCACTCGATAGCCGGCCGCCTTCAGCTCCGCCGCGAGCTCGGCGAAGCGGCGGGCGATTTCCTCGGGGCGCATGCCGCTGAGATAAAGCACGTTGGAGGCGGTCTGGAGGGCATCTCCGCGCCAGAGGTCGGCGTCGCGGCGCAGAGCCTGGTAGACCGCTTCGACCCCGTCACCGATGTCGGCCGGGGTACCCGGGAGCCCCATCAGCATCGCGCAGGCGGGATAGTCGTCGGGCCCGGTGAGGAACCAGTGGTGGCGCTTGAGCTGGGCGTAGATTTCGCTGAAGCGGGCCACGTGGTTGGGCATCGCCATCTGCCCCCGCAAGGCCCGACGAAGCACGAGTGCGCCCAAGACCTCGTACACGCCGCCCCGGCGCAGGCCCTGGTCGCGGAACATCGCCCGCACGCGATCGACCTCGGCGAGGAAGGCCGCCGGGGTGTCGCCGTACTTCACCAGCTGGGCGGCGAGCACCATGCGAATGGAGCTGTCGATGCCGCTGTACCACTTGAGCCGCGCCCCGAAGTCGGCATGAAACTCGCGGATCGAGTCGGCAATGGCGCCCGCGTCCCCCGGGGTGGTCAGCATGGTGATCGCGGCGTAGCGCAGGGGCACGCGGTCACCGAGCCAGCCCCGATCGGCGTCGAGCGCATCGTGGAGCTCGACGAAGCGCTGGAGCGGGTCCTGGGGGATGGAGAGGGGGCGGAGGTCGTCGCGGAATGCCATCGGGAGCGAGGACGACACGATAGCGCGCCGATCGATTCCCGACCGGGACCGATCACGGAATCAGCTCGACCCGTAGGTCGCGGAAGCGCCAGCCCAGCGAGGGCACCTCGGGCCCGGGCGCCTCGACATCAGTGCCGTTGCCCAGCCAGATGAACAGGCTGTCCTCGGTGTTGCGCACGAGATCGGTGGTGGGGACGTCGGTGCCCTGGGCGACGAGCATCTCACCCTCGTGGATCTCGACGAGCACCTCGCCCGCGATCGTGTCGTAGCGATAGAAGACCTGGTAGGTGTGCGTGTCGGCCAGGGCCACGCCGTTGATGTTGAAGGTGCGGGAGTCGGCCAGGTCGGTGACGTCGAGGTCGTGGCGGGTGCGGATGATGTTGGTCCCGGGGCCGCGGGCGTTGACGTAGCCCACCACACCGCCCACCCAGGTGAAGTCCGCGAAGGTCCCGCGGTGCAGCCAAAAGATGTTGTGCAGCCCCGCCGGGTCGTCCGGGTACCAGCCCGTGTGGTCGAATTCGAGCTGAACCTCGACCACGCGGTAGTCCACGCCGGGCGGCAGCGGAATGTCGTAGATCGCGGTGGGATCTTCGGGCGTCGGCACGTGGAACTCGCCCTCGAGCTCGAAGCACACGTGGTCGGCGGGGCAGCCCTTCGCGCCCGGGCCCGTGGAGTCCGAGCCTTCGCTACTGCCGGGCTCCTCGGTGGTGCCGCTCGCGGTGGTGCCGTCCGTGGTGTCGTCGGCGGTCGTGGTGTCGTCGGCCGACGGTGTGGCGGCGCCGCTGGAGCCCTCGGTGGCGAGGGTGGTCGTCGCTGCGCTCGGGACCCCCGTGCCCGAGCCATTCGCCCCCGGGCGGCCGTTGGATCCGTCATCCCCGCAGCCCAGGGCGAGCGCGAGCGCGCCCAGCGTCATCCACCGTGTTGCGTAAGCCATGCTCACGAGCATAGCGCGAGGGGGGGCGCGTGTTCGCGATCGCTGGCGTTCGGGGCAGGGGTTTGGTAGGCGTGCCTTCGAGTCGTGAGCTTTCCGATCCACCGGGCGAACTACCGCACGCTCGATCCCGATTGGGAGGGCGAGGTGTTCATTGCCGACATCGATCGGACGTACCTCGCCACCCAGATCTCGAGCATGAAGGGGTTGGCTCGGATCCCGTTCGAGAGCGCGGCCGACAAAAAAGACATCGCCGGGATGGCGCGGCTGTTTCGCGAGATTCGCCGCGGCCCCCAGAGCGAGCGCCGCGAGACGCCGCTGTACTTCGTCTCGGCCAGCCCCGCGCAGCTACGACCGGTCATCGAGCGCAAGATGATGCTCGACGGCATCGGCTTCGACGGCACGACCTTCAAGAACTGGAGCGCGGTGTTCCGACGGCTTCGGCTCAAGCGATTGCGCGAGCAGGTGGGCTTCAAGATGACCGCGCTGCTGGCCAGTCGCGCGGAGCTGCCCACCGGAGCCATCGAGAACCTCGTCGGCGACGACCTCGAGACGGACCCGTTGACCTTTGCGCTTTATGCCGACCTGCTGGCGCGGCGCATCCCGGCCAACGACATCTCGCGGATTCTGCAGCTCAACGGCGTGTACGGGGGAGACGCCGACGCCATCGCCCGGGCGACGCGCGACCAGCCGCCGACCGAGGGCGTCAAGCGGGCCTATATCCGCATGGAGCGACACGACGACCCGGAGTACTTCAAGGACTTCGGGCCCGGCGTGATCGGCTGTCACGGGGCGTTTCAGATGGCCGCCGTGCTGATGCACGAGGGCAGCATCTCGTTGGCGGGGGCGGTGCGCGTCGCCGAGGACCTGCGGCAACGGGGCCTGCCCGCCAGCGACTTGGTCGATCGATTGCGCGACCTGTGTCGGCGCGCCCTGCTCACGCCCGAGGAGACGATCGCGTTGGCCGAGCGCATGGCGGACAATGGGCTCGTCGAGCGCTTCGAAGATCCGGGGCCGCCCGATCCCAGCTGGGCCGCGGTGTGGCAGCGCGGCTCCGAACGCCTGTGGACGCCGCCGCGCGTCCTCGGCGAGGCCTGAGCCGTCGGTCAGACGTCGTCGTCGATGCCCGCGAGCGGATCGTTGGTATCGCGGACGTAGTCGAAGCGGGGGCGCGTCCGCTTGGGCTTGTCGTCTGGCGTGGGCGGATCATTGTCGGCCGCAGGCTCGGACTCGGAGGCGGGGTCTTGGTCCTCGGTGGGGCATTGTGGGTCCGGGAGCATGGAGCCATCGTAGCGCCCGCCGAGGGCCGAGCCACGGAGGCCAGTCGGATCGGTGTTCAGCGGCGGTTGCCACGGTCGGAGTCGATTCCCCGACGACATGTCGACGATGCGGATAGGTCACATCACGTGACTGTGAGTGAGGTCGCCGGACTCCCTGTGTCCACGATCCGAGTGCTACGGTCTCGGCGTGTCTAGCTTGCTGAAGTTCCTTGGAGCGGCGGCGCTCGTGGCCGCGCCGTCGGTGGCCGATGCGGCCGAGCTGCCCGAGCACGATCCGCTGCGCATCCTGGTGGTGGGAGACGAGGTCAACCCGCATCGCTTGGCGGCGCCCGACCTCACGCAGCCCGACGACCTGGTGGCGGCGCTCTCGGGCGCGGGCAATGGGTTGAACATCGCGTCGGTCACGGGGGTCGACAGCCAGTGCGTCGACGAAGGCCTCACGGTCTTGACCGAAGGCGTCGACGTCATCGTGTACTTCGCCCACCTGGCGGCCCTGGGCTGCGACGGGAGTCCGCGGCAGACGGAGCTCACCGCCGCGTTCGAAAGCCACCTCATGGGCGGTGGCGGCATCGTGGTCTTCCACCACGGCATCTTCCGCGCCGACGGCAAAGAGGACGTCCTGGCGCTGTTGGGCGGTCGCGCGGACACCATCGCGTGGGACGAGGCGGCGGGCCAAGACGTGATCGCGGTCGCCGACCACTTCGTGGCCACGCAGAGCGTCGAGTACTCGGGCAACCGGACCTTCTCGGGCGCCGGGGTGGCGCAGGGCGACTATCCCTTCTTCAACAACGCCCCCGACGAGCGCTACGACCAGACTTCGCTCATCGAGCAGGGCGGTGAAGACCGCACCATCGTCTTCACCAGCGCGGGCGCGGGCGGAGGCATGGCCCGCGTGCTGGGCTACGACCTGCACCGCTCCGGCTGGGGCGGGCACGTGTTCTTCTATCAGCCGGGCGAGTACCAGCCGGCCGCGCTCGACGACGTCGACGGCAACAACTTCCAGATCCTGGCCAACGCCATCTACTACGTCGCCACCACCCAGGAGGACCCCGGGTCGACCAGCGGCGGAGACGAGGGCGACGAGTCTGGCGAAGAAGGCGGCGAGCCGGCCGACGGCACTGACGGCGAGGCCGGAGGCGGCACCACGGGCGACATGGACGCGACCGCGGGCGAAGCCGGGACCAACGCGCTGCCCGGTGGCGACACCGACGACGGTGGGTCCGGCTGCTCGTGCCGCACCCAGTCTGCGCCCAGCGGCTTGCCCTGGTTGATGTTCGTGGCGGGCCTCGGCTTCGTGCGCCGTCGAAACGGGCGCGCCCGCGCTCGCTGAAAATCGTCGTGCAGGCTGGCCCTCGAGCGGGGGCCAGCCCGGGTCGGCTCAGAGCATGATCCGCTGATCTTTGACCAGGGTCAGCTGTGGCGGTCGCTTGGCGGTGCCGCTGAGCGCCACGACCTTGGCGTGCATTCGGCAGGCCAGGGGAGCGCCGTCGAGGTAGTAGATGGGGCAGCGCCCGACCTCCACGACCTCCATCCCCAGCTCGTTCACCCGCTCGATGGCCTTGGGGTGCGCGGTGTGGAAGCTGAACCACACGCGCTTGCAGCCCGCCTCGTGGGCGAGCTCGACCGCCTCGGTGGAGCGGCGCGGCTTCACCCACAGGATGGCCAGGTCGTCGTGATCCTCCGGGAGCTCGTCGATCGAGGCGTAGACCTTGCCGCCCTTGGTCGGTCCTCGAGACTCCCGCAGGCCGCCCATGTCGAGGCAGTAGAAGCGCTTGTTGGCCTTCGTATACGCGTTGTACGAAAAGCCGGGGAAGCGATCCTGCGAGGAGTCGCCGATGAGCACGAAGCCTTCGGCCTGGTCGATGATCTGGGCGAGGAAGTGGGTCATGGCGCGATGCGGAAGTACTCGACGGTCAAGCCCGAGTCCACGGTGTCGGGAATCGCATCGGCGTAGGCGACGACGTGAATGTCGCCCAGGCCGTCGACGATGGCGTTGGCGCGGACCAAGCGAGTGTCGGGCAAGATGGCGACCTGCTGCGGCACGCCACCCTCGAGCCAGCCGAGGTGCGTGGTGTAGGTGCTGTTGTCGGCCAGCGGCGTCCAGGCGCAATCGGGCGTGCACTCCGACGCGAACTCGACCAACGCGTGCGTCTCGCTGAAGAGCCAGCGCACGTCGCCGTTTTGGCTGGAGACGATGGTCAGCGGTCGGTACGTGGTGAAGTCGAGCGTGCAGAACTCGCCCGGGCCCATCGGTTGGTCCTCGCAGAAGGTCTCCCCGGTGGGGTCCTCGGAGGCGACCACGAAGCTGTTCCACATGTCGGCTCCGTCGCGACGTAGGTACTGCACCTGCACGCGGCCGTCGGGGCCGGTCTCGGTCCCCGCGAGCACGTGGGGCTCGGGCGTGCCCCCGGCCGAGGTCAGCGTGATCTCCTGGATGATCGCGTTCGAGACCGCCGCGGCGCCGTAGGGGGTGACCGTCTCGTTGACGCCCGAGTCGTTGAGGAAGCGGAGCACGGGGTCGGGAGCGCCCTGCGCCCAGTAGGTGAACCAGTAGCTGCCGTCTTCGGCCACGGCCAGCGATGCGCCCAGGTCGTTGGCGCCGCCGACCGGGGCCGCCGCGGCCCAGCCCGCGTCCCACCCGGTGACCGAGAGGCCGACCCCGGGCTCGGAGACGATCGCGTGGAGCTGGTCGTCACCGGTGGCGCCCGTGGACTTGGTGGTGAGCGAGAAGTTGCCGACCAAGGGGTCTCCCGCGTTCCACATGCCGTCGTAGATCCGGGCCGAGGTGTCGAAGCCACCCTCGTAGACCGCCGCGTACCAAAAATCGGTGGCGGGGTCGTAGTCGAGGCCGCCCTGCACGAGCGGGAAGGTGGTGCCCTGCACGTCCCAGGTGTCCACGCCCGTGCGCTGGGCGAAGAACCCGAGCGCACCGCCGACCGACTGCGACAGCAGCACGGCGGGCGCACAGTCGTCGTCGACCGAGATCGCGGGCTCGCCGTTGCGCGCCACGGCCATGGGCTCGATGGTCTCGGAGTCCTGCACGACGCAGGGGTTGCCCGCGGGGCCACACAGCGCGCCGTCGTAGGGATAGATGAGCGGGTCGTAGCAACCCTCGGGCCCGGTCATGCCCGTGCTCGTGCTCTCGTCCCCCGTGGTGGTGCTGGTCGTGGACTCGTCGGTCGTCGAGTCGGTGACGGTCACGTCCGTCGTGGGGTTGGTCGGGTTGGTGGGGTTGGTCGGGTCCGTGGGATTGGTGGGCAGCGTCGACGTCGGCGGAATGGTGGTGGTCGGCGTCGTGATGTTGGTGGGGTCGGCCGCGGTGTCGTCGTTGTTGGGACACAGGCCGCCGAAGCCACAGCACACGCCGGGCGCGGGCGCGTGGCAGGTGCCATCGGGGCACGTCACCTGGCCTCCGCCGCACAAGCTCGGCCCGGTGGTGGTCGCCGGGTCGGTGTCTTGGACCCCGCCGTCGTCTCCGGGGCAGCCCGCCCCGAGTACGATGCCCAGGGCCAAGCCCGCGGTTGCCAAGATGCGTCGATCGATATGGTTCATGCCCAAGGCCTCAATCCAGCAAAAAGCGTGAGGTGCGCGAGTCCGACCCGTGCCGGCTGATTGTACGCTGCTCCGAGCCCTCGCGCGGTATGGCGCGGGGCCGTCTTTGCCCGCGAGCAGGCGACCTAGTGCAGGAGGCGCCGAGTGGGACTCAGGTCTCGTTTTCGCTCGGTTCGGTCGCTTCGCTGGGAGCGGGGCCCCAATCGGCGAGCAACGTGGACGCATCCGGGGTCGGCTCGTAGCGCCGCGCCCCCACCTCGTCGACGAAGCTCGCCTCGTCGCCGCCCACGAATGCCATGCGCTCGAGCAGGTCGGGGCGATGGTCGGCCATCCACGCCCAAAAGAGGTTGGGATCGCCGTCGGAGGGCAGCAGCACCAGCACCAGGTGCACGGGATCGCCTCGACTGAAGAAGGCATCCGCCTCGCCCGCGCCCATGGCTTGGACTCGGCCCAGGCCATCGGCGGCCTCGAGCAGCGGCCCCGCCACGGCGTTCGGGTCGACGCACACCACCACCACTTGAGGCGCAGGGGGAGTGGGACCCGGGCGCCCGCGCAGGCGGGCCCACACGGTGGCTCCGAGCACGCTCATCTGCTCGCGATCGTCGGGCTCGAGATAGAAGGTCCACACCCCCACGCCGACCAGGCCGAGGTAGGGCAGGGACCACAGCGCGACCTCGACCACCGCGCCCCAGCGCGGCGACAGGCCGGGCGGCGCCAGCGAGGGCAACAGGGCGTGCGCCACGATGATGAGGCCGGCGATCGAGCCCAACAGCACGACCAGCCGCGGCAGTCGGGTGCCGCGCAGGTACTCGCCCCAGGTGATGCCCGAGAACTTGAAGTAGGCCCGCAGGTACCAGGTGGTGCCGGCGAGCTGAGCGACGAGCCTCGAGAGGATGATCCCCTCGAAGCCCCACCAGGTGGCCATGGGCACGACGAGCACCAGCAGGGTGCCGGTGGAGATCATGGCCCAGGTGAACTCGAGCCGGACCCGGCCCTGCGCGCGCAGGCTGGAGGACACGATGGCGGTGAGCAGCACCGCGACCTCGCCCCCGGCCAGGACCTGCAGCGTCCACGCGGCGGCGGGCACTGGCTCGCCCGTCCACAACAGCAGCACCGGGCCGGAGAACAGCGCCAAGAACGAGAACGAGATCGAGCCCAGCAGGACGTTGGCCTTGCTGCCCTTGATGAACAGCGTGCGCTCCGCGAGCTTCTCTCCGCCCGCGCGCAGGCTGGCGAAGGCGGGCATGAGCGGGGCGATGACCGCCTCCGAGGCGGTGCGCCCCAGCTTGATGAGCTTGTCGGCGAGCTCGTAGATGCCGACCCACTCGATGCCGACCAGTCGCGACAGCACCATCTTGGTGCCCTGAGTGACCACGGTGTTGACCACGGCCAGCACCTGGAAGCGACCGCCGACGGACACGATCTTCTGCATGCCGTCGCGCGAGATCAACAGCGGCGAGATGCGGATCTCGGGGACGCGGCGCCGCACCATGAAGTAGGCGACGAAGTTGATCAGCACCTGCCCCACCGCGTGGGCGATGGCCAGCCCCACGATGCCCCAGCCCATGAGCAGCAGGGGCAGCGCGACGAGAAAGTCGACGACCGAGGCCAGCACGTAGAGCCGGTAGGTCAGGTCGATGCGCTGCAGCCCGGTGAGGATCTCGAGCGAGCAGCCCACCGTCATGCGCAGCAACATCACCGCGACCACCACGTGCAGGCCGATGGCACCCGGCTCGGCGAGGTCGGGCGGCACATCGAGCGCGAGCAGCAGGGCCTCCCCGAACCACCACGAGCCCAGCAGGCCCAGCGCGGCGATGGAGCCCACCACGCTCACCCCGGAGCCGATGATGTGGTTGAGCTCGTCGAAGCGGCGATGGCGGACGCACTCGGCGGTGAACTTGGTGTACGCGACGCCCAGGCTCACGTTGGTCATCTGGACGTAGGCGGCGACGCTGAAGATCAGCGTCCACACCCCGTACCCGGGCAGGCCGATCTCCGCGATGATGACCGGCGTCAGGATGAAGCGGGAGAGGATCCTCCACAGCTGGGCAGCGCCGCCGGTGAGCGAGCTGCGTCCCAGCGTCTTGATGTTGATGCCACCCATCGGGAGAAACCGCTGGCGCCCAGCGTAGCATCGCGGATCGGCGACGCTCTTTTGAATTGAAGAAGGCGAGCCGAGGCCCGCCTTCATGTCATCGCGTTTCGGCGCGCCGCGACTAGAGCTTGTCGAGCGCAGCCTTGATGCGGGTGATGGCGAGGTCCACGTGGTCGCGGGTGAAGTCCAGCACCGGCCGGAATCGCAGGCTGCGAGCGCCAGCCGGCAGGATCAGCACGTTCTGCTCGGCGATGAGCGCCATTGCTTTGTCGCGTTGGTCGGCGTCGGGCAGGTCGAACGCGCACATCAGGCCCTTGCCGCGCGAGCCGGAGATGAACGCGTAGGTGTCCTCGATCTCGCGGAGCTTGCCGAGCAGGTAGGCGCCGACGTCGGTGGCGTTGGCGAGCAGGTCGTCCTCTTCGATGATCTCGATGAAGCGGGTGCAGCGGACCATGTCGACCAGGTTGCCGCCCCAGGTCGAGTTGATGCGGCTGCTGACCTTGAACACGGAGTCGATCTCGTCGACGCGCTCGGTGCTGGCGAGGCCGCAGACCTGCGCCTTCTTGCCGAACGAGAACACGTCGGGGGCGACCCCACCGTGCTCGAAGGCCCACCACTTGCCCGTGATGCCCATGCCCGCCTGGACCTCGTCGAAGATCAGCAGGGCTTCACGCTCGTCGGCGATGCTCCGCAGGGCCTGAAAGAACTCGGGGCGGAAGTGCTGGTCGCCGCCCTCGCCCTGGATCGTCTCGATGATGATGGCCGCGATCTCGTCGGGGTTGGCATCGAAGGCGGCGTGGATCTCGGCCAGCGTGGCTTTCTCGGCCGCCTCGGTGCTCGCGGTGTTCTCCTTGGTCTGCGGGAACAGCATCGCGGGCGGGCTGACGCGGGGCCAGTCGAACTTGGGGAAGTACTGCGTCTTGGCGGGCGAGAAGCCGTTGGTCAGCGACAGCGTGTAGCCGGAGCGGCCGTGGAAGGCCTGCCGGAAGTGCAGGATCTTGGTGCCGAACTGCGGGTCGCCGTCGGCCTTCACCTTGCCCGCCTGGATGTTCTTGCGGACCTTCCAGTCGAACGCGACCTTGAGGGCGTTCTCCACCGCCAGCGCGCCACCCTCGATGAAGAAAAGGTGGGCGAATTGCTCGGGCATCGTGCGGCCCATCGCCGCCACGAAGTCGGCCATGGCCGGGGTGTAGATGTCCGAGTTCGAGGGCTTGACCAGCGCCGCCTCCTGCAGCCGCTCGAGGAACACGGGGTCCCGCATCTTGGGGTGGTTGTGCCCCAGCGGCATGCTGGCAAAGAAGGAGAACAGGTCGAGGAACTCCGTGCCGGTCTTCGAGTCGACCACGAACGCGCCATGGCTGCGCGCCGCGTCGTAGACGAGCGACATGCCGTCGACGAGGATCCACTTGCCGAGGGACTGATGAACGTCGGCGGGGGCGGTTTGGTAGCTCGGATGATCGGCCATGGGAGGCCGGAATGTAGCAGGCCGAGGACGAAAGGCCTCCCGTCGAAAACCGCGCTCACGCGGCCCGTCATGCAACGCGTTGCATGACCTGTGCACCACTTGCTTCGCGCGTCGACGCGCGGCCGTTGCCGCGCGCCTCGATGACGGCGTTCGGTCCGAGAAAGAGCGTTCTGCGGTCGTAGTCGGACCGCTGCGCGGGGAGGGAGAACGGACTACGGGAGGTCGCTCACGGGATCGAAGTTTTCCCCACCGTGGGACCGGCCTGTTGCCCATTGATGTGCCAAAGTTGCGGCCCTGGGTCGTCGCCCGAGCGAGGCGATGCCCAAAGGAGCACACGGTGCAGGTACAGCTCACGGATCAGGTGGTCATCGTCACGGGAGCCGGTCGAGGAATCGGCAAGGCAGTAGCCCTGGGGGCGGCGCGTGCTGGCGCAGCCGTCGTCTTGGTCTCCCGCACGCAGTCACAGCTCGAGGCCGTCGCGGCCGAGGTTCGCGAGGCGGGCGGCAAGGCCTTGGTCCACGCCTGCGACCTGTCGCAGCCGGAGACCGCCAAGGAGGTCGTCAAGGCAGCGATGGACGAGTTCGGTCGGGTCGACGTGCTCGTCAACAACGCGGCGATGAACTACGTGGCCAACCTGGTCATGTCCAAGGACGACAAGTGGAAGGAGCTGTACGAGGTCAACCTCTTCGCCACCGTGCGAATGACCCGGCAGGTGCTCCGCAAGCTCATCGCCAAGAAGTCCGGCCGCATCATCAACATCTCTTCGGTCTCGGCCAAGGTGGGCGCCAAGTACAACTCGGCCTACGCCTC
The DNA here is from genome assembly GCA_039028615.1 of Myxococcota bacterium. GTDB lineage: Bacteria > Myxococcota_A > Polyangia > Nannocystales > Nannocystaceae > Paraliomyxa. Next base: position 22,107 of record JBCCHT010000069.1, on the reverse strand, counting down.
GTCCAAGGCGGCGATGATCGGCTTCACCAAGTCCGTCGCCCTCGAGGTCGCGCGGCTGGGCATCACCGTCAACGCGGTCTGCCCCTGGCACGTCGACACCGAGATGGTGCGGGATTCCATGACCAAGCGCGGCAAGATGTTCGGCAAGACGGCCGAGGAGTACCTGGCCGGCATCATCGCCGAGAACCCGCAGGAGCGCATCATGACCGCCGAAGAGATGGCGGCCACCTGCGTGTTCCTCATGTCGCACGAAGCCCGCGGCATCACCGGTCAGGCGATGAACGTCGACGGTGGCTTCGTGATGGACTGACTGAAGGCGGCGCATGGACTGGCACGCACCCAGCGAAGGGGAGTCCGTCGCGAGCACGCCCGCCGATGCGCCGGAGGGCGTCCTGCGCTACCGCGTCTGGGCGCCCTCGGGAGAGCCTCGCGCGACCTTGGCCGTGCTCAGCGGCGTGATGAGCAACACGGCATGGTTTCGTCCGCTGGCCGAGCGCTGGTGCGCGATGGGCTATCGGGTGATCGGGGCCGAGCGTCGCGGCAGCGGCCTCAACGTCGAGCAGGGCAAGGGCGACACCGAGTCGGCGCAGCAGCTGCTCGACGATGCGCAGCGCGTGGTCGAACACGGTCGCGCCGAGGGAGCGCCGCTGGTCATCGTGGGTTGGTGCTGGGGTGCGATCCTCGGCACGCACCTCGCGTTGGCCATGGGTGATGCCGTCGCTGGCGTGGCGCTGCTGACCCCGGGACACATCCCTTCCGCTGCGCTCGCCGAGCGCATGAAAGCGTTGGCGATCGAGGGCAAGGGCCAGCCCGAGCACGAGGCGGTCCTGCAAAGTCCCATCACCGACGAGATGTTCACCGACGGACCGGCCATCGATGGATTCATCCGGCGCGACGAGGCCCGTTGGCGGACATTTTCGCCCCGATTTCTCGCCGTTTCGACCAAGCTCTCGTTCGCCGCCCGCATGCGCCTGCGGAGGCTGAAACCGCCCGTATTCGTCGCTTTGGCCGAGGACGACGTTACGACCGATAACGATGCCATGATCGCGGAACTGGCGCGGCTGCCGGCCGAGCGCGTCCGTACGGTGTCCCTGCCGGGGGCGCACGGCCTCCAGTTCGACGCGCCCGACGAGCTGTCCAAGCGGCTCGACGCCTGGGCCCGGGACGCGCTAGGAGTGTGACCGCCCATGTTCGCATCTCGCGAAGCGCAGTCATTCATGGCCAGCCTGTCCGAGCCCGAGCGGGTTCAGGAAAAATTCTTCCAAGAGCAGGTCTTGGCGCCCAACGTCGATTGCGAGTTCGGCCGTCGTCACGGCTTCGACAAGATTCGCACGCTGGAGGAGTACCGCCGCGCGGTGCCCATTCAGCGCTACGACGGCTTTGCCGACTTGATCGAGCGCACCGCCCAGAACGGTGAGCAAGGGCTGCTGACCGGCGACCCTATCAAGCGCTTCTTCCTGACCTCGGGGTCGACCTCGCGGGCCAAGTACATCCCGGTCACCAACCGCTTCGTCCGCAACAAGAGCCGGACCTTCGGCGTGTACTGGAGCCTCGTGTTCGGGTCGCACCCGGCCGCGAAGCAAGGCCGCATGGTCACCAACTTCTCCGACTCGGGCAAAGCGGTGCGTGCCCCGGGCGGGCTGCCCTGCAGCTCGGAGAGCGCCTACTGGGCGGGGGTGACTCGAGCCACGCAGCTCAAGGAGCGGCCCATCATTCCCAAGGCCATCGCCCGCATTGGCGACTCCGACAGCCGCTACTACGCCATCGCCCGCATCCTGCTCGAAGAGCACTTTGCGGTCATCATGACCTTGAACCCCAGCACCATCTTGCTGCTCTTCCAGAAGGTGGGGCAGTACGCGGAGCAGCTCATCGCCGACATCGAGCGCGGGGGCATCGGGGACGCGGTCACGGTGAGCGACGAGGTTCGCAGCTACGTGGCGGACAACTACGGCGGCAACCCGGCGCGGGCCGAGCAGCTCCGGGCGCTGCACGGCAGCGATGCCGGCTTGCTCGCCCACTCCGTGTGGCCTCAGCTCGCGCTGGCGATCTGCTGGCGGAGCCCGATGCTCCAGCCCTACATCGACCTGCTCGCCCCGCACTTTTCCGGCGTGGCGCAGCGCGACTACATCCTCATGGCGTCCGAGGGCGTGATGGCGGTGCCCGTCGAAGACGGTCGGAGCGGCGGGGCGGTGGCCATCGGCGCGAACCTCTTCGAGTTCGTGCCCGAGGACGACATCGACAGCCCCGATCCCACCGTGCTGTCGCCCCACGAGCTCGAGGTCGGCAAGACCTACGTGGTCGTCATCTCCAACGCTTCGGGCCTGTATCGCTACAACATCGGCGACGTGGTCCGGGTGGTTCGCTTCCACGAGCGCACCCCGGTCATCGAGTTCCTGCATCGCGCGGGCTCGACCTGCTCGCTCACGGGCGAGAAGCTCACCGAGGACCAGGTCACCGCGGCCGTGTCCGATGCGGCATCGCAGCTGAACCTCGCGGTCGAGTCGTTCACCCTGGCGCCCGCCAAAGAGGGTTTCCCGCACTACGTGGCGATGGTGGAGCTGTCGCAGGAGGCCAGCGGCGACGCGCTGCGGCAGTTCCCGCGTCGGCTCGACGAGGCCCTCGAGCAGCACAACATGGAGTACGGCTCCAAGCGCTCGTCGCAGCGGCTGGCTCCGCCCGAGCTGTGGCTGGTGCGTCCGGGCGGCTACGAGGAGCGTCGTCGGCAGCGGCTGGCGGGCGGCACCAGCGACTCGCAGATCAAGCCGACCCACCTGACCCGCGATGCCAGCTTCGTCGACCAGTTCGACATCGTCGAGCGCTTCCATGCGGATTGACCGGGTCCGGCTCCACCGCCTCCAGATCCCCTTCAAGGGGAGCTTTGGCCACGCGCTGTCGAGCCGCAATTGCAGCGACGCGGTGTTCGTGGAGCTTTCCGACGAGCAGGGCGGCGTGGGCTGGGGCGAGACTCTGCCGCGGGCCTACGTCACCGGGGAGACCATCGACAGCGTGCTCGAACGCAGCGCGCCGCAGCTGGCTGCGCGCCTGCGGGGGCAGACCTTCGAAGACCGAGCGCAGGTCGAGGCCTGGATCCGAAAGACCCTGCCCGAGATCGGGCGGGACCTGGGCACCTTCGGCGGCTTCGAGGTCGCCTTGCTCGATCTGGCCGGGCGTCGCCTGGGCTTTTCGGTGGCCGAGGTCCTCGGGGAGCCGCGGGGCCCATCCTTGCCGCCCGGGGTCATCATCGGCTTCGAGGTCGCGACGGCCGACCTGCGCAAGCACTGCATCGGCCTGCGCTGGAAGAAGCGCACCCACGTCAAGGTGAAGGTCGGGCTCGACGACGACGCCGAGCGCCTGGCGATCATCAGCAAGGGCATGGGCGCCGACGTGAAGCTGCGGCTCGATGCCAACGCGGCCTGGGGCGTCGACGAGGCGGTCGAGAGGCTTCAGAGCTTCGGGGGCATTCCCATCGCCTCCATCGAGCAGCCCGTCCCCGCGGAGGATCTCGCCGGATTGCGGGCGATCCGCGAGCGGACCGGGATCGCGGTCATGGCCGACGAGTCCGTGTGCTCTCTCGCAGATGCGCAGCGGCTGGTGGCCGAGCAGGCGGCCGACATCTTCAACGTGAGGCCAGGCAAACACGGCGGCGTGATTGCGAGCCTCCAGATCGTGGAATGCGCGCGAGCGGCCGGGATCGACGTGCATTTGGGCACGTTGGTCGGCGAGTCGGGCGTATTGTCACGCGTTGCCGAACTCTTCGGTCACTGCGTACCCGGGTTTGCCTGCCTCGATGGAAAGGGGCAAAATCGCTTCCTTCTCGCAGAGGACGTACTGGCCCACACCAACGCCGAATCTTCCGGCACCATGCAGGTGCCCGACCTCGACCGGCCGGGCCTCGGGGTGGACGTCGACCCCGACGCGATTTCTCGGTATCGAATCGGCGAGGCCATCGAGCCCGCCGACGACGCCTGACTCCTACCCAAGCTCTTTTCCGTCTCAGAGACCACAGTCATGGACGACATCAAGCAGCAACTCACCGAATACATCCGCAACGAGCTCGCCAGCGGCAAGGCCGAGATCGAGGGCGACACCAGCCTCGCTGGCGTCATCGACTCCACCGCGATCATGGAGCTGGTGGTCTGGATCGAGGGCCAGTGCGGGTTCGACGTCGAGATCGACGACATCACGCCCGACAACTTCGGCTCGATCGACAAGATCGCGGCGTACATCGGCCGCAACGTCAAGTCCTGACCCCGGCCGGCGGCGCAGAGCCGAGGCTCGGCTCGGCGTCGCGTGCCAGCCTGGAGGCTGCACGTGTTCATCTTCGATCTGCTCCGCAACAACGCCTCACGTTTTCCCGACAAGGCCGCGGCCATCTTCCCCGCCGAGCGCATTTCGTTCGCGGAGCTCGATCGCCAAAGTGACCGCGTCGCAGCGGCTCTGTCCGCTCGGGGCATCGGCCCCGGCGACCGAGTCGCCATCCTCTGCGACAACGACCTCGCCCCGCTGGTCTTCTTCTGGGGCATCCTGAAATCCGGCGCCCAGTCGGTCGACATGCCGACCCTGGCCGGGCGCTCGGTCATGCAGGGGGTCATCGACGAGGCGGCCCCCAAGGCCATCGTCATCGACCCCAAGCAGCTCGCCAAGCACGGTGGAGAAGGGGGCCTGAAGCTCCCCGAGCTCGTGCTCAGCTTCGGCGACGCCGAGGCCGATCCGCCCGAGGGGCGCACCGTGGTGGGCCTCAGCTCGATGCTGGCCGACACCGAGGCGGCTGTGCCCGAGCCCTCGATCACGCCCGATGACGTGGCGATGATCGTCTACACCTCGGGCACGACCGGTCGGCCCAACGGGGTGATGCTCTCGCACGAGAACTTCATCACCAACCTCACCGCTTCGAACGAGCTGATGGGGCTGACCGACCAGGACAGCATCCTGGTGGTGGTGCCGCTCTATTACATCCACGGGCGCATGCAGCTTCTGTTGCACGCACTCATCGGCGGCACGGTGGTGTTCTCTGCTGGGTTCACCTTCCCCGCGAAGGTCCACGCCGAGCTGGTCGACTCCGAGGTCACCGGCTTCTCCGGCGTGCCCTATCACTTCAAGCAGCTGCTCGATCGCTCCAAGATCGCCCAGCGGCCCCCGGAGAAGCTCAAGTACGTGCTCGTCACCGGTGGCGCCCTGTCGCCCTCCGGGCTCGAGCGGCTCGACCAGGCGCTGCCCCATACCGGCATCCACCTCGCCTACGGACAGACCGAGGCCGCCCCGCGCATCACGTGGATCGGCCCCGGCGAGCTGTTCGTGAAGAAGGGCTCGGTCGGTCGCGCGCTGCCCAACGTCAAGCTCGAGATCCTCGGGCCCAACGAGGAGCCGGTCGGCCCCGACATCGTCGGCGAGGTCGCGGCGGGCGGGCCCAACATCATGAAGGGCTACGTCAGCGGCGACGAGCAGGCGCTCGGCAAGATCGACGACCAAGGTCGGTTGCGCACGGGAGACCTCGGTCGCGTCGATCCCGATGGCCACTTGTTCCTCGTTGGTCGCAGCTCCGAGATGATCAAGAGCGCGGGTGAGCGCATCTTCCCGCAAGAGATCGAGGACGTGCTGGCCCGGCACCCCGGCGTGCAAGAGGTCGCGGTCATCGGCTTGCCCGACGACACCCTCGGTGAGCGCCTGGTGGCCTACCTCATCGCGAGGGAAGGGCACGAACTCGGTCGCGTCGAGCTCAAGCAACACTGCCTGACCGCGCTGCCCTTCGTGCGCGTGCCCAAGGAGTTCAACGTGGTCGAGACTCTGCCCCAGACCGCGTCGGGCAAGGTCAGCCGCAGCAAGCTCAAGAAGCAGATCCTGGCGGATCTGGCCGGCGACCAATGAGCGACGAGCAGACTCCCGTCGATCTGCGCGGGTTCATCGAACTCGTACGCAAGAAGCGAAAAGCCGACTTCGTCGAGGTGACCCGCCAGGTCAGCCCGCGCTACGAGACGGCGGCCATCGTCACCGCGCTCGAGGCCAAGCGGCGCTCGCCCGTGCTGATGTTCCGCGACGTGGCCGGCTGCTCCATGCCCGTCATCACCAACGTGGGCGGCTCCATGGGGCGCCTGGCGCTGAGCCTGGGCTGCTCGCTCTCGGAGGTGGGCTCTCGCTTCGAGGAAGCCGCGGCCGAGCACGTGGCACCGCAGGAAGTCAGCGATGCGCCCGTGCACGAGGTGGTGCTCCGCGACGACGAGGTCGATCTGGGCCAGCTACCGCCCATGGTCTACCACGAGGACGACACCGAGCGTCCCTACATCACCGCGGCGCTGGTGGTGGCGCGCGACCCCGAGACCGGCGTCGCGAACCTCAGCTACCACCGCATGATGATCGTCGACCGCAACCGCACCGGCATCTACATGGAGCGGGGCCGTCATCTGCACGGCATCTACGAGAAGTACCGAGCGCAGGGCAAGGGCATGCCCATCGCGGTCATCATCGGGGTGCACCCCGCGGTGACCCTGGGCGCGCTGTATGCCGGCAAGCCCGAGGTCGACGAGTACGACATCGTGGGTGGCCTGCTGCGGCAGCCCTTGCCCGTGGTCCGCACGGTGACCGGCAGCGACCTGCTGGTGCCGGCCGGGGCCGAGATCGTGCTCGAGGGGGAGGTCTCGGCCACCGAAGACACCCACGAAGGGCCCTTCGGCGAGTTCACCGGTTACGGCACGGGGGCCACGCGAACGCCTGTGTTCACGGTGCGCGCCCTGACCCACCGCAACGACCCCATGTTCCAGGACATCGTCAGCGGAGGCATGGAGCACCTGCTGTTGTCCGTGCCCGCGCTCGAGCACCGCACGCTGCGAGATGCTCGGGCCGCGTCGCCCGGCGTCCGCAAGATCGCACTGCCCGCGCCGCTCACCGCCATCATCTCGCTGAACAAGAGCGACGACGACGAGCCGCGGCGGGTCATCGAGGCGCTGCTGTCTTCGGACATCTACGCCAAGCACGTCATCGTCGTCGACGACGACATCGAGCCCAGCGATCTGCGCGAGGTCATGGCTGCCATGGCGCTGCAGACCCAGGCGGACACCAAGGTCTTCGTCTTTGCCGACCAGCAGGGGACGCCGCTCGATCCCTCGTGCCCGCACGAAGATGGTCGCTCGGCCAAGATGGGCATCGACGCCACCCGGCCGCTCGAGCCCACGCGCGCATTTACCCGCAACCGCGTGCCGGCCGATGTGCTCGCGGCGGTCGATCTGGCCGAGATCCTCGGCCGCAAGAAGAAGTAGGCGCATCACCACGCCATCGGCAGGGAGCGTCGGCTGGCATCGTGCCGCGTCGCCCCTGTGAGCGGTTGGGCGCGGGGCTTCGTGACCGCGGGCCCGAGCACGGGGTTGCCCGACGAAAAGACGCGCGGCGTCGCGGAGCCGACCCTCGTTCGGGCTCGCCCCGCGTGAGCGCCGTTTCGACATCGCGCCGCGTGTGACCCGACCCGCGAGAGAGTCGACACGACGGCCTCACGTGGCCGACGGCCCACAATTGCGGCACACTCGCCCGCGATGAAGACCTACGAGACGGATGTCCTGGTGGTCGGCGGCGGTGGAGCCGCAACCGCGTCGACGATCGCAGCCCACGACGCGGGCGCACGCACCATGATGGCCGTCAAAGGGCAGTTCGGCGTCCCCGGCGTCCGAGGAGCAGGAGCCACCAGCAATCCCAAGGCGGACTTCTGGACCATCCGCACCGTCGGCCCCAAGGGCGGGCTCTTCAACCCGCCCGAGCTGACCTACTACGACATGCTGCAGGCCGGGCTCGGGACCTCCGACCCCGCGCTGTGCCGGATCTTCGTCGACGAGGTGACCGAGGCCATCAAGCGCCTGCGCAAGATGGGCATGCGCTTCCAGAGCAAGATGCTCGCCACCATGCCCGCCAACGAAGAGACCAAGGGCACCAACAACATCGTCCAGATCCAAAAAGCGGTCATCGAGGGCACCAACACCGAGGTCATCGAGCACGCCAACCTCACCGACTTGCTCGTCGAGGACGGTCGCTGTCGCGGCGCGGTGGGCATCGACGACGAAGGCCAGCCCTTCGTGGTGCACGCGGGCGCCGTCATCCTGGCCACGGGCGGCGTGGGGCAGCTGTTCAAGTACAGCTTCAACCCGCCGGGCAACACCGGGGACGGCTACGCCATGGCGCTGCGGGCCGGAGCCTCGCTGTTCAACATGGAGTTCATGCAGCAGGGCCTCGCCACCACCTGGCCGACCCAGTGCATGGTCATGCTCTACGAGATGGAGGAGCCTTATCGGCTGCTCAACGCCCACGGCAAGGCCTTCATCGCCGACTACTTGCCCGAGGGCATGGAGGTGCTCGAGGCCTCCAAGCTCAAGGCCTTCCACTGGCCGGTCAGCTGCCGCGACGGCGCCATCCACCTCGACCGGGCGATCCACGGCGAGGTCCTGGCCGGCCGCGGCACGCCCAACGACGCCGTCTTCCTCGACCTGGCCGGGACCCAGCGCGGCTTCCAGCCCGAGGTCTTCGACGCCTACATGAAGGAAAACGGCCTCGACCTCAGCAAGGACCTGCTCCAGGTCCAGATCCACCACCACACCAGCAACGGTGGCATTCGCATCGACACCGACGCCCAGTCGCCCTTCCTGCCCGGGCTCTTCGCCTGCGGCGAGACGGCGGGGTGGCAGGGGGCCGACCGCATGGGCGGCACCATGCTCGGTGGCTCGCAGGTCTTCGGCTGGCGCGCGGGCACCAAGGCGGCCGAGGTCGCCAAGGACCGGCCCCAAGCCGACCTTCGCCCCGATGAGTTCGACCGCCTGCTCGGCGAGCGTCTCGCTCGACACAGCGAAGCCAAGGGCAAGACCCGTCCCACCGAGCTGCACAAAGAGCTCCAGTACGAGATGTGGAAGTACCTGCTCGTCGAGAAGGACGAGGCCCAGCTCAACGCTGCGCAACAGGTCATCGATCGTCAGCGCGAGCGCATGGCCGAGGACCTGTGCATCGCCGAGCCCTTCGACCACGTGCTCGCCATGGAGCAGCGCAACCTGCTCGACGTCGCCGAGGTCATCGCCCAGGCCGGCCTCATGCGCAAAGAGAGCCGCGGCTCGCACTACCGCTCCGACTACCCCGAGCGCGACGACGAGAACTGGATGACCAACATCTTCGCCAGCCGCGACGAAAAGGGTGAGCTTCAGTTGACCAAGAAGTGGATCAACGAAGAGCACGGCTGGGAAGACCGCGGCCGCATCCGCATCCAGCCCTGGGGCTGAGGAGCCGTCACAGCGGGAAGCGGGCCTGGATCTCGGCGAAGCTGTTCTGCTCGCCGGGCGGGCACTGCGTCTCGTGCTGCGCCAGGCACCCCGCCCCGACCAGCGGCGCACAGGTGTCGATGAATTCGCCGTCGTCGATCCCGGTGCTGTTCATCATGTCGCCGGGCAGATCCACGTTGTCGAGGCCCAGGCCGCGGGCGGCGATGCGGCTGATGGAGGAGGCGGTGAACACCGCGGGCGCCCCATCGTCGATGCTGGCGAAGACCAACCCCACGTTGTTGGGGTTGGCGTCGTCGCAATCGGACAGCGCGACCCCGGCACTGGGGGCGAAGGGGTTGGTGGGGGTGACGACGACCATGGCGTAGTCGCCTTCGGCCGGCCGCTCGTCGGTCACGGCGACGTCGAAGGGAGCCCAGTCTTCGGCCAGCGCGTCCATGACGTCGTCTCGCTTGGGGCCGTCGCCGTAGGGGGCGGCGGGTTGACCCTCGAACATGCCGGCCAGGCTGGCTTGATCGTTGGTGGCATCGTCGGCGCCCGGGGTGAGCAGGACGCCGTCGAAGTTGACGAAGATGATCATCGCGGCGTCGCTGGGCGCACCGCTGCTGCCGCTGCTGTCCTCGCCCGCGCTCGTGGCCGATCCGGAGTCGCTGGTGTCCATCGGCGGCGTGGTCGAGGTTGAACCTTCGCCGCCCTGCGACCCGGAGCCGTCGACGGGGCCGCTCGCCCCAGGGCCCGTGGAACCATCGGAACCCGTTTCGGCGGCGGTGGTCGACCCGGTGGCGACCGGGTCACCGAGGGAGGTGGCGTCGTTGTTACACGCCACGAAAAGACCGCAGCACAGCACTGAGAATCGAAGAGCGGAGGGGGACATCGATGGCCATGGGTGTCGCGACGGGCCCGGTTCCGTGTGGGCGCGGTGCTTTTTTTCGAGATGCGCTCGTGAGCCGGCTCGGGGCGTCGTTGTGCATACGTTCCCGGCACGGGTGGGAGCCCCCCGGTCGGGGGGTTGTGGCGTCGTGAGGCCATCTCTCACTGTGGGGGCTGGGGTTCGAGCGCACTTGGGCGCTCGGGCCTTCGTAGGGCGTCGTCGCGGCATCGAGCCGCGTCCCCACCTTCGCTCGTGAACCCCAGACGGTGAAAAGAGGACGAGATGGCAGAGGTAGACGACGACCCCAAGCGGACGGACAACGCGGCGCTGATCAATCAGGACAAGGAACTCGACGCGTTCATCGACGCACAGATCGCGAAGTTCGACTCGAACCACGTCAAGTACGGGGGCGAGACCCTCGGCGAGGTGATGCTCGGGATCAAGAACGACGGCCTGTTCCCGCTGGAGAACGCGATCATTCGGTGGCTACGGAAGGACCGCAAGGAAGGCAAGCACTACACCAAGGGCGTGGTGCCGGGGCAGAAGTCGAAGTACCGGTGCAAGTACGCGTTCGTGGAGTGGCTCATCAACGTCACGCTGGCCGACGTGGTGCGCGTGGGCGGGACGCTCATCGGCACCGACAAGATCGGGCACTACTTCGTGCAGGGCTACCAGTACTGGGACGTGTTCTCGAAGACCGGGTCGGACAAGAAGGCCAAGGCACTCGGGGAGTCCCAGGAGGCGAGCTACTACGGGATCCTCGTGTCCGGCATCTACTCCACGACCGATCTGGTCGCCAACGAGGCCGGCTTGGCGCTGTGGAAGCGAATCCATGCCTTCGTCTCGCCGCTGGTGGCCGATCCCAACGCGGTCACGAAGGCGGAACGCCAGGCGATCATCGAGAAATTTCGGACCTTCAAGGTCGGCTTTTCGAAGGAAGTGACCCCGCAGTGGAACGAGTTCACGAACCTGTCGCGCGTCAGTAAGAGCATGCGGGGCTGGCTCGACCAGGCGGGCACCACGTTCCACGGCGACGCGAAGTACTACCGCGAGTCGCTGTACTCGTAGCGGCGTCAGAGCATGGCGTGTAGCGCCCGCTGGACGCCGCCGACGTAGCTGCCGCCGAACAGGTTCACGTGCACGAGCAGCGGGTAGAGCTGATACAGCGGGACCCGCTGCTTCCACTCCGAGTCGAGCGGGTATGCTTCGTGGTAGGTGGCGAAGACCCGCGGCCCGAACCCGCCGAATAGCTGCATCATCGCCAGGTCGACCTCGCGGTGGCCGGCGTAGGCGGCGGGGTCGATGAGCACGGGGGTTCCCGCCTCGTCGACGATGAGGTTGCCGCTCCACAAGTCGCCGTGCAGCGGGGCGGGGGGCTCGACGGGACCGCAGCGCTCGGGGAGCCGTGCGGCGAGGCGCTCGAAATCGGTCGCCATGGACGAGGAGACCAGCCCTGCCCGCTGGGCGAGCTCGACCTGGGGCCGCAGTCGTCGTTCCCAGTAGAACTCGGCCCAGGTCTCGGTCGGGGTGTTGTCCTGCGGTAAGCGAGCGATGAAGTTGTCGTGATCGAGGCCGAACTGGTCGGCGGCATTGCGGTGCAGCGCGGCGAGGCCACGGCCGAGCGCATCGTCGAAGTCGGGTGCACGACGCCCCGCTTCGATCATCTCCAGGGCGAGGAAGGGCGGGTCCTCGCTGAAGGCCAGGACCTCGGGCACCCGGAGCGGACCACGGGCGGCGAGCCATCGCAGACCCATCGCTTCGACGCGAAAGGTCGAACCCGGGGCGCCCGGGCGAGTCTTGACGAAGACCGTCTCACCGCCGCAGCGGGCCGCCCAGGCGTCGTTGATGTCACCTCCGCTCACCGAGCGGGCCGGGCCGAGCTCCTCGCCCAACGCCACGGCCAGGGCCTCGCGCACCTCGGGGCTCATTGGTCGCTCTCGAGCAGCTCGGTCAGCAAGCCCCGACCGGCGGCCATGCAGATGTCGAACACGAGGTCGAAGCCATCGGCGCCGCCGTAGTAGGGGTCGGGGACCTCCGCGCCCTTCGGGGACGCGGGATCGTGCGAGCGAAAGAGCCGGACCTTGGCCCGCGCGGCGTCGTCGGGGGCCAGGCTGCGCAGCGACTCGTAGTTGGAGCGGTCCATCGCGAGCACATGATCGAAGCGGTCGAAGTCGTCTTCGACGAACTGCCGCGCGCGACCGGGCAGGGTGACGCCGCGCGCCTTGGCGGTGGCCGACGAGCGTCGATCCGGGCGCTCGCCCGTGTGATAGGCGGCCGTCCCCGCGCTGTCGATCTCGAAGCGGTCTTCCACGCCCGCTTCGGCGACGAGGTGACAGAACACCCCCTCTGCGGTGGGAGAGCGGCAGATGTTGCCCAGGCAGACGAAGCAGACGCGAATCACGGACACGGCGGCGGTGAGCATACCCGAGCGCCTCGGGGATGCGCGACGACTGGCTCCCACGGCGGCGGGTCGGCGGTGTCCGGCGGCCTCTAGCTCTGCTCGAGGGTCTGGCGGAGCTTGGCGTAGTCCTTGCGCACGCTCTTTTTCACCATGCCCGAGAGGAGCTTGAGCAGCCCGGTGGGTTGGCCGCGCACGTGGGCGGTGACGCGGCAGCGCCCCTCCGACAGCGGCTCCACGGTGCGGGTGACCTGGATGGGGAAGGTGCTGACGGTGCTGGCGATGGAGATACTGCGGCCGGGCTCGAGCTCGGTGACCTCGAAGTGGGTGTCGATGCGACGGCCGAGGAAGCTCGCCTGCTGCACGTAGGTGGCCCCCACGACCCCCGGCTCGGCGGAGGTCCACTCGCACGAGCGCATGCCGGCCTGCCACTTGGGGTTGTTGGCGAAGTCGGCGACGTAGGCGAATACCTCGGCGGCGGGTCGCTCGATCTCCACCGAGTGCTCGAAGTCCACGCTCATGCTCGAAACGCTACGGCCCGCGGACGAGCGCGGCAACCGGGCGGCTCGTGACGGCGCGTCTCGTCAGCGAGACAATCGAGCGTTGCCGCCCAACGGCGCTAAAACGGCGAATTGCCGCTGAGCACGACCCACGCGCCCGCGCCCACGACGAGCAAGACGACAATGACGACGATGGGCAGCCACATCGATCGCGGTGCGTTCTCGGGCCGCGGGGCGGGCGAGCGCATCTGAGGCCGTCGCAAGTCACCGCCCGCGCTCGCGCTCGACGGCGGCATGCTGGTCGGCGCCCGCTGGGTGGAGGTGAGCGAGATCTCGGCCGCGGGAGACCCGGAGATCGGGGTGGGCTGAGTGCTGGTGAGCGGGTCCTCGTTGTTCCACCCGACGGGGCCCTTCGGCGGCGAAGCCCGGCGTCCGAGCTCGGCCAGCTTCTTGGCGTCCTCGGGCGAGATGGCCATCGTGCGGCCGCCTTCGTCGGCGTCGCTGGCAGCAGCGGGCGGCGGAGCGGAGGCGGGCGGAGTGGAGGGCGTGCTCGGAGCGCGGCTGGGCGTCGACCAGCCGGGCGGAGGCTGGGCCGAGCCACCGATCGAAGACGGCGACGAAGACGGACCGGTGGGCGGAGGTGCGGCGGCCTTGCCGAGCCGAGCGAGCTCTCGCGCCTGCTCGGGCGTCAGCGCCATCGTCTGGTCGCCCGAGTCCGCCGGCTGCCGCGGAGGGGTGGGCGTGGGGGCTCGGTGTGGTGCGCTCGACGGAGCACTGGGTCCGCGAGCGGGTCGGGCCACGTTGCCCGCGGGGGGTCGAGGTCGCGAGCCCGCGCCCACGGCCACCGTTCGGTCGGCGCCGCCACCCGCTGGGCTCGGTCGCGGCATGGCGGGTCGCGAGACGGGACCGGAGCCCGCACCCGCCGCCATGGTGCGGTCGGTGCCGAAGCTCGGCGGCAGCGCGGTGTTGACCGTGCTCGGAGCGGAGGGCGAGGCCGGCGGAGCCGGAGGGTTCTGGGCGCCCCCGCGGGAGGGCGGTCGCGCCGTGTTGACGGTGCTCGGCAGCGGCGACCGACCGGGGATCATCGCACCGACCTTGTTCTCGCCGGTCACCGTGCGGCCGCTTCGAGGAGGCAGGGGGCCGGCGAGGCCTCCGCCCGCGCCGGCCAGCGTACGGCCGCTCCGCGGGTTGAAGGGGTTGGGCTGCGCGGGACGACCGGGGTCGATTGGAGCCGTGGTCGCCCCCGTCCGGGCATAGGGCGGGCTCGGCGTGGCGACGGGCCCCCGCGGTGCACCCCGGGGCGCGGGACGGGCGGTGGAGTCGACCGGAGTCGCGGTGGGTCGTCGTGCGTGGCCGGTGTCCGGCACGGTTGCCGACGACGGCGTACCGGTCGGCGGCTGGAAGCTGGGATCGGGGCGGGGCAGGGGAGGCGCCGAAGGCCCGCCGCCGACTCGCAACGCACCCGGCCGCGACGAGCCGGAGCCCGCCGGAACCAAGCGACGATTGGTCGTGCCGGTCGTGTCCTCTTCCCCTGGCCACGGAGCGCGACCACCCGGGACCATGGTCCGCAGGTTCGGGTCGGGCGCCCGTCGATTGACCATGGTGTCTTCTTCGTCGTCGTCGAAGTTGCCGGCCGTGGTCGGCATGCCCGTGCCCGACACGTCGAGCTCGTCGAACTCGTCGGGCTCGACCTCGTCGTCGTCGACCCAGGGGTAGGGCTTGTCGCCGCACAGGTCGCGGAGGAATTCGCCCAGCTCGGCCTCGGAGGCCTGGTGCCCGCGCTGCGCCGCGTAGGCCTCGAGCTGCTGCTGCATGATGGCCGCGGTGGGGAAGCGATCCTCGGGCTTGGGCGACAGCGCCCGCATGATGATGCGTTCGAGATCGGGATCGAAGGCTCGACCGAGTCGCTGCGATGGAGACTCGATGTCGCCGGTCAGGATCTGGTGGAGGACGGCCAGCTCGTTCTCGCCGCGGAACAGCCGCGTCAGCGTGCTCATCTCGTACAGCAGGATGCCGATGGCGAACACGTCGCTGCGCCTGTCGACCGGCTGGGCCCGGCACTGCTCGGGCGACATGTACGAGGCCTTGCCCTTGAGCATGCCGGCCTGCGTCACGTGGGTGGCGGCGGCTGCCTTGGCGATCCCGAAGTCGACGATCTTCAGCTCACCGTCGTAGGAAACGATGATGTTGGTCGGCGACACGTCGCGGTGGACGATGTTGAGCGGAGAGCCGTCCTCTTCCTTCTGCTCGTGCGCGTAGTGGAGACCCCGACATACACCCACGCCGATCTGCACGACCAACGGCAGCGGGAACTCGACCTCGAGCTTCTGCGCCGCCTTGATGATGGTACGGACGTTCTCCCCGTGGACGTACTCCATCGTGAAGAAGTAGTCCTCGCCGTCTTGGCCGATATCGTGGACGCGGACGATGTTGGGATGGTCGAGGGTCGCGGCGAGGAAAGCCTCGTCGCGAAACATGCGAACGAACTCGGGGTCCTCGGACAGGTGCGGGAGGATCCGCTTGAGCACCACGATTTCATGACGACCATCCGACAGGGTCGTCCGCGCGAGGTACAGCTCGGCCATGCCCCCGACGGCGAGCCGACCGAGGACCTCATGGCTGGTGCCATGGATACCGCCAGCGGGAATGCTGGCCGTGGGTCCCTGCGACTGCTGCACCACGGTGTTGAGCGATGCTAGCCCGCGCGTCCTCACGTCCGCAAACCCGGGGACAATGCGAAGGGGGCGATGGGAGTGTTCGGTTTTCGGACAAGCGGCCGAGGCCCCTCGATGGCGCGAGGGTGGGTCCTCGTGCCATCTGGGGCGTCGGCCTCCGTGGTGGATCGCCTCCACCGGTTCGTGACGGGGCGGTGTCACGGGCCGCCCTCCGGGGTTGCGCGGTGGGCGCTGGGCTCCGAAGGGCGATTCGGCCCCTTTTTCGACCTATTTCTTCTGGAAGCGGAGGGTCATGCGATCGCTCTCGCCGATCCCCAGGTACTTGTCTTTGTCGGTGTCGCCCAGCGCCAGCGTGGGGGGCAAGGTCCACACGCCCTCGGGGTGATCGGTGGTGTCCTTGGGGTTGGCGTTGATCTCCGAGGCCTCGGCGAGGGTGAAGCCCGCCTTCTCGAACTGCTCGACCACGTAGGCCTGCGGGAGGTAGCCCTGCTTGGAGGTCTCCTTGGCGTCGGCCCCTTCCTTGGCGCGGTGCTGGACCACGGCCACGGTGCCGCCCGGCTTGAGCGCGGCGTTGACCTCTCGGAGGTTGGCCTCGACGACGTCGCGGTTCACCCAGCCGTGCATGCCGCGAACGATGAAGACCACGTCGGCCTCACCCTTGGCGCCGAGGTCGAGGTCCTTGTCCTCGCCCTGCACGATGAGATCGATCTTTCCGTAGGCGGCCTCGGAGCGCTGGCTGAAGGCCTGGAACCGGCGACCGTAGATGGTGCGGCCCTTGTCCTCGGGTCCGTCGGGATCGAAGGCGGTGACGACCAGCTTGCCCTTGTTGGCGAGCATGGGCGCCAGCAGCTCGGTGTACCAGCCCCAGCCGGGGCCGACCTCGATGACGGTCATCGAGGGCTCGATGCCGAAGAACGCGAGGGTCTCGGCAGGATGACGGTACTTGTCGCGCTCGACGTTGTCGGGAAGGCGGTGCGGGCTGGCGATGAGGGCCTTCAGCGAGTCGGCGGCCGAGGCCTCGGCGGCGACGAGCGTGGCGACGCCGGACTCGATCTCGTCGGTCCAGCGGGTCTTCTCCTTGGCCTTCCACTCGTCGATCTCGGCGAAGCGCTTGGCCATGCGAGCCTTGCGTTCCTCGTCGGCCTTCGCCTTCTCGGCGTCGGTCTTGTCGCCGTCCTTGGCCTCGGCTTTGTCGCCGTCCTTGGCCTCGGCTTTGTCACCGGTCTTGGCGTCGGCCTTGTCGGCTTTGGCCTGGTCGGCGGCGCCGGCCTTGGCGGTCTTCTTGCCGTCGTCGGACTTCTTCGCCTCGGTCTTGGCGTTGTCGCAGGCGACCGTCAGCAGCAGGGCGGACAGAAGGGGAACGATCCGGGGGGTCATGCCGGCGTTGTACGCCGAATCCACCGGTCGCGTCCTCCGCCGCGGCGGTTGGTTCGCCGCGAGCTTGCCGAGGTGTAGGAAGGGAATCGGGGCTCACCAACCCGCCCCGACCCGGGTGGTCAGTGCGATGCCGCGCGTCCCTCGACGACCTCGCGATAGGTCTGCTCGGGCAGCGCCAGCGCGCCGCGGAGCCGGGTCAGCAGCTCCTCTTCCTCCTCGAGCACGAAGCCGTCCGCCTCGGCGATGGACAGCGCGGCCACGAAGATCCGGCGCTTGGCGTCCGCTTCGAGGCCTTCGCCGACGTTCGAGGGCAGCGCCAGCGGGTCGGACTTGGCCATGCGCATGCGGGCGCGCCACTCGAGGGTCTCCATCTCGACCTCGGTCCCGGTGAGCTCGGCGTAGGTCTTCGAAACCGTGGACAGCTCGTCGGGGTCGACGTCGCCATCGGCGATCACCATCGCCAGCAGGGTGTCGAGGACTCGGTGTTCGTGGTCGGGTACGGAAGCCAAGGTGCGCCTCCATGGACTACCACGGCGCGTCGATCTCGAATGTGAGGCCGCTCCGCGTCTGACCTAGTCGCCCAGTACGTACCCGAACACGAGCGGCACCACGATCGTGGCGTCGGACTGGATCATGAACTTGGGCGTATCGACCCCGAGCTTGGCCCAGGTGATTTTCTCGTTGGGCGGCGCGCCCGAGTAGCCGCCGTAGCTGGTGACCGCGTCGGAGACCTGACAGAAGTAGCCCCAGTAGGGCACGTCCTCCATCTTCATGTCCTGGATGAGCGCGGGCACGGCACAGATCGCGAAGTCGCCCGCGATGCCGCCGCCCACCTGGAAAAAGCCCACGCTGGGGCCGCCTTTGGCCCGGTTGCAGTGCTCCAGGTACCAGCGCATCAGCCGGGCCATGACCTCGGTGCCGGGTACGATGCAGTCGTGGCGCGGCACCTCGCCCTTCATCACGAAGGCGGTGAAGGCATTGCCCAGGCTGCTGTCCTCCCAGCCGGGAGTGAAGATGGGCACGCCGTGGTCGCGGGCGGCAAGGACCCAGCTCTCTTCGGCCGGCAGCTCGAACTGGCTACGGAACTGGTCGTCGTCGAATAGCTCCCACAGGTACTCCGAGGGCATCTTGGCCTCGCCCGCTTCGCAGGCCGCCTTCCACCGGGCGCAGAGCCGGTCGTCCATGTCGAGCATGACCGTCTCGGGGATGCAGACGTCGGTGACTCGGTTCATGCCGCGCTCGAGCAGTGCGACCTCGTCTTCGGCCCGCAGCGCTCGCCAGTCGGGGATGACCTCGTAGTCGGGCGCGCTGAGCAGGCCGAAGATGTCCTCCTCGAGGTTGGCGCCCGTGCAGCTGATGCCGTGCACCATGTCGGCCCGGATCATCCGCGCCAGGATGCGACCGATTCGCGCCGTGCTCATGGCGCCCGCCAGGCTGATGAACATCTTGCCGCCCGCGTCCACGTGCGCCCCCCAGGCTCGCGCGGCGGCGACCACCTCGCGGCTGTTGAAGTGCAGGAAGTGGTGATCCATGAACTGTCGAATCGGCGTCATGGAAGGTCTTCCTCAGGTCGTCGGGGCGGAGCGGGTGGTGATGGCCCAGGTGGCCAGCTTGTAGAGCAGCCGGGCGCCGACGATCGCATCCCACGGCCCGGGGCCGACCTCGACCAGGTCGAAGCCCACGATGCGCCGACCCGAGCGCGCGAGCGCGGCGAGCAGGGTGGTGATCTGCGCCCAGCTGAGGCCGCCGGGGACGGGGGTGCCGGTCGTGGGGCAGAGCGAAGGATCGAGCCCGTCGATGTCGAGCGTGATCCAGACGTCGGTGGGCAGCGGCGCGAGGATGCGCTCGACGAGGGCGTCCCACGCGGTGCCGGCCGACAGCTCGTCGGTGAGCATCGGGTCGCTGAACAGGTGCAGCCGCGGCTCCTGCTCGACCGTGGCCCACTCGCGGCGGCCGATGTCCCGGATGCCGACCTGCGCGATGTTGCCGAGCCCGGGGGCGCGCTGCAGGGCGTTGTAGAGGATGGAGGCGTGGGACTGAGTGAAGCCCTCGTAGGCGACGCGCAGGTCGAGGTGGGCGTCGACGTGCAGGATGCCCAGGCCGGGGACGGCTGCCGCGGCCGCCGTGATGGCCCCCAGCGGCACGGAGTGGTCGCCGCCCAGCACGGCGGGAGTCTTGCCCGCCGCGAGCAGCTCCTTCACCCGCGCATGCAGCCACGTGGCCAGAGCTTCGGCGCAGGCGTCGGCCTCCTCGGCCGCGGCGTCGCGGGCCTTGCCCTCGCTGTTCCGAGCGATGGCCACCGCGGCGCTGGCTTGCTCGCTCCACGCCTGCACCTGCGGATCGACGGGGTCCATCACGATGCCCTCGCGCCAGGCCTCGCCCGTCTGCAGGTCGAAGAGATCGAGCTGGCCGGAGGCCTCGAGTACGTTCGTAGGGGCGCTGGCGGTGCCCTGGCGGTACGACGTGGTCGCGTCCCAGGGCACGGGGATCACGATGACGGCGGCCTCATCCGCGGTGTGCGGGAGACCGAACAGCGAGTCTCCGCCGGGGTCGTCGGGATCGAAATCGTCGAGGTTCATCGGTCGAGCAAAAACCCTATCAGACGCTCATCGCGATCGAGATGAGGTCGCCGGTCTTGGCGCTGAAGTGGAACGCCACGCCGACATACCCGAACACCACCCTTCGTTGGCCCGCCATGGTGGTGGTGCGCGCTCGGCTTCGGGGTTCACCCCAGCGCGCCTCCAGGTCCTCCTGGCTGATGGGCACCTGCACGGTCAGGTCTCGCTTGGTGGGATGCTGGACGGTGATGGGGCCTTGCTGCTTGTCGAGCTCGACGAAGAGCGTGCGCAGCTTGTCGTGCTTGAACGACGCCTCGATCCCCTTGGCCTCGAACTCCAGGTCGCGCTCTTTCCCGTACGGTTCGTTGACGTCGGGGGTCCCCAGCATCGCGATGAGTGCGTCCGAGCCCATGCCGAACTCGATGTCGCCGAAGCCCACCGCGGGGACCATGGCCGTGGTCTTCGCGGAGGGGGCAGGGGCGTACTCGCGTCCCTTGGCGATCGACCCCTCGAGGTCGTCGAAGAGCTGGGCGCGCGAAGACCAGTCGCCTTGGAGAATGCACAGCGCCTTGACCAATGCGCGATGGCTCGGGGTATGAGCCTCCGGCACGATCCGCGATGCGTAGTCGCGCAGGACGGGGTGGAAGTCCTCGTCGAAGCGCTCGGGGAGCAGCAGCACCGCCGCCGTGCGCTGCTCGTCGTGGGTGGCGCTGCGATAGTCGACGATGACCACATCGACGAGCGCCGGGATCGTGGACACCACGTCACCCCGGGTCTCGATGGCGTCGTAGTCCGCTCGGAGGATCCACGTGTTCACTTCATGCTCCCAGTCGACGTCGGCCATGGCGGGCCGAACGATATCTCGGTCGCCTTTGAATCAGGGCACGGCCAGGCCCGAACCCGGCCGCGGAAAAGGCCCTGGCGCCGCGTTCGGCGGCGATTGAGCCTGCGTTCGATGTGTACCGTGCGTTCCGTTTTGAATGGCCATATGAGGTTTCACCAACAATGCATTTCGGGAAAAGTTTCAATCGATGGCAGTAAAAATCACGTGAAATCAACAGCTTGGTTCCTGGGTGGCGCGGTTTAGTTAGAGTCCGCCGCGATGACGTTCCGACCGTGGTTTTTGGCCCTCGCTTTGGCAACGACCGGACCGCTCGGTTGCAAGACCGGCGGCACCGAAACACCCGACGGAAACGGCGGGACCGCCTCGACCGAGGCGAAGGGAGAGGACACCGCGAGCCTCCTGCCCGAGCGCCCCTTCAACTACGAGGAGAGCACCCTCGAAAACGGCATGCGGGTCATTACCCTGAGCGATCACTCCACGCCGATCGCCGCCGTACAGGTCTGGTACCACGTGGGCAGCAAGGACGAGCGCCCCGACCGAACCGGCTTCGCCCACATGTTCGAGCACATGATGTTCCGCGGCACGCAGAACATCGGGCCCAAGGCGCACTTCGAGTACATCCGCAAGGTCGGCGGCGACACGAACGCGTACACCTCGTTCGACAACACGACCTACATCCAAGAGGTCCCCTCCAACCAGGTGGAGATGGTCATGTGGCTCGAGGCGGAGCGCATGGCCTTCTTGAAGATCAACGACGGCTACTTCGACACCGAGCGCAACGTCGTCGCCGAGGAGTATCGGCTGGGTCGCGAGCAGCCCTACGGCACCGCGCCCGACAAGATCCTCAAGGAAATCTTCAAGAAGCACCCGTACCGCTGGACGCCGATCGGCGACATGGACCAGCTGGGCGAGGCCTCGGCCGACGAGCTGCAGAAGTTCTGGGAGACCTACTACGTGCCCAACAACGCCGCCCTGGTGGTGGTGGGCGACGTGAAGCACGACGAGATCGTGGCGCAGGCCGAGCAGTACTTCGGCTGGATTCCCAGCTACCCCGAGCCGCCGCGGGTCGAGGTCAAAGAGCCCGTCCAGACCGCGCCCCTGAAGATCAAGATCAAGGAGCGCAACGGCCCCGTGCCCATCGTGGCGGTGGGCTACCGCACCGTGCCGACCGGGCACGACGACGAGGTCGAGCTCGACATGCTGGGCCGCATCCTGGGCGGGGGCGAGAGCAGCCGCCTGTACCGCGACCTGGTGACCAAGCGCGAGCTGGCCATGGTGGCGATGTCGGCGGGCTTCTCCCTCGAGCAAGATGGCGTGTTCGCGGCCGGGGCCGTGCTGTCGCCCTTCGGTGACGAGCCCGACGAGGTCCTCGACGCCATCCGCGAGCACATCGCCAAGATCGCGGCCGAGGGGGTGACCGACGCCGAGCTGACCAAGGCCAAAAACGGCATGCTGCGCGACAAGGTCGCCTCGCAGCTCACCGTGGCCTCCAAGGCGCAGCTCTTGGGCGACGCCGCGGTCATCAAAAAGGACATCGAGTCGGTCAACGACTCCTTCAAGGAGATCGACGCGGTCACGGCCGCCGACCTTCAAGAGGTGGCCAAGCGGCACTTCGTGGCCGATCGCGAGATCGAGATCCGCATCG
>JBCCHT010000068.1:0-40300 GCA_039028615.1 Myxococcota bacterium | reverse complement strand
GGGTGGGGGCGGCCCCGACCGAGACCCTGCGTCGCCAGGCGCGGGAGCTCATCGACGCTCTGCCCGCGCTGGAGCTGCCCTCGGTGATCGCGTATCTGCGGTTCCTTCGCGAGAAGGTGCCCACGGGCGAGCCTGCCCCGATGCCCGAATGAGCGAGGCGCGAGCGCAGGATCCGGGGCAGCCCCGGACCGGCTTCCGTCGCTTCATCGGTGTCGACCTGGGAGGTGGCCGCGGCAAGAACACCGCGGTCGCCCGCCTGGAGCTGACCAGCGACCCTCGCGGTCGCCCGCGGCTGGGCATTGCCGAGGCCAAGGTTCGTCATGGCCAGCGCGGCACCGGCCTGGTGCGTGACGAGCCGGCCGGCGACTCGTTGTTTCGCGACGACGTGCTCGTCGCCTACCTGCGGCGCTGGGCGGACGACCACACGGTCGTGGCCGTGGATGCGCCGCTGACCCTGCCCCCGTGCATTCGTTGCACGCTGCCGTGTCCCACCGTCGAGCGCTGCACCGTGCCCGCGGTGGAGTGGATGCGTCGTTGGGCGCCTCGCCTCGACCGACGGCGTCGCAGCGATCGCAGCAAGCCCCTGGTCACGCCCTACACCCAGCGGCCGACCGAGATTTTTCAGCAGGCGGTGGGCATTCGCCCCCGGGAGACGCTGGGGCAGGGCACGGGCCCGCTCGCCGCCCGGGCGGCCTACCTGCGGCGGGTCTTGTCGCCGCAGCTGCGGCTGCACGAAAACCTCATCGAGGTCGAGCCGCGCACCACCATCGATCGCGTGTTTGGTCCGCAGACGGCCCGGCGTGCGCGGCATGGCGACGACACGCGGGTCTGGGCCATGCGCAAGCACGTGCTCGCCGGGCTGGTCGAGGGCATCGCCTTCGACTACGTCTGGCCCGAGCTGGTCGTTCGCAACTCGCACATGTTCCATGCCGTGATCTGTGCCTTCACCGCCTTTTTGTGGGCGCGCAAGGGCTACCGCGGCCCGCTCGATCTGGACGGCTCGACCGCGGTCAACACCACGCAAGAGCAGCTCGACGCGGCCATCGACGACTACGGCACCTCGTGGCTGCAAGACGGCTGGGTCTTCGTGCCGCCCGCCTCGGCGCGTCGCGGCTAGCCGCTCACTTCAGCCGGGCGTTCATCCGCTGCCGCCAGTCGCTGAGCGCCCCCTCGAAGCGACCGAAGCGGAAGTGGGTGTTGGCCCCCGTGCGGAGCCCTCGCTGGATCTGCTCGCCGATGGCGAAGTCTTCGTCGAGGGTGAGGACCGAGAACGCGTGGTTCTGCGACAGGTACTGCCTGGCTTTGGCGTCGCGCTCGGCATCACCGGACTTGCGCCCCACCGTGAGCACGTCGACCCGTGTCTCGTCGGGTGCCAGCGGGGTCATGATGATGAGGTCGAAGTGGGATTTCTGCAGCAGGATGGTCGCGTTGGGGTGCAGCGTGTAGGTCACATGCGTGTGTTCGCGGATGTTCCATTGCTCGCGGGGCAGGTCTTGCAGCTGCAGCACCGACTGCTTGGGCAAGACCATGCGCATGTGGGACCCGATGCGTTCCCAGGTCGACGCCGTGTCGGCGAAGTAGGACGCGATGGTGTTTCGATGGGCGACCTTGAAGTGATAGGACTCGATGCCGCCTTCGACCAGCAGCTTCCAGTTCGCGTGCCAGACCTTCGAGGTCGATGCATAGACGGTGGGGTTTTCGCCGATCACCACCTCGAGCTCCTCGACCAGCGCCGCGGGCAGGGGGTCGGGCGACAGACCCGGCGTCGGGCAGACGAACACCAGTCCCGCGGCTTCGGTGCAGGCCAGCTCCACCAACCCGTGGTCCTGCGTTCGTAGGGTGGGGAAGCCCTCCGGGTGGCGCACGCGATGGAGGCTGCCGTCGAGGTCGTAGGTCCACGCGTGATAGGGACACACGAAGCGCTTGCAGTGGCCTTGCTCGCGCAGCTCGATGGTGGCGCCCCGGTGGCGACACACGTTGAAGAAGGCACGCAGCTGGCCATCGTCACCGCGGGCGATGAGGGTGGGCGTGCCCATCACGTCCGCAGTGACGAAGTCCCCGGGGTTCGCGATGGCCGACGACAGCGTCACCACGTTGAGCCCGCGACGGTGGATGCGGCTGCGCTCGCGTTCGAAGTGCTCGGGGTCGACGTAGTCGGAGGTGGGGACCTGGGTCTCCTCGCCATCCAGCGGCCGTCGTTTGTCTCGCACCAGGGCAATCGATGCGTCCAGCAGCTCGAGCTCCGTGTCTCGCTTCATGACTCTCCCTCCGGTTCTTCGATGCTCAGGACGCGCTGCATGAAGCTCTGAAGCTCCCGCACCACGCGGGCGCGCGGCATCTTCCGCTTGCGGGCCAACGCGCTGTGCAGGCTCTGGCCGACGCCGCCCATCAGCAGGGCGCCGCACAGCTCGGCGTCGATGGATTCGGGTACGTAGCCCAGGGCTTGGCCGCGCCTGACGTTCTTGACCGCGCCTCGGACTTGGCGATCGGTGCGGGCGCGCTGCTGCCTCAGGGCTTGGGCGTCGGCGAGCAGCCGCTGCTGCATCAGCGCACCCAGGGGATGGCGATAGGCGAACTCCACCGTGCGACGGATGCGTTCCTGCTCGCGGACCCACCAGTTCGGCGAGAACTCCTCGAAGGTGGGGTGGTAAGAGACCTCTTCCCACTCGTCGTAGAAGGCATCGACCACCGCGACCAGCAGGTCGCTCTTGGACGAGAAGTGCCGATAGGGAGCGCCCGGCGAGACCTCGGCCCGAGCGGCCACGGCGGCCAGGTCCATGGCGCCATCGCTCGCGACGAGCTCCTGCACGGCTGCCTCGAGCAGGCGTTCGCGAGTACGACGGCCGCGATCGGTGGGTCCGGTAGGCATGTGGTGCCGTTGAATCTAAAAGTAAATTGGATTTACTTTTGGCGCAAGCGCAGCGGCGCGTGCCTCGCAGGGCCCTCGGCTCGCCGCCGGCGGATCAGTCGTCGAGCGCGAAGGTCTCTTCGACCGTGTATTTCGAGCCGCGGGGCGACAGGATGCTCGAGTAGAGCAGGAACGCGTCCACCTCGAAGCTCTGCGTACGCAGCAGCGCCTGGTTTTGCAGGAACTCGATGACCTTCGTCTTGGGGGCACCGCGCAGGCGGGCCAGGGTCACGTGCGGGGCGAAGTTGCGGCTATCGGGCTCGAGGCCGATGGTGCGCAGGGTCTGCTCGATCTTCCCGGCGAGCTCGTGCAGGGGCTCGGGAGGCTCGACGCCCGCCCACACGCTACGGGGTTCACCGCGGGGCGGGAAGTGTCCGATGCCCGCGAGGTTCATGGTGAAGCGCGGCTGCCTCACCGTCTGCAGCGCCTCGACGATGGCCCGCTGGGTGCCCCCGTCGACCTCGCCGATGAAGCGCAGGGTGAGGTGGCGTTGCTCCGCGGTCTGCCAGCGCGCGCGTGGGATGCCGCCGCTGACGAGCGAGAGGTGGTCGTTGACCGAGGACGGTAGATCGAGGCCGACGAACAGGCGCACCGCGGCAGGATAGCGTGCGGGCTCCCCCGGTCCACCGGGTGCGGGGGGGCGGGGCCTACCGTGGCGTCCGGGACCCTGGATCGGTCATCGCATGCGGCGAGAGCTGCGGTACGCGAGCCACCAGCGGAAGGCGTCGACGAGGGGGGCGGCGTAGGCCGACAACAAGTGGTCGCGATGCGGCTTGTCGGAGCCGAGGCCGAAGCGGAGCGGGGCCGTCGTTGGGCCCGGTCGACGATGCGTCGTACGCAGCGTGTCACCGAGACGATCCCAGACCGCCAAGAAGGCGCCAAAGTTGGTGTCGAAGTGTTGCGGCGCCGAGCTGTGGTGCACTTGGTGCTGCGCCGGGCTGATGAACCATCGCTCGAGCCGAGGGCCGAAGGACAGCCACACGTGGCTGTGGCGCAGGTTGGAGCCGAGCGCCGAAAACACCACGTTGATCGCGTTGACGCCGACGATCTCCCACTGCGCGATGCGACCGGGGAACGCGTAATAGAACAGCGCGCTGACCGTCCCCAGGGTCAACGCGGAGCGCAGCCCCATGAGGAGCGACTCCAGCGGGTGGACCCGGTACAGCGTCAGCGGGGTCAGGACCTCGGCCGAGTGGTGCACCCGGTGAATGGACCACAGCGCGGGGATGCGGTGCATGGCTCGGTGCACCAGATATCGAGTCAGGTCGTCGGCGACGAACAGCGCCACCGTGTACGCGGTGACGACCGCGAAGCGGGGCCACGCGCTGGGGGAGGGGGGACCGAACCAATCGACGAGCGTGCCCGCGACGGCGAGCAGCACGGTCATGCTCGATACGAGCAGCGGCGTGAGCAGCAGCGCCCGCACCACCGCGTTTCCCAGCCACAGCTGCACGTCGAGACCGGACGACGCGCTGCACCACTGGCGCCACGGCACCAGCGACGTCAGGGCGCCGCGAAGACCACGGCGCCCCGACCCATGAACCCACAGCGCCAACACGGCGGCGCTGAGCAAGAAGCCGTAGTAGATGCGACGGTCCGGCTCGAGAAAGTACTCGAGCGGAGCCACCACTGCATCGACTACGGTCTCCATGCTAGTCGGTGTCGCCCTTGCCCACGCTGGGGATGGTGACCTGCAGGACGATGACGAACTCGTTCTTGAGAGGATCGGTGATCGCCTTGACGGCGTCGTAGAGCCCCTCGACCTGAGCGAGGTCGTCGGACAGGGTGTCGACCAGCGGAGCCGAGGTGCCCTCGGCCACGGTGAGGGCCTGTGCGATCGCGTCACCGATCTGGGTGGCGAGCGAGTCGGCCTCCTTGGCGCGAAGGAAGTCGTCGAAGCCCACGCCGTCGCCCTCGGGGGCGCCCCCGTGGTAGAGCAGCTGAAGCCCCTCCAGGTTACCGACGACGTTCTCCAGCGAGTGCTGGGCCCACGCCGACTCGACGAACTGCGGTCCGCACTCTTCGTTGGCGCATTCGCTCCAACGCCCGCTCGTGCGCCCGAGCTTGGCGTCCTTGACCTGGGTGTCCACGTAGAACATCCCTGCGTACACGGCATCGACCGCTTGGCCCACGTTCTCGTAGACCGAGTCGTCGTTGGTGCCTGCGGTGGCCAACAGGCCTCCGAAGTCACCCCCGTCGGGGTCCCATCGATCGGCCAGGGTCTGGGCTCGGGTGGCGACGCCCTCGGCCACGACCACGGCATAGGCCGCGCGTCGCTCGGTGACGGTGTCGGCATCGAGCTCGTCCCACAGACCGTCGCGATTGATCGACGAGGCCGAGGGGCACTGGTTGTCGGTGTCCTCGTAAAAGAGCAGGTACTCGAGGGCGTCGAGCCCGTAGACATTGACCAGCTTGTTGTCGATGAAGTCGGGATCCGTGTAGCTGCCCGACACGACCTGCTGATCCACGGAGCAGGCGCTCACTGTGGCCCAGGAGTAGATCTCGTCGCGCAGAGACTCCGCACCCGGAGCCGACGGACCCGCGGCGGGACCGATCTGCATGACCTCGACCCGGGACCAGACGCGCATGGCGTTGCGCCAGGCCTGGCGTGCGGTCTCGAGGGTGTCCCCCGAGGGCGAGGCCTGCCACGCCGTGACGGCGGCGACCAGCTCGTCGGCCGCGCTCAGGAACTCGTCGTGGGCGGGCTGGATGACGTTGGTGCTCAGGTTCTCGAGCATCGCCGCGTGGTCGAACTCGCCGGGATCGGTCGACCCCATGGAGTCGGACTCTTTGCAGCCCTTCCCGAGCAACGCCACCGTGCACAGGCCCAGAGCCCACCAGCGGTGGGCTCTGGTCGGCGTCGGCTCACCAGCCGTCGTTACCATCGGCATCGCCCATGTTCTGTGCATCGAAGCCGTAGGCGTCCTGCAAAATGGTCTTGGCCGCGTTGAGGTCGGCCCGGTAGGCGTCGACCTCGTCGCTGCCGGGGAGCACCGGACGGTCACGGATGGCCTCGTGCAGGGCGCCATAGTCCGCGCCCGACAGCGGCGAGTGGTTCTTGTTGAACTGGAGGCTGAGCGCGAAACCCTTCATCTCGGAGAAGTGCTTCGCGTGGTCGGCAAAGGAGTAGTCGTCCGTGCCGGCCGCACCCATGTCCTGCAAGGTGTCGTTGATGTAGTGCACCACGGTGGCGGCGATGGCCTTTTCCCACGCCAGCAGCGCGGCGTCGCGGTAGCCCTGCAGCTCCGTCATCTGCTCGTCGCTCAGGGCTCCGCCCGAGGTCGCGATGAGGTGACGGCCAGCGAGGAAGGCGTCGAAGGCCTCCTTGGTGAAGTCGGTGCCGACGTTGGCCCCGCGGTCGCGCTTGCCCGCGTTGACCGAGGCGCCCCAGTTGATCTCCTTGCCCAGGTCGATCATGCCGTCGCCGTTGGTGTCGAAGTAGCCGACATCGGCGAGGTCGTCGTCGCTGTAGTTGATGTAGTCACGGGCGCCGCCGAAGTAGCCGTAGCCCTCGTCCCAGTCGTGCTCGAGCGCCGAGTACGGCTTGTCCTCGGACGCCTCGGTGTTGTCCGAGAGCAGGCCATGGCCGTCGGCGTCGTCGTCCATGTACTTGTCGGCGGCTTGCGAGAAGGCCACCGCGCCGAGCAGGAACTTCTGGATCAGCTGCTGGTAGTCGAGGCCATCGGCGCTGACGTAGGGCTCCGCGATGTCCTGGCCGTCGGGGTTGGTGGGGATGTTGCCATCGTTGGCTCGCGCCAAGACCTGGGTCTCGAGCTCGAGGAACCACTGATCGATGAGGGCGCTGGGGGTCGTGGTGCCATCGCCCCAACCGGCGACGCCGCCTTCCCAGCCCGCCACCGACTCGATGTCGGCCATCTTGTCCTTGACGCTGGCCACGCTGCCGACCTCACCGAAGGTGGTCTGCATGAGGGTGGCGCCTTCGAGGCCGAAGGTGATGGGCTCACCCGCCTCGCCGCCGTTGTTCTTGAAGTCGTACCAGAAGTTGAGATCGGCCACGACGTCGCCCGCTGCGGAGCCGACGTACATCGTGTCGTCGAGATCGCCGATGAAGTCCTTGAGCTCTTGGATCAGCAAGTGCCGGGTCGTCTGGCCACCGTGCGAGACGCTGCTCGCATCTTCGACGAAGCGGCTTTCGAACTCGTAGATGTCGGGGGGATCGGCGGGAGAGCCTTCGGTCTCGTCGCCGGCCGTCTCGTCGCCGGCCGTCTCGTCTCCGGTCTCGTCCGAGCCGGTCGAAGTGCCGTCGGCTTGGCTTCCGCCGTCGTCGTTGTTGCAGGCCGTCAGGGTCAGAGCCGCGGCCAATCCAGTCACGTAAATGGAGGTGCGCATAGGTGTCCTCGTTCGTTGACGTGGTCGCTTCGCACTGCGTACGTTGAATGTCAATGAAATTGATATTCGTTTTCTTTAATACATTATCGCGATTGAATGTTGTATTTCGTTTTCAGTTCATAGCTATCGAAAACAACGATCATTAACGACCCGTGGGCCGATGGCGTTGGTGACGCCGCTTGCGGCCGCGGGGGCCCCTGCGGCCCTCCTCGTCCGAACTGCTCCCCGTCCGGCTCGGACACGCGACGCGACGCATCACGTCATGGCCAGCCGAATCGCTGGGACCACGAGGGCACGACGCACCACGACGACGGCTTGCGGCTGGCCACTCGCCGTCGCTCGCGGAAGCGTCGACGCTTGTCGATCGCAACCGCGGCTTCGTGCCCGAGCGGGCCGCGGCGGCTAGCGAGCCTCGCGGGCGGCCTGGCAGCGCAGGCACACGGTGGAAAACGGCCGTGCCTTGAGCCGCGGAAAGCCGATCGGCTCGTCGCACGACCGGCACAGCCCGAACTCCTCGTCGTCGATCTCCTCGAGGGCGACCCGGACCTGGCCGAGCTGCTTGGCCTGAGTGCGCCGCCCGGCCTGGGAAATCTCGCGCTGGGCGATGGCATCGATTCGCGACAGTCGCCCGATGGGCGTGTCGAGGTCGACCGGCTTGGCTTCTTCGGCACTGCGCGCGATGGCGTCCTCGAGCTCGGTGGCGAGCTGCTCGAGCAGCGCGCGGAGCTCGTTGCGCTGGGCGGGGGACAGCTCTTCGGGCGTCGGGGGCGTGGGCATGGCGAGCACGAAAGCGTAGCTCGCCCGCCGCGGCGCGTCGATCAGTCCCCCAGCTCGGACAGCAGGAACGCGTAGGTATCGACGCTCTCGGCGACCGCGGTACGGCGCGTGCCCGCCCCGCCGTGGCCCGCGTTCTTCTCGATGCGCATGATGGCCGGCTCGGCGCTGACGCTCGCGGCCTGGATGGCGGCGGTGAACTTGCGGGCGTGCATGGGGTCGACGCGGTCGTCGCTGTCGGCCGACAGCATGAGCATGGCCGGGTAGTCGGTGCCGTCCTTCACCCGGTGATACGGCGAGTAGGCCGAGATGAAGGCGAAGTCCTCGGCGACGTCGGGGTCGCCGTACTCGGGGATCCAGGTGCGCCCGCTGCCGAAGCGGTGGTAGCGGACCATGTCGAGCAGGGGCACCGCACACACCACGGCGCCGAACAGCTCGGGGCGCTGGGTCATGGCGGCGCCGACGAGCAGGCCGCCGTTGCTCCCCCCGCGGATGCCGAGCTTGCGGGGCATGGTGTAGCCCTCGTCGACCAGGAACTGCGCGGCGGCGATGAAGTCGTCGAACACGTTCTGCTTCTGGCCGCGCATGCCGGCTTCGTGCCAGGCCTCGCCGTACTCGCCACCACCACGCAGGTTGGCCACGGCATAGACCCCGCCGTTTTCGACCCACAGGGCGGCGGCGGGCGAGAAGGCGGGGGTCATCGAGACGCCGAAGCCACCGTAGCCGCCCAGCAGGGTGGGGTGGCTACCGTCGAGCTTCAGGCCCTTTTTGTGGACGACGAACATCGAGACCTTGGTGCCGTCGGCGGACTCGTACCAGACCTGGTGATCTTCGAGCTGGCTGGTGTCGACGGGGTACTCGATGGTCTCCCACAGCCCCGTCTCCCCGGTGGAGACGGAGGTCTGATAGATCATCGGCGGCTGGGTGAAGGAGGTGTAATAGAAATACGCCTCGTCCTCGTCGGGGCGACCGATGAGACCGCCCGTGGTGCCGACCCCGGGCAGCTCGACCTTGCGTACGACCTTGCCCTGCAGGTCGCGGACGAGCAGCTCGCTGCGGGCGTTGACCATGTAGTTGGTGACCAGGTGCCCGCCCACCACGTAGGCGTACTGGAGCACGGCGTCGTCGCGCTCGGGGATGATCTCGCGCCAGTCCTTGCGCTCGGGGGAGGCGGGGTCGACCTCGAAGACCCGGGAGTGGGGCGCGCCTTCGTCGGTGGTGACGTAGAAGCGGTCGTCGTGGGTGGTGACGCCGTACTGCGCCGTGAACCCGGTGACCAGCGGCTGGAAGCCCTTGCGCTTGCCCTTCTTGCTGCGCAGGTCCTTGAAGTAGACCTCGGTGCGAGGGCCTCGGACCCGGTACAGGAACAGCCAGTGCCCGTCGAAGGAGACCGAGCCGCCCATGAACGTGGTGGCATCGTGCTGGGCGGGGTAGACGGTCTCGTCTTTGGCGGGGTCGGTGCCCAGGTGGTGGTAGCGAAGCTCGGCGTGGCCGGGCATCTCGGCGACGGAGATCGAGTCGTCGGTGGGCAGCCAGACGTAGTAGAAGCCGCGGTTGTCCGGGGTCCACGAGGCGGAGGCGTAGCGGGCCCCCTCGATGACGTCGACGGTGCTGTCCTTGCCCGTGTCGAGATCGCGGACGTACATCGTGGCCGCGTCCGCGTTGTTCTCGTTGAGCTTGTAGGCGACGTAGCGGCCGTTGGGGCTGGGCGATCGACCGCTCACCGAGATGCTGCCGTCCTCGCTGAGCGTGTTGGGATCGATGAAGACCTGCTCTTCGCCGTCCTTGCCGACCTTGAAGTAGTGGATCGACTTTTCCTTGTCGGCGTGGCTGCGCGAGTAGAAGAACTTGTCGCCGCGGTGGTACGGGGGCGAGACGGCGTCGATGTACGTCAGCTCGATGAGCCGAGACTCGAGCTGGTCGCGACGGGGCAGGGCGCCGAGGTACTCACGCGCGGTGGCGTCTTGGGCCTCCATCCAGTCCTGCACGCCGGGGCCATCGACGTCCTCGAGCCAGCGGTAGGGGTCGGCGACGGAGACCCCGTGCATCGTCTCCACGATGTCCTCGCGGGTGGTAGCGGGATAGTCGAGCCCAGGCTTTTCCGCCGAGGTGGCGGAGCCGGCGGCTTCGGGAGACGAAGGACTCTCGGTCATCGGCGTGGTCGTGCAGGCGGCGAGGAGGGAGACGAGGGTGCACAGACGTCGGGACATGGCGATTGGAGCTTGGACCCTACGTGCTCGTCGCCGGTTTCTGAACCAGGTTTCATCACGCGTGAGCCAGCAGTGCGCATCGATGTGCTCGGTCGCACGATCCGCTCGCGGGGTGATGCCCGGCGGTGGCGGCGGATGGCGACTCCGGGCGCGTCAGGGGCTCTCGCCGCCGTCCGTGTCGCTGCCATCACGACCGGGGCGGCCCCGCGCGAGCTTTCGCTGCAAGCTCCGGCGGTGCATGCCCAGGCGTCGGGCGGCCTCTGAGATGTTGCCCTTGGCGTCGGTGAGGACCTTTTGCAGGTGCTCCCACTCGACCTCCTCGAGCCGCTGCGGCGGCAGCTCGGCCGAGGCTTCCATGTTGGCCTCGGTGCGATCGAAGGCGCTGAGAATCTCGTCGGCGTCGGCGGGCTTGGTCAGGTAGTGCACCGCGCCGGCCTTGATCGCCTCGACCGCGCTGGCGATGCTGCCGTAGCCGGTGAGCACGACCATGCGCAGCTCGGGCAGGGCCTCGTGCAGGGTCTGGACGACCTCTAGCCCGCCTCGGCCGGGCATGCGCAGGTCGATGACGGCGCGGTCGGGGCTCCATGCCTTGGCCTCGGACACGGCGTCGTCGTAGTCGTGGGCCAACAAGACCTGGTGCCCGCGGCGGCGCAGCGCTCCGGCCAGGGCCGCGCAGAAGGTCCGGTCATCGTCGACGAGCAAGATCGTGTACGGCATGCTCAGGTGTTCCGGGAGTTGAACCCGCTGGCGATCGAGGCGGGCTGGATGGGTAAGAGCATACGCAAGGTCGTCCCCCGATCGGCCGTCGATTCCAGCTCGAGTTGGCCTCCGAGCTGTCGCAGCTGGGCGCGCGCCAGGTACAGGCCCAGGCCCATGCCCTCACCCTCGGCCTTGGTGGAGTAGAAGGGGTCGAAGGCATGGGCGGCGACCTCGGAGTCCATGCCCACGCCCTGGTCCCGCACCTCGACCACGATCTCGTCGTCGTCTTCGCTGGCGGCCACGGTGATGGCCGCCTTGCCGTCTTCCCGTCGCTGGCATGCATCCACCGCGTTGGCGACCAGCTCTCGCAGGATCTGCTCGACCGGCTCGCGCGGGACCCGAGAGTGGAGTTCGGCCGGGATGTCGAGGTGCAGCTCGATGTCGCTGGCCGCCACCACGCGTTGGGCTTGCTCGCCCAGCACGCTGACCGGCCAGGGCTCGGCCCCCTCGGCGCCCAGGTTCTGGACGCTCATCTCCGGGCTGGCCATGCGGTGCACGATTTCCTTGCAGCGCCCGATCTCGCCTTTGATGGTGCCGACCGCCTCGGTGTGCTCCTCTTCGCTCATGTGGGGCAGCTCGCCGACCAGCAGCTGAATCGACCCGAGCGGGGTGCCGAGCTCGTGGGCGGCTCCCGCTGCCAGGGTGCCGAGCGCGGCGAGGTGCCGGCCCTGGATCGCTTGCTCGCGCAGCCGCCCCAGCTCCTTGCGCTGCCGGGCCAGCGACAGCGCGATGCGGTGGACGAAGTAGGTGATGAGCCCGCCCGAGACCCCGAACGCGATCCACATGCCACGCAGGTGGCCCGCGAAGTGATCTCCGTGCCCCATCATGTGGCCCGCGTGCATGTCGGGCTCGGGCAGCGGCTGCATGACGAAGAGGATCGCGAAGCCCACCAGGCAGTAACCGGCCAGCGTCCACGTCCACCGCGGCGAGACCTGGGTCGCCAGCGTGATGGGGACGAAGTAGACGGTGGTGAACGGGTTCGTGGCGCCGCCCGAAAGCTCGAGCAGCACGGTGAGCACGGTGGCGTCGATCAGCAGGTGCAGACCGGCGATGCCCTGGGTCGCGCGCCCCGGCTTGAGCACCCACTGCAGGGTCACGAGGTTGGCGACCAGCCAGACCCCGAGCGTGGCAAAGAACGCGGTGGGGTCGGGCGACTGCGGGAACCAGCTGAGCACCGGCCCGATCAAGTCGGGCGACAGCGACACGGCCAGCGCGGCCGAGACCAGCAGGCCCAGGAGCACCCAGCGCGCCGTAATCAGCGTGCGCAGGGTGATCTGAGCCGAGCGGTCGACGGCAGCCATGGGAGCGCTACGGGCTCAGACGCGACGCCGCCGGCCCTTGCGGCGGGGCGCGTTCTCGGAGGCGGGAGCCGCCTGGGCTGGGGTTTGCTGCGGCGCCGGGGCGGCGGCCTGAGCCGGGCCGTCGGGTGCATTGGACAGATCGATCCCGGCGAGCAGGTCACCGAGGCTGCCGAGCCCCTTCTTGTTGGCGCGCTGTCCCTGGCGGAACTGGCGGAAGTTGCTGCGGGCCTCGGCCTCTTCGACCGCCTTGGCCGAGAAGCGCAGGCGGCCGTTTTGGTCGCGGCGCTTGAGCACGACCGACAGCTCGTCGCCCGTGCTGAAGGCACGTCGCGGATCGCTGCCGGGGGGCAGCGCGAGCTCGTTGTTGGGCACCACGCCCTGGCCGGCCGGGGTGTCGACTACGACGCCGAAGCCCTCGACCTTGACCACGGTGGCGGTGATGACCTCGTCGGTCTTGCCCCCGGTGGCGGCGGCGGCTTCTTCGGCGCTGGGCTGGGTGAGCGCCTTCATCGACAGCGAGATCCGCATGTCCTTGGGCTTGCCCGAGGCGGCGGCTTCGATCGACAGCACCTTGACCCGCACCGACTCGCCGACCTCGACCATGTCCTCGGGGCTGGAGATCCGGGAGTGCGCCATCTCGGAGATGTGCACCAGGCCCTGGAGGCCGCCGAGGTCCACGAACACGCCGTAGGGCTGGATGGTCTGCACGATGCCATCGAGCTCGGCATCGACGGCGAGGCGGGTGGCGAGCTCGGCCGCCTTTTCCTCGCGCTCGGCGAGCAGCAGGGCCTTGCGCGAGACCACGACCGAGCGTCCGCCGTCGCGCACCTCGAGCACGCGGAAGAAGTGCTTTTGCCCGACGAAGACCTCGAGGTCGGCGACATAGCCCAGCTCGACCTGGCTGGCGGGGCAGAACGCCCGCGTGCCGCCGATGTCGACCTCGACGCCGGCCTTGACCGCCTTGGTGACCTCGCCTTCGACCGGGGTGCCGCTCTGGGCGGCGAGCTCGAGGGCGGCGGTGTCGAGCCCGGCACCGCCGAAGGACATCACCAGCTGCGGCGGCTGACGACCGCCGGGATGCGAGACCGTGGCCTCGATGGGGTCGCCGACGGAGACCTTCAGGTTGCCCTTGGCGTCGACGACCGCGCTGCGGTCGAGCCGGGCTTCGGCCTTGGTGCCGACGTCGACGAACACGGTGTCGTCGTTGATGGCGACGACGGTGCCCTTGACGCGCTGACCGGCCTGGAGCTTCTTGGTCCGCGGCCTGGGGGCAGTGCCCGACCCGGTGGCCATCGACTGCTCGAACAAGCTCGCGAAATCATCATCGGAATCGGCCATGGGAGCCGCCAAGGATGGCAGGCCCGCACGGGTCCGACAAGCCGAGCCCCCAGTTTATCCGGCCTACCGGGGTCGGCAGGGGGGCCAGCGCGGGCCGCCCCTACTTCTTCTTTTTCTTCTTGGTCCCGCGCAGCGGCTGCATGTCGGGCAGCTGCGGCAAGGGCTCGCCGACGTTCTTCGGACGCCAGTTGCGGTCGACGTCGGTGAAGCCCTCTTTCTTGAGTTTGATCTCGTGCGAGACGCCGTCGACGGGGACCTTGATCTCGCAGGGCGTCATGCACTGCGGCTCGCCGTCGACGAAGACCTGAGCGCCGGCTTCGTTGGTACGGACCAGGGCTCGGTTGAAGGGGAAGCTGTCGTACGCGGGCGCGCCGGACTCGCCCTCGGCCGCACCCTCGCTGTCCGCGGTGGCGGCGTCGTCTTCTTCTTTGGTCGTCTCGCCCGACGAGCCGACGCCACCGAAGACCATCACCCCGACGAGCACGAGCGCGGCGACGCCGAGCACGATGGCGACGAGCTTGCCCGTCTGCTCGCTCTGGGTCGGACCCATGGGCGGCGGCATGGTGACCGGGAGCCCGGTCGACATGGTGCTCGCCGTGGCCAGGGCCGAGGAGCGGGACGGCGTGGGCGTGGGGACGGTGGTCTGGGCACTGTCGCGCCCTTCCTTGATCGCCCGCAGGTTGCCGATGGCGCTGCCGATGAGCTCGGCGAAGCGCCCGGCGGTTTGGATTCGCTTGCCCCGATCCTTGCGCAGGCCCATCGACATGATGCGGCCGGTCTCCTTGGACGCATGCCGTGCGGGCGGCACCTTGGCGCGCACGTGCTTGAGCATCGTGGCCATGGGCGTCTCGGCGGAGAAGGGAGGGCGCCCCTCGATCATCTCGTAGAGGATGACGGCGAGGGAGTAGATGTCGGTGCGGTGGTCGAGCGGCAGGCCGTTGCACTGCTCGGGCGACATGTACTGCGGCGTGCCGAACACCTCGCCCGCTTGGGTGAGGCGCGTGGCATCGACGCCGCCGGCGATGCCGAAGTCGAGGACCTTGACCACCTTGGAGACGCCGACCGTCTCGATGAAGATGTTGTCGGGCTTGAGGTCGCGGTGGAAGACGCCGTGCTCGTGCGCTTCGCTGAGGCTCTCGGCGACTTGCCGGGCGACCTGGAGCGCTTCCATCTCGGTGATGCGGCCCCGCTCCATGCGGTCGGCCAGGCTCTCCCCGGTGAGCAGCTCCATCACCATGTAGAGGCGACCGTCGTCGGTCTCCCCGTGCTCGAACACGCGGATGGTGGACGGGTGCCTCAGCTGGCTGGTGATCTCCAGCTCCCGTCGGAATCGCGTAATGAACTTGCGGTCCGAGGTGGTGTCCGAGCGCACCAGCTTGATCGCAACTTTGCGCTCGACCTGGGTGTCCCAGGCCTCGTACACGACGCCCATGCCACCTTCACCGATGATGTCGGTGATTTGGTAGCGGTCACGCAGCACGTGGCCGATTTCTTCGCTGATCGACATCTCCAAGCTCGAAGCGGAAAGGCTCGCGGAGTCTACGTCGGCACTCGAGTCGTCGAGGTGGTGGCGGGCACCCTTTTCCAAGCGCTGGGTCTTGGAGAAACCTGGGACTCGGTCCGCCATGGGGGGGGTTTTGGTCGGGAGCCGAGTGCAGTGTAACCGGGGCAGCGTACAAACCCCAAACGGCTGGCGTTGAACGAGGTCGAACGCCAGGGGTCCCTGCGGTAGGCACCAACGCGCGAGCAGGGCCGATCATGCCCGCGACCACCCCACGATTGCGGGTTCGAACCCCCACCCGGACGCGGCTCGATCGAGGGGACGATCCACCGGGGCGGGAGTGCGCGCGACCATCGGTCGCGCCGCGGAAGGAACTGATCAGCGAAGATTGTGAAAGTAATGAGGCTCGCAAATCTGTCGTGAGCTGAAATTGCGGCCTCTTCGGGGCCCGCTTTCATTGTTTGGGGGCGAGGGGTCCTGCGGTGTATGCCCGTCCGCATCGTGGTTCGACATTCGTTGCTGTGGATCGTGGGAATCGTGGCCAGCGGAGCCGTGGCGGGGGGCTGCCGTGGATCCGAGGCCGTCTCGAGTTCGGCGCCCGACGGGGCCGAGGCACCCGTGCCGGTTGCGTCATCCGCGGATGCCGCACCTGTCGCGGCGAAGCCCGAGTCCGAGCCCGCCCCGCAGCCGGAACCCGAACCCGAGCCGGAACCCGAGCCGCCGCCGACGCTCCCCGACGGCACGCCGATCTTGCCGTGCGCCGAGCCGCCGCCCGGCATGGCCTGCATCCCCGGCGGCGCGTTCATCCGCGGCACCGACGAGGACGAGCCGGCCAACGCCAAGCCCCAGGCCACCATCCACCTGCAGACCTTCTACATGGATCTCAACGAGGTCACGTTCCGCGAGTACAAGCGCTGCCAAAAGGAGCGGCGCTGTGATCGAGCGGGCCCCAAGTACCTCGACTTCGACCATCCGAAGATGCCGATCCAGGGCGTCAGCTGGTACCACTCGCGCAAGTACTGCCAGGTGCACGGTAAGGACCTGCCCACCGAAGCGCAGTGGGAAAAGGCGGCGCGTGGACCCGACGGCGCGGTGTACCCGTGGGGTGACGAGCCGGTCACCTGCGAGCGCGCGATCATCAAGGACGAGCGCGGACGCAGCTGCGGCGTGAAGAAGGGCAAGAGCAAGCCGGAGACGGGGCGACCCTGGGACGTGGCGTCGCGCGACCCGGGCGTCTACGGCCTCTACGACATGGTCGGCAACTCGTGGGAGTGGGTCATCGACTGGTACTCGCCGAGCTACGAAGAGTGCGGGGAGGACTGCACGGGCATCGATCCGCGGGGTCCCTGCAACGGCGAGGAGCCCTGCGCCAAGCACTACATGCGAATCGTGCGGGGCGGGTCTTGGTACTGGGACGAGACGCGGGCGACGGGCATCTTCCGACGGCCGCACTTCCCGAAGAACGAGCCCTTCCATCACTTCGGGTTCCGCTGCGCGGCGACGGCCGAGCAAGCCGAAGCCCTGCGGACGAAGGCCGAGGAAGAGGCCGCCGCGGCCGACGGCGACGCCGAACAAAAGCCGAAGGCCGAGGCCGAAGCAGCCGGCTAGGTCGCGACCACCGAGGCCGAAACCAAAGACGAGGGCCGCCTTCCCGAGGGAAGAGCGGCCCTTGTCGTACGAACGGGCAGGCGAGCCTGCCGGGGCGTTAGACCTTGGTCTTGCCCTTTTCGATCGTCTTCTCGTAGACCTTCGCCTTCGGGGTACCCGATGCGATCAACTTGTCGGCCTTCTTGACCTCTTCGTCGATCACCGCCTTGAAGGCGGGGAAGGGCTGAGCCCCCGACAGGAAGCGGCCGTTGATGAAGAAGGCCGGGGTGCCGCGAGCACCAAGGCCGACGCCCTGCTGCTGCTGACCGGTGATCTTCTTCTTGAGCCCAGCGTCGGCCATGTCCTTTTTGAACTGCTCGACGTTGAGACCCAGCTCGCCGGCGAACTTGTCGAAGTTCTCGTCGGTGAGGGCCTTGTTGTTGGCGAAGAGCTTGTCGTGCATCTCCCAGAACTTGCCTTGCTTGCCGGCAGCCTCGGCTGCGAGCGCGGAAGGCATGGCCCGGGGATGGAAGCCAAGCGGGTTGTGCTTGAAGACGATACGGACGTCGTCGCCGTAGGCGTCAGTGATTTGCTTGAGAGTCGGACCGACCCTCTGGCAGTAGGGTCATTGGAAGTCCGACCACTCGACGATCGTGATCTTCGCGTCGGCGGGACCCTTGGTTTGGGCATCGCCCACCGCGACCTTGTAGGTCGCCTTGGGATCCGGCCGTCCAGGCTGCGGACCCTTGGGGGCTTGCTTGCCGCGAGCTGCAGGTGCAGCAGC
This sequence comes from Myxococcota bacterium, assembly GCA_039028615.1. GTDB lineage: Bacteria > Myxococcota_A > Polyangia > Nannocystales > Nannocystaceae > Paraliomyxa. The sequence goes on along the minus strand of JBCCHT010000068.1, from coordinate 22,788 downwards.
GGGCATGTTCTCAATCTTCGTCTCGAGCTGGCCGATGCGGTCCAGGATCTGCGTCTGCTGATCGGAAATCTCCGCCAGCTTGGTTTGGATGGCGTTGAACGCCCCCTGACCCTGACAGGCACTCAGCACGAGCGCCGTAGCACCGAGCCCAGCCAGGCCGGCGATTCGCGGACGTCGTCTCATGCGGTTCGAACCTCCTTCTTAAGGTGGACGATGCCCCCCTCCGAGGGGGTGGCGCTCCGTGCGCCATCAGGGCATCGACTAACCGGGAACGTATCATCGCGCGTATTTCGCAAGTAGATGCTGCGGCGGTCCGTTGCGTGAGGCGGACCACGAATTGGGGCCTCGAAGGGGTAGGATCTCGTGCAATGTCCCGTTCCGACGAGACCGACGAGGCACTTTCGAGGGTCGAGGACGACGAGCTGCCGGTCGTGGCCCGCCTCGTCGTCGAGATCCGCTCGGACGGGCAGCGGACGATCGCGCGAGGTGCGATGGAGGATCTCGAGGGGCAGCGCGTCTCGGTGGAGGCTCGCGGCGCCACCCCGCTGCACCTGGCCAAGCAGCTCGCGGCCGCGCTGTGGAAGATGCCGCGACTGCCTCGCCCGTCGCTGCGAGCGTTGCTGCCGGGTCGTCGCGGTCGGGGCCGAGGCGACCGCTGATCAGGCGTCGGGCTCGGACGCGACGAGTCCACCGATCGCGACGTGCAGCAGCACGGTGCTCGACGCCAAGAACCCGAGGTCCACCGTCTCGAAGGTATCGCTCGGCAGGTGGTAGTGCGGCGTGGTGTCGCCGGTGACGAACTGCTCGGTGAGACCGACCGCGTCGAAGCCCAGCTTGCGGAACGAGACGTGATCGGTGAAGCCGGTTTGAGTCTCGGTCAACGGCGTGTCCCCGGGCGCGAGTGGCTCGGCTTGCTCGTACACCTCGAGCAGGCCCGGGTCGGGGCGCTCGATCTCGAGGCCGCGGTCGCCGTTGGCGTCCCAGCCCATCTGATCGATGGTGTGCACGGAGACGACGTCGAGGTCCTGCGCGGCGAGCCACTGGGCGTAGCCGAAGCTGCCGAGCAAGCCGATTTCCTCCTCGTCGAAGAGCACGAGCAGCACGTTGAGATCACGGCAGGGGAGGTCTTGGAGCCAGCGGCCGAGGCTCAGCACCATGGCTACGCCGGTCGCGTTGTCGTTGGCGCCCGGGCTGCCCGGCACGCTGTCGAAGTGGGCCCCGATGACGATCGTCCGGTTGGTCTCGAGGGTGGCCGGCAGCGCGGCGTAGACGTTGGTGCCCGTGTCCGAGTAGGTCTGCAGCTGCCCGCCCAGCCCCAGCGTGTCCAGCTGCTCGACGAGGAAGTCGCGGGTCGCCGCGCGGCTGGCCGGGGTCGAGCGGTCGGAGAGGGTGACGCCCGGCGTCAGCTCGGTCGCGCCCGCGAGCCGAGCCACGATGTCCTCCTGCATGGGGAGCAGCCACGACGGGGTCGGATCGGGCAGGGCGGGGCAGCCGGGCTCACCCGTAGAGCCGAGGCCCGTGGAGTCCACGCTGCCACCCGAGGAGTCGGCGGGCCCATCGGAGGTCGCCTTGCCCGTGGCCGAGTCGACGCCCGAGGAGGCGGTGGGCGGCTCGGTTGCGCTCGAGGTCGAGGCGTCGGGCGGGGTGGTCGTCGAGTCGTCCGCCGCCGATGTCGTGCAGCCGACGGTGAGCAGAAAGGGGAGGAGACGGGCGCGCATGGGGAACATCGGGGGGGTGGCGACGCGCCAACCTAGCACGGGGGTCTGCGGCCAATTGGGGCGTAGTTGCGACCCTGCGTCGCGCCTGGGGTGCTTTGCGCGTGGCGCCGCTCACCGCTCGATCCCTGGTTCACGGCCGTCGATCTTTTTCGTGACAACCGGCGGTGGCGGCGGTGCTAGGGACTGCACATGACTTATTCCATTCGATTGATTCTGGCTTCTTCACTGCTCAGCGGGTGCTTGGTCGACCTCGGCACCGTGGGTGAGGTTCCCGTCGACAGCGACGGCATGACCACCACCGAAGGCGCGGCCGAAGAAACGGCGGGCGCAGGCGAGGAGGAGTCGGGCCCGGGCGCGACGAGCATGGTCACGGGTGCCACCGCGAGCGGAGGAGCGCTCGATACCGGAGGCGAGGAGAGCGGAGCCGCAACCGCTACCGGAGGCCCGGGCGAGACCGGCATGGCCGGGACGGGCGGCGACTGCTTCTACATGGAGCACGACTGCAACGTGAACTTCTCCCTCGAGGACTGCGGGGCCCCCGACGCCTGCGACATGGTCATCTACCAGCTCGACTCTCTGTTCCCGAAGTTCCCCGTCGGCTTCCAGGACCTCGATGCGGCGGACTGCGTGCTCGACGGGCTGGCCGCGGGCGAAGTCGGGGTCTACCAAATCCGGGTGCAGGACGAGGTCAACTTCCGCGACAACTACCGCTTCGAGGTGCTCCCCGACGGTCGAGTCCTGCGACAGATCGTGCTCGAGCACGACAAGAGCTGCGACGCCACCGAGCAGCTCACCGAGCTGCGCGAGCCCGACTACTTCACGCAGTGCCAGGCCGAGACGGACGAGGCGCTGCTGATCGACTGTCTGCTCGGTGCGGCCGACCCGATGGTGTGTCTGCCTGGTGAGACCGGCGAGATTTGCTGAGCGGGTCACACCTGCACGCTGGTGCCGACGTCGGGCCTCGGCTATAGACCGAGGCTTGTCGGGCGTCGTCAGCGTGCTCCTGGCGGGAGCTCTGGCTGGGGCTGGGGCTCCCGCGCCCGCCGAAGGGGCCACGCCGGCCGGGCTCGAGCTCGACGGGCGCGGCCCCGCCGGGTGCCCGGATGCGGCCGAGGTTCGAGCGACGATCGAGCGCCTGGTGGGACAGCCCCCGGGGTCGATGGACGGCGTCTCCACGCAGGTGAAGGCGGTGGTGAGCCCGGGCGGTGACGGGTACGTGGTCGAGCTTTCGGCGCGGCATGGCGACGCGGTGGATCAGCGTCGTTTCGATGCCCCGCGCTGCGCCGCCCTGGCGAACGCGACCGCGTTGGTGGTGGCGGTCGCGTTGCGTCCGATGGTCGTGGCGGGCTCGCTGGCGCCGCCGCCCGTGCAATCGCCGACGCCCGTGCCGTCGCCTGTGCCCGACGATGCCGAGGTCGAGCCGGAGAGCGAGGCTCCACCCACGACGCCGAGCCCGGACGAGCCCACCGAGGCCCGGGCCGAGCCGCTGCCGCCCGAGCGCCCCCGTCGACGGATTCGGCCCCGCGTCGGCCTGGGCCTTTCGCTGGGACCCGGCATCGGCGTCTTGCCGTCGGTGTCGGCGGAGATCCGTGGCTCGGTCGCGCTGCGGCTGGCTCGCTGGAACGTCGGCGTCTTTGCGATGTTCTGGACCCCGAGCTCGACCGCCGTGGACGCCAGCGTGGCGGTGCCGTCGCGGATCGAGGCGCGCATGATCGGCGGAGGCGTGCGGGGCTGTCATACGTGGTCGCGGGGGCGCCTGGAGATCCCGCTGTGCGCCGGGCTGGCCGGGGGCGCGATGCGAGCGTTCGGACGCGGCGCCGAGGTGCTGCCCCGCGTTGAGCGAGCGCCGTGGATCGCAGCCGAAGCCGGCTCCGGACTGGGCCTGGCGCTGGGTCCTCGGGTGAGCCTGGGCCTGTCGCTCGATGCCATCGCCGCGCTGGCCCGGCCCGGGTTCGACATCCGCATGGGACCATCCTCGATCGCGGTTTTTCGTGCGTCCCCGCTCGGCGGTCGGGCCTCGCTCGGGGTCGAGCTGCGCTTGCCCTGAACTGGGCGGAAATGCCGTTCTCGGCCCACGTGCGTCGGCCAAGCGCCCGACCGATCTTCGCCGGCCCGCATCGCATCGGCCCGCGGTGAATGAACTTGGTCGAGTAGGGGCACTACTGGTTGCGGCGTCACGGTCGACGCGTCGCCGCAACGGAGCCGGCTCCACGGCGAGCCCTCGTATTCACGCTTCGATGAGGTTGGGTTCCCGAACGGCGGCATGGCACGCCGCGCTCGGAGCCGATGACGCGGCGAGTCGTACTCGCGAAAGGACCCGTTCGAGATGGTTGGTGGCAAGACGTCGAAGATGAACAACTGCGCGGCAATGGTGGGGGTGGCCCTGTTGCTCGCGGGCGGCTGTGATCCCGAGGCCACGGGCCGGACTGGAGGCCCCGGTGGTGCCGAAGAGCAGGCCGAGTCGTGCGGGGAAGAGTTTCCGTACACGTTCGTCTACAACGGGGAGAGCTTCTCCCTCGAGACGGTGACCGCGACGTGTCGCGCCGAAGGGGAGCACGTGGTGGTCTACGTGGCCGACGACGTCGACCCGGGGGTCGTGTCCGACGAGTCCATCGACGGGCTCATCCGAATCTTGGAGGAGCAATCGCCATCGGGGAGCATCGATCCCGGCCAAGGCGCGCTGATGAACAACGAGGCGATCTTCGGCCCGCTCGACGACTCGCAGTTCCCGGGGGGCAAGCTGCCGATCTTCGTCGTCGATACCCACGGCGGCGGCGACGGCTACCTGTGCGACTGGTGCGAGTACCCGCAGATCCACCTCGACGGGCCGCTGCTGCAGCCGCTCGACGGAGAGTTCTCCGCGTCCATCGCGACCCACGAGATCCAACACGTGATCCACGGGGCGTATGACGAGGACGAGGCGATGTGGGTCGAGGAGAGCCTGGCGGAGGCCGCGATGACGGCCAACGGCTACTTCACCGACATCGAGTGGCTCGAGGGCTTCGTCGCCCAACCGGATCGCAACTGGGGGCCGGGCGAGCCGGAGGTCCACGAATTCGACTACGGGGCGGCGCTTTTGTGGGGCAGCTTCTTGTGGGAACGGGGCGGTGCCTCGCTCATGCAGGCGATCACGTTCGAGCCCAAGGATGGCTGGGATGGGATCGACGCCGCGCTCGAGCAGGTGGGAGATCCCAAAGGCGCGTTCGAGTTGTATCAAGACATGATCGTCGCCATGTACCTCGACGCGCCGCAGCTCGGCTACGGTTTCTCGAGCTTCGACGTGCCCGATGTCCGCGTCGCCGATGAACTCACGTTGGAGTCGGAGGTGTCGGGCTCGGTCTCCGAGTACGGCATCGACTACATCGACATCGTGGACCCCGAGGTGCGCACCCTCGAGTTCGCGTCGGATCGCAACGACCTGATCGCCGGTCGGGTGGTCGTCGTGGGCGACGAGGAGGTTCGAGTGACCTCGCTGGAGCCCGAGACCTCCGTGTCGATCGGCGCCGGGGACTCGGCCTTCATCGCCATCACGTCCCGCGGAGCGGCTGGCTACACACTGCGTGCGCGGTAGAGCGGAGAACGTCGCCGCCAAGGACTGTCACGAACACGATTTTGGGCTCGGGCGCGACCTATCCGTCGCTGGTCCGGAGCCGCCAATGAACCTGTGCGCCAGTGCTCGGTCGGTCGAGCACGACGCGTCTCGAAACAGATACATCGATTGCCATTTGGGGTGATCCGGGGAGCAGCAATGAAGAATCAGTCAATCATGAAGAGTCGAGGATGTCGCACGCGGATGATGGGCGTGCACGCGAGTTGGGCCGGAGCGCTGGCGTTGGTCCTGTTGGGGGGCTGTGACCAGCAGCTGGATCGCGACGCGCTGGGGCTGGAGGACATTCGCGACGATGGTTGCGACATCACGCCTCCGCCTCCGCCGCCTCCGCCCACCGGGGGATGCGGCGGCACCGCGAGCACGTGCCACTCGAGCATGGCGCCGTCTCGCGATGCCCTGCACGAGTACGAGGCGATGGGCTTCAGCTCCGGCGAGGCCGCGATGGCCGTCGTCGACGATCTCCATCCCGACATGGGCTTGGTGTCCTCCTACGACGAGGACGATGCCAACGGGCTCTACGCCATGATGGAACTCATGTGGGCCGACCAGTACGCTCCGGCCGAGTAGGCTCCGCTCGGAGTCGTCCGTGATGGGGCTCGGGGCCTGCTACCCTGTGCCTCGCCGTGAGTGAGTCTCTCGCAATCGCGATCACTCTGATCCTCTACAAGCTCGTCTTGGTGGGAATCGGTTTGATCGCGAACCGGCGCACGCACGACACGGCCGACTTCTTTCTCGGCGGCCGACAGCTCGGGCCCTGGGTCGCGGCCATCTCGGCGTCGGCCTCCTCGTCCTCGGCCTGGACGCTGCTCGGGGTCAGCGGGGCGGCCTACTCGTGGGGGCTGGGCGCGTTCTGGCTCTTTCCCGCCTGCTTTGCCGGCTTCATCATCAACTGGTACTTCCTCGGCCCGCGGCTGCGACGGCTGAGCCACGACGACGGCTCGCTGACGGTCACCGATGTCCTGGCGGGTCCGCCGGGCTCCCGGGGGTCGTCGGCGATCCGCTGGGTCTGCACCGCCATCGTGCTCATCTCGCTGCTGGCCTATGTCGCCGCGCAGTTCCAGGGGGCGGGCAAGACCTTCCACCAGACCTTCGATATGTCCATGCCCGCCGCCATCGGGCTCGGGGGCGGCATCATCGTGCTGTACACGCTGCTCGGGGGCTTTTGGGCGGTGAGCATCACCGACACGCTCCAGGGGCTGGTGATGGCCGCGGCGGCGATCATCGTCCCGCTCGCGGCCCTGGTCGCGGTGGGGGGTCCGGGGCCGCTCATGGCCTCGCTCGGGGACGTCTCGGTCGATGGGTACACGAGCTTCGTGCGGGGCATGCCGACCGCGGCGGCGATCGGGTTTGTGGTGGGGTTGCTCGGGATCGGGCTCGGCTACCCGGGCCAACCTCACGTGGTCAATCGCTTCATGGCCGTGCGCGACGAACACTCGCTGGTTCGCGGGCGCGCCATCGCGATCGGCTGGGCGGTGGTCATGTACACGGGCATGCTGGTCGTGGGCTGGTGCGCGCGGGCCCTGCTGCCGCCCTTGGCCGACGCTGAGGTGGCGTTCATCGAGACCACGCGCTCGCTGCTGCCGCCGATGGTGGCGGGGGTGATGATCGCGGCGGTGCTCTCGGCGGTGATGTCGACGGCCGACAGCCAGCTGCTGGTGGCGGCGTCGTCGGTGGCCCACGATCTGCGCGGTGAGGACCCGGAGGCGGGCAAGCAGCCGCCCTTGGCCCGGACGCGAATCGTGGTGGTGCTGCTGAGCGCCATCGCGATCGGCCTGGCATTGTGGGGGAGCAAGGAAATCTTCTCGCGGGTGCTCTTTGCATGGACGGCCATGGGCTCCGCCTTCGGCCCCCTGCTGCTCGTGCGCGTGAGCGCGGGGGCGGTCCGGCCCGGCGCTCGCTTGGCCTCCATCGTGCTGGGCTTTTCGCTGAGCGTGGCTGCGTATTCGATCGAAGGCATGGCGGGCGGCCCCTGGGAGCGTGTGGTGCCCTTCGCGGTTGCATTGGCGGTGGCCTGGTGGGGGAGGGAACGAACATGACGAGTCACGACACCGTTCACATTCGCTGTGGCTCCGACATTCGCGAGGCGCTGCAGCAAGCGGGCGTGGAGGGCGATTTCCTCGAGTTCTCCGATCCGTATTGCGACGGCCCCGTGGTCGATGGCGCGGCGTTGCTGGCCACGCGGGCGCAGTTCATCGCCGACAGCTACGGCGGGACGCGGGCCGAGGTCGAGGCCCAACTGAACCGTGGCTACCAGGAGCTGGCCACGGCGGCGGAGCGCTACCGCGACGTGGTGCTGTGGTTCGAGCACGACAGCTACGATCAGTTGATCCTGGCGCGGGTGCTGACCGAGTTCGCCCGCCGCCGCCCCGCGGGCGCGCTGTCGATCGTGTGCATCGATCGCTTCGATGGCGTCGAGCCCTTCCACGGCCTGGGGCAGCTGTCCTCCACCGCGCTTCGTAGTCTGCATCGCGTGCGGGCGCCGGTCGGCGACGACCTGCTCGAGCTGGGCACCGAGGTCTGGGCCGCGCTGTGCGAGCCGTCGCCGCGGTCGCTGCATGCCATCGCGGAGTCGGGCACGGTGGCGCTGCCGATCATGGCGGGGGCGCTTTCGCGGCACCTGCAGGAGCTTCCCTGGATCGACACGGGTCTTTCGCTGACCGAGCGACTGACCCTCGACGCGCTGGAGTCGGGCCCGGTGTCGGCGGGGTCCTTGTTTCGCACCCTGACCTACGAGCTCGAGCCACGCCCCTACCTGGGGGACCTCATGTTCTGGGCGGTGCTGTCCCGGCTGGCGCGGGGCGGGGCGGTCGAGTTTTCGGAGGGCGCGTGGCAGGACCGCACCGTCACCGCCACCGCGCTCGGGCACGATGCTCGCGCGGGTCGGCGGGACTATATGCAGCACGGGACGGCCCCGGTACGGCATGTGGGCGGGGTGCAGGTCGGCGGCGACACGGATGGATGGCGCTGGAGTCCGGGCCGCAGCGCGCCGCAGCGCATCGACTAGCGCCTGCGGCAGTCGCGGGGGCGGCGGTATTTCGCCGCGGGCGGGGTTCTGCTAAGCCTTCGGGCGTGCGGGTGGCAATCGACACGCACGGCTGTCGCCTCAACCAGTTCGAGTCGGACGCGATGGCCGAGGCCCTGCAACGGGCGGGGCATACCGTGGTCGAGGACCTGGAGGATGCCGAGGTCTACGTGCTCAACACCTGCACGGTGACCCACCGCGCCGATGCGGACGCGCGCCGGGCGGTCCGTCGGGCGCGTCGCGACCATCCTTCATTGCGGGTGGTCATGACCGGGTGCCACGTCGACGCCGATCCGCAGGCCGCCGCCGCTCTGCCCGGGCTGGATGCGGTGCTGGGCAACGGTCGCAAGGCCGAGCTGAACGAAGTGCTCGAGACGCTGGGTCCCACCCCGGCCCCGACGCTCATCGCTCCGTCGGCCCTGACGCGGCGCCTGCCCTTCACGCCGCTGCCGCCTGCGGTCGCGCCCCGTCGCTCGCGGGCGATGCTCAAGGTGCAGGACGGGTGCAACTATCGCTGTGCGTTCTGCATCGTGCCCAAGGTGCGCGGCTCGTCGCGGAGCCTGGCCATCCCCGAGGTGGTGAAGCAGGCCCGTCGCATGGTGGCGGCCGGGGTGCCCGAGATCGTGCTCACGGGCGTGCACCTGGGGACCTACGGGCGAGACCTGCGGCCGCGGCAACGCCTGGCCGACATGGTGCGCGCGCTGCTGCCCGAGCTGGGGCCGGCTCGCCTGCGGCTGAGCTCCATCGATCCGCAGGAGGTCGACGACGAGCTGCTCGCGCTGATGGCCGCGCACCCCGATACGATCTGTCGGCACCTGCACCTGCCCGTGCAAGCGGGCGACGACGGCGTGCTCCGTCGCATGCGAAGGGGCCACACCGCGGGGACCTTCGCCGACCTGGTCCATCGCGCCACCAATGCCATTCCCGGCATCGCCATCGGCTCGGACGTCATCGCTGGGCACCCGGGCGAGGACCCGCTGGCCTTCGAGCGCGGGGCGGCGCTGTTGCGGAGCCTGCCGCTCGCCTACCTCCACGTGTTCCCGTTCTCGGCGCGTCGCGACACCCCCGCGGCGAGCATGCCCGACCAGGTCCCCGACGCGGAGCGAAGCCGTCGCGTGGCCGCGCTGCGGGTCATCTCGGCCGCGCACACCGAGCAACGTCAGCGCGCGGCGGTGGGCCGAGTCGCCGACGCGGTGGTGCATCGTCGGCCTCGCCGTGACGGTCGGCTCGAGGCGCTGACCGACGACTACCTGCGGGTGGCGTTGCCCCCGGAGGCCGCGTCGTGGGCGGGGAAGCGAGTCCACGTGCAGATCGAGGGCGATGGCACGCAGGCCCGGGTCGTGACCATGGCCCCGGGACAGCACGGTCGACCCGAGGCGCGCGCGCATGGAGCTTGAGCCGTTCGGCTTGCGCTACGCAGGCAAGTCCGAGGCGGCCGCCCACGCTCACGACGAACCCGCGGCTCGCTTGGTGGCCGACGCGCCCGAGTCCATCGACTTCGACGACGCGGGGGACGTGCTGGTCGAAGGCGACAACCTCGACGCGCTGAAGATCCTGCGGCCCGCCTACGCGGGCACCGTGCAGTGCATCTATATCGACCCCCCGTACAACACGGGGCACGACTTCATCTATCGCGATCGCTTCGCCGAAGACACCGCGCAGTACCTGCGTCGCAGCGGGCAGGCCGGCGAACAGGGCGAGCGACTGGTCGCCAACCCGGAGACCCACGGCCGCTTCCACTCCAATTGGCTGGCGATGATGGAGCCCCGGCTGCGGGTCGCCTACGAGTTGCTGCGGGACGACGGGCTGATCTTCATCAGCATCGACGACAACGAGGTCCACCACCTGCGGGTGCTGCTCGACGAGGTCTTCGGTCCCGACTGCTTCGTGGCGCAGGTGGTGGTCATCGGCAATCGAGGCGGACGCGACTACCTGCGGATCGCCACGACGCACGAATACCTGCTGTGCTACGGCAAGAGCCCCGACGCGCCCGTGCGCGCGCTGCCCCGGCAGGGGCCCGCGCCCAAGCACCGCGACGAGCGAGGGCCCTACGAGCTGCGAGAGCTTCGCAATCGCAACCCTCGCTTTTCGCCCGCCAATCGGCCCAACCTCTTCTATCCGATCTGGGTCGATGCCGAGGCGGCCGACGAAGACGGGCTGTGTCCGGTCGCGGTCGAGGCCCGCACCGACTGGATCCGCACGGAGCCGCGCAACCGCGAGGGGTCGCCGAGCGTGTGGCGATGGGGGCAGCCGCGCTTGCAGGCAGCGATCTCCGAGAACGGGACGCTCGAGGTCGTGGCACGGCGGCGACGCGACGGAGTGTTCAACGTCTACGAGAAGCACCGCGCGCAGACCTCCAAGGCCAAGTCGGTGTGGGACGAGCCGGAGCTCCGCTCGGAGCGAGGCACCCGAGCGTTGCGAGAGCGCCTGGGCGTGGCGGCGTTCGATCACCCCAAGCCGGTCGAGCTCGTCGAGCGTTGCCTGCGGCTGGGCTCCGATCCCGACGGGGTGGTGCTCGATTTCTTCGCGGGGTCGGGGACCACGGCCGAAGCGGTCTTCCGCCTCGACGCCGAGCAGGGCGGATCGCGGCAGTGCATCCTGGCGCAGCTGCCCGAGCAACTGCCCGCCGATGCGCCCGCGCGGACCCTGGGGGCGGAGACCATCGCCGACGTCACTCGCCTGCGTATCGCGGCCGCGCGGCCATCCGGGCGAGGGCTGCGTTGCTTCAAGCTCGAGGACCGCGACGAACACCACCCCTGGCCGCGCGATCCCTGGGGCCCCGCGGTCGCGGCCGGGTTTCCGCTCAGTGCCCGCATCGAAGGGCTGAGCTCGCAGTGCTGGGCGCTGGAGCACGGGGCGCGGCGCCTGGTGGTGAGCCTCGACGCCGCGCTCGATGCCGACGCCGTCGCGGGCTGGGGCCTGACCTCGAGCACCTCCGTCGTGTGTCGGGCCGAGGCCCTCGACGACGAACTGGCCTTCAACCTCGCCCGGCGACACCCGCTATCGCTGCTATGAAGCTGCGCTTCGATCCCGACCAGCCGCACCAGCGGGCGGCGATCCAGGCCGTGCTGGAGGTCGTGGCCGGGCAACCACACGTCTCGGTCGCCGAGGGCATGGTCGCGGGGCGGGAGCACGGGGTCGTGGCCAATCGCGTCACGGTGAAGGCCGAGCGCATGCTCGAGGCTTTGCACGGGGTTCAGGACGCCGCTGGCTTGCCGCGCACCGAGCTCGACCCGCGAGGCGAGGGCATCGGCCCGCAGCTCGCCGTGGAGATGGAGACGGGCACGGGCAAGACCTATGCCTACCTGCGGACCGTGCTCGAGCTGGCCCGCCGCCATGGGCTGCGCAAGATCGTGGTGGTCGTGCCCTCGGTGGCCATCCGCGAGGGCGTGCTCAAGACCCTGCGCATCACCGCCGAGCACTTCGCCGCCATCCTGCCGGGCACTCGACACCGCTTCTTCGCCTACGACGGCAGCCGACTCGGTCGCTTACGCGCGTTCACCCGCTCGTCGCAGATCGAGATCATGGTGGTGACCCTCGATGCCTTCAACAAGGCCAGCAACCTCATGCGGCGGCCTTCGGATGCGTTCGCCGGGCAGTCGCCCATCGCGTCGTTGCAGGCGGTTCGCCCCGTGGTCGTGCTCGATGAACCGCAGCGCATGGAGAGCCCCCGCAGCCGGGCCGCGCTGGTCGATCTGGCGCCCGCCTTGGTGCTCCGCTACTCGGCTACCCATCGTCATCGCCACGCGCTCGTGCATCGCCTGACGCCTCGCCAGGCGCACGTGCAGGGGCTCGTCAAGCGGATCGAGGTGGCCGCACCCGCGACCGGGATCGAGGACCGACACGCTCGCATCGCCGCCCAGATCGAGGCTACCGTGCGACGGCACGTGAAGCGGCAGGCCGAGCTCGCACCGCGCGGGATCAAGGTGTTGTCGCTGCTCTTCGTCGAGCACGTGGCCGACTGGGTCGAGCCCGAGGGGCTGGTGCGCCGTGAGCTTCAGCGCTGCTGGGAGTCGCTGGCTGCCGAGGCCTCGCCGCACTCCTTTTCCCAGGTCTGCGCGGCGTACTTCGCCGAGCGCCGCAAGGCGGGGCGTAGCGTGGCCGTCGACTCCCGCACGGGGCAGAGCGCGGCCGACGAGCATGCCTACGCGCTGATCATGCGCGACAAGGAGCGGCTTCTGTCCTTCGAGGAGCCGGTCTGCTTCGTGGTGTCGCACTCCGCCTTGCGCGAGGGCTGGGACAACCCGAACGTGTTCGTGTTGTGCACGCTCGCGCGGTCTCGGTCGGAGATCCGCAAGCGGCAGGAGATCGGCCGCGGCGTGCGGCTGGCCGTCGGCCAGAGCGGAGAGCGTGTGCTCGATCCCGAGGTCAACGTGCTGACGGTGGTGGCCAACGACAGCTACGAGGACTACGTGGCCGGGCTGCAGGACGAAGACGGGCAGACCTGGGGGGCCGACGAGCGAGCGCCTGCCCCCGAGCGAATCGGGCAGGGGTCGGTGTCGCAGGCGGTGGCGCGGACCGAGGGCGCACCGCCCTGGCGGCCCATCGACGGCGAGCGCTTGCAGACCGACGCGTGCGCCCACGCGCAACGAGCCGCAGCCGAAGTCGACGACCCGAGCGCGTCGCCGACCTCACCCGTCGACGCGCTGACCGAGCTGTTGTTGCGCCGCCGGCCGCCATGCTTGGTCTCCCGCGCGACCATGCAGGCCGTGCTCGAGGTCTGCGCGTCCGGTTCGAGTACGAGCTGGCGGGCGGTCGAGCGGGCCGCCGCCGCCATCGTGCATGCCCTCGAGCAGCAAGAGGATCCATCGTGAGCATCGAAACCCACGAACAACGCCTGACCACCTCGGACGGGGCGCAGACGACCTTGCGGATCTTCGCGCCCGCCTCTCCCCGGGCGGTGGTCGTCTTCCACGGAGGGCTCGGGATCGCGGGCGGCTACTACGAGCCCTTCGGCAAGGCGATGGCCGAGGCCGGGGTCGCGCTCGTGATGCTCGAGGCCCGCGGCGTCGGCAGCAGCAGCATTCGGGCCCGCCGCGGGGTCGACTTCGGCTATCGCGAGCTCCTCGAGTGCGATCTGCCTGCGGCCGTGGCTGCAGCCCGCGAGCGCTTCGCGGATCTCCCGTGTTTCGTGGGGGGCCACAGCCTGGGGGCGCAGGTCGCCGTGCTGGGGTCGGCCGCGCTGCCCGACGAGGTCGCGGGCCTCGTGCTCGTGGCGGGGGGAAGCCCATGGTGGGGAAGCTACGGCGGTGCGATGACGCTCCAGGTCCAGCTGGCGGGTCGGCTCTTTCCCCTCACGGTGCGTCTTTTGGGTTGGTTTCCGGGCAAGCTGTTCGGCTTCGGCCATCGCGAGTCGCAGACCTTCATGGAGGAGTGGTCGAGCTGCGCTCGGAGCGGGCGCTACGCGATCGAAGGGGAGCGCGACTGGGAGGCGCAGGCCGTCGAGCAGGCCAAGCCCGTGGTCGCGGTGACCGTGCAGGGCGACGACTGGGCTCCGCCCGCGGCCATGCACGAGCTGACGCGTCGCATGCCCCACGCTCGAATCGACGCCCGCCGCGTGAGGTTGAGTCGGCCAGGTCGTGGTCGAGCCCACTTCGCGTGGGCGCGCGATCCCGACTCGGTGGTCCAGGTCGTCGGCGACTGGATCCGTCGCACCCTGGACTCCAACCGCTGACCTTCGCCTACCCGAAGGGAGCCCGTTCGACAGGCGTAGCGGGCTCGGCACCGTGCCGTGCGAAGGGGGCGGAGTGTCGAGCGGGCGCCGTGTGCTTTCGCTCTCGCGAGCGCGTTTCGAGCGAGGTTCGGGCGGTTCGATGTTCCGTCGTGGGAGCGCAATCGTAGTGCGAGGCGCTGCTACTATCTGCGGGTGCGAACGCTCCGCGTCGGGTTCTTCACTCCGGTCCACAACCTCGACCCCGAGGTCGTGCAGGACTACGTGTGCGGACAGATCATCGAGCAGCTCTACGACGCACCCTATGCGCTGGATGACTCCGGCAAGCCGCGTTCGGTGCTCTTCGACGGCCCGCTCGTTCGCCGCGGCAAGAGCTCTCGCAGCATCGAGCTCGTGGGCACCATTCGCCCCGATGCCAAGTTCTCCGACGGCAGCCCCGTGACCGCGACCGAGGTGGTGGAGAGCCTCCGTCGGGTGCCGTCCATCGCCAGCTCGGCTCAGATCGCCGGCCGTGATCGCAAGGTCGTGTTCACCCTGCCCGAGGACGACTCTCGCTTCGAGGTTCGGCTGAGCCACCGCTGGGCCTCCATCATCAAGCGCCAGGGCGACCAGCTCATCGGCACCGGTCCCTTCGTCTTGCAGCGGGGGTGGACGCCGCAGCACGTCAACGTCGATCGCAACGAGCACGCCCTGCGCCCGGCGAAGATCGACCGCGTGGAGTTCCAGGTCTTGCCGTCCACCAAGGACCTCGTGCAGGCGATCAACGACGGCAAGATCGACCTGACCACCGCGCTCGCCCGCGACGACGTGGCCGGCCTCAAGGGGGTCCGCAAGGACTTCCAGCCCGGCACCTCGACCGCGATGCTCTCGTTCAACACCGAGAACCAGGCCTTGGCCGACGTGGAGGTGCGGCGGGCGATCTGCGAGGCGATCGACCGGGCCGAGGTCGCTCGGATCTCCTACGAGAACCCGCATGCCTTCACCGCGCGCAGCGTGCTGCCGCCGTCGATGTGGCGGCGCGGGGACGGCCTCCGCCACGATCCCAAGCAGGCCCGCGAGCGGTTGCAGAAGAGCGGGGTCAAGCCGAGCCGACCGCTGCGCATGGTCACCATCTGGGGCCCGCGGCCCTACATGCCGAACCCGCAAGAGACGGCGCAGCTCATCAAGCGGCAGCTGGGGCGCATCGGACTCGAGGTCGACATCATGCCGACCACCGACAGCCTCGACTATCGAGCGCGGACCCGGGCGGGGAGCTACGATCTCGACCTGGCGGGGTGGATCGCCGACACGCCCGATCCCTTCGACTTCCTCAACGCGATCTGCCACTCCCAGTCGATCCCCACGGCCGAGCGAGGCGCGGCGTATGCCAACAACCTCGCGCGATATCAGAGCCAGCGCATGGATGCGGCCTTGGCCGGCTACCGCAAGGACAGCTCCGACCAGAACCTCCAGCGGATCATGGACATCGTGTCCGACGACGTGCCGATGTGCCCCCTCTTTTACGGGCCCAACGTGGTGGTGCATCAGTGGCGGGTGCGGAACCTGGAGATTTCCGCGACCGGCATGCCGAAGCTGGCCATCGTCGAGCTCGACTGACCGGCGGCGGGATATGATCCCGCTCGATGGTGGACGCATGCCTGGTCGTACAGGACTACGCGGAGAACACGGAGCGTTGCGAGCGGCTGGTGGTCGAGCCGCTGCTCGAGCTCGGCCTGCCCGTGTACTGCCACGGCGCCGCCCACCCGAAGCTGCTCCCGGGCGGCAGCTGCCTGCGCCGCCGCGACTATCGTTACGACGAGAACGTCATCAAGTTTCGGGACTGCGTGCGCTGGCTCGTCGATGAGCGGCCGCGCCACGACGTGTACTGGTTCGTCGAGCACGATTGCTATGTGCACGACCTCGTCGGGCTCCAGCAGATCCTCCGGCAGGTCCACGACGACTTCCCGTGCGCGTGGGGCAACCCGTTCGAGTTTTCTGACGACTGGATGCGCCAGCTGCCCGGGATCGAGCGCGGGGTCTACTTCATCGGGGCGTGCTTCATCCTCAACCGCCGCGCGCTCGAGGCCCTGGCCGCGTTCATGGAGGAGTACGCGTCGCGGCTGTCGAGCTGGGGGCAGAGCTGCGACTTCTTGCTCGCCAGCTGCCTGCAGCGCGACGACATCGCCATGGTCAGCCTCAACCAGCGGGTCCACTGTGCGTTCCCCGGGATGTACACCCGCTTCGACCTGTGGTCGCGCGACGTCGCCATCTTCCACAAGATCGAGCCTCACCGCGCGGCGGTCATCGACCTGTACCGTCGTCTCGACGAACTCCCGGTCAACGACCTCGGTGGTGGCGATGTGTTCCTCGATGGCTTGGAGTTCGACAGCGTCAGCAGCTACAGCCGCTGCGGTCGCAACGGTCGCCTCTACGCCGACCAGGACATCACGATGAGCGTGGGGGAGGGCATCGACTGCAGCCATGGGATCGGCGTGCATGCACCCTCCCACCTCGCGTGCCGAGTGCGGCGCGAAGGCTATGTCCGCTTCGATGTCCGGCTGGCGCTCAACCACACCGCGCAGCAGAGCGTGGACTTCTACCTGGGACTCAACGGCCGGACGCAGCAGCGCGTGCGCATCGACCCGGGGCAGACGGTCCAGACCGAGGAAATCCTGCCGCCGGGGGTCAACGTGCTGCTCGTGGAGTCCGTGCCCACCGAGCACCACGCCCATAACGCCCACGCGTGCCTGGTCAACCCGCGCTTGGCTCCCGCGACGCGCGACGACTATCTCGACGCCGAGTTCCGGCATCGTCGTGCGCTGCACCTGTGGCGATGAGCGGCCTCAGACCACGCGGCCCGGTCGGCGCAGGAAGGCGTCGATCGGCAGCAGGCCCAAGGCGAGCAGCACGAACCAGGGCCACAGTCGCTCCACCCGGGTGGTGACGCTGGCCGCGGGCGTGGGCTTCAGCGCGCTGGGCTCCCGCTCGCCGCCGGTCTGCGTCGCCAGCTGGTCGAGCCACGCGCCGTCGATGGTGCGATGGCGCCGCTCGGGGGAGGGCGGGGGCGCAAAGGTGTCCTCGGCCAGGACCTTGCCGCCTTCGTCGAGCACCTTGACCTGATAGGTCTTGTCGGAGCGCGTGCGGACCTCCGAGGTCCACAGCCCCGGCTCGTTGGAGCGCAACGCGACCTCCTGGACGCTCTCGCCGTCGTCGATCTTCGCTCGCAGGCCGCCCTCGTCGAGGGTCAGGCCATCGGTGCCGCGCCGGGCGACGCGGACCTCGGCCCGGCCTCCGGCAAAGTCGACCTCGATCGCGGTCTCGTCGCCCTCGCGGCTGCGCAGCGCCCAGCGAGCCAGCTGGGTCCACTGCTTGCCGTAGCCCTCCCAGGCCAGCCAGTCCTCGGACCAGCGCGGCCCCGAGTCGCTCGACCACGCGGCGACCTGGCCCAAGCCGTAGCGCCAGGTGGTGAGCAGCGGATCGCCGTTGGGCCCGGAGAGCACGACCTTGGCCGTGCTTCGGGCCTCCATCTCCTGGTAGCCGCGGAGCTGCGGGCCCGACTCGTAGGAGATGCCCGCGATGGCCGGGTGACTGGTCCGCACGGTGGGGCGGAACTTGACCTCGTGGAGCGAGGTGTCGACCAGGCGCTCGGTCTCCTCGACGAAGAGCCCGCGGAGCTTGGCCGCGTCGGAGGTGAGATAGAAGCGGCCGCCGCCCGCCTTGGCGAGGTCTTTGAGGAACTGGGTGTCGGAGTCGAACTCTTCGCCGATGCCGATGACGGAGGTGGTGATGCCCTCGTCTCGCATCTGCCGGGCCAGAGACTCGGAGGTCGGCCCGGTGCCGAAGGTGCCGAAGGGCACGCCCTTGATCTTCTCCTCGGAGTCGGCGGCGTCGGAGAACAGGATCACGTGGCGCAGCGGCGTGTCCGTCCGCTTCATCACCTCTCGGGCCGCCTCGAGGCTGGTGTAGACGAAGATGCCGCCACCGCCCGCACGAATGCTCAGGATGGTGCGCTCGATGGCCCGGGGGTCGTGCACCAGCTGGAGGTCGACCTCCATGAAGACCTCTTCGGTCACTGACATGACGGCCACGCGATCGAAGGGGCGGAGCAGTCGGACCGAAGCGGCCGCGCCTTCGTCGGCGAGCTCCATCTTGGTCTTCGACAGGCCGGCGTACGCGCCCATGCTGCCGGACTTGTCGAGGATGATGACGATGGTGGCGGCCGACTCGATCTCGGGATCGACCTGGTCGAGGCTGACCGGCAGGATGCGCGCCAGGTCGGTGTCTCGGTAGCCGCCCATGTCGTAGGCCATGGGTCCGCCGAGCACGACGAGACCGCCGCCCGCGTCGACGTAGCGACCGAGGCTGTCGATGAAGTTCTTGTCCATCGAGCCGCGGCCCGGCGAAGAGATGGCCGGGGCGTTGGCGAGCATCACCAGGTCCACGCCGGAGAAGTCGGCGTGCGAGGGACCCAGCGCGTCGACGAGCACGACCTCGACGTCCATGCGCTCCGCCCGAAGCGCGCGGGACAGCGACTCGGCATCGGACTCGGCGCCCGCGATCATACGGATCTTGGGCGGCTCACCCACGACCAGCGTCGCGGTGCCCTGGTTGTTGTCTCGGTCGGTATCGGTGGCCGCGTCGTCGGGGATGAAGGTCGCCTCGACGGTGGTGGTGCCCGGCTCGGCCCGGGCGTCGAGCTGATGCGAGAAGGGCACCTGGATGGTCTCGCCCGCGCCGATCTCCACGCGGGGGGTGGCGATGACCTCGTCGCCGAGCTTGATCTGGACCACGCCGGTCGACGCCGTGGCGGCGCCGTCGATCTCGACCTGGCCTTCGAGCGTCGCGCCGGGTCGGGCCTCGCGGTCGTCGAGCAGGACCGCGGTGAGGGCCGGGTCGGCGCGGTGCGGGTGCATGGGCACGGTGTGCACGGCCACGCCCCGCTCGGTGGCGCCGCGCAGGCCGGCCGTGCCTCCGCCCGCGGTGGCTCGGCCGTCGGAGAACAGCACGATCTCGCCGCCTTCATCGGCGGGGATGAGCCCCAGCGCGAGCTGAACCGCCTCGTCGATGTCGCTGACCTCGAGCGCTTCGGTGCGCAGCGGCGACGGAGGGTCCCATGCATCACCCGGGAAGACCGCGACCTCGGGGTCGTCGTCGAACAGGATCAGGCCGATGCGTACGTCCTCGGGCAGGTCGCTGCGGAGCTTCTCGATGCGCTCCATGGCCGACTCGAGGGCATCGTCGGGGATGGACGCGGAGCGATCGACCACCATGATGACGTGGGCGACCTGCTCGTTGCGGTGCCAGCGGGGGTCGGCCAGCGCGGCGAAGACCGCGGTGAGCATCAGCATGCGCACGATGGCACCCACCACGCGGCGGGCGACGCTGCTCTCGCCCCAGCGGCGGGCGGCGTCCCAGATGGCCAGCGGCAGCAGGGCGGGCACGCCCCACAGCCAGCCGGGAGAGTAGAACCAGCCGTCGAGGAATTCGATCACGAGGCCGTCCTCCGAGTGCGTCGACGGGGTCCGCCCACGCGGGACCACAGCCGTCCCACCCCGAACGCGGCGGCGGGCAGCAGCCATTCCAGCGCGAGCAGGGCGGCGGCGATCATGGCGAGCAGCTGCCACATCGAGCGATGCGTGCGAACGGGGCCGCTCCAGTCGCCTCGGGTGGTGCCTGTGATGTTGATCGGGGGATCGACGTGGGACTCGACCGCGGCCTGAGCAAAGGCCTCGACCTCACCCTCGGTGGCGCCGCCGGGACCCGACTGGGGCGCGGCCCACTCGACGAGGTTGGCCACCAGGTTCACGAAGCCCACGCGCAGCACGAAGTCCGATTCGTGGGGGCGGAAGCCGAAGACGATGACCTTGCGATCCTCGGAGGAACCGCTGACGGCGATGGAGCCCTGGTCGGTGTCGATGAGCGAGGTCTGCTCGGGGCCGACCTCGAAGATCGAGGCCTTGGGCACTTGGACCTCGTCGAAGCTGACGAAGCGGAACAGGGTGTCGTCGAAGCTCCAGCGGACGATCTGGGCCCCGTCGACCTCGGACTTGGCCACGGCGACGCCCAGCTCGGTCGCGGGGGCGCCCATCATGACCACGTGGCTCGTGGTGGGCAGGGCGGTGGCCGAGCGATCGGCCTCGACGAGCACGAGATCGAAGGAGCCCGAGGGCGTGCGATCGGTGGGGCCGATGATGGTGAGGTCGACCCGGGGGTGCAGCTGCAGGGCCTCGGCGGTGAAGCTCAGGCGCGACTCGGTGACGAGCAGGGCGCGGACGCGGTTGCCGAGGCGGCGCGGCGCCCAGGCGATGTCGTCGCTGGCGAGCACGTCGGGACCTTGGTCGCGGAGCTTGGCGGTGAGCCGCTTGCCGGGCGGCAGCGGGACCCGCAGCAGACGCTTGACCTCACCCTCGGCGGGCAGGTCGAGGGGCACGACCTCGGCCAGCGTGTCGTCGAGCAGCAGCTCGACCTCCACCTGCTTGGGCTCTTCGAGGTCGGACACGACGGCGAGGTAGACCTCGGCCAGGCCGAGGGCATCGGCTTCGCGCACGGACAGCGCGCTGATGCCCACGTTGGGGCCGATGCCGCCGATGGGCACGTGCTCGATGGCGCAGCGGGTGCTGGGGGCGGAGACGCCGACCCCGTCGGTGATGAGGATCAGGGCGGCGTGCTCGTTGGCGCGGCACATCGCGTCCGCGATGCGCAAGGCGGCCACCGAACCATCGCTGGTGCCGGCCGGGGCTTGCTCGCGCGCGACGTCGAGGACACGGGTGTGGTCTTCGGTGAGGCCGACCCGCACGATGGCCTGGTCGGCGGCGGTGACCAGGGCGACCCGGTCTTGCTGCCCCAAGCGCCCCACGGCGGCCTCGAGCTTGTCGAGCGCGGTGTCGAAGCGCGTCTCGTCGCGGCCGACGGCGGTGGTGGCCATGCTGGCCGAGGTGTCGAGCACGACGATGTAGTTGCGCGGCTGTTCCTCTTCGCGCTGCAGGTCGACCATGGCCGCGACCAGACCGGCGAGCACGAGCAGCACGAGCAGCAGCGACAGTAGGTGCCGCGGCTTGGACATCGAGCGGCTGCGCGGCGTGGCCTCGCCCGCGATGACCCGCAGCAGGATCGCGCTGGGGACGACCAGCGGGGTCTTGCGCCGTCGATGGAAGTAGGCCGCGATGACGGGCAGGGCCACGGCGGCCAGCGCGAGCGCCCATGGTTGGGCCAGGTTCATGCGCCTCCGAACGCGTGCTCCACGATGTGGGCCCGTCGCATTTCGTTGTTGAGCAGGTCTGGCACTTCCACGCGGGTGAACGCGGGGACGTAGCGGATCCCCAGCCCGCGGCAGCGCTTCTCGATGGTGCCGAGCCAGGTGTCGAGGCCGGCCTGGTACTCGCGGTGCGCCGAGGCGTCGTCACGAATGACGAAGCCTTCGCCCGTCTCCGCGTCTTCGATCTTGGCGACCTCGGAGAAGTCGGGCTCGAGCTCGGCCTCGGACAGCACGTGCAGCACGGCGGGGTAGCGGCTGGAGGCGGCGATGAGCCGGAGCATCGCGTCGAGGGCGTCGTCTTCGAGCAGCATGTCGCTGATGAGCACGATGCGATCGGAGCGACCTTGGCCGAGCTGGCGGACGATCTGGCCGTGCGGGTCTCCGCGCCCGCCCGGCTCGACGCGACCGAGCACGTGCAGGACCTCGGCGAGGCCATCGAGGTTGGAGGCCCGGGTCTGGGCGAGCTGCTGCTCCCCGCCGTAGAAGCACAGGCCGACCGGGTCGCGATGGGTCAGCGAGATGAGCGACAGGGCGGCGGCCAGCTGGGCGGCGTGGTCGGCCTTGCGGGGCTCGCCGAAGCGCATCGACTCGCTGGTGTCGACGCAGACCTTCATGGCCAGGCTGCGCTCTTCGTTGAACTGACGGACGACCGCGATGCCCAGCCGCAGGTAGACGTTCCAGTCGACGAGCCGCACGTCGTCGCCGGGGTCGTAGGGCCGATAGTCGGCGAACTCGACCCCGCGGCCCCGGAAGGGGGAGCGGCGATCGCCCTGCTGGAGCGCCGTCACCGACCCGGGGGAGGCCAGGCGAAGGCTCGCATACTGCGAGAGGTTGCCTCGATCGACGAGCATGAGTGGGCTAGCCGGTGGGGCGGATCTGCTGGGCCGCGGCGGCGAGCAGCTGGTCGACGAGGTCGTTGTTGGTGACGTTGTCGAGCTTGGCGTCGAAGCTGGGAATCATGCGGTGACGCAGCACGGGGTGGGCCACCTGGTGGATGTCCTCTTCGCTCATCCACGCGCGACCGCACAGCAGGGCGTGGGCGCGACCGGCCAGGATGAGCGCCTGCATGGCGCGGGGGCTGGCCCCGTAGCGTACGTACTTGCGAATGGGCTCGGGCGCGCCCGGAGCCTCGGGGTGGGTGGACATGGTCAGCCGCGCCGCGTGCTCGGCCACGTGCGGAGCCACGGCGATCTCGCGGACCAGCTCTTGGAGCGAGATGAGCGTGGCCTTGTCCATGACCCGCTGGGTGGCCACCTCGTTGGTGCCCGTGGTGTGCAGGCCGATGTCGCGCAGCGTGTCGAGCGAGGGAAACGCGACCTCGAGCTTGAGCAAGAAGCGGTCGAGCTGCGCCTCGGGCAGCGGGTAGGTGCCCTCCATCTCGATGGGGTTTTGGGTCGCGATGACCATGAAGGGCGGCGGCAGCTCGCGGCGCCCGCCCGCGACGGTGACCGATTGCTCCTGCATGGCCTCGAGCAGTGCCGACTGGGTCTTCGGGGTGGCGCGGTTGATCTCGTCGGCGAGCACGATGTTGGC
>JBCCHT010000067.1:0-40342 GCA_039028615.1 Myxococcota bacterium | reverse complement strand
GCGCGGCATTGGCAAAGAGCACGCGTCCGCCACCGTCGAGCGCGCCCATGGGCCAGGGCGCGGCGTTCCAGATCCGCATCAGAAACGGGGCTGGAGGCGGCGGCGGAGGCGGTCCAGCGGGGGACACGAAGCCAGTGTCCCACAGTCGCCGGGCGAGGCGCTACAGACTGCGGCGCCGCAAGACCACGATTCCCACGCCGAACAGCGCGGCGGCGATGCCCACCAAGATGCCGACCGAGGGCAGCAGCTCGGCGAGGGAGAAGTCGCGCCACACGGCCCCCTCGATGGCGTAGATCGCCCACTTGAAGGGGCTGAAGTCGCTGGCGGCGAGCAGCCAGGGCGGCATGGCGATCAGCGGAATCATGCCGCCGCCGATCATCGCCAGGGGCATCATGATGACCCACGAACCGCCAGCGACCGCGGCCTCGGTCCGACCGATCACGGACATGACCAGCATGAGGCCGGTGAAGCACAGCGAGGCCGCGAGCAGGGCCACGACGAGCAGGGCCGGGTTGCCCACCCGTACCCCGAGGAACAGCATCCCCATGAGCAGCAGCAGCGTGCTCGCGCCCAGCCCGGCGAGGATGCAGGCCAGGCCCTTGCCGGCAAGGACGTGAGCGCGGGACAGCGGAGAGACGTGCAGGCGGAGCAGGGTGCCCGCCCGGCGCTCACGGACGAGCGTGGTCGCGAACGCGGTGGCGCAGCCCATCAGGCCCCAGACCATCGAGGAGGGGAAGGTGATCTCGTAGCCCGAGCGCGGGCGGCCGCTGCGGTCGCGATCGATGTCCACCGCCTCGACGAGGCCTTCGCCCATCGCGGGGGCCGAGGCGGAGGGCTCGGTGGCGTCGCCCCGCGGCGTGGAGATTTCGCTGACTTGATCGAGCGCGTCCATCAGCGCGGACAGGCTCTGGCGCTGCTGCGAGCCGGCCGGGAGATCGGTGCTCAGCTGCTCGCGGATGCGATCGGTCTGCTCTCGCATCTGCGTGGGGTTGGTCATCTGCTCCATCGTTCCCGCGAACAGGGCCTGGGTGACCAAGCCTTGGAGCATCCCTCGCTCGGCGGAGCGGGCCGGGTCCACGCCCAGGCCGATCAGCGCGCCGTCGCTCGAGCCTCCGGCGAACATCGCGAACCCCCCGTCCGAGAACCCGGGGCGGATGTGCACGAAGGCCACTCGGGCGCCGCGTCGCACGAGGTCGCGGGCGTCGTCGAGGGACTCGACGCTGTCGACCTCCATGGCGGCCGACTCGGACAGGCGCTCGACGAACTGTGAGGCCTTGCCGCCCGAGTCGTCGACCACCACGATCTTCATGGCGGCTCGATCGCCGCTGCCCGTGCTGTACATCGAGCCGAAGAACAGGGCGAGCAGCAGGGGGAAGGCGAGCACCCAGAACAGCGAGAAGCGGTCGCGGATGAGCAGCCGCAGGTCCTTGATGGCGAGAGTCCAGATGGCGTGCATGGGGGTCGCTCCGTTCAGTCCCGCAGGGTGCGTCCGGTGAGGGCCAGGAACACTCGCTCGAGGTCCGGTCGTTCGATCTTCAGCTGCTGGATGGCCAGGCCCTGGCGCCCGAGGGCCTCGACGGTGGCAAAGGGCTCGTCGGTCTCGATGCGCAGGGAGGTGCCGTCGCGCTCACCGGGCAGGGCATCGACGTCGTCGGGGAGCTGCGACAGCTCGACCTCGACCACCGAGGCCCCGCCGTGCTCGTCGACCAGCTCGTCGACTCGGCCGAGCGCGAGCACCTTGCCGTGGTCGACGATCGCCACCCGATCGCATAGCCGCTGCGCCTCCTCCATGTAGTGCGTGGTGTAAAGCAGCGTGCATCCCTCGGCCTGGAGCCGCTCGATGCTGTCGAAGATGTGGTTGCGCGACTGCGGATCGACACCGACGGTGGGCTCGTCGCATAGCAGCAGCTTGGGCTCGTGTACGACCGCGCAGGCGAGGTTGAGCCGCCGCTTCATGCCGCCGGAGAAGGTCTCCGCCCGATCCTTGCGGCGGTCGACCAGGCCCGCGAACTCCAGGCCCCAGTCCACGCGCTTGGTCAGCGCCTTGCCGCGCAGGCCGTAGACCCGGCCGAAGAACTCCAGGTTCTCCGCCGCGCTGAGCTCCTCGTAGATCGCCAGGTCCTGGGGCGCGATGCCGATTTGCTGCCGGGTGGCGGGGTCGCTCGGGCTCAGGCCGTCGCCGATGACCACCTCACCACCATCGGGCACCAGCGCGCCGACCAGCATGTGGATGGTGGTCGACTTGCCCGCGCCGTTGGGTCCGAGCAGGCCGAAGGACTCGGCGCGATCGATCGAGAACGAGACGCCATCGACCGCGGTGTGGTTCCCGAAGGATTTGACCAGGGCTCGAGCTTGGAGCATCGCGCTCATCGACTCGACTGTCGCATGGGGAGGTGCACGATGGCCCCTTACCTCGGCCACCTTCGGTGCATTTCCGGTGGCCCGGATCAGAGCGGCCGGACGAACATGACCAGCACATCCCACGTGAGGTGGCTTACGACCACGGGCACGAGGCTGCGGCTGCGAATGGCCAGGGCGCTCCACAGCGTGCCCATGGCGACGGCGGCCACGAGCAGCAGGGGAGGCCCGGTGGTGAGGTGGGCGAGAGCGAAGAGCAGGCCGGCGGCCAGGCATCCGAGCAGGGGTCCGAAGCGGGCGGCCAGGGGCAGGGTGATGGCGCCGCGCCACACGAGGTCCTCGCCCGTCACGATGAGCGGCAGTAGGGCGAGGCGCTGGGCCAAGGGCGCCAGCTCGCTCCACTGGTAGACGGTCTCGACCTGGAGCGCGAAGGCGGGGGCAGTCAAGCGCAGCCCGGTCATGAACAGGGCGGCCCCGAGGTAGAGCACGGCCGCGATGCCCAGGCCGGCGCCCACCGTGGTCGCTCTCGGTCGCAGCAGGGCCGTCCAGCGTCCCCGTAACGCGAGGGCCAAAACCACCATCAGGCTGCCGTTGATCAGCGCCATGCGGGTCCAGACGGTGGGCAGCACCGAGGGCAGGGCGAGCATCAGCGGCAGGGCCAGGGCGAGCACCAGCGGCCACGCCCGCATGGTCTGCGCGGTGTCTTCCAGCCAGCTGCGGTGCGCTCGCGAAGTCACCAGGCGCACGCTCGGCAGCAACGGGGAGACCGTCTGGGCGACCTCGCGGATCCGGTCGGCGTCGAGCCGCCGCGGGGTGAGCCCGAGCGTGGCTTCGGCCATCGCGGGGTCGCCGGGCAGGCCGCGCGAGAGCATCGAGAGCTGACTGCGCGACAGTAGTGGATCGGGCATGACCCGCTCCATCACCGCCGCCCCTGTCCGCGCGAGCACGGCGGGCACGGCGGGAATGAAGGTGGGAAGCTCGAGTGCTCCGGCGACCCGAGCGACCAGGCCGCGAAGGTCGAGCACCTCGGGCCCCACGACGTCGATGGTCTCTCCCACCGTCTCGGCTCGCGACAGTGCGGCCACGACCGCGAGGGCCACGTCGCGCACGTCGACGGCGGGCAGGGGTCCGTGGGCGCCCGCGGGCGCGGGCACGACGGGCGCGGCCCAGACCATGCGAACGAGGTTCTTCAGCGCGTCGTCGCCGACGCCGTACACCAGCCCGGGGCGGAGGATCGTGAAGTCCAGCCCGCTTTGGGTGACCCGCTGCTCTCCCGTTCGCTTGGTCTGCGCGTAGGGGCCCGTCGCCTCGGGATCTTGAGCCACGCTGATGTGGACGAGGCGCCGCAGACCCGCATGCCGCATGTCTTCGATCAGGTTTTGGACGGCGGAGATGTGGGCATTGTCGAAGTCGTTGCTGCCCCGCGGGGCCTTGATGCCCACCAGGTTCACCACCGCATCGCAGCCGGCGAGCGCCTCAGGGGGCAGAGGCCCAGCACCCAGATCGGCGCTGACGTGCTCGAGCCCCGCTTCGTCGTCGGAGGCCGGGGCACGACGCGAGAGCACGCGGACCTCGTGGTCGGCGTCGCGCAGCGCCTGCACCACGTGCCGACCGATGAAGCCGGTCCCTCCCGCGACCGCGACGCGCATGGGGTCAGGCCGGGCGTTGCTGCCCCGGGTGCAGGTGCCCGAGGCCGAGGCGCACCGCTTCTTCGGCGCATCCCCACGACAGGGTCACGCCCGCCCCACCGTGGCCGTAGTTGTGCACGATGAGCCCCTGGCCGCGGGCTTCGGTCTCGACGCGAATGCTGGGTCGAGCCGGGCGCAGGCCGACCACCACGTCGCGGACTCGGGCGTTGGCCAGCCGCGGATCGAGCCGGGCACAGCGGGCGATGATGCCCTCGGTGTCCTCGGCTCGGGGACGTCGGTCGTCGACATGCGGCTCGGCCGTGCCGCCCAGCACACAGTGATCGCCGCGCGGCACGACGTAGGCGAGGCCATCGTCGCCGTACTCGTCCAGCAGGATCTGCTCCACGCCCGGGTTGTCCACGTGCACGAGCTGACCTCGGATCGGGTAGACGAGGTCGTCGGCGGCGAGCGTCTTCGCGCCCAGTCCGGTGCAATGGAAGACCAGCGGCGAGGCCTCGAGGGCGTCGTCGAGGCTGGCGACGCGACGCTCGAAGATTCGGCCGCCCGCTCGCTGCAGGCGATCGATGAGGTAGGGCAGGTAGTGTCGCGTGTCGATGACGGGGGCCTCGAAGCCGAAGCCGTCGTGGAACCCGGGCGGGCGCTCGTCGGGGCGTAGTCGCGCATGGTCGGGCACGCCGTCGGCCCACCACGGACTCTCGATCGGCTCCCGGTACAGGTCGAGCAAGCGATGCATGCGGACGCCGGGGCGGCCCGCTTCGGCGATCCTACCGAAGGTTCGTCGTGACGCCCGAGCCCAGCCCAGCACGCGGTCGACCGGGGCGGCCTGATACGGGTACCAGAACGCGGCGGCGACGTTCGAGGTCGTGTGGGGCGGCAGGTGCTCGGCCCAGATCTCGACCTCGTGACCGGCTTCGGCCAGCAAGATGCCGCAGCTCAGTCCGGCCACGCCACATCCGACGATGACGATCACGCGCGGAGCGTAACACCTCGGGTCGTACGCCGTCGGCGCGGCCCCACGGGGGGACGCGTCGTCGCGGGGATCGGCCATGCGACGCTGGATTCGGGTATCCTGCCCCCCGCTCACGATGAAAATCTTCCCCAATCGTCCGCTGCGGTTGCCGCGTCTACGGACCTACGTCCCCCGCCCAGACGATCCCAAGATCTTCTGGTTCAACAGCGAGCGTGCCGACGTCGTCGAAGAGGTCGTCCGTCGCATGATGGAGCGCCACCAAGCCGAAGATTCGGTGGAGCTGGCCCTCAACGACGTCGCGTATCACGAGATTCGACGGCTCGAAGCGGCCAAGACCGAGGGCGCACGCCACAAGCTCGAGCACTGGCGCGGGGTGCTGCGGCGGGTGGGTCGGATGTCGCTCGAGGGCAAGCACGAGACCCTGCGGGAGATCGCGGCGGACATGGCTCGCGACGTGGCGGGCAACTTCGATCCGCGGGTGTACGAGTTCTCCAGCCGCTTCATCCCCGGGATGCTCACCGCGGCCATGAACCCCTCGCGGATGATCAACCTGATGCTCAAGGGGGGCGGGCGGCTCGATCGACTCGTGGGCACCGAGGGGCCGATCGACAAGATTCGCGCCATCTCCAAGCGCGGCACGATGGTCTTGGTGCCGACGCACTCGTCCAACCTGGACTCCATCGCCATCGCGTGGGTGCTGTATCGCGAGGGGCTGTCGCCCGTGGTGTACGGGGCGGGCAAGAACCTGTTCACCAACCCGATCATCTCGTTTTTCATGCACAACCTGGGGGCGTATCGCGTCGATCGCCGCATCCGGGCCAAGCTGTACAAGGACATCCTCAAGGCCTACTCGAGCGTCGTCATCGAGCGGGGCTACCACTCGCTGTTCTTCCCCGGCGGCACTCGTAGTCGCTCGGGCGCCATCGAGAGCCGCCTCAAGCTCGGCCTGGCCGGCACCGGGGTCGAGGCCTTCGCCCGCAACCGGGCCCGCGGGGTCGACCGCCCCGTGTACTTCGTGCCCGCCACCATCAACTACGCGCTGGTGCTCGAGGCCGAGACGCTCATCGAGGACTACCTCAAGGAGGAAGGGCGCGCCCGCTACATCATCGAGGACGACGAGTTCTCGCGAATCGAGCGCTGGATCTCGTTCTTCAACAAGTTCCGCGGCCTCGAGAGCATGTGTGTGATCCGCTTCGGCGAGCCGCTCGATCCCTTCGGTAACGTCGTCGACGAAAACGGCGACTCGCTGGCGCCCGATGGCCGCAAGATCGACGCGGGTACCTATGTCTCGCGGCGCGGTACGGCCTCGGTCGACTCGCGTCGCGACTCGGCCTACACCCGCGCGCTGGGCAAGGTCCTGGCGGATGCCTATCAGCGCGAGACGGTCATCATGCCGACGCAGCTGGTCGCGCACGTCATCTTCCGACGCCTGGTTCGGGCGACGCCGGGCATGGATCTGTTCGCGCGGTTGCGTCAGCGCGGCTCGGTGGCCATCCCCACCGACGAGTTCGAGGCCGACCTGGGCAAGACCCGCGACCGCTTGGTGGCCCTCGAAGCCGCGGGGCGCGTGCACGTGAGCAACTTCGTGCGCACGCAGCCGCCCGGCAAGATCCTCTCCGCCGTGCTCGCGACCTGGGACGGCTACCACGCCACGCGGACCATCGCCCGGATCCAGAGCGGCTCGCTCATGGCCGAGGACCCGAACTTGCTGCTCTTCTACCAAAATCGCCTACGGACCTTCGCGCCCGACATCGTCGGTGACGACGAGGCCGACCAAATCGCGGCACGAGAGATCGCGGGAATGGAGCACCGCCGATGAGCCTGCCCATCGCCGTCGTCGGAGGCGGAAGCTTCGGTCGAAGCCTGGCCCATGCCGCCGCGCGGGTGGGCCAGCGGGTGATCCTGTGGAGCCGCCAGGCCCGGGACCTGTCGCACGAGTCGATCTCGTGCACCACCGAGCTGCGCGACCTGGCCGCGGCCGAGCTGGTGTTCTTCGCCGTGCCTTCACCCTACGTGGGGCAGGTGGCCGATGAACTCGGACATCATCTCGATGGCTCGCACCTTCTGGTGCACGTCAGCCGTGGCCTGGTGGGCGACGAGCTGACCACGGTGAGCGAGGTCCTGGCTCTGCGCACGCCGTGTCGCCGCGTGGGCGCGCTGGCGGGGCCGCTGGTGGCCAAGAGCCTGTACGACGGGGAGCCGGGCGGGGCGATCATCGGCTCGCAATTCCCCGAGGTCGTCGATGCGGTGAGCGAGGCGATCGGCGGCCCGAGCCTGCGGGTGTACAGCACACACGACGTGGTGGGGGTCGAGATTGCCTCCGCCTTGGTCGGCTTGGTGGCGCTGGCGATGGGCTACGCCTACGAACTCGACAAGGGCCCCGGCACGCTGGCCGTGCTGGCCACCCGCGGTCTGGCCGAGGCCACCCGCGTGGGCGAGGTCCGAGGCGGCGAGGCCCGGACCTTCGCCGGGCTGGCGGGCGCGGGCGACCTCATCGCGGCCGTCGCGGGCGATGGTCGGCCCGAGATCGCGTTTGGCCGCGCGCTGTGCCGCGGCCTGTCCCTGCCCGAGGCGGCCAAGGAAGCGGGTGCCTATGTCGAGGGGGCCGCGCTGGCCAGCCAGGTCGCGGCCTTCGGCGTGCGGACGGGCGTGACGGTGCCGCTGTCGATGGGCCTGGTGCGGCTGATGCAGGGCAAGATGACGCCCGAGCAGCTCACCGACGCCCTCATGGCTCGCCCCGCCAGTCGCGAGTAGCGGCGCGGAGGGCTCGCGACTACCCGGGGTGTTTCGCGAGCCAGTCTTCGACCTCGCGGTGCATCTTCGGCTCGGTCTGTCCGTGCTCGGCATAGATGTCGCGGGCCTTGGTGGCCAGCTCGCGGGCGCGGGGCCGCTGCGTCGCGTAGGGCCATAGCGCTCGTGCGAGCAGGAAGTTTGCTTGCGCCAGATCGGCGGGAGGCACCTGCGCCGCTTCGCACAGCGAGACATTGCGCTCGGAGTAGGTCCGGGCGGCCGCGACATCACCCCGCAGCAGCGCCGTCTCGGCGAGTCCGATGAGCACCATCGCGATATGGGGATGCTCGGGCCCCAGCGCCTCCTCGTCGATGGCCAGTGCGCGCTCGTAGCTGGCCGCGGCCTCGTCGAGCTCGCCTTGGTCGCGGAGCAGGTTGCCGATGTTGATGAGCGGATTGCCGAGCATCGGGTGGCGGGGCGTCTGCGAGCCCTCGATGATCGCCACCGCGCGGCGAAGGGCCTCCAGCGCCTCGTCGGGCTGGTTTCGCTCCACCCGAACGATGCCGATGATGTTCCAGGTGTGGGCCACATTGAAGTGGTCGTCGCCCAACGAAGCCTTCTCGATGGCCAATGCTCGCAGCAGGGGAGCCTCGGCCCGGTCGGCTTGCTGGAGTTCGACGTGCGCCCGCGCGATGTTCTTGAGCGTACTCGCCAGGTCGATGTGCTCGGCCCCCAGGGCCTTTTCCTTCACGGCCAGCGCCCGCTCCAGATAGCCGAGCGCTTCGGCCGACTCGCCCTGGTCGAGCAAAATGGCGGCGATGTTGTTGAGGTGCCCGCCGATCTGGGGATGCTCGGGGCCGAGGTTCTCCTCGCTGATCGCCAGCGTGCGGCGGTAGTAGGGCAGGGCCTGCTCGAGCTTGCCCTGGCGTGCGAGCACGTTGGCGACCGCCTCGACCTGGCGCGCGACCTTGGGGTGATGGGAGCCGAAGGTGGTCTCGCCGATCTCCAGTGCGCGCTGAACCTGGACCTGAGCCTCGTCCAATCGAGCCAGGCGGATCAAGACGGTACCGATGTCGGCTCGGGTCTCGCCGAGTGACGGATCTTCGGGGCCGCCCAGGCGCTCCTCGAGCTCGGCGACGTACTCGAAGTGCGCCAGCGACTCTTCGAACCGGCCGTGGCGAAGCTCGAGCTGGGCCATCGCGCTGGAGACCATGAGGTCGTGGCTGCTGTCGGCGCTCGAGTGTCGGGCCATGGCCTGAGCCATGGCCCCCCAACGCTGCCCCTGCGGCAGGTCACCCTGGTTGTCGCCGACCACCGCGGTCAGCAGGGCCAAGGCATTGAACTGCACGTCGCGATGGCCGTGCTGAAGCGCGAGCGCCAACGTTTGCTCGAGGTCGTCGATCGCCCCCTCGTACTCGCCCCGAGCTTTTTTCAGCGTGGCGCGGCGCAGCAGCGCTTCGGCCTGAAGCGGCCCATAGCTCAGCGCTTCGGCGCGCTCGATCACTTCTCGGGTGATGGCCTCGGCGCCGTCGAGGTCGCCGATGTCACCCCGGGCGGCGGCGTCTTCCAGCCGGCCGCGTTGCTCCTCGACTTGCTCGGCCACCTCGGCGTCCTCGGGCGGAGGCAGCTCCGAGCGCCGCCGCTCGAGCGCCTCCACGTCGTCGCAGCGGGTCAGGTCGCCCAGGCTCGAGACCAGCTCGATCGCCTCGGAGACTTGCTCTGGGGTGATGCGAGCGAGCACGCCGACGGCGGCCTGCATGCCGATGCGAGCGCTGCTCAGGCACCCCATGCGCAGGCTCATCACGTCTTCGGTCTGCTGCTGGCTGACCCGCGTGGCCTCGCAGACCTCGGTGTGCTTGTCGACCCACGCGTGGGCGTAGTCGTCGAGGCGAGGCTCGATGCGTTCCCAGGTGTCGGCCCCGTACGCGCCGCCGTTGTCCACGATCGCCGCTTGGACCTCGCCGCGTCGTGTGTCGTCCCAGATGCCCTCGAGCTGTGCCGCCGCGCCTTCACAGCGCTCGGCGACCTGTGTGAACTGGCTGGCGATGCCGCCCGCGCCTGCGAGCACCAGCACGGCGGTGCCCGCCAGCGCCGTCTGCCGCCGTCGCTGCCGCTGCGCATGAACCTCGGCGAGCAGCGCGTCCATGGCCTCGAAGCGGGCGTGCTTGTCGGCGTCCATGCCTCGCAGCAGGACTCGCCGCAGCCACTTCGGCACGGGGGGGAGCTTGGCGTGGGTGGGCTCGGGGGCGAAGGCGGGTCGCTGGCCCACCATCAGCTCCACCATGCCGGCCATGCCGTCGAAGGGGCGGACGCCGAACAGGGCCTCGTATAGCGAAACGCAGAAGCTGAATTGGTCGGCGCGAGCGTCGGCCGGCATGCGCCGCAGCTGCTCGGGCGCCATATAGGCGGGGGTGCCGAGCAAGGTTCCCGTCTGGGTGAGCTGCTGGGCCAACGCCCCGAGCACTTCGTCGGTGAGCTTGGGGGGTCCGGTGCGGCCGCTCGACGGTGGACTCTCGACTGAAGCGAGCCCTTCGGCGTCGTCGGTCCCACGCGCGAGGCCGAAGTCGAGCACCTTGACGTGACCGGCGTCGTCGATGATGCAGTTGGCCGGCTTGAAGTCGCGGTGCACGATGCCCTCGGCATGAGCGGCGGCCAGCCCCCGTCCCGCCTGGAGATAGACCGCCAGGCACTCGCGCCAGTCGTGCGGGGTCTGCTGCCACTCGGCCAAGGTTTGCCCCGCGACCAGCTCCATCGCGATGAAGGCTCGCCCGTCCGCCTCACCCGTCTCGAAGACCTGCACCACGTTGGGGTGGGAGAGCCGGGCCAGCGCCTGGGCCTCCCGCAGCATTCGCCCCTGATGCTGGCCGGACGAGCCCTCGTGCAGGTGCTTGATCGCGACCTTGCGATCGAGCGTGTCGTCGTAGGCCTCGAGCACCGTGCCCATGCCCCCGCGGCCGAGGCGGCCGAGGATCTGGAAGCGACCGATGGTCTGCTCCGCGGGCTCACCGTCCTCGAAGAGCGCCGAGAACACCCGATCCTTGCTTCCGGCAGGCAGACCCAGCGGTGCTCCTTCGGGCGGGGGGGCGGCGGGTTCGTCTTCGACGTTCACCGTCGGCGCGTTGCCGACCTCGTCGTGCCGCGTGGCATCGTCGTCCACTCCGAGGACTCTATCCCAACGGCTCGTGTCCAGGGTGTCGGGGGGGCACCGACGTGGCCGGGGCACGCGGGTCGGAGCCTTCCGTCAGAAGTGAATCTCTTCGTCGCGTAACGCCGTCAACTCTCGGGGAGTGCTGTCGCGCCCGAGGATCTCGTTCCGGTGGGGAAATCGACCGAATCGTTCGATCACGCTGCGGTGGCGCCGGGCGGAGGCGAGGGCGTTCTCGTAGTAGCCCACGTTGTCGGGGCTGTGTTCCTTGCTGGCGCGAGCGAGCCCCTCGAACCACTCCTCGACGATCCACTGCAGGGTGAGGTCCTCGGCGTGCATCAGGGGCAGGGCCTGGAACATCTTCTCCGGCAGGGACATCGCGTCCGCGTGCCCGGCATCCAGGGCTCGGAACGCGAGGGCGAGCGCGAGGCCGTCGTGGGCGTACATGCGAGCCGTGCCCCGGTAGATGTTCCGTGGGATCTGGTCGAGCAGGATGGTGAGCGCCAGGCTCCCCCGCGGTGAGTCCCGGACTCGAGCGGCCACGTCTCTCCACACCTGGGCCGAGCTGGTGACCGCTTGGTAGTACGACTCGAAGTGTTGGCGAATGTCGGCGTCGATGGCCGGACCCTTGGAGCACCACCGTCGTACGTGCACCATGGAGGGGTCGTCCATCAGCGGTGTCGCGTCGTCGATGGAGCCGAACCAGTAGTCGAGCAGCTTCGTTTCGAGTTCATTCCAATCGAACACGTCGTCTTCCTTGCAGGCGGCGGGAGGAGGCAGTCGCACGGCTTGCGGGGGCCGCAGCGCAGCAGCTCGGCTCGCGGCTGGCCGTCGTTCATGGCGATCCGCTGGGGTCGCCCTTCAAGACGGTCGAAAACTGATTTGGATACCGCTTTTCTTCGGAAAAAGTGGCGGCGGCTCGGAGGTGCTGCTCCGCGGCCCTTCAGCGCGCCCCTTCGTCCATCACCGCGAGCATCTGCGCATCCGAGAGCGGGTAGTCGTATAGCCGCAGGTCGTCGATGGTCCCTCGCAGCGCGTCCGTCGATCCCCCCGCGATGTCGTTGGCGGCGGTCCCGAGGACCACGTCGTGCGTGTCGAACTCCATGGCGGGGGGCGGGGCGATGGCGGCCTGCTCGCCATCGATCCACACGGTGACGAACTCACCGTCATGGCGGGCGCCGATATGGGTCCAGGTGTCGACGAAGACCGCATCGGGGGCGAGGGCCCCGCTGCTGCCGTCGGTGCTGCCGATGCGGACTAAGACCTCGAAGGTCCCGTCGTCGCCGAGGTCCCCGAGCTGGACCGACCACGAGTTGTGGATGGAGTCGCCGACGCCCTTGTTGATGACCTGGTAGCTCGCGCCCTCGGTCAAGAGGTCGGGTCGCAGCCAGAACGTGAGGGTGAAGCCGTCCTCGGTGACCATTCGGTCGTCGTAGGGGATGCGGGCCTGCGTGGTGCCATCGAAGCTCGCGGCTTCGCCTTGCTGGCCCGGCTCGGCGGTGGGGCATTCGCGGCAGGTGCCGTGCAGGTCGTTGCCGCTGACGTCGTCGAGCAGCGTCCGCGCGCCGTCCATGGGCAGCCGGAACACCAGGCCCTCGTCGAGGTCGGGCCCTCCGCTGGTGGCCATGGGAGGCTCGAGGGTCTCGCCGAAACCCGAGCTGCTCCCCCCGGTCGACGAGGTGCTCGCGGTGGAGGTGGAATCGAGCGTCGGGGTCGGGCCCGTCGAAGGAGCGCTCGGGACTTGCCCCGTGGTTTCCGTTGCACCCCCGAGCTCGACGCAGTCGCCCGCGACGGGCCCCGTGTGATCGCCGTAGCGCTGGCCCGAGGGGCATTCATCATCGGGGAAGCTGCACAGGCCGTCGTCCTGGCACACGCCGTTGGTGCTGCCCAGCACGCACTGGCTGCTCTCGGTGCAGTCGAAGGGGCGCAGCGACCCCGTGCACGCCTGGCTACCCGCCAGACCGAGTCCCAGTCCGACCAGCATTCGGACCACGCTTCGGTGGTGCGTCACCGACAGAGTATCGCCCCCGGCACACCATCTCGTCGACCGAACGAGCGCGCGGCGTGATGGCGATACGGCGGAGTGATCGAAGGGTATGGCCGGCCACGACGATCGTTCTTCGTCGCTACTTTCGGCGCTGCGACACGGTGGCGTGAGCGGGGATGAGCACACGCTGGAATTGGGGCGTGGGGCCCGGTGGGAGCGACCTGTGCGGGATTGCGTTCGAGCCGCCACGGGCGAAGAGCGCCCGCAGCACGCGGGGTCGTAGCAGATGGTAGGGAGACGTGAGCAGGTTGGCGGTGCGGAGGAACGCGTGGGCAACCGCGGGGACGCGGCGCGCGGCCACGTGCAGTCGACGCAGGTACGCGGCGACGATGCGCTCGCGAAGCGTCCGTCGCCCGCGAGCCTCCGGGTATCGGGCGTCGTTGTTCACCGCCATCATCCACGGGGTCTTCAGGACCTGCAACGCCGCCTTGAAGAAGCGCGGGGCCAGCTTTCGTCCTCCGCGAGCAATGCAGTCTCGCAGCGCGATCGCTTGCAACGCCACCACCGACATGCCCTGCCCGTAGATCGGGTTGAGGCTGCACACCGCGTCGCCGAACACGAGATAGCCGCTCGGGAACCGACGCAGCCGGTCGTAGCGCCATCGACGATTGGCGGGGAAGCGGAAGGCGACCGGCTCGCTCAGCGGCTTGGCGTCGACGATCGCGTCGTGGATGTCGCGCACGGGCAGGCTGGCCGCGAAGTCGAGGAAGCCCTCGGCGTCGGTCGGCGGGTGGTCTCCGTGCATGCCGGCCAGCGTCACGAACCAGCGATTGTCCTCGGCGGCCACGACGAAGCCTCCGCGGCGGCCGGGCGCGTCGGGCACGACGGCCACGGCGAGGTCGCCATCGATGCCGAGCGGTGAACGCTGGAAGACCTGGGTGGTGTAGCCGAGGTCGGTGCGGACGGTTTCTTCTTGCGGCGCGGGCATGCCCAGCGACTCCAGCCAGCGCGGTGTCCGGGAGCCTCGCCCGGTGGCATCGACCACCAGGTCGGCGGACATCGCCTCGTCGAAGCCCTGCACGAACACCCCGGTGACGCGCTCTTCGCCGGCGTCGAAGGCCAGCGATTCGACAGCGGTCGCCGAGAGAATGAGGACGTTGTCGAGCTGCTCGACCCGATCGCGGAGCCGAGTCTCGAGTCCCGGTCGGCTCATCTGCAGGCTCTCGATGCCCTCGCTGCGGGCGTGGTAGCCCCCGCCCACGTACCACCGCACGTCGCGACCGAGGTCGGTGGGGACCGCTCCGTCGGCGACGAGCTCATCGTGTAGCCCGGGGAACAGCTCCTCGAGCGCGCGCAAGCCCGAGGCCATCCACACGTGAGCGTGGCGGCCCTGCGGGGCACCCTTGCGAGGCGCCGAGCGCTCGCCGGGCAGGTCTCGCTCCAGGACCCGAACCTCGTCGAACTGGTCGGCGAGAACGCGGGCGCACAGCAGTCCGCTGATGCTGCCTCCGATGACGATGGCGGTCGTGGCTCGTTTCATGGATCTAGGGCGTCGGGCTCGAACCGACGGGAAGGACCGGGGGAGCGTCGTCGCGCGTCGCGGAGGGACGGCGCCTCGCCTCGGTACGGTTGAAGTTCCAACCTCGGCCCAATGTGTTCACTTCGAGGCGATTTTTTTTGGAAACGGGCGCTGACGGGCGCTCACGGGCTTGCCGGGGGCGTCCATCCGCTATGCTCACGGCCGCGGTTGCCCCATGAGCAGCAATTCGACGCATACGCGGCCCAACCTGGGCGATCCCTCGATCCTGGCCGATCCCTACCCGACCTATCGCCAGGCGTTTGCCCACGGGGCGCTGTGTTCCGCGTCTGATTCCCGGCGCCGCACGTGGTTTGTCGGGGGCCACGCCACGGTGTCTGCGCTGCTTCGTGATCCCCGACTGTCGTCCAATCGCGTGCGTTACCTGTCGGCGCACTTGTCGGAGCCCCAGCGTCAGGTCATCGCGCCGCTGCTCGGCTCGTTGTCGCGGTGGCTGCTCTTCGCCGACCCGCCGCAGCACACTCCCGTGCGTCGCACGATCAATGCGGCCCTGACCCGGCGCCTGGTGATGGAGCGCCGCGCGAGCATCGAAGCGGTCGCGGCCGATCTCATCACGGCGATGCTCGACGCGGGCGAGGCCGACGTGGTCTCGGCGCTCGCGTATCCGCTGCCCGCCATCGTGATCGCCGAGATGCTGGGCGCGCGAGCCGAAGACCGCGAGCAGCTCCGCGCGTGGTCTCAGGACATCGGCCGCTTCCTGGGCACGGTGGAGCCCGCGGCGGCGCTCGATTGCCAGCGCAGCGTGGTCGGCATGACGGACTACTTTCGCGACGTGCTGGCCCGTCATCGTCAGCAGCCTCGGCCGGACCTGCTGGGCGCGCTGCTGGCCCATCAGCGCGAGACCCCGGAGTTCGACGACGAGACCCTGCTGGCCAACTGCGTCGCGCTGGTCTTTGCCGGGCACGAGACCACGACCAACCTCATCGCCAACGCGGTGCACTTGTTGCTCGAGCGACCGTCCTTGGTAGAGCACCTGTCGCAGACGCCCTCGGCCTGGGAGCGCACCATCGACGAGGTCTTGCGCTTCGAGAGCCCGGTGCAGCGAGTCTCACGGCGCACGACCGAGGCCATCGAGATCGAGGGCACCACGGTGGCGGCGGGCGATCGCGTGGTGATGGTATTGGCGGCCGCGAACCGGGACCCCGCTGTCTTCGACGAGCCCGATGTGTTCGACCCGACGCGGCACCCCAACCCGCACGTGGGCTTTGGCTTCGGGATTCATCGCTGCTCGGGGGCTGCCCTGGCGCGACTCGAGGCTCGGATCGCGTTGGAGGGCCTGGTCGCGCGCAGTGACCAATGGCGCCGCCTCGCGCCGCCCGAGTTCCTGCCCAACTTCGGGCTCCGGGCGCTTCGCGAGCTGCCGATCTCGCTCGCGGCACGCTGAAGCAGCCGCCGTCAGGAGAGCGGAACGACGTCGAGGTATACGGGCAGCTGCCCCGTGCCGCGCAGGCCGGAGGGGCTGAAGGCGTCGTGCTCTTCGACCTCCCGCACGATGAGGCGATAGCGGGACGGATCGAACCCGGGGGGGAACTCGAGGGTCCCGCGCCACAGCGTGCTGCCGCTGGGGGACTCTTCGCGCAGCAGGCCCATGGCGAGGCTGCCGTCGGGGTTGAACGCGACGTCGAGCGCACTGGTCACGTCGGGGGCGGTCTCCCACAGCAACTCATCGTCGTTGGAGCGCTTGCGCTGCGCGGAGACGATGACCGCATTGCGCTCGCGGGACGCAGTGGGCTGACCGGAACTCCGCGTCGCCCGTACCTCGATCGTCCAGTGCAGTCCTCCGTCGACCGCTCGCACCACGCTCGCCGTGCGCTCGGGGGACAGCGAGACGAAGTCGGCCACCACTGCGGACGACAGGGCCAAGTTCGTTCGCGAAAGCCCCGTGCTGTCGCGCAGCGCGGTGCGTTGGTCGTCCGTCAGCGCGACGCCATGGCCGTTGACGCAATAGTGTTGGTAGCGGGCCACCGATAGCCGCAGCAGGGGACGGTAGTAGGACGCGGGCAGCTCGAGCGCGACATCGGCAAAGAACTGGCGCCGCTGCGGGTCCCACTGCACCTCGAACAGGACAACGTCCACGCTGCGTCCGTCGTCGTCCGGCAACAACAGGCCCAGGGTCTCGAGGGGCTCGATGTCCCACCAGCCGGGCGGCGTGGACGAGCGCTGGTTGAGCCGCTCGGGGAGCTGCGCGGAGGACAGAAAGCTCGAGCTGGGGCCGGTGGTGGTCACGGTGGGATCCGAGCCCCATCGCGACGTGCGGAGGTCGGGGTCGTTGCCGCGCCGCAGCACGATCGCGAGCTGCTCGTCCTCCCCCGAGCTGTACCAGGGTCCGGCCAGGTACACGCGCACACCTGCCCTCCGCGTGCGGCCGCCCGGGGTGCCGGGATCGCCGTCCCAGCCGAAGGCGGGCACGACCGCTGCGATCTGGGGCGGATCGGGTCGGCGCGTCGCGGGGAGGTTCACCACCGCACCCCGCGGCCCCACCGTGCGGAAGTCGAGCCCCGCGTTGCGGGGGAAGTCGCCCACGAAGCGGCTGGTGGCGATGCCTCGGTAGCGAACCCGTCGGTGGCGAGTGTCTCCCCAGGCTTCGACCACCGTGTCTGTGGACGCAAAGGGCTGCGTGCTGGTGCCGAACGCCCCCTCGGGGAGGCGACGCATGACCGCCGTGTGCTCGCGGCTCTCCCAGCGCACGCCACCGTCGGTGTCGGGATCGTAGACGGGCTCGGACCAGGTGGCCTGCAGGGTGAGCACCCCCGTGGAGGGGATGTCGACGTCGTCGTAGCCCCCGGTGAGGGTGGCCGCGGTGGAGCCGATGCTGCGGGTGATCTGCGGCTGTGGGGTGACGTGTCCGTCGCGATCGGGCGGCGGCACGGCGATCTGCGGGGCCGAGATCGGGCGCTGTACGGCGTGGACCAAAACCAGGTCGGCGGGAGGCGTGACCGCCCAAAGCTCGCCCCGGGCGAAGCTCTCGATCTTGATGCTGTTGGTGGGCGCTTGCTCGATCCACGACCACGCGCCGAGCTGCTCCGCCTCGGCCACCTCGGGCACCGCGGCCATCGTGTAGCGAGCCTCCCGACCCGGGGGCAGGGTCACGTCGAATCGATTGCTCGGCGCGTCGAAGCTGGCGTCCCGTTGCTCGAGCTGTCCCGCGTGCAGCTGGATGCGGGCGGGCAGGCGATCGACCTCGAAGCTGCGATCACCCGGCATGTCGATGGCGCCGCGGAACGGCACCCCGAGCGCCGCGGCTCGCTCGGCATCGATGATCGGGAAGGGCAGGGTCTGGACCCCACCCCCCGGCGTGGGCGCGTCTCCTTGAGGGTGCAGGGCGGAGCTGCGCGCGAGTGGATCGGGCAGGTAGTGCGTCAGCGACAGCGCCTGGCCTTCCTCGACGCCTTCGGGCAGCGCTTGCTCGCGGGAGGCCAAGATCGACCAGGTATGCGAAAACCAGTCCTGTCGAGCGGTGGGGTCGAGGCTGGAGGGCGGATCGAGCACCCCGTGGAGCTCCACCAAGTGGGCGCTGGCGGTGGGCGGCGCGAGCCAAGCCGAGCGGGCGGTGGTCTTGGCCACGGCGTTGGTGAGTTGCTCGGAGGGCCCGTCGTTGTAGGTACGGATCACCAGCCGTTCCGCCCCGTCGCCGCGCTCGGCGGGCAGCGGCGGCACCAGCACGGACGGCGGCACCGGATCGAATCGCAAGTACGGGATCGGAGCAGTCATCGACGTCCGGTCGCCCTCGTCCAGCTCGATGCTGTTGCCGCTCAGGTCGACCGTGCGCGCCCGCAGCCGATAGGAGTGGCCAAAGCGAAGCCGGGGCAGGGTGCTCGGTTGCACGCGATAGTCGATGGCGATGCCGAGCGGGGCCGAGAACGAGGGGGCGGTGACCGACCCGTCGTCGGGCGAGATGTGGGGGCCCGGGCGTGCGGCCACCAGGCTCCAGCCGGTCCACGTGGCCATGCGCTCGGAGAGCAGGTCGTAGTCGATTTCGGTGCCGTCGGGGCGTTGCCCGGTCACGCGGGTGCGCATGGGCGAGACGAAACCCTCCTCGGCGGACACGGTGGTGAGCACCCGTTCGCTGCGGTCCCGCGCAGCGCCGGTTCGGGCGCACAGCGAGCGCAGGCTGTCGTCCGCGACATCGGCCACGTCGATGCGAAGGCCGCGAAAGGTGTCCTCGGCCCACAGCGTGACCGGTCGGCGAGCGACGGGCAGGCGCCC
The DNA here is from genome assembly GCA_039028615.1 of Myxococcota bacterium. Taxonomy (GTDB): domain Bacteria; phylum Myxococcota_A; class Polyangia; order Nannocystales; family Nannocystaceae; genus Paraliomyxa. The sequence goes on along the minus strand of JBCCHT010000067.1, from coordinate 21,700 downwards.
GCGTTCACCGTCTTCGTCGTCGGCTCGGCTCGCGGTCTTCAGCTGGGTCTCGATGCTCGCCGCCCGGGCGGCCCGGGCCGACTCGAAGACCCCGCGGCCCCGCCACAGCACCGACAGCCCCGCGGTATGCAGCGCGGGGACGTCGGCGAGGGTATCGGCGATGTCGGCGGGGTCGTCGGGCAGCCCGTCGATCAGCTGGTCGAGGGTTGCGAAGTCACGGACGGCCCCCTCAACATCGACGACGCAGGGCTCGAACATCTCGGTGCGATTGAGCTTGAGGTAGCCCGGCTCGAGGACCCCGCCCGGGTTCTCGGGCAGCGGCCGAAAACCGCGGCCACCCCGGCCCTGCGCGGCCGAGAACGCGGTGCGCAGCACGGGCCGGTCGATCCTCGAGCGATCGGTCCACGGCAGCTCCATCCGAACGAAGAGCGGACCGCTGGGCAGCCGGGTTCGGCCCAATTCGTCGAGTTCGAAGTCCAGCGACAGCCCCACGCGGCGGAGCACGGTGGGGTGGTCCCCGAGCAGACCCACCCGCTGGTGCAGGTCGTGGCCCTTGGTGCCGAACCGCGGGGCCGACGAGCGCTCTTCCTGGATCGCCAGCGCGAGGTCGAGCTGCGGTCCCAGGTAGTCGGGATGCTGCCGATCGATGCCGCCGCTGCTTCCGTACCCCGCCTCCTCGAGGTCTTCGGGGTCGATGGCGGTGACGAGGCCATCCTTGGACGCGGCGAGTCGATCGGAGAGCCACTGGCTCCGCCCGTCGCGACGCGTGGTGAGCGTGGGCACGAGGCTACGATTGGGCTGGGCTGTGCCGTCGGCATCGGTCGACCAGGCGGCGGGAGGCTCGGTCGGGTTGGCGCCCACGATGGCCTCGTGGGCTGCCCGCAGCCAGCCGTGGAGGGCCGACAAGTCCGGGGCCACGAGCGGGCGCGGCGGTGGAGCCTCGTTCGGCCAGCGCCGCACGGGCACTTGGCTGTGGAACAGCGCCTTCCACAGCGTGCGGTCCACGCCCTTGAAGCGCGGAGTGACGCGGACCCGGGTGACCTCGGTGCCCGCGGTGTCTTCCACCACCGCTCGCCACTGGTCGAACTCGAAGGCGTCGACGATGTCGGGCCACCGCTCGAACGCGGCATGCAGGTCGCCGAAGCGCCGGGTCTCGGGACCTTCACGGTCGTCCCAGGTCAGTCGGGGCAGGACCAGAAGGCTCAGGCGTGCCCGTTGTTCACGGTCGACGCCGGCCGGGAGGGGAATGAACAGGAGCTGCTCTCGCATGGTGTTCCTACGCGAATGCGGCCTGCTGCTCGAGCCATGCCGCCTCGGGGACCGCCTCGCTGAAGGGCGGGTCCTTGCCGGGGAGGTCGATGTCGATCGGGATGGTCGGCAGCGGGAAGGTCAGGAAGAAGGTGACGGAGACGTCGATGCCGCCGCGGGCCCACATCTGGCACTCGCCGGGGTCGCGGCCGACCTCGACGTCGAGCGAGCCGCTGGCGCCCGCGATGCCCATGAGCGAGAAGCTGCCTTCGATGTGCACGAGACCGGTGACGCGGCAGCGATCGGGGGCATCGGGGTTGTCGCGGATGTCCCAGGCGAGGCCGGCCCGCATCTCGAGGCCGCCCGAGGCGATGGGGCTCGACCAGGACGGGCTCTCCCAGGTGAGGCCGATGCCCGCATCGAAGACCGTCGCGCCGTCGGTCTCCGCCTGGTAGGACAGCCACCCGAAGGCACCGAAGCCCCCGAAGGTGGCGGTGAAGGGGTTGGCCTTGGAGGCGATGCGAGTGCGGACGCCGACCGGGCCGGGGTCGATGGGCAGCCACACGGCCAGGCACGCCCGGATGTTGCGCAGGTTGAGCGCGCCCATCACCAGATCCGGCGTGGAGACGCAGCCCTCGAAGAGCACGTGGTCGTCGTGGACGCAGACGGTGAAGTCGAAATCCACCGGGAGGCCGCTGCCGTGGCGCAGCCGGTTCCACCACTTCAGGCCCGAGCGATAGATGACCTCCTCGAGGGTGAAGCAGAACTCGACCCCCTCGGTGTTGCTCACGATGATGCCGAGGTCGTGGAAGTCGAAGGTGAGCGCGCCGCCGAGGTCGAACTCGAACTCCACGAAGCGGACCTCTACCGATTGCTCGCCCGTGGTGTTGTCGCGCAGGACGGCGAAGCGGTGGTTTCGCTTGCCGCGTCGGTCGTGACTCGCGGGCAGGGGGCGGAACGCGAAGCCGCCGCCTTCCCAGCCGTCGAACTCGGGGGTCCAGATGATGCCGGGGTTGGGGCGGAAGCGAGGGGCTCGGGTGTCGTCGTGCGGAGGGTCGGTGCTGATCTCCAGCTCGTCTGGCAGCAGCTCCAAGAGCGGCAGGACGCCGAAGATGACCAGGTCGTCGCCAATGAGCTCCGCGGGGCGGAAGGTGCGGGTATGCCAACCTTCGGGATCGGCGATGGGCCCCGCGCCTCGGGCCAGGGCGCTGGGCGTGAACGCCATGGTGGCCAGGCCTGTGGTCTGCTCGCTGGGCACTTCGATTGGAAGCTCGCCGACCAGCCTGGCAAACACATCCGAAGATTTGCCGTCCGGGGCGTCCCAGGGCTCGATCTCCACGTCGTCCGAGATCCCGAGCACCTGCTCCAGTGCGGGGAGCCGGCCGCTCGCGCCGGTCCATCGCGGGTTGAAGCGGGGCAGGGCTTGCTCGTGGTCGACGAAGGCCGACAGGTCGAACCAGGCGGTGGCCAGGGTGGTGTCGTCGGGCTCTTCCTTCGAGCCGGGGATGAACGCCAGATCGGCGCCGCCCCGCGAGACGCGGCGGTCCTCGGTCGCAGCCTCGTAGGCGGACAGCAGGTCGTCGAGGTTGGTCCGTACGTCCTGCTCCTCGGGATCGAGCGCAGACGCGGTGACGAACACGAGCGGGATCGAGAAGCGATGCACCCGCCCGCGATGGTCGACCGCCTCGACGCGGAACCGGACCTTGTCGCCGCCGGAGGTCGGCCAGGTCGCGTGGGCCCCGATCGACCCGCCGATCGCATTGTCGGCGTCCTGGTCGAGCAGCGGGCTCTGATGGTCGAGCAGCCGAATCTCGACGAAGGGCAGGTGCCGATGCTCGTCGGCCTCGAAGCGCCGCACGGGCTGGCGGACGAGGATGGTCTCCCGCTCGGGCAGCACGGCCACGCCCGCGTTGTCGTGCTGGGCGTCGAGCATCACCCGGCGCTCGGCCACCGTGAGTCGAGCCGCCTGGTGGCCCAGAGGAAACAGGTAACCCTCGTCCAGGATGCGAATGCTGTGGTCCCGCCCGGCCGTCGCTCGATGGCGCCAGTGCGCGAGCCCGATGCCGCCCTCGACGCCCGAAGGAAACGCTCGATCGACGTCGAGCCAGGCCCCGTGCGGGCTGAGGGCGAGCTCGGCAAGCTCGATGGGCACGGCCGAGCTGACGGGCCAACCTTCGCGACCGGAGCGGTCGCTCGTGCGACGCACGAGATGGCGGCGGTTGAGCGGACTGAGCGTCGCGTCGATCCACTCTGGATCGTCGTCTTCGGAATCGGCCGGCAGCGCGGTGCGGTCGAGGTTGCTCTCGTTGTCGTCCGTGTCGTAGTCGCGCGAACCGTGGAAGCGAATGGCCGGACCTTCGTCGCCGCTCGACGTCAGCCGTAGCTGCCACACGGGCTCCAGCGAGCCGGTGCCGACCTCGTCCGGGCAGTCGCGACGCGTGGTGTCTTCGGGGGTGACGAACAGCCCCCAGGGCACTTCCAGCTCGGTTTGTTGGGGGGAGGCGCGCCGCGAGGCGAACGGCAGGCCCGTGGTGGCCAAGGGCAGCGTGCGCATGTCGGCGCGGCGGAGCAACGACTGCAGCCCGGCCACCGTGCACGGCACGCCCGTGGTCTCGCGCCCGCGCTGCTGCGGCCGAAGGTCGACCACGATGCGGCTGTCTGCCGACAGGCAGGTTCGCGTCGGTTGCTCGGCGGTCGCGATGCCGTCGACCTGTTCGGCGACCACCTCCTCGAGCAGCGCCTGCGGCCCGAGGTGAAAGACCACCGTGCCTCGCACGCCGTCGGTGGGGGACAGCGAGCCGCTGCCGTCGGAGCCGAAGTTCAGGGTCACGCCGTGACACGTGACCGGGATGTAGAGTTGGTCTGCTTCGCGGACGAGGTGCAAGGTCGGGTCGACCTCGGAGTCCCGTCGCTCACCCGCGACTGCATCATGAAGGTCGGGCGGCATGGCTATCGTTCCAGACCTCCCGAGGCTATCACCGCGCCGCACGGGCGCGTCGGCCGGTATGCACGTGGGTCGGCCCGTCTAGGGCCGGACCGTGGTCACCGTCCAGTCCACCGAGTTGGTGCCCAGGGGGCACAAGACGCGGAACGAGTTGAGGTCGCCATCCCTGGCCGCGCGGTGACCGAGCAGCTGCGGAATGATCTGAAACACGCGATCGTTGTGCGGCTTTCGTTCCTGTCCGTCTTCACCCCTGCACTTGGGCGTCAGCTCGAGCCAGTCGAGGTGCTCCATGCCCTCGACCCGCAGATCGGTGTCGAAGACCACGCGCTTGTCGTAGCCGATGGCGACCCGTCGAGCGTTCGAGTCCCGCAGGTCGTCGAAGAAGGTCGGGGGCCACGTGCGGCGCAGGCTGAGATCCAGCGAGACATCGCCCGGGAGCTTCGCGTCCTCGGTGAACGCCACGGGCGTGGGATCGGGTGGCGGGGGCACGTCCTCGAGCGTTTCGGTCGCAAACGACATCTCCACGCGTTCGATGCGGTTGGGGACGTCGTGGAACCGCGCCTGCACGAACCGCCGCTCGCCCGGGTCGAGCGAGACGTTGGGCATGTCCACTTGAGTCCATCGCAGGCTGGTCTGACGGTTGAAGGCCCGCAGGTCCAGGCGCGCCCGGACGCGGCGCAGCGTCTGTGTGCCGTTGTTCAACACGACGCCCGCGATGTGGAGGCTGCTCTGGGGAAAGCCCGGCTCGGCGCGGCGAAGGATGATCTTGCGGACCTCGAACCCGATCTGTGGGTGTTCGGCGACCTCGCCCTGCAGCTCGACGAACACGTCCGAGTGCCGGGCCACGGGGCGGGGAGCGGCGGGCTCCACCGCCGCCGGCTCGTCGTCGGAGGACGCCGACTGCTCGGCGGGCGCGGCCACCAGGATCAGCGTGAGCACTGAGATCGCCAGCATGAGCGCACCACCGATCGCGACGAAGACCGCGACGTTCGGGGCCTTCTTGCGCGGGGCCGGACGAACCGGAGGCGCTCGCACGGGGAGGGGAGCGGGCGGAGCCAGGGCTTGGTCGAGCGCGGCCTTGGCCTGCGCCGCGCTCGAGAACCGCTGCATCGGGTCGGCGGCACACATCTTCCTCAGCCAGGCCCGCATCGGCTCGGGCAGGCTGACGACCGCGTCGAAGTCGAGCTCGAGGCCGCGCGCGGGCAGATCGGCGGGGTGGTGTCCCGAGGCCAGGTGCACCAGCGTCGTGCCCAGCCCGTACAGGTCGGAGGCCGGCGAGGCCCGCCCCATCAGCTGCTCGGGCGCCATGTAGCCGTGCGTGCCCACGACGGTGGAGCCACCCTCGGGGCGCAGGTTCAGTCGCTGCTGCACCGCACCGAAGTCGATGAGATGGACGCGGCCATCGTCCCCGCGCAGCAGGTTCGACGGCTTGATGTCGCGGTGCACCACGGGCGGCGCCAGGTCGTGCAGCCAGCCCAAGATCGCGAGCACCTGTTGCGCGACGTCGACCAGCTGCTCCCGCGACCAGCGGTGCCCTCGCTCGATGAGGTCGCGCAGCGAGGGCGCCTCCACGAGCTCCTGGACGATGTGAAAGCTCGTGTCCTCGTGGACGAACGCGTCGATGAAGCGCGGAATGGCCGGGTTGTCGAGCGAGCGCAGGGTCTCGGCCTCGCGCTCGAACAGCTCGAAGGCCTTCCACGATTCCGCCCCCGAGATCTGGAAGCACTTGAGCGCGACCCGGCGCTCCTCGCCTTCGCGGTGGGCCCGGTAGGTCGTGGCCGAGCCCCCGCCGCCGAGCCGGTCTTCGATGATCCAGGGGCCGATGCGGTCTCCACGTTCCATGCTGCTCACTGATCTTTATCAAGAGGCCGAGCACGAACGCCAGGTGGCGCTGGCGCTGGCGGCCTTGGGCGAAGACCTCGCGCGCTAGGGCATCGACAGGATCGTGGTCACCAGCTGCGCGCCCGAGGAGGTCACCACGATGTCGTGCATCCCGTCTTCGTTGACGTCACCGACGGCCAGGTCGTCGGCGGTGGACGCCAGCGGCACGGCGAGCGCCTCAAGCAGCTGCGTGCCGTCGTGCTGGAAGATCCGCAGACCCTGGCGGTCCCCGTGGCCCACGACCAGCTCGTCGCGGCCATCGTCGGACAGGTCTGCGGCGAGCACGACCTGCGGCGAGTCTCCCGTCGCGATCGTGACCTCGGCATCGAACCCTCCCGCACCGTCGCCGCGCTGCACGACCAGCGAAGGCGGTCCGTCGGTGACATAGGCCAGGTCGAGATTGCCATCGCCATCGAAGTCGCCCGCAGCGATGTCGTTGCCGTCGGGGGCCAAGCTCGAGATCGCTTGCAGTGGCATCAGCCCACCGTCGCCCGTGCCCATCGCGAGCCAGGTCGCGGACGCGGTGCCGCCCAGCGACAGCGCGACATCGAGGTTGGTGTCGCCGTCGAAGTCCGCGGTCGCGATGCCCGTGACCGCACCGCCGACGGGCAGCCCGGGCAGCTGCAGCAACGAGCCGTCGCTGCCCGTGAGCATCGCGTACAGCAGCCCCGAGGCCCCCGTGCCGACCACCAGATCGGGATCGCCGTCGCCGTCGAGATCGCCCAGGGCCAGCGCGCGCGCGTCGGTGTCCACCGTGGCCGAGCCGCGGGCGGCAAACGAGCCGAGCCCGCTGCCGAGCAACACGCTCACCTGGCCGCCAGCTTCCAGCAGGGCGAGGTCGAGCTCGTCGTCGCCGTCGAGGTCGGCCAGCTCGAAGCGTCCCGCCATGACCGAGGCGTCGAAGATCGGTCGCGCCCAGTTGCCCGCGCCATCGCCCGCGTGCACGACCACCTGCGTGGGAATGAGATACACGAGGTCGATCTCCGAGGTGCCCGTGACCGCGCCCAGCCGCGCCGACGAGGCCGCGTCGTTGGCCATGGTCACCGAGGGCTCGTCGAAGCACAGCTGCCCCGGCACGACCTCACCGTCGCCGCACTGACCGGGCTCGGGGCCCTCGGTGGGATCGGGCGTGACCGTCTCGTCCGCGGTGGGAGCGGTGCCGTCGGTGTCCGAAGTGGTAGGCGGAGTGGAGTCGGTGGCGCTGCCGGCCGAGCTCGCTCCGCTGCCCGGCGTCGTCGCGCTCGCGTCGCCCCCACCGCTCATCGCCTCGGGGGGATCGGTGAAGCACCCCAGCGTGGGCAGCAGGCTGGCGAGTAGGGCCACTCGCCGCGTTGAACTCGTATGCCCGATGCCGAACTTCACGTGGTGCTCCGCTTCAACCCCGCCGCTTGGCGGGATCGAAGTATCGCACGACCCGGTAGGCCTGGTAGCTGGCCCCCGGCTGGTTGGGCATGTCGGCGTAGGCCTCGAACACCACGGTCTCGAAGTGCTTGGGCAGGTCGGGGAAACGCCGTCGGACTTCTTCCACCAGCAGATCGGCGTCGCGATCGAGCAGATCCTGCACCAGGCCCTGCGGACTCACGTACTTGATGACCGGCGAGATTTCCTGCTGCGTCGCCACGAGCGACAGGCCCTGGATCTGGAATCGGGCGGCGCCGATGGTCCACGTGCCCGTCTCCGCGGCAAACAGCTGGTCGCGCTGGATCGCGGCGAGCTTCTGCTCGATGCGATCGTGCAGCCCCGATTTCACGGCCGCCCCGCGGTCGCTGAGGGTCTGAGCCAACCCGAGCAGCAGGTAGCTGGTCACGACCTTTTGCTGGCGCATGAAGTTGTCGGCCATGCGCTCGTAGGTGGCCGCGTTCCCGCCCCGGTACTCGCTGGGGTTGACCTGGATGCCGAGCAGTCGCCACTTGTTGCCGCGGCGCCGCAGCGAGACGGTGGTGGCGAACTGGGAGGAGCCCGCGTCGTCGAGCAGGATCACCACCCCGACGTCTTCACTGCCCGCGTTGACCAGCAGCGTGGTGCCCTTGTCGCCCTCGTCCCCGCAGGTCGCCCGCGCGAGGCTGTTGATGCCGCCGCTGAGATCGACCCGATGGACGCGTTCGAGCTTGGTCTCGTTGCCCGTGGTGGACAGCCGCCGCTCCATGGCCTTGAGCGCTTCCATGAAGGACTCGCGCTGGTCTTCGCGACGCGCCTGCGGATGAAGCTCGTTCCATAGGGCGTCGAGCTGTCCGCTCTTGAGCTGCGCGCGAAGGCTGCGGGCGGTGGTCTCGAGCTCGGAGCGCGTCTGCGCGTCGATGGCCTCGTCGCTCTCGCAGGCGACCGCGATCCCTTGCCCGTTCTGGCCGTCCGCCGCGGCTCGGGCCGTGGCGGGGCCGGCGGGTTTTTCGGACTCGGCCGAACACGCACCAAGGGCGGCCGCAGCGAACAAAGCGAGGATCGGGCGAGCGAAGAGGGCACGCATCGGCCCGTATCTAGCACGCGAACCGCCGTTTCCACGACGCACGAGGGACGGACGGCGTCCTCCGTACAGACGAGCGACGCCCGCGAATGTGAACATCTCGGTGTCCCAGGACGAGCCGCCGGCTGCGCTATGAGTTATAGTGGTTACAGTCCGGTCTTTTTCTCACCCGCATGACAGAGCTTGGAACGACCCTGGAGCCCTCGAGTCCTGCCTTCGACCGGCAGGAGGATGCCGTGGTCCAGTCCAAGTCCGGGCGGCGGCGGCGAGTGGCGACCTGGCTCGGCCGGCGCGGGGACGATGTCGCGCGCCGGGTGCTGCGCGGGCTCTACCTGCGCCGCGGCGTCCCCTACATGACGCGCGGCGAGCTCGAGCGCGCCTTCGCGATGTTGCGGATCTACACCGATCCCGAGGTCCTCGCCGATCCCGATCGGTTGCTGGCCCCGCCGCCTCGCTTGCCGCACGTGACCTCGCGGTGGCGTCGCGCGGTGCGGGGCGGGATGCACTCGCACCTCGTCTTCGACACGCCCTACCGCCCGGTGCATCGGCTCTACGCCGCCGAGTATCGTCGCTACGACAAGCTCGACACCGTGCACCTGTTCTCGTGGACGCACGCTCGACCCGCCCGCGGCTCGATCCTCGTCACCCACGGGTGGGGCGTCGGCAACAAACAAATTCACGAGCAAGAGTTCGGCATTCCGTACCTGTTCCGCCAGTTGGGCCTCGACGTCTACTTCTACGTCATGCCCTTTCACTGGCTGCGTAGGCCCTCGGGGACGCGTTTTTCGGGGGAGCTGCATCCGTCGCCCAACCTCATGCGCACCAACGAGGCCTTCATCCAAAAGGTCCGAGAGCTGCGCTCTGCGCTGCGCTGGATCAAGGCCCGCAACCCGGCGCCGCTGGGCATGATGGGCTCGAGCCTCGGCGGCTACACCACCGCGTTGCTCGCCTCGCTCGAAGACACGCTCGACTTTGCGGTGCCCGTGCTGCCGCCCGCCTCGCTCGCCGATCTGTTCTGGGCGGCGGGCCAAGGCGACCCCGTGCTGCAGTCCATCGAGGACATGGGCATGACCCGCGAGCGCTTCACCAAGGCGTGGTCGCTGCACTGCCCGCTGAGCTACGAGCCCAAGGTGCCGTGGCGCGGTCGCTTCCTGATCGAGGCCGAGGGCGACGCGCTGGTCACCGCGCCGCACACCGATCTGCTGTGGAACCACTGGGGTCAGCCGCGACGCTACTCGTTCTCGGGCGGCCACATCCTGCAGGTGTATCGGACCGACTATCACCGCGAGCTCGGCCGCTTCCTCGCCGGGCTCGGGTTGGTCCCGCCCGAGCGCGTCTGACTCCGCCGGGCCGTGTCAGGGAAACCTTGGTGTCGAGGTGCCGTCTCCGGGGACGCGTCCCGCGGCCGCCGCCATGTCCGCACCGGGCCGCAGGGCGCTTCAATGCGGGGCGGGCGGGGCCGCTGACAAGTTGTCACGACCTACTCGACACGGTGACATTCGGACGTCGTAGGCTCCTTGGCACAGGGCTCAACCGCATGAAAACGGGGGGATGTCCCTCCTGGCGCGATTGTTGCTCATAGTCCGAGTGCTCATGACCGCCGATGTCGCTTCGTCTAATCGTGCTCCCACCATCCTCGTCGTCGACGACGAGGCATCCATCGTGGAGGCGCTCGCCAAGGTCCTCCGCAAGGAAGGGTTCCAGGTCCTGACGGCGGGCAATGGGCGCGAGGCACTCGACGTGGTGCGGCTGCAGCCCATCGACCTGATGGTCACCGACCTGCGCATGCCGGGCATGACCGGCACCGATCTCCTCAAGGCGGTCAAGGCGATCACCCCCGAGGTCGAGGTCATCGTGATGACCGCGTACGGCTCGGTCGAGACCGCGGTCGAGGCGATGAAGCGCGGGGCATACGATTTCATCAGCAAGCCGCTCAAGCGCGCGGCGGTCCTGGCGACGGTCCGCAAGGCGCTCGACAAAGCGGCACTCGTGGCGGAAAACCGCCAGCTTCGAGCGCGACTCGAGGCGGCCACCAGCCGCGACATCGTGGGCAACAGCCAGGTCATGCGCGCCACCCTCGAGATCGCACGGCAGGCGGCGAACAGCACCGCGACCGTGCTGCTGCTCGGAGAGAGCGGCACCGGCAAAGAGTTGCTCGCCCGCTACATCCACTCGCACAGCCCGCGCGACCAAAAGGCCTTCGTGCCCGTCAACTGCGCCGCGCTGCCCGAGACGATCCTCGAGTCCGAGCTGTTCGGTCACGAAAAGGGCGCCTTCACCGGGGCGGTCCGACCGCGGGAGGGCCGGTTCCTCGAGGCGCATACCGGCACGCTCTTCCTCGACGAAATCGCCGAGATCACCCAGACGGTGCAGGTCAAGCTGCTGCGCGCCCTTCAAGAAGGGGAGATCGAGCCCGTGGGCGGACGCACGACCAAGGTCGATTTCCGCCTCGTCTGCGCGACCAATCGCGATCTCACCGAGGAGGTCAAGGCGGGCAACTTCCGCGAGGATCTCTTCTATCGTATCAACGTCATCCCGATCCGCATCCCGCCCCTGCGCGACCGGATCGAGGACGTCCCCTTGCTCGGCGGTCACTTCCTGCGCATGTACGCGGCCAAGCACGGCAAGGCGGTTCAAGGCTTCACCGAAGAGGCGCTGCATCTGATGGGCAACTACGGCTGGCCAGGCAACGTTCGCGAGCTCGAGAACGCAGTCGAGCGCGCGGTGGTGCTGTGCCGCGGAGGGCACGTCGGGGCCGACGACCTCCCGCCCGAGCTTCGCGATCCGCAGGCGGGTCACGGGCGTCAGGTCACGTTCTCCGTGGGCACGCCGCTCGAGGAGGTCGAGCGCCGCATGATCCTCGAGACGCTCAAGTTCACGCGCGGCGACAAGCGCTTGGCCGCCGACCTGTTGGGAATCGCGACCCGCACCATCTACCGCAAGCTCGAGTCCGGCTTCATCTCCGAGGACGCCTTCCGGCCCAACACCAACCAACAGAGCGCGGGAGCGCGCGACGGGCAGGGCGACAACGGGGGCGACGGGGTGCTGCACTAGCCTCGGGCTAGGCGTCACGCGACCGCCTCCGTACTCTTCCCCCTTCTGGCCACCGCCATGGAAGCGCTCTTCAAGAACTACTTCTGGGTCATCAAGACCCTGGGCATCGCCGCTGCATGTGGTCTGGCCGCTAGTGCCATCACCACGCAGGTGGGAGCGCAGCTGCTCTTCGATTCCGAGGTGGGGGTCGAGGCCGAGGGCGACTCCGAGGGTGAAGGCGAAGGCGAGGGCGACGACGCGAAGGCCAAGGCGAGCAAGAACAAGAGCAAGCGCAAGGGCTTCAGCTTCGGTGACGACGCGTTCGGGGTCGGTAGTCCGGGCGCCAAGGCGCGGGCCAAAGAGCAAGTCAGCCTCGACATCCGCAAGCACAACATCTTCTGCCCCACCTGCGTGCCCGAGACCCCGACCGAAGACAACGGTTCGACCAGCGGTGGCGTCGATGCGTCGGGCCGACCCACGGGGCCGCTCATCCAGCCGGGCGAGACCAAGTCCAAGCTTCCCCTGCGCCTCATGGCGACGATGGAGGCCGAGGACCCCGAGCACTCGTTCGCCACCATCCTCGACGAAGAAGCGGGCGTGGCCGGGCTCTACGAGCGCGGCGATCTGGTCCGCAACGGCGTCGTCGTGATGAGCGTCGACCAGGCCATCGTGCACCTGCGCAACAACGCGGCGCTCGAGTACATCGAGCTCGGGGAAGAGCCCCCGCCGCCGCCGGCCGCGGTCAGCACCGCCCGGCCCTCCGCCGCACCCCCTCCCCCCAAGAAGAACGACCGCTCCATCCCTGGAGCCGAGGAGGCCATCAACTGCCCCTCGGAGCACTCGTGCACGGTCGAGCGAGCCTTCGTCGAGAAGCTGCTGGCCAACCCCACGCTGCTCACCAAGCAGGCGCGGATCGTGCCCAAGCAAAAAGACGACGAAATCATCGGCTACAAGCTCTACGGAATCCGACGCGGCTCCCTCCCGAAGCTGCTCGGTCTCAAAAACGGCGACATGCTCACGTCGGTCAACGGCCAAGAGCTCAAGGGCATGGACAAAGCCATGGCCCTCTACTCCAAGCTACGGCGCGCTTCGAACCTCTCGGTGTCGATTCAGCGCAAGGGCAAGACCATCAACAAGGAGATCTCGATCCAATGACCTCGCGAAACCAAAGGCGCCCGGCCCGGGGCCTTCGCTGGTCCCGTCTCGCCATCAGCGGCGTATCGGCGCTTGCCCTTTGCGGCATGAGCTTTACGCCGTCGGTTGCGACGGCCCAAGTGGCCCCTCCTCGTCGTCCCTCTTCGGCGCCCACGCTTCCCACCACTCCCGCGCGACCGGTCGTGCCCGGAGCCACGGGAGCCGCGGGTGGCGAGCTGTCCGGGGACGAAGGCGGGCTCGGCCATAACAAGTGCAAGAAGCAGCCGAAGGGGGCGAAGTTCCGCATCACGCTGCCCAAGGAGGCCGAGCTCCAGGACCTCGTCAACTGGATGATGAGCATCTCCTGTCAGAAGTTCATCCTCGACCTCAAGGCGCGGGCGGGCAAGGTGACGATCTTGTCGCCGGAGCCGGTCACCATCCAAGAGGCCTACGCCGCGTTCTATGCCGCGTTGCAGACGATGGGCCTGACGGTCGAGCCCTCCGGGCAGTACTTCAAGATCGTCGAGACTTCGGACGTCAAGGGACGCACCCTGCCGGTCTACGGCCCGGGCAGCCGCGCTCCCGCCAACGACCGCTACGTCACGCAGCTGTACCGGAGCAAGGGAGACCCCAAGAACGTCGTCGATCTGGTCAACAAGCTGAAGACCAAGCAGGGCAGCGTCGACAGCGTCGATGACCTGATCATCTTCACCGACACCGGTGCCAGCGTCCGCCGCTTGCTCAAGATCATCAAGCAGGTCGACGCCACCGACGAAGAGCAGGTCGAGAAGATCTTCTTCTTCCAGCTGCAGTACGCCGACCCCGAGGAGACCGCGGAGATGATCCGCGAGATCTTCGGCGAGAAGGACGGCAAGACGAGCAGCAAGGGCAAAGGCAAGGGCAAGGGCAAGGGCAAGGACGCCAAGGCCGACGAGCCCGGCTTCTCCCGCGTCATCGTCGACGAGCGAACCGGCACCCTCATCGTGGTCGCGCCCAAGGCCGACTTCGAGGTGATTCGTCGGCTCATCGAGCGCCTCGACGTGCCGCTGCCCGGCGGTGGCGGTCGCATCCACGTGGTCAAGCTGCGCAACGCCGACCCCACCGAGGTCGCCAACGTGCTCCAGCAGCTGGGGCAGGGCAACCGCGGTGGCGGTGGTGGTGGTGGCGGACGAGGCGGCCGGGGCAACTCCAACGCCGCGCCCGCGTCCGCGGCGGCCGAGCTGTTCTCCGGCGAGGTCAAGGTCACCCCCGACCCCGCCACGCGCTCGCTGGTCATCCTCGCCTCGCAGAGCGACTTCTTGGCCTTGCAGACGGTCATCGATGCGCTCGACGCCGAGCGCAAGCAGGTCTACATCGAGGTCTTCCTGCTCGAGCTGTCGATCAACAAGCGGCTCCAGGGCGGTACCTCTGGTCACTTCGGTGCGACCTTCGGCACCGACGTGGCGGGTGCCTCGGGCGACAGCCTCGGCTTCGTCTCGAGCTCGCCCAACCAGCAGAACTCGCTGCTGCTCAGCCCGCAGATCCTCAACGGGCTCGCGGCCGGCGTGCTGGGTCCCGAGGTCGCCGGCTCCGGGCAGCTGCTCGGCCTGGGCCAGGACATCCCGGCCTTCGGCGTCATCATCCAGGCGATCCAAGACGACACCGACGTCAATCTCGTGGCCGAGCCGCACCTGTACACGGCGGACAACCAAGAGGCGAGCATCGAGGTCGGCCGCAACGTGCCCACCCAGGGCGCGCTGGCCTTCCCCGGCGGTGGTCAGGGCGGCGGGCTCGTGCCCGTGCAGTCGGTCCAGCGCCAGGACGTCACGCTCAAGGTCAAGGTCACCCCGCACGTCAACGACGAGCAGACGGTGACCCTCGACATCGAGATGGAGAACAACGACATCGAGTCGGAGAGCCCGACTCTCGGTGTCACCACCACCAAGCGTCGTCTCAAGCTCGACCAGGTGGTGGGCCGCGACGGGCAGCCCATCGTGCTCGGTGGCCTCGTGCAAGAGGTCGAGCGCGAGAGCACCTCGCAGGTGCCCGGCCTCGGTCAGATCCCGCTGCTCGGCTGGCTGTTCAAGCGCAAGCAGAAGCAAAAAGAGAAGATCAACCTGATGATGGTGCTCGTCCCGCACATCCTCGAGACGCCGGACGACGCCCGTCGGATCCACAAGCGACGCATGGCCGAGCGCCTCGAGTTCCTCGAGCGCGAGTCGGCCTTCAAGCGCCGCGACCTGGCGACCAGCGTCAACTACCGCAAGAAGAGCGGGCTGCTGGCCGAGATCAACGCCGAGGCGGCCCAGATGCTGGTCTTCGACGAGCAAGCGCGTACCGCCGAGGCCGAGCTCCAGCAGGAGCAGATCACCGGTGAGCTGGGTCTGTCGCCGCAGCTTTACGAAGACGAAGAAGAGCCCGCGGCCGACAAGCCCAAGGGCAAGCCGAAAGGCAAGCCCAGCAGCGGCAAGCCCAAGGGTAAGCCCGGTAAGCCTCGCTGAGCGGGAGTGGATCCTTCGCCATGACCGAATCCGTCACCGTCGTCGCCCCGCCTCCGCCCCCGCCCGCTCCTGCGGTGGGGCAGTCGAGCCCGTCCGCGCTGGGTCTGCGCCCCGACCCTCGCCCCATCGGCGAGATCCTCATCGAGCGTGGGTTCGTGACCCCCGAAGCCCTCGCCGAGGGGCTCTCGGTGCAGCACCTCGAGGACGAGCGCCTGGGTGAGACCTTGGTCCGCCTCAAGCACTGCTCCGACTGGCAGGTGTGCCAGGCGCTCGCCCAGCAGTTCGGCTTCCCTGCGCTCGAGAAGCTCAAGGCGACCGACATCGACGACGAGCTGGTGGAGGTCCTGCCCATCGCCTACGCGCGGGGCAACATGGTGCTGCCGCGGAGTGTCGATCGCGACGAGGGGGCGCTGCATGTCCTGGCCTCCGACCCCACGCGCCTGCTCGACCTCGACGATCTCGGTCAGGTCTACGACGCCGAGGTCGAGGTGACCTTGATGCCCTCGGCCGCCGTCGGCGAGCTCATCAACACCATCTACTCCAAGCGGGCCAAGGACGTCGATCTCGAGAAGAAGGACGAGGCCTTCGACGAAGAAGACGAGGACATCCTCCACGCTTCGGCCGAGGACGCCCCGATCATTCGCTTCGTCAACAGCCTCATCTTCAACGCGAGCAAGGAGAAGGCTTCCGACATCCACATCGAGCCGGGCGACCGCGAGATCACGGTCCGCAACCGGGTCGACGGCGTGCTGCACGAGGCCAAGCGGGCACCCAAGGCCCACATGGCGTCGGTGGTGGCCCGCGTGAAGATCATGGCGGGGCTCAACATCGCCGAGAAGCGACTGCCCCAAGACGGTCGTATTCGCCGC
Source organism: Myxococcota bacterium (assembly GCA_039028615.1). Taxonomy (GTDB): domain Bacteria; phylum Myxococcota_A; class Polyangia; order Nannocystales; family Nannocystaceae; genus Paraliomyxa. Next base: position 5,650 of record JBCCHT010000067.1, on the reverse strand, counting down.
AAGATCGCGGGCAAGGAGGTCGACATGCGTGTCGCCACCGTGCCCACCGCCCACGGCGAGCGCATCACCATTCGTCTGCTCGACAAGTCGGCGATGGCGCTGTCGCTCGATGCGATCGGCCTGTCTCCCGACCACCTGCGCGTCGTCGACGAGGTCATCCACCGACCGCACGGCATCTTCCTCGTCACCGGCCCCACCGGTTCCGGTAAGACGACGACGCTGTACTCGTGCCTGGCCACCATCAACCAGCCCAACCTCAACATCCTCACGGTCGAGGATCCGGTCGAGTATCAGCTCCAGGGCATCTCGCAGGTGCAGGTCCAGCCCAAGATCGACCTGACCTTCGCGAGTGGGTTGCGGTCGTTCTTGCGGCACGACCCCGACGTCATCATGGTCGGCGAGATTCGTGACCTGGAGACGGCGGAGATCGCCATCCAGGCGTCGCTCACCGGTCACCTCGTGCTGTCCACCATTCACACCAACGACGCGGCGACCGGCATCACCCGTCTGGTCGACATGGGCGTGCAGCCCTTCTTGGTGGCCTCGTCTCTGGTCGCGCTTCAGGCCCAGCGTCTGCTGCGGAAGGTCTGTCCCTTCTGTTCGCGACCGCACAAGCCGCTGGCGGCCGAGCTCGAGGATCTCGGAGTGAACCCCGAGGCTTTCTTTGCCGGCGAGCCCTCGCTCAAGGCTCCGCTGCTCGACGCCGAAGGCAACCCCGAGCCCATCATCGCGGGCAGCGGCCGCAAGCTGCCGCCGACCGGACACGTCTGGGAGGCCAACCCCACCGGGTGCGATCGTTGCGGCGGGACCGGCTACCAGGGGCGAACCGGCGTGTACGAGCTGCTGCCCATCTCCGAAGAGGTGCGGCGCCTGGCCATTCGCAACGCGGACGCCGGTCAGATCAAGCAGGTCGCGACCGAGCAGGGCATGCGAACCCTGCGGGACGACGGCGCGCTCAAGGTGCTGCGCGGCATGACCTCCATCGAAGAGGTCATGCGAGTGACCGCGGAGGAGGCCTAGACCAATGCCGGCGTACGCGTATACGGGGTTGTCCGCCAAGGGCAAGAACATCAAGGGGGTCGCCACCGCCGACAACGTGGCGGCTCTCAAGGCCTCGTTGCGCCGCGAAGGCGTGTACCTGACGGGAGTCAACGAGACCACGGCTGCGGCGGCGGCCGAGTCCAGCGGCGGCGGGGGAGGGGGCGGCGATCGTGAGATCGATCTGTCCAAGTTCCTCGACCGCGTGACCCCCAAGATGGTCGCCAGCACCACGCAGTTGCTCGGCACCTTGCTGCAGGCGGGCGTGACCCTGCCCGAGGCCCTCACCGCCTTGGTCGATCAGGTCGAGAGCCCGCGCTTCAAGGGCGTGCTCAGCGACATCGCCGAGAAGGTCAACCAGGGCTCGTCGCTCGCCGACGCGATGAGTGCCTACCCCAAGATCTTCGTTCCGCTCTACGTCAACATGATCCGGGCCGGCGAGGCTTCGGGCTCGCTCGAGCAGGTGCTCTTCCGCCTGGCCGAATTCCTCGAGAAGCAGCTCGAGATTCGCGGCAAGGTCAGCTCGGCCATGGTCTACCCGATCGTGCTGTCGGTGCTGGGCGCGGCCATCATCACGCTGTTGATGGTCGGCATCGTCCCGAAGATCACGGGCATGTTCGCCGACATGAACGCCGAGCTGCCGTGGAACACCCGGCTGCTCATCTGGCTGTCGGACGCCATCTCCTCGTACTGGTGGCTGTTCATCCTGGGCGGCTGGGGGTTGGTGTGGCTCTTCCGTCGCTGGCGGCGCTCGGAGGCGGGCCAGGTGACGGGTGACACCATCATCCTCAAGACCCCGGTGGTGGGCGAGCTGGCGCGCAAGATCGCCATCTCCCGCTTCGCTCGCACGCTGTCGACGCTGCTCTCCTCGGGGGTGCAGCTGCTCCAGGCGCTCGACATCGTGCGGGCCCTGCTCGGCAACGTCGTGCTCGAAAAAGTCATCACCGAGGCGCGCGACAACATCCGCGAGGGCGAAAACATCGCGCCCGCCCTCAAGCGCAGCGGCCAGTTTCCCCCCTTGGTCACCCACATGATCGCGGTCGGCGAGCGCTCGGGTCAGCTCGAGCAGATGCTCAACGACGTCGCCGTCGCCTACGACCGCGAGACCAACACTTCCATCGCCCGCCTGACCAGCCTACTCGAGCCCCTCATGATCGTCTTGATGGGCATGGCTGTCGGCTTCGTCGTGTTTTCCATCATGCAGCCCATCATGCAGCTCACCGAGATGGCTGGAACCTGAAAGAAGAGATCAACACCATGCAGACCAACACCGAGCGTCCTCGCCCCACCCGTCGGGTCGGCTTTGCAGCCAAAGCCCAGCGCGGCATGACCCTGATCGAGATCATGGTTGTGGTCGCGATCATCAGCCTCATCATGGGCGGCGTGGGCATCATGGCCTTCAACCGCTACCAGGATGCGCAGCTCCAGGACGCCAAGAACCAGACGATCACCATTCAAGGGGCGATCGAGCAGTATCGGACGTCCAAGCGCGGCAAGTGCCCCAAGACCCTCGAGGATCTCAAGGCGTCGGGCTTCATCAACCGCGTGGCCAAGGACCCCTGGGGCAACGACTTCCAGTTCAAGTGCCCGGGTGAGAAGAGCGCCGTCGACGTGATGTCGCCCGGTGAGGACGGCGAGTTCGGTACCGCCGACGACATCACCAACTACGGCGACGACGCCAAAGAAGACGACGGCGGCGGCAAGTAAGCCGGCCTCGTCCCCGACTCGAACCGACTCGAAGCCATGACCACCTCCTCCCATACCCGAGCTCACCGCGGATCGCGGGGGCTGACGATCATCGAGATCATGATCGTCATCGGGGTGCTCGCCTTGATGGTGGGCATGGTGATCGTCGGCTTCGGGGCGGGGCGCAACGCCGAGGTCTCTCGGGCCACCAACCAGGTGGCCAACATGATCCGCTACGGCTTCGACAAGGCCCGAGTCACCGGGGACTACTACCGGCTGCTCATCGACCTCGAGAAGAACACGGTCTCGCTCCAGCAGGGCGACGACCGCATGTACCTGCCGGCCACCGACCGCGACGGCAAGATCCTCGAGATCGATCAGTCGACCATCGAGGACCAGGCGGCTCGCGACAAGCGGGCCGAGGACGCCTACAACCAGTCGATCCAGTCCGAGGTCTACGCGGGCGACGGAGGCGACGACGAGGGCTTCGACCCCTATGCGGTGCAGCGCAAGGCCGTGCCACGACGTCGGCCTCCGCTCTTCGAGAGCTTCGACGACGAGAACTCGCTGTCGGCGCTCAAGAAGCCGATCGAGCTGCCCGAGGGCGTCAAGATCATCTACGTGCGCACGGCCGACGACCTCGAGCCGATCACCGAGGGGGAAGCCAGCCTGTTCTTCTTCCCGCGGGGCCGCACCCAGCAGGCCTATATCCAGATCGAAGACAAGGAAATCGAGGCTCGCTACACCATCAAGGTTCAGCCTCTCACCGGTCGCGTGACGATCATCGACGAGCTCGAAGAACTCGTCCTGCCCGACGATCCCAACGACGAAGAAGACGGACTCGGGCAGCGCACCGAACGGAGGACCTTCTAGTGGCCAGCGTTCCCGGCAAACGACGGGCTTCGGCTCGTGGTCGCGGCTTCACCTTGCTCGAGGTGCTGGTGGCAGTGGCGATCCTCTCCTTGTCGCTGACCTCCTTGCTCGGCTCCCAGATGGCCAGCCTGCGCGCCACCGACCGCGCGCGGCAGCTGAGCTCGGTGGTGTTCCTGGCCGAGTCCAAGCTCGTCGACATCGAGTGGGAGCTCAAGCAGGACCAGGGCTGGGGTCTCGACGACCAGACCTTCGACGGCGACTTCTCCGAAGAGGGCTGGCCCGACGTCGAGTACGTCTGCACCGTCGACCTCATCGAGATGCCCGACTACAACCAGCTCATCGAGGCCAAGGACGCCTCGGAGGATACGGACGGGGACGACTCGGCCTATCAAGACGCGGGTGACCAGGCCTTCGGCGCGCTGGGCATCGTGTGGCCGGTGGTCAAAGAGGCCATCGAGCAGTCGATTCGCAAGTCGTGGTGCACCGTGCGGTGGAGCCCCGACGGCCGCGACGTCAACCTGCCCGACGATCCCGACTGCGGCGACGCCGAGCAGGGCTGCATCACCGTCATGACCTTCTGGACCGACCCCGAGAAGCTCAAGCAGCTGCCGTCGCTCGGCGGCGAGGCCGAAGAGGGCGACGACATCCCCGACGACGGCGGTGATGGTGGTGCTGGTGGTGGCGGCCGCGGTGGCGGCGGCAACGGCAGCAACAGCGGAACCCGAAACCCCAACATACCGGCGCCGGTGGGAACGACCGTCAAATGAAGGTCTTGGTCCGACTCCGCGCCCGCGCCCGCGGCATCACCCTCATCGAGGTCATGATCTCGCTGGCGGTGCTGTCGATGATGATGGTCTCGGTCTGGAGCAGCTTCAACGGCACGCTCCGCGCGATGGAGGTCTCCGAGGAGATCCAAAATCGCTACTCCATCGTCCGTAACGGCTTGTTGCGCATGGAGACCGAGCTGTCGATGGCGTACCTGTCGCACAACCGGCCGCCCGACGCTCAGCGACACTTCACCCTCTTCGAGGGCCGGGTCGAGAGCTCGCAGTCGGAGTCGATCACCTTCTCCGCCTTCGCTCACCTGCGCGTGCGCAAGGACGCCAACGAGAGCGACCAGTCGGTCATCCAGTATTTCCTGGCGCCCGACCCCGACGACGGCGACCGCACGCACCTGTTCCGCCGTGAATCTCGGCGCCTCACGGGAGACCTGCCCGAGGACCTCGAGCAGTTCTTCCCCGCCTACGTGCTCGTCGAGGACGTGGAGAGCTTCGAGGCCGAGTACTGGGACCCGCAGGTCATGGAGTGGCAGGACGAGTGGCGTACGACCGCGCTCGACCGGCAGCCCGACCGCCTCCCCGAGCGCGTGAAGATCGAGCTGAAGGTCAAAGACGGCGAAGACATCGTCCCCTTCACCACGCAAGTCGTCCTGCTGATGCAGGAAAAGATCAACCTGGAGCAGGGCCAATGAGCGAGCAGACCAACGCTTCGTCGCCCTACGTGGCCCCGGGTCGTCGCAAGCGCAACGACCGGGGCGGCAACGCTCAGCAGGGCGTGGCCGTGCTGCTCGTCATCGCGTGCCTGGCCATCCTGGCGCCCTTTACCGCGAGCTTCAATTTCCAGGCGCAGGTCGACTGGCAGTCGTCGATCAACGTCCGCGACGAGGTCACCGCCCGCCAGATCCAGCGCGGCGCCGCTCGTCTGTCGCTGCTGCTGTTCGAGGTGCAGCGGATGGTGTTCAACCAAAAGCAGTTCCGCGACATGGTCGGGAACATGGACATCACCCAGGTGGCGCCTTACCTGATGTCGGTCTTCGGCACCGAAGAGGGGGCCGAGGGGCTCGGGGCCCTGGTCGGCCTCGACACCACCGCGCTGTCCGACCTGGCCGTGTCCGGGGGCACCTTCGAGTATCGGGTCACGGCCGAGAGCGGCAAGATCAACATCAACTGCCTCGCGGTGCAGGGCGACCTGTCGAAGGAAGACACCGACAACCCAGCGGGGCGGGTCACCGAGACGGTCGAGGCGCTCATGCTGCCCACGCTCTACGACCCCT
>JBCCHT010000066.1:0-44858 GCA_039028615.1 Myxococcota bacterium | reverse complement strand
GAGATCAACCCCTTGTCGATCACCAAGACCCGGGTGCACAGCGCCTCGATGTCGTCCATGTCGTGGGTGGTCAGGATGACGGTGGTGCCGTGCTCGCGATTGAGCGTGCGGATGAAGTCGCGGACGGCGAGCTTGGCGTGCGCATCGAGGCCGATGGTGGGCTCGTCGAGAAAGAGCAGGGCGGGGGCGTGCAGCAGCGCGGCCACGACGTCGCAGCGCATGCGCTGGCCCAGGCTGAGCTGGCGGACGGGCACGTCGAGGATCCCTTCGATGTCGAGCGCGGCGATCAGCTCGTCGAGGCGTCGTTGGTGCTCGGCCGGCTCGACCCGGTAGATCTCGCGCAGCAGCTCGAACGACTCGGCGACGGGCAAGTCCCACCACAGCTGGGTGCGCTGCCCGAACACCACGCCGATGTTGGCGACGTGCTCCACCCGCCGCTGCCACGGCACGCGGCCGAGGATTTCGCAGCGGCCTTCGTCGGGCACGAGGATCCCGGCCAACACCTTGACGGTGGTCGACTTGCCCGCCCCGTTGGGGCCGATGTACCCGGCGAGCTCGCCTTCCTCCACCGTGAAGCTGACCCCGGCCAGGGCTTCGACCGTTCGCCGCTCGCGTCGCACCACGCCCGCGACGGCGCCCCACATCCCGGGGCGGCGTGCGGCCACGGTGAAGCGCTTGCGCAGGTTCTCGACGACGATCTGGGCCATGGGGGCGCGCACCCTAGCAGGGAAATCCTCGTTGGCGCCGCGACCGTCGCTCGACGACACGAAGTTGGAACCGTGGTCCTTCCCACCGCTGCGTCGCACGGCGAAAGACGACGCGGAACTGTGCTTGCGGGCGCCCCAGCCCCCGCATACGCTCGGGCGGTGGGTGATTGTGGGCGCGGGGCGAAAGCCGTCTCGCGCGGGGGGAATGGATGACGAAGAGCCGAAAGCAACGATACGGAGTGCGTGCAGGCGCGGGGCTCGTGGCCCTGGTGATGGGGCCCGGTCCCGCCTGCGACCACGACTCGGAGACGGACGCGACGCTGCGCGAGGGCACGGCGCTGCCCCTGCAGCAGCCCACGCCGGGAATGCGCGTCCCGGCTCCGCTGCCCGCGGCCCACTGCGAGGTTCAGGTGGAGGGCGCGGGCTTGCTCGACCTCGAGGTCGACTACCTGCCCTATGTGATTCAGTGTGAAAACGGCGGGGCGAACCTCGAAGCGCTCAAGGCCCAGGCCATCTCCGCGCGCTCGGTCGCCTACTACAACATGGAGACCTCGGGCAGCATCTGCGACAGCCAGGCCTGCCAGGTGTTTTCGTGCGGCGCCGAGCCGCTGCCCATCCATTACCAGGCCGTCGAGGAGACCGCGGGCCAGTACCTGATGTTCAACTCGACGCTGACCTACGGCTTCTATGTTGCGGGGGACAGCGACACCGCCCCGCCCGCGTGCGTGGGCGTCTCGGGCTCGACCGAGGGCTGGGTGACCTACAACGAGGGGCGCACGGGCACGCAGGTCGAGCAGACCGAGCTCGGCTTCGTGCACGATCCCGGCGACGGGGGCTACGGCCAAAATCGCGGCTGCATGTCGCAGTGGGGCGCGCGGTGTCTCGAGAACAACAACGGCTATGACTATCTCGGGATCCTGCGCTTCTACTACGGTGACGACATCGAGCTGGTGCAGGCCGAAGGCGAGTGCATCGAGCCGTTGGAGCCCGGCACGGACACCGGGGGCGAGCCGCCCGGGACCGACGAGACGGGCGACCCCGCCGCAGAGACGGGCGACGATTCGGCGACCGCGGGCGACGAAGGCAATGGCGAGGTCGGTGATGGCGGCAGCGCAGGGGGAGACGACGCCGAGCCGTGGCCTCCGGGCGGCACCGAAGGTTCGTTGGAGGGCTCTGGCGATGGCGGCCGGCCGGGTGGCCCCGCGTTGCCCACGACCTTCGGCGAGTCCGACGAGGGCGCGGGCTGTGCCTGCCAGACGAGCGCCCCGGACCGGTCACCGTGGCTGGCCAGCGGGCTGATGCTGCTCGGGCTCGGCCTGCTTCGGCGACGGCGTCGCTGAGCGGAAACGACGTCCAGACGAACAAAGGGCGTGCTGCCGGCTGGCAAGCACGCCCTTCGAGTTGAGTGCTGTCGCGAAAACCGACGCCTTATTCGGCGGCGGGCTCCTCGGCGGCGGCCTCCTCGGCGGGAGCCTCTTCGTCGGCGGCCTCTTCCTCGTCGGCGACCTCGTCGGTCACGTCGTCAGCGGCGGGGGCCTCGACCTCGGGGGTCGCGTCGGCGGGAGTCGCGGTGTCGGGCTGGCCCTTCTCGCAGGCGCCAAGCAGGGCAACGGAGGCGGTCAGCATCAGAATGTTTGCGATCTTCATGGTGTCGATTCTCGTGGGGTGGGGCGGGCCCAAAGGTCGCGGCCCGGGTTGAACGTCGCATGTACCCCAAAATCTCGGGGGTTGAAAAGCTCTCGGCCGATTTCCACCCAGTGGAAGCGGGTGGAACCATGAGTTTCGCGCCTCGCACGCGTTACGACCCACGCAATAAACGAAAGCTGCGAGGTTTGCACGCGCGCGCATCACGGGTGCGTGGGGGTTGCCGACCACGTCACGAGGATGCGTCGGGCTTGTTGCGACGCTCGGTCAGGCCGTGGGCTTCGATCCAGCGGTAGATTTGGCGACGGTCGCGGGCGAAGTGTTTGGCCATGGCTCGCACGTTGCCATCCAGCTGCTCGAATACGGCGATGAACTGCTCGCGCGTGGGCACGGGCGGCTTGCCTCGACCCGGTGATTCCGCGCTCGGAGTCGCGCCGCCGGGGCTGGGCGCGGACCCTTCGTTCGGTACGGACGGCGGGGTCGCGGGGGGCGGCTCGCGGAGCCAGCTCGGCAGCGACGAGCGAGCGATGGGCCGCGCGAGTCCGGGCGTCGAGGCCAGGTCGTGCACCAAGCGATCGAGCCCGCGCAGGTTGCTGGGCCACCCGTGCAGCAGCAGACACTCGGCGGCTTCGGGGGCCAAGGTCAGCGGCGTGGTGGGTTGCTGCGGTCGGCGGGTGAGCCAGTCGGCGTGCAGGCGATGCAGCCATCCGAGCAGGTCGCCGCGGCGGGCTCGAAGCGGGGGCACGTGCAGCTCCCACAACGCCAGGCGCGCGTACAGGTCCCGACGGAAGGTCTCCTCTTCGACGCGCTGCACGAGGTTGGCATGGGTGGCGGCCACCACCCGCACATCGACCGGCACCAGCTTCGCGCTGCCCACCGGTTGAACCTCGCCCTCTTGCAGCGCGCGCAGGAGCTTGGGCTGCAGCGCCAGCGGCAGGTCGCCGACTTCGTCGAGAAAGAGCGTGCCGCCGTTGGCCGCTCGAAACAGCCCCGGTTGCTCGGTGACCGCTCCGGTGAACGCCCCTTTGACGTGGCCGAAGAGCTGGCTGTCGATGATCTCGGGGCTGAAGGCCGAGCAGTTGATCGACACCAGGGGTCCGCTGCGCCCACTGAGTCGGTGAATCTCGCGGGCGAGGTGTTCTTTGCCCGTGCCGGTCTCTCCCAGCAGCAGGACCGCGGAAGGATCGGGAGCGCATCGCAGCAACCGCTGCCGCAGCAGCTGCATGCAGGGCGAGTCTCCGGGGATGCGCTCGCGGGCCTCGTCTTCGAGCGTCGCCTCGAGCTGCTCGGGCAGTCGTTCGAACACCAGCAAGACATCGCCGAGCTGCACGATGCTGCCGTCGGCGAGCGGCACCGCCGAGGGTCCCGTGCGCTGGCCGTCGACGCGCGAGCCGTTGTGGCTGCCGAGATCCCGACCGACATGGCCGCGCTGGGCGGCATCCCACTCGACCACGAAGTGTCGCCGCGAAACAGTGGCGTGTCCGAGCCCCTGCGCGACGTCCTCGGACTCGGTGCGGCCGATGGTGATCGGGGCCTGGCCGATCTCCGCGGACCACTGCAGCCCATCGGGATGCACGGCGCGGAGCCGGGCGCGCGGAAGGGGCCGGGGAGGGGCCTTGGACGACGCGGCGGTGACCGTGGCGAGCTGATCGTCGTGGCTCATGAGGCCGACGAGCGCAGTGTAGCGGAGGGCAGAGGGGGATCCGTCATTCGCGCGCAGGACCGAAGCGGGAACTACGCGAGGCGAAAAGAAAGTGTTCCGGTCCAGTCAGAAAATCACGCACATGTCGGTGTCCAAGCTACATGATGACGGGACGAATGGCATGGACGGCGGCCGTGGGCGCAATGCTGTTGAGCTCGGGATGCGGGGAGGATCCCGAGCGCAGCGCCGATGGCGCGGGGGGCGACGGGCTGGTCACGCTCGACGGGGGTATGGCGACCGAGGCCGACGGCAGCGGCGTCGATGACGGGGGATTGACCGAGGGCGCCGAGGGGAACGGGGGAGACGATGCCTCGAGCGCCGCCGACGACGATGGCTCGGCTGGCGAGGACGACGGCGATATGCCCACGTTGTTCGACATCCCGAACCCGCCGCCGCCCAACGGATGTGGCGGCGGTGACTTCGGCGATGGGGGCACGACCTTCTCCTATATCTGGATCGCCAACTCGCCCGAGGGGACCGTCAGCAAGATCGACACCGAGACCGGGGTGGAGCTAGGTCGCTATCAGGCCTCGTCGGGCGGCAACAGCCCCTCGCGGACCTCGGTCAATCAGTACGGCGACGTGGCCGTGGCCAGCCGGGGGGCGGCGGGCAGCCTGACCAAGATCGCGGCGAGCGAAGAGGACTGCGTCGAGAGCAACGGGATCCCCGGGATCCAGACTTCGACCGGGCCGGGCGATGTGCTCGGGTACGGCGAAGACGAGTGCGTGCTGTGGAACACCCCGCTGCCCTCGGCCAACTACGAGCGCGGGCCTCGGGCCGTGGCCTGGGAGGGCGGCGAGATCGATCCCAATACCTGCGAGAACACGGTGCCCGATCCGCGGGTCTGGGTCTCCTGGCACGGCGACGGCAACAACATCGAGGTCCGCCGCGTCGACGGCACGACGGGAGAGATTCTCGACGCTGCGGTGGCGGTGGGCGGCGGGGGCCGGACCTACGGCGGAGCGGTCAACGGCGAGGGTGATTTCTGGGTGGCCACGCGCGGCGGCCAGGACAACCTGATCCACACCAACGCGGTCACCATGGAGACCACGGTCTACAACGTGCCCGCGGGTGACAACTACGGCATGGCGGTCGATGCCAACGGCGACCCCTGGGTGGTGACCTACAACTCGGGGACCAACTACGTGTATCGCCTCGACATGGCGTCGGGGACCTTCGTGACCGCGGCGACTTCGGCCGGGCGCTTCCGCGGGATCCAGATCGACCGCGAGGGGCGGGCTTGGATCGCGGGCAACACCCCGTGCCGACTGACGCTGGTCGACGCGATGACCGACACCCTGATCGACGACGCCATCCCGCTGCCGGGCTGCGCCACCCCGGTCGGCACCAGCATCGACGCGGCCGGCTTCGTGTGGGTCGTCGACCAAGGCACCAGCACCGCCTACAAGGTCGACCCGGATACCTACGATGTGGTGCAGACGGTGGGGGGCCTCGTGTCTCCGTACACGTACTCGGACATGACGGGCGCGGGCCTCGACTTGGTGGTCAACCCGCCCGGCTGAGCGGGTCGAGACGCGGCTTTGTGAAGGTCGGCTGCCGCTGAGGTGGCCGGCCTTCGTTGCGTCCTGCGGGCGCACGAATCCCGGCGCACCGCGTCGCCAGGAGGCCGGATCGGAGCGCCGATCCGCGGGATCATCGCGGTCGACAAATGACATCGGAATGATATCACTTCGATGTCAGTAGGAGACCACCGATGCAGAACTCAAAGGAATACGGCGCTTGGCGCATGAGCGGCTTTCCCGCGCTCGCCCTCGTCCTCGGCCTGGTCGCCACCGGCTCCTGGGCGCTCAACCAAGGGGTGGACCTGGCCGCCCCGGTCGAAATCGCGGGCGGGATCATCGCGCTCGCGGCGGTGGTGGTCGGCATCAAGGGCTTTTTCACCATCGATCCCAACAAGGCCGCGGTGCTGGTGTTCTTCGGTCGCTACATCGGCACGGTGACCAAGCAGGGCTTCCACTGGGCCAACCCGCTCGCCCGCCGCGTCATCACCTCGCTGCGGGTGCGCAACTTCAACATCGACAAGATCAAGGTCAACGACGCGATGGGCAACCCGATCGAGATCGGGGCGGTCATCGTGTGGCGCATCGTCGACACGGCCAAGGCTCAGTTCGACGTGCAGAGCGTGCGCGAGTTCGTGGCGCTCCAGTCCGAGACGGCCATCCGAGCCATGGCCAGCCGCTTCCCCTACGACGAGTACGAGGACCCCAGCGTGCAGACGCTGCGGGGCAACCCCGATCACGTCGCCGATGCCCTCAAGCGTGACGTCCAGGATCGACTCGGCGTCGCGGGGGTCGAGGTCATCGAGGCCCGCATCTCCCACCTGGCCTATGCCCAGGAGATCGCCCAGTCCATGCTGCGTCGCCAGCAGGCCGAGGCCATCGTCGCCGCACGGCGCCGCATCGTCGACGGCGCGGTGGGCATGGTCGAGATGGCGCTCGAGCGCCTCGAGGAGGAGAAGGTCGTCGTCCTCGACAACGAGCGCAAGGCGGCGATGGTCAACAACCTGCTCGTCGCCGTCGTCTCCGAACGCGACGCCAGCCCGGTCATCAATACCGGCACCCTGTACTGATGGCGGCCAAGAAGCGCTTCCTGCTGCGGATCGACCCTCGTCTGTACGACGCTCTCCATCGCTGGTCCGCCGACGAACTGCGCAGCGTCAACGCGCAGATCGAGTTCTTGCTGTCCGAGGCGGTTCGCAAGGCAGGACGGGCGCGTGCGGAGCCCAGCGAACAACCCCCCACAACGACCGAGGAGGGCTCGACCGACGAGCCCTCCTCCGATGCGTGAGCAGGTCGGGTCGTCAGCGGCAGTACTCGAGGTCGATGACCCAGTGAGCCTCGTTCCCGGCGTCCAAGACCTCGCGCATCAGCAGCTCTCGTTGGCCGTCGCCATCGAGATCGGCGGGGAGCAGGTCGCCGAAGATGGTGGCCACCGTGGGCAGCGAGACCGGCCAGGTCTCGAAGGTGGCGTCCCCCACGTTCAGGTGGAGCTGGCTGGTCTCTCCGCCGACGTCGATGGTCAGCAGGTCGGTGAGGCCGTCGCCATCGAAGTCGCCCACCCGCACTTGCTCCGCGTCGAGCACGGAGAACGCGGGGTCGGGGCTGCCGTCCACGCGGTAGACATGGACGTCAGGGCTCTCGGACCCAGGCTGCCAGCGCGCGATGAGCAGGTCCGCGTGGCCGTCGCCTTCGAAGTCGGCGGCGGAGAGGACCTGAAAACCGGGGTCGGCGACGAGGCCGGAGCCGGGGACGATGGTGCCCGTCTCGTCCACGGAGAACGCGGCCAACCCCGTGCCCGCGCAGCCGCTGCACTCTCGCAAGAGCATGATCCCGCTGCGCAGGTCGTCGGCGGTGTGCACCTGCGCGATGGAGCTCCAGCCGCCCGTCTCGGAGACCGCCAGCGTGTCGACCAGGGTCCAGGTCCCGTCGCCGACGCCGTGATGCGTGCGTAGCTCGATGCCGTCGGCGGTCACCACGTCGATGCGTTGATCCTGGTCGTAGTCCAGCAGCGCCCACGGGGCATCGTCGACGGACAGATCGGACGCAGGCATGGCCACGAACTCCGCGCCCGTGTTGCGCTGCCACGACATGTGCTGGAGATACCCGCCCACCATGTCGTCGAGGCCGTCCGCGTCGACATCAGCCCAGGTACGGAACACCAGCGACGGCCCCGTGTAGGTCGGCCCCTGTACGAAGAGCCCGTCGGGCTCGCGGGGGAAGTACATCCACGCGCTGAAGTCCCAGGGGTTCAACGGTGCCAGGTTCCCGCTGATGACGTCGAGCGCTCCCTTGCCGTCGAACTGGCCCTCGCCGTAGAAGCGCTGGCCTTCGGGGAACGACGCCTCGGTCGCCACGAAGCAGGGGACGAGCGGTTCGGGGGGCTCTCCGCTGACCTCGGCGCCCGTCACCTCCGCATCGGGGGGCCCGGAATCGTTGGGAGCGTCCGACGTGCTGACGTCGGCGATCGCCCCGGTGGACGTGCCCGGTGCGGTGCCCGTGCCCGTACCGTCGCCCATGGGCTCGAGCACCACGCTCGGCCCACATCCGACGGTCAGCATCACGACCAGCGACGCCCGCTCACGCATGGCCCCAGTGTATCGCTCGGGGGCCGCGAGGTGCGGCGTTCGAAACGACGAAGCCCAGCCGCGCATGCGGGCTGGGCTCGTCGCTTCAGCGAGCGCGAGGGCTCAGATGAAGCTGGGCAGTCGCGGCGTGGACTGGTTGGTCAGCCGCCGATGCCACAGCTGGGCGCCCACGAAGTCGTCGACGCGGGTGACGTGATCGGTGAGCCGGGCGGTGACCTTGAAGCCGAGATCGGCGTAGATCACGTTGACCAGCTGCATGTCGATCGCGCACAGCGAGAACACGCTGGCGGTGTCGATCTTGCGGAGCTCCTCGAGCATCGCCCGCATGCAGTACTTGAGCACGGGGATGTCGGTGTCCTTTTCCGGGGGGGTCAGGATGTCGACCTTGGCGTGTCCGAAGGAGCTATCCGTCTCGGCGCCGAGCCAGATCTCGCGCTTGCCCATCTTGCCGTGGATGGCCATGTCCGGGTGGAACTGACCCCGCCGGAAGGGCGCGTACAGGGCGGCATCCGTGTAGCGCTGGGCGATGGCGTCGAGCCGAGTCGCGTCCTTGACCAGCTCGAGGCTGAGTCCGCGCGGCTTGGTGGTGCCGGGATCCTTGTCCTTGTCCTTGGAACCGGAAGAGGTCGCGCTGAGCTTGGGGGCGCCGCCTTGGATGGGGTCGCCGTCCTCGGTGTAGACCCGGCTCATCACGTAGGCGTCGGCCGTACGGAAGTAGCCCGGGATCGCACCCTCGCGAGAGAACCCGACCGAGCGCCAGCTCTTGGAGTCCTGCTTCTCGACGACGGTAAAGACTTTGCGAAGACCTTCGCTGCGCGCAATGCGGTCGAAGAAGTCGCGCTTTTGCTGGTAGTTGCCTACCCTGTAGTCGAACACGCGAAGGTTGTGGTGCCGACGATTGAGGAGGAAGCAAAAGTCGATATCGCCTTTGCGGTAGTAAATCTCCTCAACAGGGGCGTTTTCTTCGCGAAGTGGCTCGGCTGCGGCCATGGTCACCAACCGGATCGATGTCTGTCGAACAGCGCGTGAGCCGCGAAACACGACTCGGAGCGCTCTAAAATCCTGAAAATACAGGATTTCTCTTGAATTACCTGCACATGCAGGCTTCTCGTACCCCTACCACCTACATTTTGCGATGTCAAAGCAAGTGACGAGCGCTCGAGGAGTTCGCGGTTTGCGCTTTGCCGCTTGTCTGGGGCTGTGCGGCTGCCATCCCGAGGCGGGCCTGGCCCCCGGCGCGTGCCGAACCGATGCCCAGTGTTCGTCGGGCACCTGTGTCGACGGAAGGTGTCAACGTAGTGCACCGAGCCCGGCCGTCGAGGCGTCCACGGCACCCCCCGAAGTGGTGCATGCGCCCGTGCCCGAGCCGCCGCGCTACGAAGGTCCCATCGAAGCTCCGCAACAGCAGTGGGCGGTGGAGACCGGCGCGGTCGTCTACGCCCGCCCAACCCTCGTCAAAGGCCCGCAGGACCACGAAATCGCCTACGTAGGCAATCATGCCGGCCACTTCATGGGGGTCGTGGCCGAGGGTCCCGACGCGGGCAAAGTGACGCTCGATCTGTTCGTGGACGGCATCATCTGGTCGACCGCGGTGGCCGACGATCGAGGCTGGCTCTACTTCGGTGCCGACGATGACCGGCTCTATGCCGTCGACCCGGCGGCGTCGGCGATCGCCTGGAGCCGGCGTCTCGGAGAGTGCGAGCCGCCGCGTGCGCCCGGGCCCGAAGGCGTGCGCTGTGACGTCGACGGCGGGCCCTCGCTCGGGCCCGATGGGGACCTCTATGTGGGTGCAGATGGCCTGTATCGGGTCGGTCGCGAGGGCGATGTGCGTTGGCACTACCCCCCCGCCGAGGCAGGTCCGGCGGCCCATGTGGCGACGACCCCGCTGGTCACGGAGGAGGGCGTCGTGTTCGGGAGCTACACGCGCAGGGTCACCGCCCTCGACCACGACGGTGCCCTGCGCTGGGAGGTCGAGCTGCGAGCCGACGTCGATGGGTCTCCGGTCCAGGGTCGCGACGGCACGATCTACGTCGGCTCCGACGACGGCTCTTTGCATGCGCTCAAGCCCGACGGCACGGTGGCCTGGAGCTACGACGTCGGGGCCGAGGTGCGGAGCCAGCCGGTCGTCGCTCCCGATGGCGCGATCGTCTTCGGTTCGCACGACGGCAACCTCTACACGCTCGAGCCCGGTGGTTCGCTGCGTTGGGTGATGCCGACCACGGGGGCCGTGCATGCGCCCGCCACCATCGACGCGGCCGGTCGCATCTACGTCGGCAGTCGAGACGAGCACCTGTACGCCATCGATCTCGAGGGGCACGTGTACTGGAACCTCGAGTTCCCGGAGCAGATCGACAGCGGGGTCGTGGTGGCGAGAGGTGGGACCTTGGTCCTCGGTTGCGACGACGGCATGCTCCGCGGCCTTCGGTGAGGAGCCCCGCGGTGGACGGGGCCAGCACGGCGTGCCAGGGTCCCGGCCGTGAGTCGTAAACGCGCCAACAAGCGAGGCCGTCCTTCCTCCCACCGCTCCCGCAAGGCAGCGATGGTCGAGGATCGGGACGCCCCCACCGCGCTCAGTGAAGATGCCGCCCGGGTGGCCCACAACGAGGACAACCCCGGCGTCGCCAGTGGTCGAATCATGGTGAATCCGGCCGGTTTCGCCTTTGCCGAGCGCCTCGACGGCGAGGGCTCGATCTTCATCGCCCCGCCCAACCGCGGCGGCGCCATGGATGGAGACGAAGCCGTCGTCGCCTGGTGGCCCGGGCCCCGCGGTGCCGAGGGGGCGATTCGCTCCGTCACCCGGCGGGCCCGGACCCGCATCACGGGCGTGCTGCGGCGGAAAGGCAAGAAGTTCATCCTCGAGCCCGATGATCCGCGGGTGCTGGGGCGCGCCGAGGTCGAAGGGGCGCCCACCGAAGGCAAGCCCGGCCAGGTCGTGGTGGGCCGGATCATCGACTACCCCGGGCCCTGGGGCGATGACCTGTCCGTCCAGGTCGAGCGCGCGCTCGGTGAGCCGGGCTCGCTCGCGACCGAAGAAGCCAAGATCCTCATCGAGCAGGGCATCGACCCGCACCTGCCTCCCGCCGTCCTGGACGCGGCCAAGAGCGTGCCCACTCGGGTTCGCAAGCGTGAGCACGAGAACCGGGCCGACCTGCGCGACCTCGACTTCATGACCATCGATCCGCCCGACGCCCGGGACTTCGACGATGCCGTCTGTGTCGAGCTGCTCGGGCGGGCGGTGGCCCGGGCCCGCATGCGGGTTCACGTGGCGGTGGCCGACGTCTCCCACTACGTGCGGGACGAAAGCGTCTTCGACGAAGAGGCCATCACGCGGTGCTTCACCTGTTACCTGCCCGATCGCTCCGTGCCGATGCTCGCCGAGGAGCTCTCCTCCGAGATTTGCTCGCTCGTCCCCAAGAAGGACCGCTTGGCCATGGTCGTCACCTTCGAGGTCGACGCCAACGGCAAGGTCGGCGAGGCCGAGGTCCGGGCCTCCATCATCCATAGTCGGGCCCGGCTCACCTACGCCCAGGTTGCCGAGGAACTCAGCGGCAAGACGCGGCTGCCCGCCGTCGTCCGCAAGCGCATCCGGGCCCTGCGAGAGGTCGCCGATCGCCTGCAACGGGTACGACGCCGCCGGGGCGCACTCGAGCTCGCCCTCCCCGAGGTCAAGGTCGTGCTCGACCAGGACGACCCCACCCGGATCCGCGACGTCGTCACCTCGCGGGCCTCCGATGAGATGACCCGGGCCTACAACCTCATCGAAGAGCTGATGGTCGCCGCCAATGAGGCGGTGGCCCGCATCGCCGTGCGCCACCGCTTGCCCGTCGTCTATCGCGTGCACGACATCCCCGAGGAGGAGCGAGTCGAGCGGTTCATCGCCGTGGCCAACCTGCTGGGTGCCCCCGATGTCGATCCCGAGCGGCTGCGGACCCCCAAGGGCTTCGTCGCTTACCTCAAGCGCATCGCCGACCACCCGCGCCGCGACGCCATCCATCAGATGTGCCTTCGCACCCTCGCCCAGGCCGAGTACTCCACCCACAACATCGGCCACTTCGCGCTGGCGAGTCAGTCCTACCTGCACTTCACCAGTCCCATTCGGCGCTACCCCGACCTCATCAACCACCGCGTGCTCAAGGCCTGGCTGCATCGCCAGCGCGGCCACGCCGGGCCTTCGCCCGTGCCCAAGATGCCGCCGGGGCGGGTCAGCCGCGAGCGAGCCCAGCGAAGCAACGACCGCGAGCGCGCCACGGTGCAGGCCGAGCGCGACGCCAAGGCGATGTTCACCGCCGCGTTCATGCGCGACCGCATCGGCGACCGCTTCGAGGGCGGCATCTCCGGCCTCTCCGCGGGCGGCGTCTACGTCACGCTCGACTCTCCTCCGGTCGATGGCATCGTGCGACGGGCTCGGCTCGAGCGAGAGTATCGGGAGCGCTACACCCTCGACGAGACGGGGGCGCGGCTCATCGGCGACCAGAGCGGACGCGAGCTCAAGATGGGCGACCGGGTGATCGTCGAGGTCATCGACGCCAGCATCGAGCGGCGGCAGATCGAGCTGGCGCTCATGGGCGTGCTGTCGAGCTAGGTCCACACGAGCCCTTCCCGGGGGCTGGGCTGTGCCGCCGAGCGGCACTTTTGGGGCTCGTGCACTTCGGTGCCGCGGCGGGGCATACTGCGGTTGTGCCGATGGGCTCGAGGTCACCCACCGACGACGACGAGACGCGAACCTCCTCGCGTGTCGGTGCCGGGCATGAGACCCCGGAGTTGGATGGGCCCACGCCGCGGTGGCAGCGGGTGGTGCCGGCCACCAATATCGGCCGGTTCTCCGTGCTCGAGCTCATTGGCGCGGGCGGCATGGGACGTGTGTACGCGGCCTACGATCGAGTGCTCGATCGTCGGGTCGCGTTGAAGGTGCTCCACGCGACCGACGACGAGCGGATGCGGGTTCGGTTCAGCCGCGAGGCGCAGTCGCTGGCCAAGCTCGCGCATCCGAACATCGTCGCGATCCACGACGTGGGAGCGCACGACGGCGAGCTGTTCATCGCGATGGAGTTCATCGAGGGGCAGACGCTGCTCGACTGGGCGGTCGCGAATCCGCCGGGGTCGTCGGAGCGTTTGGAGGAGGCCCTTCAGCTGCTTGTCGACGCCGGGCGAGGACTCGAGGCGGCTCATCGAGCCGGGTTGATGCATCGGGACGTCAAGCCGCGCAATATCGTGGTCGGCGAGGATGGGCGGGTTCGCGTGGTGGACTTCGGTCTCGCGCGCTCGGGCGGTGGCGAGTCCGCTGGGGACGGGCCGAACGGCGACACCGGGGACACCGAGCAGGGGGACGCGCCGCCCTGGTCGGGCTCGGTCACCCAAACTGGTCACGCGGTGGGAACTCCGGCCTACATGGCTCCCGAGCAGTTTCGTTCCGAAGAGACGGACGGGCTCACCGATCAATTCGGGTTTTGCGTCACGGCCTGGGAGACGCTCTTCGCCGTGCGTCCGTTCATCGACGGAACGCAGGACAACCCGCTGACCGCGATTCGCAAGGGGGAGCCCCGGCGTCCGTCCGAAGTGGTCGTGCCCGCTGCGTTGGAGTCCGCCCTTCGAAAGGGGATGTCGTGGTCGCCCCGCAAACGACACCGCGACATGGCGGCGTTGCTCGAGGTTCTCGAGGAGACGCTGGCGGCGCTTCGGGGTCAGGCGAGGCCGCGGTATTTTTCCGGTCGAATTGGGTTGGTCGCGACATTGGGGCTGGCCGCGGTGTCCTCGATCGCGTTTTGGCTCGGAAGCGGCGATGACCCTCCCTGCGAAGTCACCGAAGAGCAGTTCGCCGGGGTCTGGGACGAGGAACGGAAATCGGAGCTTCGCGCGGCCATCGACGGTGTGCCTCTCTCGCTCGCGGGGGATACCTGGGCCCGGCTCGAGCGCAACGTGGACGGCTATACCCAGGAATGGAGTGAGGGGCGTCGGGAGACCTGCGAGGCCACATGGGTGCGGAACGAGCAATCGAGCGAGTTGCTCGACCTGCGCATGGGGTGTCTGCGGTCTCGTCGGCAGCACCTGGTGGCGTACCTCGATCTGCTCTCGGCGCCGACCCCCGAGATCGTGGCTCGAGCAGACCAAGGCTTTGCCGCGCTACCACCAATCGATCGCTGCGCCGACGCAGACTATGTACGCTCAGGGTATCCAATCCCCAAGGACCCGGAGGCGGCCGCGAAGGCAGAGGTCATGTCGGAAATGCTGGCAGGCGCACACGCGAGGCATACTGCGGGAGACCTCAAGGGCTCGCTGGCGATCGCCCACGACGTGGTGAAAGAGGCGGACGAGTCGACGTTCCCCGTGATTCGGGCTCGGGCTGAACACCGGGTGGGGGCCGCCTACCTGGCGCTCGCGAAGCCGGACCAAGCGATCGAGTTTTTGGAGCGGGCACATTTCCTCAGCCGCGTCGCGGATGAGACCTCCATTTCATCTCGAACGGCGGGCATGCTCGTCGAGGCCGAAAGGGACTGGAAGCGTTCCGGTTTGTGGTTGGAGGTCGCCAAAGCAGAAGCGAAGCGCACCGGGGATCCGCGGCGGATCGCAGCGGCCAACATTCGGGTCGGGACGGCATTGGCCAACGAGGCGCGATGGGAGGCTTCGCGTGCTGCGCTCGAAGAGGGGCTCGACGTGCTGCTGTCCCTGGAGCATGCGCCGCCCGAGCCGATCATTTGGGGCCTCCGGGTCATGGCGCGTGTTCACGCGGAATCAGGCGAGCTGGCACTGTCCGCGGCAACGCTCAAGGAGGTCGAGGAGCGCGCGCGCAAGGTCCTCGGCCCCGCCCATCCCGAGTTCAACCGCATCCGCATGGCGAGGGTGCAACTGCTGTTGCGGGAGGGGGTTGACGACGGTCGAGGGGCGCGGGCCCTCGAGATCGCTCGCGAAGTCGTCGGGCGCGCCGAATCGCTCCACCCACCCGGGAGCCTCGCCTTGGCCCGGCCGCTGCTCACGGAGGCCGAGGTGTTGTTCCTGCTGGGGCGGGACACCGAAGCCCTCCCGATCCTCCAGCGCGTCCGGAAACTCGGAGGCGGTGAGGGCCTGCGAATGACCGACTACGCGGAGTCGTTGAGGATCGAGGCGCACTACTGGAGCATTCAGGGGAAACCGGCCGAGGCCGAAGCGCTTTGGGCGGAGGCGGTGTCACTGTACGAGCAACGCCGCGGGCCCGATGACCTGGTGAGCATCGAGTATCGCCTCGTTTGGGCCCTGGAGCTGCACGCGCTCGGTCGGCTCGACCAAGCGCGAGCCGTGGCTGCGCCCGCATTGGTTGCGATCGATACGCTCCCGAACCCGGAGCATCCGAGCGTCGTCACGTCGTATTTCTACGCGTCCGAAATGGCGAGACTCGACGGGCAGATCGAGCGGGCGGCCGAGTTGCTGGAACGGGCCCTGAGCGTGAGCGAGAAGTTCTTCGGTCCCGACAACGCGGAAACCGTCAAGGTCGGCACCAGCCTGTGCACCATTCTCGGAGCTCAACAGCGCTTTGACGAGGCGGTCTCTGTGTGTCGGCATGCGGTGGAGGCTACGGCTACCTCGGCCGACCTGACGCCGGCCGAAAAGGGGCTGCTCCATCTCAATCTCGGTGCGGCCTTGTTCTGGCAGAAACGGCTCGACGAGGCGCGCGAGTCCTACGAACAGGCCCTCGAGCGGCTGTCCGAGTCGCTGGGGGCCGAGTCCTTCTACGTGAGCATCGCGTTGGCGAACATCGCCGAGGTCGACTTGCGGCAGGGCCAATGGCGGCCGGCGGAGCAGCGGTACCGTCGGGCCCTGGCGATTCGCGAGAAGACCCGAGGGGTCACCCATCCCGCCCTCGGCGTGCCGTTGCTCGGTTTGGCCGAAGCCCTGCTCGGTTTGGGGCAGTACGACGAAGCGGCGACCCACGTCGATCGTGCCCATGACATCGCCGTCGGCAGCGAGGGGGCCGAGTCTCAGTCCGCAGCCAAGGCCATGATGATGCGCGCCCGCGTTCTCGCTGGTCTGCCGCGCCACAACCGTGCCCGCGTCGAACGGATCGCCCGTCGAGCGCTGGCGCTCTTCGAGGCCGAAGGCGCGACCGCGAAGACCGAGGCCGATGCGGCGCGGACGTGGCTCGAGGCTCACTCGACGGCGATGCCGTAGCTGTCCCGTAGAAACTCGCGAACCATCGATCGGCCGGAGCTCCGAGCGGCGGGATACTGCAACCCGCCCATCGCCACCACCGAGGCCGACGCCAGCAGGGCGGTGAGCATGTCCTCGGCCGCCATGGCCCACACGCTCACGCCCACCAGTCCGCACAGAAACAGCATCATCAGGGCTCCCGCGAGACCGATGCCCAGGGTGAACGTCGGTCGTTCGCGTTCCTGAAAGCCGGGTAGACCCAGCGCCGCGCAGGTGTTGTTGGCGAGGAAGCGCCCGATGGCCAGTTGCTCCACCTGCAGCTCGATGATCCCCTCGGCCGCGATCACCACCACCACGTAGCGGACTTCCTCGGGCAGCTGCATCTGGTGGAGCTCGACCCGAGCCTCGCCACGGAGCACGAAGGTATGACGGTCCGCCTCGATGCGCGCCACGCCGCCCTCTCGCGTGACCTGAAAGAAGCCCGGCTGGGTCACGATCATCGTGCGAGAGGCTTGCTCCACCCCGTAGCGGAACGCGCCCACCAACAAGACGCAGCCGAACACCATGAGCCCACAGCCTCCGAGAGCGCGGACCTCTCCTTCGGCGGAGACCAGGGATATCGCCAGCAACCCGGAGAGCACCACGCCCACGAGCCCCACCAACCCGAGAATGCGGGCGATGTCCGTGGGCGAGTCGCCCTTCCGTTCGAAGCGCAGCGGCTCGGTGCTCACCTGCTCGTAGCCGACCGAGAACACCCGATCACGCTACCTCGTTCGGCACGCGTTCGCACCGCCCGAGTCCCGGACGGCGCGAATCGGGACGGCGCTAGAACTCGATCGCGAGCCCGGCGAACCAGGTCGCGGCGCCGAGGTTGAGCACCTGGCCCTGACCGAAGTTGTCGATCCGGCTGATTTGGTACTCGCCGAACAGGTAGGTGTGGTTGATGCCGGTCAGGCGGTCGAGCTTCTTGGCGGTGCCGGGCTCGATGAAGTCCAGGCGCAGCATGCCGCCGAGGTTGACCTGCCACCCGGGGACGCCGCCGCGGGCGACGTCGCTTCGGCTGTTGCGGGAGAGGTTGCCCGAGCCGGTGGTGTTCCAGAAGAAGGCGTAGGCGAGGCCGCCCTTGGCGTAGGGGACGAGCGGGACCCGGAAGCGATCGGCGAGCAGCTCGAAGCGGTACGAGAGCAACAGGGCCATGGGCACGACGCCGAAGACGGTCTCGTCGGCGTCGCTGCGGACGTTGCTCTCGTCGGTGGGCACGGTGATGAGGGCGTCCGCCTTGTCGCGGAAAAAACCCATCTGGGCGCCGATACCGAGGGGTCCGCCGAGGTAGAAGAACTGCCAGTCGAAGCCTAGGACGGGCATGACGACCGCGTTGGGTTGGTCGACGGCCGCGCCTGTGCTGTCGGTCTCGCCGAAGATGGCGGCGTAGGGTCCGAGGCCGGGGCCGGAGTAGGCCCGATCGATGTCCGGCAGGTAGGGGCCGAGCTTGACCTCGAGCGCGAAGTTCTGCGGCGAGCCGGTACGACCGCTGCGATCTTTGGGCTCGTCGTCGCCGATGCCGATGGTGGTCTCCCGGGCGAGCGCTTCGCTGGAAGGGGCCGGCTTGACGGCGGCCGGCTTCTTCTCGGGCGCAGGGGCGGGCTTCGGTTCGGCCGACGCTGGTTCGGCGACGGCCGGGTCTGGGTCCGCGGGCTCGTCTTCGTCGCCGTCGATGATGATCTCGTCGTCGTCGGTCGAGTCGTCGGCGGGCGGGGCCGGGGGCGGCTCGATCGCCCACAGGGGCAGGGCGAGCAGGAGCGAGGCGACGCTCATCGGTTCCCCCTGCGGCGCAGGCCGGCCATGACGAACAAGAGCAGGCCGGTCCCCAGCCAGGCGGCGGGGTTGGAGTCGTCGGAGCGGCAGTGACAGAAGCCTCCGGTGCCGCACAGGTCACCTTGGGCTTCGCACTGCTCCCAGAAGTCGGTGGTCTGCTCCGGGGTCTCGAACATCACCTCGGGCGAGACGATGACGGGGTTGCCCGCGCGGTCATAGGCCACGACGATGAATTGGTACTCGGTGCCGTTTTGCAGCCCGTCGACGCGAGCCTCGGTGCCGGTGGCGCTGATGTGGTCGGAGCACACGTAGGCCCAGTCGAGGCTGGACAGGGGCGAATCGGCGACGCTGCCTCCGCTGCTGCCGGTCGTGGTGCCGCCGTCGGTGGTGCTGCCACCCGTGCTGCTGCCACTGTCGGTGCCGGAGGAGGTGGCCCCACCCGTGGTGCTGCCGCCCGTGCCGTCATCCGTGCCCCCGGTTGTTCCCCCGGCACTCTCGCCGTAGCCCCAGCCGTCTCCGATGAGCGGATCGAGCTGCGCGCCCGTGCTGCTGCGGTCACCCGTGGTGCCCTCGTCGCCCGTGGTGCCCTCGTCGCCCGTGGTCTCCGAGCCGCCGTCGTCTTCGGAGCCGGTGTCGGTCGTCTCGACGACGTACTTGACCTCGCCGGGGCAGAGGTTCTCGGCGGTGTAGTACAGGGTGCCGTCGGTCGCGGCCGAGCGCGGAGGTGCGCTGGCTCCCCCGAGCACCGGGTTGCCGGCGAGGTCGGCACACAGCACGCGGTAGCCGTTGATCTGCGCGGAGTTGCTGCGATCCCAGCGGATGACCACCGCGCCGTCGCCCGGGCTCGAGTCGAATCCGGTGAGGGTGTCCTGCGGGGGCTGGTAGTCGAACACGATGCCCCCGGAGCCGCTCGCGTTGGGGTCGGCCTGGGTGCTGTTCGTGCCGTTTTGATTCTGCGTGCCCTGAATGATGAACTCGCTGCCCTGGCAGTCGGTCTGGCTGCCGTCCTCGGCGCAGACCCAGATGCCGGCCTCGCCGCTCTGGTTGCCGCCGCAGGGGTCGATGGGCGAGGCGGACTCGGGCGATTGATCGGTCAGGTCGGGGACCCGCGACGACAGCCACACCGTGTCGAAGGTGGTGGTGATGGTGTCGTTGTAGTCGTTGGGCTGCGCGTCGATGAGCTTGGCGCAGGGGCGAGTCATGGCGCCCACGCTGTCCTGCCCCGCGTCGCATTGCGTGCCGACGAAGGTTCGCACGAAGTCGTTGTCGTACATGCCGTCCGAGGGCGCGCTGAGGAAGATGCGCGCCTCGATCTGCTCGCCGCACTGGCACCGCGCCTGATTGACGTAAAAGTTCAGATCGTTCTGCAGCAGCTCGGTGCCCGACGAACCGTCGTCCTCGACGAAGCGGTACGTGATCTGGAGGTCCGTGGACGTGACGGGCACCGCCGCTGCGGGCCCGGCGAGCGCCAGCGTTCCCAGCCCGGCGAGCGCGGCGAGGAGCCGAGGAGTTGTCGAAGACGAGAGCATGGAAGAGTCGTCGCGGCCGCGCGGCCCGGGGACGAAACGAAAGCACGGAAGGAAATCGGGTCGTGCAGCCGCGACGCGCGCGAGGAAGCTGCAACGATAATGCCACTTGGTGCAGCCGTCGATATCGCGGGGATCCGGGCCGTGAGTCACGGGTCGCGTGACAGGATGTCAACGCGACGCGGGTCACCGTGTCGCGACGACGCAGCCTCCCGGCGGCCCGCCCTGCGGTATTTCCGCGCAGATCGCCCGGGCGACCGCGCTAGTCGGCGCGTTCGAGCACGTCCTCGATGGCCGCGGCGAGCGCCCCGGGGACCTGCTCTTGGAGGAAATGTCCGGCCTTGGTCAGGGTGACGGGAGCGCGGGGGAAGGTCCGTTCGTGCTTTTTGAGCGCACGCCCGAGCACGGGATCTCGGGTGCCCCACACCAGCGCCATCGGTCCCTCGAAGCTCTCGATCCAGGCTTGGCCCTGACGCAGCGGCGCGACCGAAGGATGGTCGGGCGTGGAGGGGACCATGCGAGCGAGCGCCAAGGGAGCCGCCCGCTCGCGACGGTTGCGAAGCGGCCAGCGATAGGCACGGGCCTCGACGCCCGAACGCAGCGAGCGGAAGTCACCCTGAGCCGTCCACAGCATGCGGTGCGCGAGGCCGAGGGTCTGGAAGGCGAACTCGGCCACCAGCGGCATGCGGGCGAAGCGATGAAACGCGGTCGAGCGCGACAGGTCCTTCGGCACGACGACCGTGGTGTTGGCCAGCACGATCCCCGCCACGCGCTCGGGGGCTCGCGCCGCGATCGAGGGCAGCAGCGCGCCACCCCAGTCCTGACCCACGAGCACGTAGCGACCGAGGTCGAGGGCGTCGAGCAGCTCGGCGATGGCATCCACGTGTCGCTCGACGCTGTGGTCGGCGAGCTTCGGGAGCTTGTACGAGAGCCCGAGGCCGAGCAGGTCGGGGGCGATGCACCGTCGACCGGGCAGGGCGGCGATGACCTTGCGCCACAGAAAGCTCCACGTGGGATTGCCGTGCAGCATGACCACGACGGGAGCATCGCGGGGGCCGTCGTCGATGAGGTGCAGCGAGCGGCCGGCATCGAGGCCGCGCTCGAGCTCGTAGCCGCGGCGATCGTGCGGGAGCTCGGCGGTCAGCCACGGAGGAAGGGCGGGAGGAGGAACGAAGGGCATGCGCGCGGCCGCAGTCTACCGGACGGGACAACCACGAAAAGTGGCCCGGGAGCGCGCGTTCCCGAGCCACTTCTGCGAGGGGGGAGGGGCTTCAGCCGCCGGTGCAGTGGTCGATGCACTCGACCCAGACCTTGGCGCAGGCGGCTTCGTCGCCGTCGTGGCCGACGTCGTGGCACATGCTGCCGAACTCGTCGGCGACGTCGTGGCAGACCGAGCCGAGCTCGGAGCAGCTGGCATCGCTCGAGTCGTCGGCGCCGGTCGAGCCATGGTCGCCGGTCGTGCCGTGGTCGTCGTGATCGGTGTCGCCGTGATCGGTGTCGCCGTGGTCGTCGTGATCGGTGTCGCCGTGGGTCCCGTCGTGGCCGGTACCGTGATCGGTGTCGCCATGATCGTCATGGCCGGTCTCACCGTGGTCGTCATGATCGGTCTCGTGGCCGTGGTCATCGTGACCACCGCCGACCGGGTCGGCCGCGTTGCAGGCATCGAGGCAGGCCTGGAGATCGGGGGAGCAGGTCGCGTCGTCGCCGTCGTGGGCCACGGAGTGACAGCCGTTGATCATCTCATCGCTGCCGTCGTCCTTGCTGTGGCAGGCGTCGATGACCATCTGGCAGGCACCCGCAACGACCTCGCCGGAGTCGTCGTCGGTGGTGCAGGCGTTGATGCCGGCCCCAACGAGGAGGCCACAGGCGAGAAGCAGGGGGTTGAGGCGTCGGGACATGGGCAAGTTCCTGAGCGACACCGTAGACAGTATCCGGGTGCGACAGGCTGTCGCGCGACACGTCGCGCCATCTCGCGCGCCCGTTCGAGAGCAGGATCACGGCCAACGCCATGACGGTGCCCTGAGCTGTACGTGGGGTGCGCTGCGGTACGCCGCACACGCGTTCGAAACGACGACGGGCGCCGCGAAGAGATCGCGACGCCCGTTGCCCGACGGCGGAGCGCCTCAGACCTTCTCGAAGAAGGTCTCGCCGCGCTCGGCCATGTCTCGCAGCAGCGTGGGCGGCTCGTAGCGCTCGCCGTACTTGCCGGCGAACTCGTCCATGCGAGCGACGAACTCGGCGACGCCGAAGCGATCGATATACGACAGCGGCCCGCCCATGTTCGGGGCGAAGCCGATGCCGAAGATACCTCCGACCTCGGCATCACGGTTGCGCTTGAGCACGCCCGACTCGACGCAGCGCGCCGCCTCGAGGGCCTGCAGCCCCAGCAGACGGTCGCCGATGAGCTCGACTCCGGTCTTCTCGGGCGTGGCCTTCACCAGCTCTTTGAGGCCGCTCCACAGGCGACGGCCGTCCTTGCCGTAGTCGTAGAAGCCACCGCCCGCGGCTTTGCCCTCGCGCTGGTGGTCGTTGACCATCGACTCGATGAGCCCGACCGCGGCGATGTCGAGTTCGCGCCCGTAGGCCCGGCCTTGCTTGAAGCCCTTGCACACGAGGGTGAGCGTGACCTCGTCGAAGACCTGCAGCGGCGGCACCACCATGCCCGCAGCTCGGGCCGCCCACTCGATGGTGGCGGGGTCGTGACCCTCGGCGACGAGCTGGGCCCCCTCGACGATGTAGGCCGAGAACACCCGCGTGGTGTAGAAGCCGTAGCCATCGCCGACGACGATCGGCAGCTTCTTGATCGCGCGGCAGAAGGCCAGCGAGCGCGCGAGGGTCTCCTCCGAGGTGGTGTCGGGAGTGATGATCTCGAGCAGCTGCATCTTCTCGACGGGCGAGAAGAAGTGCATGCCGATGAAACGATCGGGGTGTTTGGAGACCTTGGCCAGATCGGCGATGGGGATGGCCGAGGTGTTCGACGCCCAGATGCCGCCCTCGGCGAGGACCGGCTCGGTCTCCTGGGTGACCACGTGCTTGAGGTCGAGGTTCTCGAACACCGCCTCGATGACCAGGTCACAGCCCTGGAGGTCACCGACGTCGAGCGTGCCCTTGATGCGTCCGCGCAGCGCCTTCTTGTCGTCGTCGCTCATGTGCCGCTGCTTGGCGACCTGAGCGTCGACGTGGGCGATGCCGCGGGCCAGGGCCTCGTCCTTGACGTCCTTGAGCACGACGTCCATGCCCGCCTTGGCGCAGACGAAGGCCAGGCCGGCCCCCATCATGCCCGCTCCGATGACGCCGACCTTGGAGAAACCGTGCTCCTTGGTGGTGGGCAGGCCCTCGTGCTTCTCGGCCGCGGTGCGGTGGTACCAGAGCGTTCGGATCATGTCCTTGGCTTGGTCGCTCGTGGCGAGGTTGGCGAAGTAGCGCATCTCGATCTCGAGGGCGCGATCGAAGACCACGGCGCAGCCCTCTTGCACGGCGCTGAGGGCATCCTCGGCCGCGGGGAAGGCCCCCGCCGTCTTCTTGTAGAGCATGGCCGAGCCGGCCATGAACATGTTGCGGGCATCGGCCCCGCCGGGGCGAGCCCCCGGGAAGCGGAACTTCTTGACGTCCCAGGGCTGCTTGGCCTTGGGGTTGGCGGCGATCCACTCGCGGGCCGCGGCCATGACCGCTTCGCGATCGGCGGCCAGCTCGTCGACCATGCCGACCTTCTTGGCCTTGGGGGCGCGGACGATCTTGGCCTGCACGATGTGCTCGAGGGCGGCTTGGATGCCGATGAGTCGAGGCAAGCGCTGGGTGCCGCCCGCCCCCGGAATCACGCCGAGGCTGACCTCGGGCAGGCCGATCTGCACGCGCGGATCGTCGACGGCGATGCGGCGGTGACAGGACAGCGCCAGCTCGTAGCCGCCGCCCAGCGCCGAGCCGGTGAGGGCGGCGACGACGGGCACGGGCAGCTGCTCGAGCCGACGGAAGAGCCCGCCCAGCTCGCGCAGGCGCTTCATGAGGTCGGCCGGATCGCGCTCTTTGTAGAGCCGGTCGATGTCGGCCCCGACGCAGAAGTCCTTGTGACCGGAGGCGAGGATGATGCCCTCGAGCCCCTCTTGCCCCTCGGCCCAGTCGATGGCCTGGACCAGGGTGTTGCCGAAGTCGTCGTTGATCTTGTTGGCCCGGCCCTCCATCTTCAGCGTGATGGTGGCGACCCCGGTGCCGGGATCGAGCGACAGCGCGGCCTGACCGTTTTCGGTGGTGGTCTCGATGGTCTTGCTCATGACGATGACTCCCGCGGGTTAGACACGCTCGACGACGGTGGCGATGCCCATGCCGCCGCCGATGCACAGGGTCACGACCCCAGTGCTGAGGTTTCGATCTTCGAGGGCATCGAGCAGGGTGCCCATGAGCATGGCTCCGGTGGCCCCCAGCGGGTGCCCCAGCGCAATGGCGCCGCCGTTGACGTTGACCTTGTCGTGCGGGACGTCGAGCTCCTGCATGAACGCCAGGGGTACGGCGGCGAAGGCCTCGTTGACCTCGAACAGGTCGATGTCACCGACCTCCATGCCGGCCTTGCTCAGCGCGCGCTGGGTGGCGGGCATGGGACCGGCCAGCATCAGCACCGGATCGGTGCCCACCACGGCGACCGAGCGGACCTTGGCGCGCGGCTTCAGGCCCAGGCCCTTGCCCTTGTCGAGCGTGGCGACGATCTGTGCCGCCGCGCCATCGACGATGCCCGAGGAGTTGCCCGCGTGGTGGATGTGGTCGATGCGCTCGACGTGCGGGTAACGACCGCGGGTGAGGCTGTCGAGGCCGAACTGGCGACCCATGGTCTCGAACGAGGGGGACAGCTCGGCGAGCTTGTCCATGGTGGTGCCCGGCCGGGGATGCTCGTCGCGGCCGAGGATGGTCAGGCCGCTGTCGTCCTTGACGGGCACGATGCTGCGATCGAAGCGATGGTGCTCGATGGCATCGACCGCGCGCTCCTGGCTGGTCACCGCGAACTGGTCGACGTCTTGGCGGTTGATGCTGTTGAGCGTGGCGAGCAGATCGGCGCTGATGCCCTGAGGCACCGAGCCCACGTTCCACTGCGTGCGCGGGTCCCAGATGGCTCCGCCGTCGCTGCCCATCTTGACCCGCGACATGCTCTCCACGCCGCCGGCGATGACCAGATCGTAGAAGCCGGAGGCGACCATGGCCGCGGCGTCGTTGACCGCCTGGAGGCCCGAGCCGCAGAAGCGGTTGAGGGTCACGCCGGGCGCGTCGACGTCGTAGCCGGCCTCGAGGGCGGCGAACCGAGCGATGCAGGCACCCTGGTCGCCGGTCTGCGTCACGCAGCCGACCACGACGTCGTCGACCTGCGAGGTGTCCAGCTCGTTGCGGTCACGAAGGGCGACCAGGCTCTGTGCGAGCAGGTCGACGGGGCGAACGGTGTACAAGCTTCCGCTGCTCTTGCCCCGGCCACGCGGGGTACGTACGGCGTCGAACAAATAGGCGTCGGGCACGATGAATCCTCTCTTTGACCCGAGATACTAAGCATGCTTAGTATCTCTTGGCCAGAGGCGTTCCCGATCGGGACCGCGTGAGGTAGCGCTGTCATGTCCCACTCTGCTCCCGTTCCCAAGAAGGTCTCGCTGGAACTACGGCGACAGCAGACCGAGGCTTACTTGAATTTCGGTCGCATCCACCGCGCGCTGGAGCGCTGTATCGGGACGCTCTTCGCTCGCGAGGGTCTTTCGGATGTGACGCCGCAGCAGGCGGCGATCTTGATGGTGCTGTTTGAGGCGCGGCGTCCGCTGACCGCTCGCGAGCTCGCCGAGCACCAAGGTCTGTCGCAGCCCACCATCGGTCGCTTCGTGCGTGCGCTCGAGGACAAGGACTGGGTCACGCGCGAAGGCGACCCCGACGATGGGCGCGCGATCTTGATCCGCCCCACGCCCAAGGCGAGGCGCTACTTCCCGCGCTTCGTCGCCGTGTCCAATGCGTTGCTCGACATGGCGTTCGACGATGCGTCCGAGACCATGGTGCGGCGCGTGGCCAGCATGACGCGTCGGCTTCGCGAGAAGCTCGAGCAGGGAGAGCAGGACGCGGCGTCGTGAACGGGAGCGCTCAGACCCGCCACGACACGTGATAGCGCATCGTGGTGCCGGGGTGGGGGCGCCCGGCTTCGAGCGCTTCTTCGGTGGCCACCACCTCTTCGCCGCCCACGAGGCCGAACGCGAATGCCAGCCAGCCCTCGGCCATCTCGCCGATGTGCGGAGCACCGCCGAACCCATCCACGTCGAAGCGGAGCTTGCCGCTGCGGACGTCGTCGAAATCCATGCGAACCGTCAGCCCGCGGAAGTAGGTCGACCACAGCTGCGGCACCCGTTTGGCCAACCGCTGCGGGTTGACGATGAGCGACAGCAGCGTCTTGTAGATGCCGTGGAGGTTCGTGTCGGCGATATAGACCCCCATCTTCTGGAAGAACACGCGACGCTCCGCGATGCTGCCCCCGTGCAGATCCGACACGGCCACCCATGCCGCGGCCGCGGTGGGTAACGGGTTGAGCGCGCCCGGCAGGCGGTGGTGCTGGTACTCGCCGTGGGTCGGCTCGAGGTCCTTCAGCGCGCGTCCGACCACGCTCTGGCCGAGCTCGTTCTCCGCGAAGATCATGGCCGAGTTGAGCCCCGTCCCTTTGACCAACGTGGTGTCCGGCAGGTCGCGGATCGACATCGCCGCATCGTGTCAGGTCGGCTTGGGGCCAGCAACCGAAGCGCAGAGGCATGCCCCAAGCCGGGCCGTTTCGAGTTCGCGGGGGTGCACTTCGTCATCGGGGAACGACCGGAGTCGAGCCCGATACGGGATGGCTCGATGCGATCGAAATTGACGGAGATGGATCGCATGGGTCGGTGTCGCGATCCGCTGCGGAGCCGCCGGTCGATCGACGTCGTCATCGACGTCGGTCGATGACGGTCATCCCGAGGTCGCAACTAAACCGCTCGGAACGATGTTCAAATAAAATTATACCGATTCGCATTAAATTATCTTGACCACGCTCGGCTTCGATCTATTTTCATGCAGGTCAGTACAAAAAAACTTCTCGACTCGGTGACCCACGGCCGTCGTCGCGACTGCGTGCGCGATGAGCTGGTCGGTGGACTCGTCGGAGTTTGGCTCGATCTTCGCCGGGCTCCGAGCATCGCGTCGCGAAAGTGACGGAGAGCATCCATGCACGAACATCATTGGTTTCATGGGGCGCGGCCCCACGGAGTCGGCCTCACCGTCGCCGCCAGCCTGGCGCTGGTGCTCTCGGCCTGTACCGGGAGCGATGGCGACGAAGACACGGCCGCGGGGGCGTCCACGAGCGGGGCCGAAGGAGGCGAAGGCAGCACGGTCGGTCAAACGGCGGACACCACCGCAGCCACACCATCGGACACGAGCGGTGACACGGGCAGCGACGACGATAGCAGCGGCACGAGCGGAGAGGGCAGCGATCCCATTGCCGAGCTGTTCGAGTTCTTCGGCGGCGAACGAGCCCTGCTGGACCTGACCGGTTTTCGTAGCGTCGCCTCGGGCACGCGCGCGGTCGCCAACGAGGGGCAGCACGCGGGCGACCCGGCGATGCCGGTCGGGAGCTTCGACACCGTCACGTCCTACGATTTCACCGTGGACGCGGTGCGGGTGGACTACGAGCGCATCAACGACTTCCTGGGAGGCGTGCCGGTCTCCTACGCCGAGACCTATCGAGGCGAGCTCGGCTATATCTCGGGAGACGATGGCGTCATCTTCCCCGGGCCCAGCGATGCGCCCATGCTGTCGTCACGGTGGGCCTCGGGCCGCAAGCAGCTGGCGTTGCTGCATCCCCATGTCGTGCTTCGCGACGTCCTGGCGGGGGCCCGCACCGCGGTGGTCAGCGAGGTCGAGCTCGAGGGCTGCGACGCGGTGATCGAGGTCCAGGACAGCGTGAGCCCGATCCTGTTGTGCACGGCCGAGGGCGGTGAGCTGCTCGAGCTGCACACGATGGTCAACGATTTCCTGCTGCGCGACGCGGAGATCCGCGTGGACTACGAGGGCTGGAGCGGCGCGCCCGTGCCGTTCCCCGCCGAGGTCCGCCTCGAGCTCGATGGCGACGTGGTGCACGGCGAGACCCGCGAGGTCGAGCTGGATCCGGCGTTCGATCCCGCGATCTTCGAGCTCCCCGAGGAGGGGATGTTCAGCCCGGCGCTGGCGGCCTACGGCGAGACCTCGCACCAGTTCTTCCAGACCTTTGTGGCGCTGGGCATCCCGCTCGATTTCCCTCTCACGACCATCGTCGCCACCGAGCTTTCGCCGGGCATTCATCACCTCACGGGGGCCTCCCACCACTCGCTGGTCGTGGAGCAGCAGGGCAGCGTGATCGTGATCGAGGCGCCCAATCACCCCGAGCGGGCCGAGGCGATCCTGGCGTGGATCGCCGAGAACATCCCCGGCAAAGCGGTCAGCCACGTGATCGCGACGCACCACCACGAAGATCACTGCGGCGGGCTGCGAGCGTTCGTGGCCGCGGGGGCGCAGATCGTGATGCACGAGGACTCGGTCGACTACTTCGCCGACGTGGTGTTCACCGCGCCGTCGACGATCATTCCCGATGCGCTGTCCCGGGTCGATGTGAAGCCGCAGATGACGGGCGTGGGCTTGGAGGGGCTGGTCTTCGACGACCCCGACCATGCCATCACGCTCGAATTCCTCCCCAATGGGCACAGCGCCGACATGCTGCTCATCCACGTCGCGGGCGGGGGCGGCATCGTGTTCGTCAGCGACGTGTACAACCCCGGAGACGGGGGCAGCAGCTTCAACCCCATGTGGGCGCAGCAGCTGCTCGATGCGCTCGATGGTGCGCCGCCTACTGCGACGCTCGCGGGCGGCCACGGCAGCCCGGCCCCGGTACAAGAGCTCGTCGAATTCGTGGGCGGAGGCTAGTGTGGTGAGTTGGCAATCCGTTTCGAGAGAACGCGGGGGCGGTGTTCTTTTGAAGCGGATCGTGGACTCACCACGCTAGCTACAGGCGTCGAAGTTGGTCCCGTCGCGCTCGGCGGCGCGGCGGGCCCGGTTGAACACGCGGTAGGCCTTGGTCGACTCGTAGTACTCCATCGCTTCGTCGAGGGCGTTGACGACCTTCTTTTCTTGGCGCTGGGCGATCTTGCAGGCGGACTTGGCATTGCCGCCGACCTCGAGAGTGTCGAAGTCGTTGAGCTCCATGGGCACGCCGAGCTTCTGCGCGAGCTTGAGCACCTTCTTGGCGTGTCGTCGGCGGCGTCGGGCGGGGCCGGAGAAGGGCGCGTCGGGGAAGCGTTTGTTGGCCGCCTCGTGCAGCTGCTGGGCGGAGCGTAGCTCGGAGTAGGCGGCGTTCATCGCCGCGATGGCCTCCTTCTTGGCGCGCTCTTTCTCGCGATCGCTGCGATCGGGCGGCGGTTCGCTCGAGCCCGGGGTGGTGGAGGCCAGCTCGGGGGCGTCGGTGCACTCCTGGTCGAGTTTGGCCAGCCGCGCCTTGGAGCTCTTGCGCTTGGGGTGTTTGGGGACCAGATCGACGAACAACCGGAAGTAGGTGGCGGCGGTCTGGCAGTCGCCCGCGGCATCGGCCGCGCTGGCGATGTTGTAGGTGAACACGTGCAGGTGGGGCGCGTACCGGTAGCCTTCTTGGAACTTGGCGAGGGCGTCGGCGTACTGCTCGGCCGCCATGGCGGCCTCGCCTTCGGCGAACATCTGCTTGGAGTACTCGAGCTGTTCCTCGGTGACCTGAGGTTTCTGGTTTTTGGGACCCCAGGCGGCAGAGCCCAGCGCGAGCATCGACGTCAGCAAGAAGATCCGCGCCCGGTTTCGTTGCACCATTGATCTTCAGTGTACTGCACGGGCGAACAAAGGCTTCCGCGTTGCGCTGCTCGTTTGGTAAGAGCCGTGGTCGCTCGAGCGGACGGATCTCGATCGTCGTGAACGAGGGCAGGTGATGGTCGTTTCGGCGCTCGCACGAGGTTTGGCAGCCTCGCGTCGCGACGACCAACGCAGCCGTTCTCCTGTTTTGGGCCGGCTGAACGTTGGTGTACGCCGGGAGGGCGGCGCGGTCGTCCCAGGTCGTCTATAACGCTGCGTCATGAGCCCCCGTCGTCGCCGGACCCTCGATGTCTGCCTTGGTTGTTCTCTGGCCCTGTTCGCGTGCAAGCCCACCGAGGACGTGACGCCGCCCGAGACCACGGGCTCGGGCAAGGTCGACAAAGCGCCGGTCGAGATCGCGGCCGTCGACTCGCCCGAGCAGATGCTGCCCCCCGACACCGTGATGTTGGTGACCGGGTCGAGCGTGAATCGGGCCGCCGAGGTGTTCGAGCGCGACCGCTTGGTCAGCGAGTTCCGCATGCAATACATGGGCATCAGCGCGATGCTCTCCCAGACCCTGGGCCGCGACCTGCTGGACCCGAGCACGTGGCACGAGATTGGCGTCGACGCCGACGGCCCGCTGAGCTTCGCGTTGTCCGGGGTGACGCAGCCGCAGGGCATGGTGTTCGCGACGCTCACCGACCGTTCGAAGTTCACCAGCTTCATCCGCGAGATGGCCGGCCGCGCCGAGGTGGAGATCGTCGAAGAGGCCTACGGCAAGGGGGCGGTGCTGCGCGTGCCCGGGCCCGACGACGTGGCCATCGTGCTGCGGGACGACTTCGCCGTGATCGTGCTGGGTGAGGGCCACGAGGGGGTCGACCTGCCGCAGCGCCTCGCGACCATGGACCCCAACGTGGCCCTGGCCGCGCACCGGAACTACCGCAAGACTACGGGCGGACTGCAGGCGGCCGACTTGTCGGCGTACATCGACATCGCGCGCATGGTCGATCAGGGCAATGCCCAAGACGAGGCCCGTGACGCCGAGGTCGGCCACAACTGGGCGCAAGAAGAGCTCGCCGAGGCCCAGAAGTCGGGCGCGAGCGCGGAGCGGCTGGCCGAGCTCGAGCGTCGTGCAGAAGAGATTCGCGCCGATGAAGCCCGGTGGCGGGCGCGAGCGCAGGCCGAGCGCGACTCGCTGGCGTTGATGGTCTCGGGCGTCGAGGGGGTGGGCTTCACCGCGACCATGAAGCGCGGCGGCCCGACCTTCGACGGACGCATCGCCGCGGGTGAAGAGGCGTTCGTGCGGCGACTGCTGTCCAATCGGGCGGGAGACCCGGTGCTGCCCAACGCGATGAGCGGCACCCCGATCTGGTGTGCGTCGGGCGTGGTCGAGGGGGAGCCCGCGTTCGAACTGCTGGAGCTTCTGGCCAAGGCCGAGGGCACCGACTTGCCGAGCATGGTCGAGGAGACTCGCCGCGAGACCGGGATCGATCTGGTCGCCGACCTCAAGCCCGCGATGGGACACGAGGTGGGCTTTTGCGTGGTGGTCGACGGCGAGATCGATCTGGGCGCCGAGGACCCCTCCAAGCAGCTCGGTGTGGGGGCGTACATGCAGGTGAACGACGCCGCCAAGGCCAAGTACTTGCTCGCCAAGGTCGCGTCTGCGCGGACGGAGCTGGCCGGAATGATGCGCAAGGACGGCGAGGGCTACCGGGTGGACGTGCCCGACTGGCGGACCATGCACGTCGACGCGGTGGGGGACCGGATCGTGCTGTCGAGCGACCCCAAGCTGGCCGAGCGCATCGCGTCGGGTGACCCGGGGTCGATGCCGAGCAAGATTCGTCCAGCGGCGGCCCGGGGCGCGATGGGGCTGGCTGGCACCGCGGCGACGCAGGCTTTCGACCTGTCGATGCTCTCGCTGTGGCTCACCGCGTCGCGCGGCTCCTTCGAGATGTCGATGTCCATGGGCGGTCTCTCCGAAGAGGAGCTGGCCGCGATCAAGCACTCGCGCAAGAGCAAGAAGGCGCGCAAGGAGCTGAAGAAGGTCGAAGAGGAGATTGCGGCGTTCGAGCGCAAGCGCAGCCAGGCCGAAGCCGAGTACATCCTGTCGCTCTTCGATCCCATCGGGATGGGCGTGATGGCGGCGGTCGAGGACGAGCGGGGCTTCACCGTGGTCGGCGGTCAGTTCCTGCGGGTCAAGGGCATGGGCACGGTCATCGAGTCGTTGCTGCGCGGGGCTCTGGAGCGGGGCGGACCCCGACTCAGCGACGCCGAGCAGGAGGCGATGAACGACATGTGGGAGCGCCAGTCGAAGGCGCAAGAGGCCTATCGGCTGGCACGCGAAGAAGACGTCGCGCGATCGAAGAAGGGTCGCTAGCAGGTTTCGCGCTCGCGGGGCGTGATCGGGCTCGGTGGTCGCGGTTCGCGGGCGCGCTATAGTGGCGCGGTGCGTGATCTGTATCAGGCCTTGGGGCTGGCCCCTCAGGCCGAAGCCGTCGAGATCAAGAAGGCCTACCGCGAGCTCACGCGTCGCTTTCACCCCGATCTCAACCCGGGTCGGCAGTGGGCCACCGATCGCTACAAAGAGGTGGTCGAGGCCTACGAAGTGCTCTCGTGTGGGCAGAAGCGGGCGTTGTACGACGAGTTCGGCGAGGTCGCGTTCACCCGTGGATTCGACCCCGATCGGGCTCGGAGCGCCCGTCAGCGCCAGAGCGCGCCCGCCCACGAACCCTCGGATTCCGGCCTGTGGAGCCGCGACGTGATGGACTTTGCCGACCTCGAAGAGGTTCGGACTACCCGCTTCGACGATTTTCTCGATCGGTTCTTCGGCGGTCGCCACCCGGCCGACGGGGGCGAAGAGGAAGGGCTCGATCTGCGAGCCACCGTCACCGCGCCCGCGAGCGTGCTGATCTCGGGCGGCAAGCAGCGGGTCGGCTATGCGCGCGCCGACGGTCGTTCGGCGAGTACCGAAATCACCATCCCGGCGGGCACCGTGGCCGGGAGCACACTGAACTTCGCGGGGCGTGGGGCGCCCGGGAGCCCGCCGGGCGCGCTCCTGGTCGAGGTCCGGGCCCAGCCCGATCCGGGCATGCGGATCGACGGGTCCAACCTGCACGTCGACGTGCCCGTGCCGCTGCGGGTGCTCTACGAGGGGGGGCGGGTCGACGTGGCGGTGCCCTTCGGTCGCTACGAGGTCAAGGTGCCGCCCGCCACCGCGCCCCACAAGCCGCTGCGACTGCGGGGCAAGGGCATGCCGACCTCCGGCAAGGGGCGCGGCGATCTCATCGTCGATCTGCGGGCGGTGATGCCCAAGGCCGGAGATCCCGAGCTGCTCGCCGCGCTGCGTCGACTACAGCGATGACTCGAGCCCAGGCAGCCACGCCGTCGGGCGAGGTCCCGTGCTCGGCAGCTGGGTCGGATCGCAGACCCCGGTGGCGATGAGTACGGAGTCGATGCCCATCGCCTCCGCGCCCGCGATGTCCGTGGCCAGCTGATCGCCCACCATCACCACGCGGTCGGCCGGGCTCGCCCCCAGCCGGGCGAGGGCGCGCTCGAAGATGGGGGCGTGGGGCTTGCCCAGCCCGGTGAAGCGAGGCGGTACCTCGGGAAAGCGCAGGCGCAGGGCCCCCTCGATGAGCATGGCCACGCTCCCCGCGGTCATGCCGAAGCGCCCCGGGCCTCGCGGGTAGATGAGATCGGGGTTGGGCAGCACCAGCGCGACCTCGTGTCCGGCGGCGAAGCGCGCGTACAGGTGTCCGATCAGCGCTTCGATGGTCTCGCGAAAGGGGTAGCCCTCGTCGTCGCAGACCACCAGGACCTCGAGCTGCGGATCGAGGGGGTCGACCACGAGCCCGCCTGCGTCGGAGACCAGGGTCCGGGAGTCGGCCGGTCCCAACACGACGCAGCGCCGCCCGGCCAGGTCCTGGGCCTCGAAGTGCGGGGCGATGAGGTCCCCGGAGGTCAGCAGCTGCTCGGACGAGATCGGCAGGCCCCGTTCCCGATAGCGCGCGACGGATGACGAGGGCAGGCGGGAGGCATCGTTGCTGATCACCATCCAGCGCGTGCCCGAGGCCTGCAGATCGCTCAGGAAGCGGACGGCGCCGGGCAGCGCTCCGCGCTCGTCGACGAGCACGCCGTAGGAATCGAGCAGCACCACGTCGTAGCGAGCAGGTAGCTCGGCGGGCTCGATCCGGGGCACGGAAGGCGGCGGGCTCATGGGCGGACGATGCCACAGACGCGGCGGGACCCGATAGACGCTACGCACGGGCGAGCCGCGGTCGACCTGCTACCCTCGGCGGCGATGTCCGATCCGATTGCGTTCGTTGGCGGAGCGACTGGCCATACCGGTCGGGCCGTGGTCTCCGAGCTCCTCGCCAAGGGGGTGCGCACGGTCGCCCACGTGCGGCCGGACTCGTCTCGTCGCGACGAGTGGACCGAGCGATGGCAGGGCCAAGGGGCCGAGGTCGACGCGACCCCGTGGGAGCCCGAGGCGATGGTGGACACGATGCGCACGCTGAAGCCGACCTTGGTCTTCGCGTTGCTCGGGACCACGCGGGCCCGCGCCAAGCAGGAGGGCACGGCGGCGCTGGATGCCTACGAGACCATCGACTACGGGCTGACCATGATGCTGCGCGATGCGGCGGCGGCGTGTGAGCCTCATCCGCGCTTCGTGTACTTGTCGGCGGCGGGCCTGAGCGAGAGCACCAAGAACCCCTACATGGCGGTTCGCGTCCGGGTGGAGCGAGCGCTGCGAGAGGGAGACCTGCCGTACACGGTGGCGCGGCCCTCGTTCATCATCGGCGATCGCGACGAGCCGCGGGCGGGCGAGCGCATCGGGGCGACGATTGCCGACGGTGCGCTGGGCTTGGCGGGCCTGCTCGGGGCCCGGACGCTGCGCGATCGCTATCGCTCCACCACCAACCACGAGCTGGCGCGCGGCATGGTCCGCATCGCGCTCGACCCGGCGATGGTCAACCAAGTCATCTCGACCGAAGGGCTGCGCTGAGTCAGCTCGCGGGCGGGCGCGGTACTCTCTTCAGGGCGGCCAGGGCCTGCTTGGCGTCCGCCCGCAGCTCGGCGAGCCGCTGTGGATCGCGGCGAGGCCCGAAGCGCAGCGCTTCGTAGCGGGTCAGGAACCGCTGGAGTACGTCGTGGGCGGGATGCCCTTGCTCGGCGAGCTGCTCGGCGATTTGCAGCGGCGATTGATCGGGCGTGGTGGTGAAGCCCCTGGCATCGAGGCGCGCGAGCACCCGCAAGTACGCTTGGGTCTCTGGGCTCAGCCCGTCGCGGCCGCCTCGACGCCAGCGTCGGAGGACCCACAGCGCACCCAGGCCGATCACCAGCCCCACCACGATCCAGGGCCCGGTCCCGCGTGGCCGATTGTCTTTGCGGCGGAAGCCGAGCTGCTCGAAGATCGCCAGCTGTTTCGACAGGTCGTAGTCGATGACGTACTCGAGGTAGGTGTTGCGAAGGGCGTCGAGGAGCTCGTTGGCGGCGGGCCACCAGGGCGCATCGTCACCCGCGGTACGTCCGGCGGGCGGCGTGGGGTCGAAGGTCACCCAGCCGAGCTCGCCGAAGTGCACCTCGACCCACGAGTGGGCGTTGGCCTGGCGCACGGTATAGAAGCCGCCGATCTCGTTGAGGTGCGCGCCGTAGTAGCCGTTGACGATGCGCGTGGGGACGTCGGCCTCGCGCAGCAGCACGGCCATGGCGGTGGCGAAGTACTCGCAGTGCCCGGCCTGGGTGTCGAACAGGAAGCCCTCCACCGGGTCGGCGCCCTCGATCACGCGATCGGAGACGGTCTGGTCGAGGGTGTAGTCGAAGCCCTGCAGGTGCTTGGCGACGGCTTCGACCTTGGCGAGGCGGTGCGGCGCCCCGTCGGTGAGGCGACGCGCGAGCTCGGTGACCTGCGGGCTGAGGGCATCGCTGCGCTGGAGGTAAGGGTCGAGGCGCTCGGGGATTTGGGGGCTGCCCACCGCCTGCAGCTGGCTGCGCGTGGGGTCGATCTTGCGCCACATCGCCCGGTACTGGATGGGCCCGGGCAGCTTGTTGACGCGAATCTCCCCGTTGCGACCCCCGAGGATGCGGGTGCGCTTTTCGAGCTCGCCGCGGGCGGTGAGCTTGACCGCCACGGGCTCGCTGGGCACGAACAGCAGGTCGGCCCCGAAGTCTTCCACCAAGATGCTGGCGCGCTCGATGTTGGTCGAGCCGGGAAAGCCCGGCACCTCGCGGCGGCCGAGGTCTCGCGACGGTCGCTCGCGGGTGAGCTTGGCGGCGCCGTTGCTGTCGACGGCGGAGTGGAACCCGTAGGCGGGGCGAAGGGGGACCGAGGGCAGCTGTGGGCCGTGCTTCCAGTGCCCCTCGTCGTAGAAGTCGAGGCTCGTCCCGCGCAGGTGCCAGTCGGTCTTGGCCACGCCCGGGTCGTTGTCGGGCCGGATGCGCATGACCACGCTGGCGTCGGTCTTGATGGTGCCGAAGTCACCGAGGGTGACGTCGTCGGAGAAGCCGCTGCGGGTCTCGCCCGGCAGGCGCCCCCGCAAGAACACGCCCACGCCCCAGCGGGGGAAGAGCAGGAAAGTGAGAAAGGCACCTGCACCGGCCATGACCGCGACCCCGATCGCGGCTCGCCACAGGGCTCGGCGTCGCCGATGGGCCTGGCGCCCGAGGTTGAGCATGACCCGTGAGCCGAGCCGCTCGCCCTCGGACATCAGCGTGTTCACCAGCAAGGCCATGGTGGCGACGATGAAGTAGACGGCGAGCAGGGCGGGGTAGCTCAGCTCGGTGTTGATGACCGCGCCCACGACCAGCAGCAGCGTGCCGAGCAGCAGCATCTGGGCGTGCTCGC
Source organism: Myxococcota bacterium (assembly GCA_039028615.1). GTDB lineage: Bacteria > Myxococcota_A > Polyangia > Nannocystales > Nannocystaceae > Paraliomyxa. Next base: position 8,581 of record JBCCHT010000066.1, on the reverse strand, counting down.
GGGCGCGCTGCCGGTTGAACATGCGCTGCACGACGAGCAGCAGGAGGAAGTCGACCCCGGCATCGAGGAACTCGGCTCGCAGCACCGCCCGCAGCAAGGTGGCGACCAGGGCCACGAAGATGAGCAGGGTCCATGCGCGCTGCGAGCCCTTGGAGGCGATGGGGGGCAGCGGCCGCCACCAGGCCAGTCCCAGCAGCACGAAGAACAGCACCAAGCTGGGCAGGCCCACGCCGCCCGCCAGCGCGACCCCGGCCAAGGCCACGAGCACCTGGGCCACGCTCAGGCCGTCGCGGAGCTTTCGCAGCGCGCCCGCGGCCAGCCAGGGGGTCTCGCTGGGCTCGCTCATCCCACCTCCGCGAGGAAATCGAGGAGTCGCCGCTGCTGGGAGCCGCCAGAGCCGGGGGTCACCACGCAGCGCTCGCCGTAGAACAGCTCGACCTCGGCCCGGTCGCGCTCGAGGCGGAGGCGGGCATCGGCGGCTACGCGCTCCACCTCGCTTTCGAACGCGGGGTCGCCCGCCCGGCCGGGCACCAGCTCGAGTCGTACCCGGGCGTGCCCGCCCGCCTCGTGCTCGCGCATCACGAGCTGCCCGGTGCGGGCGGTGGCCGGCCAGTGAATGCGGCGCAGCTCGTCGCCCTCGCGATAGGGCCGAAGACCGTGGAACTCACCTGCGCGCGCGGGCCGACCGGTCACGCGAGGTGGCCCGCCCAGCTGCGGCACGGGCTGCGAAGGGGCGGCGGGGACCCGGCGCGGATAGACGCGGATCGGATCTTCGATCGGGAGCTCGCGGCGCTTGACGAACAAGCCGAAGGGAAATCGGGTGGCCACCACCGCGCGGGGGAGGGCATGCCGACCACGGGCCGGCATGGTGAGCCGGGTGGGGATGCGGACCGTCTTGCCGGGGTCGATCTGCACCACGAAGACCGGCGCGCAGTGACCGTGGGGCTCGAAGTCGTCGTCGTCCTCGACGCTCACCGCGACCACGTCGCGCCGCGGATCGAGGTTGCTCAGCTCCACTTCGAGGGCCCCCGGCTCGGTCGCGTGCAGCGGCCCCCGCAGCACGCGACGTACTCGAACCCGCCGCAGCGTGGCTTCGCTCAGCACGCCGCTGCCCAAGATCAGCGCCATCTGGGCCCCGAACAGCGCGTGCAGGAGGTTGGCCCCCGAGTTGATGGCCGCGAAGCCCACCGCCAGCGTCAGTCCGATGAACAGCCAGCCCGAGCGGGTGATCTCGAGGCGACGGCCGCGGGCGCTGAGCCAGCGCCGAAGCCATCGACGCTGCTTTCGCCGGGGCTGAGACTGGGGCGGGGCGTTCACCGGGGTACGGGAGTTCGAGCCAGGATCTCTCGGATGTGTTCCGCGGCCACGGCATCCGCCGTCTCGCCCGCCGCGGTGCGCAGGACGACGCGATGCGCCAGCGCGGGGACGGCCAGCGATTGCAGGTCGTCGATGGTCACGTGGTCTCGCCCATCGAGCCACGCGCGGGCGCGGGCGGTGGCCACCCAGGCCAAGGCGCCGCGGGTGGAGACGCCCTGCTGCAGCTCCGGGTCGTCGCGGGTGCTCTGCGCGACCCGCTGTGCGTAACCAGCCAGATCGGGGTGCAGGTGCAGCGCCGCCGCGGCCGCCTGCGCCTGGGCGATGTCTTCGAGCGAGGCGACGGGCTCGTCGACCATGCGACCCGCATCCGAGCCCGCTTCGAGCAGTGCCGCCTCGACGTCGGCCGCGGCGTAGCCCAGCGTCACCCGCAGCGCGAAGCGGTCGCGCTGGGACTCGGGCAGCGGATAGGTGCCGTGGTGCTCGGACGGGTTTTGCGTGGCGATGACGATGAAGGGCTGCGGCAGGGCCCGGCTCTGGCCTTCGACCGAGACCTGACCCTCGCCCATTGCCTCGAGCAGGGCGCTCTGGGTGCGAGGGGGAGCCCGGTTGATCTCGTCGGCCAGCACCACGTGGGCGAAGATGGGCCCGGGCTGGAACTCGAACTTCTCGAGCGTCGGCCGCCAGACGCTGACCCCCACGATGTCCGCGGGCAGCAGGTCGGAGGTGAACTGCACGCGCGAAAGCTGGGCCCCCAGCGACGCCGCGATGGCCCGCGCTAGGGTGCTCTTGCCGACGCCAGGCAGGTCTTCGAGCAAGACGTGGCCCCCGGCGATGAGGCACACGAGCACGTGCTCGATGATCTCGTCCTTGCCCCGGACGACGGTCGATACCGCGGCCTGCACCGCGCGCAAGGCGGCCGGATCGGCCGGAGAGCGGACGGACACCACAGAGCCGGTCACGGCTGCGAGTCTAGCAGGCCTTCCGTGGCGCGGCTTCGGGGGCGATGTAGGTCGTTCAGCGAGACAGCACGTCGCCGCGCGTCGAACCCACGACTCCCATCGCTTCGTCGATGAGGTCGGCGGAGACACCGAGGTCGCCGAGCGTCTGCCGCAGGTGGGTGAGCACCGCGTCGAAGTGCTGGTCGTCGAGGCCTCGCCCGATGAGCTTGGCGTGCGCGGTACGGAGGTCTCGGCCGCTGTAGCCGTGCGGGCCCCCGAACGCCATGGTCATGAAGCCGATCATCTTGGTCGCCTGGGTGTCGATGTCGACGCCATCGAAGAAGGGGGCCAAGGTGTCGTCGGCCATCACTCGGTCGTAGAACTCGAGCGAGGCCTTGGTGATCGCGTCGCTACCTCCGACGCGGTCGAAGAGGCTGTTCACGGCAAAACTCTACCGCGGGGGCGATGGGGTGTCCGCGTGTCGGCCGAGGTCGGGCCTATCGTTTTCGGGCCAGCATCACGCCGTCCCGTACCGAAAGCAGGACATGCTCTACGCGCTCGTCGGCGGCGACGTGGGCGTTGAAGCGCACGATTCCGTGGTCGCTCGAGGACTCGGGATCGAGGACCTTCCCGCTCCACAGCGTGTTGTCGCCCACCACCAAGCCGCCGGCAGGGAGCATGGGCAGGGCGGCCTCGTAGTAGTCGACGTAGCTCTCCTTGTCGGCGTCGAGGAACAGCAGGTCCACCTGCTCGCCCGCGCTGGCCATGGCGTTGATGGTGTCGATGGCGGGCCCGAGGCGGAGCTCGATCTTGGAGCCGTGCGGGCTCTGGTCGAAGTAGCGCTGGGCGACCCCGGTCGCGACCGGATCGATGTCGCAGGTGATGAGCGTGCCGCCCTCGGGGAGCCCGCTGGCCATCGCCAGCGCCGAGTAGCCGCTGTAGGTTCCGATCTCGAGCACCCGGCGGGCGCCGGTCAGCTGCACGAGCATGCGCAGCAGCGCGCCCTCGACCCGACCGACCTGCATCTGCGGCATCTCCAACGAGGCCCGCGTCTCGTCGCGGAGTCGTTGCAGCAGCTCGGGCTCGGGAGCGCTGTGAGCCTCGACGTACTCGGCGAGCGCCTCGGGGATGATCGTCAGCATGCGCGGGAGCTTAGCCGACGGCCGGGCGGAGGGCCGGGCGCGGGGCCCGTTTTGGGGGCGCGGTCCCACACCGCGCGACTGGGCTGGTGTACGGCGTTCGGCGCCGCTTGGCGGCGTGTGAGCGAACGCGACGGATCGGCGTCGCGATCCTCGATCGGCCGTGGTAGTTCGCCCACTCCCTCCTACACGGTCGTGCACGTATGAGAATCATCGAGACCTGCCCCGCGTTCTGTTCCGGCACCAGCATTCCCGCCGCCGAGGCGGCCGAGTCCGCGTGCGTTTCGGATCCTCTGCACGCGATCGTGGGAAGCTGGCTGGGCCCGGTGGTCGAGCCCAAGGTCGGCCCGCGTGGCCCCGCGCCGCGACCGACCTCGGTGGTGCGCTGCGACGAGCCCGGCTGGCGCTAGTCGGCGACCCGCTGCACGTGATCGACCAGTCGCCCGATGCCGGCGGCGAAGGTCGGCTCCGGCGTCAGCAACGAGACGGCGACCCGCGGTGGCGCGGGAAGGTCGAAGAGGAAGCCGGGCTGCACCAGCACCCCGGCTTCGAGCAATTGTCGGGCCCAGCCGAGATCGTCGAGGTCGCCGATGGCGGGGAACCGAAGCAGCGCGGTCCAGCCGGCGGTGGCGGGGAGGGCATCGATGGTGGTGCCCGAGACGGCCTGCTCGAGCTGCCCACGGTTGTGTTGCAGGCGCTCGCGGATGCGGGGCTGAAGGGCCTCTGCTGCGGCCAGGAGCGAGGGCAGGGCGCGCTGCACGGGAGTGGCGACGCTGAGGAACGCGTCGGCCAGCAGCTCGGCCCGTCGTCGCAGCTCGTCCAGGTCCGGGTGCCGACCGTGAAAGACCACCCACGACAGCTTGAGCTGGGGGAGGGCGGCGACCTTGCTCAGCCCGGACATCACCATGCACGGGCCGCCGTCGTCGTCGTCGATCGCGATCCGTGAGGGGGCCGAGCCCAGCGGATAGTCGGCGAAGACTTCGTCGACCAGCAGCGGCACGTCGAACTGCCGCGCCGCGTGCTGCAGGGTCTCCCACTCGCTCGGGGTGGGCACGTGCCCGGTGGGGTTGTGGGGCGCGACCACCACGATGGCCCGGGCGCGTGGTTCCCCCGCCAACGCGGCGCGCAGCCCCGACGCATCGAGGTGCCAGTGTCCGTCGAAGGCGAGCGGATGGCCGACGCGACGTACCCCGGTCGCATCCCCGAGCATGTCGAAGAGCGGATAACCGGGCTGCGGCACGACGATCGCGTCCCCGGGATCGGCGAGCAGCGTCAATAGCTGCGCATAGGCTTCGCTGGTGCTCGCACAGATCCAGACTCGCTCGGGATCGACGCTGCGCCCGCGTCGAGCGTAGTACTCGGCCACCGCGTCCCTCGCCTCGGGCAGTCCCCACGCGCAGGGCTGGTAGCGAGCGTTGCCGGCATTGCCCAGGGCGGCGTAGACCTCGGGGTCGTGAGTCAGGCCGACCGCGGTGGGGTTGCTCGGGGTCAGATCGAGGAGCTGGGACGCGTCGGCGGCGGCCACCATCGCGGACCAGGGGCTCGGTCCAGATGGCCAAGCGCTACGACGTGAGAGCTCCATGAAGCCGAGGGAGGGACTGTACCAATGTGGCGGCCCGTGCTGCGGCCGGAGTCCACGACCATCGGGCGGTGTGAAGATCTCGCAGGATCGGGCCTCGGCACGGGCTTGCCCGACGGCACCAGCGGCGAAATCTGCCCGCTCGACATGGTGTCTTTATCCGACCTCGGTTGAGCGCTATCGTCGGTTCGATCATGAGTGCACCCACCCAGCTCATCGACGCCCTCGCGTTCCTCTACCTGGCGTTCGGCCAGGTCACCGACGGCGCACTCACGACCGATGAGATGCGGACCCTGGCCTCCAAGCTCGAAAAACGCATGCCGGGGATCGAGCTGGCCGAGCTCGGTCAGCTGCTACGGCGCACGGTCGACGCCTACAAGGGCTATGCGTCGCGCGAGGAGAAGGTCGCGCAGGCGCAGCTGTGCGCGGGGTACCTGCGCGGCAGCGTCGACGACAACATGCGGGCGGCGATCCTCGAGGACCTCGTGGCCATCGCCTACGCCGACGGCGAGGTCTCGCCCGACGAAAAAGAGTTCCTCGCCCGGACCGCGGACACCCTCGGCGTGCCCGCCCCGCAGGCGTGATTGCCCGTGGCTGACTCCAGCGAGGCCGTCGATGCCTCGACGACCATCCCGCGCCGCATCCTGCCGCTGATCGTCATCGCTCAGTTTCTGGGCACGTCGCTGTGGTTCGTGGGCAACGCGGTGGCGGGGGAGGTGGCGAGCCAGTGGCCGACGGCGACGGGGGCGGTCGGGTGGCTCACCTCGAGCGTGCAGCTGGGCTTCATCGCGGGGACGCTGGTCTATGCCGTCCTGGCGCTGGCCGATCGCTTCGCCGCCCATCGGGTGTTCTTCGTGTCCTGTGTGCTCGCGGCGGCGGCCAATGCCCTGAGCCTCGTCGCGCCGCAATCGCTGTGGTGGTTCCTCGCGTGTCGCTTCGCCACGGGCGTGTTCCTGGCCGGCATCTACCCGGTGGGGATGAAGCTGGCCGCGAGCTGGTATCAGCGCGGTCTCGGTCATGCCATCGGCTTGCTCGTCGGCGCATTGGTCTTGGGCACGGCCTTCCCCCACCTGCTCAAGACCACCGCGTTGCCGTGGCGACCGGTCATCATCAGCGCATCGGTGCTCGCGCTGCTCGGCGGTATCGTGGTGGCGGTGGGCGTGCCCGAAGGACCCCACGTGAAGCGGCAGCGTGGCTTCGACCCGCGACGGGCGGTGGCCGTGTTCCGACACGCGGGATTTCTGCGGGCGGCCTTCGGCTACTTCGGACACATGTGGGAGCTGTACGCGCTGTGGGCCTTCGTCCCGTGGGCGCTGACGATGGCGTGGCCGCAGCTGAGTCCCGAAGGCGTGTCGCTGGGGTCGTTCGCGGTCATCGCCGTGGGCGCGATCGGTTGCGTCGTGGGCGGGCTCGTGTCGCTGCGCCGCGGCAGCGCTCGCGTGGCCATCGTGCAGCTGGCGATCTCGGGCCTGTGCTGTGTCGCGAGCCCCTGGCTGCTCCCGTGGGGAGGCATCCCGGCGGCGGTGCTGCTGCTGGTCTGGGGCATCACGGTCGTGGGCGACTCACCCCAGTTCTCCTCGCTCGGCGCTCGGATGGCGCCGCCCGACGGGGTCGGAACCGCGCTCACCATGATGACGATGATCGGCTTCGCGGTGACCATCGGCAGCATCCAGTGGCTGTCCGCGTTGGCCGAGCCGGGCGAGCCGGCGTGGCTGCTGTTGATCCTGGTGCCCGGACCGGTGGTGGGCCTCATCGCGATGGCGCCGCTGTGGCGTCATGACCCCACCGCGCCGACGCCCTGAACCCCCACGTCACGGTCGATTGAACGCTGCGGGCCGCCCCTTCGGATTCTCACGTTAAAGGCCGAATTCGGTACACTGTACGCTTGTTGACCTTCGGTTAATACAGAGTAGAGTGCCACCAATGGTTCGTGTCCGCTTGGCCAGTGACCAGCGACGCGCGCAGCTTCTGGAGCTGGGCGTGGACTTGTTTGCGCGGCATGCCTACGACGAGCTCACCACCGATTCGATCGCGACGGGGGGAGGCATCTCCAAGGGCTTGCTGTTCCACTACTTCGGGAGCAAGCGCGGGTTCTACCTCGCGACCATCGAGCACGTGGCCCAGCGCCTGCTGGACGAGGTCGAGCTGGCTCCGTCGCCGACGCCCTTCGACGAGGTGCAGCGGGTGCTCGATCGGTTCCTCGACTTCGTAGGGGAGCACTCCGCGATCTATCGCGCGTTGTTGCGGGGCGGGCTGGGGGCCGACCCGCAGTCGCAGGCGGTGATCGAGCGGGTGCGATGGACCATCGTGCAACGGGTGCTGGGTCTGCTCGATCCGCAGCGGGCCGCGCCAAGAGACGAGGCCACGGCGGTGTTCGACCGCGTCGGGCTGCGGCTCTACGGTTGGGTCGGTACGACCGAAGCGTTGAGCTTGAGCTGGATCGACCACGACCTGTCGCGAGAGTGGATTCGAACGCTGATCCTCGAGAGCTTCGCCCCCGTGCTGGCGGCTTGGCCTCGCGATCGCGAAGCGGCTGCGATCTCGGCGAGCTGACGGGCGTGTCCCTTCACGGGCGTGGCGTCGGTGCCGACGCCGGGCTCGGCCACGCATCGAAGGACTCGGCTTCGGTGACCCAGCCGGGTTCGGCGGCGAGCCGAGCGTGGAGCGGCTGGGCCTCCCTGCGGATGCGAGTGCGCTCCTCGGACGTCGAGGCCGCGTCGTAGCGAAGACGCGCGAGAGACAGCCGGACCCACGCCAAGGCCGGATCCTCGGCGGACCGCGTGGCGGCCATCCATGTCTCGGCGGTCGTCAATGAAGCGGCTGCGCCCTCACCGTCTCCCTGTTGCTGCTGGGCGCTCGCCAAGGCCAGCAGCGCCTCGAGGCGTAGGCGGTTGCCATCGGGCAGCTCGGCCGCGAGTCCATCGACGCACGCAACGAGTCGCGCCAGCGCTGGGGCACCTTCTCCACTGGCCAACGCCGTGCGCCCCAGCCAGCACTCTGCCCACGCCACCGCAGCGGGTTCGGGGGGGGTCGCTCGCTCGTTGATCGCCTTGGCTCGTTCGAAGCTCCGCGTGGCGGCATCGAAATCGTCGGCGTCCAGCTGGAGCTCGCCCTGGTGCAGCCACCCACGCGCGACGTAGGGATGCGCATCGCCGAGGGCGGCTTCGACTCGCTGCAAGGTCGGCTCGGCTCGGGCCAGGGCACGCGCTCGATCTCCGGCGGCGGCTTCGACATGCGCCAGCCCGAAGTGCATGTCCGCCAGCATCGGATGGGTGGCGCCCACGATCGGCTCCGCCAAGCCGAGCGCCTCTTCGAAGGTCCCGCGGGCGGCCGCCCATCGTCGTCGTCTCAGCTCGAGCTCGCCGCGCACCGCGAGTACGTGAAACTGCGGCATGGGGGGCGACCCCACGCTCTCGGCATGGATGGCTCGCGCCCGATCGAGCTCGGCCTCGGCTTCGCTGAACCGCCCTTGCTCGAGCAATGCGGTCGCCAGCATCGTCGCGACCAGGGCGCACTGGGGGTGGCGGGGACCCAGCGCCCGCTCGAGCCGCTGCGCGGCCTCCTGCAGCGTGGGGACGGCCTCGTCGACCAGGCCCTGCTCGTTTTGG
>JBCCHT010000065.1:0-45500 GCA_039028615.1 Myxococcota bacterium | reverse complement strand
GGGGTGGCGCGGTTGATCTCGTCGGCGAGCACGATGTTGGCGAAGACGGGGCCGGGCCGGAACTCGAGGCTGGCGCGGCCGTGCTCGTCGTGGACCAGGCTCTGCGAACCGGTGATGTCCGCGGGCATGAGGTCGGGCGTGAACTGGATGCGCGAGAAGTCCAGGTGCAGCGCCTCGGAGAGCACGCGGACGAGCAGCGTCTTGCCGAGGCCGGGCTGGCCTTCGATGAGCACGTTGCCGCGGGCGAGCAGGCCGATGATGGCCTGGACCACGAGCGCGTCTTGGCCGTAGAGCCGACGCTCGACCTCGGCCTTGAGCGCACCCAGGGCCTCTTGGGCCTGCATCAGGCGCTGCTCGGTGATCGGAGCGCCGCTGGCCGGGGGGGCCTGGTCGGCAGGAGGCGCAGCGGGAGTCTGGGACGGGATGACGGTCTTCATGCGGTCGCGCTGTCGTGGGGATCGCCGGGTTGGCAGCCTACTTGGGCCGAACGGCTTGGAAGTAGTCGCGGATGTAGTCGCGTCGGGTCAGGGGAATCTCTTCGCGGCGGACGGCGGCCTCGGCCACGGCGGAGTACTCGTGGTGGATGTCCTCGTACTCCTTGGTGGTGCGTCCGGGGCCGGTCGCGGCGCGCTCGATGATCCGCACCGCGCCTTCGGGGGGACCGCCCGAGGGCACGTCGACGCGGCTGGCCGGGCCGACGGAGCCGGGCGGCAAGAAGCCGTAGCGTCGGCTGCCTGCGCCGCCGCCCGGGCCGGGCTTGCCGCTGGGCGGGCCGTCGCTCGAGTCGCCCTCGCCGGGCTTGCCCTTGCCCTCACCGGCCTTGCCTTCGCCGCCCTTGCCCTTGCCCTCGCCGGGACCCTTGCCTTCGCCCTTGCCGGGGCCGCGGCCCTTGCCGGGCTTGCCACCCTTGCCGGGACCCTTGCCGCTCTTGCCCCCCTTGCCGGGGCCTTTGCCTTCGCCGGGCTTGCCCTTGCCCTCGCGCTTCTTGCCCAGCTCGTCGAGGTGACGACGACGCGCGCCCCGGACCTCGCCCAGGGTCTCGTCGAGGTCGCGACCCATGCTGCCGTTGCCGCGCTCGGCCTCGCGACCGAGCTCTTCGGCCAAGCGTCGCATCTCGGAGGAGGACATGCCGGACTCGCCGTTTTCCATGTCCTTGGCCATGTCTTCGAGCTGCTTGCGCCAGCGCTCGCGTCGTTCCTTGCCGGTCTCGCGGCTGCCCTCGGGCTTGGGGCCGGGGCTCGGGGTGCTGGTGGGCGGGAAGTGCTTGCGGAACGCCTCCGCCATGGACTTGAGCTCGGGGGAGCTGCCCTTTTCCATCCGCTCGGCCAGCTCTTTGCCGAGCTCTGCGGCCGTGTCGTGCTGGTTGTTCTCCATGGCCTCGCTCATGGATTTGGTGAGCTGCTCTTCGCTCATCTCCGACAGCTGCTCTTTGTCGAACAGGCCCTGACGGCGCGCCTCTTTGGCGAGCTGGCGCAGCGCCTGCTCGGCCCGCGACAGCGAGCTGGCGGCCTGCTTCGGATCGTCGAGCGCTCGCTGTAGGTGCTCGCGCGCCTGGGCGAGCTGATCCCGAGCCTCGCGACGCAGCGCCGGATTTCGCTCGTAGCGCTGGAGCTGCTCGATGGCGTTGTCGATGCGTTCCTTGGTCTCCTCGTCGAGGGGCTCGACCTCCTCGTCGCCGGCCACGGTGTCGTCGTCGTTCTCGGCCGCCTCGGCGGGGGAGATGGTGAGCGCGGCGACTTCGTCGAGCAGCCAGGGGAAGGCCATGCTCAGCGCGGCCATCAACCCTGCGCTGGTGAGCAGCGCGGCGGGCACGGAGAAGCTCGGCAGCGGACGGCGGACTTCACCCACCGCCGACACGGCGCGACCCATGACCACTTGCTGCAGCTCGGGGCTGCCGGACACGGTGCCCGACTGCACCGCCAGCGCGGTGGCGACCAGATCCTTGGTGCCCTGTTGTTCGTCGATACGCCGTGCCATCGACAGCGAGTCGATGCGACGACGTCGGTAGCGGACGACCGCGACCCCGAGGATGACCAGCGGCGCGACCCCGCCGATGACGTAGGCGACCGTCGCCATCGTCTGCTCGGTGGGCAGTGCTTCGGACCACACGAAGCCGGCTCCATCGACGAGCCCGGGCAGAAGCAAGGCCGCGGCCGCGATCACGGCGGCGATGGCGAGCCAGGCGAGGGCTCGCACGGACTCCTCGAGTCCGACGCGACGATTGGTGTCACGGGTCCAGCGCGTGATGACGGCGACGAGATCGTTGGGCATGAGGCGGTGGGGTGCGACCGATAGTGTGAACTGGGGCGAAGGCTCCCGTCAGGGGGCAAGACCACCACGGGACGGGAATGTTCGGCGGTACCCGAACAACGCGCACCGAGCGGGGTCGATCTGAACGCGCGAGTGCCGCTGCTCCAACGAAGGGCTCCGCGGTCCTATTCCCTGGACGGCGTCCCGTTGCGAAGGTTGCGCTAGGAGCCCGCGATGCGGCCCACAGCGGCATCTAGAGTCAATCTTCGAGCCGCCGCATGGACCAGGACGACGATTTGGGCTGGCCTTGCTCTTGCCCCGAAATGGTCATGGTGAGCTGCGTTCCCGCGCGGCGGTATTCGATGCGCTGAGGAAAATCGTGGGTCGGGTTCTCGAACGCGATCCACTGTGGCCCTTGGTCCACGCGGGCGAACCGAGTCGGAGGATGTCGGCCCTTGGGACTGGCCAGATAGACGAGCGGGCCGCCGTCCTCGACCTCGATGCGCAGGTACTCGAAAAATACCGTCCGGTCTCCGGCCACCGTGCGGTTGATGCCGAGCATCGTTCCGCCGTCCGGGGCCAGCCAGTGCTCGACGGTGCGCGGGCCGTCGGGATCGGCGGAGACCCAGGAGCCCGCCAGCCAGTGCAAAGACTCGATCTGGGCGGGCTGCGTGGGCGTGGCGCTTTTCGGGGCCTCGGCCGGGGATGGAGCCGACGAGGGCGTGGCCGCGCACGCGACCAGCGGGAGGACCCACGCCGCCATGCTCGATCTGCGCTGCTTGCGGTGCCTGAATCTCACGGCGGACCTGCTTCGACCGGCTGCTAGTAGCACGGACGGGGGCTGCGGCCCCATACTCGCGGCATGCACGTACGACTTTCCTACTGGGCGATCGCATCGGTGCTGATCGCGGGCTGCGGTGACGACTCGACCACCACCGACACGGGCGGAGCCAGCTCCGAGACCGGGATGAGCACCCCGTTGACCAGCGGCTCGGACACGAGCGGCGGGGCCGACGGCACCAGCTCGGGCGGAGGGGAGGGGACCTCTGGTTCGGACGGCGGGGCCACCACGAACGACACCGACAGCGCAGACAGTGGGGACACGACCGAAGGCAAGGGCGAAGAGTCGTCGTCGGGCGGTGCCCAGGCCATGGTCGACGTGACGATGAGCGGCCTGATGATCAATCAGGACTGCATGCCGATCGTGGCGACCGACCCGGTGGGCGCGGGCTTCATGCTGGAGCTCGACAACGTGGGCGAGGTGCCGGCCACCGTGTCGGTGGTGTCGGCGACCTTCATCGACGCCCGCAGCTCCGAGGCGGGCACCATCGAGCTGACGCCGCCGGTCATCGGCCCCATCGATCCGGGCGACGACACGGGCTTGTTCATGAGCAAGATCGCCGACAGCCTGATGCCCGCGACCGGGTGCTCGGTGGTGCTGTGCAACGAGACCTACGACCTCGAGGTGGTGCTCGACATCGAGGGCACGGAGGTCACGGTCTCCGATAGTGCGACCGTCGCCTGCGTGTTCTAGCCAGCGAGTGCCGGGTCCGCGGGCGGAGGCGGACCCGGTCGTGCGCGACTACTCGCAGATCCAAAGCGAGACGGACTGCGCCTTGTCGAAGTAGTCCGAGCCCGCGCAGCTGTTGCCGTCCCACAGGTCGAAGTGACCGGTGGCGTCCGACCATCCGTCGACGTCGAACATGATGATGCCCTTCTTGCCGGCCACGGCCGCGGCGTTCGAGGGGCCGCTGATCTCGGGGGCCTTGTAGCGCGTGCCCAGGTAGGTGTTGAACTCCCGGACGCGGTACGCGTAGCGCAGGCCATCACCGCCGCGAGCGGTGCTCAGCCCGGCGTACCCGTTGGGGATGGCGTGCTGCGCCTTGTTGAAGCAATACGACAGGCGAATCACGCAGGTGTTGGTGACCCAGCCGAGGTTCACGTTCCCGCCGATCTTGGCCTTGACCTCCGCGGACGACCCTCTCGGGTAGTGGGTCCACATCGTCGAGAACGAGGGCATGGCAGACATGGCCGGACCATATCACGGTACCGAGCCACGCCTGCTTGGGGGCCAGGGGCCTCGGGGCGCTACCCGACGATCTCGAGGAGGTTTTCCGGCGGGCGCCCGAGGGCGGCCTTGTTGCCCACCACGCCGATGGGTCGCTGCAGCAGCGTGGGGTTGTCGGCCATGAGATCGCGCAGCTCGTCGTCGCTCTCGTCGCCGGTCAGGCCGAGCTTCTTGGCGTCGCGCGAGCGCAGCACTTCGCGGGCATCGACGCCGAGCTTCTTCAGGACCTTGTCGAGCTCCGCGCGGCTGAGCGGCTCGTTGCGATAGTCACGGTAGGTGAACTCGATCTCGTGCTCGTTGAGCAAGGCGACCGCCTTGCGACACGTGCCTCAAGTCTTGGTGCAGATGAGCAGCATGGTGGCGGCGAGCATGCCACAGCCGCGCGCTACTGGCCTTCACACTCGACTTCGAGGGCCACGTCCGCGTCGGAGCAGGGGTAGGGGAACGCCGTGGGCGAGTCCCACTCCGCGTACTCCTTGCAGGTCAGGGTGCCCAGGCACGCCGACACGCCCTCCCATGCCGCCCGGCAGAAGGGCGAGAACGCCTCGGCCTTGTGGAGGTTGGCATCACACGCGATCGCACACTCGTCCACGGTGGCCCATCGGGTGTCGCACATGACCTCGGTCGTGCAGCCGTCGATGCAGTCTTGATTGAGCTCGCCGCCGCCGCTGCTCGACTCGGACCCGGAGTCGCCGGTGTCGTCGGTCGTGCCCTCGGTGGCGCTCATGCCCGTGGAGCTGCTGGACGCCTCGCTGGTGGAGCCGCCGCCGCTCGACGAGCCCCCGCTCGAGTCGACCGCGGCCGTGGTGCCCTCGCCCGTGCTCGTGGTGCCGGGGACCGAAGCACCCGTCGTGCCACCGGTGGTGCCCGAGCTACTACCAGAGCTGCTGGTGCCGCCGCTGTCGTCGCCGCACCCCACGGCGAGCGCGCTGACCACCAGTGCAAATCCAAGCCTCAATCTCATTGGCGTATGATAGCCCGACAACTCGATGCGGACGAACAAAGGACGGACTCGAATGCGAGCGGTTTCGATCGCCGCCGGAACGCTGCTTGCCGCGAACCTCGGGTGTGGTGAGGAGTTCGAAGCGCCTCCGAACCACGGCGACACGAGCACGGGCGAGGCCACCACCGATGCCTCGTCGGGCACGGCGACGCCCCAGGACTCCAGCGGGGAGGAAGGCAGCAGCGGGCAGTCGCAAGCCGGCTGGAGCCTGAGCCTCGAGGCGGGCACGGAGGTCGGGGCGTTCTTCAGCGTGTGGGGTCCCGACCCGAGCCTCCTCTATGCGGTGGCCGGCCAGCCCCTCGATGGTGGGTTGAGCCTGGGTGCCTTGTACGAGCGCCGCGACGAGACGTGGTCGCCGCTGCCGCTGCCGAAGGACACACCCACGCTCAACTGGGTGTTCGGCATCGAGGACCGTCGCTTCATCGTCGGTGACTTCGGCGTCATCTTGGTGCGCGACGGCGACGAGGGCGAGTGGACGCAGTACGGCTGCGAGACCATCTTGCCGCTGTGGGGCGTGTGGGGCACGGCCATCGACGACGTGTGGACGGTCGGTGGCGATGGCTTCAACCGCGATCCGGTCGCCTGCCACTTCGACGGCGAGACCTGGACGCCCTACGAGCTGCCCGAGCTGTCCATCGAGAGTCACGCGCTGTTCAAGGTGTGGGGCACGGCGAGCGACGACGTGTGGGCCGTGGGGCACGAGGGCCTGCTGATGCACTGGACGGGTGAGGCCGAGGGATGGACCGAGGTCCCCTCCGGCACCGAGTTCGACCTGATCTCGCTGTGGGGCACGGGGCCCGACGAGATCCTCGCGGTGGGTGGACGGTCGACGGCCGTGCTGTCGCGCTACGACGGCACCGCATGGACGTCCCAGGAGATCGGCGAGATGCAGGGCCTCAACGGCATCTGGATGGCGCCCGACGGAGAGGCCACCGTGGTCGGACCCTGGGGCGGGGCGGCGATCGTGCCCCCGGGCGCCATGACCGTGGAGGTCGAAGACGCAGCCACGCCGCTTGCGCTGCACGGGGTCTTCGGCTTCGACGACGAGCGCTGGGGTGTCGGAGGCAGCCTCGACATGGCTCCGCCCTATGTGGGTGTCGCGGTCGTGCGCACGCCGTGAAGCCCTTGGAGGCCGTGGTCGCGCACAGCGGGCGCTGAACACCGGTCCGGGCCTCCGCGCTCGCTCACGCTTCCGCGGCGCATTCCGGTCGACGCGCACCTGCGGATCGAAGGGGTGCAGCCTGCGGTTTTGCCGGGACGGACGGTCCGCCGCCGGGTAGCGAGCGGTGCCCCGACCGTGCGAGCATGGAAAGACCGGTGCCGTACCACGAGGACCCCGCCGCTTCAGGAGTCGGCCCTTCGCCATTTGCGGGGGGCGGCGTGGCGTCGGCCGACGGTGACGTCTCGGGGTTCTGGGGCGCGGCCAGCTTCGAGCAATCGGCGGTCTTCGAGCCCAAGCGGCTGCGGCGAACCCCGACGGTGGTCGCCACGCCGGTCCCCATCGAACGCCCGCGCCGGTTGAAGTTCAACGCCCGGCGCTGGCGCTTGGTCCTGCCCGTGCTGGCCTTCGCGCTGGGCGTGATCGGGTTTTTGGCCGGGGTCGACGTGACCGAGCGACCCGGCGTCGCCGATGCGAACCTGCTGACCAAGCTCTACTACACGCTGGGCCTGTTCCTGTTCGGGGGCATGGACCTGGGTACGCCCGTGGGCGGTCCCGCGTGGGGCCGTGCCCTGCTGTGGACGGCCTACTTCCTGGCTCCGGCCATCACCGCGTCGGCGGTGATCGATGCCGCGCTGCGCATGATCTCGCCCGAGCGTCGGCTGGCCGGGCTCCGCGAGCACGTCGTGGTGGCGGGTACCGGGCGCATTCCCGCGCTGTACCTGCGGCGGCTGCGGGAAGCGGACCCGAGCGTGCTCATCGTGGTGGTGGTGCCGCCCGACTCGCGCGGCGGCGCGGAGCTTCGCGAGGCCTACGGGGCGCGAATCGTCTCCGGCGAGATCACCAGCGCGGCGGTGTTGGGTCGACTCGGCCTCGAGCACGCGCGCCGGGTGTTGTTGCTGACCGACGACGACTTCACCAACCTCGACGCGGCCACCAAGATCCTCGCCCAGGCCCCGCACCTCGGCCCCGACGTCGTCGTGCACGTCTCGGACCTGCGATTTTTGCACTCGATGGCGGGCACTCGCCTGGCGCGTCGCTGCCAGATCTTCAACGGCCACCAGATCGCCGCCTCGCACCTGGTGCAGACCAGCGTGCTCGACCACTTTCGGCGTACCGAGCCGCGCGACCTGGTGATCTTGGCCGGCTTCGGTCGCTTCGGCGAGACGGTGCTCAGCGAGCTTCAGCGCTGTGCGGCGGGCAGCTTCGACCACGTGGTGATCATCGACGTGGACGCCGAGCGCCGGGCCATGGTCTTCGACGAGCAGATCGGCTTCACCAACGACTACCGTCGCGACATCCTCTCGGGTGACCTGCGCGACCCCGGCCTGTGGCGCTCGCTCGCGGAGCAGATCGACCTCAGCCGCACCGAGCCCGTGTTCGTGTTGGGCTCGGGGGTCGACCGCACCAACCTGCGGACGGCGATGTGGCTCGCGCAGAAGTATCCGCGCGGCTTCGTCATGGCCCGCAGCGAGGCCCGCTGGAGCTTCGCCGAAGAGGTCTCGCGCGAGGCGGGCATCCACACCTTCTCCGTGGCGGAGCTGGTGACCCAGAGCATGCCCGTCGAATGGTTCGAGAAAAAATGAGCGTATTCAAAGACGATCTTCTCGCGGGCAAGGTCGCCCTGGTGACCGGCGGCGGCTCGGGCATCTGCAAGGGCATCGCTCGGGCCTTCGTGGCGCACGGGGCCACGGTGGGCATCGTGGGGCGCAAGGCGGAGCGGCTCGAAGCGGCCGCGGCCGAGCTTTGCGAGGCGGGCTCGGGGCGCGCCATCGCGCTGCCCGGCGACGTGCGCGACTACGCGGGCATGGAGACCCTGGTCGACTCGCTCATCGAGCAGGCGGGCGGGCTCCACATCGTGGTCAACGGGGCCGCGGGGAACTTCCTGTGCCCGTCGGCGCAGCTGTCGAGCAATGGCTTCAAGACCGTGCTCGACATCGATGCGGTGGGCACCTTCAACGTCTCGCGGGTAGCCTTCGAAAAGGCGCTGCGCGAAGGCGGCGGGTGCATCATCAACATCTCGGCGACCCTGCACTACGGGGCCACGATGATGCAGATTCACGCCGCCTCGGCCAAAGCCGCCGTCGATGCCACCACGCGCAACATGGCGCTCGAGTGGGGGCCGGCCGGGGTTCGGGTCAACGGCATCGCACCGGGGCCCATCGGGGATACCGAGGGCATGTCCCGGCTGCTTCCGCCGGGCATGGGGGAGCGGCTGCGCAAGTCGATCCCGCTGCGTCGGGTGGGGCAGATCGAGGAGATCGGGAACGTGGCCTTGTTCCTGGCCTCCGAGGCGGCCTCGCTGGTGACCGGGGCGATCATCGTGGCCGACGGGGGCTCCAGCCTGCCGCAGGCGATGAGCGTCGCGATGTCGATCGACTGAGCCCGGCCGCACTGCAATTGGACGAGCCCGCACCGGAGGCCGGCGCGGGCTCAGTGGGCGTCCCGAGCTTCGCGAGCCCGCTTCGAGATCAGGGGGCGGCGAGCGTGCGGGTGACCGTCAGGTCGCGGACGCCCTCGAAGTCGATCTGCACGTCGATGGCGTCGTCCTCGACGGTCAGCGGCGCCAGGATGATGACCTGCGCGCAGGCACGGCGTTCGTCGCAGCCCGAGCCCTGGGCCGTGAGCGCTCCGCCCTGCTCCTGCACCACCACGCCCACGCTGACGCCCGCGTCCTCCACCACGTAGATGCCGTCGGTGGCGTCGTCTTCGACCGCGTCCACGCGGAAGGCGTGGCGGTTGCCCTCGGCGTCGACCAGCTCCCCGGAGAGGCCGTCCTCGTCGCGGGTGCCGGACAGCTCCATGCCGTGCAGGGTCATGGAGAAGGCCTCGTCCTCGTCGATCTCGCCGTTGAACCAGCCGGTATGGGTCTCGAAGGTCTCGTCGCCGCCGCACTGGTAGATGGCCAGCGAGTCCCCGTCGACGAGCGCGCCCAAGACGATGTCGGTGTTCTCCACGTTGCCCACCGCCACGCGGAACTCGGGCTCGACGTCCAGCTCGCCGCCGGTATCGGCCGGGTCACAGGCGAGGGCGAGCAGCGGGGCGGCCAACAAGGCCCAGGCTACGGAGGGACGGTGTACGCGGCGCATGGGCGAAGACGATCGTACGGGGCGACCGTGGGGGTTACAACGAAGTTCGGGGAGGAGGGTCGAATCAACGGGGGAAGTCATGGCTCACTTCTCAGACTGCACGATCGGCAGTCCCGACGCCGCCCCGTGCAGGCCCGTTTAAGGCGGATTAAGGGACGGTGGAAGGCCACCCGGGGTGGTGTAGCCTCTGCGACATGAGCCACCCCACCTCTCCGATCTCCCGCGTCGTGCTGGGCGCGGCGCTGTGCAGCCTCCCTTTCGCCGTGTCCTGCGACAAGTTCGGGGTTCCGAGCAGCCCCAGCGGCGCCCTCGATGCGGCGGCGGCCTGCCCCGACGTCTCGAGCGTGGCTGCGATCATGAAGATCGACTGGGCCAAGGAGTTCGGCGTCGATGCCTCGGTGGGCGGCAAGCTGCAAGGCGGCGTGCGGGCGGCGGTGGAGCTCAAGGGCTTTGCCGCCGAGGTGGACGCCAAGCTCAACACCGCCTGCGGCGGCCTGGCGCGCGACCTGGGCAAGGGCGGCTCCTTCAAGACGGGGAACGAGGCGTGCAAGGCCGCGATCGCGGCCATCGGTGAGTTCAAGGCGAAGATCGGTGCCTCGGCCAAGGTCACCCTCGCCGTCGAGCCGCCGCGCTGTGCCGCGTCGCTCGACGCGATGGCCGACTGTGTGGCGGAGTGCGACGCCTCGGTGGAGCCGGGCTCGGTGACGGTGGAGTGCGAGCCGGGCAAGCTGTCGGGGACCTGCGAGGCGGAGTGCAAGGGGCGCTGCGACCTGAGCGCGGCGGCCAAGTGCGAGGGCACCTGCTCCGGCTCGTGCAGCGCCAACTTCAGCGGCTCGTGCGGGGGTGACTGCTCGGGCAAGTGCGACGGCAAGTCGGTCAACGGCGCCTCGTGTGCGGGTCGCTGCGAGGGCAGCTGCTCGGCCATGGCCGAGGGCTCCTGCGGAGGCTCGTGCGACGGCTCGTGCGAGCTGTCCGGGTCGGCCAAGTGCGAGGGCACCTGTACCGGCGAGTGCTCGGTGGAGATGAAGGCCCCCAAGTGTGAGGGCGAAGTGCAGCCGCCCAAGGCGAGCGCCGAGTGCAACGCGGCGTGTGATGCCCAGGTGACGGCCGAGATCCAGTGCCAGCCCGCTCGGGTCGCGCTCAACGTCGAAGGGGCGGCGGACGCCCAGGCCTTCGCTACCCTCAAGGCCGCCATCGAGAAGAACCTCCCCGCCGTGCTCGAGATCGGCGTCGGCATGAAGGACCAGGCGCTCGGCGTGGCGGGCAACGTCAAGGCGGTCGTCGACGGCGTGCAGGTCACGGTCAAGTCGCTCAAGTCGGCTCCCTCGGTGGGCGCTCGCATCACCGCGTGCGTGGGCGCGCCCTTCAAGGCGGCCTTCGATGCCGCGGCCAGCATCCAGGCCAACGTCAGCGTCTCCGTCGACGTGCAGGCCAGCGTCAGCGCGTCCGGCAGTGCGTCGGGCTCGGCCTCCGCCGGCTGACCGATGCGACCACCGCTCGAAGGAACGGTCCTCATCACGGGGGCCTCGGCGGGGATCGGCGATGCGCTCGCTCGGCAGCTGGCCGGGAGGGCGCAGCGCCTCGTCGTGGTCGCGCGTCGCGAGCAGCGGCTGCGGGACTTGGCCCGTGAGCTGACCGAGCGCCACCCCGGCCTCGAGGTCGACGTGCAGGTCTGCGATCTGGGCCGGGCGGAGGCGCGTGAGGCTTTGCTCGATCACTTGCGGGCGGGCCCGCCCGTCGACGTGCTCATCAACAACGCGGGCTTCGGCGACAAGAACCTGCTCGAGGGCGCACGCTGGACCAAGCTCGACGACATGCTCGCCCTCAACGTGGGGGCCCTGACGCACCTGTGCCACCACCTCGTG
Source organism: Myxococcota bacterium (assembly GCA_039028615.1). Lineage (GTDB taxonomy): Bacteria > Myxococcota_A > Polyangia > Nannocystales > Nannocystaceae > Paraliomyxa. Next base: position 34,066 of record JBCCHT010000065.1, on the reverse strand, counting down.
CCGGGCATGGTGGAGCGAGGGCGGGGCGGGGTGCTCAACGTCAGCTCGGGCTACGGCCTGACCTGGACGCCCGGGCTGGCCGTGTACATCGGCACCAAGCACTACGTGACCGGCTTCACCGAGTCGTTGCGCGCCGAGGTTGCACCGCGCGGGGTGGTGGTCAGCCAGGTCTGCCCCGGACCGGTGCTCACCGAGTTCAACGATCACACCGAGAACACGGTGGGGCTCAAGACGCCCGGTCGGGTGGCGATCTCGGCGGAGCAGTGCGCGGCGGAGGCCCTCGCGGCCTTCGAGCGCGGTCGAGCGCTCACCGTGCCTGGCTTCTACATGCGGAACCTGCTGCGGCTGCACGGCGTGATGCCGCGCTGGGCGTGGCGACGGCTCGCGTCGCGGATGGCCGGATCCATGCGCGAAGCCGCGGGCCGCTGACCAGACCGTACGAGACTATCCATGGCGATTACGGAACTCACCGGACGGGAGCGTCCCCGGGCGAGGCGACGGCGTTGGGCGGAGGAGAGTCGTCCCGAGGATTGGGTGCGGCCCATCGAGCCCGTGCAACGACTCGAGCACGACCTCGGGGACTGTCTCGAGCACTGGAGCACGCTGGGCAGCCGCGTGGAGCTCGAGCGAGACCCGGCCTACCAGCGACATCGAGCCGAGGTGGAGGCGCTCATTCGCGGTCACAAGTGGGACCTCCGCGACGCGAACGCGACCCGCACCGTGCACGAAGGAAGACTGCGGGCGGTGGCGTGGAACGTCGAGCGAGGCAAGCGCTGGTCGGCGATCTGCGGCATCTTCGACGAGCATCCCCAGATGCAGGACCTCGACATCGCGTTGCTCACCGAGGTCGACCTCGGGGTAGGGCGCTCGGACAACCGCGACGTCGCGGGGCAGCTCGCCAAGCGGCTGGGCATGGGCCACGTGTTCTCGCCCAGCCACGTGCTGCTGTCCGCGGGTGACCCGGCCGAGCTCGACCACGGCGTCGCCAACACGCTGGCCATGCACGGCGTGGCGCTGTTGACCCGGTTCCCCGTGCGTCGGGTGCGAGGCGTGCCCTTGCCCGAGTTCGGCGACAAGCTGGGCGCGGTGGAGCGGAGGCTCGGCGCCAAGCGGGCCGTGCTGGTCGAGCTGGACACCCCAGGGCAACCGCTCACCGTGGGGGTGGTGCACCTCGATCCCTTCGCCCCGCCCGCGCACCGTGCCCGACAGATGCGGCTGGTGCTGGGAGCGCTCGACGGCGCACCCGGGCAGGGCGTGCTGGTCGGCGGCGACTTCAACACCAACACGTACGACCTCGGGGGCCCGCTGGGGCTGGCCGCCAACATCACGCACAAGCTGGTGCGCTTCGGCTTCGCCGGGACGGTGGCGCAGTACATGACCCCGTACGCGGTGTTCGAGCGTCATCTGTTCGACGCGCTGGCCGAGGCGGGACTGAGCACCGAGGGCTTCGTCGATCCGAGCGCGGGCACGCTGCGCTTCGACCTCAACGATCCCGAGCTCGAAGACAAGGTCGGCCGCGTGCTGCCCAAGCCGGCCTTGCGCTACTTGCAGCAGCGGCTGGAGCCATGGCGGGGCACGGTGCCGATGCGCCTGGATTGGTTCGCGGGGCGCGACGTGCAGCCGCGGTCGGCGTGGACGGTGGACCGACCGCGTCACCAGGGCATGCACGTGTCCGATCACGATCCGATCGGCGTGGAGCTGCGCTGGCCTCCGTCTACCCTGCGACCCGACTAGCCGTCGTCCGGTCGGCGCACCGGGTGGCCGGCCGGGCAGGGGAACTTGCCGACCACGAAGCGCTCCCCCCCGGGTCGCTCGACGATGCGGTCCTCGCCCACGGTGCGGGCAATCCGGCACCCACAGACGAGCTCCACCTCGACCTGGAGTCGGCCGGCCTGCCGCGTGGCTTCATCCACGGCGATTAGACGTCGCACGGCGTGGCTGGGCATGGGGTCCAAGCATGCCATGTGCCTTTCCACACCTGGGCAGACCCGACGGCGTCCCCCTGCGTTGGATGGTGAAGTCGCATCGACCGATGTCTGCGTTCTCCTCAGCACCCCGCCCACGGGTCGGGGCAGGAGCCGCGTTCGGGTCGTCGTACCAGCCTCCATCCAGGGGCGAGCGGGTCGCGGGCGGGGGATCTCTTCTCCGGGCGCGTCGCTCGTCGAAGGGCGCTGTGTCGGGCCTCGATCGCGTGTTCGTCCGTCCCGCCGTCCGGGCCCGGCCTCGGGCAGCAAACCTGCGTTTGGGTGCGCCCGCCGGGCCGGTGCGGCGCAGGTGGTTGCTCGCAGGGCGCGAGGCAGCGCACACTGGGGGCCGACGCGCTGCGCTCGGTCTTTGCTTCATGGCTCCCCCCGCTTCGCCCTCAGGCGCCACGACGCCCGAAGGATCGCCCGACGGACCCTCGGACGCCGAGCTGATGCTCGCGTTCCGCAAGGGTGACGCGCGAGCCTTCGAACGGCTCGTGCAGCGGCACCAGCGAGGCATCTTCAACTTCATCCTGCGAAGCGTCCGCGACCGGTCCCGCGCCGAAGAGCTGCTCCAGGAAGTGTTCCTGCGCGTGGTCCGAGCCAAGGACCGCTACGAACGCACCGCGAAGTTCACTACCTGGATCTATGCCATCGCGCGCAACCTGTGCGTCGACGAGAGCCGCCGCGCTCGCTTCCGCGATCATCAGTCGCTCGACGCCAAGCGCCCCGGCAAGGACGGCGAGGCGGGCGGCGACATGCTCTCGCGCATGCCGGCCAAGGAGGTCCCCACCGACGAGGCGGCCGAAGCTCCCACGCTCCGCAAGCGCATGGCCAAGGCCATCGACGCGCTGCCCGACGACCAGCGCGAAGTGTTCTTGCTCCGACAGCTGAGCGGGCTCTCGTTCCGAGAGATCGGCGAGACCCTGGGCGTCCCGGAGAACACGGTCAAAAGCCGCATGCGCTACGCGCTCGAGAAGCTGCGCGAGCACCTCGGTGACCTGCGCGGGCAGGACTCGGCCAAGGAGGGGCGGGCCCATGTCTAGAGCCGAGTTCAGCCCCGAGCAGCTCGACCGCCTCGAGGACGCCCTCGAAGGCCTCGAGGACGAGCTGTTCGAGCCCGCCGCCGATGACCCGGTGGACGAGCGCCTGGTCGAGTTCCGCGAGATCCTCGAGCTCAGCCGCGAGGCGCTGCCCATGGAGGACGTGCCTTCCGGGCTGCTCGACGGCGTGATGGCCGAGGCTCGCCAGGCGGCGGCCAACGGAGCTCCGGCCGCGGCGGCCGAGGGCTCGTGGTGGTCGCGGCTCACCGGGGGCGCGTGGCTCCCCACGCTCGCCTTTGCCGGGAGCGCGGCGCTCTTGCTGGTCATGCTGTGGCCGAGCGGCGCGGAGGAGGCCGAAGAGTCCGCCGTCGCGAAGAACACCGCGAACGAGAGCGCCAAGGCCGAGTCGGCACCGCCCGCCGCGGCCAAGCCCGCGGACTCGCGACTGGCCGATGCGTCCGCGTCGAGCGAGCCCAGCGGTGATGCGTTCCGCTTCGAGCAGACCCAGCGCGGCGCAGGAGCGGCGGCCATCGGCGGCGCCGAGGCGCCTGGGCTCATCGCCGAGGATAAACCGGAGCCGGAGCCCGAGGCCGACGACGCCCAGCCGGAGGCCCCCTCCGAGGAGCCCGCCGTCGCCCGGGAGCCGAAGAAGGAGCCATCCAAGCGAGCCGCCTCCAAGGGCAAGAAGTCCGCGGGCGGCATCCCGGGCGGCATCCCCGGCGGCGTGCCGAGCAGCGGGAGCAAGGGCGGCGGGTACCCGTCCGCTCCCGCGTCCAAGCCGAAGCCGAAGCCCAAGGGCGGCAAGGAGAGCGGCAAAGATCTGATGTCGGACGTCGTCGAGGGTGACTCCCTGCGGCGCAGCGGTCGGTGTGGGCTCGCCGAGATGCGCTACGCCAAGGCCCGCAAGTCCAACGACGACTCGATCCGCGCGCGGGCGCTGGCCGGCCTGGGCCTGTGCAAGGAGCTCGAGGGGTCGATGGGGCCGGCCAAGAAGCTCTACGCGCAGGCGCGAGCCGCCGATCCGAGCGTGTCCTCGTTCATTCAGCGCGAGCAGGGGCGAATGCCCCCGCAGCCCGCTCCCGACGAGGTCGAAGAGGCGGTCGAAGAAGAAGCCTCCGAGGACGCGCCGGTCAAGGAATGAGCCGCGGCATGGCTGGCTGGCTCCGCTGGGCATGGGTCGGCGTCGTCGCGATCGCGGCGTGCCGACCCGCGCCGAGTGCCCCCGCGTCGCCACCCTCGGCGCCCGTCGTCGCGGAACCCGAACCCGAGCCCGAGCCGGTCGACCCTCGCCGCCCCGAGGTCCTCGAGCGGCTGGAGAAGATCGGCGTCATCGGGGCCAGCCAGAGCGCGGGCTTTGGCACCGGGCTCGGCTTCCGCGACACGCTCGACGTGGCGCTGCGTGTGCCGCACTCCATTCACGACTCGTCGGTCGCCTCGATGTTCCTGCGTCCGCTCGACCTGGGCAGCCTGCAGGTCTCGTCCATGCGCTTGCGTCGAGTCCGCGTGGTGTTCGCCATCGATTTCCTGTTCTGGTTCGCCCACGGCGTCAAACCCTTCGAGCAGCGTCGGGCCGAGCTGCAGCAGGGCATGGCCATGCTCGATGAACTCGACGTGCCCGTGTTCGTGGGTGACCTGCCCGACGTGCGCGGGGCCTCGCGCACGATGATCTCGCCGCTGCAGATCCCCGCGCCCGGCGACCTGGCCGTGCTCAACGAGGACATCGAACAGTGGGCGGCGCAGCGACCCTTGGTGCACCTGGTGCCGCTGGCGGGGTGGATGCGGTCGATCAAGCAGGAACGCGAGATTCCGCTGGGCGAGATGATCGTCGACGAGTCGACGGGCGAGCTGCTCCAGTGGGACCTGCTGCACCCCACCGAGCGCGGGCAGGCCCTGCTCACCCTGCTGGTGCTCGAGCACCTACGCCAAGCCTGGGGCGGCCTGTCGGACGACGACGTGGTCGCCGAGCCCAACGCGGTGGTCGATCTGGCCACGCCGACCCACGACCCGGGGCCCCAGGGCGAGCTGCCCGTCGTGGGCCGCGAGCCGTAGCTGGAGTCTTCGAAGCCGAGCACGCCGTTCGGCGAGCACTGACCGCTCAGGTGAGCATCGCGTCGAAGGATGCCGTCGCGCGAGAGACTCCCTGACCAAAGCCATCGATGTCCAAGCCGACCGCGCGCATCAGCGTGAGAGGAACCTCCACTGCGTTGCGGCCCCCGCCATCGTAGTGCGTACCGCTGCGAAGGGCACCACCCGCACGACCCGCCACCATGATCGCCATGTTGTCGAGCGAGTGTGTGCTGGCGTTCCCATACTCGCTCGTGGCGTAGATGCCAACGTTGTCCAGCAGATCGCCCGCACCTTCGGGGATGCGAGCGAATGCGTCGAGCAGCACCCCGAACTGCGACATTACGAATGTGGCGATCTCGTGGACCGCCTCGAAGTCTTGGGCCTCCGGGTTGGGACTGTCATTGCGGTCGTCATGGGTGGATTGGTGTGATCCGAGAGATACACTCGGTAGGTTCCAGAACATGGTGTCGGTCTGCATCCCATGGTGCTGAAACGAGAACACCCGGGTTAGATCGCAGGCCAACCCCAAGGCGAGCAGCTCCGCCATGACGGCGTTCTTTTCGGTCAGCAGCTCGCCAGTGATGGTCGCTTGCTGGCCGTCCTGTTTGATCATCACTGACTGTCGGTAGGCGTCGGCGTTGTCTGGAACCGTAGCGGGAAGCACACAAGCACTGGCTGCCTCCAGGTTCTCGATGCCATGCTCGACCTGGCGAAGATGATCGAGATGGTCGTCGAGCCGATGCTGGTCCGCGGACCCCAGCCTCGTTCGAAGCCTGGCCGCGTCTTCGCGCACCAGGTCGACCATGCTGAGCCGGCTGTCCTGAAACGCGGCAATATCGACTTGAGGCAGGTCCTTGGGCAGCCCGTTGCCGAAGAGCGAATCGTAGACCGCCCGGGGCGACATCTCCAATGGCTGTGCATTTCCGTCGCCGTTGAACACGGTGCCGGAGTTCACGTTGAAGTTCGACGCCCCTTTGTTGGACTGCGAGATCCCTACATCGACTGCGTCGCGTAGCTGACTCTGTCCTGCCCAGGCCTGACGAACCAACCAGTCCGAGCTGGCACCGGCAACGTTCCCACAACAGTTGCCATTGGCGCTGGCCTGATAGGCCCCCGTCAGCATTTGGGCGCGCGACTTGTGGTGAGCACTCCCCGAATTGTCCAGCAATCGGAAGCCAGAGAGGATGCTGACCCGTTCCCGAATCATCGGGTTATTGGCGATTGGCGCCAGCTCTTCGCTGGAATCGGTCCACCACTCTCCGCCGACCTTGTTGGGCACCCAGCGGTCGGGACGGACACCGTTGCCCCAAAAGAAGACACCGTAGCGGATCGGAATCGCTTCGCCATCCTCGGCGAACGCGACCCCGTGGTCGCCGAGCATGCACTCGAGGATCGGTAACGCAACAGTGGCCCCCACTCCCGTGGCGAGGCTGCGAAGCACGGTACGTCGGCTAAGGATGTGTTTTCTCGACATCATCAAACTCCGAAAGGCGCAGGAGGCTCAGTCTTCACGGTGAGCGGAAACGGTACGGAACAGGTCGCTGAGCACGAGCGCTTCGACCAGCGCCGGCCAACTGCGGGTCTCGTCCAATACGCCCATGAGTTCTTCCAGCCCCGGAAGCTGTACGAATGACTCGTGCTGGCCGAGGGCGAATCGAGTGAGTTGTTTGGCCGCGCACCTCATCACACGAGGGTCATCGGCCAACAGTTCGCCCATCTCCAGTGCACCATCGAAGTCCACGCCGTCGAGGCTTCCACTCACGTCCAGCGGAATGCCATCCTGTGTCTCTCGATAGGCTCCGATGCCATCGAAGTGCTCCAGTGCGAGCCCGAGCGGATCGATGAACTGGTGGCATGCAGCGCAGGTTGCATTGCTCATGTGTTGAGCCACGCGTTCGCGGTTGGTCCTCACGTCTTCCGAAGGCGGAGGCAAATCGGTGGCGACCCCCGGCGGCGGATCCGGGACGATCTCACACAAGAGGCGCTGTCGAATGAACAGGCCGCGTGTCGTGGGAGATGTATCGATCGGCTTGGCGTACACCGAGAGGATTCCGGCGCGAGTGAGCAGGCCTCGCCTCTCGGGGGGGAGCTCGGCCTCCACCACGGCGTCTGGTGCGGCCGCATGCGACACGACTTCGATCCAGTCCACTATGACATCGCGATTCTCCGGGGGTTCGTAGAAGTCATTGGCGAGCTGCAAGATCACTTCGTGCTCACCGGGCTCGAGTTGCACCGGGACGGAGTGGATGGCGGGGGCCCCCGAAGTCGCGACGACCTCCAGCTCCTCGGGATTGCCGTCCACCGTCACGCGCAGCCGGGTGACTTCGTCACCCCCCTGAGTCGCGTACGCGCGGACCATCACCGCGTGCGACGCAGCCTTCTCCTCCACTACAAACGTTCGGCGAATCTCCGACGCTTCGCTGCACAGGTTGTGGAACTCGGGCGGAACATCGTCAGCGTTGCAGCCCTGACCATCGACCTCGGCTTCCCAGTGCTCCAAGACCTGCGCTTCGACGTCTCCTCCGGGGATGTCGATCCCATAGAGCGCGGCGAGCTGCGGTGTGACCCATGTTTCGCGTGACGTAAACAAGCTGTCATACGGGGCACCGTCGATGATGCCCAACACGAGGTGATCCAGCTCGGCGCGCATCCCCGACGCCAGCTCGGGGCCGAAATCGGGGAACACCCCGCTGTTCTTGGGCAGGTGCTCGATCGAGCCGTAGCCGAACCACTGCGTGAAGAAGTTCTTCAGGGTCTCACGGCCGCGCGGGTCCGAGAGCAGTCGCCGAGCCTGCGTTCGAATCACTTCCTCGCTCTGCAGCTCGCCAGCGTCAGCGAGCGCGCTCAGCTCCTCGTCCGGAGGCGCGTTCCACAGAAAGAAGGAGAGCCTCGCTGCGAGCGCGTGGTCGCCGAGAGGTCGTTGGTCCGCGGGTTCGTCTTCGTCGTCGCCGAACTCCGCGTGATAGAGGAACCATGGCGACTGCAATGCGGTCGCCGTCGCGAACTCGAGGCCCTTGAGCGGGTCTCCCAGGTTGTCCTGCGTGCGCTGGGCAAGATCAGCGTACTCATCGAGTTCGCTCTCCGTCGCCGGCCTTCGAAATGCGCGGCGCAGCATCCCCCGTAGATAATCCTGCGAGCACTCGTCCTGAGCGTTGGTGGGCGTGCAATCGAGCAGCGTCGTAGAAGGAAGGGCGAACACTTCGCCGACCACGGACAGCGCGACATTGTCGAACTTGATTACGTCGGAGGCACCAAACGGGGCGAACGCCGCCAACACGGTGTCAAACTCGAAGTCGTCATCGGTACTGGGATCCAGAGGCAGGCGGTCGCCGAGGATCAGGTCATCGTGCAGCAATACGTGCCGGTACGCGTTCTCCACCTGCAGCCGGGTCAGCCGACGAATGCCCGCCGGGAACGGCACGGCCACGTCTTCTTCTTCGCTCGTGCCGGTCGATCCGTCACTGCCCCCGGCTTCCGTTCCTCCCGGTGGCGGGTCATCGCCCTGGTCCGCTCCGCGATTACAACCCACGACCAGCAGACTCAACACCGCGACATGAATTGCCTGTGTGACCCGAATCCTCGTATCTCTGAGGAATGAGCCCATATCGTTATCGATGATTCGCATTGTTCTTCCCCGCTCCTGAGCACCCGTGCTGTGGATGTCTTCCACAACGTTCCTGCGAAACACCCGCCTCGTGACGACGAGGGCACTTCGAATACGTACAGGAGAGTCTTCGGGGGACGAATGACTGTCAATCGGTCATCTGACCGACAAGTGTACGGTCGCCCATCCGAGCTCGCCGGATCGACCCGTTGCGCGGCAGGGATGCGACCGACTGCGGCCGTCGATGCTCGCCCCTCATGCCGCCGTTCGAAGCGCTCGGCGGAGCAGTTCGGGATCGGCGTTCGCCTTGATCCCTAGCGGCGCGAGCTCATCCGCTGCGAGCGACGCATGTCTTTGCTCGCTTCGTCGTGGTGACGCTCGGCGCGGGCGATGAGCAGCTCGTGGGTGCTGGGATCGTCGACGTCGGCTTTGACGTAGCTGCCGTCCGACTGCATCTCCCAGCCCGCGCGTCGATCGGTGAGCTGGATGTCGAAGATCGTCCGCAGCTCGTCGCGCAGGGCCGTGGGCTTGACCGGCACCAGCACCTCGACGCGGCTCTCCAGGTTGCGCTTCATGAGGTCGGCCGACCCGATGAAGTACTCCTCGTCGCCGCCGTTGCGGAAGTAGTAGATACGCGCGTGCTCGAGGAAGCGGCCCACCACGCTGACGACCCGCATCGTCTCGGAGAGGCCGGGCACGCCGGGGCGCGCCCGGCAGGTGTCGCGCACGATGAGGTCGACCCGCACGCCCGCCTGCGAGGCCTGGTACAGCGCGCGGGTGATGTCGACGTCTTCCAGCGCGTTCATCTTGAGCTGGATGAGCCCCGACCCGTGCTCGCGGTGCAGCGCGGCCTCCCGCGCGATGCGATCGAGCAGTGCCTGCTTGAGCGACTTGGGGGCCTTGAGCAGGGTATGGAAGTCGCGCGAGGGCTTGAAGCCAGTGGTCAGGTAGTTGAACAGCTCGGTGAGGTCGTGGCCGATGTCGGGGTCGCAGGTCAGGAGCCCCAGGTCGGTGTAGCCGCGGGCGTTGCCCGAGTGATAGTTGCCCGTGCCCACGTGGGCGTAGCGGCGCAGACCGTCGCGATCCTGGCGCACGACCAAGATGACCTTGCAGTGGGTCTTGAGCCCGACTACGCCGTAGCTGACGTGAATGCCCGCTTCCTCGAGGTGCGAGGCCCAGCGGATGTTGGCCGCCTCGTCGAAGCGAGCCTTGAGCTCCACCACCACGGCCACCTGCTTGCCGTGCCGCGCCGCGTCGACCAGGGCGTCGATGACTTGCGAGTTCTCGGCGGTGCGGTACAGCGTCATCTTGATCGCGCGGACCTTGGGGTCCGTGCTCGCCTCCTGGAGGAAGCGCTGCACCGAGGTGTGGAACGACTGGTACGGGTGGTGCACCAGCATGGCCTCCGCGTTGCGAATGCTGCGGAAGATGCTGTGCCCGGAGAGCAGGCGAGGGTGGTCGATGGGTCGGTGCGGCGCGTAGCGAAGCTCGGGTCGGTCGACGCTGGCCAGCTCACCGAGGTTGGCCAGGCCGAGCAGGCCGGGCTTTTCGAATACGTCCTCGGCCTCGAGCTCGAACTGCGAGGCGAGCAGCTGGCGGTGCTCGGGCCGCGCCCCGCGGGGCAGCTCGATGCGCACGATCGGGGCGAACTTTCGCTCGCGCAGCTCCGACTCGATCATCGCGAGCAGGTCGTCGGCCTGATCCTCGTCGCCCTCGGTGTTGGCGTTGCGGGTCACCCGAAACACGTCCCAGGCCACGACCTCCATGCCGGGGAAGAGCAGGTCCAGGTTGGCGGCCATGACCTGCTCGAGCGGCACGAAGCGGGTGTCGTTGCCGACCTGCAGCAGCCGCGGGACGTCGCTGCCCAGCGGCACCTTCACGCGGGCGAGCTGATGGCGAAGCTCACCCGGATGGTTGAGCGTGACCAGCAGGTTCAGCGAGAGGTTGGAGATGAAGGGGAAGGGGTGCGCCGGGTCCATCGCCTGCGGCGTGACCAGGGGGAAGATGTTCTCGAGGTAGTGGGCGCGAAGCGCTTGCTGCTCCTCGGGGGTCAGCGCCTCGAAGTGCACCAACCCGATGCCCTCGGCGGCCAGCTCGGCCCGGAGCTCCTCGGCCACCCCGTGCAGGTGCGTCTCGAGCTTGCGGATGATCTCGTACGCCGCCTCGAGCTGCTGCCGAGGCGTCCGCCCGTCGACCGAGGGGTCGTCCATACCCGCGCCGACCTGGGTCTTGAGGCCGCCGATCCGCTTCATGAAGAACTCGTCGAGGGTCGAGCCGACGATCGACAAGAAGCGCACGCGCTCGAGCAGCGGGTTGCGGGGGTCCTCGGTCTCCTGCGTCACCCGCCAGGCGAAGTTCAGCCAGGTCAGCTCGCGATTGAGGTAGTGCCCGGCCGAAGGGGGCCGCGGCGGAGGTGCCGACGGGTCGTCGAGCGTGTCGCTCAGGCCGGGGGCGGGAGGCGTTCGACCGAGGGGTGACCTGGCGTGGGGGTCCGTCACGGGAGTGAGAGGAGTGTCGCAAACGCCTCCCAGCGCGGCTATCGGGACGTACGCGCAGGTGCGCTCACGTGCCCGCCAGCGGCCTCAACACGGCCGAATCGACCTCGGCATCGAACGCGACTTCCACGCCGCGGTCCTTGCCCGCATCGAGCGTCAGCGTCAACGACGCGGGCGGCGTGCCGTGCCGCATCAGGATCTGGAGCGAGCGCTCCTGGGCCACGTGCAGGGTGACCTCGGGCATCGTGCCGGGACCGCGCTCCAACCCGACGAAGTCCTCGCCGAGGTCGAGGTCGAGCGATGCCGTCTTGCCTTGCATCGACGGGTCCCAGTGAATCTCGAAGGTCACGGTGCTGCGACCGCTCGGCAACAGCTTCTCCGCCGCCTCCACCGAGTTGGCGTAGGCCTGGGTGTAGTCGGGCAGGGGGGCGAAGCGGCCCATCGCGCTGACCGAGTAGCGACCCGGGCCCGCCTGCACGCGCATGCTGCTGCCCGCGCTCGTATCGGACGGCCCCGTCTCGATGCGGTCGAAGCCGTTGGTGCGCAGCGCGAGGTAGAGGTTTTCGAGCGCCTCGGGCTCGAGGCGATAGCGCAGGGCCACCCGGGTCTTGGCCTGCGCGAGCCCGTAGCGGGCGCCCGCCTCGGTCAGCTTGAGCACCGCGTCGTCGCCGTTGTCGTTGCGGCGGCGGAGATCGACCTCGATGCGCGGAGGCCGTTGTGCCGGGAGATCCGTGTCCAGCGCGGGATCGGAGGCCTCGACGTTCGCGCGCGATTGCTCGGCCGGAGTCGGTTTCGCGCGCTTATCGGAGCAGCCACCCCCCAAAAGGAAGGCGAGGGCGACGAGGGCACGGGGCGACATGGCCGGAGGGTAGCAGCGGCGACGACTCGACCTGGCCCGAACTCGGCCTCGTGCTCGGCGTAGCGGGTTGTTCGGACATCGCGCGCGCAAGGAACGTTGGTTTTCGCCCCTGTACGGCCGTTTCGCGGGGTGTTTGTGGGGTTCCCCGACCCCGCTGAGGCTCTCGAAGGCGACTAGACGTCCGAAACCCGAGGGTGGTACGAGTCGCGACACCACCGCCTCTTTCGAGGGTCGTCCAGGTGGGTAGATGTGGGTCACCTCCCCGACCCCGACCGCGTTACCATTCGGGAGCCACGTGCCCGGCAACCAAGACACCGATCCGGCGACCCTGACTCTCCGTCGTCACTCGCCCATCGCGGACGGCGACAAGCGCAGCGGGGCCGAAGCCCACCTGATCGTGCTGGTGGGCCACGCCATGGGGCGCCGCTATCTGCTCGGCGACGAGATGGTGCTGGGCCGCGGGCCGCAGAGCCCGATCGAGATTCTCGACGACGGCGTGTCCCGTCGGCACTGCCGGATCGTCCGCACCGACCTGGGGACCTACAAGGTCGAGGACATGGGCAGCCGCAACGGTACCTATGTCAACGGCGTGCGCATCACCGAGAGCGTGCTCCAGTTCGGCGACAAAATCGCCGTCGGCTCGCAGACCATCCTGCTCTTCGCCAGCCGCGACCGCTTCGAAGACCAGCGCATCCAGGCGCAAAAGCTCCAGGCGCTGGGCCAGCTGGCCGGCGGCATTGCGCACGACTTCAACAACCTGCTCGGCGTCGTGCTCGCCAACATCACCCACCTGTTGAGCCTCGACCGGCTCGAGGAAGCGGTGACCCGGAAGTCCCTGGCCGAGGTCGAGACCGCGGCGCGCCGTGCCGTCGACCTGACCAATCAGCTCCTGGCCTTCGCCCGCAGCAGCCGGCGCCAGCACAAGGCGACCGACGCCTCGACGATGATCGGGGACGCGACGCGGCTTCTGCGAGCCACGCTCCATCGCTCGATCACTCTGGTCACCGAGGCCCCGGCCGGCCTGACGCTCATCGGCGACCCCTCGCAGCTGCTCCAGGTCCTGATGAACCTGTGCATCAACGCGGGGGATGCGATGCCCGAGGGCGGCACGCTGACCATCGCCGCGAAACGACAGGCAATTTACGAAGAGAAGGAAGGCGCCCCCTTGCTGGCGCCGGGCCAATACGTGGTCATCGAGGTCCGCGACACGGGCGTGGGCATGGACCCGGAGACCCGCAGCCGCATCTTCGAGCCCTTCTTTACGACCAAACCCCGTGGAAAAGGTACGGGGCTGGGGCTTGCCACGGCCTCGGTGATCGTGCGAGATCACGGCGGCCACATCGAGGTCGACAGCGAGCGTGGCGGCGGAACCACCTTCCGGGTGTACCTCCCCGCAGCGCAGGTCAAACCGGTCGTACGCCCCCGCGTCACCCAAGACCACTACTCTCCCGTGCGCGGCACGGTGCTGTTGGCCGACGACGAAGAACTCGTTCGCTATGCAACCCGCAGAGTCTTGGAGCATTCCGGCGTGGAAGTGCTCGCAGCCGAAGACGGCGCGCAGGCGGTCGAGCTTTATCAAGCCAACCGAGACAAAGTCGAACTCGTCATCTTGGATCTCGACATGCCCGGCCTCAACGGTGAACAGGCATTCAAGCGCCTCGTCGAGCTCGACCCCGACATCAAAGTCATCATCTCCTCTGGCTACGTCCTGCGCGAGCGCGAATCGCAGCTGCGCAAGGCGGGCGTATACGGTTTCCTCAACAAGCCGTACGATTCCATGACCCTCATGACGACCATCGCGAAGGCGCTCCGAGAGCGCCGGGCCGGTTCGTGACGAGAACACCACCCCACCCCACACACGAAGAAGAAGGCCGCTACGACGCGGCCACGCAAGGAGCTCAGCAATGACTCACAAGACCATCCTCACCGTCCTCGCCATGTCTCTGTCCCTCGGTGTCGCTGCCTGCGACAAGAAGGAGGAGAAGAAGGACGACAAGAAGGCCGACTCCAAGAAGAAGGACGACAAGAAGGCCGACGACAAGAAGGCTGACGACAAGAAGGCCGACGACAAGAAGGCCGACGACAAGAAGGCTGATGCCCCCGCCGCTGACGGTGGCGCGGCCCCGGCCGCCGACGGTGGCGCGGCCCCGGCTGCCGACGCCAAGGCTGACGGCGGCGCGGCCCCGGCTGCCGACGCCAAGGCTGACGGCGGCGCGGCCCCGGCTGCCGACGCCAAGGCGGCTGACGCCAAGGCCGACGGCTAATCGCCTGGTCTTCTGACCAACCCGAGCCCGGTCCGACCTTCCGTCGGCACCGGGCTCGTTCATTTAACCGCTCCGGCCCGACCTGGCTGAAATCGCGATGCAAGGAGGTCGCGTGCTCGTGTTCGGCCATGTCGCGCGAACGTGTCCGAGCACCGTCCCTCCTCGCTGCCGCGAGCGTCATCGCTCGCCCGAGCCGGGACGGTGGCCTCGCTTCGTCACGTGAAATGTTTCGCGAGCGAATTCGATGTGAAACGCCGTAGACGGCGCGCAGCATGCGGGTTTGCGACAACTCTCGCGGCTCGGGCGATCGGCCTTCGTGCTCGTCCCCTTTATGCCGCTACCATGGCTGCCCCGACCTTTAGGGGTGAGCCGCCATGAAGATCCTCGTGACTGGAGGCGCCGGTTTCATCGGTGCCAACTTCCTCAACCACCTCGTTCCCAAGCATCCGGAGCACACGTTCATCAACTTGGACAAGCTCACGTATGCGGCCAACCTCGGCAGCCTCGAATCGGTCGCCAAGGCGGATAACTACAAGCTCGAGGTCGTCGATATCGTGGACTTCGAGGCCGTCGACAAGGTGTTCACCGAGCACAAACCGGAGCTCGTCGTGCACTTCGCCGCCGAGAGCCACGTCGATCGCAGCATCTCCGGGCCGCGGGCGTTCATCCAGAGCAACATCGAAGGCACCTTCAACCTGCTCGAGGCGGCGCGCAAGCACTGGGGCGATGGGGAAGGGCTCTTCCACCACGTGAGCACCGACGAGGTCTACGGGTCGCTGGGTGATACCGGCATGTTCACCGAGACCACGCGCTACGATCCGTCGTCGCCGTACTCGGCCTCGAAGGCGGCCAGCGACCACCTGGTGCGGGCCTATGCGCGTACCTTCAAGATGCGGACCCGCATCACGAACTGCTCGAACAACTACGGCCCGCTGCAGTTCCCCGAGAAGCTGATCCCGCTGATGGTGATGAACGCCGTCGACGGCAAGCCGCTGCCGGTCTACGGCGAGGGGCTCAACGTCCGCGACTGGCTCTACGTCGTCGACCACTGCGAGGCGATCTGGAAGGTCATCCTCGAGGGCAAGGACGGCGAGACCTACAACATCGGTGGCAACAACGAGGTCCGCAACATCGACGTCGTCAAGGAAATCTGCGCCATCGTGGCCGACCTGACGGGCAAGACCAAGGACTCGCTCGAGGGGCTCATCACCTACGTGAAAGACCGCCCCGGGCACGACCTGCGCTACGCCATCGATGCCACCAAGATCCGGAACGAGCTCGGCTGGGAACCCACCGAGACCTTCGCGACCGGCCTACGCAAGACCATCAAGTGGTACCTGGACAACCCGGAATGGATCGAGCAGGTGCGGACCGGCGAGTATCGCAACTGGATCGAGAAAAACTACGACAACCGGGGCTGAGGGGCTGACATGATCGAAAAGGGAATCATCCTGGCGGGCGGCTCGGGGACGCGACTGCATCCCCTGACGAAGGGCGTGAGCAAGCAGCTCATGCCCATCTACGACAAGCCGATGATCTACTACCCCCTGACCACGCTGATGCTGGCCGGGATTCGGAAGATCCTCATCATCACCACCCCGCACGAGCAGTCGATGTTCCAGCGCACGCTGGGCGACGGCTCGCAGTGGGGCGTGGAAATCACCTGGGAGGTGCAGCCGAGCCCCGACGGCCTCGCGCAGGCCTTCATCATCGGCAAGCCCTTCGCGGGCGGCGGCACCGAGCCCTGCGCCCTGGTGCTGGGCGACAACATCTTCTACGGCAACGAGCTGCAGACCATCGTCGGCCGGGCCGCCTCGCGCAAGCAGGGCGCCACCGTCTTCGGCTACTGGGTGAAGAACCCCGAGATCTACGGCGTGGCCGAGATCGACGACGACGGCAAGGTCCTCACCATCGAGGAGAAGCCGGCCAAGCCTCGCTCGAACTACGCGGTCACCGGCCTTTACTTCTACGACGAGCAGGTCTGCGAGCTGGCCAGCTCGCTCAAGCCCTCCGCGCGCGGCGAGCTCGAGATCACCGACCTCAACCGCGTGTACCTCGAGCAGAACAACCTGCACCTCGAGACCCTCGGTCGTGGCTTTGCCTGGCTCGACACCGGGAACCCCGACGCGCTGCTCGAGGCGGCCACCTTCATCCAGACCATCGAGCATCGGCAGGGCCTGATGATCGCGTGCCCCGAGGAAATCGCGTTCTTCAAGGGCTGGATCACCGACGCTCAGCTCGCCGAGCAGGCCGACGCCTTGGCCAAGACGGCCTACGGTCAGTACCTCAAGGGCCTGCTCAGCCAGGACGAGGTTCGTCGATGAAGGTCACGCACACGAAGCTCAAGGGCGTCGTCATCATCGAGCCCGCCGTCTACGCGGACACGCGCGGGTTCTTCCTCGAGACCTTCGCCCAAAAGCGCTACCAAGAGGCGGGGCTGCCCAGCGACTTCGTGCAGGACAACATGTCCAAGTCCTCCAAGGGCATCCTGCGGGGGCTTCACCTCCAGCATCCCTTCGGTCAGGGCAAGCTCGTCCAGGTGGTGCAGGGCGAGGTCTTCGATGTCGCCGTCGACGTGCGCGTCGGCTCGCCCACCTTCGGCGAGTGGATCGGCACCACGCTGTCCGGCGAAAACCACCGGCAGGTCTACATCCCGCCCGGCTTCGCCCACGGCTTCTGCGTCACCAGCGAGGACGCTTTGTTCTCGTACAAGTGCACCGAGGCGTATCACCGCGAGACCGAGATGGGCATCATCTGGAACGACCCCAAGGTCGGCATCGAGTGGCCGGTGAGCGAGCCTTCCCTGTCGCCCAAGGACGCCGCGTTCCCGACGCTGGCCGAAGTCCCGGCCGAGCGCCTGCCGAGCTGGACCGACGCTCAATGAGCGCGGCGACGCCACGCGTGTTGGTGCTGGGCCCCGACGGCATGTTGGGGCAGGCGTGGCTCGGCCTGCTGCAGCGCGAGGGCCTGACCCACGACGTTCGCAGCTACCCGGACTTCGACCTGACCCAGCGCGCCCACGTCGACGCGCTCCCCATCGAGGGCTTCGACGTCGTCGTCAACTGCACGGGCTACACGAACGTCGACGGGGCCGAGGAGCATGAGGACGAAGCCACCGTGCTCAACGGCCACGGCGTGGGGTGGCTCGCCGAGCGCTGTCGGGCCATGGACGCCACCTTGGTGCACTACAGCACCGACTACGTGTTCGAGGGCGACGCGACCTCGCCGTATGCCGTCGATCACCCGCGGGCGCCGCTGAACGCCTACGGCCGCAGCAAGGCGGTGGGCGAAGAGGCCATCGAGCAGTCCGGCGTTCGGTTCTTGTTGCTGCGCACCAGCTGGCTGTACGCGCCCTGGGCCAACAACTTCGTGCGGACCATGGCGCGCCTGGGTAAGACCAAGGAGTCGCTGTCGGTCGTCGACGATCAGCGGGGCCGGCCCACCAGCGCCGAGCACCTGGCGTCGGCCTCGCTGGCCCTGCTCCGCCAACAGGCGCACGGCACCTTGCACGTGACCGACGGTGGCGAGTGCACCTGGTATGGGCTCGCCAAGGCGGTGATCGAGCAGGTCAACCCGGCCTGCGTCGTGTCGCCGTGCACCACCGCCGACTTCCCGCGACCCGCCAAGCGACCCGCGTACAGCGTGTTGGATCTGGCCCCGACCGAAGCACTCCTCGGCCCCATGCCCGCGTGGGAAGAGCAGGTGGCTGAGGTCGTGCGCCGGCTGCCGGCCGACGGCTGATCGAAGCGCTCAGGCTTCGGGGCGGTGTTCGGACTCGGAGATGAGCCGCTCGATCATCGTGCGAGCGTCGACGGGGATGTCGAGGAAGCGCAGGCCCAGGTCGTAGGCCGCAGGTACGCCGCCGGGAATCGCCCGGGTCCATACGACCTCGGTCAGGCAGGTGACGAAGTCGTCGCGGTCGGCCAGGAGCAAATCGATCTCCATGCGCGAGCCCTTCTTGAACTCGTCGTCGCTATAGACCCGCATGCCGCCAAGGCCGATATCGAGCACCTTGCGTCGTCGAAGCAAACGCCGGCGAGCGGGCCGGCAATACATGGGTGCGGCGACGCGAGGGAACTGTCTTCTATCGGCTGCTGATTGGGTATCCTGACTCTCCACGCTTACAACCCCCGTTCGGCTCACAATTCTTTCAGTCGGTAAAACGCTAGCACAGTGTTTCACCCTTGCCTTGAAAGACCTAGAGGAAGGTTTGGATTCTCACGTCCTTTGTTGGAGCAGTGGATCGTTCGTGCCGCCCGCACCGCCGAAACATCGGCAAAATTCGCGGCCCTCGAACGCAGGATCTGCCGTAGGAAGCGACTGATCAGGCACTGGGCGTAACCGGAGTGAGGGACCTTGCCAGTCTGCGCTCGGCGCCCGATCATCGCTGCCGCGGTATGACGATCAAGCACGCTCTGTTGGCCGTAGCCCTGCTCGGCGCGGTTGCCTGCCAGCCCAAGCACCCCTTCGTCTGGGCGGAGGAGGTCCCTCCCAGCGAGATTCCCGTCGACAGCATGCCTCTGCGGACGGGGGACGTGATTCGACTGACCATCCCGGGGATGGAGGCGGAACTCGACAAGGCGGGCGACCTGGCGGTGACGGCGGACGGCAGCATCATGGTGCCCTTCGTCGGCCCGGTCCCCGTGGATGGGCTGACCCCGGCGCAGGCCGCCCAGCAGCTCAATAGCCGCCTCAACGGCATCGTTCGCGACCCCAAGGTCCGCGTCACGGTGGTCGAGCCCCGCACCCCCGTCGTGGCGGTGGTGGGCGAGGTCCGCAACCCCGGTCAGTTCGAGGTGAGCAACGGAGAGCGTCTGGTCACCACCCTTGCTCGCGCGGGCGGCCTGACCGAGTTCGCCCATCCCACCAAGATCTTCGTCGTCCGCACCTATCCCGAGCCCACCCGCATCCGGTTCCGCTACGAGGATCTGGTCGGCGGCGTCGAGCGGACCATCGACTTCGAGATTCGCGACGGCGACGTCATCGTCGTCCAGTAACGGAAAGGCCGTCGCAGCATCGTGCTCGCCAGCCCTCTCCTGCTGGGCTTGGTCCTGCTCATCGACCCGTGGGCCAAGACCGTCGACTTCAGTGGTGGAGTCGCGGTCGAGCTGCGTGGTGGTTACGCCCCGCTGCAGTCCGGCGGCGATCCGGCCCCGACCGCGCGCGTGTCCATCGTGCCCACGGCGACGGTTCAGTACGGCGACCGCATCCGCAACCGGCAGCTGCTGCTCGAGTACTCGCCGCAGATGTTCATGGTGATGTCGCAGCAGTACTTCGCATCGACCACGGTGCGGCGGCCGCTGTTCTTCCACCAGGTGCGCGGGCGCTACAGCGGTGACCTCAACACGCGCTGGAGCTGGGTAGGCACGGCCGCGGGCACCATCGGCGAGTCGGACTACAGCCTCCAGGCCTCCCGCCTGGGCACCGACGGCAGCGGCGGCGGCGAGGTCGATGACGACAACGGCGTCGCCGTCGACAGCGAGGGCAACATCCAGGGGTCGATCCCCACCGCGCCCATCCTGGTCACAGGTGGCGCCTCGGCGGGCGTCGGCTTCACCGGTCGGCTCAGCCCGCTGCACTCGCTCACCATCCAGCCGGGCGTCACCATTCGTCGGCTGATTCGCACCCCGGTCGAGGACGGCGGCGGCACCAGCTACAACCAGACCTCGGCCAACCTGGGCGTCAGCCACGGCTACACCGCCTCGGCCATCGACAGCATCTCGACGACCTTCGGAGGCGGCTACGCGGACTTCGGCGACAACGGATCGCAGGCCTTCGCGTCGACCGACGTTCGCTGGCTGCGACGGCTCCGGCCCCGCCTCGACAACCAGCTGGCCCTGGGCGTGTTCTTCACGTCTCAGGTGCGCGCTCGGACCTCGGACACCGCGGCGCCCTCGGGCCTGCCCGTGCTGCCGACGGTGGACTACCTGCTGTCCGGGCGCGTGCTCCAGCGGTCGCGACTGCGGATCGCGACCACCTTCAACATGGGCACGCAGGCGTATTTCGACGCGGTGCAGGGCTCGGTGCTGCCGCTGGTGGGCGGTGGCTTCGGCGTGAACTTCTCGATGCCGCCCGACGTCACGGCCGGCGTCACGGCCAGCTTCTACACGCCGCCGACCAGCCCCACGGAGACGGAGGCCGATAACCCGGCGGCGGGGCGTACGGCGATCGGCTTCGCGACGCCGGTCACCTACACCCTGAGCCGGAGCCTCTCGCTCGAGTTCGGGACCATCTTCACCGGTCGTGGTCCGCACTTGGCCTCGGCGGGCAGCAACCCGTTCCCGCAGTTCGAGTTCTGGACCTACGTGGCGTTCCGCAGCTTCTGGAGCACCTGAGCGCTCCCGCTCGGGGCAGCGTCTCCGCGCGTCGGCTTTCGAAACGAAACAGGGGACCGCGTCATGACGCAGCCCCCCGTGGTTTGGCTCGGTCTCGTACGGCTAGCGACGGACCGCGGCGAGCCGGGCGGCGACGTAGCGTCGCAGCTCGCGGATGACCCCGAGGCCCAGGCCCATGAACATGCCGAGGAAGGTGCCGATGGCCCCGCGCATGAACAGCTCCTTGAGCCGCGAGACGGGAGCCACGTTGGGCGGGGTGATGATGTCGAGCCGGGTGGCGGCCTGGGCTCGCTCGAGGTCGAGGCGGACCCGCGTACCGTTGAGCTGCTGGAACAGGTCGTTGTACTGCCGCTGCATCGCGGCTTCGTTGCGGGTCAGGTCGGCGTACTCGGCCTGCAGGCGCGGCAGCTTCTCGACGAGGCCGCCGTACTGCTCGAGCTCTTTGTTGATGCGAGCGAGGTCGGCCTGAGCCACCCGCTGGGCCGCCTCGGCGAAGTCGAGCTGGGTGCGGCGGCTGGAGTAGGCGGGGTTCTTGGTCTTGATGACCTTGCTGCCCGAGCCCTCGAGCAAGACCTTGTCGCGCAGCGCCTCGAGAGTGCGCTTCTCCTCGAGCATGCGCTTGACCTCGGGGTGCTCGGGGCCCTTGCCCTGCGCCTCGGCCTCGGCCAGGCGACGCGAGACGTCGGTGATGCTCTCGGCGTAGGGCCGCGACTGCTCGATGCGGGCGTGGATGAGCGGGTCCTCGCTGCGCAGGGCCTTGCGGGCGACCTGGGCGTCGGAGGTGCTGCGGGTCACGTTGCTGATGGCCCGGCTGCGCTCGCTGTCGAGCTCGAGAGCCCGGCCCAGGATGTGGGCGGAGCGCTCGGGCAAGGCATCCATGTGTTCTTGCTTGAAGGCCAGCAGCGCCTGCGTGGTGCTGGTGAGCTTCTCCTCTGCCTGCTTGAGCTGGGACTCGAGCGTCGCCACCTCGGCCAGCAGGACCTTGAGGGCCTTTTCGATCTCCGCGTCGCTGTACAGCTTGAGGTGGACGTTGAGGAACTCGATGGCCGCGTCGGGCGTCTTGGCGGTGTACGAGCCCTTGTAGATGTACTGACCGCCGCGGGCCTTGTTGAACTCGAGCTGCGCCTGCGTGGCGCGGATGGAGTCGGGCGAGATGTTGGTCTCGCCGAGCTGCTTGAGGGTTTCGTGGATGAGCCCCGGCCGCTTGAAGTTGTCCTTGGCGGAGCGGAAGAACTCGAAGTTCGTACGGCGCATCCGCTCGGCCGGGTTGTCGCTGGCCTGCGGGACGAGGCTGATCTCGAACTCGGCCTTGGCGGGCGGCTTGATGAACTTGTACGAGGCTACGCCGACGCCCCCACCGATCATGGTGAGCAGCAGGATCGACAGCCAGTAGCGCTTGAGGAAATCGATCGCCCACAGGATCCGCGCGAGCAGATCGGGGCTCTGTTCGGCCGCCGTCTGGGCGGGGACCTCGAGGTAGTGCGGCGAGCCGGCGTAGCCGTTCTCGGCCACGGTGATGAGCGGCTGCGGAGCGCGGCGGGCCAGCGCGGCGGTGGGGGGCGGAGGCCGGGGATCGATGCGAGGGGCCGTGCGCACCAGCGCGGTGCTCACGGGCGGCTCGATCGTTCCGTGGGCCTGAGCGCGCGGTGGGGGAACCCCCGGGCCAGCCCCGGCGGTCGCCGACTGCCCGCCGGCCATGTACGTGAACACCGTCTCGCCCGTGCGAATGACGTCGCCCGGTTTGAGATCGGCCTGCTGCGTGCGCAGGTCGTTGACGAAGGTGCCGTTGGTCGAGCCGAGATCGAAGATTCGATGACGCTCGCCGTGCCGCGTGATCTTGCAGTGCTGTTGTGAAAGCGCGCGCTCGCTGATGGGGATGTCCGCGTAGCGAGAGCGGCCAATCACCATCTCGGGGCGCTCGAGGACGTATAGACGCCCTGGATCGCTACCCGACAGCACGAGCAAAAAGGCATGCGACGCCGCGGGGTTGGGGGCCCCTCCGACGGCTGCTTCCAGCATTTGGTCGAGCCCGCCGGCAGAGCCAGGGACCACTGTCTTTCCACTACGACCAGTATTCATGGACCGGGACGGGTAGGGGTCTTGGTTAGCACATCGAGCGCCGCCGCCAAATGCGCAATGAGCGAGACGCCGTGGTGCGGGCCACGGCTCATGGTACGACGGACGTCGTTGCTTCGTTGTCGTTGCACGAAAAAATGATGAACGCGCGGCTTCGAGATCTGGCCTCGGGGTGCGTCAACGTGCGACGACGCGCACCGCTGCGAGCCCCGGATCATCTTGGCCCCCTTGCCCTGGAGTGCGACCATGGGCAACCCGCAGGCGGCGCTGTGCCGGACCTCGGAGCGACGGCGACTTCTTCTCCATGTGGCGTCAACAGTCGGTCTTCTTTCGGCAGGCCCTGATCGTCTACGACGTGACGGTGTCCGCGGCCGCATTCCTGGCGGCCCTCTTCTTGCGAGAACAGCTCACCGACGCCGACGCGGGGGGCTGGATCGCGGTGAACGTGCCGCACTTCGACGTGGCCACGCTGGGCGATCTGACCGGCTACTACCAGCTGCTGTCGCTCATGGCCGCCGTGTGGGGGATCAGCTTCTACTGGTGTCGGACCAGTGACTTTCGGGTCTCGTACCGGACCATGATGGGGCGCTACGCCCGGGCGGTGGCGCTCGGGTTGGGCCTGCTCGTGGTGGCGGTGTTCCTGTTCCGACTCGACTCCGTCTCGCGCAGTTTCGTCGGGATGATGGCCATCTTGCAGTGGGCCGCCCTGATGTTGGGGCGGGTGCTGATGATGGAGGCGGTCAAGGTCGTGCGCCGTCGCGGCAACGATGGTCACCGCGTGGTGATCGTGGGCGCCAACGATCGCGGCGTCGCATTTGCCGACTCGCTGCGCGTCCAGTCGCCGTGGAACATCAAGATCCTCGGGTTCGTCAGCGTGCCCGGCGAGTCCGGTCACGCCAAGGCCCGACCCCACCTCGGCTACGTGGGCAGCCTGGCTTCACTGCTCGATCGTCAGCCGGTCGACGAGGTCGTGTTCGCGGTCGGCGGGCGGCATCCCGAAATCCTGCGCGACGCCATGGCCTCGTGTGAGGTCCGCGGCGTGGACGTGCTGGTCAACCTGCCCGCCACCGTGCCCTCCAAGGGCACCATGGCCATCGCCAACGTCTCGGGCTTCGACTACCCGCTGCTCAACCTGCGGCGCACGCCGACCAGCGAGGCTCGCCTCGCGGTCAAGCGCATCATGGACTTCAGCGGGGCGCTGTTCGGGATCATCGTGGCCGGCCCCATCATGCTGGCGACCGCCATCGCCATTCGCATCACCGACCCCGGGCCGGTGTTCTTCCGCCAGGTCCGAGCAGGACGCAACGGCCGCAAGTTCACCATGCTCAAGTTTCGCTCCATGGTCATGGACGCGGAGAAGCGCAAGGCCGAGCTGATGCATCTCAACGAGATGGACGGGCCCGTGTTCAAGATCAAACGCGACCCTCGCATTACCGGTGTCGGTCGCTTCATCCGCAAGACCTCCATCGACGAGTTGCCCCAGCTGTTCAACATCTTCGTGGGCGACATGAGCCTGGTCGGCCCGCGGCCGCCGTTGCCCTCGGAGGTCGATCAGTACAAGCCGTGGCAGCGTCGTAGGCTCTCGGTGAAGCCGGGTTTGACCGGCATGTGGCAGGTGTCCGGTCGCAACCAGATCGACTTCGACGACTGGATGCAGATGGACCTCGACTACATCGACAACTGGTCGTTGTGGCTCGACATCACCATCATCCTCAAGACGATCCCCGCGGTCGTTCTTCGTAGCGGCGCGAGCTGAGCGCGGCCGCGAGCGGCGCGCGTGCGGGGAACTCGCAGCGCGTGTGGGGCGGAATCCTTCGGACCGGTGATGGGAGCAATTCGTGTATAGTCCGGTCGTGTGTGCCCCTATTGGACCAAGGGCACACGCCATGGATTCTCAGTGAGACAAGCGAAGATTTCAGTTCTCAGCCTGTTGACCCTCGGTGTTCTGGCGACGACCGGCTGCCCGGGTGACGACTCGGCTCCGGCCGCCGATTCGGGCAGCACGACCTCTGCCGACGGCACCGGGACCACGGCGGTCGCCGAGACCACGGACCCGGGCGACACCACGGCCGCGGGCAGCGAGGAGTCCGGCACCACGGGCGACAACTCGGCCGACTTCCCGAACTGCAGCTGCGACGAATTCGAGACCGGCACCTGCTACGCGGTCACGGCCGACGACGAAGAGGGCCTGCAGATCGCCGCCAACACCATGGGGGACGGCGATGCGCTCGTCCTGGGCCTGGGCGTGTTCGAGCTCGACAACCAGGTCACGATCCGCGGCGACGACATCACCGTATGTGGTCAGGGCATGGGCGAAGAGGGCAACTTCGAGATGGGCACCATCCTCGACTTCGCCTCGCAGGCCGCCCAGTCCAACGGCCTCGATGCGGTGGGCGACCGCTTCACCGTGCGCGATCTGGCCCTGGTGGACGCCAAGAAGGACGGCCTCCGCGTCGAGGACTCCGACTTCGTCACCATCCAGCGGGTCCGGGCCACCTGGCGGACCGAGGGCAGCTCGAAGAACGGCGCGTACGGCCTGTACCCCGTCAGCAGCAACCATGTCCTCATCGAGGACTCGGAGGCCTACAACTCCGCCGATGCCGGCATCTACGTCGGCCAGTGTCAGAACGCGATCGTCCGCAACAACATCGCGATGGGCAACGTCGCGGGCATCGAGATCGAGAACACCCAGTTCGCCGACGTCTACGGCAACCACGCCGAGGACAACACGGGCGGCCTGCTCATCTTCGACCTGCCCGGCAACCCGATCTTCGGTCGTGACATCTCGGTGCACGACAACGTCGTCATCAACAACAACCGGACCAACTTCGCGGCCGGCGGCACGGTGCAGGCGATTCCCGTCGGGACCGGCACCTTCGCCATGGCCTCGCGCCGGGTCGAGATCTTCAACAACACCTACGCCGACAACGCGACCATGGACATCGCGCTGATCAGCGGCCTGGTGATCGAGGGCAACGAAGAGTCGTGGGGCATCCCGGTCGGCGAGGTCGTGGGCGACATCGACGGTCTCGACCTGCCTACCGACGGCAAGCTGGTCTACAGCTACCGCACCGACAACGTCTTGGTGCACGACAACACGCACTCGGGCAGCGGCACCAACCCGACGCTGTCGTCCTTCGAGCAGGAGCTGGGCCTTTTGTTGGCCTTCGTCTACGGCGCCAACCTGCCCGTCGACTCGCTGCTCTACGGCACCATCGGCGAGAGCAGCTTCGACCCCGCCGACCCGGCGATGAACTCCAACGACAACCACATCTGCCTGGGCGACACCAACGACGGAGCCACCTTCGCGAGCCTGAACATCGGCGGCTTGCTGAACGACGCGGGCGAGATCATCGGGACCTTCGACGATCTGTACCGGCCCGACGCGCCCTTCACTCCGTTCGACTGCGGCGAGTTCCAGGCGGGGCCGATCATTCCGCCCGACATGGACTAGATGGTCACCCGAAGCACGACAACCGCGGCCTTGGCGGTCATCGGGCTGCTCGGGTGGGGTTGCGGCTCGGACGGCGATGGGGCCGATCCGAGCAACGATGCCACCGGGAGCTCGACCTCCGGTGGCACCACCGCCGGGAGCACGTCCACCGGTTCCACCAGCGAGGCGGCGGACGACACCAGCACTGGCGGTAGCAGCTCCGGCGGAGAGCCCGAGCCCCAGGGCTTCGATCCCGAGGGCGACGCACCCGACCTGCTGTCCGAGTACGGCCTGCTCGACTGGGACGGCTCTCAGATCACGTACCGGGAGAACGTCTTTCCCTACGACATGAACACGTCGTTGTTCTCCGACTTCGCGCTCAAGGATCGAGCCATCTTCATCCCGCCGGGTGAGACCTCGACCTATCCCGAGCCGTCGTACCCGGACAACCAGGTGATCGAGTACCCGGTGGGCACGATCATCGTGAAGTCGTTCATGTTCCCGGCCGACTTCACCGATCCCGAGTCTGCGATCGACCTCATCGAGACCCGCGTGCTCCTCCGCTACCCGGACGAGTGGGTCGCGCTGCCCTACGTGTGGGATCACGAGCTCGGCGACGCGGTGCTCACCGTGCAGGGCGACACCCGGCAGGTGACCTTCGTCGATCCCGAGGGCACGGAGCAGACGGCGAACTACCTGGTGCCGCAGAAGAACCAGTGCGCCGAGTGCCACGAGCTGAAGGAAGAGAAGGGCGACGACACGTTCATCACCCCGATCGGCCCGAACCCGCGCAACCTCAACCGCATTGGGGCCAACGGGGACAACCAGCTCGAGCACATGGCGGAGGCCGGGGTGCTGCAAGGGCTGCCGCCCATCGGCGAGGTCCCCCAGACCTGGGACGACCGCAGCTTCGCGGACACCCCGGTCGACGAGCTCGACCCCGAGACGCTCGTTCGGGCGGCGCGGGACTACCTCGATGTCAACTGCGCGCACTGTCACAACCCGAGAGGCGTCTCGGGCATCTCGTCGCAGCTGTTCCTCAACTGGGACAACGAAGACGAGTTCAACCTCGGCGTCTGCAAGGCACCGGGGTCGGCCGGCAACTCGGGCAACCTCGACTACGACATCGTGCCGGGGAACGCCGACGAGTCGATCCTCATCTTCCGCACCGAGTCGGAGAACGTGGGCAACATGATGCCGCTGCTGGGCCGTAGCCTCGTGCACGGCGACGGCATCGCGCTGCTGCGGGCGTGGATCGACGCCATGCCCCCGAACGATTGCGTGTCGGAGTAGCTCCGGCTTGGCCAATCGACGCTGCGGCGTCCTCACTCGTGTGGGGGCGCCGTCGTTCGTTGGGGCGATCAGCGCTCGTTGGCCGGGATCTGGGGGCAGTCGCGGCAGGGGCCCATCGGAGGCGAGGGCGTTCGCATGGCGTGCGGCGGGGGCCGCAGGGGCACGGTCATCGACGCCGTCTCCCAGTGCCCGTGGCGATGGGCATGCAGCGTCACGTCGGCATCGTGCGGACGCACGGTGAGCACGGCGAACCCGGCGTGGTCGCTGGCGATGTCGGGTCGATAGGCCTGGCTGAACCGCACCCGTCGCCGACGCAGCGACATCGCGGGGCGCGTGTTGGGGGCCGACACCGCGCCCGCGCCCACCTGGAAGGTCGGCGCCTCGAGCCACGCCCGGTCTCCGCGCTTGATGGGCTCGAAGAGGTCCGCGGTGGCGGTCAGCGAGCGGTCGTGGGCCGACAGCACGCCCGCGAAGTACCCGCGCACGACCAGCGAGCGCAGGGTGGGGGGCATGGTGGAGAAGGTCGCGTCCGGCCACAGCGTGCCGAGGCCGTGCTCGGCCGCCGCCTCGATGGGCACGCTGCGGACCAGCAATCGCGGCGGGCCGGCCTCGGCGGGCGAGTCTCCGATCGCGGTCAGCAGGGCCTCGAGGGCCTGCACTTCGAGGTCATCGGCGCGACGAGCTCGGGGATCGGCGCTCGGGTGCAGCCAGGGCGACAGGTCGACGACCACCAGGTCCACCAGCGGCTTGGCCGACGGGGGCTCGGTGGGCTCGGCCGCGAACGAGCAGGCCCCTGCGCCGCACGAGGTCGTCACGCGCACCTGGCCGTCCCCATGGACCCGCAGCACGTAGTGCGTGCCCGGCATCTGCCACGGTCCCTCTTCGCTCGCCCGCAGCTGCGGGCCGTAGCCACAGCGGTGGTCGAGCTCTCCGACGGTGGCAAACCCATGCTCGGGCGCCTCGCGCCGCACGGCCGCGGCCAGCCGAGCAGCGGCCGGGGTGCTCCACGCCGACTCCAGCGGGTTGCAGCGAGGGCCTCGTCGCGCCGCCCGGGGCGTGACCGTGCGGAAGGGCTCCCCCGCCACGTTCCCCAGCCACACCACGACCCGCGGCCGATCTTCGGCCAGGATCTCCTCGACCCGTGTCGCCACCTTGGCCGCCCGCCGATCCTCCGGGGCCAGGTTGGCCAGCAGGACCACCTCGACGGCTGGCTCGGCGTCGGTCGGCGCGATGTGGTGGTCCGACGTACCTAGGGTGTGCCACGAACCGCGGTGGGTCACACATCCCGCCGCGAGCAGCAGTAGCCCCCACGGGGCCCGACCGAGGGCTCGCACGTTGCGAGTCATAGCATGGTGGGCTCGCCGCCGGAGCTTTCGCACGGGGCGACCGGCGGTCTCATCGGGCCGTGGGTGCGCTAGCTCGCCGTGGCGAGGCGATCCGAGCCTTGCGTGGGGTGAACGCGGGGCGGCAATCTAGTGGCATGTCATCGCCGAGTCCTGCGACTTTGCTGAGCCTTCGCGTCAACGGAGAGCCGGTGCAGGTGGCGGTGCAGCCCCACCACACTCTGCTCGAAGTCCTGCGGTACCAGCTCGATCTCGTTGGTAGCAAGCAGGGCTGTGACAAGGGTGACTGCGGCGCTTGTACCGTCCAGGTCGACGGTGAGCCCCAGCTCGGTTGCCTGACCCTCGCCATCCACGCCCACGGGCGCGACGTCACCACCGTCGAAGGCCTCGCGGCCAAGGGCGAGGGCGGGGTGCACCCGCTGCAGGACGCCTTCGATCGCTGGGATGCGGCCCAGTGCGGGTTCTGTACCCCGGGGATCTTGATGAGCGCCGAGGCCCTCGTGCGCAAGACGGGGCGCCCGGTGTCCAACGGCGAGGTCCGGTCCGCGCTGGCCGGCAACCTGTGCCGCTGCACCGGGTACACCAAGATCATCGACGCCGTCGTCGAGGCCAGCGAGCGCATGGCCGCCGGGGACGGTGCCGAGTCGGCCAACGACGCTTCATCGTCGCCGAGCCAAGCCGCCGAGTAGAGCGCCTCTCCTCCCACCGGAAGACCAAGCCCATGCCCGACGATTCGCACTCCGATTCGACCGACGACGCGAGCCGCGAGATGTGGCAGCTCGGAGGCACCCATCGCAAGGTCGACGCGATGGAGCGCATGCGGGGAATCACCCGCTACACCGACGACATCAAGCTTCCTGGCATGCTGCACGGGAAGATCAAGCGCAGCCCCCATGCCCACGCCCGCATCGTCTCCATCGACACGAGCCGGGCCGAGGCCATGGAGGGCGTGTTCGGGGTGGTGACCGGCCAGGATTTCAAGATCCCCTACGGCATCATCCCCTGGACACCCGACGAGAACGCGCTGGCGGTGGACAAGGCGCTGCACGTGGGCGACGGCGTGGCGGCGGTGGCGGCCATCGACGAGGACACCGCCAACGAGGCGCTCGCGGCCATCGACATCGAGTACGAAGTCCTACCCGCGCTCTTCGACCCCGAGGAGTCGCTCGCCTCCGACGTCCAGATCAACCCGTACTCGCGCAAGGGCAACCTCAGCAAGAAGGTCCTGCTCGAGTTCGGTGACGTCGAGGGCGGCATCGAGGGCGCCGACCTGGTGGTCGAGGGGGAGTACTTCTTCGAGGGCACGACCCACGCCGCCATCGAGCCGCACTGCGCGGTGGCGTTCGTCGAGCGGGGCGGCTCGGGGGGCGACGACGGCCTGCTCACCGTCTGGTCCGCCACCCAGGTCTCGCACTACCTGCACCGCGAGCTGGCCAAGGTCCTCGAGATCCCCGCCCATCGCATCCGGGTCATCCAGCCGCCGCTAGGCGGCGCCTTCGGAGGCAAGAGCGAGCCCTTCGACCTCGAGTTTTGCGTGGCCAAGCTGGCCTACAAGACGGGGCGACCGGTCAAGATCCTCTACACCCGCGAAGAGGTGTTCTACTCGCACCGCGGCCGTCACCCCATGCGGATGAAGTACCGCACCGGGTTCGACAAGACGGGCAAGATCAAGGCGGTCGACGCCCGCACCGTGCTCGACGGCGGCGCCTACTCGAGCTTCGGCCTCGTCACCACCTACTACTCGGGGCAGCTTTTGTGCTCGCCCTACGAGTTCGGGGCGTATCGCTTCCACTCCCGCCGCGCCTACACCAACAAGCCCGCCTGCGGCCCCAAACGCGGCCACGGCAGCGTGCAGCCGCGCTTCGCCATCGAGGTGCAGCTCGACAAGGCCGCGGTCGAGCTCGGGCTCGACCCCATCGAGCTGCGTCGCCGCAACGACATGGGCGACGGGGCCAAGACGGTCAACGACTTCCAGATCGGCTCCAACGGCTTCCTCGAGTGCCTGCGCCGCGTCGAGGAGTCGAGCGACTGGAAGGACCGCCGCGGCACCTTGCCCTTCGGTCGAGGCCTCGGCGTCGCGGGCAGCACGTACATCTCGGGCACCAACTACCCCATCTACCCCAACGACATGCCCCAGGCGGCGGTGCAGGTCTGCCTCGACCGCAGCGGCCGGGCTCGCGTGTTCTCGGGGGCCAACGACATCGGGCAGGGGTCCAACACCATGCTGGCGGTCATCGTCGGCGAGGAGCTGGGCCTGCCGCTCGAGGACATCCGGGTGCTGTCGGCCGACACCGACCTGTGCCCCGTCGACCTCGGCGCCTACAGCTCGCGCATCACCTTGATGGTGGGCAACGCCTGCATGCAGGCCGCGCAGGCCCTGCGCAAGAAGGTGCGGCAGTCGGTGGCCAAGCGCTGGGAGGTGTCCGCGCGTCGGGTCACGCTCGCGCAGCGCAAGGCGATCGACATCGAGGATCCCGATCGGCACATCGACATCGCCGAGGCCTTTCAGATGGCCGAGGAAGACCACGGCTTGCTGGGCGAGGTCGGCTCGTACAACACGCCCAAGGATCGCCACGGTGACTATCGCGGCGGCACCATCGGCGCGTCGCCGGCCTACAGCTTCACCGCCCACGTGGCCGAGGTCGAGGTCGACGAGGAGACGGGCGTCGTCGACGTCAAGACCATCTGGGTCGCCCACGACTGCGGTCGTGCTCTGTCCCGCCGCATCGTCGAGGGGCAGATGGAGGGCTCGGCCTATATGGGCTTCGCCGAGGCCCTGATGGAGCAGCACATCGTCGATCCGCAGCATCGTGGGGTTCACCCCGCGCCCAGCCTGCTCGACTACCGCATTCCCACCTTCCTCGACACGCCCGAGCTTCGGGCGCTCATCGTCGAGGCGCCCGACGAACAAGGGCCCTACGGCGCCAAGGAGGCCGGGGAGGGGCCGCTGCATCCCTCCATCCCGGCCATCGCCAACGCCATCTACGACGCGGTGGGCGTTCGCATGGACGAGCTGCCCTTCACGCCGCCCAAGGTTCTTGCCGCGCTCGAGCAGCGACGCGCCCGTGAGGCCGCCGGTGAAATCGCCCCGCACAAGGGCTCCGCCCGGAGGATCGCCTAATGCTTCGCATGCCGAAATTCGCGGTGCAGACCCCTCAGACGGTCGAGGAGGCGGTCGACGCCCTATCGACCCCGGGGGCGCGCATCGTCGCGGGGGGCACCGACTTGCTGCCCAACCTCAAGCATCACCTCGAGCAACCGCCCGTGCTCGTCAGCCTCAGCCAGGTCGGCGGGATGCAAGGCGTGGAGGTCGACGAAAAAGCCGGGGTCATGCGCATCGGGGCCCGGGTCACGCTCACCGCGGTGGCCGAGCACCCGGCCGTGCTCGAGCACTTCCCCAGCTTGGCCCAGGCGGCCGGCATCGTGGCCAGCCCGCTCATCCGCAACATGGGCACCCTGGGCGGCAACATCAACCTCGACACGCGCTGCCGCTACGTCAACCAGACCGGCTTCTGGCGCGAGGCGATCGGTGGCGGCTGCCTCAAGAGCGAGGGCGACGTGTGCCATGTGGTGCCCGGCGGTCGCGTCTGCGTGGCCGCGATGAGCAGCGACTGCGTGCCCGTCCTCGTCTCGCTCGACGCGTCCGTGGCCCTGGTCGGCCCCGGGGGGCGTCGCGAGGTGCCCCTGGCCAGCTACTACAAGTCCGACGGCACTCGGCACACCACCCGGGCCGACGACGAACTCAGCACCGAGATCATCGTGCCGCTGCCCACCGCGCCGCGGCGTAGCCACTACGCCAAGTGGACCGTGCGCGGCAGCATCGACTTCCCCTTGGTGAGCATCGCGCTGCGCTTCGACCTCGAAGAGGACCGCGTCGACGCCCCCGTGACCGGGGCCCATGTCGTGGTCGGCGTGCTGGGGTCCAAGCCGCGCAAGATCACCCGGCTCGACGAGGTCATCGGTACCGCTCTGTCGGCGCCGAACTTCGCCAACACCGTGGCCGAGCGGGTTCACAAGCAGTGCAAGCCGCTCGAGAACGTGCCCTACGAGGCGCCGTATCGGCGGCAGATGCTGCGCGTGCACACGCGTCGCGCCATCGAGGCGCTGATCGCCGAAGGCTGATCGGGCGCCCTCATCCCGGGGGCGCCGTGGGAGCGAAGCGGCGCGGCGGTGGTCCGTGGAACGACTCGAACGCCCGGGTCCGGGCGTGGCCGCAGCGATGGGCGGTGTCGATCGAGTCGGCCATCGCCACGATCGACTCCAGCGTGCGACGGACGACCCTGGCCCGGCGAAGCCCGAGCCGCCGCAGCGTTCGGCCGTGGTCGAGGGCGAGGGTCACTCCCGCGGCCACGGCCAGCGCGGTCCATACGGCCAGCAGGGTGCGTCGGTGGTCCGCCAGCGGACGCACCGAGCCGAACAACGCCGCATGGAAGCGCAGGTGAATCGCCTCGTCGGCTGCGATCTGCTCCAGGGCGAAGCGCAGCGGCCCGTGGGGGAGGGGCTCGACCAGCGTGCCGTACATCGCCTGGGCGCCGACCTCCGCGGCGAGCAGGGTCATGAGCTCGAGTCGAGGGCCCATCAGTCGTCGGGTACGAGAGAACGCCGTCGCGGCCCATGAGCGTCGAATGGGGCGTCCGCCGAGAGCCCGGACCGCGTCGCCGAGGATCGCCGCGTGCCGGCCTTCTTCGGCGACGAAGCTCTGCAGCGATTCCAGGAGTTCGGGGCACAGCTGCCAGTCCTCGGCTCTACGGCGGAGATCGGCCACGATCCGGCCCTCACCCGTCTCGGCGAGCTGGAGGCGGGCCATCGTCCGGGCCAAGTCGGGGCGCCATCGCGGCGGGATCTCGATGGTGTCTTCGATCCGCGGCCGCGGCCGGGTGCTTCGTCGAGCAAAGTAGTTGCGCCAGTCGTTCCACAGCATCAAAGAGCCTCCGGGCGGGATTGGTGGACACCGTGACCGACGAGCGTCGGACGGGCCGCCGCTGCTCGCGTCGGTGGTCGCGACCGAGGCATGACTGGCCACAGCGCCCGTTTGCCGGCCAACCCGTCCCGCCCTCGCGCTTGCATTCGCTTCACGCGCGCGGCACCGTCGAATCACACGATGGCGGCGAAGAAGCAGACGAAGAAGAAGACGGCCGCAAAGAAGAAGACGGCCGCGAAGAAGACTGAAGAGTATGGTAATGCAGCACGATTTGTTTGACCGCAGTTCGGCTACAACTTCATGGCTCAGACAGTGATGTGTTGTTGACCGGAGTCGGGTTGCAGTTCATTCGCTGGAGGGGCTCGGCAG
>JBCCHT010000064.1:0-45854 GCA_039028615.1 Myxococcota bacterium | reverse complement strand
GGGGGATCCCTGTCCCCGCCTTCGTGGCCCTGTGGGGCGATACCTAGCGCGCTCCAATCTGGGGGGGGGGCGACCTCGCGGCCGCCCCCACCGCTTCCCCCATCGCCGAACTCCCACTCGTCGCGCATTTGTTCCGCCCGTTTTCTCAGACCTGTGCCGCCATGCGTTCGCCTTCGCACACTCCTCCATGGACTCCACCGCCCGTGACCTCGAGTCCGTCCGATGACAGTGAGTCCGAGCTCAAGCTCCTCACCTTGTGGAACCAAGGGGTTCCGCCTCCGTTCGCGACGCTCGATGACGGGCCGGCGTTCGAGACCAAGAATCTGTGTCGGGCGACCCACAACCCCGAGCGGTGGTGGATCGTCACCATCTCGGCGATCGAAGCACTGCGAATCTCAGAGCAACCTCTACCGCCGCTTTCACGGGGCGAACTCACCCGAAGTCCCAGCGCGGTGCCGTCCTCACTGCTCCGCGCGAGGATCGGCTGGGGGCGCACGGGACAGGGGCACGCCGTCGATGCCGATGTGGGCTCGGGCATTCGGTTGGCCATCGAAGGACAAGAGGTCGACGTCAAGATCGTCGGACCTCGTGGGCGGATGCGAGAGGTCGCCAAAGGCGACCAGCGACCGATCGGTGAGCCCGGAGTCGGTGGGATGGTGCTCGACTCGCTCGTGACGGGGACGATTTCGCCGAGCTCGGGGCCTCCGTCGGCTCGATGCCCAACACTGACGCAGGTCATCAGCGTCAGCCCCGGAATGGCCGACCGCTCGGTCCATGTGCCTCCGTTTGCACGGCGGCTGACCGTGACGCGGAGCGGGTTTGCAGCGTTGGGGCCTCTGTCGTTTCGGGTCGGGGTCACCGGCCCCGTGCTGCGGCAGATGTTCATGGACCCCCGTGACCCAGGCTCAACGCCGACCGTGCTCGTGCC
Organism: Myxococcota bacterium; assembly: GCA_039028615.1. GTDB lineage: Bacteria > Myxococcota_A > Polyangia > Nannocystales > Nannocystaceae > Paraliomyxa. The sequence goes on along the minus strand of JBCCHT010000064.1, from coordinate 44,926 downwards.
GCAATCGGCGACGCACGTCACAACCGGCCCTGCCCTCATCGTGCCCCGGGTCTTTGTCTTTCAGTGGGAGCTCGACCTATGAACCTCCGCAGCATCGAGATCCAGCTCCTCTGCGAGGATGACGAGCAGTTTGCTCAGCAATGCGCCGAGATCGCCGAAGCCTTGGTCCAGATCAATGTCTGGGAGATCAGCCACGATGGCGACAGGCTGCCCTGCTGTCTTGGGTGCGGAGAGGTCCAATACGAGCCTCCGCAACCCTGCGGCAGCACAGCGGGCTCGTGCGACGTCCGCCCACGGGCGACGCCGTGTCAGACGATCCGCGACGCTCGAGGCATCTATGCTGCCAAGCGAGGCACCTGCTTCGACCTGGCCTGTGAGCGTGCCGCACGGCGTCGTCTCGAAGGCACTGAGGCGACCGCGGTCATTGTTCAGCGACTCGACCGTGGGCGACCGATCCCCGGCCAGTTTCATGCTTACGTCGAGACACCGGACGGCGTCGAAGACCCTGCGTTGGAACTCAGCGAAAGCCCCGGCGAATGCGGGGGGTCGTGCAGCTGCGGCGACGACGGTCATGAAACCGACGAGGGCGGGCTCTGATGTCGATCACACCTCTACTGATCGGCCTCGGCATCGGTGCTTTCGGGCGCAAGTGGCTCGGCTCGAAGATCGGTCGCAAGAAGGCGCCCCGAAACCTGCCGTCGCTTTCGTGTGGCGAGTACGAATGGAGGCCCGATGACGTCGATGTCTTCATCGATCGCGCTTGGCGACAGGGCGAACGCGACAGCGAAGAGCTCGCCCTGCTCGCGGCCCGTGATGCGTACCCACAAACCCCCGAAGGGACGCCGCAGGCATGGCCACCGGAGCCTGGTGACCATCGAGGACTTTGCATCCTCAGCCGGATTCGGACCCGCGTACGAGTTCGAGCCAATGAGGCCGATGAACCTGTGGACCCTGAGCCACCGTCACCGCCCGAACCGCCGACAGAACCAGAGCACCCGGCAGAACCAGAACCGGAGGACCCACCGGGGCCGCCGCGGCCTGCCAATCCTCCCAGCCCGGTCCCGTTGCCTCCTCCGGTGTTTCCACCCGTCCCAACTCCTCCCGAGCCTCCGACGCCCCCCGGACCGGGGCCAGGCCCGTTGCCTCCTCCCGTGTTTCCGCCGATTCAACCACCATCGGAGCCCGATGACCCCACCGAATGGCCCGACGGACCCGAACCCGGTCCGGTGGACCTGACGGAGTGGACCGACCCCGGCAACTACCCGACGCCGGGCATGTTCCACCAGGTCGGCGGCAACAACAGCGCGTCCACGCTCCAAGCGATCGCTCGGATGGCGCTCACGACCGCAGCGTACTTGGTCCTCGACGACCTCGATGCAGCGCGAGCCTTCGCTCAGCGTTCGGAGAACTGGCGTGCCTATCGGGAGATCATCAACTGCTGCCCCTGGAACCATGCGCTCTTCGGCGCACGAACACGGGAGGGGTCAACCGGCGCCTACGACACGCCCCATGGGGACTCGATCTCGATGTTCCCAGTCCATGCCAATGTCGCGCAACAGCTCGCCGACGGCGAAGCACCCGACCGTCGGGTCGAGCACGACAACCGTTCGCGCCCCTCGGGAGGCCGGCACGCGTTCCTCTGGCTGCCACCGCTCGATGAGGCTGCGTTGCTCGAAGGCCGCGTCGAGGTACGGGCGGAGGTCTGGTGGACCGGTGACTGGATGATGATGCCACCGCCGGAAGTGATCGCGCTCGGTGTCGTGGGTGTGCCGGACGGCATGTGGGGCTGCATGGGCTACGAGACCGCCCCCGGCGAGGAGACGGGAGCGTAGATGGGGCTGGTCAGGCAGAACCAACGTGACGCCGTCGTTCGCGGTGAACTCGATGTCGGTCGTCTCTTCGTCGACACGCGACAGGTGTACCTCGATGCCAAGGCCACCGCAGCGGAGCTCGACGAGCCCGCAATCGTCACCGAGGTCATGTGGGCGATGCTCGAGTTGCTCGGGCACATCCTCGTCGACATCCGTGTGCTGCGGTCACAGATCACCGAAGGCGAGCTCGGCCTCCGAGGCTTCGATGCCGACCTCGTCGGCCTGCAACAGCGCTTCCGCAACCTGTACCGACCGTTCTTCCAAGACCTGAAGCCCATCGATACGTGGACCGAGGAGGACTGGCGTGACTACGAGGAATTTGTCGAAGGGCCCGTTCTCCTCTGGGACCTGAAGACCTGCCAGGAACGGTGGGGCGTGCCATTCGGCAGTCCTCCCTGTGAGGGGCCCGACCTCCAGATGGCCTTGTCGCTGCTCCACCAGACCGGCGTCGCCGGGGAGTTCGAGCAGGAATTGCTGAGCTCGTACTACGGCTTCGCTGACCTGACCCTCCGAGACATCGCATCGCACTGGGAGGGCCAAACCAAGGCCGCATTCGAGGCCGCGGCGTCGGCCATGGGCGACATTGCCGACACCATCACGGACTACGCCGTGCAGAAGTCGGGTGCCAAGAGCTTCGCGTTGGGAGCTGGCACCGCCATCGCAGGCCTCGGTCTCGCCGGCCTCTACCTGTTTGCCATCCGCAAGAAACCTTCCACCCAAGGCAAGTGAATCTCATGCAACCTGTGACTCTGGGTCTATTGGCCCTGGCCGGTTACGGCCTGTTCTCGAAAGGCAAACGGTACGACCGCAGGGTCCGTAGGCGTCCGGCCTCGACTTCCCCCGCACGGCCGACGCCTGAACCCAAGACGCCACTGTCGATCGCAGACGACTGCTCGTCGTGGGAGATGCCAGACCTGTGGATCCTCCAGACCGCGGAGCCTCGCTTTCGAAAGCTCCTCAACGAGGCGCTCGAGACGACACGAGGGGACATCCAACTCGCCAAGGAGGAAGGGCTCCTCGACCCCGTCGGACTGACCTACGCCGTGCTGCACGGGGAAACGGGACCGTGCCCCGAGCCCATGCTCCATCAACCCGACGGGGTCACGCTGAGCTTTCGCGAGCTCCAGTCGGAGATCCCCCAACACCCCAACTACTACCCGCATCCGGCCGTGCTGGGCCTGTTCGACACGATCTACGAGGCCGTCGAAGCCGCCCTCGCCATCGTCGAGCAAACCGGTTCGCCCGAGCGCGCCCTTCTGTTTCCGGTCTGAGGAACGCGACTGCCATGGATCCGATCATCATCCTTCCCCTCGCGTTGGCCGTGGCCTGGGCCGCGACTCGCAAGAAGAGCTCGAAGCGCAGCTCGAGCAACGGCAAGTCGGGTGCACGGGACATTCCGCCGACGCACGACGATCCGTTCGGGCCTCTCGACGGTCCCACGCCAGAGCCCCCACGCCCTGCGCCTCCGGTGCCACGGCCTCCGCCTGTTGCTCCTCCGCCCGTGGTGGAGCCACCTCCGCCTATCGAAGACCCTACTGCGCCGTTCCCCGGACCCACGGCAGGACCACGGGACCCGGAGCTCGGCGGCCCGAGCCCGGTCGATGTCTACCCGGAAACCCCGCTCGAGAACGTGGCCGACTACGACCACGCGGCGTACGGACTGTTCATCACGACTGACTGCGACGAGGTCTACGAGGGCGACGACTGGTACGACGCCGTGTTCCTCCCTCGCGCACGGGAACTGGTCCTCGGCCAACGAGAAGCGTTCCACAGCCCCGTTGCGGTGATGTACGAGCTGCTCGTTCGGCCCGGCCGAGAACGCAACGAGCCGGGCACCATCGTGCACGAGTGCCTCGCGGCATGGGACGAGTTCGTCTACGGCACACCGACCACATCGGGCACCTACAGCGGGTGGATTGATGACGTCGACGGCTATTGGGCCCACGCCGAGTGGTTCGGAGCCCAGTTCCCAGTGCTGTCTTCCTTCGTCGAATCCGTGCGCTCTCGCCTGTGGTGGGAGTCCGACCTCGCGGAGGTCTTCCAGGCCTACGAAAACGCCTACGCCGAAGACCACGGCGCCCTCGATCCCACCGGGAGCTGACCACCATGAAAATCGTAGGCCTCAACCTCGTAGAAGGGGGCGTCGAGATCACGCCGCCCTCAGGACGCCCGCTGGTCCTCGCGCTTCCCCATGACCGCCGCGTCGCCGGGTGGATGCTCGGCAACCGACTACTTCAGATCCTGACCGACCCAGACGAGCCGCATGCGCGCCGCAGCCCGGCGCCCGACGGTGCCACCGCACGCCCCGATGCCCCCCCGGCTGAACCCGATCCCTTCGCCGGGGTCGAGGCGGCCATCGGCGCTGGACGTCAGATGGTGCAGGCCGCGAGGCACTTTGCCCGGAGGCGCGGGTAGCCGCATGGCTCGTTCTGCACGCACGCGCTGGCCCGGCCTCGCCACCACCAGCCTCGTCGTCGCCACCGGCGCGGCGGTGTGGTGGATGAGGTCGGGCCGGCGCCCGGGGCCTGGTCGACGTTCGGTGTCCTCCGGGTCGAAAGGACGGCAGCCCGGGGCCTCGAGCCAATCGGGTTCTTCGGCGACCCCGTCGTCATCGCCTCCACCCACGGACCTCGAGCATGGGCCTGCGCCATTTCTCCCCACGAGGACCGGGCCGCAGTGGGACCGACTGCGGTGGCTCGCCGCCAAGGCCGAAGAAATCTCCGAAATTCGCGGGCTCTACTCGTACCTGCTCGCCACCGCCAAGAATGAAAGCGATGGCGTGCCCGCGGCCATGAACACGCGGACCGACGCAAAGCCTGCGCTGCGGCTGTTTTGCCGCGACCAGAACTATCGAGGTCGCTACGCCCGCAATCCATGGCGCCCACAGGAGTGCGACGCCAGTGACCCACTCGCTTCGCGTTGGGCGTACTCCGGCGGTTGGTTTCAGATCATGCCCGCCGGGGCGCTGGCGACCTCGGACAAGCGAGGTCACGCCCACGACCCCGCGCGAGTCTTCGACCCCCCGTTCGCTATCGCCTACGCGACCGACCTCGTCCGAAGGATCAAGCGCGGATTCGGGGCCAGAACATGGGGAGACATCCGGGCCGGGTGGGCCCTGCCGCGCTGGGCCAATCCGGACAGCACCGCCGAAGGCAAAGGCCGTGTGCTGGAACGATTCGAGCGTCGCCTGGCCCAGGTGGCCTCGATGGGGGCAGACCCCGAACTCGCGATCAAAGCCGTCGACACTCGCCGCTACCCCGGCTTCACCACGGTTCTGCACGCCTTGCTCGAGGCTGATGGACGACCCGTACCGCTTCACTGACGAAAGGACACCGACACCATGAAGAAGAAACGACTCGGAGATACCGAGGCCACCGTCCTGGTCGGCGCGGGGATCCTCGGCGGATGGCTGCTGCTCGATGTCTTCATCAAGCGTGCCGAGCGGAAGGACCTCGCGCGGCAGCAGCGGTCGGCAGCGAAGCGGGGTCAACCGGCATCGCGGATGGCGACACCTCGAAACCGACGGAGGGGCGCATGACGGCGTCAGAACCTACTCCCGGCAAGTCCTCGCGCTTCAAGGAGGTCGCGGTCTCAGCAGCCGTTGCTGCGGTCGTGAGTGCGCTGGTGTCCCCGTGGGTCAAATGGTTCATGGACGGGCGGAAGCCGCCCGCAGGAACCCCTAGTCCGGGGCCGCAGCCGGGCACGGGCTCGAGTGGCCCTGCGCCAACCAAGCCCTTACCGCAGGCCGCGGTTGCCCCCACGCAAGCAGATTTTCAGCAGGCCCGCACTCGCCTGCTCGAGGTGCCGTGGTCCACCCGGTCGTTCGATGCCTCCGCGGCCGAGGCTTTCGCTACCGTCGACCCCGAGGTGTTCGATGAGTAAAGCCACCAAGTCAGTCCCGTTGTCGATGGTCGTGGCGGGAGCGGCCGCGGCCGGAGTAGCGCTCGTACGCCGGAAGCCCCGAGCCTCCAACAAGCGCGGAAGCCAACCTCAACGGCCCCTGCCGGCTCCCCCCACAGAGATTCCCGCGCCGTCCCCCTTCGAACGCGGGTCTCGATGCACCCGCCTGGCGAGCGACGAGGAAGTCGAGCGTTGGCTCGAAGAACTCGTTGCTCCGCTCATCATCCAACGCGTGGACGCGAGCCCGGTTCTCGATGGCGATGGCACCATGGAAACGCTGCGACTGCTCGCCGACGAAGTCTTCGTCGAAACCACTGGGCATTGCTCGAGTGCGCAGACCGACGCGGCCAAACAAGTCCGTCGATGGCTATGGTGCGAGGTCACGATTCAGTTCATTCGCCAGGCCAAAATCGATGACGAGGAAGACGACATCGTTCGGCTCTGTGCGGACCCCACGTTCGACCCGTGGACCTTCGACCCCGATGCGCGCCAACCCGAACCCGAGCCAGTACCCCCACGGCCGGTTCCGTTGCCTTCGAGACCCCAACCCGGACCCATAGACGGTTCCGCAGACGCAGCGTCGCGCGAAGCCATGCCATCGAATCTGAAGGTCCTCTCCTCGCGACAGGAGCTCTCCGAGTTCGGCGTACGCCGCCTAATGCAGGGCAACATCGATGGAGTCCCCGTCGCAGCTTCCGTTCGGCATGTCGTGATGCTCGCTGCGAATCCGTCATGGGCGAGGCTCGAACGAGCACGAGCGGACCTGCGTATCGTGGCGCAACGGCATCCCCAAGTGCAGTTCATCGAAGTCTCACTCGCGGACACTCAGCGTCATTTCGGCACGCCAGAACATCTCGACCAAGTCGCTTGGATACTCGCCGCATCTGGACCTACGGGGCGGGCGTTCCCGGAGCCCATGGTGCGCGAACGCCTGTCTGGGTCAGCTCCCGATGCGGAGCAGTGGAACAAGGTCATTACGCACGCGAGCGGCTTCGTCGGCGCCGCACCACCTCGAGCCATTCCGCGCCCAAAGAAGCCAGGTGACCTCATCCGGGCCATGGCCCGTCACGCTCGAGGCTCTGTCGGACGGACGCACTCACGGTTCCAGCGAACGACGCAACGCCACCGAACTCGCCCCTGAAGAGCACGCCCTGTTGCCCGTGCGGCAACCCTTTCGACCCCCTCCCGCCGCTAACCCCATAACGAGAGAAACCATGCCCACCGCCAAGAAGAAGACCCGCAAAGCCAGCCCTCCACGTCGACCCGTCGCGAAGAAAGCCTCTGCGAAGAAACGACCGGCCGCGCCCAAGAAGGCTCCACCGAAGAAGAAATCGACCGCTGCGAAGAAAACCTCGGCCAAGAAGAAGGCGAGCAAGAAGAAGTCGACAAACAGCAAGAAGCCCACCCAGGCAACGGCTCGCAAGACGAGCAAGAAGGCCCCCGCTCGTTCGGCCACCAAGAAGAAAGCGTCGAAGAAGCCGGGAGCCTCCGGTCGTCGGGCAGCGCCGAAGAAATACCCGGGTGCCAGCAGTGCGCTCCTTTCGCGGGCCTCCGAATGTTCGACGCTCGATGAATGCCATGGGGCCATTGCTGAGCTGACCAAGGCGGCCAAGGCAGGACGGCAATGGGTCGACCAAGTCCACGAACGCCTCCGCCATACCGAAGACTCGGCGTCGGCCTACGTGGAGTGGGCGGCCGAGCTGATACGAGCGGTTGAGCAGGACCAGGCAACCATTGCTGAACTCGAACGGAAGCTGAAAGCCAAATCGCGCTCCACGATGCCCTCCGCCAACAAGGCGGTGCTTCAGCGGCTCGACGCGCTCGCGCAGGACCTCGCGGACCTCCGTCAGGATACGCGAAAGCTAGCTAAGCCAGCCCGTGGTCGAGGTGCGGCCTCGGGACGTGCCAACACAGCTGCAAGACGACCTCAGAGCCGCCGTCGAGGGCGGCAGTCCACACAGCCTCGTGCATCGGAGAGCCAGCAAACGCCCGGGCCGTTCGCTCAGCACGCGGTGCTGCCTGCAGCCGGGTGCACGCTGGGGGTCATCAAGCACGGCTACGACCCTGAGGTCTGCGGCCCTCCGTTCCTAACCCCAGAAGAAGCCGCCTCGATCCTCGGCAAGGCCAGTCGAGGCAAGCTCGCCGACCTCGTTCATTGGGCAACATTGACGGGGCATCCACTCTACAAGCCGCAGAGCACTCCATCCCGGAAGAAGAGAGCTTCGAAGCCCAAGAAAGCGGGAAAGAAAGCAGTGAGCAAGCAGTCGGCGGGGCGGAGAGGAAGCGGCAAGAAGGTGCCGACGAGCAAGACGAAACGCCGCCCTCAGGAACTCGTCAACGAACTCATCGCCGCACTGCACCGATAGAGCCCGATGGCATTCCCTCTACTACCGCTCGCGCTTCTCGGCGTTGGAGTGCTCCTTTTCCGACGCCGGAAACCAAAGGGCCCTCCGGCCAAGAAGGACGAACAACCCGACGTCGAAGTCCAGACGATGATCTTCATTCCCCCCCAAGCCGCTCCCTTGCCGCTACCGAACCTCGGCGGAACGCCGGGCCAGCAATGCGAATCCCCGGAGGGCGAGGCAGTATGGGATGAAAATGGCCAGTGCAAGGTCTTCTGGTACTTCGGCCAGACGGACGACGCGATCCGTTCTCTGGCGCGGGAGCAGTGGGAAGGCCTCGGTAGTCCTGGTTTTTCCGATCTATGCCTTGCCACTCCCGATCCCCTCGGGGGTGAACTCGCGCCCCCAGTCGACAACCCTCGGTTCATCGAGATCGTGGTCACTGCTCTGGAGCGCTACTACGGCGTCGTCAATCTCTGGCCGCCGGTTGAGGCGACAATCACCGGAGACCCTCATTCGCCCCATTGGGTCCGCAAGGCGTGGGCTGAGGCCAATCGCGTTGTTCGAGAGGAGCTGTGCAACGGATGATCTTCTCGCTCGACCAACTCGAGGCTCATGACTCAGTGTTCCACGGTCGCGGCGGCAATCCGCTCGATTGGTCCTCGACGCTCCCGGATCTGTCGGTTTTCGGGTTCTCCGCGGACCCAGCCCTGGGCGCCGACCTGTGGAGTGGCGGTCTGGTTGCTCAGCTCGCCATGCGCAACGTCGCGAGCGCGCTGCGACTGGCTCTCGGACGCGTAGCAATCACGCAGGGATTCACGGCGAAGCAACTCCCGGCCCTGTCCGGCCTCTTTGGCGACTCGCTCGAGACGCTGTACGGCGGAGTCGACGTTGCCGCACGTATCCTCGGGTCCGACGGTTTCTCGCTGGCTCTCGACGCGTTGGGGTGGATCCCCGTGGCGGGCTGGATCCTCGACCTGGTCGTGAGCGTGGTTGAGCTCGTCGTCGGCCTCGTCGAGGCTGTGGGTGACCTTCGCGAACGCAAAGCACGAGAGGCCCTCGCCCGCGTTGCGACGGTACCGCTGACGCAGTGGAGCCGAGGCGCGGACGAGGTCCTCGCCCGCACCATGATGCTCCGCCTGGGCGAGCACGACGCTCAGTGGATTGTCTCGCCGCGGTACCCCGCCACGTCGGCGGCCGACTTGAGCGCCACGCCTCAAGTCGTGAGCCCCGGCGACGACCGCTGGGCAGGGTGGGTCGTGCACAGCGGTGGCCTGGGCTCGGGGGGCGAAGGCTCCCCGGGCCTGGGCTTCGTCCCCGGCTCCCGCAACCTGCACGGGGCCATGGAGTTCCGCACCCGTGGTGCCAGAGACCTCCGCGACCTTGGCCATTTCTACCCGACGGCTCGTCTCGCCGCAGTGCAGTGGTGGGAAATGGCCGTCGCTGGAGGCCCTGCGATGTTCTCCGTCGATGCCTCGGCCGCTTCGGCCGCATGGGAGGACTACGCCCGGTCCGCGGTCGAGTTCGGCGACAACCAACTCAGCGGTTGGTCGACCTCCAAGACCGCCACCAGCTTCGAGTCGAGGCAGCACCTGTGCATCCCCGAGCTGTACGGCGTTGACCGGTGCCGGAAGTCCCGGCGAAACGTCTTGGTGCCCATCGTAGGCACGGGCCACCGGTCCGCGTACCTCGAATACCTGTTCGCACTGTTCGACCCCCGGCGACGAGACCCGGAGCGCGGTTGGAACCGCGACAACATCGACTGGACCGACACCGTACCCGTTAGGGCGCTCGAAAATCTCGAGGAACGGCAAGACGCCGCATTGCAGTCGCTCGCCTGCATGACCGTCGACGACAGCGAGGTCGATGGGCGCCCGCGGTTCCGTGCAATCGGCACCACCACTCGCAAAGGCCCGCTTTGGCAACGCTGGTACGAGAGCGTGTCCGCTGTTTTTCAAACAGGGGAATGGCGCAACGTGCAGTTCGACGACATCCCCGAAGGCGCCCTCAAAGCCGAAGTGCGAGAGCGTTGTGCTGCCACGGGAGTCGACTGCACGACGCTGGGCAAACAGCACGAGACCTCGTTCGCCCCTGCTCCAAGTTCTCTCGGAGACCCCGTTCCCCCGACGCCACCCAACCCCATCGAAGTCCAAGTCGGCACGCTGACCGCAGGCCATTCGCTACCCACGAAGCATCCAAACCAGAGCAAACGTGGCGTTGGAGCCCTCCCGCTTGCCGCAGGCGTGCTCGGCGGACTCATCGCCCTCACCAACAATCAATAGCCCACACAAAAGACCCCCATGGAACACGAAATCGAATCCCTGAATACCGCCTACGAAGGCTTCCTCGCCGACCTCAAGCAAATCCAGCCCGGCCTAGACCTACCCCCTGAGGTCGCGGACTACCTCGATGTCGCACGCCAAGCAGCGTTCGCCGCCGGCTGGACCGCTCGCGGCGACTGTCCTCCTCCGGTCGACCCGGAGGAGTCCACCGTCCGACTCAAGAAGCACCAGCTCGCCATTCGTGACCTCGTCGACGTCGGCGATCGAGCATGGATCCAGCCCCACGCGATCGTCGAAGACATGAGCACCCACGAGTTCTTCGTCGACCCGATGTTCTCGGTCTCCTGGCACGCCTCCGAACGCCACTGCGTCGAACTCGTGGTCGCCGACGAGGGGCTTATCGCGTTCGGCCCTACCGACCGCCATCGCCTGGCAGAGCACACCGACCGTTCTCGACTTCGTTCCCTTGTTCGCCTGGATTCGCACAACCCGATCCCTTAGGCCAGAGGTCCAACTTGCCCAAACGCCCCCCTCCTCGTCGACCTCACGGCAGTCCCGCACAGCCGAGCAGCCCCACCAAGCCCCAAGCAACGGCGACGGCAGCGCCCTCTTACCCCACCACGCCATACGAAGCCGGGCTCCCCTCCCCCGTGCAGGCAACGCAATCAGAACGCGCCACGCTGACGGCCCGAGAGCTCGCGGCGCTACTCAGAGTCAACCGCAAGACCGTCTACGAAGCCGCAGCTCAGGGTCAGATCCCGTCCATCCGCGTCGGTCGCCGCGTCCTTTTCCCGCGCACGGCGATCGAAAGTTGGCTTTCGGCCTCAGCACCGGCCAGCGCCCACGCTACCATCACCAGGCCAACCCGTGTTGCCGGAAAGCAAGCGACACGATGACCGTACGAAAGAGCCCCCGGGGGCAATGGATGATTGATTTTCGACACACGAAGCCAGACGGCTCCGTCCTACGCGTTCGCAAGGTCAGCCCGGTACAGACCAAGCGCGGCGCGCAGGCGTTCGAGCACGCGTTGTTCGAAGCCCTGGCACGGGAGGAGGAGGACCAGACAGAACCACGACCAACCCTCAGCGAGATGTGGCCCGAGTTCATCGCGTTCCAGGCCAGCAGCGCGAACAAGCGACCGAACCGCCCGCGAACGATCCTAGAAGCGGAACGGATGTGGAAGGCGTACCTTGAGCCGGTGCTCGGCGACCAACGCGTCGATCAGATCACGGCCCGAGCCATTGACCGTCTCACAACCAAGCTCCAATCGGGCGAGGTCAGCCGGCGACCGCTCAGCCACAACTCGGTGGCCAACATCCTCGGACTGCTCCGTCGGATGCTGAACGTCGCCAAGCGCTGGAGCTACATCGACGAGGTGCCGGAGATCTGCACCCTCAAGAAGAAGCCCGAACGCTTGGAAGACGACAAGTGGCTCACCCAAGAAGAAACGACCGCACTGCTCGAAGCAACGGAGCCTGAATGGCTCGCCGTCGTGACCGTCGCAGTCCGCACGGGCTTACGAGTCGGCGAACTCCAAGGCCTTCGCTGGAGCGACGTCGACCTCGAGGGCGAGCGCCTCGTGGTCCAACGGTCGTGGAGCGAAATTCTCCAAGAACCCGGTCCACCCAAGGGCGGCCGCCCGCGCGAGGTCCCGCTGACGTGGGATGCTCTTGCGGCTCTGCGGCCGATTCGAGGCAAGCGCCGAGACGACGCGTTCATCTTCGGCGACGCCTACATCCCGTTCCACCAGGACGAGCTTCGGCGCGCCCTGGGGAGAGCCCGGCGATCGTCGGGCCTGACCAAGCACCTCCACATCCACATGCTCCGGCACACCTGGGCGAGCCACTGCATCCTGCGGGGCGTCCACAGCCGGGTGGTGATGATGTGGGGCGGCTGGACGAGCGAGGCGATGCTCGCCCGCTACGCCCACCTCGCTCCGCGCGAAGTCGAGTCCCTGATCCAGCGGATCGCGCCGAAACGGCGAGATCTACGCATTGTGCCACCGGTGCCCAAAGTTGGGCACCGCTTGGGCACCGCGGGGGGAGGCGGATCGAAAACAGCCCGCTAGGGGGTCCCTAGGGGCTGAATTCGTTGTGGGCGCGACAGGACTCGAACCTGTGACTTCCACCGTGTGAAGGTGGCACTCTAACCAACTGAGTTACGCGCCCGTGGTCTGGTCGATGCGGACGCGCTGTATAGCCAAACCTCGGGGGCCTTGCAATGCCCTGGGGGCGTGAGCGAAGTTCGCGTCCATCATGCCGGTACAACGACGCATCATCGCCACGGACAAGGCCCCTGCAGCCATCGGACCCTATAGCCAAGGGGTGGTGGTGAGCGGAGGGCGGACGCTTTATTCGTCGGGGCAGATCTCGCTGGACCCGGCGACGGGCGAAATCGTGGGCGAGGGCGATGTGGCGGTCCAAACCCGGCAGGTGCTGGACAATCTGGCGGCAGTGCTGGCCGAGGCGGGGATGACGTTTTCGGATGTGGTCCGGTCGGGGATCTTCCTGAAGGACCTGGGAGATTTTGCGGTGGTCAACGGGCTGTACGCGGAGCGCTTCGACGCGGCACCCCCGGCCCGCGCGACGGTCGAGGTGGCGGGGCTACCCAAGGGGGTGCTGGTGGAGATCGAGGTGGTGGCGGTCGCGGACTGACCCGCGCACAATCCGCAGTCGGCCCGCACCTCCAACGGGAGGCCGGGCCGCTCATGCACCCGGGGCCGATGACCTCTCGAAGAGAGGCCGGCCCGGTCACGTGCCAGAGTCGATGCCTCTCGCGGAAGAGGCCGGGCTCGCTCACGCGACGGGGCCGATGACCTTCGAAGAAAAGCCGGGCCGCTCACGCGCTGGGGTCGATGACTTGATCAGCAGCGCCTTCGGGGTCGAAGGCGAAGTCGGCCATGACGGCGGCGACGTCGTCGGACCAGCTAACGCCGATGTGACTGGTGTTGCGAACCTCGACAAAGGCCTGGGGGTTGGCGAGACGCTGGAACTCCTGGCGCGAGACGTCGAGGTCGAGCAAGGCGTCCTGGTCGGCAGCGATCCACAGGGTGGGCTTGGTGAAGGCGTCGTGGAAGGAGTCGGGGCCGGTGGCGGCCATGCCCAGCACGGTGTTGTAGCTGTACTGGGTGGTATCGAGGGTGGTGACGTACTCGTCGTTCTTGTGAAACGACAGGACGTAGCGATGGCCGTTGCCGCGCCGCCCGTCACCAAAGGCACCGAGGTCGACCCGGGCATAGCCACTGCCCGCCATGCGACCGCAGTCCCAGGTCTCGAGGGCGTTTTGAGGCTGGTCGGGATGATGAAAGGGCGTGAGCTGCATGGCGCCCGCGAGGTGGGCCATGCCGGTCTGCTCGACGTAGCGAGCGACGACCCCCGCCCCGCTGCTGTGACCAGCGACGAGGGTCCAGGCGTTGGGCCAGCTGCTCCGTAGGTCGTCGACGAAGGCGTGCAGGTCTCGGACGATCTGGTCGTCGTCGAGGCTGTCTCCGGGGCGACCCGGCCAGTAGCGTCCGTCGTCGATGTAGGTCCGCGGCTGCTCGCGATTGGTGCACGCCTCGGTGGGGCACGCAGAGCGCCCGTGGCCTCGTACGTCGATGAGGCGGGCGTAGACGCCCCGGACGGCGAGGCCCTGCCCCAGGGCGCCGTAGAGCTCGCCGTAGGCGGATGAGCCGTGGACGAGCACAACCATCGGCCCGGAGCCGTCCCAGCCGTCGGGGACCCAGTCGGCGTAGGCGAGCTCGTGGCCGTCTTCGGCCTCGAGCATGCGCATGGGGGGTGACTCGGGCACGCCAGGGCCCTCGAGGAAGGCCTGCTCCCAGGCGGACGGGGTGCCGAGGGTGCCGTCGGGGGCCTCGGCACAGGGCTCGCTGCAGGCCGCGACCGCGAGTCCCAATGCCACTACGAGGCCGAGGCGACCGGCTCTCGGGCGGCTCCGCTCGAGGCCACGTGTGGCCCGACGTGGTGCGTTCGGCGAATGCCCAATCGCAGCGTGAGTGCTCATCGTCCCTCCCCCATTCGCCAGCCGAAGCCGGACTCGATGCCCACGGTGAATGCATGCACCTGCGGTCGCGCGAAGGAGGCCTCCCACAGGGCTTGCTCGTGCGCGGAGCCGACGGGGAGGTGGAGGTTGTAGCCGACGGTCAGGGCGACCATGGGGCCCTTGCCGACGAAGGCGTAGCCGATCCGCGGGTGCAGGTAGGGGCCGAGGTAGACGAGCGCGCCGCCTTCGGTGGTGGAGCCGACGGAATGCGACAGGGAGCCGAAGCCGAGGTCGAGGCCACCGAACAGGCCGAGCTTGGACCAGTAGCCGACGCCGACCCCGGAGTCGAGCAGTGTGCTCGTGGTGGGCACGACGTTGGCGGGGTCTTCGGCGAGGCGAAAACCATAGGTCATCGACATGCCGACGTAGACACCGTTGCGCAGGCGCATGCGACCGCGCAGGCCGAAGGCGGGATGGAAGGCGGAGCCGACGGGGGTGAAGCCGTAGGCGCGCAGGTCGTCGTCGAGGGCGGCGTAGTTGCCGAAGCGAGGCTCGAAGGCAAAGGTGACGCCGATGGCAGTGACGGCCGGACCTTCGTCCCGGGGCGCTCCGGGCAAGGGCTCGGTGGGCGCGAGCATCAAGGGAACGATGGCGAGCAGGGACAACATCGCGAGCCCTTCGGTTGTACCCGAGGATGCGAAACGGCGGTGGACTGTCCCGGACCGGCGGAGACCCCGGCGGTCGCAGGAGGGCGGGTTCGAGCGTGCAGAGGGGTCTTCGGTGCGGTTTGGGAGCAGTGGCGGGGCTGGTGCGGTGAGCGGAGCCGCGGGCGGGTAAGCTCCAGCGCAACGCCGAGACCCGGCCCCCAAACGAGACCGCGATGACCGACGACCGCACCACGAAGGCTCAGGACCACCTCTTCTTCGGCGGATGGAAGACCTCCGAGACGAAACGGCACACGACGATCACGGCGAACACGCTGGCGAAGCCGAAGATGTTCCGCCTGTCGTGCACGGAGCTGGTCGATCAGGACATCGTGCAGTTCCGCATCATGGTGGACGGCAAGCAGATCGAGGCGCCCCTCAACGAGGGCGGCAGCGTGTTCGTGGAGGGCACGTCGATCCACGTGGAGCAGTTGGGGCCCGGGGAGAACTTCCAGGGCGGCTGGGAAGTGGTGCGCGAGGATCCGTGTGAGTACGAGCAGGCGACGTGGGTGGCATACCCGCAGGCGGGCGCGGAGAGCATGGTGGCCGCGTTCGCGACGGAGCAGGAGTTCGTGCTGACGCTGAACCCCCAGAGCACGGGCTGCGAAGACGGAGCGATGCGGGTCGCCATCGACGGACACGAGGTGCAGGGCCCCAACGGAGAGGCCATGCAGTTCCTCGAGGGCTCGAGCGTGATCGGCTCGGGTAAGTCGGTGGCGGTGCTGGTGAGCGGCAGCGGCTCGGCGAAGGCCAAGTTCGTGGGGTCGATCAAGATCCGCCGCGGCTGAGGCCGCGCGCCCCGGGCTCAGGTCAGCGCCCGGGGAACCTTGCCGTCGACGACCAACCGCTTGGCTTCGTGCACCAAACGTCCGAGTGAGCGCTCGCGAAGGGGTGCGGCGGCGAAGCGCACGAAGGCCAAGATCGGCGCATGGGCCCACGGAGAGCCTTGCAGCCGCGCGGCGAGGGACAGGGCCACGCGAGCCATCTTGATGACGTGGGCCACGATGATGGGCCGCACGTACAGGTCAGCGAAGGGCAGCTCGGTGAGCGCGACCTCGAGGGCATCGTCGGCCCCGCGGTCCTGCAGGTAGGCCGCGGTGTGGGCCATCGCGCGCTCGGGTTCTCGCTGTGCGATCGCGTCGCCGATCATGCCGACATCGACCTTGCCCGCGGTGGGCACGGGCTCACTCGATGGCCCGGGCTCGTCGAGCCCCGAGGCATTGTTGACGAAGCGAGCAGCGTAGAAGAGCGGCCGTAGTGCGGTCGCATCGGGGTAGCGCAGCACGGCGTGATGCACCGCGTCCGCGAAGGACATGCTGTGGGTGA
This sequence comes from Myxococcota bacterium, assembly GCA_039028615.1. GTDB lineage: Bacteria > Myxococcota_A > Polyangia > Nannocystales > Nannocystaceae > Paraliomyxa. The sequence goes on along the minus strand of JBCCHT010000064.1, from coordinate 28,520 downwards.
TGTCCAGCCAGCCCTCTTGCACGGTGATGTCGCGATCGTGGCGAAGGTCGAAGCGCAGCAGCCGGGCAGCCGCCGCGGCTGCGATCAGGTCGGCAATGGCCGCGGGCGCGACGGCGGCATCGAGCGCTCCGACGACGGCATCGAAGCTGGCATCGCGATCGCCCTGCACCCAGGCTTGCCACCACGCCTGGCGTACGTCGGCATCGATGTCCGCGACGCGTTCATGCCGGGCGGGCTGGACTCGCCACGCGGCGAACTTGGGCTCCACGTCGGCCAGTCGCTGCCCAAACGCCCGCCAGCGCGGCAGCGTGTCCTCGCGCGTCGAGCTGACGATGCCGTGCAGATGCGCGGGCAGCAGCACCGCGGCATGCTCCCAGCCCACCTGCTCGAGCAAGTCGAAGATCTTGATCTGATAGATGAGCGGATGACCGAACGACAGGTGGTGGTCACAAGCGGGGCCGAAGAACCAGGGCTCGAGCTCCGCCCTCCCCCACCCTTTGTCCAAGGCGCCGCGCAGCAACGCTTCGGCGGCGGCCCCCTCCTCGCGTTCGACCAACTCCCGCAGGCGCACGCCCGCCGCGACCGGGTCATCCCCCGGGTCGACGGCCTCGGCGAGCGGCCGCACCGACCGACGCACGTGGTTTTCGCTCGCCATGTCGAAGGCCTGCACCAGGGGCAAGGCCGCCTCCGCGCCCGGATACCGCGGCAGCAAGGGCAACAAGTCCGCGGCCACGGGCAACGCATGCGTGGAGCCCCACTCGGCGCGCTGGGCATCGAAGCGAGCGGCCTCCACCGCGATCCGAGGCGCCTCCACCCCGAGCTCCAAGAGTCGCACGACCTGCCGCGCCACCTGGCCCATGCGCCGCTCCAAGAGCCCCTGCTCGAGCCCCGCAAAGCCCTTGTCGACGGCGCCCTCCTCCACGGGCGGGCGCGCGTCGACCTGCACCCGCCCCTCGTGCACGCGCACGGGATAGACGGCCACCGCTTCGTCGCCCTTGAGACAACGCCCGTCGCGGAGGTCGAACTTGAAGTTGTGCCAGGCGCAGGTGAGCGTGCAGCCCCGCACCTGCCCTTGGACCAGCGGGTAGCCTTCGTGCGGACAGCGGTTGTCGATCGCGAAGAGGTCTCCGTCCTCGGTTCGCAGCACCGCGAGCTGGCGCTTGCCCAGCTTCACCAGCGAGGGGCTGTCGACGGTCAGCTCCTCGGGGGCGGCCACGTCGACCCATGCGTCTTCGTCCATGTCCCGAGCATGCCCGTCCGCGGCGGGCTTGGCTCGCGCAATGTCGATGAATCGACACGATGTTGCTTCACCGACATCGACCCCGCACCGACCCCGGACACGACGAAGCCCGCGGGCATCGGAGCGACACCACGCGGGCTTGGAAAACGCGACGCTATTGCGGCGGGATGCAGTTGTAGTGGGCGGCCAAGGTGCCCACGTCGTGCAGCGAGTTGCAGGCCTGCCCGCACAGCTCGATCTCGTCGTAGGGCCCCGAGGGGTTGACGTAGCGCCACCCGAGGTCGGCCTCGCCACACTCGTCGACGTTGGGGATTTCCTCGCCGTCGATGACGATCGACAGGAGGTCCGGCAGGTCGGGCGCGGTGTCGAGGGGAATGGTGCAGCCGATCTGGCTGGAGATCTGGCTGATGGCCGAGCGCAGCTCCGCTTCGTCCTGGGCGTTGTGGAACTTCTCGGTGCCGGGACGCGGGAAGCCGCCCGCGATGGCGACCTCGTTGAGCCGCTCGTACGGGTTGTCCTCGGGGAAGTTGGCGATCTCGTCGATGATGTCGATGCCGACGACGAAGGTCGGGATGTCCTGGTCGTTGTAGGCGCTGGCGACCAGGCCGGGCAGGTTCTCGTCGTAGAGGTTGAAGACGTCCTCTTCGGTGGTGCCCTCGAGGCAGTTGGCCGCCCCGTCGGTGATGAGGATCATCGCCTGCGGCAGCTCGTCGTCGAGCGTGCGCAGGTGCTCGAGCGCCGTGCTGACGCCACCGCTGGCCGGAGTGCCGCCGTAGATTTCGACGTCATCGGGCCCGGGCAACGACGCGAGCACGGCCTGTCCCCCGAGCGGCGTGACCGGAGAGTCGGGCTCCGTGAGCACGTGGCACGCGGTCTCCCACTCGTTGTCCGGCACCTCGGTGGAGGGGAAGAGCACCGCGCCGAAGTTCAGGCCGGTATCGAACTCGTCGACGATGAACGACACCGAGCTGTGCAGGCTGTTCCATCGCGTGATGGGCTCGGTGCTGCCGTCGCCGTCGTGGTCCCACGAGTTGTCGACCATGCTGAACGACTTGTCCAAGACGAGGACGACGTTGCTCGGCTGGTGGTCGAGCATGAAGGTCGCGGCCCCGCAGTCACCGGGGCCAGTGCCGTCGCTGCCGTCGTCGACCCCGGACCCGTCGTCGAGGCTGTCGCCGCCGTCCTCGGAGGCGGAACCGGTGGGCAAGTCGATGCCCGTGTCCTCGTCATCGCTCCCGGCGTTCGACCCACAGGCCCCGCAAAGGGCAGCTGCGGCCGCGATGCACATCGAGCTAGTTCGGAGATCCTTGCGCTTCATCAGATGGAACCTCTTGCTCCGCGGCGGACAAGCTAGATCATATCAAGAAGTAAAGGTAATCCAGATTGTCATATTTACGAAATCGAGCAAGCCGGGACGATCCAATGGTTTCGGGCACTTAGGCCTTCGGACGCCGTTCTACGGGGGCCTACGCACTTCGAGCACGGCAATTTCGGCACGAATTCTTCCGACCCTTGGAGATCTGACCGGCCCCGTGCGGAGCGAAGCCGCCCGCGTGCGCGGGGGCGCGGCGCGAGCGCGTTCCCCGGGTCGAGGGTGCGCTCGGCCGTTCCCCGACGACGGTCGGTCGCCGAGTCGCGCGAGACCCAGTCCACGGCCGAGAGCGAATCGTCAGTCGATGGACTCGAAGTTGTAGACGCGGATGCTGGCCATCATCGGTCGCAAGAACACGTCGACATAAGCCCGGTGCGCCTTGTGGGCCCGGTAGCGCTCCACCGCTTCGAGGTCGTCGCACTGCACTTCGATGCAAAGCTGCCATGCACCCGCGGTGCGATCGTCCGCGGCCGTGCCCACCCGCAGCGCACGAACATCGGGAATCGACGCGAGCACTTGGCGAGTCTGGGCGGCGATGGTGGCCAGGTCCTCGGCACCTCGGTACTCGGGACGAAGCTCGATGAGGACGACGCGCTCGATCACTGACTCAGGTTTGCCACGAGGCGTGCCTCGACGTGGTTGACCGTAGGGCGTCGATCCGTGGGCTTTCGCACGGCGCGCCGCCAATGCGACCAAACCATCGCCAACGACCCGGGGTCGAAGGCACGGGGCGGTTCCTGGAGGGGCCCGGGGCCGCCCCCCTTATCGCCAAGACACGGCCGGGTGCTTTACCGTTCGGGCGTTCGCGGCCATCAGGCTTTGCCGCGGGCCCCAGGCAGCACCGCCCATGTCTGACCGTTCGACCTTCTCGTCCTCCTTCGTCCGCGTTGCTCTCGGCTTGGCCCTCGCCCTTCCACTGGCGTGCAACAAGGGCAAGACCGAACCCGAGACCGTCACCCCGGCGAAGCCGGACACTGCGGTGGCCGACGCGGAGACGCCCGCTCCCGAAGCGACCCCCGCCGAAGACGAGGCCTGCCGCGACTGGAGCGACGTGGACGTGGCGGCCCTGCCCGCGCTGCCCGATACGCCCTATACGAAGACCTTCGAGAAGGTCTGGGGCACGATCCTCGAGAAGCACTACGACCCCACGCTCAACTGCCTCGACTGGCCGCAGCTGCGCGAGGAGTACGGCTCCCAGCTCGCCGACGCCAAGGACCAAGCGGCGGCCTTCGACATCATGACGAAGATGCTGCAGCGCCTGCAGCAGAGCCACCTGGCCGTGGTGCCGCCGCGCGAGCGCGTGACCGGAGAGCCCCGGGCCGCGGTCAAGAGCGGCGACACCGAGATCCCGATCGAGGTCCGCATCATCGACGGTGAAGCGGTGGTGGTCGATGCGGCCAAGCACGGCACCAAGAGCGGCATGCCGGGCGGTGCCCTGCTCGTCGCGGTGAACGACAAGCAGGTCGACGCGCTGCTGGCCGACGTCAAGAAGCAGCACGAAAAGGAAATCGAGGCGGCCTTCCTCGCCCGCCGCATCATCGGCAGCTGGCTGGCGTGCGACGAGGGGGTCAAGACCAAGACCCTGAAGTTCCAGGCCTTCGGCTCCACGAAGACCAAGTCCAAGAAGGTGAAGTGCCGCAAGGCGGACGTGAAGCGCCTGTCGATGGGCAACCTGGCCAACGTGCCCGCGGTGGCCCGACACCGCATGCTCCCCGGCACCAAGGTCGGCTACATCTACTTCAACATCTGGATGCTGCCGCTGGTGGCCGACATCGAAGCGGCCATGAAAGAGCTGCGCGGCCAGGGCATGGAGTCGCTGGTCATCGACCTGCGGGGCAACCCCGGCGGCGTGGGAGCGATGGTGGTCCCGGTCGGCCGCCAGTTCATGCTGCAGGACGCCAGCCTCGGCGAGATGCGGATGCGCCAGGGCAAGCAGACCTTCAAGGTCACGATGGGCAAGGACCCCTTCACGGGCCCGGTCGCCCTGCTCGTCGACGAAGGCACGGCCAGCACCTCGGAGATCTTCGGGCAGGCGCTCCAGGACCTCGGCCGCGTGCAGGTGTTCGGAGCCGGCCCTTCGCAGGGTGCCGCCCTCCCCTCGCTCATCGAAGAGCTCCCTGGCGGCGGCATGCTGCAGTACGTGGTCGCCGACTACGTCAGCCCCGAGGGGGTCGCGGTCGAAGGCCGCGGCGTCCAACCCGATACCCTGATCACCGAGACGCGCGAAGCCTTCTCCAAGGGCCGCGACCCGGTGCTCGAGGCGGCCGTGTCCGCGGTCAGCCCCGCCAAGTAAGGCCCCCACCCCCACTTCCCGAGAGACCTCGTCATGCTGCGTAAAACCGCCCGACTCTGCTTCCTGTTGACCCTGACCGCCGCGGCCTGTGAAAAGCCGCCCGCGGGCGAGCCCACCGAAGTCCCCGGCGAGGCGAACACCGAGCCAGCCGCTGCCGGCGAAGAGGCCCCGGAAGCGACGGCCGATGCCCCCGCCGCCGATCTACCCGAGGCCACCGAGGTGCTGGCCCAGGCGGTCGAGGCCATCGGCGGCAAGGAAGCGGTCGACAAGATCACCTCCAGCTACATGGAGTCCAAGACCTCCATCAAGGCCCAGAACCTCGACTACAAGACGAAGATCTGGTCCAAGGGCGACAACTTCTACGTCGAGATCGTGATGCCCGGCGTCGGCACCTCGCAGGTGTGGAAGAAGGGCGAGGAGATCTGGTCCAAGGACCCGATCAACGGGATGCGCAAGCTCGAGGGCAAAGAGGCCGACCAGACCCGCTGGGGCGCCGACCCGCTACTGGCCGCCAACTGGCAGAAGTACTTCGACGAGGCCAAGACCCTCGAGGTCCGCGACCTCGGCGACAAGCAGGTCTACGCGGTGCAGCTGAGCAAGGGCGAGACCGAGCTCGTGCTGCTCTTCGACGTCGAGGGCTACCTCCCCGCCGGGCAGAGCTTCACCCAAGAGACGCCGATGGGCTCGCTGCCCGTGACCGTCACGCTGGAGGACTACCGCAAGGTCGAGGGCGTGATGACCTCGTTCAAGTCGGTGACCAGCATGCAGATCATGAACATCGAGCAGTCGATCGAGAAGTACGACGTCAACGTCGAGATCGACGACGCGAAGTTCGACCATCCCGAAGCTTGATTCGCCGATACTGCCACCCAACCAATCGGGCCATCGCGAGGCGGCGTCACGCCGCCGCCAGCGGTGGCCCGCGCCGTTTCAGCTCGCGACCATGACCGGCAGGTTCGCCGACGACACGGACGCCATCGCCGTGGGCGGCACCGCCGAAGTCGTGGTCGAAGCCGGAGTGGGCGCCGGAGCGGCGGTGGCCGCTTCCATCTTGCGAGCCGCGGCCCGGGCCCGACGCCGTCGCCGGTTGGTCAGCGCGTGCCGTGCCGTACCCGCGGCCTCGGCCAGCGTCTCTTCGACCCGGTCTCGAAAACTGCGGCTCGTGCGGATCTCGGTCCCGTCGAGCAGCACCACCGTGTAGTCGCCGCCCGCTCGAGCATTGAGCGCGAGCACGGCTTTGACGGCCACGATGGCCGACGGCCGCACGCGGATGAACCGCGCCGGGTCGAGCTTGGTCTCCATGGCCTTGACCGTGTGCCGCACCAGGTAGGTCTTGCGCGGGGTGTAGATCTGTACGTAGTTGCCCGCTGCCTCGATCCACGAGATCTCATCGACCTCGATCGTCAGCATGCGTTGGCCGTCGCGAAGGACGAGCCGAGCCGCGTACGGGAAGGCGCCGTTGCCCACTTCGTCGTCGCGTGAAGGTTCCACTGCCGCAACAAACGCAGCTCCGAGAGTTGGCTTACACGCCATGAAACCGGCGCCGACCCCGACCGCGCCCGTCCCGCTGGCCGTTCGGCCAACCCGGGGCCTCGATGGGCTCAGCGCGCGGAGACGGTCAGGTCGATGAGACGGTAGTTGTTCGTGCCGTGGTTGTGCACGTGCCAGTGCACATCGGTGGCTGGAGGCACGTCGGCGGTCGCCGTCCAGCTCTCTCGGATCTGGGCGGGCTCGGACGGGATCTGAAGGCGCGTCTCCCAGACCAGCTGGTCGCCGAACACTAGCGCGAGATGGGCCTCGGCCGGCTCCTCCGCCCAGAGCGCGTCGTGCAGGACGATGATCTCGAGCTCGTCGCCCTCGAAGATCGGCACCTGCGAGCGCTGGACGAAGGCTCCATAGGCACAAAGCTCGGTATCGACCTCGAACGCGCCGATCTCCTCGTCCCAGCCGACCTCGCACTGCACCCAGTCGGGGCGCTCGTCGGGGAAAGGATCGCTCTCGGCGGGGTCCAGCTCCCAGGACCCGGCCAGCGTCAGCGAGATTGGCGGACCCGCCTGCGTGCCGCTCGATCCCTCGCCCGACGACTCGTCCGACGGGGGCGTGACCCCCGTACTCGTACTGTCATCACCATCCGCAGCGCCCGAGTCCCCCGATTCGGCGCCTCCACATGCGACGGGCCCCATCAGGGCCGCCGCCAGGATCATTGGTCCCCAACCCGATCTCTGCATGTATTCGCTGGAGCCTACAGTACCCCAGGACGGTCCGCATCATCGCTATTCACGCACCCGTGGTGCGGAAAAACCGGTTGTGGCATCCTGCGATCTGGGTGGGGAAAGCGACAATATGCGGAGATTCACGACACTTGCGGCGATGACCGTGGCGGTGGGGCTGGGAGCGTGTACCCAGGAGCCACTGCCTGAACCTTCGGCCGGAGCCGGCACCGATGCTGCCACGAGCGAGGGCCCCAGTGCGGGCGACTCGACCGGCTCGGATGATTCCACGGGGAACGACGGCGTCGAAGCCAGCGTCACCTACCACGAGCACCTGCGACCGCTGCTCGACGAGCACTGCGTCAGCTGCCATACGCCCGGTAACATCGGGCCGTTTCCGCTGACCAACTACGACGAGGTCTTCACGCTGCGCGAGGCCATCGTCAACTCGGTCAATGCGGGCACGATGCCGCCGTGGCTGGCCACCGATGACTGCCAGCCCTACGTGGGGGCGCGGTCGCTGGCCGCCGAGGAAATCGAGCTGGTGCAGACGTGGCTCGCCGAAGGGGCGCACGAAGGCAACCCCGACGACTACGTGCCGGTCGAGGTCCCGCCTCCGCCGTCGCTGTCGCGCGTCGACATCGAGCTGACGATGCCGCAGGCCTACACGCCGCAGGCCGAGCCCGACGACTATCGCTGCTTCCTGCTCGAGTGGCCGGAGACCGAGCCGACCTTCGTCACCGGCTTCGAGGCGGCGCCCGACGACCTGGCACAGGTGCACCACATCATCGCGTTCGCCATTCCGCCCGAGGAGGTCGAGTTCTACGAGCAGCTCGACGCCGAAGAACCGGGCGAGGGCTACACCTGCTTCGGCGGGCCCGGGGGAGAGGTCAACGACCCGAGCAACGTGGGCACGTGGATCGGCAGCTGGGCGCCCGGCGGCGCCGCCAACGAGTTCCCCGAGGGCACGGGCCTACCCATGGCCCCCGGCTCCCGCGTGGTGCTCCAGGTCCACTACAACACCCTCGCGGGCGACGGCGGGCCCGACCGCAGCGGCATCCGGTTCAAGGTCGACTCCGAGGTCGAGCGACCCGCCGCGGTGATGCTGTGGGCCAACCCGGAGTGGCTGGCGGGCTTCATGCCCATCCCCGCCGGCTCCCCCGACACGACGCACGCCTTCCAGCTCGACCCGACCGAGTTCATGGGCTTCATCACCGACGGCGTGGTGCCCTCGGACCAGCCCTTCGAGATCCACTCGGCCAGCCACCACATGCACACCCGGGGCAGCCGCGCGCACCAGTCCATCGTGCGGGGCAGCGGCAGCGACACCTGCCTGCTCGAGCTGCCGCGCTGGGACTTCGACTGGCAGACGCGCTATCGGTTCGAGGAGCCCATCGTGTTCCTCCCCGGCGACGAGCTGCGGATGGAGTGCGAGTGGAACAACGAGGGCAACGACCAGGGCGTCAACTGGGGTGACGGCACGGGCGACGAGATGTGCCTGGGCATCTTCTACGTCACGCCCATGCAATAGCGGTCACCGCAGCATCGACGCTCACGGGGCGCCGCCGGGACCACGGCGGGGCCCCGTCTTCGTTGGAGCGAAGGCCTACTCTTCGGCGCTCTCGTCTTCGGCCGCCGCGGGCTCGTCGTCGGATGCGGCCGGCGCCTGCTCGTCGACCTCGTCGTCGTCCGTGCCGAGGAAGAACTCGGAGGCCGTGTACCAGCTGACGCCGCGCACCACGAAGATCTTGATCACCGCGGCCGCGGGCAGGGCCAACAGCACGCCCATGAAGCCAAAGAGCTGGCCGCCCACCAGCAACGCAAAGAGCACCCACACCGCGGACAGGCCGACCTTCTCGCCAACCACCCGCGGGGTAATGAAGAAGCCTTCGGCGACCTGGATGATGGTGTAGGCGATCACGACCCCGAGCAGCTGGCCCCAGCCGCCGTTGCCGAGCAGCGCCATCAGTACGCCCAGGCCCAGCGCCACGCCGCCGCCTACGTAGGGAATGAACGAGAGCAGGCCGGCCACCACCCCGATGAGCACCGCCAGCCGCACGCCCAAGACGCCGTAGCTGACCGAGTAGAGCACCGCCAGGATCAACATGACGATGAGCTGGCCGCGGATGAACTCGCCCAGCACCTCGTCGACGTCCTTGGCGATCTCGACGACGAGGGCCCGATAGCGGCGGGGCACCAGCTCGCCGATGCCCGCGGTGATGCGGTCGAAGTCGTAGAGCAGGTACGCGGCGAAGACCGGCACGAGCAGCAAGCCCGCGAGCGCCCCGATGACCGACCACGTGCCCCCCAGCACGGACTTGACCATCGCGGTGATCGAGGGCGCGGCTTCCTTGGCCAGCGAGCCCATGTCGAGCTGGAACTCCTCCACCGCCTCGTTGATCGAGTGCGGCACGGGAACCCCGATCGAGTCGAGCCAGGGCCGCAGCGCGTTGAGGCCGTCGCCGACCATGGTGGGAAGCTCGCGGAAGAACGCGGCGAGGTCACGAATCGCCACGGGCAGCGCGAGCGCGCAGAAGATGCCCAGCCCACCGAGGACGACGGTGAGCATCACGCCGATGCCCACCGCGCGAGAATGGCCGCGCTCCTCGAAGCGGTCGATGACCGGGTCGAGCATGTAGGCGATGAGGAACGCGAAGAAGACCGGAGTCAGCGCGCCTCGCAGCACGAACAACAAGAATCCCACCGCGATGATGGCGACGGTGGCCACCAACCAACGGGGGAAAATCCGGGAACTGGGCCGGCTCGGGGGCATCGACCTCTGGTTTATCACGCGCGTGCAATCGACGGCCGAGCGGACCGGACGACCAACCCAGGGGCCCCCCGATGTCACGATGCGACGCGCCTGCTACGATGCTCAGCGCTCGTCGTGGATCCCGTGCAGCCGCCACCCGACCACTCCTGGGGCGATCGATTGGTCGCGATTCGCCATGATGGCGATCCGCTCGACCGCCAGGCAGTGCTGGCCCAGGTGCAGCAAGGGCTGTTCTCCGACGCCGAAGACCCGCTCCAGCTGGGCCGATTCGAGGTCACCTCGCGGCTCGGGGCCGGGGCGTCGGGAGTGGTCTACGCCGCCTACGACCCCAAGCTCGAGCGCAAGATCGCGCTCAAGCTGCTGCGGCCCGACGGCGACCTGGGCGACGGCGCCCGTCAGCGGCTCATCCGCGAGGCCCAGGCGTTGGCCCGTCTGTCTCATCCCCACGTGGTGTCCGTGCACGACGTGGGTGACGTGGACGACCGGGTGTTCATCGCCATGGAGTTGCTCGAGGGCGGCACCCTGCGCCAGTGGGTCGACGCGGAGCGGCGCTCGGTCGAGTCGGTGGTGGCCGCCTACATCGACGCGGGTACCGGTCTCGCCGCGGCCCATGCCGCCGGCCTCGTGCACCGCGACTTCAAGCCCGACAACGTCCTGCTCGACGATCGAGGGCGCGCGCGCGTGGTCGACTTCGGGCTGGCGCGCGAGCAAATCGACCCCGGCATGAGCGTGACCGAGGCGGTCATCACCGCCGAGCTGCCGCATACCGAGGTGGTCACCCGCCTCACCCAGACCGGCGCCATGCTGGGTACCCCCGCCTATATGGCGCCCGAACAGATGGCCGGTCGCCCCGCGGATGCACGGACCGATCAGTACTCGTTTTGCGTCTCGCTATACGAAGCGCTCTACGGCGAGCGGCCCTTCGAAGGCGACACCCTGCCCGCGCTCGCCCTGGCCGCGCAAAAGGGCGTGGTCCGCCCCGCCTCGCCCGGTCGCTCCGTGCCCGCGTGGATCCGCCGCGCCATCCTGATCGGACTGAAGCCGGATCCGGCGGCGCGACACCGCAACATGAACGCGCTGCTCGCCTGCCTGCGGCGTGACCCCTACGCCCGCCTCCGCAAGTGGGGCCTGGGCGGTCTGGTGCTGTTCGGAGCCGTGGCCGCGACGTGGTCCGCGGCCACCGAGCGCTCGGCGGCCGCCGTCGCGCCGTGCTCCGGGGTCGAGCAGCACCTCGCCGGGGTGTGGGACGACACCCGCCGGGGCGAAGTCAAAGCCGGCCTGCTCGGCACCGGGCACCCGCGCGCCGAGGAAATCTGGACCACCGTGTCGGGCAGGCTCGACCACTTCGCCGACACCTGGGTGCAGGCCCGACGCGACGTCTGTGAGGCCCGCGAAGGCCGAGACGAGTCCGAGCAGCTCACCGATCGCCGCACGTGGTGCTTGGAACGCGCGCGTCTGACCCTGAGTGCCGCCACCGCTCGCTTCACCGAAGCCGACCGCCAGACGGCCAACCGCGCCCTGGAAATCGTCCCGGCCGACGCCTACGTCGACGATTGTGGGGCCCGGAGCGTGCTCGACGACGGCGAGCCGCCGCCCACTGCTCCCGAAGAACGCAAGCGCCTGCAGGCCGTCGAAGCCGAGATCGCCGAGCTGGCCAGCCTGCGCTTGGCCGGCCACTACTCCGACCTGCTCCACCGTTCCCTGGCCCAGGTGGAAGAGGCCGAGGCGCTCGGGCACGCCCCCACCCTCGCCAGCGCCCTGTTCGAGCTGGGGGCCGTCTACGGCGTGCTCGGGCAGCGCCCCGAGTCCATCGAGGCTCTGTCTCGCGCGGCGAACGAAGCTGAACGCGGCCGTGCCGACCGAACCCGAGCCGAGGTCAACGCGGTGATGATCAAGCGGCTGTCCGACATCGGCAACTTCGCCGAGGCCCGCCGGCTGCTGCACAACACCGAGGCGCTCTTCCAGCGGCTGACCCGGCCTCCGGTCGGTTCCGAGGCTCGCATCGCCATGCTCTGGGCCCACGTCGAGTGGATGGAAGGCAACTACGCCCGGGCCATCGAGTATTACGACGACGCCATCGCCTCCTCCGACGGCAACACCGACCCCATCGTGGTCGCGCTGCACTCCGAAGCGTGGGGGCACCGCGGCGCCGCGGCCCTCGATGCCGGTCGCCTCGACGAAGCCATCGAGGGCATTCGCAATGCGCTGTCGTTGCGTCGTGCGATCGTGGGCGACAACCATCCCGAGCTCGCCCCCATCCATGCCAACCTCGGCGCCGCGCTGCTGAAGAAGCGCGACCTCGAGGGAGGCGAGCTACAGCTGCGCAAGGCCTTCGCCATCCGCGAGCTGCACTTGGGCGACGACCACGAGCTGCTGGCCGCCAACCTGTCCAACCTGGGTGCGGTGGTCATGCGCAAGGGCGACGTCGACGAGGCGCTCCGCCTATTCCAGCGCAGCTTCGAACTCATGGAGTCCTCCCTCGGACCCAACTCGGCCGAGCTCGCCGCGCCGCTGCACAACATGGCGCTGGCCCACGTGCGCAAGCGTGAGTTCGACCAGGCGCAACAGCGGGTCCAGCAGGCCATCGACCTTCGCTTCCGCGTGCTCGGGCCCGAGCACCCGCGCTCGCTCGACAGCCTCTATCAGCTCGGCTACGTGCAGCAAAAAGCCAAGGACTACGACGCGGCTCGAGCCACCTACGAGCGGCACCTGAAGCTGCTCCAGGAACATCGGCCGGACGCACCCGTCCCGCAGATCTACGCGCGGATCGGGCTCGCCGACATCGCCCTCAATCAGGGAAGACCCCAGGACGCGCAGCGGCTCATGGAACGCGCGCGGCAAGATCTCCGGGGCGGACCCGAGCTCGCGCCGTTGCGGACCGCGGTGGTCTTCAACCTAGCGAAAGCTATCGAGGATCGCGGGGGCTCTCATCGCCGAGCCACCGAGCTCGCAGTCGAGGCTCTGGGCTACGCGGACGACGACGGTCAGAAGGACACGATCAAAAAGTGGCTGACCGAGCGATCAGCGAAATGACGCCCCTTCGCCAAAAACCGGCGAAAACGGCGTTGCATCGGGGTCCGGGATAGCCGCGCTGGTTCGTGTTTCAACTTCCGTAAAAAAAGTGGCGTCCATCGTGATCCGACCGGCGAGGTCGGGACTCCCAAGGCAATGAAAACGGTGGCCGTGTGACCCGCTCCCTCACTCGGCCCCGATAGCCCCAAGGGAAGTCACCACAATGCGCACCCATATCTTCACCGCCGCCCTGCTCACCACCACCGCCCTCACCGCTTGCGACACCGAGCAGGAGCCCGAGATTCAGACGCTCAACCTCGACACCATCGTCCTCACCGAGGAAGAGGCCGAGCCGCTGATGTCGATGGACACCATCGTCGCCGAGCCCGACGTGCAGGACGACGTGCAGTGCACGACCTTCAAGTTCACGACCAGCCAGAACGACTCGAAGAAGAGCCAGTGCTCCATCACTTCGCCCCAGCCGGAGTACCCGACCCTCATTCCGATCTGGGATGAGCTGCTCACCCTCGAGATGCACGCGCTCGCGTCCGCGACCTGTGAAGGCCTGGGTGGCCGCGATGCCAACGGCAACTTCCCGACCATCGGCATGGAGGTCGACCCGGACGCTGCCATCGACAGCGTGACCGCCGAGCAGGGTGCCGCGGCGGCCGGACCCTTCGGACCGGGACCGAGCCGAGCCGGTCTTCCCGGCGTCCTGCCGGCCACCGCTCCCGTCTGCGAGACCGTGTGTGCAAACCACGGCAAGGTGTGGGACTTCACCGCGAACAAGCACGGAACCTGCGCCTTCAATAAAACGATCACCCTCCAAGCACCCCAGCACGAGATCGGCGGCCTCGCCTGCAGCGCCGCCGGCACTCAGCGCTGGGAGAGCAGTGCTAATGTCGTGATGGACTGCGGTTGCCGCTGCATCTGATGGACACGGCCGATCAAACAAAAGCGGAGCCAGGCGCCCCCTCCTCGGCTCCCCCCTCGCCGCTCGGCCTCGACCGCGATCTCGCCTTCGCGGAGGCCGAGCGTCGGCTTTTGGGGCGGGTACTCCAGCCAGTCACGCTCGATCGCTTCGTCGTCCTGCACCGCCTGGGTCAGGGCGCGATGGGGGTCGTCTACGCGGCCCACGATCCCAAGCTCGATCGCAAGGTCGCGCTCAAGCTCGTGGACACGGGCGGCTTCGGCAGCGAGGGCGTACGCGAGGCCCAAGATCGACTCGAGCGCGAGGCCCGGGCCGCCGCCGATCTGTCGCACCCCAACATCGTCACCATCTACGACACGGGCACCGTGGGCGACCAGGTGTTCCTGGCCATGGAGATGGTCGATGGCGAGACCCTGCGACGCTGGCTTCAGACCACGCGGACCTGGCGAGAGATCGTCACGCTGTTCATCGAGATCGGTCGCGGGCTCGCGGCCGCGCACGCCAAGGGCATCGTCCATCGCGACTTCAAGCCCGACAACGTGCTCGTGGGCAAAGACGGTCGCCCGCGGGTCGTGGACTTCGGCCTCGCGCGGCCGATCTCCACCGCGATGCACTCGAGCGAGAGCCTCGACGACACCCGCACCCAAGACGGCGAAGGTGAAGCCGAGTCGGGCTCGGCCCCCGCCACCGCCTCGCGCGACACTCGGATCGCGGGCACGCCCGCCTATATGGCGCCCGAGCAGTACGAGGGTCGCAACATCGGTGCCCACAGCGATCAGTTCGGCTTCTGCGTCGCGCTTTACGAAGCGCTGCTGGGAGAACGCCCCTTCCAAGGCAAGGGCCCCGCGGCGCTGGCCGCTTCCGTCATCGAGGGACGGCGAGCGCCCGTGCCTCGCAACCACGGCGTCCCGCCCGGCATCCTCGCGGTCGTCTCCCGCGGGCTGGCCACGTCCCGCGACGACCGTCACCGCTCGATGCATCACCTCATCGGCGAGCTCGCCCGCGCCCGTGACCTCCGCCGCCGTCGGCTGATGCTCGGCGTGGGGGCCTTGGGCCTGAGCGTCAGCGTGGCCGGCACCTATGCGGTCGCCACCGCCACTGTGCCCGAGCCGCCGGACCCCTGCGAAGCCGCGGCCGACCCCTTGCGCGAGGTCTGGAACGACGAGCGCCGCGACGCGCTCGCCCAGACCATGGCCGGCCACTCCGGGTGGGCCGCCGGGATCTGGGACAAGGTCGACCCCAAGCTCGCTCGCTTCGCCGATCGCTGGACGGACCAACGCGAAGACGCCTGCCAGAGCGCTCAGCATCGCGGCGCAGAGTCCACCCGCATGCTCGAGCTGCGCTACGCCTGCCTCGACCGCGCGCTGGTGCGGCTCGACGTGCTCCTCGAGTCGCTCGAGGACGCCGAGTCGCTGTCCCCCGACTTCGACGGCAAGCAGGCCGACAGCATCGATCAGCTGTGGAAGTGCGAAGATCGGGAGCGCCTGGTCGGTCTCATGGACGCCAACGGTCTCGCCGATCAGACCGACACCACGCGCTTGGCCGATGGCCTCGAGCGGTGGGAACAGGGCTACGAAACCCTGGCTCGGGCCGAGCTCGCGATGTCGATGGGCAAGGGCAAGGAAGCGACCGCCCAGGCCACGAAGGTGGTGGAAGACGCCGAGCGTGATGGCCTGCGGGGACTCGAGGCCGAAGCGCGCTTGGCCGTGGGCCGTTGGAGCGACGACACCGAGCAGCTCGAGCGCGCCCTCGATTTGTCCGTTGCCGCCAGCACGCCCTCGCAGTCGGCGGAGATCGGCATCGCCATCGCGGAGCAAGCGACCACCGCAGGCAACGGAGATCCCGTCGCCGCCCACGAGCACCTGCGCTACGCCACGCGGTTCCTCGAGCGCGCGGGCCCCTCCTACGAAGGCTCGCTCGCCGTCCGCATCCTATCGGTCCAAGGCAGCCTCGCGCTCCGCGAGGGCGACAACGCCAAGGCCCACGAACATTTCCTCGAGGCGCTCACGCTCGCTCGCAAGACCCTCGGACCCGACCATACCGACACTTTGGTCATCCTGGGCAACCTCGCCGTCAGCTTCAGCCGCATGGGCAACAGCGCCAAGGCGACCGAGACTTACGAGCAGCTGCTGGAGACTCAAGCCCGCGTAGTCGGGGCCGAGCACCCCATGGCCGCGCCCGTGCTGCTCAACCTCGGCATCGTCGCCCTGGGTGACCGCGACCTCGACCGCGCTGAAGGCTTCCTCCTGCGAGCCAAGGACATCTGGGTCAAGGTCTTCGGGGCCGAGCACCCGCAGGTGAGCACGCCGATGGAGGCGCTCGGCGAGGTGTACCGCCATCGCAAGGACTACGACCGCGCCAAGACGGTGCACACCGGGGCGCTCGCCCTTCGCGAAGAAGCCGTGGGCCAAGACCACCCCGCCCTGTGCTCCATCCTCGACTCGCTCGGGGACATCGCGTACGCGCAGGGGCAGCCCGAGGCCGCCGAGGTCCACTATCGCCGCGCGCTGAAGATTCGCCGCGGTGCCGACTTCCACCTCGACATGACGCTGACCAAGCTGGGAGGAATGCTCGCCGCCGAGGCGCCCCGTGAAGAGGGCGTCGGCATGCTCGAGGAGGCGCTGACGCTGCGCTCTCGCGAGGGGCAGGACCCCTTGTCGCGCGCCGAGACGGAGATGATCTTGGCGCGGTCGCTCGCCGCCGCCGACCCGGCCCGGGCCAAGACCCTGGCCGAGGGCGCCATCGGCCGCCTGCGTGCTGCCAAGGGGCGCCGCGAGCAGGAGCGCGGCGAGGCCGAGCGTTGGTACCTCGAGACCTTTGGCGCGGCGGCTCCCTAGTCGTTCGACTTCAGTCGTTGCCGCCGTCGGGGCTCATCACCTCGCGCACGTCTTTGGCCCACACCTCGAAGTGGGCCATCGTCGATTGCAGCAACGCATCGGACTCGGCCAGCTCTTTCATTTGAACCTCGAGCGCTTCGCGGGCGCGACGGAGCCGGCTCTTGGCCGTGCCCTGCGGGACCTCGAGAATCTCCGCGATCTCGGCCGTCGACAGCCCTTCCCAGTAGAACAGCTCCACCGCGAGCTGAAGATCGAGCGGGATGCCCCGCAGCGCCCGGAGCAACAGTTTTTGTTCCTGCCGCTTCGCCGCCACGTTGCTCGGCGACGTGCCGAGATCCAGGACCGACATCTCGCCGATGTCGTCCGTCTCGGATGCCCGGCGGTTGCGACGGAAGTGCCGATAAAGCTCGTGCCGCGCCACCGTGAACAGGTACGTACGAAAGCTGGCCTGCTTGCGGAACTTGTCCTTCGACTCGATGCACGCCAAAAAGCTGCGCTGGATCAGGTCGTCGACGCCCGAGTCCACCTTGTTGCGGAAGAACCGATAGAGGCTGTCGAAGTGACGCTGGAGCAGCTCGTTGCCCGCCTTGCGATCACCTGCACGCCACCGGTCCAGAGTCTCGAAATCGTCCGCCATGCCGCTGCCAAGCCTACCAGCCACCGCCTCGTTCGACCGTTGCCGACGCGCTCGATCTGCGGTGTACCATGGGCGCCCTTGGCCTCCCGCCCCTCCCCGCTGCTGTCCCGAGCACGAGCCTCCCGCGCGGTCCGAAGGCTGGCTGGCGGCGCGCTGCAACGGCTCGCACTCGGCGTGGATCGACTGCTGGTCGCGCTCGAGGAAGCGCAGCGACCGCTATCGCTCGAGGGAAACGCGGGGTCGACCCGTCGTGCTCACGAAGAGCCCGAACTCGATCGACAACCGCTCGACGTCCAGCCCAAGCCCACGCCGCCCCGCGCCCCGGCAGCGCCGCCCTCTCGCGCACAATCGCCCTCGACGACGCCTCCCGCTCCCGCCTCACCTCCCATCGCGACTCCGGCCCCCGCGACGAACACAGACGCCCCTTCGGACCCTGCTGTCGCGGTCCTGCCCAAGCCCGGCAGCCCCACCGCCCTCGGCCTCGAGCTCGTCAGCAACGTCCGTCAGCGCGTCGACCCTCAGATCGCCCGACTCCGAGCGGGTGTCGCTTGGGAAGACGCCGACGAGCCCGCCCTACCCTTGCACGGCATGCGCGTGGCCAGTCGGCGTCTGCACAGTTTCATCGTGCTCTTCGGCCCCCTGCTGAACGGCAAGCAGACCAAACGAGCGAACAAGCGCCTCTTGGCGATCACCCCGGCCGTCGGCATCGTGCGCGAATGGGATGCTCTGCTCGCCGCTCTACGGGCCCAACACGACGATGCCAATCCGCTGGGTCGCGCCGCCCTCGAGCACGTCACCGTTTGGGCCACGACTCAGCGCGAAGCCGCCGTCGGTCCCACCCGCAAAGCGCTGGGGAAGATCGACATCCTCGGCCTCGCCGACAGTCTCGAAGACGAGCTCGATCGTCTCAGCGGCCGACTCCTGCGCTTGGGTCCAGAGCTCTCGACGCAATCGTGGGTGTGGCTCGAACCCATTCTCGAAGACCTCTTCACCGACTGGCCCACCGCACTCGACGAGACCCGCGTCGAACAGCTGCACGAGATTCGCACCCGCGCCAAGAAGCTCCGCTACACCATGGAGTTGCTCCGGCCCGTGCTCGGCGACGCCTACTTGCCCTTGCGCGGCCCCGCCAAGCGGACCCAACGAGCACTCGGTCTCCATCACGAGCACGCCCTGCTCGCCCAGCGACTGCTCCACCACGCCCAAGGCCTCGACAGCCAAGGCCTCGGCACGCTCGCCAAGGCGCTCGACAAGCTCGCCAAGCGCCAGCTGGAGCAACGCGCCGCCGCCTACGAAGCCGCGCGCCCCGACCTCGACGCGCTCACCCTCCCGCGCTATCGTTCGATCGCCTCGGCTCATCTCGCCGATCGCTGACCCCAGCGCGGACGATCTAAGATCGCACCGAACTGTCGCCGCTGCTTCGCCGCCCGCCCGCCTACGAAGCCGCCAACGCGCCGTGCTCGACCCGACGGCTGCCCGGCCTCACCGGACGAAACGCCGGACTCGCCTGCCGAGCGCTCGCCGGCAACGATGGCTCCGCCCCCGGCAATGGCCGCAACTCGGGCGTAGCGGGCTCCTGCGTGCCCGTAGGCTGCGATCGAGCATCACCCGTCAACCCGAGGATCACCGCGCCCCCGAGGATGACCCCCAGGATTCCACCAATGATGACCTCGGTACGCATGGGACTTTGCTCTCGCCGTCAGGGATTCATGGGCCGAACGTCCGCCGGCCTTCATCGCTAACGGTCGAGTTGTGCTTTCGCGCTGGAGAAAAAGACTGAGCCCGTCGAATTCCGCTCAGAAACGACGTACTCGCCCGCCATCTGTGACACCGAGGTCCAGATCAGGACAACACACCATCGCCGAAACCGACCCAACCCGAACGAAAATCGGGCGGTCCCAACCCCTTGGGAACCGCCCGACTGCGTTGGTCTGAAGTCGGCCTCAGCCTTTGCCGAACTCGACGAAGTGGACGTTCTCGCCGCTGATGACGACTTCGCCCTCGACTTGCTCGGGCTCGGACTGCGAGACGCGGCCGTCTTGGCCCTGCATGACGGCGGTGACGGCGAAGGCCGTGGTCATGACGCGGGAGCCGAAGTAGACCTTCTTGCGGCCGTAGCGGAACAGCGCGTCATTGGGCCAGCAGCCGTCGGCTTCTTGCATGGCGACGAGGCGGTTGAACTCGCCGTGGTCGTCGATGTCGAACCAGGTGCACAGCAAGGTGCGCTGGGCAACGTCGATGGTGTCGGTCGAGATGCCGAGGCGCTTTTGCACGGCGTGCCGGAGGGGCTCGAGCAGAAGCTCTTGCGTCTCCGGGAAGTGGTGCACGACGCGGCCGAGGAAGTACAGGAAGGTGTCCGGGCTGTGATAGTAGCGGGACCCTTCGAGGTAGGACTCCTCGAGCAGGACTTGGTGCACGTGCTCGAGCGTGGCTCGGGCTTCGTCACCGCGACCGAGTTGATGCGCCAAGAACAAGACGTTGGCACAGACTACGGGGTCGACGATTCCGTCGCGCTCACCCGTTGGATCGAAATAGGTCTCTACGACGCCATTTTGGTCGCAGTTGGCCAGGATTCGATCGAGCGCACGATGGGCACGCTCTTCGACTCGCGCGCCGCCCAATAGCATCACCGAGAGGCCGAGCGCGGTGCAGTCGGCATCGGCGGGCAGCCGCTCGTGCTTCTTGAAGAAATAAAAGACGTCTTCGTCTTTGCCGAGCTCCCACTCGAGCATCGTGACCACCTGGCGGACGAGCACCGATTGCTCGCCGCGCTGCCCCATGAGCAAGTCGGCCACCACCATCGCGGTGAACGACTCGGGATGGACGATGGTCCCTCCCTTGAGGCTGCGGTCCCGTGCCGTGGTGCACGGAAAATGACTCTTGCCCTTGTTCCAGGCGAGTCTCATCAAGTCGTGCGCGTGCCGGAATTCGACCTCGACTTCTCGCATTTCCCCCTGCGAGCCACCGAGACCGGACTCGCCGATCTTGCGCGTGGATTGTGTCTGCATTCCCGATTCCCCCGTCGGTCAGCTTCGGAGCGGTTAGCTCGACGAAACGCTCGAGATGGAACTGGAAATGCGTCTTGGTTCTGATTTGAAGTTGTTCATTGACCCCGTCCCCGTGACGCCCCGCCGTTGTGCTCTGTGAGCCAATCCCCATTGCTGGGGCCCCCTGACTCAAAGTGCGAATAGGGCGTCTGCTGGAAGCAAGGTACCCAGTCGTCCCACACATCGCCAAGGGTTTTTTCTGTGGGGGGTTCTTGCAGCAGCGGCGTTTTGACGCCGTTTCAAGCCGAAAAATAGGACGCTAGACACCTGGAAACAGAACGCCGTTCGCTCTTTCCTGTTCGGGCCTGCGTCCCATTCTGGCCCCACATTTTTCGCTGAAATATTACACGAATTACGAAGTCGCTCAGTGAAAACATGAGAGGATCTTCACCTACAGGGGATCGCCTGAGTTCGTAAGGAAAGCACTTAGACCATCGATTCCGCCGGGTTAGCGCGCGCTCTCGCGTGTTTCGAACGGCATCGATCCGGCCCGAGCACATCGACGTACCTCGGGTGCCCCATGAAACCTTCCCCGTTTCGCTGTCTCCATGTGCTCCTGATCGGGGCGACCCTCATGGTTGCCTGCAAGGGCGACGATGAATCGTTGACCGACCCACCAGTCGGCGCCTCCTCCCCTCACCCGTCGACCCCGTTGCCGGCCTCGCTGCGCGCCGCCATCGAGTACCCCGCAGACGACTCGATCACGGGCCGTCAACTTCGAGCAGCGCAGGACGAGCTGCGGGCCGATCCCACCGCCCTCGACCCTCACATCGCGCTGGCGAGCCTGCTGCTGCGCCGACAGAGGGAAACCTCCAATGCAGCATTGGGGCACCACGCGGACGCGGTCCTCCGTTCGGCGCGTGCCATGGCCCCGGAGGATGCACGGGTCCTGATGCTAACGGCGATGGTCCGGCACGATGGGCACGAGTTCACGTCGGCAGCCGAGCTCGCCCGACAGGTGCTGGCAATCGAGCCGAGCAACGCCACCGCCCATCTCGTGCTCGGCGATACCCAGCTGGAACTCGGGGACTACGAGGGGGCCATGGACTCGGTGCAGCGCGCCGTGGACCTTCACCCGGACCTTCGCAGCTATAGCCGGGCCGCGCATCTGCGATGGCTGATGGGAGACTTCGACAGCGCCCTGGCGATCATGGAACTGGCCATCGACGCGGGGAGCCCTCGCGATCCCGAGGCGAGCGCCTGGTGCTTTGCGGACATCGGAGCGATGTTCCTTCATAGGGGCGACTCGGCGCGGGCGCTGGCCGCCGCACAGAGGGCGCTGACGCTCGTCCCCGACTACGTGCCCGCCCGAGTCATCGAGGCGCGAGCACGGGCCCGACAGGGACGAACGAAGGAGGCGATCGGTCTGCTGAGTGCCGCCGTCGAGCGGAAGCCCAGCGTCGAGGATCTACTGCGGCTCGCCCAATGGCACAGGGACCTCGGTGAGACCGAGTCGGCTGCGAGTTGGCAACGTCGAGCGGAGGCGCTGGCCGACGACGACCCGGGACCTCTCGCCCGCGATCTGGCTCGACGCGGCGAACACAGCGAGCGCGCGCTCGCGTTGGCTCGCCAGGCTCACCGCACGCGAGACAACATCGCGTCCAACGACGTGCTCGCGCTGGCCTCGGCTCGAGCGGGAGACCACGAGACGGCCCAAGCCGCGATGGCCCGAGCGTTGTCGCTGGGGACGGCCGATGCTCACCTGCACTTGCACGCGGCCCTCGTGCACGCCCTCGCGGGTCGCATCGAGTCGGCTCGAAGCTCGATGACGACGGCCAACCGAATCGACCCCGATGCCGATCCTCCGCTCGTGCGCGAAATCGAACAAAGGCTCGGTGCGGCGTGAAACGGTCTCGTATCGCCTCTCGGGTGCGGTCGGCGTTGCTTTGCGGGCTCCCCCTGCTGACCGCGTGCCACGACGGCAACGAGCCCGCGCCCGCGGAGCTCGCCACGCCGACGCCGTCTTCCGACATGGAGCCGTCGGCGGTCGATCCTCGAGACCAATACACGTTGGCCCACGAGATCGCGGCCGCTCGACGCACGCAGGACGGCCTGGAAACGGCGCTCGCCCGGACCCGCGCGGCATGGAAGGACCGACGGTACCGGTGGGAGCTGGCGTTCGTCCCCGAGCTTTGTCGAGCGACGGGACCCTGTGTGGCGCTGCCCTTCGACCACGCCCGCGACGATCGACATCCCATTCGGCAGGGATGGCTCCCGCGACTGCAGCTCGACTCGGAGCAGCGGAAAGCTCTCGCCGAACGCTGCCGAGCCCACCGCCGCTGTGTGCTCGATGTCAGCGGGCGCCTCGCCCAATTCGAGCTATCGGTGGAGGCACCGCCCTCGCTGACGCTGGCCGAGGTCCGCGTACACGGAACCCGGAATTCGACACGTACGGAGTCTTGGGTGATGGGCGCCCGTTCCCGGGCCCGCGCCGGCTGAGCCCCGCTCGCGTCCCCCACGACCCGCCTCCACGAGCGGGTGGTGTACAGTGCCCCCGACAGGGCCAATGGAGAGACTTCGTCGCGTTGCGAGGCTGTGGAGCTGGCTACCCGCCTTCCGAGCCGTCGCCGAGAGCCAACACCTGCCGACCGCATCGGCCCAGCTCTTCGTGAGCGCCTCCGCGCTGTCTCGCACGATCCGGCTGCTGGAGGACGACCTCGGCCGGCGGCTCTTCCTCCGCAACGGCCGACGCATCGAGCTGAACGAAGCGGGGCAGCGCTTCCTGGTCGCCGTGCGCAACGCGATGCGGATGGTCCACGAGGGCCTGCTGGCGATCGAAGGCACGGAGCTTTCAGGCCCCGTCTACATCGCGTCGGTCGGCCTCATCACCACGTCGTACTTGTTGCCGGGCCTCCGTCGGCTCCGCAAAGACCACCCCGACCTCGTGCCGCACGTGATCGACCATGCTCATCGCGACGTGGGCGGCATGCTGCTGCGGGGCGAGATCGACGTCGCGTTCGTCACCCAGCCCCTGATGCACGCCCAGATCAACAAGCTGCACCTGGGCGCTGCGCCGAGCGGGGTCTACTGCGGCGAAGGGCACCCGCTGTACGGCAAGCGCGAAGTGACCCAACAAGAGGTGCTCGAGCATGCATTCGTCGCCTTGTCGCCCGACGAGCGCGGCCTGACGCTCGAGAGCTGGCCGGCCACCCTCGATCGCAAGATCGGCATGGTGGTGGGCCAGATGGCTACCGGGCTCGAGGTCTGCATTACCGGCCAGCTGCTGACGGTGCTGCCCGACGTGGTGGGCATGTCGAGCCTGTATCGCGACCGGCTCCATCGCTTGCCCATCGACATCGTGCCGCCGACCGATCTGTTTGCGCTGCATCGCAATACGATCACGGTGGGGGGGCGTGCCGAAGCGGTGACGCAGTCGGTCCGCAACGAGGTCACGGCCAACCGCGAGGGAGAGCGCGGACCGGAGCAGCTGCCGCCCGCTCAGAGCCCGTAGTCAGTCGCCGCCCGCGGTCGATGCCCGCGCCCGACGAGCGCGCTTGGTCCACCAGATCCAGAGCCCCGAGGCGCTCAGTCCAACGACGAGCAGGCCGACGAGCATCACGAACAGTCGGTAACCGAGGCTGGCCTCCCGTCCTCCCTCGGTGAAAGAGATGGCGCCGAAGTGCAGCGCGGTCAGCCATGTGGTGACCGTGTCTCCCTCGGCGCGGCCGGTCGGCGCAAAGAAGGCCACAGCCGCGCCCGTGTCGGCATCGATCCACACGGTGGTGTTGGGGTGAGACACCGATGCGTCCAACGAGCTGAGGACCTTGTACGTGTAGAGGCCCGAGTGGGGGCGGTACCCGAGGCTTCGCTCCTCGAGGACGGTAAAGCCCCCCGCGGCCGCCTGGTCCTGCATGGCCGCCCGACCGAGACGGCGCGCGCCCTGCCAAGAGACCTCCGGCTCGGTGCGTGGCTGCTCGAGGCGAGGCAAGGTTGCGTAGACGTCCTCGGACTCGAAGACCGCTCGCATCACGGGGGAGTAGACCGCGTCCAGGTTGAGCGCGACCGAGGACCACGCGACCAGCAGCAACATGGCCCAAACCCACAGCCCAGAGGCGCGATGCCACGTGAACACGAACCCGAACATCGACGAGGTTCGGACGCGCCACGAACGACCCCACGCGAGGAACCACCGCCTCGTGCTCCGCCGCGGCGGTCGGTCGTCCTCGGCCCGGCCTCGAACTCGGCGAGCCCTCGGGGGCAAAGTCAAATAGGCCCCGACGAAGCAGTCGAGGGTCCACAGCAAGGCGATGATCCCCAGCAGCACGCGCCCGACATCACCCAAGCCCAAGGTGTAGTGGAGTCGATAGCACAGCGGCACGAAGTTGACGGTGCCCTGCGTGATGTCGCCCCACTTGCGCGAGCCGAGGACTCGGCCGTTGTGCCGGTCGACGAAGAACTCGTCGTCCCGCGAGTCCGCGTCCGCGACGAGCTCTGGATCGTAGCTCGCAAAGAACACGGCGGTGCTCGACGGCGCGTCGTGATCGAGTTCCACATACGAAAAGCTCGCGCCCACGATGGACCGCTCGAGTCCCTCGCGTAGATCCAAGACGTCGCGTGGCGCCTCGGCTCGTGGGTGCGAGGGCGCGATGAACAGCTCGGGGTTGATCCACGCATCGAGCTGGCGGTGGAACGGAAGCAACGCGCCAGTCGACCCACTCACCAGCAAGAACACGGCCATGACGAGGCCGACGTAGCGATGCACCCGCACCCACCAAGGTCGCCACGACCCGGGTCCGGCAGGACGCACGGGAGGCTCCAAAGGCCCGGCCGCCGCGGGTGTCGACAGGTCAGGAACGTGCGCTCCCGCCGCTGCATAGGAAGATACTTTTCCGCCCATGTGCATGAAATCAAATCAGAAACCATAAATTGAAATCAAGAATGATTTTCACTTTCAATTAAGAGAACGCGTAGGTATGCAGCCCCCATGACCTGCAAAGAACAACGTCCATCCTCGAATTTCGTCAGTTTTGCCCTTCTTGGGCTGCTGAGTATCGCTGGCTCGGCCTGCGGAGACGACGATGGCTCCGACGCGGGCGCCAACTCGGATTCCGGGGACGAGGGCGACCCCAGCCAAGCGACCGACGGCGAGGGTTCGGGCACCGCGGGCGACCCCGCCGATGGCAGCGGCAGCGCTGGCGAAGCAGACCAGAGCTGGATCGTGGGCACGTGGATCAGCACCGACGAGGAGTACTTGGGCTACCTCTCCGTGGTCGACGACATCTCCGCGGGCGGCAGCATCGACCTCGGTCGGGCGGTGGAGTTCGCCGGGGACATGGTCTACGCGTCGCCGGGCGGTGGCGTGGTCTACGTCGGCCTGGGCGATCAGCCCACGATCCAACGATGGACCGCCAACGGCGACGAGCTCGTCATGGACGGCGAGGTCAGCCTCGCCAACTTCGGAGTGACCAACACCCTCGGGGGTGGACGCAACGTGATCCAGTTCGTCGACGACGAGCTCGCGTACTACTTCGACGAGGAGAACTGGCAGGTCGTCAAGTTCAACCCGGCCGAGATGACGACGATCGGCTCGTTCCCCATCGATGGCCTGTACGACGACAACGAGTGGGTGTCGCTCAACTTCATCCACAAAGACGGGACCCGGTTCATCTCGACGGCCGCGTACTGGTCGCTGGCCGACGACACGGGCACCCCGCTCGTGCGCGCGGTGATCGTCGACTCGGCGGACGAGTCGGTGACCTACGCCGACGATACCCGCTGTGGTGTGATCGGCTTCGATGCCGCCGACGCGGAGGGCAACCTCTACTTCGCCACCCACCCCGGGCAGTCGGTGTCCTTGGTGAGCGGCTCCGCTGGCGATTCCCCGGCGGCGAGCTGCATGCTGCGCATCAACTCGGGTGAAGACCAGTTCGACCCCGAGTACTTCGTGGACCTCTCGACGCTGTCGGGGACGGTCGCGGGCGGCCTGCACCCCGGCGTCGGCAACCAGGCCTACATCATGCACTACACGGGTGACGTGGCGGGCATCACCCTGGACAACGAGCGGGACACGCTGCGGTCCGCCGAGTGGGCTCTGTACAGCGTGGAGCTCGGGAACGAGGCGGCGACCTATGCCCCTGTCCAGGTCGACTCGCTGTTCACCGCCTACGCCGACTCGTTCAAGACGGTCGTGGACGGCAGGGAGACGTCGTACCTGGTCGGCGTCTCGGCGGACTTCGGCTCGGGTCAGTACTTCGACATCAGCGACTCGAATGCGGTCACCGAGGCGCTCACGTTCCCGGGATTCCCGGGGCACGCGGTTGCCACTCACTGATCGCCGTCACGGGCTCGCCGCGTCGCACCTCCAATGCGCCCAATGAGGACTCTCGCTCACGGTGTTTGGTACTCGGTCGCCGTGTTCACGGTGCTCGCCGGTCGGTCACCGGTCGCCCATGCGCGAACCGGGGCGCCGCCGGCTCCCGACCCCGCGACGAACGAAGGCTCGGCGTCTTCGCCACCGACGGACTCGGGCTCTGCGCCCACAGCAGGGCCCGAGGAGGAGCTCCCCTCCCCTCCCCTCGATGCCGAGCCCGAGCCCGAGCCCGAGCCCGAGCCCGAGCCGGTCACTCCCGAGGCGCCCACGGACGAAGCCACCGCGACGGAACAACTCCCGCCGGAAGACTCCGACGGTGACGTGGTGGAAGTCGTGGTTCGGGCCGAGTCGGAGGCCGACCGCCGCCGCAGCTCCGCCGAGGCCGTCCAGGTCATCGAGACCGAGGAGGCCAAGCGACAGACGGCCGACATGGGTGAAGTCTTGGCGCGGTCCCAGGGCGTCGGGGTGCGCCGGGCGGGCGGACTGGGTTCGAGCACTCGGTTCTCGCTCAACGGGCTCACCGACGACCAAATCCGCTTCTTCCTCGATGGCATCCCTCTCGAGCTGACCGGCTACCCCTTTGGCATCTCCAACGTGCCGGTCAACCTCATCGACCGCATCGAGGTGTTTCGCGGGATCGTCCCCGTTCGTTTCGGCGCCGACGCCCTCGGCGGTGCGGTGAACCTGGTCACCGACCAGGACACCGAGGGCACTCACGGCTCCGTCTCGTACCAGGGCGGCTCGTTCGGCACGCACCGCGCCACGGCGGCGGTGCGACACCTGCACGAGCCGAGCGGGTTGTTCGTCAGCGGCAGCGGGTTCTTCGACCACGCCGACAACGACTACGAGGTCGACGTCGAGGTCACCGACCAGATGGGTCGCCTCTCACCGGCTCGTGTGCACCGGTTCCACGACGGCTATCGTGCTGGTGGGGCCAGCGTGGAGCTGGGCGCGGTAAACCGGTGGTGGGCCGATCGTCTCATCGCGCGAGCTTTCTTCACCGACAACGAAAAGGACCTCCAGCACAACGTCGTGATGACCGTGCCCTACGGCGACGTGGTGTACGGCACGCGCTCGAGCGGCGCGAGCCTGCGCTACGAGAACATCGTGGGGCGTTCGGTACGACTGAGTCTCGTCGGCGGGTACACCTACGCCGAGGCCGACTTCGTCGACGACGGAGAGTGTGTCTACGACTGGTTCGGTCAGTGCATCTTCGAACGGGTGACGCCGGGAGAGATCGGTCCGCTCCCGCGGGAACAGAAGATCTGGGACCACAGCGGCTACGGGCGCGTGAACGTCGAGTGGCGCCCCCACGCCCAGCACGGCCTGTTCGTATCCCTGGCCCCCACCTTCACCACGCGTACGGGAGAGTCTTTTTTGCTGGCCGAAGGCGCTCGCGATCCACTCTCGGCCCAGCGGGACCTGTTCACGCTGGTCAACGGGCTCGAGTACCACCTCGAGCTGTTCCAGGACCGGCTGCACAACATCGCGTTCCTCAAAGACTACGTCCAGGTCGCGCGCGCCGAAGACCCGGTCACATCGATCGAGTTTCGACAGCGCGATCGCAATACCCACCGCATGGGCGTCGGCGACTCGCTGCGGTATCGCTTCCTGCCCTGGCTGTACGCCAAGGCGTCGTACGAGCGGGCCACTCGCCTGCCCCGCCCGGACGAGCTGTTCGGCAACGGGGTGCTCATCGTCGCCAACCTGGAGCTCGAGCCCGAGGTCAGCCACAACGCCAACCTGGAGCTGACGGCCAATGCCGAGCAGACCCGGGCGGGGGGGTGGCGAGGCAGCGTCAACGGCTTTGTGCGCGACACCGACCAGCTCATCGTGCTGCTCGGCACGGACCGCTTCT
>JBCCHT010000063.1:0-47252 GCA_039028615.1 Myxococcota bacterium | reverse complement strand
TCTTGTCGGAGGTCTCGACGAGCCGGACGACCTCTGCCCGATACTCGTCAGTGAATTTTCGCCGCTTTCTTCTCTTCCGTGCCACTGGTGAACCCATTTTCCTCTTTCCTTGGGTGTCCACCAAATCGGGGCAGGTCTAGGCAGCCCTTGACGCCCTACGGCGGAACAACCAACCGAGGCGATTCGGGCCCTCGACGCCATTCTCGCCGCCCTTTCGCACGGCGAAGACGATCGCGAGTCCTAGCGTCGCTCGTGGACTGCGGGCCGGCGGAAAGTGATCCTCGTCATGACCAGTGGCCCGCCGCAACCAGCGGTAGTGCACTTCCGTAGGGCAACTTCGGTGGCAAAGCGTTGCCGATCGGCTTGGCCTCGGCTGTTTGCTCTAGCCTGCCGGAGTCCACGAAGTCGGGAATGCACTGAAGGCAAGCCGCCTCATGTGGCGTGATGGTCCGTCGCTGTGTCAGGTGGACGAACTGCCCTTAGCCCATGCACCGAAACCCTGTCGTGATCGTTTGGACGGGGTCGTCCGACCAGAGCCACCCATAGATTGACTTGTAGGAATAGCCGCCGTTTTGATGGCAGGGGGGCGCTGCAGATCGGGAAGCTCCCAAAACCTGTGCCGAAACGGATAGCAGCCGATCGCGATCCTCTGCTGGCACAGGGTCAACTAGACCGAGCTGGAAGAGTCGATGACAACGGCCCGATACCACGTTCGCTATTGCTGGAAACTCGTCATTACCTCGCTACCATACGTCAATGCCGAGCTATGTAGCGATGAGGACCGACTCTCGAGCCCGCGATTTCATCGCTGCCGAGCTGAAGGCTGGTCGCCTTCGCCAGGGGTGGGGCCATGAGGCCAACCAGGACCTTCGCGTGATTCACTCAACACCGCGGGCCGACCGTGTCGCGCACCAGCATGCAGCGTGGAGGGGTAACCGACGACTGCTCGAAGCCACCGGGGATGGCCTCCAACTCGGCGACGTCGTGGTCTTTCCGAACGTGCCCGAGCCCGGCCGATGGGCGTTCGCGAGGATCACGGGCGGCTACCGATATGAGATCGACGCGAACCAGGGCGACTACGGCCATATCCGCGAGGTTGAACCATGGCTCACCGGTGGTGGCGAGTTGGCGTGGGTCGTCCCGAATCACGAACTAGTGCCCGCCCCGATGCGGCGATCGATGACATGTCGCTCGCGGATGTGGAGCGTCGACGCCTTCGGCGAAGCTATCGAGCTAGTCCTCTCAGCGTTGGAGAAAGGCCAAGCGCTTACGGACGCTCAGTCGCCGGATGAAAGGTTCAGCACCTTCGTCGGCTCCATGCGATCCGAGGCCTACAAGCTGGTCGACCATGGCTGGGGGGCAGCAGAACTCGAGGATCTCGTCGTCCGAGTGCTGCGAAACCGATACCGGGCGTCTCACCCCAACGCGCGCGTAGACCCCAAAGGCGGTACGGGCGAGCACGGGATCGACGTGCTGGTCACGTTGCCAGATCCGCTCGGCGTCTCTTTGAAGATCGGCGTGCAGGTGAAGAAGCACGAGGGAGTCGAGACCGGCCTACGAAGCCTTGAGCAGATCGCGGAGGCCCGCGAGTACTGGGGCATTCACGCCGGCATCGTCCTCACGACCGCGACCGAGGTGTCCGAGGAGTACGAGGCTAAGCGCGAGGCGCTCACGGAGGAGCTGGGGATCGACGTCCAAGTGCTGTGTCGCGGGCAGTTCGTCGATCTTGTCCTCGAGCACGTCGCCGCGGAATCGAGCGCCTAGGCGTCCTCGTGTGTGCCCTCGCGGACCTGGTCCCCCGGGATTCCGGTCCTCATTGCTCAAGGCGGCCATCGCGTGACTCGGGCCATGGACGACGCATTCGGACCCTCGCGGCACGAGCAGCGACCCGAACACTCAGTCCGCCTCGAAGTACACCACGTCGCCCTCGTCGATCAGGCTGGCCACGATGTCCGGCCGCCCGTTGAGGTCGAAGTCGGCGACGGCGATATCCGAGATGAGATGACTGTCGACCACCAGCGAGTCGGTGTTCGTGGGATCAAAATTCCCGGGACCATCGGCCCGCCACAGGACGAGCTCGCCCGTCCCGCCCGTGATGATGTCGAGGTCTCCGTCACAGTCGAGGTCGGCGACCTCGACCGCGGTTTGAATGCTCGTATGGGCGAGCGTGGTCTCGGTGAAACCTCCCTCACCGTCTCCGAAGAACAGCTGAAGAGGCGGGAGAGGGTCCTTGTCCGAGAGCCCGCCCCCGGTATGGCCCACCACGAAGTCGTCGAACCCGTCCCCGTCGAGATCCATCGCGGCGACCCCCCACGGGGCCCCGTTGGATGGCATCGACAGTCGTTGGAAACTGGGCGCCCCCGGGGTGCTCTCGTTGAATACGACGTCGATGAAGTGGCTCTCGAGCATTCCTGCCGGATCGGTATTCGGTAACACGAGGTCGAGGCTCGTATCTCCGTTGAAGTCTCCCACCGCCACCCTGGCGCTATCTTGGCCCGCAGCGATTAAGGTCCGCAGGCCCATCGGTCCCGAGATCGGCTGCTGGATGACGTCGACCCAACCCAGGGCGTCGTCGGTGACACCGCCGGCGATCACCAGCTCGTCCGCGTCATCCCCCAGCAGCTCGACCGCGGCCATCGAGAAGCCACGATCTCGCCCGAGTGAACCCGTGGCCCGCAGCAGGAGCGAGTTGCTCGAGTCTGGATCGGGCCCGTAGATCCGCCATTCGTGTCGGCCGAGGACCGCGAGCTCGTGGGTCGGAGAACCATCGAAGTTACCGACCGCCGCCCCGTGAGCCCCCTCGGTCATCGGGATTGGCTCTTCCGAGATGAATCCAGACAGGATGCCCTGCCCCCTCAGAATGTCGACCCGGGATCCGAGGTTGTCTCCGTTGACGACCGCGATATCTGGATCGTCGTCGTTGCCGATGAAGGGGCCCACCGCGAGCACCCCCGGATCATCGCCGACCGGAAAGAGCTCTGGATCGTCGAAGATGAAGATGGCCTCCGGGCGCCCGCAGAAATCCTGTTGCCCCGTGGTATCGCCGCCATCGGTCGAGTCGACGCCCGTACCCTCGGTCGTGCTGCCCCCGCTTCCTTCGCCGCCTACCTCGGTGGTGCCGGAGGCCGGACCTGAGTCGGTGGGCTCGACCGACGTCGCCGTCGAGGTGTTCGTGGTCCCCGATTCGGTCGAGGTCTGCCCGGGTAGTGAGGGGGGACTGGGGAGACAGCCCAGACACGGTACGAGGAGGGGGAGCAAGGAGCGTGGGTTCATCGGGGTCGTCCAGCCGGGGGGCGGGGAGGAGGCATTGGAGCGGAATTCGGCGTAACGCGAAAGTACCCACCCTCGAAGGTCTCCCTTCTCTCAGTGTTTTCCGGCGTCTGTGTTCAGCTGACGGGATACTACTGCGAACAGACCCGCAACCCCTGTGCGTTCACCCGCGGCGGCGCTCGGTTTCGTTTTGGCGCGCGGCGCCGATTGTCCACCCGAGTACGCGCAGAAGGGGAGCATCCGCGGTGCTGTCGATCTTCGGGTGCTCGCTGGACCTCGCATGTCGGACTACGAATATGATGTCCGCATGCCTGCGCTACGGATCCTGAGGTGGCCTCTCGCACTCGTACTTGCGGTCGGGTGTCGGCCGGGAACGCGAGGCGGGCTTCCGGAGCCCGAGCGCGAGCCGCAGGTCGCCGTTTCGGACCGCGAAGAAGCCGATGCGAGCGCGGCGGAGGACGACCTGCCCGCCGAGCCTACGCATCCGCTCGAGATGGTGCCCGCTCGTGCATCGGGAATGATCATGGCCCGCAGTCTCCAGCGCATCGCGGAGATCTGGGAGCGGGAGCGCTTGGCGGAACAGTATCCCGAGATCTATGCGAAGGTCGCTCACCCCTTCCTCCGGGAGTTCGCGCTCGACCTGCTCGACCCGGGGGACGTGAGCAAGCTGGGGCTCGACCCGTCGGCGCCGGTCGGCATCGCTCTGCTCGACCCCCGCGATACGGCAGTGGTGTTCTTCGGGGGGTTGAGTGACCCTGAGCTGTTCTCGAGTTCGCTGCATCGCCTCGCCGGGTCGACGCTACCTGTTCAGGAAGTGGGCGAGGCTCGGGTGATCGTGATCCGGGAGGGCTTCGAGCGCGCCTCGATCGTCGTCCGCGGCAACATGTTCGGGTTCGTGTTCTGGTCCGATGGTGACTTCGATGGGGTGCATCCGATCGACTACGCGCACGAGGTCGCCACTGTGAGCCCCTCGGGCTCGCTCGCCCATGCCGAGCCCATGAAGAAGGCACATGCAGCCCTGGCCGATGATGCCGACCTGTACGGATTGCTCGACCCGGCGGGCATGCTCTTCACTGAGCTCGAGTGGTCGCGCCGGATCGGTGGGGAGCGTCTGAACGCAGCCGAGGCCGAGCTGGCGAATGCGCGCAGTCGAGGGGCTTCGGCGGACGAGATTCGCAACCTGCAAGAAATAGTCAACGCGACCCGGGTGGAGCTCATGGCCCAGGATCGCGAGCGCCAGCTCGTCAATGTGCTGCTGTCGCGCACGGTAGGGTCGATCCAAGGCATCGGCCTGTCGGTGAACGCCGATGAGCGCGGACTCCTGGGGGCGATCCACATCGCGCTGACGCCCGACTCGGTGGCCCGCGAGCTACTGGTCTCCGACGAGGCGCCACCGCAGGCTCTGTTGTCGGCCGACCTCGAGCCCCTGTTCGCGGCTGCGGGGCGGGTCGACGTCGACGTGGCGGTCGGATTGCTGGCGCAAGTCATGCTGGCGGACGGGGCGTCGTACGCCGACCTCAACGAGGAGATACGGCGCGACACGACCCTCGATTTCGACCGCCGAGTGCGTCCGCTCCTCGATGGGCGGGCGGCGCTGATGATCGTCGATGCCGAGCCCACCGCGGGCGACGAGGCTCGCGACGTCGAACAATGGGTGACGGGAGCGATGACGGTCGGGGTGAAAGACCCGGACGAGGCCCGGGCGCTGCTGAAGCAGCTCGAGCCGATGCTCTTCGGTCTGGGCTGGACGAAGGCCAAGGAGATCGAGGGCTACACGCGCGAGATGAACGTCCCCGACCGGCTGTGGCTGGCGGTGGTCGATGACCAGGTCGTACTCGCGAGCGACCTAGCGATGGTGCGGCGCATCGCCGAGGGCAAGGCGGGGAGCGCATCCGCGAAGATGCCGAGCGAAGAAGCGTGGGCCCGGCTCACCCAAGGGAGTACCGTCTTCCGAGCGGGAATCGGTCACGGGCTCATGGCCATGACCTTCTTCGGCTTGTCGACGGGCTTCATCGGCATCACGGGGATGGCCGAGGCCAAATCCGACGTCCCGATGGGGCGCAAGGTGCAGAAAGCACGCGAGCGGGCCAAGGCCCTCGGCAACCAGGTGTTTCGGCTACGACAGCAGCAGATCGCCGAGCGGGCTCGCATGACCTGGCGGCGGCTGGGAGCGTTGGGCATGACGATCGCCGCCGCCCGCATGACCGAGACCGGGGTGCTCATCGAGGGAGGGCACTACGTTCGCGGGGGAATGGGGCAATACGTAGAGGCCCTCATGGCGATCCAGGAGTTCGACGAGGCGCCCACGAGCGTCGATGCCCGGCTCGAGAAGCTCCGCGCCGAGCACAAGGCAGCCCGCGCGCGTTTCGAGCGACTTCGAGACAAGGAGATCGAGCGCGCGACGCCACGCGCGAACTGAGCTGATCCTCAGGCCCCCTTCGATTCCACTGCCGCCTTGGCGCCCTGGCCCGGTTTGCGGGGTTGGCCGGGGTCTCCGGGATTCCGAACGAACTTTGCAGGCGTGCCATCGCCATTGCTTCCGCCTTGCGCCTGCGCGCTGCCGGAGTCACCGACGAGGGCGAAGGGCAGCGCGCGACCGCCATTGCCGGGGCGTGCCTTGGCATCGCCGCCGCGACCCACCGCTCCCGCGGCACCGCCTGCCGCCTTGCCCGCGAGCGCACCATCGCCACCACGTGCCGCTGCATTCCCTCCGTCGATGTTGCTGCGGGAGTGGCCTCCGATCGCGGACGCTTCGCCCCCCGTGCCTCCGGTTCCGCCCGCGAGCTTGGCCGCAGCCGCCACGTTGACGGTGCAGTTGACGAACTCGACGTCGCCCCCGGGGCCCGCCTTTCCGCCGGTCGATCGCGCCGAACCTCCCGAATCGCCGAGTATCCCGGGGATCGACACGATCGCGGCTCCTTCTGCCCCGGCGTTGCCTCCCTTGCCGCCAGCGCCACCGCTCACCGTGCCGGCGAGCTGCACGTTGCACTTGCGCGCCGCGCCGTGCCCCTCGAAGCGCACGTCACCCGCTTCGTGTCCGGGACCGCCTTCGGCGACGTTGGTCTTGCCCGGGCCCCCACGGGCCTTCGCGTCGCCACCCGCTCCACATGCACCCGCCCGCACCGTGGCTTTGTCGCCAATCTCGATGGCATCGGTGGCGCACAGCACCACATCACCGCCTGCACCCGCCTGGCCACCCGTCGCGTAACTTTCACCGAGCGGACCGACACATCGGGCGAAGCCACCGTCGCCGCCGTCCATGCCCTTGACGACCCCCAAGATCTCGATCTCCTGGGCCTGAAGCAGGATCGGCGCCGCGTTGGTCCCTCCGGCGCCGCGAGTGATCGTCCGCTTGGCCGCCGCGGCCAGCATGCGTCGAACGTTGCGAAGCTGTCGCACGCTGGGGCGGCTCTCGTCGTCCGACGAGGCCTCGAACACTTTGCCGCCGTAGATTCCCGTCTCGCTACTCAGTCGTCGACGGATCATTACGCCGAAGCGACGTCGGAGCCGACGACGGCGGCGAAGTCGACGACGTCGGGTCAGCCGATCCGCCTTCTCGATGATGATGCGTCCCTTGGGAGCACATAGGGTCACCCGCGGGACTACCACCCCTCTCGGCACCACGATGATGCGCCCCTTGATACGGATGTCTCCGTCGGTCGCGATGACGGTGAGGTCCTTGGTGACCACCATGTCGCGGTTCGCCTCGAGCACATGGGACTTGGCGGTGAAGCGGCCCCCCGCGGCGCTGGGATCGAGCGGCCGCGGGTTGCGGAGCAGCATCGGTCCCAGCACGGCCGGGGCGAGGCGAATCCCGTTGCGCGACTCCTCCCCGTTGCCCTCCTCGGGCTCGCCTGGCTCCGATTCTTCCCGCGGCGGCGGTGCAGCCTGCTTCTTGCAACGTCCGGTTACCTTGCGGGGCGCGGGCTTGGGCGGAGCGACCGGAATTGGAGGCGGCGCAGGTTCGCTGACCAGAGCCACCCCCGGAACGGGATCGACGGGCACCATGAGTCGAACGGTACGCTCTCGAGCGCGGACCGGATCGACCGTCGTCATCAATCGGCCCGAAGTTGGCCGCCGGATCGCCGACTCGCGCTCACAAACACTCGGCGAAACGCCCCGGGGGCGGTTCGTGGGTTTCTTGGCGTCGACGACGAAGCCACATCGCCCGAGACCGAAGGTCCCGATGCGACATGGCTTCCATTCGTGGCCCGCTATTTTGCGAGCGAGTATTTCGGCGAGCTAGTAGCGACCACCGAAGCGGCCACCGCCACCGCCACCGCCACCGCCACCGCGGCCACCGCCACCGCCACCACGGCCGCGATCGTTGGCCTCGTTGACCCGGATGTTGCGGCCGTCGAGCATCGTGCCGTCCATCTCGCGCATCGCGTTCGAAGCCATGTCGGCGTCGGCCATGGTCACGAAACCAAAGCCGCGCGAGCGACCCGTCTCACGATCGAGCAGGACCTTGGCGTCGGAAACCGCGCCGTGAGCCTCGAATGCCTGGCGCAGGCTCGTGTCGTTGGTGTCCCAGCTGAGGCCACCTACAAAGAGTTTGTTCGTCATCTCGTTCACTTCTTCGTCGATGGCGGCGCCGTTGGGCCGCCGCCATCGTTCTTCGTGTCTGTTCGTTTCACCCGGCTGCCATGCCGTCGGCGCCTGCTTTTCGCTGCTTCGTCTCTCGAAGCGTTGCGAACCAGCGCCGTCGGCGTTCGTCCGAGCGATTTGAAGGACTCCATACCTGTGATCGCCCGCGGGTGCACGAACAACGGACGTGAAGCGACTCACGGACCTCGATGCTCGAGCCCCGGTAGCCAGAGGCCACCGGCCAGCGTCGCGATGGTCACGTGCTGCGCCGCCACCCAGCGCGTCGTCTCGTCGCTACGTCCTTTTCGTGATCGATCCCGAAACTCGAACGATGGAAGATGCAGGTGTGGCCGCCCCGTGCGGCCAGGGGTCATCACGGTGGTTCGCGGTTGGTTCGACCAGGTCGACGGCTTCCCGACGGGAAAGCGCAACCTCATCGTCGACCGTGACCGGGGTCTTCACGAGGCTCGTTCGTCAGATGTAGCGGGCAGCGGAACGCCATCGCCCGATACGAAATCACGCGACGAAGTGCAGCGCTGCGGCTGGCCTCCACCGCCTTTGGGGCGGTCTCCCGTCGCGCCGAGGCCGCGACGTGCTCGCTCGGCGTGCTTGCTATCCTCCTCGGGTCACGATGGTCGGAGGGGGGCTGCATCGGTGGGCGCGAGTCGCCTTCGTCTGGTTTTCGGCCTACGCCGTGGCCGGGTCGATCGCTTGCTCCGATCGGACCTACGTATGCGAATCCGACACGCAATGTGTCTGGCAAGGTCGCGTCGGACAGTGTGTCTCCGAGTTCTCGGTCTGCGCCTATCCCGATGACGACTGTGCGTCGATGCTGCGTTTTGGTCCGTATGCCGGGGTGTTCGCCCGCGAGTGCGTCGACCCCGATGTGTCGATGGGCAGCTCATCCACCGGAATCGACGCGTCCACTTCGACGACAGGCGGAGGTGAATCCAGCGAGGGGGCCACGGAGAGCACGGGTGGCGAGGACCCGCCCATCCCCTTGCCGCCGATCTCGGGTGATGTTTGGCATGTGTCCCCCGAGGGCAGCGACGAAGGGGAGGGGACCGCAGACGACCCCTTTGCCACGCTTCAGCGAGCGCTCGAGGCGGCGATGCCTGGCGATGGTGTCGAGCTGGCCGATGGCGACTACGGGCTTGGGGCGGTCTCCGTTCGCGATGGGTCTGCCGACGCGCCCATCATCGTTTACGGTTCGGCTGACGCGGTGCTGCACGAGCCGGTCGCCGACGACGTTCTGCGTATCGAGCACGACCATCTCGTAATCCACGGCATCTCGATCGATGGACTTCACGGTGATCCCAAGGTGCTCTCCGACTACACCGATCAGTTGGTGGTGGTACGAGGCACGGTCGAGGGGACGAAGACCATCGAACCGGTTTCCTCGGTGCGACTGCTCGAACTGACCCTTCGTCGGGCCGCCGACGAGTGTGTGCGCCTGGTCGATCACACCCGTGACACCGAAGTGGCGGGATGCACCATCGTCGAGTGTGGTGTTCGCGACAACGAATTCGGAGGTACGGGCAAGAACGGCGAGGGGATCTACATCGGGACCAGCGACGACCAGTGGGGCGAGGCGGGCCCGGACGAGAGCCGAGACAACTGGATCCACGACAACACCATCGACACGCGGGGCAACGAGTGCGTCGATGTGCAAGAGGGCGCGATGCTCAACCTCATCGAGGGCAATACGTGCACGGGGCTGCGTGACGTGGACTCGGGTGGGATCAGCATCCGCGGCAACGCCAACATCGTGCGTAGCAACCTCGTCGAGGGGGGCGAAGGCGCGGGGATCCGGCTCGGCGGCGATGATGCGGGCGGGGTGACCTACGGGGTCGACAATGAAGTCATCGGCAACGACATCCGCAACAATGCCGGGGCGGGGGTGAAGGTCGAGGACGAAGTGCAGGAGGCGATCTGCGGCAACGTGCTCGAGGGCAACGGGAGCCCGACCGGGGGCATGTTCGGCGGGCTGTTCGAGCCTGCCGAGCCGTGCTGAGCACGTCAGCGAGCGCTGCGTCGCGAACGGTGACGCACGAGCCGAATGATTCCCCAGGTGGCGAGGCCGAGGCCGACGCCGCACAGGGCTCCGCCCACGCCCAGCTCGATACGTGAGGCGGAGAGGCGGCGACCGAAGTCTTCTTCGGTGGGGGCCATGCCTGCGCGGGCCGAGGTCGATGCACCGACGGCCGCCAGCGCACCTCCGGCGACGAATATGGCGCTTCCCGTGGCCAGCAAGCCAACGCCGGGTGCGGGGCGACGGGGCGACTGTGCAGGCGGAGCTGCTTCCGGCGGAGGAGGCACCGGCTCCGGTTCGGGTTCTGGGGCGGGTTCGGTGTCGGGAGCGACCGGCACCCCGGCGTCGGCCAGGGTGGCTCGGCACCGCTCGGCGTTGGCCCGGGCTCGATGCAGGTCGGCCGCCGACGGACCCGCGGCTTCATATTGCTCGTAGAGATCGATTGCCGCCACGCAGTCACCCGCCCAGCGAGCCGCCTGCGCTCGAGCCCACAGCAGCGAAGGCCGTGGGTCGAGCCGGTAGGCTTCGTCGAGTAGCAACCGTGCCTCGTCGTGGCGGCTCTTCGCGAGCAAGTCTTGCGCTTGTTCGAGCAATGCATCGGCCCGTTCCGAAGCCGATGGCTCCATCAGGGGCGCGGGCGTCGGTGCAGCCGGTTCGGCCCCGAGTGCGTCGAGCGGCGCGCCCATGAGTGTCGATGCACTCACCACGGCGAGCAGTCGTCGCATCGAGCGAGGCGCTGAGGTCACCCGAGCAGGGTCGCGCAGATCGAGCGATGGACCAAGGGGCGGCGGTTCAGCGCCCGCCCTGCGGCAGCAGCGATTCCAGCGGATCGGTCGAAGGCTTGGTCCGTGCACTCGATCGCGGCCGTCGGCGTTTCTTCTTCTTGGCCGGGGCAGGTGTCGCTTCCATCGCGGGCTCGGGCTCCGGTGCTGCCTCCAGGACCTCGGACTCGTCTGCGGGGGCTTGGCTCGGCCGCGAGTCCTCCGGGGGGAAGGCCACGGCCGACTCGGGCTCGGGCGTAACCGCGGCCGGGCTCGAGGGGCTCGGTGTGTTCGTGTCGCCCGGTACCACGGTCGACCCGCCCGTCTCCGTCGGTGGTGGCTCGGAGTCACGAAGCTGTAGCCCGAGCGCCAAGCCGAGGCCCAGCGTCAGCGTACCGAGTCCCACCGTGCCGGGCCGAAGCCGAGCGCGACGCGGCTGCTCCGCAGGTGTGCCGAAGGCCGGTGCCGTGCCACCCCGCCTCGGAATGGTGATCGCCCCGATCGATGCCTGGGGTCCCACCAGATCGAATCGGCGCAGCACCATCGCCACCCGATCCGGCCCGAGCGCGATCGAGTGCTCGCGCGCAAACTCCTGCAGGTCTCGAACCAGCGCGGCCGCGGTGGGATGGCGCTCGGCGGGATCGGTCTGCAATGCCCTCGAGATGATCGACTCGAGCCGCGGAGGATAGCCGGGCACGATCGTCGTCGGCGGCACGACCTCCCCGCGCGCGACCTTGTTCATCACCTCGAACTCGTTGTCCCCCACGAAGAGCCGTCGGCACGTGGTGCATTCGAACAGCAGCACGCCCATGGCAAACACGTCGGTCCGCCGATCGACGGGCTGCCCGCTGGCGAGCTGCTCGGGCGCCATGTAGCCGATCTTGCCCTTGAGCACGCCGGTCCGAGTGACGGTGGTCTGATGCAGCGCCTTGACCAGACCAAAGTCCACCAGCTTGGCGATGCCGTCGCTTCCGATCACTACGTTGGACGGCGAGACGTCGCGATGCACCAGGCCGAGCGGGCGGCCGGCGCTGTCGTGCGAATCGTGGGCGTAGTGCAGGGCGGAGGCCACGGGGGCGAGGATCGACAGCGCCACATCGAGCGGCAGCCCGCCCGAGCGGGCGACCTCCCGCAGCAGGATCCGCAAGTCGGGTCCCTGCACCAACTCCATGGCGATGAAGTGCTCGCCACCCGCTTGGCCGACGTCGTGAACCGCGACGATGTTGGGGTGCTGCAGCAGCGCGGCATAGCGCGCCTCGTTGAGGAACATGCGGACCAGCTCGGGATCGCTGGCCATGTGGGGCAGCAGGACCTTCAGCGCCAGTGGAGGCGCTTGCGGTCGCTCATCGTCGCGCGCGACGTACAGCTCCCCCATGCCGCCGTGCCCGACCCGGCCGAGGATGGTGTATCGACCGAGACGACGCCCGGCCGACAGCTGACGCCCGGGTGCGTCGTCGAGCCGGGGAGCCACCATCGTCGGGATGATAGCAGGCGCATGGGACCCCTCACCCCGAGGACGTGGTCCAGCGCTCGTTCGGTTGGGCGATCAGCGAGCGCGTCCACCCCTCGAGATCGGCATCGACCGAGGCTCGCGCACGCGGTGACACGGCGGGCAGCTCGGCCACGATGCGTCGCAGCTGATCGCGCGAGCGGGCAATGCGACTGGTGACCGTGCTGATCGGGATCTCGAGTACTTCGCCGATCTCGCGATTGGAGAGCCCTTCCCAGTAGAAGAGCTGCAGGGCGATCCGCTGGTCGGTGGCCAGGTCGTCCAGGGCTCGTAGCAGCAGCCGCTGTTCTTCTTGGCGCGCCACCACCCGACTCGGGGAGGTGGCGCTGTCCACTCGATCCGCCTCGCCGAACCCGATGATGCGCTGCTGCCGGCCGCCGTCTCGCAGGTGGTGAATGAGCTGGTACCGCGCAATCCCGAACAGGTAGGCACGAACACTTCCCCCCTCGCGCAACCGCTCGAGACCCTCGATGGCCGCGAGGAAGCAGCGCTGAGCCAGGTCCTCGGCCGCGGCCGGGACCTTGAGTTCGAAGAACCGATGAATCGAGTCGTAGTGGCGAGCCATCAGCTGATTGCCCGCCATCCGATCCCCGGCCTTCCAGCGCCGCAGCAATTCGAGATCGTCGCTCATGGGGCGAGAGGACGCGTGATGCGACCGCTCGCCAGTATATCGCGAACGCTGGTGGCGCCCCCGTTCAATCGTGGGTGTGGGTGAGCGCATGGAACGTGGCCTGGGCGTAGTCCCCGTCGGCACCGCCGTCGTTTTGGTTGTACACCCCCGCTTTGAAGTACAGGTACGCGTCGTCGTAGTACGAGTCCATCGTCATGCTGTCGGAAACGGTGCTGCCGTCCTCGCGGGTGACGGTCACCGTGAGCTGGTGACCATCGACGTCGATCTCGTAGCTCCACGGCTCACCCAGCGCGATGCCGTCCTCCGGGTCGCTGGCATCGCTGTCCGGGCTTCCGAGCAGCGGGTAGATGACATCGCTGCCGCTTTCGGGCTCGTACGCGAAGTAGACCGAGCCTCGCGTGTTGCCGGGTAGCTTGCGGTAGTACAGCTTGCAGGGCTCGTCGTCGGGGGCGTGAATCTGCCCCACGATGACGCGCCCGACCATGTGCTCGTTGCCATCGTCGTGCGTGGTGGACACGTGGTCGACAGTCAGCGTGGCGTTGAGGGTGCCATCGACACCCCCGGCTGCATTGCGATTGGAGGCGCTGGACGTGCTGGTGACCCAGTTGTTGCCGTTGATGCCCTGCGTGGAGATGCCATCGTCGGCGCCGCGCAGCATCTCGCGGAGCTCGGTGCGCGAGTACTTGGTGCTGCTACTGGTGGTCTCGCCCGCGTTGGGGCAGCTGAACACCATACCGCCGGTCACCGGATCGGTGTAGAACTCGCCCGGCCGTTCGCCGCCTGCCGTCAGCCAATCCTGGTGCTCCTCTTCTGCGTTGGGGAAGGTGATCTTCCAGAACTCGAGATCGAAGTTGTCCCCCGGGGGTAGGCTGGGATCGAGACCGATCGGGTCTCCACCCTCTGCCGCATCGCCCCCATCGCCGTCGCCACCCACCGGGTAGCCGATGAGCTCGAGCTCGCGGATGCTGGCCCAGTTGCCACCATAGCCCGACGCGCCCTTGATCAGCAGCTCGACGTAGCGCGTGGGGACCTCGGGGATGTCGTCGACGAGCACGCCGCCTCCTTCGGTATTGCCGCGGCGATCGACGATGTCGCTCCACGGCGAAGAGCCCGTCGGCGAGATCTTCACCGCGTATTGATACGCGCGGTTCTTGAACGGGTGCAGCCGCACTTGCGTGATGACGTACTCTTGGCCGAGGTCGAACTTGGCGCTCTTGCTGCTCGACTGCAGGCCGCTGGCCGACCAACGCGCGCCCCAGCTCGCCGACGTGTCGCCATCGAACATGTTGGCGGCTTCGTTGCCGCTCTGCGTGCTGCTGGCCTGGCTATAGACCGTGATCCCCTGAATCAGCTGCGGCTCGGTGCGGTACTCGCTCGACTCGAGGGATGGGTCCTCCTCGGCGAGACACCCCCCGGTGCACCCGAACGCGATGCCCGCGGCGACGAGGGCGTGACCCCTATATGGGCGGTAGTGATTGAACATGGGCTCGGTGTTTCCCCTTTCCTCGAACGACAAGTGCCCCGACCCCGGACCTTGTCCCGGCAGCGGTGCACTTTTTGGACAAAGGCCAATCAGGATTCGCAACGGCGTGCGTCGAGCGAAGGCACCTGCACGACTCGGGCCAGGGATGAGCGACCGCCGATGCATCCCTGCAAGTGGTGTCCATCGCTTTATCCCGGGTATCTTCTGTGACCCCCATGCGTACCTTCGACGAAGATCGGACGAACCTCTGGTTTCTATTTTCCATCGCGCCCCTGACCCTCGGCTGCCCCGTTGACGACGGGGTGGGGGGCGATGGGTCTTCGGGAGCATCGAGCTCTGGAACGGCGACCACCATGACTTCCCCCGGGCCGGGGCCCGCATCGACGACCTCCGGTGCCGATGGGACCGGAGGTTCGACGGGCACGGCAAACTCGAGCACGAGTGGGTCGAGTTCCTCGGGCATCGCGGGGGAATCGAGCGGCACCTCGGAGGGGACGTCCTCCACGGGCAGCGGTGACTCCGAGAGCAGCAGTGACTCCGGGAGCAGCGGTGACTCCGAGAGCAGCGGTGACTCCGAGAGCAGCGGTGACTCCGAGAGCAGCAGCGGCTCCACCGGTCCAGCTACGACGCCCTGTGAAGCCTACGGCGCGACCGTGGCCTACTGCTACGACCCGATGTATGGGGCCTATGCAGAAGCGTACTGCGACAACTACCAGATGACCCTGGCGATGAACTACGGCCCAGCGTGCGTGATGGCATTCGAGGATTTCGTCGTGTGCTTGAGTGCCCTGACGTGCGCTGAGTTTGGCGGGGGCATGCCCGTGTGTATGGCCGAAGAAGCCGCGTTCTTGGCGGCATGCTGAGGTCTGCTCGGTGAGCGGACCGGTCCCCGGAGATGCGGACGATCGCAGTCCGGGGCCTCGCTCTTTCGAGATCGAGCTTGCGCCCCTGCTCGCGTGGGACCCTCGGAGTCGTCGTCCTCGAGACGAACCTGCACCGAAGCGCTCATCGCCAACCAAGTTGCCAAGTCGGGCGCTGCCAGGTGCCCGAGATCGCAATCATAGCCCTTGGTACGTCGCTCGCATGACCTTCGCGGCGCATGCTCGCGTGTCGCTTCGTTGCCCTTGCCACCTGCATGCTGGTGCCCGATCTCACCCCGCGCCCTTGGCTCGAGCGAGTCGCGGGTCACCACAACTTCGACCCCACACGGGACCCAGGACAGCTGCTGACCTGCCTGGGCCTCGTAGGATTCGACGGCTGCGAGTATGAGTCGTCCTTGGTCGCGGCGCAGCGTGCTTGGCAGCGTGCGCGCGATCCCGAGGACCCTGCCTTCGGTTTCTTTCGCGACTACGCGGCGCTGTTCGTGGCGTTCATCGGTGACGAGGGCGACTGTTCGATTCGCCCGCAGCACGCCGAACTCCTGCAAGACGTTCCACCGAGCCCGCTATGGAATACCGACGAGCCCACGAGCGCGGCGTGCTGCAACGCCGGAATTTCGTGCGAGGACACTGCGGAAGGCCGGGTGTGTTCGGCCGCGCTCGAACCAGCGTGGACGCGGTCATGGACTGGTGGGTGTTTCGAGGTGGTGTGCGAAACATATCCCGGCCTCGGCCCGCACGAACGCGGGTGAGCGGGGCACCATTGTTCTCGCTTACTCGTCGGTGTCGAAGGTGCACGGCCCA
Organism: Myxococcota bacterium; assembly: GCA_039028615.1. Lineage (GTDB taxonomy): Bacteria > Myxococcota_A > Polyangia > Nannocystales > Nannocystaceae > Paraliomyxa. Next base: position 31,296 of record JBCCHT010000063.1, on the reverse strand, counting down.
GGGCTCACTGGCTCGAGCTCATGCGAGCGAACATGAAGGCGCTTGATCTTCCGCGTCGTTGCGGAGCCTCCGCGGACGTAGATCCCGCCCGGCGCGGGCCCGACCTGGATCGGCTCGACACTGCGGAACAGCGGCACCGAGTCCTCCAGCATCACCCATCGTCGCGGCGCGACCTTCAGGATCGTCAACACTCGGTTCTCGATCTCGACCTCGCGCACCGCTTGCACCGGCCGCTCGTCCTCGAGATCCCAGACGGACAGGGCAGCGTAGAACTGTTCGTCGGCGAAGCGTCCACCCCAGTCGTCGGGGTTCAGTCGGCGTCCCCGCGGGAGCCGAGACCAATCGAACGCCGCGAGGGCCTGACAGTCGAGCGGGGGCCGCTCGAGGGCGACCGCGAGCTCGGGGCAAGTGCCACCACAACGGATCCCACCGTCCTGCGCGCGTTCGCAGCGGATCGTCTCGCGGCTCGTGGTCCCGTCACCCGGCTCATCGGGCCCGGGGTAGATTTTTTGGCGAACCTCGACCTCGACGGCGTCGGGCGCTCCAGATATGCTCACGATCTTTAGGGCATCGTCGTATCGGGAGTCGTGGCTGCCGATCTGCGCCAGCAAGACCTGACCGTTGGGACCCGTGAGTCCGAGGTATACGTCCTCGACGGTGGCGTCGTAGGAGCCGAGGTAGCCCTTGATGAACAGCTGCGCGGTCCCGCCGAGGGCCTCGACCGAGTCGATCGACGTACTCGACTCCATGTACTCCTTCCCATCGACCAGCAGACGCTCGCAGCTGCCGAAGGCGTGGGTCGGCATGATCCCGTTGGTGCACAGGTGCTCGTCGTCGCGAAACACCCGCATCGCCGGGCAGCCCGGGTTCGCTCCGAGCAACCCGGGCGGTGGTGTGGGTGCTGTGGCGGGGTCGGGCTCGACGATGGAGGTGGACGCGGTCTCGACTGCAACGGGGTCGGGCTCGATCTCGGGAGACCCAGGTGGCTCTCGGGGCACGGGCGTGGCCGCGCAAGCAGCACACGCCACCGAGATCAGACACCAGGTTCGCACGGCGGGGGTACGCGCGAACGAGCTGGTTTCATCCATGGAGAGTCATCCCGGCCAGGGGGGTGGCTACGATGGCGACTTGGAACCCGTGGGCGTCGGTTCTGGAGCGGGTGTTGCCTGCTGCTGAGAAGATTCGGTGTGGTCGAATGTCGAGCACTGCTTGGGTTTGCATTCTCCCGTCGTGGAGCCCCGGCACCATCGAGCGTCTTCCCCTGCAGTCAACGGTTGCCATAGCGTGACGCACGATTCCTGGGCTGCCTCGCCGTCGCCGTCCTCCTCCGGTGGCGTGTGAGATGAACTCAGACGCTCGACACAATACACGCAGTGCTCGGAGCAACCGTTCAGGGTAAGGCCGGTGTTCGAGTAGCCTGCGACGAGCTGGCCGTTGACGTAGCAGTTCCCCGTGGCGATGGGTGTTTTCGTTTCGCAGGAACCAATCCGGTCGAGGTTGAGCTGATCGAGACGGACCGTCGTCGTCCATATTCCATCCTCTTGGGTGAACTCCGGGGCACATTCGCTTCTTGCGGGTTTCTGGGAACCGGCGTTCTGGACGCAGGTGGTGATGCGGAGTTCGTGGGTGACGTGCGACTTGCCGAGGGTCGTTCCGTATTTGCCGTCGACGTGCCATCCCAGCGGTACCTTGGTCACGGGGAGCCACCAATGAAAGACGGCGGAACCGGTGGCGGCTGCAGACAGAGCACCGATGCTGGCTTCGAGCGGATTTTCTGGCTCATCGCTGGGCGGAACGCCACAAAGGCGGCTCTCGTCGTTGGCGGCAGTCGAGTCTAGAGACGCGCCCCAGCATCGCAGCTCATCGACGTGGGGAGCTTCCAGCGACGCGCGTGCGAGGAGCCTTTTCGTGTCGACCTGGCCGAGGTTCTCGACCTCGATCTGTGCCGTGATGCGCAGTGCTGGGTCCTGGCCGGGTCGCTGGTCGATGCAGGTGCGTACGAAGCTTCCATTTTCGCGGGGGGCCACACGCACTTGCACGGACTCGGCTGCGGTGACCGAGGTGAACTGCGTCAACGAGAAGGCGCCACCGAAGAGCACCACCGCCCCTTGAAGCCAGTGCGTCAGCATGTCGTTTTCGGGAGACGACGTGTATTGGTCTGCTCGGGATTTTTTGACGAGTAGCACGTGGTGGGTGCCGGCGAGCCACACCAGATACAGCGACGACGCCGCGCCATAGACCGCGATATTGGATGGGATGATGGCAGCGACGAGGAGCAGAACAGCGGCCAACACCAGGAGTATGCGAAAGCCCATCGAGACGATGATAACTCCTCTCGGGGCTCAGTCCGGGGGCTTCACCGCTTGGGCGAGCTGCCTACGATCTCCCCAGCTTCACGGTGCCTCGGCTGTATCGAAGGTCCACCACCACCGTCAGCGCCCCGCCGCGTCCGCCCGCAACTGCTCGGCCACCTTCGCCTTCACCCGCTCGAATCGCTTGCGCAGGTGCGCCGCGGCCCGCGTGAGGTCGAGGTCCTCATCCTCGCTCAGCACCCGCGCGATGTCCCGCCAGGCCATAGAGCGATCGAGCCGCAACACCAGCAGCATCCGATCCTCGGGCGGAAGGCTGTCGCGGATGCGTTGCAGGCGGGTCTTGGTCTGCGAACGAAGGTGGATGGCGGTCGTGCTTCGGATCGCGGCGGCGACCTTGGCCGCGGCCGAGTCACCGTCGAGCGGGGCGAAGTGTCGCCGCTGACGTCTTCGGTCCCGCCAGTGCTCACGCGCCAGGTTGCGGGTGACGCCGTACAGCCAGGTGCGGAACGAGGACTCGAAGCGGAACTTCGGCAGGCTCGCCCATACCGCTTCGCAGACGGCGGAGAAGACCTCGTCCGCCTCGCTCGGATCGCCGATCACCGCATGGAGGAAGCCCAGCAGCTCGCCGCCGTAACCACGCAAGGCGCAGGTGGCCGCCTGGTCCCAGCGTCGCGCGTCGACGTGGACGCGGATTTGCCGCTCGAGCTCCTCGCGGGAGTCCGGGGGCGAAGAGGTCCTCATCGGTACGACTGTATCAAACGCTGTTTCGACCGAGTTTCGTCTTTTTTCTGGTCGAGCGTGTCACATCGGTCGCGCCGGATCACCACCGGCCCGTGAACGATTCGCAGACCATCACGCCGTTCCTTGGCCCCGCGCTGCTATGCGCTGGGATGCTCACGGGTTGCACCGCCAACCCTTCGGAAGAGCCCGAGCCGTCATCGTTTCGCGAGGAATCCGTGCTCGAGATCGCGGTGCACGGGCAGTGCCTCGCGGAGGGTGTCTCGCTATCGCTCCCGACGACCGCGGAGCACCCCCCCGATCCGGGATTGGAGGTGGAGTGGACATTGGTCGAGGGTCCGTCGGAGGGGTGCCTGGTCGGCGGGGGGCCGTTCGCTCGGCTCGCGGTGTCGGAGCCGGGCACGTACCTGGTCGAGGCGGTGATCGAAGGCTCCGAAGAGATCGGGATGGCCGAGGTCGTGGTGGAGTCGTGCAGCGACGACGAAGAGGGGGGAGAGGAGCAAGAAGGGGAGCAACTCGCGTGCCTCGGATCGATCGCCGTGCCCGGGGGGTCGACGCTCGATCCAGAGGTCTACGGCTCCGCGTGCGAGTGTCCGCAAGCCGAGCCCGCCGACGCCGATGGTGACGGGGTGCTCGACACCGACGATGCGTGCGCAGGCACGGTGCTGTCCGCGGTCGCCTCGGGTTGCTCGGCGGCGCAGCTGGTCGCGAGTCCCGGGGCGCTCACCCGGTCGCTGTCCGAGGCGGCGGCCGAGGTGGAGACCGAGATCAACGCGTTGGTGGAGACCGAAGGGTTGGATTCGTTGGCCGAGACGGCAGCGATGGCCGCGATGACGGGGGAGCAGCTACGGGGGCTGGAGCCGTTGGTGGAGCAGGGGGAAGCCTGCGGAGCGCTGAAGTGGCTGGGGGCGGCGCAGGACTCCGCGATGGCCACCGCGACGTCGCTCAGTGGATCCTCGGATGCGATCGGAGCCCACGCGGCGAACGTGTACGAACCCGACGAAGAGGGGCTCGCGGGCACGGCCTTCATGGTGCGCGTGCACGGGATCCAGAGCCGGGCGCAAGCGCTGGTCGATGCGTTCGAGGGCCCGGTCGAGTCGCTGGCGGGCCTGTGCGAGCAGGTTCAGACGGACGTGGAGTGGGTCGCTTCCGTGACCGGCACGCCGGATGCCCGCGGGGTGGTCCAGCTCGACGAAGGCATGTTCGCGACGCTGCCCTCCGGGTCCGTGCCCGTGGCCGAGGGCATGACGGTCGCGCTGTCGGGTCATTCGATCGGGGACACGCTGTTCGCCACTGGGGTGGAGGTGGTCGATGGCGTGGCGGGATACGTCGAGCCCAAGCCGCTGCTGCCCTGCCTTCAGCTCGGCTACGCGCCTCCCATCCAGCCCTTCGACCCGGGGCAGCCCGCGTCGGTGGTGCACGACATCGCGGGCTACCTTCGTGGCGATTGGCCTCAGCCCGGCACGGCGCACCTCGAGGAGGGGGGGCGGCTGGCCGCGGTGGCCTACGGCTGCGAGGAGGAGTTCGGGCTCTCCCGAGGGCTGCGGATCGTCGCGGACTACGACGGGGTGCAGGTTCAGCTCGCGGCGTCGTTGGGGCCGAACGAGGAGCCGGTGCCGATCGACTGGTATCACTCCGGGTCGCCGCTGACGGGGCTCGAGGTCGAGCTGGTCGAGCAGAGCTGCGGCAACACGATCCCGTGCATCACCACGGTCGAGCCCACGGAGAGCTATCCCGTGCGGCGCGTGGCTCAGGGGTCGGCGTGCGAGCTGGAGTTCGACCGGGAAATCTTCGAGCTTCACCAGACCTCGCCCGCGTTCTACCAGCGAGCCGTGCTCGACGGCGTGGAGGACACCAGCGGCTTTCCTTCCATCCTCGCCAACACGACCCTGACGGCGCATGCCCAGGGCTACCGTGCGGAGCAGCAGCAGGTGGGCTCGATGCTGCAGCAGTGGTCCACGGCGAGCATCGAGTACGCCATCAATGAAGGAGACGGGGTCGCGGTGTACGATGAGCCGCTGGACACCAGTGGGTCGAGCTTCTTCGACACGGGCGCGGTGTCGAGGTCCCCGGTGCGCTGGCCCCATGTGATCGGTCAAGACGGGCCCTACGAGTTCGCGTACTCGTGCGACGTACCCACGATGGTTCGCGACCGGGTGGCGGACTGTGGGGCCTTCCCCGCGCTGGTGGACTCGTACTACGCGCTGCCCTTCGGGTTCCTGCAGGGCTGGCTCGAGGTGACGCAGGGCAACATGTCCGTTCCCACCAAGTCGCATGCGGTGGGGTCACCGGGGCAGTACGCGTTCGACTTCGACCTGCCGCTGACCAGCTTCGTCTTGGCGGCTCGACCGGGGACGGTGGTCAACGTGTTCGAGGGCGAGTGGCGGGGAGAGGCCCAGTGCCTCGACATGCTGCAAGCGGGCGTCCCCTGGTGCAGCACGGATCCGACCTTGATCCCGCCCGTGGCCACTCCGCGACCTCCGGGGGGATGGGGTTGCGTACCCGTCGGCAACACGGTCGTCGTCCAGCACATCGACGGCACCTTCGCGGTGTACGTGCACTTCAACGTCGGCGGGGTCGTGGTGGAGATCGGTGACGAGGTGGAGCGCGGCGACCTCCTCGGGTTGTCGGGGACAACCGGATGCTCGACGGGTCCGCACCTGCACTTCGAGCAGCAGTCACCCGCCACCCCGCCCGGCGTGACCGAGCAGATGACGTTCGGGGGCTTCTACACCCCGGTCTGGCCGCCTCAGCCGCAGTTCCAGATGTGCTGGAACCCGGCAGAGGGGTCGATGGTGCAGTCCACGTTGCTGTAGGACGGCGAGCTCGTGACCCGGTCGCACGACGACGATCCCATGGGATGGAATTCGATCACCCCTCCGTCCGGACATAGCATCGGGGGAGTGGCGAACCGGTCGACCATCGGCTCCGACGAGATCGAGGCGCTGTTGCGGGAAGTCGCCGCAGCGCCAGTCATCGAGCCCTCGCCCGAGCTGTTTCCGCTGAGCCCGGGCACGCTCGTGGCAGGGGCCTATCGGATCGACGAGCTGATCGGGACCGGAGGCATGGGGCTGGTGTACCGGGCCACGGACATCGCCCTGCAGCGAAGCGTCGCGCTCAAGCTCCATCGCCGCCGTCCCACCGAGGACGGGCTCGATCGTCTGTTGCGAGAGGCGAGCGTGATGGCTCGTCTCTCGCATCCCCACGTGGTGACGATCCACGAGGTCGGGCACCATGAGGATCCCACCAGTGGCGCGTCGCGGCTGTTCGTGGCGATGGAGTACGTCGACGGTGGGTCGGTGGTCGCCTGGGCGAAAGCACGGCAACACAGCTGGCGGTCGATCGTCGATGTGTTCGTGCAGGCAGGCCGAGGGCTCGCGGCGGCCCATGCCGCGGGGGTGGTGCACCGCGACTTCAAGCCCGCGAATGTCCTCATCGATACGCAGGGGCGCGTTCGCGTCGCCGACTTCGGTCTGGCCCGTCTCGCGGCCGAACCTCCGACCCAGGACGGGGACGGTCCTGCTCCGGGGTCTGTGCACGGGCAGACCGAGCACGGCGCGGTCCTCGGGACACCTGCGTACATGGCCCCGGAGCAGTGGCGCGGGGAGGCCAGCCCCAAAGCGGACCAGTATGCGCTGTGCGTGAGCCTGTTCGAGGTGCTCTATGGCCACAACCCGATCGCGGCGTTGGGCGTGCTCGCACCATTCGCGGATGAGGAGCCACGCTGGGAGCCCACGGAGGGCTCTCGGGTGCCTGCCCGGATCCTTCGAGTGTTGCGGCGCGGTCTATCGACCGATCCGGCGGCACGCTACGGTGACGTGGAGGCGCTGATCGATGCGCTGCAGCACGACCCTTGGCGGGCACCTCGTCGAGTTGGCGCGGCGTTGGCCGTGGTCGGCATCAGCAGTGCCGTGGCGTGGAGCGTGGGGCGTGCCCCGGTCGCCGGATGCGACGGAACGGCCGTGATCGGTGAGACCTGGAACGATGCGGCACGCCAGGGGATCCATGCCGCGCTGTCGGGCGACGTCCCGTACGCCGAGGTCACGACTACGCGAGTGACTACGATGCTCGATCGCTACGCGCGGGCGTGGTCCGAGGAGGAGGACGCGGCCTGCCGCGCGGCGGTTGACGAGGATGCGACCGCGGCTCGACGCGCGTGCTTGCGGGCGGATCGTCGGCGCTTCGAGGCCGTCGTGGCGGCAGTGCAGAACGTCGGCGAGCGCGGGCGGCCCCGGGTGATCGAGGCGGTGGCCGACCTTCCCGACCCTTCCGAGTGTGCGAGCGCGACAGCCTTGCCTCCGTCGGTCGATGACCCTCGGACCCGCGCGGAACTCACGGGTCGGCTCGATGCGCTCGAGGCCACGATCGCGTTGTGGCAGGACGACGACGCGCGGCGTGAACTCGATGGGCTGGGTCCGCGGATCGAGGCTGCGGGTGAGCCCGATCTACAGGCGCGTCTCCAGCTTGCGGAGGCCCGACTGGCCGAGACGCACGACGACTCGAAGACGGCGGTGGCTCGTTTCGACGGCGCGCTCGCTTCGGCGGTGCGCAGCGGGGACTCACGCTTGCTCGCGCGGGTGGCCGCGCGGCTATCGGTCGTGCTCAGTGGGCTCACGCGCGTCGACGAGGCCGACCGCGTGCTGTTGCTCGCCGAGGCGGCGGTGGAAGGGCGTGAGCCGCCCGTGCGCTTGCGGCTGCTGCTCGCGTCGGCGCGCATGGCCAGCCATCAGCAGCGCGAGGACTACGAGGCGGGAGCGGCCGAGGGCATGCGGGCGGTCGCGCTGGCGCGGGAGGAGCTGGGGGACGAGCACCCGACCACGATCAACTTCCTCGACAACCTCTCGTCGCCGCTACGCCGACTTCAGCGCTATGACGAGGCGATGGCGGTCGTTACCGAGGCGATCGAGATCAACGAGCGCGTGTACGGGCCGGAGCATCCTTCGATGGCAAAGCTGCTCGACGGGCGGGGGACGGTGCAGCTGGCCATGCGGCAACCCGAGGACGCGGCCGCGAGCTTCCGCGAGTCGCTGCGTCTGCATCGTCGCTATGCCGGGCCCGCGGCGCCGCCGACCGTGCGCGTCGCCTCCAACCTCGGATCGGCCCTGTTGTCTCAGACCTGGGACCGAGAGCGACGTGAGGCGTTGATCGAAGAGGCGGGCACCGTGCTCGAGCCGATCGTGGCGGCGCTCGAGGCCGAAGGACGCACTGACGAACTCGGCTACGCGCTGCTTTGGGACAACGTCGGCGCGCTGGCGATCAAACAGGGGCGCCCCGAAGATGCGATCGAGCCGATCAACCGGGCGCTGAGGGACCTCGAGGTTGCGTACGGGGTGGACTCGGTGCAGCTGGGCCCGGCGCTGTCGAAGCTGGCGAGCGCGTTGGCTGCCCTGAGGCGCTACGGCGAGGCGCGGGGGGCCGTCACGCGGGCGATTGCGGTGGCGGTGGCAGGAGGGGCCGACCCCGCCAATCTCGCGCGGGTGCAGCTACAGCTAGGGATGATCGAGAAGGATGCGGGGAATGAAGTCGCGGCTCGAAAGGCACTCGAGGCGAGCCTCGAGTCCGCCCGCAGGGGCGGAGCGGCCGAAGTCGAAGACATCGCTGCACGCCAACTGACCGCGCTCGGGGACCGTTGAGCCGAGCGAGACGTATTGCTCAGGGGGCGTCGACTCCCCGAGGCCGCAGTGGTCGACCTACTCTCCGAATAGTTCAGGATTTTCCTCGCGCATCTTCTCCGAGTACGAGAAGCGCTTGCCCGTGCCTTTCCCGTGGACCAACGCCCAGCCGAACTCCGGCGCCAACGCCCCGTCCTCGGGATCCTCGGTGACGCCGAACAGCCCGGCAATGAAGCGCATGTCGTGTGTCTCCCCAGTGGCGAGGTCGGACACGCGCACGGGCGCGCTGGAGAGGCCAGGGGGCAACGCGTCGAGGCCGGGCCCGAAACGCAAGTCCCAGTTCTCGCGACGCTTGGCGAGCGCCGCGAGATCGTCGGGCCACTTGGCCATCAGGTCGTTCCATACCAAGCCTCGTTCGGTCTTCAGGTAGGGGAACAAGGTGTGCAGCCATCCCGACAGATCGGCGCGGCCCGAGCCGCTCTCGTAGCGGAACATCGAGCGCCAGAACGAGAGGTCCACGTCGCCCCGGGCGGCGCTCACGAACTGCTCCAACACCGGATCGAGCACTTCCACCCATGCCTCGAGGCCGTACTCGCCCAGCGCTCGGGCGCGGGCTCGAACCGATCGCCAGTCATCTTCCGTGCCGAGCAGGTGGATCCGCGGAATGCCGCAACCGATCCTCACCTCGTACTCGAAGTACGCCTGGTAGGCATCCATGAGCAGGATCTCGCTCGCGGCGCGCTGCGTGGGCCCGGTGGTCGAGAAATCGCAGACCAGCAGGTCTCGCGCCTTACCCACGTGCTCGGCGATCTGGTCGGAGAACGAGGCGAGGACCTCCGGCCAAGGGTTGTCACCGCCGAAGCTGAAGTCGGGTCGCGTCACGGTCAGCAGCAGGCGTCCGTCGTGGCTGACGAAGCGCTCGCGCAGCGTCTCGGCGTGCAGCGACATGTGATTCGCGAACCCACTGGCGATGGAAAACCAGATCGTGTCGGGGCTCAGCGTGAGCGGACGGTGGTCGTAGAAGGCATCGTGGACGGCCCGCGCGAGCTGGTTGCCGTCGTCGCACTTCACCAGCTTGGCGTTGCTGCTGTACATCGCCTCCACTGGTTGATGCAGCAGCGAGCGCAACGCCCGGTCTCGGTCGAGCGCATCGAGGCGCGAGGGGGCCTCTTCGACGTCGGAGACTGCGAAGGTCGTCCGTTTCACCATCGTTCCACCGTAGCACCGGTCGCGGGTGGACATGCGTCGCATTGCGGTCCACCACGATGATCGTTCGTGCCGCACGCCTGCGCGCGGCGGCATCGTCATTCGCGTTCCAACAGCCGTCGGAACCGCTCATGATCGTGGATAGCCGCCAGATCCGTATCTCTCGCCATCACCTGCGCGGACTCACCCGCCGCCACGGCACGCTCGGCGTAAACCAGGGCCCGATCGACATCGCCTGCGCGGGCCAGCACGCACGCGACCTGGTACAGCACGTCGCTCGACTCCATCGGAAACGCGTCCACACGGTTCACGAGCTCGACCCCGATCTGCAGGTGCTCCTCGTCTCCGCTGTCCACGCAAGAACCGAGGCCGTTGTTCACCAGCACCTCGAAGGCATAGCGGTGGGTCCGAAAACGTAGGTCGTTCAGTTCGTCGTCGCGGAGCTGTGCCGCGAGGTGATCGACGGCTTCCTGGTAGCGTTCCTCGTTGCGGAGCCAGCCCACGTACCCGCTGGAGCCCGAACTCAGGAATCGCCCCTGTTGCACGCACTGATCGAGGCGGTTGGCGAAATGGGTCCGCCAGTAGGTATTGAGCCGGGCTTCGAGTTCGATCAGCGTTTTCCCGCGTGCGTCCGGGTCGCCCTTGCGCCGAGGCGACGATGCGGAGAACTCGGCCGCCAGCCGGCTGTACGCGTCGATCCAACCCTGAACGTCCGCGTCGCTCGGTGTGTCCGAGTCCACCGCGGTGGCTTCTTCCGCGTCATCGGTGAGCGAGTCCAGTGTGACGCGCACTGCCTCGGCATCCTCCGGTCGCCCTGCCTCCCGGTAGGCCCCCAGCAACGCGCTGAGGATGGTGGTGTCCTCCGGCTCGAGCTCCAGCGCAGCCTCGAGCGGCGGCACCATCTCCGAGGGGACCGCCCGCAGCTCGGCGGCGAGCATGTGCAGCCACATGGGATCACGAGCCTGAGCCACGAATGCCGAGCTGAACGCCCGACGCACAGGCTCGGCACACACGGCCACTCGCGCGCAGTACTCCTGCAGGCGCGGCGGTGGCATTCCTTCGTCCATCCCGTCGAAGACCCACCCCACTTCCTCGCCGATCCGGTCCTTCGCTCCTGGGGGTAGCTCGCGCTCGGAATGAAGCCGCGCGCCGTACATCAGGAACTTCGCCCAGTCGGTCGCGGGCTCGTATAGCCGCCCCTCCAGCTTCGGAAGAAGCTCCGCAACCGCAAGGGCAGTGTCTTCCTCCGTTTGTCCCCGCAGCAGCAACTCCGCGACGCGTCCGCCCTCGAACCACGAACGCCCTTTCGCACCGTATCGCTCGCCAACCTCGAGCGCCTCGGCCAGCTCGGTCCGCAGCGCCTCCGACTCGACGCCGGGCGACGGGGGGAGCTGTTCGGCCAGCCGTCTCCAGGCTGCCAACACCACGTGGCTCGAGCGTCCCCGTGCGAGGCCCGACACCTCCCCGCGCAACCACTCGCGGAATGGCAGCGGGTCCGCGAACTGGTCTTCCTCGTTGTCGTCCCACGCGTGCCCCAGCCGCGGTCGTCCTCCGCTGTAAATTTCCCAGACGGTGCCGAGGTGATGCACCCCGTACTCACTGTCCAGGTCGAAGAACAAACCCTCGTAGGCCTCACCCGTCGGGTCCTCGACGCCGACCCGTACCGAGCACTGGTGTTGCCCGGTGGTCCAGCACGCCAGGCGCTCGCCCAGGACTTCGCCGAGCAGGTCACGAATGAACTCGGGCGGCTGTACTTCTCGTCCGGTCATCTCACCTCGGCAGTGTCACTACGGCGGTAGGTTACCATCGGAGCAGGACCCACCCGTACTCTCGATTTCCCGGGTGTTCACCGTGGTCGAAGCAACCGGCGAACCGATCAGAAGTCACAGGGGATGAACAAAATCACCAACGCGGGCGTGACAGCCGGGGCCTGCTAGGATGCCGACCGTTCCGTGGGCGCACCTTCGAAGCGAACAAAATGGGTCGAGCTCGATGTCCTGCGCGGGATCGCGGGCATCATCATGGTCTACAACCATGCGGCGGCGAAGTGGCTGACCGCGGTGCAGCGCGAGGACCCGCTGATGGGCGCGCTGTTCATCATCGGGAGCTACGCGCCAGTGGTGTTCTTCGCCACCACGGGGATCGGCTATGGAATTCAGAGCGAGCTACCCCGCAAGCGCGGTGGGCATGCGTTCGGGTTCCTGCGCAAGGTCTGGATCCTCCTGCTGGCCGACGCGCTGATGTGGCTGAGCCCCGAGACGTGGATCGGCCTGAACTTCCTCGGCTTCATCGCGCTGTGCATGCTGTTGCTCGAGCCGCTGCGTCGATGGCGGGTCGGGTGGATCTGGCCCTTGGTCGGTGTCGTCCTGGTGGCTGCGCTCCGCTACGGGGTGACGCCTCGCCTGGTCGATGCGGTGGGGCCGGGCCAGGCGCCCACCATGCTCCACTGGCTCGCGGGGCTGGGCTCGCCCCCTGGCTTCTCGTATCCCGTGCTGCCTTGGGTCGCGTATGCGCTGGCCGGGTTCTCGGCGGGGGTGTTGCTTCAGCGCAAGCAAGAGCTGGTGCTCGAGCGTCGACGCGTGATCACATGGGTCGTGCTGGCGCTCGGGGTCGTCGGCTTGGCGGTGGTGTGGTGGCTGGCGATTCGCGGCGCAAACATGATGCGCTGGGGCACGGTCTCCAAGGTGTTCTTCGTCTCGGGCATGGTGGCCCTGGCGCTCGGCTCCGGCGTGTCGTTGCTCGCGGCTCCCTCGGCGGGCTTGGCCGGTCGCATCAGCTTGCGGGGGATCAGCAGCTTGGCCGTGGTGCCCGTGCACTACGCCGTGATCGCCGTGGTCGTCTGGCTCGTCGACACGCACGCGCTGTCGTCGTGGGCCTTCGCCGGGCTGAGTACGGTGGTGATGGCCATCAGCCTGTTCCTGGCTCGGCGGTGGGACGCCCTGGCCAAGTCGCTGCGGGGGCGTGGATCGGCGTGGGCGATGCTGGTGGGCCTCACCGCGCTCGCGATCGGTCTCGAGCTGGTGATCACCGACGTCTTCGCGCACTACGTGGTGTCGGTGTCCGGGCAGCTCGCGCTGTGTTGCCTGCTGGTGGTCGAGCGCCCTTCGTCGACCTGAGGGAGGCCTCGGCCCGACGCCTTCGGTCGAGCTGGCGCGTGGAGGCAGGGAATTGGCGCGCGGAGACAGTAGAGTGTCGTCGCGTAGCGCCTAGGTTTGGGACACGAGCTGGCGGGCGAGACCCGATTCGCACTGGCTGGCGGGAGACCTGAGATGGCAGACAAGACATTTGGACCCCACGGCTGGACCCCGGAGCGACTGAGCTCGCTCACCGGAAAGACCTTCGTCATCACCGGTGCCAACGGGGGGGTCGGGTTCCAGGCGGCGCGAACCTTCCTGTCGAAGGGGGCGGGGGTGGTGATGCTCAACCGCAATCCCGAAAAGTCCAACGCTGCCATCGCGAAGCTGAAGGAGGAGTTCGGGGAGGGGGCAGAGGTCCGCTTCATACGCATGGACCTGGCGGCGCTGTCGAGCGTGCGCGAAGCCGCGGCGGAACTCCTGGATACGGTGCCCCGGATCGACGCCCTCATCTGCAACGCGGCCATTGCCCAGGTGCCCAAGCAAAAGCTCACCGTCGATGGGTTCGAGAGCCAGCTCGGCACGAACCACTATGGTCACTTCCTGCTGTGCGGGCTGCTCTTCGAGCGGGTCGAAGAGTCGAGGGGCCGTATCGTGGTGGTCGCGAGCTTGGGCTACAAGATGGGGATCAAGACGATCCAGTTCGACGACATGAACTGGGACGGCAACTACAGCGCCAACCCGGTCTACAGCCAGAGCAAGCTGGCGCAGATGATGTTCGCCTATGAACTTCAAGACAAGATCGAGGCGACCAGCAAGGACGTCGAAGTCTATGTCTGTCACCCCGGGTCGTCCGCGACCTCGCTCATCGACACGAGCGGTAGCTTGGCCATGCGGATCATGTTCCGGCTCATGGCGATGTCTCCGATGGTTCAGACCGCCGAGAAGGGCGCGTATCCAGAGGTCATGTGCGCGACGCAGGAGGGTCTGGAGCAGCGCGCCCTCTTCGGTCCGACGGGACGGATGGAGTGGGTCGGTCCCGTGGGCAGGGGCACGCTGGAGCCCCACGCCCACGACAAAGCCGTCATGACGAGACTCTGGGAACGGAGCGAGAAGGAAACCGGTTTCGAGTGGAAGCTGTGATCGAGCCCGGCCGCCGAGCGCGACACGGGTGAGGCTGGGGCCGCGAAGGCGGCTCAGTCCTCAGGCCCCGATCGGAGGGCGGCCGCAATCTCGCCGAGCGTCGCGAGTCCGTAGCCCGCTTCGTCCTCCCACAATTCACGAAACTCGGCCTTGGCGGCCTCGACTGCGTCCGCGAGCTGCTCTGCCGATGGTGGGGCGCCCGGCTGGGCGAGCCTTCGCTCCAGCGCATCGCGTGCGGCTCCGACCGCAGCGACGATGCCCTTGGCCGTGCTCCAATCGCGCTGCTCGGCATCGCTGCGTTGCTTCGCCAAGATCGCTTCGATTCGAGCGGAGACCGGCACCTGGTCAGGCTATCGCAGCTGGGCCGGCGGCCTCGGTCGTCGGCCCTCGTCCCGGGCGAAGGGCTCCGTAGCGGCGTTCGGGGGCCTCGTACGGCCATTCGAAGTAGCCAGCAAAAAGGCGGGAACGAAACCGGGTGTGGTCGGACAGCTAGGGCGAACCGGGCGAGCGGGCCTCGTCGCCGCCCTCGAAGTCGAAACGCCGCCCCGTTCGGCGACCGGCACGATGAAAAACCGTGCGGTCACCGACGAGGCGCCTGGCCCCCGAAGGACGTACACGCCATGACCATCAAGACCACCCACGCTGCCCTTACGACCCTCGCCCTGCTCGCGCTGCCGGCCTGCCAGGCCGAGGGCCCCACCAACGACCTGGAGCTCGAGGCCGAACTCGCCGATGAGGAAGAAGGGGAGGGCGTGCCGAACTCCGCTGCGGATGCGCTCGAGGATGGTCGTGGGACGCCGGCCTTCCCGGGCTTCGGTGTGGATGTCTCGGTCGTCGGGAACGACGTTGTGCTCGACTGGTCGGTGGCCGGGCCCTCCGGCGCCGATGTTCGCCTGTACCGAACGACGGAGCCCACCGACTTGAGCGACGCTGCTGCCCTGCCCAGCTCGGGCGCGGAGGTCATCGTGCTTCCCGCGGGGACCACCAGCTACATCGATGCTGACGCGGCGCATCACGATCAGCCCACGTCGGACACCTTCTATCGCCTCAGCATCGATGGCCAGCCGTCGACGATGCTGATGAAGAAGACCACCGAGATGGCGCCAGGCTACAACAAGCTGGGCCTGTGCATGCTGGGCGGACCCTCGCGTGCCTCGGATGTCGCGGCGCAGCTGGGCAGCTCGGTGACCGGCGTGTTCACCTGGAACGCCGCCAATCAGGCGTACCAGGCATGGTTCCCCAACCAAGGAGCAGGCACGGCCGCCGACTACGACCTGCCCTTCGGTAGCGTCGTCGCAGCGCAGGTCAACGGCAGCACGCCCGCGTACCAGTCGCTCGTGGGGACGGTGCCCACCACCGAGGCGTTCGCCGTCACGGCGGAGTCCGGCAACAACTGGCAGGTGTTCCCCATCCTCTACGATGGACCAACCAGCGTCTCGTACTGGGTGGACGTCGTGGGCTACATGGGCATGGGCGTGTGGAACAACCTCACGCAGAGTCAGTCCTGGTACTGGGGCCCGCAGCACACCGACTTCGACGTCGAGCCGTGCCAGCCGCTGTACGCCTACCAGGGCGCCGGGGCGTGTACGAGCAACGACGACTGCAGCGCGGACTCGTTCTGCAGCTTCGACGAGGCGGCGGCGTGCGGCACGGTGGCCGCGGGGATGTGCAAAGCCCAACCCATCGGCTGCGAGTTCGCCCCGGCGGGTGAGGTCTGCGGTTGTGATGGGGTGACCTACGGCAGCGCGTGCGAGGCGGAGCTGGCCGGTGCCTCGGTGGCGGCGGATGGGTCGTGCGTCGAGCCGACCATCTACGATGCCGCGGCCGACTTCGAGCTCGGAGTGCCGCACCAGGACCAGCTGTTCCCGGGCGACGGCACGTGCTCGGGGGACTTCTCGCTCGTGACCCCCGACGAGGCGCGAGCGCGCAACGGCGAGCTGTGTTCGTTGCTGGGGACTTGGTACATCGTGCGGCTCGCCGACGGTGGCTCGATGGGGGGCCCGGGCTATGGCTGCGTGGTGATCGACGACGATCCCCGCGTCTTGGGTCAGTCGCTGTGCACCGCGGGCAGCGACCAAGAGGACGACACGTGGCGCTACCTGTACGACGCGGACGGCAACGGCAACTACACCGAGCTGGAGCCCGGCCCGGCCTACTGGGGGAACGACTCGTGGCGCGATCCGACCTGCACCGACGCATCGTTCTTCCCCTGGATCACCGATCCGGACCAGCTCGTCATGGTTCCGCCTTCGGTCAAGGGTTGTGCCGGCTGGACGACGCTGGCCTGGGAGGCGCCCGCGGATGGCGAGGCCGACGTGGCGGTGGAGATCGGCACGGGGGACCCCGGCTGTGTCGGCCAAGGGGTAGACATCGAGCTTCGCGACGACCAGGGCAACCTGCTGTGGACGCAGTACGGGGACTTCGGCATCACCTACGAGCACGACGTGGCGCTGTCGATGGCCACGGGTGAGCGGGTCTACCTTCGCGTTCATCAAGGGCTCGGCGCCAACTGGTGCGACTCGACCTTCGTCAACATGGTGGTCAGCCAGGTCGAGGAGTAGCCCACGCGCCCGGGCAAGGGTGAATGAGGCCTCGGTGCCGCCAGTCCGCGAGGATTCGGCGAGCATCGAGGCCTCTTTCGTTTTTGCGGAGTCCAGCTACCCGCAGTGGGGATCGATGGCATCGATGCCGAGCACGTACCACTGTCCGTCGATCGAGCCGACGGGGGATCGTTCATCGTTTTGGGGCGGCTGGCCGCTCGGCCGTTCGCAACCGCTCGAGCCCCTCCCAGAGACAATTTCGCCCCGAGGAAAATTCGAATTTTTCTCTGATCCGTTTTCCCTACAACGACTCTATCGGTGCACGACGAAGAGGCGCACGGTTCCTGGTGCGGCTTGGTTTCATGTCTACCGATCTCCTGCTGCTCAACGCGACGAACTATCCGCGGCGCCCGGTCTATCCCTATGCATTCGTGCAAGTGAGGGCGATCGCCAAGCAGCATGGTCTGCGGGTGGTCGGGCACGATCTGTTCGGAGTCGCGCCCGAGCAGATCGGACCGCACCTCGATCGGCTGCTAGAGACGCACCGTCCTCGCGCGGTGGGAGTCCACCTGCGCCAGGCCGATTCGCTCCTGCTCCGCGACTACCACCCGTCGACCTCCGAGTTCGCCTACTTTCCGCTGCGTGACACCCGGTGGCTGGTCGAGCAGGTTCGTCGGCGTACTGACGCCAAGATCTTCGCGGGCGGCTTCGGATTCACGACGCACGCTCATCGCCTCTATCGGCACCTCGGCGTGGACTTCGGGGTTCAAGGCGAGCCCGATGGCATGCTGGCCGCGTTCGATTCGGTCCTCGCGGGCCGAGACCTCGATCGCGTCGACAACCTGCTCTTCGACGACGGGGGACAGGTGGCCTCCAACGCCAGGGTCTTCCACGCGCCGCTGAACGAGCGCGAGTACGACGAAGAGGTCTTCGCGGCGCTCGAGAGCTTCTACGGCCAAGGCCAGCTCCACGGGCAAGACCCGCCCACGGTCGCCGTCGAGCTGGCTCGCGGTTGCCCCTATCGCTGCTACTTTTGCACCGAGCCCACCGTCAAAGGCCGAAAGACCCGCGTCCGAGACCTCGATGCGGTCATGGCCGACGTGGAGTTCCTGGCTCGCCAGGGGGTCCGCAGCGTGTGGCTGGTCTGCTCGGAGCTCAACATGGGCTCGGCCGATCTGGCGCGCACGGTCTCCGAGCGGTTCCTTCGCTTCAACGAGGGGCGAACGACTCCGGTGTCGTGGCGCGCGTACATGCTGCCGCGGTGGCTCGGTCGCGACGATCTCGAGCTGATGTACCGCTCCGGTTTCATGGGAGGCTGGAACGACTTCCCTGCGCTCGAGGACTCGGTCCTGCGATCCTGCCGGGTGCCCTACCGAGCGTCCGACCTGGTGGAGCACGCCCAGATCACGGCCGAGCTGTTGCCCGGCGGACCCGATGGCCGAGGGGCCAAGATCGGGCTGTTTCTGGGCAATGCGTTCAGCACCCCGAACACGATCGCCCAGACGCTGAAGCGCTACGATCGAGACCTCGCCGGTCGCTTCGCCCGCGCCGAGGTCGGGGTGGGCACCCGCCTCTTCGACAGCGTGGTGGACGTGGTCGGAGAGCAGTCGGTCGCGCACTCGCAGACCCATACCGGCACGACGTCGAGCGACGACACGCGCCTGTTGCACCCGACCTTCCACATCCCCAAGGCGATCGTCGGAGCCCTGGGTGGCGTGACCGAGGCTCTGTCGTTCTTCGACTACGTGGAGAAGACGCTGCTGGCCGGTGAGCACCGCAAGGGGCGCGACTGGTGCCGCTTCTTGCGTCGAAGCGCGACCCCCGAGTGGATCGCCGCCCGGCTCGGCCCCGAGCCTCCCGCGCTGCCGGGGGTGCCGGACGCCCTCGCCAACCGCTTGAGCGGACTGTGGCCCGACGGCACTGGTCCATCGCCGCGCCTGCTCGCCGAGCGACTCGACCCGGACGAGGCCGGGCATGCACTCGACAACGCGCTGGCGTTCATCCTGTGCGAGCTGCTCCGAGGCCATCGCAGCCCCGCGTTCGAGCAGCTCATGGCTGGGCTCGGAGTCGATGTCGATCCGAGTGGGCGTACCCAGACGACCCCGTACCGCTTGCTGGAGGCGTTGCTGGCGAGCCACGACAGCGAGGCGAGCGTGCTTCGAGCGCTGCACGACATCGGCCCCGATGACGACGACGACGGGCTGGCGCAGTGGCGAGTCCAACGTCTGTTCCACGAGCACGACATCCGCATCGACGCCCGGTTCCGACCCTTCCTGGTGGAGGCCGCATAGTCATGAACACGAACGACGAACATCGAGACGAGCGCTGGGTCGTGTTCCAGGGTCCGTGCCTGCCCCGCGAAGACGCCGAGGCAATCCTCCCGGATGCCCACTTCCAGCCTCCGATTCGACGCGGGGACCTGCCGCGCTTGCTCGCCGAAGGGTGGTCACGCTTCGCGATCATCGACGGCGAGTTTTCCCAGAGCCTGTCCGTCTCGTTGGTCGAGATTCGCGAGGCCGTTCACGCGGGAGCATGGATCTGCGGCTCGTCCTCGATGGGCGCGCTGCGGGCCTCCGAGAGTCAGCCCTTGGGGATGAACGGGGTCGGCTGGATCTACGAGGCCTATGTCTCCGGCCGCATCGAGTCCGACGAAGAGGTCGCGCTCGTGTTCGACACCGAGCGGCATCGAGCAATGTCCGTGCCCATGGTCAACCTACGATGGGCCGGTGAGCGCGCGGTGGCGAGCGGGGTCCTCGGCGCGGCGCAGGTCGATGCTGCGCTGCGTTGCGCGGCGGATGTGCCGTACTGGGAGCGGACCTTCGACTTTCTGCGCCAGGCGCCCGCGACCTCGAGCAATGCGGCGTTGTCGACTCTCGTCTCCGCCATGGAGCAAGATCCGCGCGCCCACGATCGCAAGGCTCTCGATGCGGTGGAGTTGCTCACCCGGATCGCGGAACGCCGAATTGTTCGCCGCGCCCCCGCAGGGCCGCCGACGATGCAGTACGTCCCGGCCGAGCCCCCCTCGGTCGAGCAGTTCCTCGGGCGGCCCGGCGAGCAGCCCAAGACGCCCGGTTCTCATCGAATCTCGTCCCCCGAGGCCGCGCTGGAGCGGGCATGGATCGACGCCCGAAGGGTCGGCGTGACGAGGCTGGCCGATCTTTCCGACCTCGAACGCCTGGGGCTATCGAGCTACAGCTCGCTTCGCCCCTATGCCGACGTCGGCGACATCACGGTGACCGGCGGCAAGGGGCTCAGTGCCGACGGAGCACGAGTCGGCGCCTTGTTGGAAGCCGTGGAGCGGGCGTGTCTGTCCTGCCGCAATCGCCCCGTGGTGTACGGCACGCTCGCCGAGGTCGCTCGGGAGCACCGCGTCCTGCACCCCAATGCACTGGTTCGGGAGCTCGACTGTACCTGGTCGGAGTCGGAGCCCCTCCCGTGGTGGCCCGCCCGTGACCTGCTGACGGGCGAGGCCATGATGGTTCCCGCGGCCTCCGTGTTCTTTCCCGTCCCCGAGGGCCCACGCTTGTTCCCGTCGAGCTCCGCCGGGGCGGCCACGGGAGCGACCCTCACCGAGGCGCTGCTCTACGGGCTGATCGAGGTGATCGAGCGAGACATCGCGACCTACGCCTGGTGGTTTCGCGATGGACGGCCGCTCGATCTGTCGACCATCACCGACGAGCACAGCCGGCACGTCATCGAGACGCTGCAATCGGCCGGCATCGATGTGCACTGCTGGGTCGTCTACAACGAGTTCTCGCTGCCGCTGTTCTCTGTCGCGCTCGACGATCGCAACGAAGACAACACGCTGTACGTCAACGCCGGCCAGGCGTGTCACCTCGACCCCCGCGTTGCGTTCGCGTCCGCGCTGAGCGAGGCGGTCTACACCCGGCTCACGGTGGTGTCGGGCTCGCGCGAGGACCTCGAGCGTGACAAGGCTGCCCGGGCCGGGATGGACATCCAGACCGTGCGACAGCATGCGCTGCAGTGGAGCAGCACCGAGCCGGTCGACTTCCGACAGCTGCCCGATCTCAGCACTCGCACCATCACTGGCGACCTCCAGCGTGCGCTCGAGGTCTGCAAGGGGGGTGGACTCGAGCGGGTCCTCGCGGTCGATCTGTCGCTGGACGACGGGCGCTTCCACGTCGTGCGCTGCATCGTCCCCGGTTACGAGGCAGGACTCTGTGCCACGCACGTGGGACCACGATTGCTGGGCTGGCTCCGCGACAAAGCCGATCGCCGCGTTCCCGTTCCTGTGCAAGACCACGCGTAGACGATCTGACACCAAACCCCCTTCCGAATTTTTGCCCCCAAGGCATCCGGGATGCTCTCGGGTGCACTCACATCAACCCTGTAACGGAAAGTCGATAGACAAATGAACAAGAACGAGAAGAACACCAAATCTGACGACAACATCGTGGGCGCCGACACCAAGGTGCTCGACCTCGAGCAGCTCAAGGAGGTCCTCGGTGGTGCGGCGGTTCCCGGCGCGGGTGGCCCCCTTCCCACCAACCCGCTGGGCCCGATCCGGCTGCACACGATCAACGCCAACGACACCTGGCAGTAGCCAGCTGTGCGGCTGCGTCGCTCCGACTCGGGGCGGCGCAGCCCTCCTTCCTCTCGACCTCTTAGGCCCCACGTCATGCCTTCGCAAGACCGCTCGTTCTTCGAGACCTTTGGGTTCCTCCACCTGCCGGGGCTGCTCTCGACACGGATCGCCGAGATCGAGCACGCGTTCGATGCCTGCGCGGCCCGATGGCGCGAGGCTCATCCCGGTCAGCGAGTGTCCATTGCGAACATCCTGGGCGAGGACCCGCGACTGGCCAGCATCGGCTTCGGCGACCCGCTCGTCTCCGTGATCCGAGACCTGCTCGGAGACGATTTCTCGTACGTCGGCTCCACGGGCCAGGTGTTCTCCGGCGAGTGCACCCCCTGGCACTCGGACGATGGCGCGGGCCGACTGGTGCTGCCCTTTCGTTCGCTGCGAATCTCGATCTACCTCGAAGACCTGCACGCCGATAGCGGCTGTCTGCGGGTCATCCCCGGCTCACACCACGCCAACGATCAGTTCTCCGCCGCTCTCAGCTCCGAGCTGGCCACGGGAGTCTCGACCAACCGTGTCGCCCACGAGCTGAGCTACTGGGGCCGCCGCGGACATCAGATCCCCAGCGTCGCGCTCGAGTCGGCGCCCGGCGATGTCTTGATCTTCGACGCGAACATCAAGCATGCCGCTTTCCACGCCCGCGGCCCGCGACGGCTGATCACGATGAACCACGTGCCGCGGGTCAGCGACGCCGACAGCCTCCGCTTCCGACAGCTGCTCGCCTTCGTTGCGCATCGCAACACCCTGTACGGGCAGGGGGCACACGAGCCCGTCACCAAGACCCTGCAGGATGCCGCCACCGTCGGCGAGCACTGCCACATCGAGCAACTGGTCGCCAACGCGGATGCGTATCGAGCCGGTTGCCAGATCGCCGAGCAGCAACGCCACGGCGCCACGACGTAGACCGAAGGACCCTTACGATGCACGAAGAAATCGGCTCGGCCTTCCCCCGGAGGATCCAGATTCAGACGCACAATCGCTGCAACTACGCGTGCAGCATGTGCCCGTATCCCGCGACCGCGCTCGACACCAAGGCCGCGTGGATGGACGACGAGCTGTATCGCGGCATCCTCGAGCAGATCGAGCAATCGGGGCAGACGGTGACGCTGTGCCTGATGCTCCAGAACGAGCCGATGGTCGACAAGCGCTTCGTCGACTTCGTGCGGCAGGCCCATGCCATCGACAACATCAAGGCCATCGCCACGGTCACCAACGGGAGCCGGCTCGGTCACGAGGTCCTCGATGAACTCGCGACCTTCCCCCGCTTTCAGCTGACGGTGTCGATCAACGCCACCGACCAGCGACGCTACCTGCAGGTCCACGGCCGCGATCGCTGGGATCGGGTCCACGAGGTTCTCACGACGTGGGAGGGCGATCGCAGCCAGGTCGTCGTGTCTTCCGTCGTCGGCTCCGACGACGTCGAAGCGGGCAACCGTTTTCGCCACTACTGGTCCGAGCGAGGGTACTCGGTGCGGCTGCTGCCCTACTCGACTCGCGCGGGGACGAAGGGCGATGACCGAGTGATGCAGCAGGTCGAGGAGGACTACGGCTATTGCAGCTACCCCGTCGAGACCCTGACCCTGCGCTGGGACGGGGAGGCCCTGCTGTGCTGCCAAGATTGGTCCCACGACGAGACCTTTGGCTCGCTTGCGAACCAATCGATCGCCGAGCTGTGGAACGGGCCTGCGATGAAGTCGCTGCGCCGCGATGCCCTGGGCGGCAAGCTGCGGGAGCGCGCGTCGTGCAAGGGCTGCGACTACCCCATGCGCTCGTCGCAACGGCTGGCCCTGGACCATCGCCTCCGCGGTGAACCCCGACCCGCGTCATCGGGTGCCCCCGTCCTGCCGCATCGCTCGGAGATCCGAGACGAGCAGGGACAGCGCAGGCCGATGGTCGTGTTCGACATCGACTCGAGCGAGGGGGTCATCCAGGGCTTCGTCGGCGAGGGAACGGCCGTGCCCCGAGGTCCGGTGGAGGCCAGGATCGCAATCGGCTACCGCGGTGAGTTCGTCATCGATCGCCCCGCCGAGGTGTGGTGCAGCGGCCTGGTCGAGGCGGCGGGAGAGGTTCAGAACGAGATGCAGCCGGTCCGCCTCACCCTCGACCGTAGTCACCGCGCCTACGACTTCTTCGGTTGGTACGCCGCCGATTGGAGGAACGCATGAGCCCCAGCGAGCCCACCGACACCGTGTTCTTGGGGGTGGACCCCGAGCGTTTCCCCGGCACCTGCATCGCGATCCGACCCCGGGATGGTGCCTTCGCGATCGGCCGATCCGGCGTTGCGCGGGGCCCCGAGCGCGAGGGCCTGTGCCTGTACAGCGCGGTGGCCAGCGGACTCGCCCTGAACCCGGCGGCTCAGTCGTGGGCTGGTGTTGGTCGAGTCGTCCGGGCTCGAGGCACATGGACGGAGGCCCAACGCATCAGCCATGCTCGGCGGTGCGGGTTGTCCAGCTTCGTCGAGGCCCAGGCCTTCGTCGAGACCGCGGAGACGTCGACGAGCTCCGATCCGCTCGCCGCGATGGCAGCCGCTGCGGCGGTTCGGGTCCCCAACGCTGAACTCTGCGTGCTCGTCGTCGATGCCGGCATCGGGATCTATCGCTTCACGGGCAACCGGATCGAGGCCGTGTTGAGGCTCGGCGCTGGGCTACCGAGTCTCGTGGGGGGCAATCCGCTCCCGGGGGCGGCAAAGCCCAACAGCGGCCCGGCGACGCTGCTGGAACTGCTGGCCGAACTGTACGAGACTGACTTGTCGGAGCTGGAGGCCCCGGCCTCTGCGAGCGCGGTGCCGTTCGCGGGTCATGACTCGCAGGAGTCCTTTGCCGACGGCTACTACCACTGGCGCGTCGCCCTGTGTAGCCAGTCCCCGGACGGAGCGCAGCGAGCCGGGCTGACGCGAGCGGCCCTCGACGTCGCGGCTCGTGACATCGAACGGTTGGCCGCAACTGCTCGCCAGGTCGTACCGGATACTCCGCTGCTGATCGTGGGCTCGGGGTGTCGACCACGCCGGCTGCGAGAGTTCATGGAGCAGCACCTGCGCGCTGCCGTCACCGTACCCGACGACACGACCGCCGCCTTGGGTGCCGCTGTGCTGTGTGCGTGGGCGAACCGCCCCGAGGGCCTCCTGCGGCTGTCGGGCGAACCGATCCGGGCCGAGCCGAACATGGACCCGGAGTCGCTCGCTCGCTTCATCGACGATGACCGCCGCGATGAAGTCTCGAAGAGGATCGCAGCGAGTGTCTCCGTGCCGACGATGACCGCACCCCTTCGGCCTGCCGGTACCGGCTTGGATGAACTCGTGGCTCCGCTCGAGCTGTCCGATTTCCTCGAAGACTACGCCGATCGCCAGGCCCTGGTGCTCCGCGGCGACTCCGGCCGGTTTTCCGAGATACTCGATGGCGACACGCTGCTCCGCCTCGTTCGCGAGGTCCACGAGCGCCACCCCTACGCGCACGAAGCCGGGACCTCGCACATCGAGATGTTCGAACAAGGCAACTACTTGCCCCCGGCTCCGCCGACCCGCCCGTACCCACCACGCTGGGACGAGGCCGAGAGCTGGGACCAGGCCCATCGTCATGGTACGAGCAACGGCTGGACGACCACCCTTCGCCTGAGCGCGGCCCACCACTGTCATCCCACCCTCGCGCCGCTTTTGTGGCAGCTCCACGAGGTGTTCGGCACCCGCTGCCATATCAACGCCTATTACAGTCCTGGCGCGAGCGGACCCGGTCTCGACTATCACTTCGACGACACCCATGTCCTCGTGCTCCAGCTCGAGGGCAGCAAGTACTGGGAGCTTGCCCCGGGGCCGATTCGTTCGCCGCTCGAGCGACAGCGTCGGCTCGCCCAGCTCAACGCCGGGAACACGGGCACCAGTAGCCGTCACGTGTGGCTGTCGAAGGGCGATGCGCTGTACGTACCCGCGCAAACCTGGCACCGACCCGTCGCGCTCGAGGGGCCTTCCTTGCACCTCACCCTCGCCGCCGGCTGCCAGACGGGAGGCGACTTCCTGGCCTGGCTCGGCGAGCAGCTCGCCGCCGACGAGGCGTTCGTCGGCTCTGTCTCACAACCGAGTCGCGACGGCGCCGGGTCTCTGGCGCTCGACCGAGAGCGCCTGGAGCGAGTCATCTCGGGCATACGCGCGCACCTCGAGGACCGCAGCGTGCTCGATCGCTTCATCGCCGACGCCGAACGGAGCGCACGGGACAAGACGGCGCTAGGCTCTTTCCGTTGACGCTCGAAGGCGAATGCCATGCAAGACCTTCCCTGCCTCCGAACTCCGCGGTGCATCGTCCGCCTGAGCGCGCGCGACGACGCGCCCAAACTCCTCGAGTACTGGTCGGCCAACGGTCAACGTTATGATCCGCCGCTTCCCTCCCCCATGCTCGAGGAGCAACTCTGGGCCGAGGCATCCGATCGGGCCCGGGCGGAGTTCCGTGCCGGTTCGAGCTGCAAGCTCTACGGTTTCAGCGCCGATGGGCAGTCAGTGGTGGGGACGGTCGCGTTGACGTCGATGCACTCGGATGCCGAAGGCCACTGCCGCCTGGGGTACGGCATCGCGGGGGCCTGCGAAGGGCAGGGGATGATGCACGAGATCGTCTCCGCCGTGATTGTCTATGCCTTCGACGACCTCGGTCTTCGCCGCATCGAGGCAGATTGCGCCCCGGACAACCGACGCAGTGCTCGATTGCTCGAGCGGCTCGGCTTTGCGAGCACGGATCCTCGGGCCGCCGTACCGATACGATTCCATCTGGTGCCCGAGATGCGCTCCAGCGGGGCTTAGGCTCGACCCGGCACCGACATCGGCGGTCGACTCGAAGGGCGAAGCACACGAAAATCGATCATGAACGCGTCGTTCAGCATACCCACCGACGCTCAGCCGAGCGTGCGGCGGGTGAGCCGTAGTGTGGCCGTCACGCCGATGGACGCGGTGACCTCGAGCGTGTAGCCGGGCTTCGACATGTCGGGGCCAGCGTCGGTCCACGGCAGCGCATGGACCTTCAGCCCCTGCATGACTTCCGCGAACATGCGGTAGCCATCGCGGTTGGGGCCCAGGAGGGCGGACAGGTCGGCGCCCTGGAAGATCACGCGGCCCTTTTGCTTGTCGACCACCGCTTCGGAGTCGTAGTAGCTGCTGATCTGCAGGAGCATCACCTTGCTGCCGCCCGCGAACACGACGGTGCGATTGCCCTTGTAGTCCGGGAGCTCCTTCATCACCGGACCTGCAGCCACGAAGTCGGGCGTAGCGAGCTCGGGGTGGGCGGCCAGCATCCCCGTGTCACGGCCGGCGTCGACATTGAAGGTCTGCACGGTCCATGCGCCACCAGGGGTGGGACCGATCCGCAGCGCGTCCTTGTCGTATCGCTTGATGATGATCCGATCGTGCTCGTCGGAGGCACCGCCATAGCGACCATCGTAGGCGACCCACGGTGCGGTCATCTCCACGACGGCGTCGATGCTTCCCGCGGCCAGTGGGGCCGCGCCGTCGATGTTCGCCTCGCCCATCACACGCACGGGCTCGACCGCCCTGTTGAACAGGGCGCATCCCGAGCCCAAGAACGGGAGGCCGGCGGCTGCGCTCAGAATTCGTCGTCGAGACCAATCCGTCATCGGGTGGGGACTGTAGCAGGCGCCGGTTCGTCATCGGGACTCGTGCCCGGTCCGGCCGAAGACTAAATGCAACTAAATGGTTGCTCTTTTGGCGAAACGCGTCAAGATGCACGAGGAGGTGCACTCATGACCGTCCGCGCGGACCAAGATCGAATCGAGAAGATCGTCGAGCTCGCAGCCCCGGTGTCTCGGGTTTGGAAGGCCATCACCGACCACGAGGAGTTCGGAGCGTGGTTTCGGGTTCGGCTGGACAACCCCTTCGAGGTGGGAGCGACCACGACCGGCAACATCACGGCGCCCGGCTACGAGGACATGCAATGGGTGTCGATCACCGAAACGATGGAGCACGAGCGCCTGTTTGCGTTCTCGTGGCCGCCGAGCGCCGTCGATCCCGATACCGACTATCCCGAGGACGCGAAGGTGATGGTGGAGTTCCGACTGGAGCCCACCGCGGCGGGGACGCGCCTCACCATCACCGAGACCGGCTTTTTGCACTTCCCGGAGACAAAGCGGCTCGAGGTGCTGCGTTCGAATGAGCAGGGTTGGGACATCCAGGCCGTGAACGTCGCTGCCCATGTCGAGAGCTAGTACGGCGCGTAGCGTGGTTGCGTCGGCGAACGTGTTCGCGGCGCTCGGCGATGCCACTCGCCTGGAGCTCGTGTCGCGCCTGAGTGACGGGAGACGCCATTCGATCGCACAGCTGGCCGAGGGCCTCGACATGACGCGTCAAGGCGTCACGAAGCACTTGCGTACGTTGGAGCGAGCGGGTGTCGTGTCGCGCAAGCGTTCGGGTCGCGAGAGCCACTTCTCGATTCGGCCCGAGTCCATTCGGCGGGCTCGAGACTACTTGGCGCGGGCGTCGGCGCAGTGGGATGAAGCCATCGAGCGGCTGAGGGCGGTGGTCGAGGAGTAGCGGGCGGTGCTCAGGGCTCGTCGGCTGCGGGGGCGCGGTCATACTCGATCGAGGTGTCGCCCTGCCGCATCCACATCCCGGTGATTCGGTCGGTGTCGTCGCGCTCGAACGTGAAGAACACTCGCCAGCTCCGAACCACTAGCGGCCCATCCTCGGTCGCCGACAACAGCCCGCCCAGATTCTCGACGTACAGCTCACCTCCACGGTCCACCAGGGTCAGCGCCGAGACCGTATCGATCCACGTCTCGGGGGCGCCCGCCTCGATCGCGGCCGTCCGGCCCTGGTCCGTGATCTGGTACTGGCCGGCGATGCGCTTCCGTTGCGCTTCGGACAGCTCGACCAGTGCCGGCTCTTCCACGGGCAGAGGTTCCTCGCCGAGCGCCAGCGACACCACGCCAGGGACGAGAGGATCGAGCGCGAAATCTCGATTGTTGATCCAGGCCACGACCACGAGCTTCTCCTCGGGAAGCAGCACCACCTGGTTCTGGAATCCACAGATCACGCCGCCGTGCCAGAACAGGGGCTGCCCCGCCAGTTCACCGATCTCCCACCCGTACGCGTAGTGCTCTCGCTCCGCGGTGAACAGCGCCTCCATGGACGACGCCTGCAACACGCGGCCATCCAAGAGTGCGGTACCCCAAGCGGCCAGGTCCGTCGCCGTCGATCGAATGCCGCCTGCGGAGAAGCCATTGGACATGTGGGTGTTCTGGTCGTCGAGCTTCAGCCGCTCGTCGTCCCCCAACGCGTAGCCGGGCAGCTCATCCTGGCAATACCCGGCCGGCACGAAGCTCGTGTCCTGGAGGCCGGCGGAGGCAATGATCTCGGAGGCGAGAAACTCACCGTAGCTCGAACCCGAGGCCGCTTCGATGATGGCGCCGAGCAGTGCGTAGCCCGAGTTGCTGTAGGTGTAGCTCTCGCCCGGGGAAAACAGCAGCGGGCGGGCACGAAACAGGTCGAGGATCTCTTCTACGCTCCGCTCCCGACTCTGCGTTTCGAAGTACTTGGGGAAGGTCGTATAGCTCGGCAGGCCCGCTGTGTGCGTCAGCAACTGGTGGATGGTGACCTCGGCGGCAGGGCCCTCGTAGTCGGGGAGATGGTCCACGACCCGATCCTCGACGCTGAGCTTCTGCCGCTCCTGGAGCTTCAGGATGGCCGCCGCCGTGAATGCCTTGGTGTTGGAAGCGATGGGGAAGACCGTGGTCGCCTCGAAGGGGCTCCCCGCTGCATCGGCGCGTCCGAAGCCGTTGCTGTAGAGCACCTCGCCATCGCGGACGACCATCACGTAGCCGTTGAATCGGAAGGCCTCGCCCCAGTGCCGTCCGAATTGCCCTACGTAGTCGTCGATGCGTTGCGATGCCGGGGTCTCGGCGGCGGACGAGGAGCCCGGTCGCGTGGCAGCGGGGTTGTGTGGGGTCGGTGCGCTCGCACATCCCAGCGCCCACGACAAGACGAGGGGGACGAGGGGCCGAGTCGGTCGCCACGACATGGCAGCGAGCGTAGCAGTCGCGAGGCGTTTCGAGGCCGGCCCGTCCCCGAACTCATCCCATCGGTGGGCTGGCTCTACGGGGCCTCGAACACACAGCGGGCGATCGGGATCGCAACGTCGTATAGCGCGTACAGGTGGTAGCGACGCCCGGAGACCAGTGGCGGCGGAGCATCATCGGCAGGAAGGCGCTGCCAGCTGTCCCCGGGCGTCGATCCGTAGGTCAGCCCCGACTGAAATCCTTGCCCGGTATGCGGTACGTCGATGCGCCAGACGGTGCCTTCCGGCATGTCGAAGTTGGGCGGGATGCCGGGGTTCCGACTGCCTTCCTCCAGCACATACAGGTAGCGCGCGCGTCGAGGGTCCTCCCACGTGACCACGCCGTCGGCATCGATGCCATCGCCGGCCTCGCAGGGCGGCAGCTCGTAGTCGACCTGCTCCTGGAGCGCGGCCCCGATCGGCGGAACGTCCTCCATGTCCTCGGGCGTCAGCCCTCGTCGCTCGAACTCGCCGAGCCAGAACTCCACCATACGCATCGGGTCGGTCGAGGGCATGCCGCTGTGGATCCGATCGAAGCCGTTGTTGTCTTCGGGCGGATAGGCTCCCAGCGCGCTCGAGTCCACGTAGCCCGCGAACATGCCGATCGCCTGGTCGGACATCATGTCGGGCCATAGCGTGGGGCCGTCCACGGACCAGATGGCCGGGCCCTGGGGCGATTGTTCGGAGTGGCAGCAGATGCACGCCGACGCTTCGACCTGGGTGGTGACCCAGGCCAGCTCTTCGCGGTAGGCCGAGTCGTCCATGCGCGGGTCTTCGGGGCCCGCCGTCTCCGCTCCCGGCACGGGGTAGTAGGGGCGGTTGGTGAGCACCACCTCGCAGCTGCCGTAGTCGCGAAAGTCTCGTCCCTCCTCGACACAGCCGTTGATGCTCTCCCAAACGCATACTTCTCCATCGCGCTCGCCCGGCGGTTCGCCGTCGACGGGGGGGCTGCAGGTCTCGTAGGGCCAGATGAAGACGACGTGATCGTCGTCCTCGGTGGCTTCCTCGCAGGGCGGGCCCGGCGTGAACTCGCCCATTGCGAAGGTGGTGCAGGCGAGCTCGGCGTTGGTGCACAAGCCGGGGTCGTCGCCGCCGAGCAAGATGTATGTCTCGAGCGCCTCGGCCGAAGGGCTGTCACACCGGCCCAACAGGGGGTCCACCGCGCAGCGGCCTTCGTCTTCGATGTAGGTGCCTCCGCCGCCCGGGATGTCTCGTTCGCAGTCGGTACGAGCGGCGTCCGATGTCCACGCCTCGCCGACGTACGCCTTGCATTCGGACTCACCCGTAAAGGCATTGCGGTACTCGCAGCGCGGAACGGCCATCGCGTCCGGTTCCTCCGCATCTTCGGGTTCTTCCGCGTCCGGGGGATCGAGCTGTGCGTCGATCGGCGCCTCGGAAGAACAAGCGAGGGCCAGGCAGGCCGCGATGGAGAAGGCGAAGGGGAGTCGTCGGGGCATGGCGAACCTCGGAAGGCGAGACATGTGCTCGCACCTTCGGAGGTCCACGAGACCTTCGGCCGGATCACTGCTTTGTTCGGGCCCACCCCATGATGGGCCCGGTTGGTTTCAGGAGCGGAGGATGGTGTTCATGTCCTTGCCGCGGGCGAGCTCTTCGATGAGCTTGTCGAGGTACCGGAGCTTTCGCATGAGTGGGTCCTCCACGTTCTCGACTCGGATGCCACACACGACCCCGGTGATGAGCTTCGCTTTGGGGTTGAACTTGGGAGCGCTGGTGATGAACGTCTCCACGTCGACATCCCCCGCGACGACCTTGGCCAGCTGTTTGCCGGAGTATCCCGTCAGCCAAGCCATGATCTCGTCGACCTCTTGCTTGGTCCGGCCCTTCTTCTCGGCCTTCTGCACGTAGAGCGGGTACACCTTTCCGAACCGCATGCTGAAGACTCGGCCCTTCTTGGCGGCGGTCTTCTTCTTGGCGGCGGTCTTCTTCTTGGCGGCGGTCTTCTTCTTGGCGGCGGTCTTCTTCTTGGCGGCGGTCTTCTTCTTGGCGGCGGTCTTCTTCTTGGCGGCGG
>JBCCHT010000062.1:0-49994 GCA_039028615.1 Myxococcota bacterium | reverse complement strand
CTTCGAGCTCGATGAAGGCGCCGTAGTCCTTGATGCTGACCACCTTGCCCTGAACGACCGTACCGGGGATGTACTTCTCCTCGGCGTTGATCCACGGGTCGGGGGTGATCTGCTTGAGGCCCAGGCTCACCCGCTCGGAGTCGGTGTTGAACTTGAGGACCTTGACCTGGACCTTGTCGCCGACCTGGAACAGCTCGGACGGGTGGTTGACCCGGCCCCAGCTCATGTCGGTGATGTGAAGCAGGCCGTCGATGCCGCCCAGGTCGATGAACGCACCGTAGTCGGTGAGGTTCTTGACCACGCCCTCGACGATCTGGCCTTCCTGCAGTCGAGCCAAGGTGTCTTCCTTGAGCTCGGCGCGCTCGGCCTCGAGCAGCACGCGGCGCGACAACACGATGTTGCCCCGCTTCTTGTTGAACTTGATGATCTTGAACTCGAAGTCCTGCGCGATGAAGGAATCGAGGTTCCGGACCGGTCGGAGGTCGACCTGCGATCCGGGAAGGAACGCCTTGACGCCGCCGGCGAGAAGCACGGACAGGCCGCCCTTGACGCGCGCGGTGATGTTGCCGGTGACGAGTCCGTCTTGCTCGACGGCCTTGGAAATCTCGTCCCAGACCTTGCGCTTGCGGGCCTTCTCCTTGGAAAGCACGACCAAGCCGTTTTGGTCTTCGGCGGTCTCGAGGAGCACCTCGACCTCGTCGCCGATGTTGACCAGCGGCTCGGTCATCGCTCCATCTTCGCCAGACTCGTCCTCTTCACGGAACTCGCGAAGGGGAACCTGGCCCTCGGCCTTGAGGCCGACATCGACGACTGCGTAGTCGCCGATCAGATCGACGACGACGCCCTTGACGATCGAGCCCTCCTTGACTTCGGGGGCTTCGTGACTCGTCTGCTCGAAGAGGTCCGCAAAACTCTCGTCGCCGGCAGCGGGGGTAACTGATTGACTCATGTGTGGGTGGATGTTCGGGTTGATGAGTTGAGGGTGATCCCAGTGGCGACCGTTCCGTACGCCACGAGGTATCGCTCGTGCGACGGCCAGGCCGTTGGGAGCCGGAAGGTAGGGCCTTTGCCAGCGGCGGTCAACTGCGCCTAGCGGCCGACTAGCCCCGTTTTTTCGCGATTTCGCGAAAACTACGCGTCCGCGTCGTCACGCTCGCGGACCCGGGCGAGGATGAGGTCGAGCACGCCCTGGGGATCGAGATGCGTGGTGTCGACCACCACGGCGTCGTCGGCCTGCGCCAGCGGAGCAGTGGCACGACCCGAGTCTCGCGCGTCTCGCGACCGCATCTCCTGCTCGACCTGGGCCAGCGGCACGCCTCCGCCCTCCGCCTGTCGGCGCGCCGCTCGGCTCGCGAGGTCGGCGGTGACGAAGAACTTGTGCCGGGCATCGGGGAACACCACCGTGCCCATGTCGCGACCCTCGGCGACGCAGCCCGTAGCGCCCAGGGCGCGTTGCTGCGCCAGCAGGGCTTTACGCACGCCTGGCAGCGCAGAGACCCGGGACGCACCGTCCGAGATCTCGGGCGTGCGGATGTCGGTGGTCACGTCGTCGTCGCCGAGCCAGACCTTCTGCGGGGCATCCGGCTCACCGGGCGCAGGCAGGCCTCCGAAACGAATCGGCAGGGACTGTGCCAGCTCGGCCAGGCGCGCCTCGTCGTCCCAGGCGATGCCTTGGCGTCGGGCCGACAGCGCCACCGAGCGATAGATGGCCCCGGTGTCGAGCAGGGGCAGGCCCAAGTGCCGCGCCAGGGCTCGCGCGGCGGTGGTCTTGCCTGCACCCGCGGGCCCATCGATGACGACCACACGGGGGTTCCCAGCCGAAACACTCGAGCCCATCGGCGCGAGGCTAGGCGCGGCACGGGGTTGGAGCAAGCGACGGTTCATCCCTACGCCCGCCTTTCCTCACACCCGCCGCCACCCCCGCGAGCGCTTGCCCGGCGGGTCCCGCTTGGGGCAGCGTTGGACCATGTCACGGTCGTCGTCTCGCCTGGCTCGTGCCGCGCTGCCCATGGGCGCCATCCTGGTTCTCGGAAGCCTCGGCTGCGTCACCGTCCGGCCGTCCGAGCGTCAGGAACTCAGCACGCCCGAGATGACTCCCGCCTCCGATGCCGAAGAAGAGATTTGGCACACCCACATCGAAGCGGCGCGCGAGGCCGGCTTCGGGGGGCACGGCGCGGCGGGAGGAGGCTGCGGTTGCGGCTAGCGAGCACCACTGCGCGCGCTCGGTGCACTCGGTGGGCACGCACCTGGATGACCCTGAGCTGGGTCCTTCCCCTGCTGCTGGTGTGCGTGCTGCCGCGGCTGTCGGCCGGCGCCGACCGGGTCATCGTGCGCGGCAACTACTACCGCGAAGCCTCGACCCGCGTGCTCCAGCCCATGGTCGACGTCGAGGTCGACGTGCCCGACGAGCGGCTGTCGCTCGGCACCGCCTACGTGCTCGATGCGATCAGCTCCGCGTCCATCGCCTCGGGCACGGCCCAGGTGACCGGCGGTGACCTCGTCTTCACCGAGATTCGCCACGAGGTCCTGGGCCGGGCCGCCTCGAAGATCGGCGAGTGGTCGATGGGCGGCTTCTTCCGCTACTCGACCGAGACCGATTACATCTCGCGGAGCATTGGCGTCTTCGGCGCTCGCGACCTGCTCCAGCGCAGCATGACGCTGAGCCTGTCGTACGCGTACAACTTCGACCGCGTCAGCCGGATCCAGAACAACACCGGGGCCCGAGCACCATGGTGCGGCGGCCAGGTCGACATCGCCGATTGCCGGGCAACGGGGCGAGGCCTCGGCTCCAACCTCCGCCAGGTCCACTACATCTCCGCCGGGTACACCCACGCCTGGCACCGGACCGTCTTGGGACTCGCGACGGTCGAAGTCGCTCGCACCTTGGGGCCGCAAGACAACCCCTATCGCGGCGCCCAGATCCCCACCGCAGACGTGGAGAGTCACCCCTTGGCCCGGGCGCAGGTCGCCCTGGCCGGCGGTGTGCGGTGGTCGGTGCCCAAGACGCCGCTGGTCTTCGAGCCGAGATACCGCTTCACGGCCGACTCGTGGGACATTCGCACGCACTCCATCGACCCCCGAGTGCACGTGCGCGTGCTGGATCACCTTCGCCTCCGGGCTCGGTATCGGTACTATCGGCAATCGGCGTCGTTCATCTGCACCGACAGCCCTGGCGACGACATCAACGACGGTGGCCAATTCTCCTGCAGCACGTCCACGGGCAGCTACGCCACGGCGGACCCGAAAATGGGAGCCTTCCACTCCCACACGCCCGGCGTGCAAGTCGTGCTGGAACTCGATGGCCTGGCCAAGTACCGGGGGCTCGACTGGCTCGAGCGCGGCTGGATCGAAGCGACCTACAACCACGTGTTCCAGACCAACCGCTTCGGCAACGCCCGCCTCGGTGCCCTCGCGTTCTCGATTGCGTTCTAGAGCGGGCATCGCATCGCTCGCCGGGCTGACCCTGCTGAGTGCGTGCGGCGACGCGAACGCGCCGCGCCAGCCGGTCGCGCGGGTCGGGTCGTTGGTGCTCGAGGCCACGGTCGTCGAGCAGCTGCAGCAGCGCGACGGGCTTTCGGAGGCCGATGCTCGCGCTCGCGGACTCGAGACCCTCCGCCTGGTCGCGGCCGCCCGCGCCGAGCAGGCGGCACGCAACGAGCCGCCAGGGCTCACCGAGCGCCGCGCCGAGCACCTGCGCCGCAGCGCCCAGAGCCGGCTGTGGATCTCCGAGGTGTTCGAGCCCGAGCACGGCCCCGACGACATCCCCGACGACCATCCCCTGCTGGAGCGGGCGCGCATCGACAAGATGTTGATCCACCCCGAGCTCTACCGAGTGTGTCAGATCGTGATCGAGCCCCGGGAGGCGGCCGACCCCGACGTCCTCGCCGCGCAGATCGCCGAGCCCGCCTGGCAGATGGCGGCCATGAGCGCGCTCGAGCCCGTGCTCGCTCGCGTCAAACGCAGCGTGCCCGTGGGAGATGCCGAGGCCTGCAAGCTCATGGGACAGGCGGTTCGGCTGAGCGGGACCCTCGACGACCCCAGCCTCACCCTGAAGTTTCCCGCGGCCGGCGGCTTCGACCTCAATGCGTGTGCCGCCACCGACCCGACGGGCAAGTGCGTGGAGCGACGCTTCCACGAAAGCTGGGCCTCGGTGGTCCGCAAGACCGAGCCCCCGGGGTTCTCCGAGCCCTTCTTCACCCCCTTTGGGCTGCACGTCGTGTACGTCGACGGTCACATGCCCGGCCGCTCGATCGCCGATGCCGACACCGAGGCCTTCCTCCGCGAGACCGTCGTCGATGCCTGGCGGGCGCAGCAGTTCGACCAGCAGCTCGACGCGCTGAGCAAGAAGCGATCGGTCCGCATGACTCGACCCGCGGAGGACGAGTCGTGACCCCGCCCCGCGAGCTCGGCAGCTTTCGCGACCTGTCGCGGCGGATCCCCAGCGCGATGCGCAGCGACTTCGGCCGGGTCATCGAGAACCTGATGGACATCGACGGCGCCCGCGGGGCAGTGCTGGTCGACGACGACGGCTACGCCATCGACTGGGTCTTCGACCCCGAGACCCTCACCGAGCTCGACATCCAGCTCATCGGGGCGCAGGTGGGGCAGACGGTCAACGCCATGGAGCGCAGCGCGGCCAAGCTCGACCTGGGCAACCCGGTGGCGCTGGTCGAGAGCAAGCGCGGGCACCTGGTGCTCTCGCCCGTGAGCGTGCACTACGTGCTGGCGTTCGTGCTCGACGCCCAGGTCGATGCCAACCGGATCCTCGACCACTTCGAGGCGGTCCGCAGCACGGTCGAGCACCTGCTCACGTGAACGCCTGCTAGGCTGCGCCCGCGTGGCCACGCACATCACCCCGGACTGCATCAACTGCGGCGCGTGCCTGCCGGAGTGCCCCAACGAGGCGATCTCCGAGGGCGATGGTCTCTACGTCATCGAGCCCGACCTGTGCACCGAGTGCGTGGGATTCCATGACCACGAGGCCTGCCAGGCGTCGTGCCCGGTGTTGTGCTGCGTGCCCGACCCCGGCCGCGTGGAGACCGAGCAGGCCCTGTACGCCCGCGCCAAAGCCCTGCACCCCACGCTGCACTGGCCGCCCTTGGTGCAGCTGCACGCGTCTCGCTCGCGCTTCCGCCAGGGCTGAGCGCCGCCCGGCAGGCGGGTCTGCCGAGCCCGCGGGATAGACTCACGAACCCGACCGCCCGTCGGCCGCGGTTTTCGGGCTACGCTGCCGCGCGCCGTGACCTCCTCGCCCCAGCCTGCCCCCGACGCTGCCGAGCCCGGCGGACCGTCGCGCCTGGGCATCGCCTTGCGGCTCGGGGTGTCGCTGGTCCTGGCCGTCGCGTTTGCGGCCGCGCTGTGGCCCTACCTACGGGCCGTGCCCGAGGACCTGTCGATCGCGGCGTGGGCGATTCCGGTCTACCTGCTGACCCTCATCCCCTACCACCTGGCGCGCGCGGGACGATGGCACTTCCTGCTGCGACCGCTCGGCACCGTGCGCGGCGTCGACAGCCTGCGGGTGAGCATGGCCGGCTACATGTGGATCGCGCTGCTGCCCTTTCGGCTCGGCGAGTTCGCCCGCCCGCTGTTGCTCACCCAGTGCAGCGACATCACCGTCAACCGAGCGCTGGGCACGGTGGCCATCGAGCGCGTCCTCGATGGCCTGGTGATCTGCGGGCTGTTCTTCCTCGCATCGGCCGGCCACGCCGACGCCGAGTGGAGCACGCTCACCCAGGCCGCCACCGGGGTCATGGCCCTTTTCGGCGTGGCGCTCGTCGGCCTGGTGACGATGGCGGTGTTCCCCACCGTGATGGGTCGAATCATCGACGCCACCGTCGGCCGCGTGTTGCCGCGGGCCGGGCGTTGGGCGGCTCAGCTCAGCGATGGCGTCTCCCAGGGGCTGGCTGCCCTGCCCCGGGGCGGCCCCCTGCTCGGGTTCTTCGGCGTCACCTTGATGTACTGGGCCGCGAACGCGGTCGGCATGTGGATCCTCGCCCGCGGCTGCGGCCTGCCGATCGACCTGGCTGGCGCCGCGCTGGTGATGGCGGTGATGAACATCGCCCTGCTCGTCCCCGGCGGTCCGGCGCAGATGGGCATCTTCCAGACCGGCGTGGCGCTGGGCCTGCACCTGGTGCTCGACGCGGACACCATCCGCGACGACGGCAGCGTGTTCGCCTTCTACCTGTACCTGTGTCAGCTCGGCACCATCGTCGCCGCGGGGCTGTGGTCGCAGTCGACCCTCGGCCTGGACTGGCGCGCGGTGCTGGGCCGCAAGTCGGCGCCCGCCCCCGCCCCGGAGCCCGACGCGTGAGCGACTCGGGCGAAGGCCGCCCCGCGATCACCCCCAAGGTGGTCGCCAAGGCCATCGGCCAGCTGCTGCTGGGGCTCGGGCTCTTCGCCGCCCTCGTGTACTGGGTCTCGCCCTCGTGGGAGGACATCGAAGACCGGCTCGACGTGCAGGTGCCGTGGCTGTTGGTCAGCGTGTTCGGCAGCTTCATCGCCACCGTGGTCACCGCGGCGCGCTGGAAGCTGCTGTCCGAGACCATGGGCGGCAGCCGCCTGCCCTACGGGGTCTACTTCCACTACTTGGCGCTGACCCGGGTGGTCGGCCAGTTCCTGCCCACGGTGATCGTCGACGTGTTCGGCCGCACCGCCGCGCTCAAGGCCGCGGGCAGCGACAGCCGCATGGGCCAGCTCATCGCCCCCGTCCTGCTCGAGCGCCTGCTCGACCTGCTGCTTCCGCTCGTGTTGCTCGGGTGGGCGGTCGCCGTGCACTGGGGCCCGGCGTGGGTACAGCCGTGGACCTCGCTGGCCGTGCTGGTGCTCGCCTTCGTCGCCTTGGGCATCCCTTTGCTGCGCCCCTTGGTCCGCGTCGCCCTGCTGCTGTACGGCTGGCTTCGTCGGCTTCGCAAGCGCGACCGTGGCCTCGCCTTGCCCGAGATGCCCGAGGTCTCCACCGCGCTGGCCACCCGGATCGTCAGCTTCAGCGTGGTGCGCTACGCCGGAATCCTGGTGCAGTACCTCGGCGCGGGCGCGGGCCTCGGCGTGCTGCTGGCCCCCTTGGTGCTGGTGAGCGCGGCTCCCTTGGCTCAGCTGGCGGGGTTGGTCGGCATCACGCCCGGCGGCCTGGGACTCCAAGAAGGCGGCTGGGTGGCGGCGCTCGAGCGCCTCGGCGAGGACGAGGCCTCGATCGTGGTGTTCATGGCCGGCACCCGCCTGATGATGTCGGTCAACTTTGGGCTGCTGTCGCTGGCGTCGTGGCCGTGGCGTCGAGATCGTCGGGCGTCGGCGGCCGCCTGATCTCCAGCCACAGCACCACGCCCACCCCGATGAGGATGAACGCGTCGGCCAGGTTGAAGGTCGGCCAGCTCAGCGTGGAGCTGAAGTTCACGCGAATGAAGTCGATGACCGCGGTGTCCCCCGCGGGCGTGGTGCGAAAGGCTCGGTCGTAGCCGTTGCCCAGCGCCCCGCCCGCGATGGTGCCCAGCGCGAGCAGCTCGAGCCGACTCACCGGGCGCCGCCGAAGCGCCATCCACAGCAGCGCGCCGCAGACCACGAGGGCCAAGACGGCGAACAAAAAGCGCGCCTCGCCCAGGTGCGGGATCAGGCTGAACGCCGTACCGCGATTGTAGGCCAGCGAAAACTGCAGCCAGGGGTCGACCACGGTCATGGAGCCCCCGGGGACCTCGAGCGTGGATTGGGCCCAGGTCTTGGTGGACAGATCGCAACCGCTGGAGAACGCAGCGGTCAGCAAGAACACCGCGGCCGGCCGGCGCCAGGACGAGATCGCAGAGGTCATCGTGACATTGTCCCGCGCCGTGCCGCCGATGTTTCACCCGTTGTGGTCCGGGAGGGAATCGGACGCCGTGCTGCGAGCGAGCGCGCGGCCGTAGGCGATGGCCCCCAGCAGCAGGCAGGCGCCCAGGCCCACGAAGCTGAGCACGCGATAGGCGATGCCCACCTCGGAGAGGTCGATGAAGACCACCTTGGCCGCGACCACGGCGAGCCCCCCGAGCGCGAGCTTGCGCCAGGCCTCTCGGCGCAGTCGCAGCCCGAGCACCAACCCGAGCAGGGTGGCCACCGCCCCGACCACGCTGACGCTGGCCACGTTGATCGACCAGCGATCGGGCGTGTCGGTCACCGTCGCGAACACTCCATGGGTCACCAGCATCTGGACCGCGATCACCACGCCGAGCGCCACGAGGATGCCGGTCATGTCGTGGGTCTGCTCGTCGCGGTGCGCCGAGCCGTCGCCGGCCCGCAGGCGCCGGAGCAACGCGTAGGCCGTGGCCGCCACCGCGACACAGGTCCCCGCGATCACCAAGCGTGGCCCGCCCTCGGTGGCCCGATGAAACAGGCCGCCTTCGATGAGGTGGTACGTCGCCCACGAAAGCGCGACGCTGATCGCCAGCACCGTCCCGCGAGCGCGCCAGTACTCGTAGCGCAGCGTGCAGCGAAGGGTCGCGAGCGCGCCCACGCCCAGCACGAGGAGCGGCGCGTAGATGCGATCGCCGACGAGCAAGTGCTCCTCCGCCACCAGGCCGGCCAATACCGCGCCGAACACCAGCAGCGCGGGCGCCCACTGCCCTGCCCCTTCGGCCGTGTCGGCGGGCAGCTCGTCGCGGCGCGGACCGGGCCACAGCCCGACCAGCACCACCACCGCGGATCCCAGCAGGCCCAAGGTCAGGCCGAGCTCGTGCCAGCTCGTGTCGAAGACCCAGCCGTACAGGCCGACCAGCGGCAAGATCATCAGGCGCACCGGGGTCCAGCCGGGCCGGAACGCGACCGTCGCGGCGCCGAGCGTGGCTTGGGCCAGCCACCACCACGCCATGCCCCAGTCGTCGAAGAAGAGCGGACCGAAGGCGAACAGCTGGGCCCAACCCAGACCGAGCGCGACGGTATCGAGGCCGCCCCCCTCCCCGCGTCGAGTCGACCACGCGGCCAGGGCCAGATGCCACAGGCCCATGCCCAGCGTGAGGCCGGCCAACAGCTCGGGTCGATCCCAAGCGGCGGCGCCGACCAGCGACCACACGAACAAGCCCCCCGCCAGCTGACGCAGCGCGGCATGGGCCGAGGAAAAGCCGGTCATGCGCAGCTGCACCGTCTGGGCGGTCACCGCCACCAGCAGGGTCAGGCTCCAGCCGAGCAATCGATCGTGGCTGCCCGCGTTGAGGTGGTCGCCCGCCCATCCGGCCATCAGCAGCCCGGTCCCCACCAGCGCCATATGACCGAGCTCGGGCCAACGACGGATGCGCTCGAGAGCCACCAACGCGCCCATGATCACCAGCTGGTAGAGCATCAGCTCGTGCAAGCGGTCGGCGCCCGTCGATGCGGCCAAGGGCGTGGCGAAGGCCGCCAACGCCCCCAGCACCGCCATCAGTCGCAGGTGCCGATGACCGGCCACGACCAGGCACAAGAGCGCGGCGCTGGCCAGCCCGGCAAAGGTCGTGGTGGCTCCGACCACGTCGTGCACGTGTCGCGCCACCGTCCACACCACGAACCATGTGCCGAGCCCGGCTCCGCCCAGGCCGCCCGCGGCCGACGGGTGACGGCGCGCCAAGGGCCACGCCCCCACGATCGCCGCGAGTCCGGCAATACCTCCGAGCATCAGTCGCGTGGTCGGGGACAGCCAGCCTTGGTCGACCGCGTACCAGACGAAAAAGAGCATGCCTGCCAGCACGGCCAAGCCACCCGCCGCGGCCAGGGCCACGATGGGAAACCGCTCCGGGCTCACCGATTGCAGGCCTCCCACCTGCCACCACAACGGGGCGCTGTGGTCTCGATCACCGTGCAGCGAAGGGGACGGCGCGAAGCGAGGTCGAGGGCCCGAGGCCGGGAGGGCGCCGCCCGATGCGGCCACCGCCGACGCGGGAGGTCGCGGCTGAGCAGCGAGGCTCGGGGCGTGGGACGGCACCGCCCCGGCCGGGCTCGCGATCGTCGCTCCGACTGGCAGACTCGCGCCTGCAGCCGGGTTCATCGCGACGGGCGGACTCGCGACGGACGCGGGGATCACCGTTCCATCCGGAGTGAGCACGGGCTGCGCGTCGAGGCTCGGCGCGCGCGGGGTTTCGGGCACCACGGCCGCAGAGGGCTCTGCGGGTCCGGGAACGCCCCTTTCGGACAACGCACGCTCGATCCGATCCATGCGACCGGTGAGGCCTTCGAGCGCGATCGCGAGTTGGGACACCCGCGCGCTCAATGAGTCGAGCGGGGGGCTCGTCGACGAATCCGACACCATGACGGGTCAAGCTAGCAGCGCCGATCCCCCTGCCAAGATGTGCACGAAGCTTCGCGTGACGAAGGTCCGCGTTCGTGCATCACGGTGCACGGACACGAAACTGTCGTACCCGACAAGGCCGGGACTTCCGGCCGC
This sequence comes from Myxococcota bacterium, assembly GCA_039028615.1. Taxonomy (GTDB): domain Bacteria; phylum Myxococcota_A; class Polyangia; order Nannocystales; family Nannocystaceae; genus Paraliomyxa. The sequence continues at coordinate 39,622 of JBCCHT010000062.1, read as the reverse complement.
GACGCCCGACAAACGCGGCCTACGGGCACGTTCAGGTCGTAGATCCGCCCGTCGTCGTCGCGCGTTCGTCCCCACGCAGGTAGCGGTCCATGATCCCGTGGCCGGCATAGATCACCGGCAGCGTCCCGATCGCGATGAGGAACTTGTAGACGTAGTTGGTGACCGAGACCTCGGCCCCTTCGGCAAACGTCATCGTGCCGAAGAAGACGAAGGCAATGAAGGTCACGATGAACGAGTCGATCAGCTGAGAGACCACCGTCGACCCCACCGCGCGGAGCCACAGGAGCTTGCCCGCGGTCCGGTTGCGCAGCAGCACGAACACGGCGGCGTCGAGGAGCTGACTGACGGCGAACGCGGTGATCGACCCGATGATGATCCCCATCGACTGTCCGAAGACCATGTCGAAGGCTTCACCCGTGACCGGAGAGATGCCGGCCGCGGGCACCTGCATGCACAACCACAGCAGCACGAAGGCGTAGGCGATGAGCCCCATCGCCAGCCAGGTCAGGCGCCGCACCGCCTTGGGGCCGTAGTACTCGTTGACCAGGTCGGTGGTCACGAACACCGCGGGCCACGGGATGACGCCGATGCTCATCGTGAAGCCGCCGAGCACGATGAGCTTGCCGCCGGTCATCTCGCCCAGCAGGGCATGGGTCACGAAGATGCCCGCCAGAACGACGAATACCCGGTCCCGGCGGGACGGGTTATACTCCGGGGCGGTCGCCTCGCTCATGAGGCCGAGATTCGACCAGTTCCTCCGCGGCGTCGAGTCGAGACGCCTACCTGCAATTCGATTGCAATTAGACCTCCAACGCACTAGCGTCCTTCGCCCATGGCCGGAGCCCCCTCCCCCGACCCGTCGTCGACTCGACCCACCCCCGACCCGATCGGCATCGCGGCCAGCGGGCTCTGTGCGGTCCACTGCGTGATCTGTGCGGCCCTGCCCGGCGTCCTGGGTTTGCTCGGTCTGGAAGTGCTGCTCGGCCCTCGGGTCGAGTGGGGCTTCACCATCGTCGCCATCATCTTCGCGTCGCTGTCTCTAGGATATGGCTGGCGTCACCATCGCTCCCCGTGGATCGCAGCCGCGCTGCTCCTCGGCATGCTCGGATTGCTGACCGCTCGTGTGCTCGAGGAGGACCACGCGGCCCCCGACGAACATGCCGATCATGCTTCACACGACGACCACGCGGGCGACGATGCAGCGCCGCAGTCGCACCGTCATGACGGTGACCACGTCTTCGGTGCATGGCTGGGAGCGCTCAGCGGGTTGGTCCTCGTCGGCGGCCACCTGTGGACGATTCGTGCGTCGCGGCGCAACGCTCGCTGTTGCGACTGAGCGTGCACCGACATGAAGATGCACTTGCAATACACTTGCAGCTATGAAATAGACCTGAACACCATGAAATCGCTCACCAACCGCTTTTTCATCAGCGCCGGGTTCGCCGCTGCCCTCGCCATTGGGGGATGTGCCGACGACGGCGCCTCCGCCGAGAGCGAGGCGGAGAGCGACGGCCACGACGACCACGGCCACGACGATCACGGCCATGACGACCACGGTCACGAACACGACGAGACCGAGGTCATCACCACCGTCACCCTCACCTTCACGCCGCAGGGCGAAGGCACCCCGGTCACGGCTGCCTTCACCGACCCCGACGGCGACGGCGGTGCCTCCGGCTCGGCCGACCCCATCACCCTCGCCGCGGGCACGACCTACGACCTGACCCTGTCGTTCACCAACGAGCTGGTCGACCCGGTCGAGGACGTCACCGCGGAGATCCAGGAAGAGGCCGAAGAGCACCAGGTCTTCATCAGCGGCGACACGGTCACCGGGCCCGCCTCGACCTCGTCGGACGCCCCGCTGGTGACCCACGCCTACGCCGACACCGAGAGCACCTACGGCCACGACGACACCGGCGAAGATCTGCCCGTCGGGCTGGCCAACACCATCGAGGCCACCACGGCCGGGATGGGCACCTTCTCGGTGCGACTGCAGCACATGCCCCCGCTCAACGACGAGCCGATCAAGACCCCGGGCCTCGAGGACGTGTTCGCGATGGACGGTGCCCTGCCGGGTGACGTCGACGTCGACATCGACTTCCAGCTCACCGTGCAGTAGGCGAAACGCCTCTGCCCTCCTCGACGCCCTGGCCTCGGCCGGGGCGTCGTCAATTGGGGGCCAGCGCTAGTTGTAGGCCAGCTCGACCGCGCGGCGCATGTTCACGGACACGAGCTTCGAGATGCCGCGCTGCTCCATGGTCACGCCGTAGAGCCGGTCCGAGTTCTCCATGGTCACCTTGTTGTGGGTGATCACGATGAACTGGGTGTTGCCCGAAAGCTCGCGGACGAGCTTGCACATGCGGCCGACGTTGGCGTCGTCGAGCGGGGCATCGACCTCGTCGAGGATGCAGAACGGGCTCGGCTTGATGAGGAAGATGGCGAAGATGAGGCTGACCGCGGTCAGGGCCTTCTCGCCACCCGACAGCAGGTCGAGGCTCCGCAGCTGCTTGCCCGGAGGCTGCGCCACGATCTCCACACCCGTGGACAGCATGTCCGAGGGGTCGGTGAGCTGCAGCTCCGCCCGACCGCCGTTGAATAGCCGCGGGAACAGCAAGCGGAAGCGCTGGTCGACGGCATCGAAGGTCTCACGGAACAGCTGCCGCGTGGTCTTGTTGATGCGGTCGATGGCCTCTTGGAGCTGCGCGATGGCGGACTCGAGGTCCTGGCGCTGCCCGGTGAGGTACTCGTAGCGGGTCGAGACTTCCTCGAACTCGTCGATGGCGGTGAGGTTCACCTCGCCCATCCGCGACAGGATTCGTCGCAGGTCCTTGCGGCGGGTGATGGTGTCGGGGCCCGCCAGCGGCCGATGGTGGTGGTCGACCAGCACCTCTTGGAGGTCGACGTCGAAGCGTTGCTGCACGTCTTCGACCACGTGCTGGCGCTCGAGCGCGATCTCTTGCAGGCCCAGCTCGACCTGCTGCAGGCGCTCGCGGTGCTCGTCCAGGTCGCCGCGCAGGGTCTTGAGCGAGGCCTCGAGCTCGTCGACCTGCACCCGCAGCTCGTCGAACTGCTCGCGATCGTCGTGCACGAGGGCGCTGGCCGTCTTGCTGCGCTCGACCAGGTCGGCGCGCTCGGTGGCCGCCGCCTCGCTCGCCTCGCTCAGGGCTTTGACCTTGCCGTCGGACTCGTCGGCCGCACCACGCAGCCGGGTGATCCGCTCGCGCTCGCTGGTCGCCTGTCGCTTCAGTCGATCGCGGGTCGCGGCGAGAGCATCGGCTTGCTGCTGCCAGCGCGCCAGGGCGACGCGGGCCTCGGTGAGCTCGACCCCGAGGCGCTCGCGGGCCTCGGTATGGGTCTGGCGCTCGGCCATGCCCTCTTCGACCACGCGACCCTGCTCGGTCGCCTCGCGCTCGTCGGCCTCCATCTGGCTGCCGAGGGTCTCGATCTCCTCGCGCCGCGTGGCGACCATCGTGCGCAGCGTGTCCCGTTCCTTGCTGCGGCGATCGAGCTCGGCGGCGATGCGCTGCAGGTCGGTCCGAAGCTGCTGACGGACCTGGGCCCGCGCGAGCTTGTCTTTTTCGGCCTGGAGCACGTCGGCTTCGCTCTGCTCGCGCGCCCGCTCGACCTCGGCGAGTTCCTGGGCCAGCGCCAGGTGGCGGGCCCGCGTGGCCTCGAAGGTCTCTTCGAGCTGCCGCAGGATCTCCTCGAGCTCCCGAATCTCGCGCTTCTGCTGGAGCAGCGCCGAGTCCAGAGCGGTGGGCGAGCCACCGATGACGACCCCGGTCGGCTCTACGCGATCACCGTCGAGGGTGACCATGGGCGGCCGCGCCTCGCCTTCGGAGTACAGCTCCAGCGCCCGCGGCAGGTCATCGACCACCAGCGTGTCGCCCAGCAGCGCCCGCGCCATGGGAGCCATTTCCCCCGCCACGTCGACCAGGTCGGCCAGGCGCCCCACGACCCCCGAGCGCTGGGTAATCGAAGGCCGCGAGCTCACCGGCTGGGCCGGCAGACCCGGGGTGATGATGCTCGGCGCGTCGGCGCTGAGGTCGACGACCTCGATGCCTCCCGTGGGCGCTGCCGGGTTGCGGGACCAGCCCAGGGCCGAGCCCCGCGCCTGCTCCACCTCGACCCGGGCGCTGCCCTCGGTGCCCCGCGCTTGCTTGGGCAAGAAGGTCGTGCGGCCCTCCTGCATGCGCTTGAGCAGGTCGACGCCGCGGGCGGCCGCGGCGGGCTCGTCGACCACGATGCCCTCCAGGCGATCGCCCAGCACGGCACTGACCGCGGCCTCGAGGTGCTCGGGCGCAGACACGAAGTCGGCCAAGATGCCCAACACCGGGGATGACGACGGTGCCTCGCTCGGTGCCCCGGCCCCCAGCTCCGCCCCCGCCTCGGCCTGGGGCGCGGCGAGCTGCTCCTGGTGCTCCATGACCACCTGGACCCCGCTCTGGCAGCCCCGGTAGCGGCTTTGGATCTCCTGCAGCGACTGCAGCCGCGAGCGACAGCGGTGGACCTCGGCCCGCTGCGTGTCGAGCTCCACCTCGGCCGCCGAGACCTGCTGGCGCAGGCTGGCGCGATCGCGATCGAGCTTCACCCGGTGCTCTTGCAGGGCCTCGACGCTACGGGCCGCGGCGTCGAAGGCCTCGTCGGCCTGGCCCGCCCCTTCGCTCAGCTCCTGATGCTGCGTTCCCAGGGCCTCGCTCGCCTGAGCGGCCTGGTCGGCCCGCGCATCGAGCTCGGCGGTGGTCTCTTGCAGCGATGCATGCCGGGCCCGGGCCGCGGCCAGCCGCTGGGTGGCGGCATCCCGGGCGTCTCGGGCCGTATCGACCGACTGAGCCAGCGCATCGAGCCGGCTCTGCGCCGTCTCCAGCTCGCCCTGGAGCGCGTCCACGCGCCCGCGCAGGCCCTTGGCCCCGCCCACCCGCTCGAGTTCTGCGATCTCTCCGGCGACCTGGGCCAGCTCTTGCTCGACCCCCTCGAGCCCGCGCTCGCCGGCCTCGGCCTCGGCCCGTGCCTGGGCGGCGCTGGCCGTGAGCCCCTCGCGCTCGCGCTTGCGGTAGTCCTCTTCGGCGTCGAGCAGCCGCACCCGGTTGTCGAAGTCGTAGACCTGCTGCTGGTGCTCGCTGAGCCGCCGCTCGGTCTCCGCCAGCGTGGTGCGCTGGGCCTCGATCCGCGTGTCCCGGGCCGCGATGGTCTCCCGCAGGTCGTCGACTTGCTGCGATAGATCTTCGCGACGCTCGTTGAGCACGGCCCCCGTCGACAGCAGCTCCAGCATCTTGTGGCTGGCGATCCACAGCTCGAGGTCGCGAAGCTCCTCGCGGTAGCGCTTGTATCGCTCGGCCTTCTGGGCCTGTCGTCGTAGCGTGCCCAGGCGCCCCTCGAGCTCGGTGACCACGTCGGTCACGCGCAGCAGGTTGGTGCGCGTGGCCTCGATCTTGCGCTGGGCGGCCGCCCTCTGGGACTTGAACCGGGTGATCCCGGCCGCCTCGTCGATGAGGTGGCGGCGCTCCTCCGGCTTGCTGCTGACGATCTTGCCAACCTGGCCCTGCTCGATGATCGAGTAGCCCTTGGTGCCCGCGCCCGTGCCCATCAGCAGCTCGGTGATGTCGCGGAGGCGGCTGGGGACCTTATTGATGAGGTACTCGGAGGTCCCGTCCGCGAACAAACGGCGGGTAATCGCGATCTCTGGCAGATCCAGGGCGCTCGCGGGGAGATCGTTGCCATCGTTCTCGAATGTGAGCGTGACCTCGGCCATCCCGCCCGGCCCGCGACTCGCGCAACCAGCGAAGATGACATCGGCCATCCCGGACCCGCGCAGGTGCTTGGCGCTCTGCTCACCCATGCACCAGCGGACCGCGTCCACGATGTTCGACTTGCCGCAGCCGTTGGGACCGATGACACCGGTCACGTGCTCGTCGACGACAACGAGCTGGCGGTCGGCAAACGACTTGAAGCCAACGACCTCGATCTTCTTGAGCTTCATGATGAACGAAATCGGGTCGACGAGATCCAACAGGGAGATCGAATCAACCGACTGCCCTCCGATATCACCCTCGACGTGGTGACGAAAAGCCCCGCATGATCTCCCCGGGGCGAGCGGCTGATCTCCAGATTCGCAACGCCATGGCTCGCTGCATGACGTGCAGGCCGTTCCCTCGAGAGATCCACCGAACGGGGATCTGCACGCATTTTACGGCCAGAGATCGCTTCGGCGTAGATCTCCGATGAGATCCCCCTTGCGCTGGTCCTCCCGAGGCGATTACTCCACCCCTCGATGGGCATCGAGATCATCATCGGGCTCGTAGTGGTCGCCCTGGGCGGGGTGGCGTTCTTCGTCCTGCGCTCCCAGCCAAAGGCTCTGCCACCGACGGAAGAGCCCCCGGCCCTGCCCCCCGAAGAGGCCGCCAGTGACGACGACGTCCCGCGGCCGCCGGCCAATCGAGACACCGCCGACGAAGCGGCCGACCCCGATGCGGTCGCGCCCGACGAAGCCGAGACCCGCGACGACGGCCCCGACCAGGCCGCGCAGGCGGACGCCGAGCCCGCCCCACGCAGCGCCGTGCCGCTGCCCGTCGACAAGCCCAAGGTCGAAGAAGACGGCGACGCCCAGGCCCGTCGGGAACGCGAGCGCGAGCGCTACCGCAAGGGCCTGGCCAAGACCCGCGGAGGCTTCGTCGCCAAGCTCTCCCGGGTCTTCCGCGGCAAGCCCAAGGTCGACGAAGACCTGCGGGACGAGATCGAGGAAATCTTGTTCACCGCGGACATCGGCGCGGTCACGGCGGAGAAGCTGCAATCGCGAGTGACCGAGGTGCTCGACCGCAAGGAGGTCGCCGACGCCGACGCGGTGTGGTCGGTCATCCGCGAAGCGATGCTCGAGCTGCTCGAGATCGAGGCGCCCGCGCCCGACTACTCGCCCGAGCACGGCCCCTACGTGTTGCTCATGATCGGGGTCAACGGCGTCGGCAAGACGACCACGCTCGGCAAGCTCGCCGCCCAGCACAGCCGGGCCGGTCGCAAGGTGCTTCTCGTCGCGGGCGACACCTTCCGCGCGGCGGCGGTCGAGCAGCTCGACGTATGGGCGCGCCGGGTCGGCTGCGAGATTCACTCCGGCGCCGACAAGGCCGACCCCTCGTCGGTGATCTTCGAAGGCATCCAGCGCGGCCGCAAAGAGGGCTTCGACGTCGTGCTCTGTGACACCGCGGGGCGACTGCAGACCCGCAAGGAGCTGATGGACGAGCTCGGCAAAGTGGGCCGTGCCGCCGCCAAGGCGCTGTCCAAGGGCCGCGAGTCACAGCAGCTCACCGCCCACGACACGTTCCTCGTGCTCGATGCCACCATCGGCCAGAACGCGCTGTCGCAAGCCAAGCTGTTCAAGGAGACGATGGACTTCACCGGCCTGGTGGTGACGAAGCTCGACGGCACTGCCAAAGGTGGCGTGGTGCTCGGCATCTGCGACGAGCTCCACATCCCCATCCGCTACGTCGGCATCGGCGAGGGCATCGACGACCTGCGCTCCTTCAACGCCGAGGACTTCGCCGACGCACTGCTCACCGATCGAGACCGCGACTGAGCATCGCCGGATCGCGCCGTGGTTTTTTTTCTGCCAGTCGCCGATGCGAGCGATGGCTGCCGCCTCCCGACGCCATTCATCGACCGATCGATCCAAGGGCCACCGTGGCATCTCGCCCCGTTTCGCCATCGCACCGTGCAACCACTTGCCGCCCCATGGGGCCTCGAATTTCGCAGTGGCGCAAAATGAACGGCTCTGGAACCGAACCTGGATGCCTCACGTGGACCGACGATGCACGGGAAACGTCGCCCCTACGTACCGGTGTGACTTTCACAAAGGCATTCCCCACATGAACAACTCGTTCCGCGATGCGGACACACGAACGGGAACTCAGTTGCCTCTTTACAAGAGCCTGCACACGCGGTTAAGACGACAGCCACGCACGAGCGCGGGGAACTCGGGCGCCCATCGACAACGCCATGCAATCATGGTGCTTTCCGACACAAATGATCGGCCCTCAACGAGACCACGGCCACTCATGCCGGCCTGTTGTGCGCCGCTTAAACGCTGTGATACGGTCCCCTCGCCAAAGTGCCCTACAGGTACCCCTTCGCGGCACAGCACCCCATGACCTCGCAACTCAAGCGACGAGTCACTCCTTCGCTCCGGCTCTTCAATCTCTCTCGTTCTGAGGTGAGCATGCGACGCAACTTCACCGGCCCGCTGTCGGCCCTCTTGGTCTTCGGGGCTTTCCCCGTGACCGCGCTAGCAGCGACCCCACCCGGGGTATTGGCGGTTCACGCCAACGCGACCGACTTCGACCAACCCGCGGACGACGAAGATGATGACTTGGTCATCATCGACGACGACGAGATGGAAGGCGGGGAACCCGGGGGTGACGACGAAGTCATCGTCGACGACGAAGGTGGAGGCACCGACGACCTCGACATCTTCGGCGACGAGGGTGAGGACGATGCCGCGGCCGAGGCCACGGACGAGCCCGTCGACGCCAACAGCGAAGAAGACCAAATCAAGGCGGAGATGGGCCTCATCACCGTCGTGCAGCGGCAGCGAATGCTGAAGAAGAAGCGCTTCGAGCTTCAGCCGCAGTTTGGCATCACGGTCAACGACCCGTACGTCCGCCACTACACCATCGGTGTGGAGATGGACTACTGGCTCACCAACCGCCTCGGGCTCGGCCTGGTCGGTACCGGTCTCATCGGTGCCAAGACCCCGCGCTACGACAACATCCGGCGCCAGGAGGGCTTGCTCCTCACCGCCAACGAGGTGTTGTGGCAGGCGAACCTGAACCTCACGTACAACTTCATGTACGGCAAGATCGCGATTTTCAATCGTGCCCTCTTGCACTGGGAGGCGGGCGCTTCGATCGGCGGTGGTGTGATGCAGACCCGCATCATTCCCCGCTACGAGTCGATTCACGATCCGTTCAGCAACTTCACCGGCGGCGGCGTGGTGGGCTTCCACTCGCGCACCTACCTCCCGCGGGTGAACTTCCTGGCGTTCGACCTCGGCGTTCGTTACTGGCTCTTCGCCGACCGGCTCGAGCCCGACCAGCGTGGTCCCGACACCGCGGTTGGTGGTGTCGACCTCCCGGAGCTCGACCCGGCGGACGCGGCCCGAGATGCCACGACCCCGACGCTGGCGCACAACGTCACGTTCTTTCTGGGGGTGAGCTTCTTCTTCCCCACCACCTTCGAGTACACGACTCCTCGTTAGGCCGGGCCCGACATGAAGACGACTCGAAAGCTTCTCACTGTCTCCGCCCTCGCGGCGGCCGCCTGGATCCTGGGCCCTTCCTCCTCGGCTGAGGCCGCGGGCGGGCGCAAGAGCGTGCTGGAAAACGAGCCCATCGTTCGCAAGAAGATCCAGCTTCGCAAGTACCGGTTCCAGCTCACGCCCTACGTCGGCATGAGCCTGTCGCAGCCCTTCGTGCACATGGGCTACGCGGGCGCCCGCGCTCGCTTCGACTTCTTCGATTGGCTCGGTGTTCGTGCCGGCTTCGGGTATGGCGTCGTCAACCTCGACTCCTCCCTGCTCCGAGCGATCAACGGCGGCGGTCTGCCCACGGGCATCGCCCCCGGCTCGCAGGACACCAGCGTGCCCAACGGGCCCATCTGCCCGGCCGAGCCCAACGGCGGCGCTCCCTGCCGTCCCCTGAACCAGCAGGACAACCCCGCTCCGCTGCTGCACGACTTCCAGGCCGGGCTCACCCGCGCCCAGTGGCAGGCGAGCGTGGACGCCGTGTTCACCCCGTTCTCGGGCAAGCTCGGTCTGTTCTCCGCCGCGTTCACCAACTACGACATCTACTTGTTCGGTGGTCTCGGCCTCATGGGCTGGAACAAGCACACCGACGAGTCGAGCACCGCCGACCGCCTCGGCCTCGAGACCGACCCCGCCAGCGAGATGTACTGCACCTCGGCCGTGTCGGGTCAGAACAACGAGTGCCTGCTGCACCCGGTGAGCCCCGACGAAGGCGTGAAGCTCGGCTTCTCCTTCGGTGGTGGTGTCCACCTGTTCATCACCGACTGGGTGGCCATGAACCTCGAGGTTCAGGACATCGTCACGAGCAACAACCTCGCGGGCCTCAACACCACCGTCGACGACATCCCGCCGGTGGTGGACCGTGGCGACCGCGACGTGTTCCACAACGTGACGCTGCAGATCGGTGCCAAGTTCTACATGCCGTTCAAGGCCAAGCGCAGCAAGTAGACCCCCCTCGGAGTCACCTCCGAACCGAAGCGCGAGCCGGCTCTTGCCGCTCGCGCTTCTTCGTTTCGAAGCACCCGAACCAACGCAAAGAAGGGGACCACGGCTGGTCCCCTTCTCGGTTGGTGCGACGTCGTTGAGACTCAGAGGTCGTCGCAGCTGTCGACCTCGGTCGCGGTGACCTCGGAGCCCGACTCGGCGATCGAGGCCTGGAAGCTGCGGTGCTCCCCTTCGTCGCCCTCGTCGTCGACCAGCCACACCTCGATACAGTTCGAGGTGAGATCGATCTGCAGGCCCTCGGCCACGAAGGTGGAGGTGCCGGGCGGGAGGGTGACGTCGATCTCCGCGCCGCCGACCGTGTCGACCAGGCGCACGACGAACTCCTGGCCGAGCTCGTCCAGCCCGACCACTTCACCCTCGACCTCGACCTCTTGGGTCGGCTCGGCGTGCAGGCTCGGCGGCGGCAGTGGGATGGAGATCCCGCGGTCGTCGATCAGGACCGACGCGCGAAATGCGGGTTCCACGTCATGAGCAGCGCACGCCCCGATCCCGAGGAGCGCGCCGATGGCGAGTGCACGATGCATGGAGCGAGGCATGGTGAGCACGGGTGGCATAGAGATTAGCAAGAGCTGTTCCGAAACGACGATTTGGCGATTTTCGAGGGGTTGCAAGCCTCTAGGACGACGATCTGCCAACCGTATTGGCGCCACCGTCCGCGGCGCATGTCAGGTTGGTTGGCGCGAGGGGTCGGCCTCGGCCATGCGGCGCAGCTTCTTCTGCAGACCGTAGCGCGAAAGACCGAGCAGGGCTGCTGCCTTCGTCTGGTTCTGTCCGGTTCGCTCCATGGCCTGCGCGATGAGGGCCCGCTCCATGCGTTCGACCCGGGGGCGGATCTGCAGGTCGTCGTCCTCGCCGAGCCGGGGCACCGCGGTGGGGCTGGCCGGGCCGCGGGGGCGCATGGAGAGATCGTCGGGGCCGACCTCGCCGTCGGCCAACGCCACCCAGCGATGCACCTCGTTCTCGAGCTCTCGGACGTTGCCGGGCCAGTGGTGTTGCGCCAGGCACCGCATCGCGGCCGGGGACACTCGCAGACCGCGACCGCTGCCATGACGGGCGAGGAAGTGCTCGACCAGCGCGGGCAGATCGTCGACACGCTCGCGCAGCGGAGGCAGCTCGAGCTTCACCACGTTGATCCGGTAGTAGAGATCACGACGGAAGTCGCCGCGCTCGACCATGGCTTCGAGATCTCGGTTGCTCGCGGCGATGACCCGGACGTCGACCGGCCGCATGCGGTTGTCCCCCACCCTACGAAGCTCGCCTTCCTGGAGCACCCGCAGCAGCTTGGTCTGCATGGCCGAGCTCATCTCGCCGACCTCGTCGAGGAAGATCGTGCCGCCGTGTGCCGCCTCGAACAGGCCCGCCTTCGCGGAGATCGCCCCGGTGAAGGCTCCCTTGGCGTGCCCGAAGAGCACGCTCTCCAGCAGGCTCTCGGGGATCGCTCCGCAGTTTTCCGCGATGAATGGACCCACGCTGCGAGGGCCGGCCTCGTGCAGCGCCCGGGCGACGAGCTCCTTGCCCGTGCCGCTCTCGCCGTGGATCACGACCGGCACGTCCGCGTCGGCGACCCGATCGATGAGCTTGAAGATCCGCTGCATCACCCCCGTGCCGCCGATGATCCCCCGGTAGCCCCGCGGGGCGGGGCCCTGGGCGCGGACCTCCTCGCGGAGGCCGATGACCTCGGCTTCGCGGGCCTCGAGCAAGCGGCTGAGCTCGGCCTGCTGCCCCTCGAGCGCCCGGGCCTGGGCCCGGAGCTCGGCCACCGCCCGGGCGTGCGCCACGGCCAGCGCAGCGAGCTCCGCAAACTCCTCCATGCGGGCGAGGTCTTGCTCGTCGAAGTTGCCGCGACGCAGGCGGTGGTCGACATACGCGGCGCCGAGTCGCTCGCCGCGGAACTGCAGCGGTACCGCCAGCACCGAGCGCAGGTTGAGGTGACTGATGCTGCGCGAGCCGTCGAAGCGATCGTCGGCGGCCGCGTCGACCGACAACACCGGCTCCCCGTTGGCCAGTACGCGCTCGATGACCGAGCGGGAGAAACGGACGCCCTCGCTGCCCTCGGCCAGCTCGCGAATGACCTCGAGGCGCTCGGTGTGATCGGTGGCCTGCACCACCACCGCCCCGCGCTCGGCGTCGGTCAGGTCCATCATCGCGTCGACCACCTGCTGCAGCAGCAGCTCGAGTCGATCTTCGCGGACGAGCCGACGATAGATCTTGAGCAGCTGCTCGGCCGGGGTCTGCTCGGGCTTGCTCGCCGTCGCGGCCGGGGCCGAGGGAGCCGCCGCGGCCGGAGCCAACGCAGCGTCGTCGAGCTCGGCCAGCAGGTCTCGCAAGGGCTGTGGGTCGCCGCCGTCGACGAGCAGCGTGCCGCGTACGGCATTGCGATCGAGAGGTCCGGTTTGTTTCATGACGAGCTCCAGGGTGGCCGACCATCGTCGTGCGGCACGACGACGGGCGGGGTGTTCGGGGGGAAGCCGACGGCGCAACGCCGCGAGCAAGATGCGGTCGAAGGACCACGCGAGATCGATACGGCCGCGATCGAGCCACGCCGCAGGGCCCGGCAGGCGAGCGAGGAGGGCCAGCGCTCGGTCGACACCGTCGAGGTCGGACTCGCCGAGGGCTTGCAGCGCGGCCTCGAGATCGATCTCGGCGCAGGCGTCGGCGTCCTCGGTGCCCGCCGCCGATCGAGCGGCCGCGAGGTGACTCTGGGCGCGGGAGGGCTCGCCTTGCACCCGGGCCAAGCTCGCCGCACGACGCCAGGCCTCGGCCGCTTCGGCGCTGGCCTCGGCTTGGCTCAGGCGCTTCGCCGCGCTGACGAAGGCCGACTCGGCCCCGGCCCGCGCTCCCCGGGGAGCCGGCCTCGCTCCCGGGCCCGGACGCAAGCGAGCGAGCAGCAGCTCGGCCCGCGCCCGCTCGAGCCGAGCCCGCACGAGGCGGTTGTCGGAGCTGCCGTGCAGCTCGTCGAGCAAGCGAGACAGCGCGGTCGCCTGGGTGTCGGCGCCGACGCGGACCAACAGCTGCAACAGGTTGATGCCCGCCTCGAGCGTGGCCGAGACCTGCCCGCGACCGAGCAGCCCGCCCATGGCGGCGCGACCGTGTTCGATGCCCGCGCTGAAATCGAAGGCGAGCACGGCGAGCCCGGCCAGGCTGCCGCGGAGCATCAGGCCGCCGACCGGCTCATCGGCGACCTCGAAATCTCGTGCAGCCAGGGCGTAGCGCTTTTGTGCGGCGCGGAGCTGGCCGCGGGCTTGGGCGAGATTGCCGTGTAGCTGGTGGGCGCGAGCGCGGATGCCCGCCCCTTCTGCCCCGGCGACGGGCTCCGTGGCGACGACGGCCGTATCGAGCCAAGCCTCGGCCAGGTCGTGCTCTCCGGCCACCAGCGCGGCCATGGCTCCCCACAGGCGGGCGGTGGCCGAACCGATGCCATGCTCGGGTGCGCCGGGCAGCCGAGCGCGGGCATCGGCGAGCGCATTGGCCCCGTCGCCCTGGTCGATCTGCAGCCGCCACCCGAGGCCGCGGGCGCTCCAGCCGATGTCTGCATCCTCGGCATCGACGGCCGCGTGCACCTGCTCGAGGGCTTCGACGAAACGACCGCGGCGCTGCAACGCGCGTGCATGCACGACCCACCCGGCCGGACACGAGGCATGCGGTGCGAGACTCACCGCGGCATCGACATCGCCTCGGGCCAGGCGACGACGCATCAGGCCAGCCACCGCGACGGGCTGCAGCCGTGCCGCGCCGCCCTCGTCGAGCCAGCGGGTGAGCGACGAGGGCTCGACCGCCATCGACTCGAGCATGGGCTCGATGGCCTCGGGTCGATCGGCATCCACCGCGAGCCCGAGGGTGAGCGTCTCGCCTTCGGCCCGGGCCAGCGCGGCGACGTCTCGTGCGAGCGCTCCGACCTCGTCGCCCAGGCTGCGTCGTGCCGCCGCTTCGACGGCGGCGAAGGGTCGCTCCCCGTCGTGCAGATGCGAAGGCAACGCGGCGAGTGCCGCGTCGCTGCCCCATAGCGCGAGCATCACCGCCCGGGCCGTGCCCGGGTCGAGGGCGGAGGCATCGTCGGAGGTCTCGGCGATGGCATCGAGCACCGCGGGCGCCTCGGGGTCGTCGAGCTCGGCCCGCGCACAGGCCTCGGCCGCCCGAACCGCGGCGGCGGGCCAGCCACCGGTCGCCGCATGCAGTCGCTGCGCCCACGCGCTCCGCGTGGGCGCGGGGGCGACCCCCTCCAGTACGCGCTCGAGGTCGTCGACCGACCACGGGCGCACCTCGACCACCGTGACCCCGCGGGCTCGCAGGGCTTCGCCGAGCTCGGGGAGTACGGGGAGCACCACGGTGGCCCCCGCCTCGCTCGCGACCTGGAGCATCACCGCCACCTGCGACGACGTCGACTGCGACGCCAGCCCCGGCGGCCACGCGGGAGCCTCGAGCACGCCGACCACTTCACCCGAAGTCGCCGTCCGCCAGGCTTCGAGCCACGGTGCATCCGCGTGCCCCAACACCTCGGACAACCGAGCGGGCTCACTCACTCGTGCGGTGGGAGCCTCGGGCTCGGCCTGCAGCGACTGCACGAGCTCTTCGATCACGCGGCCGCGACCCACTCCGGCCGGGCCTGCCACGGCGACGAGTCGCGGGGGCGCGTCGACTCGCAACGGCGCGACCACCTCGGCCAGCGACGACCCGTGGAAGGGCCAGCGGGCGGGTAACCACCAGGGCTCGGCTTGGCGAAGGTCGAGACCCGCGTCGGCCGCCGCGTGCAATCGGCCGAGCCTCGCCACCAGCTGCATCGAGTCGCCGATGCGCTGCTGCGGTTCGGGCCGAAGCAATCGCACGAGCAGCTCGCGGATCGGCGGGTCGAGAACATCGGCGCCGAGAGCATCGAGCCGCGCTCGAACGTCGGCGCCGCCGCGAACCTTCACCAGCGACTCGGGTCGGGGCCACGGCGTCTGACCCAGAAGCCGCAGGCACAACACGCAGCCGAGCGAGAACCGATCGGCGGCCGGGCCCCCGCCACCCGCGAGCACTTCCGGCGCCACGAAGCCCGGTGTACCGACGCCGTGGCGCCCCAGCTGGCCGAGGTCGATCAACACCACGCCGCCGGTCGGGGTCACGATGACGTTGCCCGCCGAGACATCGCCGTGGTGGGTGCCCGCACCATGGATCGCCGCCAACGCGTGGGCGATGGCTCGCGCCTCGGCCAGTGCATCGGCCACCCGGGGTGCGGCCTCCATCGGCAGCGGCTGGCCCGGGACCCAGTCGGTGACCATCCATGCGGCGCCGCCCGGCGCTTCGATCAGGGCCCGGGGAGGCGGAAGGTGCGGAGAACCCGCGCGGCGGAGAACCTCGAACGCGAACCGGACGGCCCGGGACTGCTCGGCTGGGACGCGCTTGAGCACGACCCGACGGTGGGTGGCGCGCTCGACCGCCGACCATGCCCCGCCTTCAGCGCCGTCACCGATCTGCTGGATCTCGGTAAAGCGATCCTCGAGCTCGCCAACCATGTTGGCGGTCGCTTTGACTCGCTCATCCACCTCTCAACAATAGACACCACTATTGGCGCCCAAGGTTGCCTCTAGCCTGAATTTTCTTCCCGTGGGCCGCAGCGCACTCGTAGCGGCGTCCAAGGGCGATTTCCCTCGAATGCAGAGCGCCGATGCGCAATGCGCACCTACCAGTGGATGCCGAGATCCAACCCAACACGGAGGCCGTGGCCTACCGTATTGTCGAGGACCATCAAGCGGTAGGCGGCCGATGCACCCGCGGTGAAGGTGGGTGCCAACCAAAGATCGGCGCCCACGCCGAACCTCGCCAGGCCCGCCGCTTCGCGGGTGTCGGCAAAGGGCCCGCGCCGAACGCCCACGCCACCGCCGATCTCCGCCCATGGCTCGAAACGCCCCGGTCGCGGGAGGAAGAACCGAGCCGTCGCGAGGTCGAACGCGGTCACCCGCCCGACCGCCACTTCGTCGATGTCCTGCCCCTCGACGGTCACGGTTCGCTGCCCCGCGTCGTGGGCGAAGCTCGAGACCGACGTGTGCAGCGCGAGAAACGGCAGAATTCGCCAGCCGAGGGTCAGCTCGCCGACGACCGCCACCACCCCTCCCCGCGCGGGGGCCTGGCCGCCGACCGGGATCGAGACCCCGAGGCCCAGCCCGAGCCAACCCCGACCTCGCCAGGGGGTCTCGGGTGTGATCGTCGATGGGTCTTCGGCGGCCGGAGGTGGCGGCAACGGAGTGTATCCGCCCCCGCCCCTCGCCTCTTCGAGCGCGGTCGCATCGGGAGGTGGCGTCGCCGGACCCGGAGGTAGAGGAGCGGGCGCTTGGATCTCGGCCTCCGCCTCGGCCGCCGTCGGTGCGGAACCGGCTGCATCCCCGGTCGGCGGTGGCTCGCTCGAACCCACCCCCTCGCCTGGCTCTGGTGCCGGGGCCGACTCGGCGACATCCCCGGTCGGCGGCGGTTCGCTCGACCCCGAGCCCTCCCCGGGCTCTGGGGGTCCTGCGGAATCCGACGGGTCTTCAATCGGCGACGGGTCACTCGGCGCCGAGCCCTCCGCGGGCCCTGTTGCCGAGGTCGACCCGCCATCGGCACGGGGCGGCTCGGCCTCAGGTTCTTGCCCGCCAACCCCGGCGACCAACCCCGCCAACGCGAGTGCACACAGGCCGGTCATTGGCGATGCCCCCGGCCGACGCCGCTGTCGGTCGCCAACGGTGCGGGCTCGACCGACTCGAGATGTGCCAACGCGCGTTCGGCGATGTCGGCCATCTCGGGGTCGTCTTCGTTGCGGGCGGCAAACTCGAGGAAGCCGCGGGCGTGCTCGCCACCGAGATTGGCGAGCGCCTCATAGAGTCGGTTGGCGTGCGCCCGGTCGGCGAGCCGAGCCGCTCGCAACATCCCGGGCGCATGCTCAGGCCCGCCGATGGCGCCGAGGCAGTGGACCGCGGCAATCGCGACCCGCGGATCCTGATGATCGGTCAACGCAAACACCGCATCGCCCAGAGCGCGCCAACGACGCTGGCGAATCCCCGCCAAGGCCACGATGATGACCTCCGGGTCTTTGTCCTCGAGCAGACGACCGACTTCACTCTCGTCGCCGCGGGCGGTGGTCACCTTGGTATCCACGATCGAGATCGCGCGCTCCACGGCATACGGAAGATCGCGCCGCAGGTCGATGGTCTGATCGCGGTTCTCGAGCTCGACGTAGGCCTCCGCTTCCTCGCCGATCGAGGCCAGATCTTGCGCGAGTTTCGCGTCGGCGTCGATGGTCAGCTGGACCCGGAGCACGGGAATCCCGCTCTCGAGCTCGCGCTCTTCGTAGACGACCGAGGCCGACAGCTGGGGCCCCGAGCCACGCGCACGAAACCAGACCGAGTCGGAGAGCGCATCGCGCACGACCTCCTGGGCCCAGACGCCTTGACCTCGCCCCCCACCGCCGCGCCCGCTCGCCTCGACGGTGAGCACATACTGCTCCTCGGAGTCGGTCGGGGTCGGGGTCGGCTCTCGGCAGGCGGTTGCCAACAGCAGGCCGAAAACCCACCGCCACGGCCCGCAACGGCGCCGGTTCGGCACGACGCAGACGATAGCACGCACGGTCACCCGCCTACAGACGGGGTGGGCTCGGCGCTCGGTTCGGCGGCGGGCTCCGGGTCGGCCCATTGAAGCGGCACATCGAGGTCCGCAGCGAACAGCTCGGCCCAGCGACGGGCGGCGTCGGCGATGTCGATCTCGCGTGCACCAAAATCACGGGCATTGCGCATGACGGGGCCTTGCATCCCGCACGACACGAGCGACCCGAACAGGTTGGCGTCGACGTCGAGGTTCATGGCGATGCCCTGGATGGTGACGCCGCGGCTGACGTGCACGCCGATGGAGGCGATCTTCTGGAGACCGATCCAGATGCCGGGGTGCTCGATTCGAAACTCCGCGCCTTGCACGCCGAGTTCCTCGAAGAACTGATGGGCAACCCGGCCGAGCCGCGTGATGTGCTCGCGGACGCGCCAGCCGATCCGGACGATGGGATAGGCAACGAGCTGACCCGGCGCGTGCAGCGTGACCTGGCCTCCACGCGGGGTCTCGCAGACATCGACCCCGCGGGCCCTCAGGATGTCGGGGCTCCAGAGCACATCATCGCGCTCTCCCCGCCGCCCCAAGGTCAAGGTCGGCGGGTGCTCGACGAGCAGGATGGTGGCCGGGCCCGTGTCCGAGGCCAGCGCGTCCCGCGTGGCTTTCTGGAGTTCGAGGGTGGGCGCAAACGCGCGACGCCCGAGCCAGACCGCTTGGATCAGCTCGGGGGGTGGCGGTGGTGGTGGCGCGCTCATCGCGACTCCAACGACTCGGCTCGACTAGAACTCATCTCATAAACCCTCGTGGGGTGAGAACGTGGTCAGCGTCGACGAGAGCAAGGCGCCAATTCGCCGGCGTACTCGGCGTACTTCAAGGATTGGCAACGCGGCGCTCGTCGACGGGGGCCACGTTATCGCCGCGCGAGGGTTTATGAGATGAGTTCTAGGTGTCGAGGCCGCCGATGGACTCGATGAAGGTCGGGTCGATGGCGGGCACCGTGATCTCGAGCTGGTCGACTCCGACCTTTTGCTCGACCATCCAGTGCGCCAGCTCGGACGCGCCGATAACGCGGGCGTCGCCCGCGCTGCCCTCTTCGATCTCACCCATCGCGAACATCAGGACGCCGCCGCAGTGGTTGCGCTCGACCTCGACCTCCCAGGCCTTCGGCTCGAGCGTGGTGCGACGGGGCACGACCAGCACCAGCAGGCGGGCCTCGTCGAACTCCGGATCCGGGTCCTCGACGACCAGCTTGCCTAGGCCTCGGCTGGGCGGCAACGCGGACAGCAACGTGAAGCTCTCACGCTGAAGATAGATCCTCACCAACGACTCGAGGGCTCGTGCCCCAAGAGACTGAAGCCATTGGAGAATTTGCTCGCGTGTCTCGACCTCGAGAGTCCGCGCCGCAGCCCGCAATGCCTGCTCGGCCTTGGAGGCTTTGTCGGGCAGGCGGGTGCCCTGCAGCTGGTAGCGAGCGTCGCCGCGCGCGGCGAAGCGGGAGGCCCGGCCGTAGTTGCGGATGTCGAGCAGCACGGCCGCGGTGACGGCCCGCTCGATCTCGGAAATCTCGCCGCCCAGGATGCCCTTGCTGGCGAGCGTCTCGGCGATCTGGCGCACGTGCAGGGAGCGGGAGCCCGCCTCCTCGAGCACGGACATCACGCTGTCGAGCAACGTATCGTGCAGGGATTCGGCCGCCGAACGCGCGTTCTCGCCCGCCGACCAGTCCACGCGCTTGCCGCGACGGCGGCGACGACGGCGACGACGGCTACCGCGCTCCTCGTCGGCTGGACGTCGGTCGGAGCGATCGTGGCGCTCCGATCGCGACGAGGACCGGGACTCTTTGGCCTGACGGGGCGGCTTGGCCGGCTCCTTGGGAGGCTGGGCGGGGGCTTCCTCGGCCGGTGCCTGCATGGCGTCGAGTTCGTCACGCAGCTCGGGGCGCTCCTCGACCAGGCGGGACATCGCGTTGGCCATGACCAAGGCGACATCGGTGATCCCCTCGAGCCCGGACCCCGACGGCGCCTCGAACTCGACCTCTTTTTTGGGCGCGGAGGCAGCCGCCTCGGCGGGCTCGACCGCGGGGGCGGGCGCGGGCTCGGCCGCGGTTTCCACCGCCTCGGTCACCTCGGGCTCGGCCGCGGGCGCCTCGACTTGGGGCTCGGCCTTGGAGGCCTTGGCCGCCGCCTTCGACCGAGACTTGGCCTTCGCCTTCGCCTTGGTCTTGGTCTTCTTGGTGGTCTTGCGTGCCGGCAGGACCTCGACCGAGACGGGCGCAGGCGCCTCGCCACGAGCCTTGGTTCGCCGACGTCGCTTCCGCTCGGGAGCTTCGTCCGACGCTTTGGCTTCTGACACTGAACTCACCGATTTGCTTGTTTTTTTCGAGGCCTTCTTCTTCTTGGCCGCAGGCTTGGCCGCACGCGGGGGCAGCTCGGCTCCGGGGCGTAGCCCGTAGATGCCGGGCTTGTCCCGAATGACGATCGGATCCGCGCCGTCGTGCCCCTTGCGGACAGCCGACATCAGGCACGAACGCATGGCGGCTTCCGGGTCACGCCCGACGTGCGACAGCAGATTGCCCTCGACCGCCCGCTTCGCCACTTCGGCGAAATGGAGCGGACCGTCGGCGTCTCGAAGAATTTCGATCGCGGCCTCGAGGAAGGTCATCCCGATTTTTCGCCGACAACACGGTGCGGGCCGGCGCTCTCGTAAGAATATCCAAAAACTTGCGATGGATTGGCAAGCCCTGCTAGCGCGATACGCGATGCGTCCCCTCACCTTTGGCGTCCTCACCTCGCCTGCGTCCCCTTCGTCCCATCGGGCCCATGTGGACCAGCGCAGCGCAGTCGATTTGGTCGCCTCCTTGAGAGGCCAGGGCCACCGCGCCCTGCCCCTGAGGGTCGACGAAGACCTCGATCTGACGCTCCGCCATAGTGGCGTGAATGCGTGCCTACTGGCCCTCCACGGGCGCCAGGGCAGCCGGGGCGACATCCAGGCTCTCCTTCAATTGAGGAAGCTGCCCTTCGTGGGTCCCTCGGGTCCGGCCGTCGCGCTCGCCTTCGACAAGGTGCGATCTCGGCAGCTGCTGGCCTACCACAACCTGCCCGTACCGGCGGCAGTCGCGCTTGGTCCGGGCCGCAAGGCGGACGAACGAGCGCTCGAGCTGCTCGGTTGGCCCTGCCTGGTGAAGCCCCGTCGGGGTGCCCACGGCGAAGGGATCTCCCTGCTCGAGTCGGCCCAGGGAGTCCGAGCCGCCATCGAGCACGCCCTCGATATCGATCACGAGGTCATCTTGGAGCGGGCCATCGACGGCCGCGAGCTGCAGGTCGTGCTGCTGGACGACCGCATCCTGGGGATCGCCGAGGTCCGCCGCTCGCTGGGCGGCGAGATCATGGAGATGACCTGCCCGGCCGATCTGCCCCGCGGTCGCCGCGACGGCGTGGAGAACCTCGCCCGCCGAGCCGCCTCCGCCTTGGGCCTGGGCACCGGGGTGACCCGGGTCGACCTGATGCTCCACCCCCGGCACAACGAACTCATCTTGGAGGTCGAGCCCCTGCCCCCGCTGCACCGCGACGGCGTGGTGGCCCGGGTGGCCAACGCGGCCGGCCTTCCTTATGACGCGCTGGTCTCCCGGCTCGTCGATCCCCTGCTCTTGCAGGCGCCGACCTGGTCGAACGTGTCGACCAGCGCCGCCGCGCCGATGCTCCAGTGAGACTCAGCCATTGAGACGCCCGGTCGCCCACGTCACTCGGATCGCGGTGCTCTTGGCCGGCGCCGTGGCGCTCATCGGCCCGGCGCGGGCGGAGTGGTCTGCCCTCGAGGGCCTGCGCGAGGGCATGTCTCGCTGCGGCAAGGACCGCACCGACGTCTCCCTGTGCGGCGGCCTGGCCCGCGCCGACATCGACATCGACGGCCTGAGGCTCTCGCACCCGTGGCACGAGCGCGCGGGCATGCACCTGGAAGCGGACGAGGTCACCGTGTCGGTCGACCTCGACGGGGTGGTGGTCGACGCCGAGGGTCTGCGCCTGGCTCGACTCCCCGCGGCCCCGACGGCGGAGCCCGTCGCCCAACCGGAACCCTCCGACGAAGCCCCAGCGGCCGCGAGCACGGCTCCCGCGGCGCGGCGCTCCGTGTTCGATACCCATGGGGTTCCCGTCCACGTGCGGGTGCATGGCCCCGCCACCATCTCTCATGCCGGCTTGACCGCCACCCTCGATGCGCCCGAGCTGCTGCTCGACGGTCGCGGCAACGCGCGCGCCCGCTTTGGTCTCAGCGCCGAGGGGCGGGGGCTCCATGTGGAGGGCCTCGAGCCATTCGAAGCGCGGGCGGTCGACGGCGACCCTCGTCGATGGCAGGCGACCGGACCCCTGTCGGTCGCGGGCGGCTATCCGCTGTCGACGACATTGACGGTGAGCCCGGATTCCGTCGAGGCCCACTTCCTCGATGACGGCGGCGGGCAGCTCGAAGTCGCGATGCGGGCCGGCCTCGGGGCGGACATCCGCGCGCAAGGCTTCGCCCTCGGCGGGCTCGGCCGCATGGGTGCCCGAACCTTGGGCCAAGCCGGGGTCGACCTCGCGGGCGCGGTGATGGATGCCGACCTCCGCATCGAAGAACACGGCCCGCTGCGCACCGCTCACGTCGAGCACCTGTCGGTGGGTGGCGTGGTCGTCGATCACCGCAAGCTCGCCCGCACCGCGACGACCTTCGACGAGCTCCAGCTCCACGGCGACATCAACTGGGACGGGGAGGCCCTCGACACCGAGCTATGGCTCGCCCATCGCCAGGCCGAGCTGTCGCTGTCGGTGCACTTCGACCCGCAGGTCCTCGACCTCGAAGCATCGCTCGCGCCCCTGCCCTGCCAAGCGCTCATCGGCTCGCTCCCCGAAGGGATGAACGACATGGTCACGGGCACGACCCTCGAAGGGCAGCTCGATGCCCACGCCCGCCTCGTGCTCGACCGGCAGGCACTGGCGGAGGCCCGCGCCACCCCGGACGAACCAGCCGAGGCCATGGGCGAGCTGGCGCTGCACTTTCCCTTCCTCGAGCGCTGCACGGTCGTCAGCGACGACCCGCGTCTCGATCTGACCGCGCTGTCCGGGCCTTATCGCCACCGCTTGGTCGACCACAACGGTCGCCACCAGGTACGGCTGCTCGCCCGCGGCGGGCCCGGCTACGTCTCGTTGGCCGAGGTCCCGCTCATCGCCCGCGCCTTCGTCACCCTCGAAGACCGCCGCTTTTGGCACCACGACGGGTTCGACCGCGAACAGATCGAGCACGCGTTCTGGCACAACCTGGTCAAGGGCCGGGTGAGCCGCGGCGCCAGCACCATCTCGCAGCAGGCGGCGCGCAACCTGTGGCTCGGCGTCGACCGCTCGTGGGGGCGCAAGCTCCAAGAAGCCCTGCTCACCTCCCGGCTCGAGGCGACCACCGCCAAGCCGCGGATCATGGAGCTTTACCTCAACGTCATCGAGCTCGGCCCGGGCACCCACGGCGTGGAAGAGGCAGCGCAGCTCTACTTCGGGAAGTCGGCGTCGAAGCTGTCGGTGCTGCAGTCGATCCACATCGCCGCGCTCGCGCCCGCCCCCAACCGCTTCGCCAACGACTTCGTCTCCGGGCACGTCGACCGTGAGTGGAAGGCGACGCTCCGCGACCACGTGCGCCGCATGCATCGGGCCGGCTTCATCACCCGCGGCCAGATGGACCGAGCCCTACGCGCCGACCTCGGGCTGCTCGATCGCCGCCCGAAGTAGACCGAGGCACGCCCAGCGGCTCTAGACGCCGGCGAACAAGCGGGCGCCGAAGCTGTCGGAGAGCCGCTCGTTGTCGAAGATGCGCTGGGCCGCGGCCGCCACGTCGTACTCGACGCGGTGAAACTCGAACAAGCCCGCGTCGCTGTCGTAGATGGTGTAGCTCGCCCGCGGATCGTGGTCGCGAGGCTGCCCCACCGAGCCCACCGAGACGATGTAGCGGAACTCGGGATGGACCTCGAAGCGCTTGGTGATCACCTCGTAGACGCGGTGCTTGCCCAGCGCGTACGACTTGCACAGGTGCGAGTGACCGATGAAGGTCACTTGCCCGAGCTTGTCCCAGATGGGAATGCAGGTCGCGGCTTGATCGAGGGTGAAGATGTACTCGAACTGCTCGAGGTCGAGCGGCGAGCCGTGGCAGAAGTGGGTGTCGTCGTCCGCCTCTTGGTAGCGGAGCTTCCGCAGCCACTTCATGTTCTCGGGCGTCAGCGTCGTGGCGTGATGGTCGAGCGCCTCGCGTGCCGCGTCGTAGTAGTAGCTGTAGTCCATGCGACCGGCGACCGCGGCATCGTGGTTGCCGAGGATCGTGTATCGGGTCAGCGCGCGGACCTTGTCACAGCACGGGTTGGGCTGAGCCCCGTAGCCGACGGTGTCGCCGATGCAAACCAGAGCGTCCACCTTGTGCTTGTCGAATTTGCGCAGCACGGCCTCGAGCGCTTCGAGGTTGGCGTGCGTATCACTGAAAATCCCGTACCGCATTTCGTCTTGGAGTCCTCAGGCCTCTGCCTCGACCTCTAGCTCGGGCACCATGATGGCTTCGTACGCCAGCCGAGCAAAGGCCCGAATTTCGGTGACCTCGGACATGGGCATCTCGCCCCGAATCTGAGCTCCCGACGCGGTGACCTCGGCCAGGCTGGCCATGGCCCGCCGGGCCGCGGTGGAAACCCGCGGATCGGGGGCGTCAGCCAGGGCTCGCACCGCTTCATGGCCTGTTTGGGCATCGTGCCCGGAATCTTGGGATACTGCGATTTCGGCCAGCGCTCGCGAGACCCGGTCGATGGCCAGCTGCTCGCGGGGCGACGCCGCTTCGTGAGCCAACAGCTGACACAGGCAGCGGATCGCGGCGGTCCCGTACCACCCGAGGGCACGTGCGATATCCAGCCACACGGTAGTCGGTTCTCGCACCAGGTGATCGGAGAGCCGCTGCATGGCGTTGGGCTCCCGGGACATCCCGAGCAAGATGGCCGCCGCCTGCCGGACCTCGCGGCGCTCGGAGGGCAGCTTGGCGATGAGGCCGGGCACCACCCGCGATCCCAGGTCGCTCAGGTCGGGCAGCAGGGCGAGCAGCTCGTCGCGCTCGAACTCCTCGAGCGCGTCGATCACCTGGCCGACGTCGTCGGCAGAGGCACGGCCCTGAAGCACCTCGGTGGCGGCCCGCAGCCGCTGCCCCGGGTCACGAAGCCGACGGCCCAGGGCCTCGGGCGGGACGGGGCTCGGCGGCGGCGCTGCGCTGTTGATCTCCCCGGATCGAATCTCGCCCGCGGTGGCTCGGCCCGGGGGCGGCGGAGGACTGGCCGCGGGCTCGGGCAGCTCGAGCGCCCGACACAGCTCGGCCGGCAGCGGAATCTCCTTGCGCAGGCACAGCTCGTGGATCGCGAGCCAGGCGTCGCGGTTGGCCTCTTCGTCGAGATCGCCCTCTTCGCCCTGGTGCGCGGCCCGATTGGCGCACAGCCGCTGGGCGTAGTCCGCGAGATCGTTGGCCAGACCCGACGCGACCAGCCGCCGCCAGAACCGACGGGGCGCACACAACCCGTGGGCCAGCGAGCCCTCGAGCACCCGCCGTCGGATCTCGTCGTACTCGGCCATCGGCAGGCCATCGACCTCGAGCAGGCGCGCCAGCGTCTCTTTTTGCGAGACCCGCTCGAGGTGCTCGAGGGCGGCCACCGCTTCGCGGGCCCCGATGATGTGCTGGTACGCGCCCTTGGACAGCGAGACCGGAGGCGGAGCGAGCCGAACGTCGGTGGGCTCGGCCTCGAGCGCCCGGCGGGCCTTGTCGAACTCTTGGGGCGGGTACTCGCCACGCGCCAGGATCCCCCGCGCGGACTCGATGCACAGCGCCGCGTTGGCCTCCAGCCCCGACGCTTCGATCTCTCGCGGGATCACCCGAGAGCCATGCTCGATGACCAGCGTGGCCACGAAGCGCTCGGACAACCGCCGGAACACGTCGGTCGCCAGGGTGCTGCCGACATCCACGACCGCGTCGATGCAGCCCACCTGACCCATGTAGGACCCGACCGCGCGCACACCCACCAGCGGATACCCCCGGCCACGCAGGTGAATCGGGCGAACGGAGAGGTGGGCGGCCTCCCACTGAGGCAGTTCGTCGGAGGTCACCCGGACTCGGAAGGTGACCACTTCGTCGAGCGTGAGGTCGGCCACGTGGGCCCCGATGGTGCTCGGTCGACGGGCGACCTCGGGCGATGGGAGGTCGGCGCCAATGAGCTGCGGCACCCCGGCGTTGGGATCCTCGCGAGACGAAAGCAGGGCGATCGGCTCCGATACGGGGAGCTGGGCCGCCGCGGGCTCGGGCTGCACCTCCACGACCGCGGTCGCCCCTTCGGGCTCGGCCGCCGCGGGCTCGGGCGACGAGGGCTTCCTCGCCACCGGGACGGGGCGCGACGGCTCCCGTCGGACATCGGTTTGTTCGGCGTCGGCGGCCGGACCCGACGGCTGCATGGCGGCGAGCTCGGAGTACGAGCGTCGAGCCGTCGTCTCGTCCCGTCGGCCCCCGCGGGCCTCGGTGACCTCGAAGTCCGGGCTCAGCATCCAGCTGGGCACCGATTCACCGCGCGCCTGCACCCGCGACAAGTGGGCCCGAAGCTCCTCGATGAGCTCACCTCGTTGCGACGGAGCCAGCATCAAGGTGGCTTGCTGGGTCGTGGACCGCACGCGCAGCCAAGTGGCGGAGCCCGTCGCCGGCTCGGCGCAGGAGGGACACTGCCCGCTCCACGGACCCGTGTCCGACACCTTCTCCAACAAGGCGGGATTCGAGTCGGCGTCTACCCAGCGCCATCGCTGCAACGGAAACACCGTGCCGCAGCGACAGAGATAGAGCGCAGATTCCGACCAACTGTAGTCGAACGACGGCACGGATGGCGTGCCTCCAACATAGCGTCGCCCCGTTCATCGTGTAAAGGTTGCGCGCATGTCCAAGGACGCTGGCGTAAGCCGTTCAACTCCCTCCAACACCGACAGCGCCACTCGCGCTGAGGTCGGTAAACGGGGGGCGGTGTCGGACGTCCAGTCCAAAGCGGAAGCGCTGGTGCAGGCGCTCATCCGTAGCTTCGACGAGCAGGTCCACCGTGCGCTCGAGGTCCGCCTCGACGGCTCACCCACCTCCATGGCCTTCGTCGACCACTACCTGTCGCTGGCCCGAGACGAAGATCGAGAGCCCATCGTGTCCCTGGTCGCCGCCGGAGCCGGGGCCTACTTCGGCGAGTTGGTACGACACCAGCTCGGGGGAACCTGGGTGGGGGATGGCAAGGATCCCCGGAGGTTGCGCCTGCTGCTGGACTCCCAGTTCATCTACTTCTCGCCCGTGGACCAGGCCTACGAGGCCATCGCCGGCGACACGCTGGCGCCCGACGACCCCCGAATCGCGCCCGGACCCACGTTCGACACCGCGTTTGGCCTCCATCCGACCCCCGACGACGACGACGACGATACGGAGACCAACCAAGAAATCGACGACGCACGGTGGCTGCGAGAACGCCTGGCCGAGATTCCTCCGATCCCGGCCGACCACTTCCACAGCCTCACGTGCCGGCTCGAGACCCTCCAGCTGATGCTCGAGCTGCTCGCGGCCAAGCATGCGGGCGAGGGGCGATCCCCACGACACTTCGGCCTGGCGGACTACGTCGAGGTCCTGGCCGCGGGTTAGCACCCGCCGAGGGGCTCCCCTGGGCTTTGACCAGGGTCCAAAGCGTGTAGACTCGCCCGGCATGCCCGCCGTCGACGAGCTGCCCCTGCAGGAGGTGCTGCAAGCCCTTTCGTCGACCCCTGCGGGCAATCCCCAACTGCGGGCCGCGCTCGCCACCACCTGCGCGCGATGGTTGCTCCTCCGCGGCGACGAGGACGGCGCCACGCGGCACCTCGCCCACGCGCTCGAGATGGTGCCCGACCTGCGGCCGGCGATGCGCCTGCTGTACCGGATCTATCTCGGCAAGGGCGACATTCGTTCCGCCGTCATTTATCTCGACCAAGAGATTCGAGCGACCCGGCACCCGCGTGAAGCGGCGGCGCTGTACCGCGAGCGCGGGCAGCTGGTGGAGGCCCACTTCCACGATCTCGCGGCCGCGCAACAGTGCTACCAGGCCGCGCTCAAGGCCACGCCCCGCGACCTCGCCGTGCTGCGAGCAGTGGAGCGGGTCGGTTTGGCCCGAGGGGAACCCTTCTCCCTCATCGCCAACCTCGAAGCGCAGCTCGACATCGTGCGCGACCCGGCCGTCACCGCCGGCCTGCTGCACGACCTCGCCATGCTCGAAGCGCGGCACAAGGGCGACCTGCCGCTGGCGGGCGACCTGCTGCTCGGCGCGCTCGAGCTGGCGCCCGGCCACCTGCTGCTGGCCACCGACATGTTCCGCATCGCCGAGGCGGCGGGCGACACCGAGCTCATGCTCCATGCGCTCGAGATCGAGGCCGAGTCCCGGCCGCCCGAGCGCCGCGCGATGCCGCTGGCCCGCGCCGCGATGACCCTTCGCGAGCAGCGAGAGCGCGCGGGCGCCCTCACCCTGCTGCAAGCCGCCGCGCAAGCGCAGCCCCACAACGCCAGCCTGTGGCGCAGCCTCGAAGAGCTGGCCATGGCCACCAGCCGCCACGACATCGCCCTCGAGGCCTGCGTGGGGCAGCTGCGAGCCATCGGCGACGAAGAGGAGCCGGGCACCCGAGCCGAGCTGTTCTACCGCATGGGCAAGCTGGCCTTGTTCCGCCTCGACCGGGCCAACGAAGGCCTGGCCGCCATGCGCAAGGCTCTGCGGCTCAACCCCGCGCACGTGCCCGCGATCGAAGACACCGGTCGCTTCCTCAATGCCCACGGCATGTGGTCGCAGCTGCTCGAGCTGGTGAAGCTCGAGATCGCCAATGCCTCCGACGCCGGCCTCACCCGCGAAGAGCTCGCCCTCGCCCACCTGCGCGCGGGGCAGCTCATGGAGGAGCGCCTCGGCGAGATCGAAGGCGCCCGCGAGGGCTACGAAAACGCCATCGCCACCAACGCGAGCTTCCGGCCCGCCCGCGACCGACTCGAGCGTACGCTCCATCAGCAGACCGACCTGCCCGGGCTGCGCAGCTACTACGCCGACGAGCTGTCGCGCGCCAAGACTCCGGCCCGGCGTCGCTTCTTGCTCTCGGTGCTCGGACAGCTGCACGCGCGCGACGAAGATCCGAGCACGGCCATCAAGTTCCTGGCCAACCTGCTCAAGGAGCACCCCAAGCACCTGCCCTCGCTGCAGCTGCTGGCCCGCACCCTGGCGCGAGCGGGGCGGCAGCGCGAGCTGCTCAAGGTCACCGAGCAAGAGATCGCGCTGACCGAGAGCCCGGGTCGCAAGGCCAAGCTGCTGCACCGCAGCGGCGAGCTGGCGCTGGTCCTGGGCGACCGCACGCAGGCGCGCGCATGCTTCGAAAAAGCCCTCGAGGCGGTCGACGATCACCTGCCGAGCCTCGATCAGCTGGGCACGCTGCTGCGCGACAACGAGGACTGGGAGGGGCTGGTCGCCCTGCTCCGCACCAAGCTGCTGTACGCCAACGACCGCGCGCGGCAAGTGGGCCTGCAGCTCGAGGTCGCCACGCTGCTCGCCAGCCGACTCGGTCGCAACGAGGAGGCGCTGGCCGAGCTTCAGCGCCTGCTCGAGCGTTGGCCCCGGCACCTGCCCGCCCTGCATGCGGCCGAGAGCCTGGCCACCGCCCTGGGCGAGCACGACACCCTGCTCGCCTTGCTCGAGCAGCACATCGCCTCGGTCACCGGTCCGCGCACCCGGGCCCTGCTGCTGCATCGCGCCGCCTCCATCCGCACGGTGGTCGGCGACGACGACGGGGCGATCCGCGATCTTGTGCGAGCACTCGAGCTGTGGCCGCAGCTGGGGGTCGCGCGGGCGGAGCTGCTGCGCCTGTACGAACGGCTCGGCCGCAGCCGCGAGCTCCAGGCCTTCGCCGAGGCCGGCCTGACCTCCGAGCGGGGCGCCGACGACCGTCGAGCCATGGCGCTGCAGCTCGCGGAGCTGTCGCCCAAGCCGGTCGTGGCGATCCAGTACCTGGGTGCCGTCGCCGAGGCGCGGCCCGAGGACTACGTCACCCAGCTTCGACTGTCGCGCTCGTGTCGGGCCGCGGGTCGGCCCTCACGAGAAGCCGGAGCTCTACGCATGGCCTGCGAGGTCTTCACCGAGCAGGCCAAGACGGGCGACCCGCACTTGCTCGCGCTGCGCTATCGCGCGGGCCGGGCCGAAGAAGCGGCGGGCAACCTCGACGAGGCCGACTCCGCCTACGCCTCCATCCTCGACGTCGAGCCGGGTCACCTGCTCGCCCGACGCGGTCGCCTGCGGATCAAGGCCCGCAAGCGCGAGGCCGGACTCACCCGCAGCGCCAGCGAGCTCGAGAAGGCCGCGGCCGAGACCGAGGCGCCCGCCGAGAAGGCCGCGTACCTCACCATCGCCGCCGATCTGCACGAGCGCCGCCAGGACCTCGGCCAAGCGGTCGAGTCGATCGACGCCGCCATCGAGGCGTGCCCGGGCTACCTGCCCGCCCTGCACGCCCGGGCCCGCTTGCTCGAGCGCCGCGGCGATCACATCCCCGGGGCCGACGCCCTCGACACGTTGGTCGAGTTGTCCGAGCGCCTGGCGAGCCCCCGCTACCGCGCGGTCGCCCTGTGCCGCGCGGGCACCCTGGCGCTGGGTCGAGGCACGCGAGGCGAGCCCAACCCGCACGCGTGGAAGATGTTCGCCGCGGCCCTGACCGCCGACCCGGCCAGCGACCGCGCCTTCCGGGGATTGCGTCGCACGCTGGCCTTGCACGGCTCCGAAGGCGCGCCCTCGCTCGACACGGTCCTCACCGCCCGCCTCGACAGCATGCGCGAGCGCGACATCCTCGGCCCCTCCAGCCTCCGCGATCTCGCCCGGCTCGCGGCCGAGCTCGAAGGGCCCCGACAAGCAGTCACGCTGCTGCGCGCGGGCATCGACCTGGCCGACGATGACGCGGGCGTGCGGGTCGACCTGGCCCAGGCCTACGCCAAGCTCGAACGCTGGCCCGAGGTCGTGGTGGAGCTCGAGGCCGCCCTGTCCCGCGAGCTGTCGCCCGAGCGCAAGGCCGCCCTGCACTTCTTCGCGGGTGATGCCCATCAGCGCTCCGGCAACGCGGGCGCGGCCGTGCCCCACTTGCTCGCGGCCGGCCAGGGTGGCTATCACCCCAAGCACGCGCTGACCTCCGCCGATCGCATCGCAGCCAAGGTCGGCGACCTCGACCACCGCGTCGAGGCCCTGCAGCTGCTGGTCGAGATCGGCGACGGCCCCGAGCGCGTCTCCGGCCTGCGAGCGCTGGCCGAGCTGCACCGCGGCCCGCTCGATCAACCGGACATCGCGGTCGAGCGCATGCGCGAGCTGCTGCTGCTGCGCCCCACCGACCTCATCGTCATCACCGAGCTGTGGAAGCTGCTCACCAGCCTCGAGCGCAGCGACGAAGCCACCGCCGTGCTGCTGGCCGGGGTCGCGCACCATCGCGCGTGGCTGCGTTCGTCTGGCCTGCGCAGCACCAAGGGCGACGGCACCGATCTGACGGGCGCGGCCGTCATCGGCCTTTTGCGGCTATTCGAGACCATGGGCGACGGCGACGGCATGTACCTCGCGTCGGCCGTGCTCGAGACCGTCGACGCCTCGCTCGTCCCCGAAGGCCTGCACTGCGACGAGCTGGTCACCGAGCCCTGGCCTCTGCCCGAGACCCAAGAAGGCCGCCCCTTCGATGGCCTCGTCGGGGACCTCCCCGCCGGCCACGCGCTCGACCTGCTGCGCGACGGCGTGTTCTATCTCGGCCAGATTCCGGGCGCCCCCACCCCGCCCAACGAAAAGACCCAGCGCCCGCTACCGGTCAGCAGCGCGGTGGTCATGGTGACCCGAGCGCTGGCCGAGGCGATGGGCGTGCCCGTGCCCCGCGTGTTCGTCGATCCCAGCGGCACCGACGAAGTGCACGCCTACCTCACCGGCTCGCCCTGCCTCGTGGTCGGACGCCGGGTCAACAACACGCCCTTCGGCGCGCCCGCCCGCGACGCCATCGGCCGGGCCCTGTTCCGCCTCAGCACGGGCGGCGACGCGATTCACCAGCGCCTGACCCCCGAGCAGCTCACCTCGGTCCTGCTCGCCCTGTGTGCGGGCGCGGGTGTGGACCTCAGCTCCGACATGCCCGACCACGACGTCGAGTATCTCGCGCAGCTCCAAGAGACGACGGCCGACGGCGCCCTGGGAGACTTGGTCGAGCTCGCCGTGGGCTTCGCCGAGGTCGCCCAGACCTTCGACCCGCAGCAGCTGCTGCAAGCCCTCCACATCGCCGAGGACCGGGCGGGCGCGGTCTGTGCCGCCGACCCGCGGCCGGGGCTCAAGGCCCTGGCCGACGCCGGGCACCTGGGTGACGACCGCGGCAGCAGTGTCGTGGGCTACTTGCTCTCCGACGACCACCTCACGCTCCGCCGGGGCCTGGGCTACCTCACCGAGATCGCCGCGCCGATCCGGCGTGACCACGAGGGCTCCGCATGAGCGGTCCAGACGATCAAGAACTCGAGATCGAGCTCGTCGAGGACGAGATCCAGGACCTGGATCCCGAGGACGTGGTGCCCGTGGCCAGCGACAGCGACCTCATCGATCTCACCGAGCTGGTGGAGTCCGAGGACCCCTTCGACATGACCGGTGCGGTCACCAGCGAGCCCGAGGGTGCCCCCCCTCGCCTCGTCGATGACCAGGCCACGCTGTGGCCGGCTCACTCCGGCCTGCACTCGACGATGCTGTCGACGGCGGGGCCCACCAGCGGCGCGGAATCGTGGCAGGCGTTGGTCCGCGAGCTGGCCGAGGAGAGCCGCCTCGCCACCGACGAGTCCCTGCGCGGCGCCCTGCAATGCGAAGCGGGCCGCATCCTCATCGATCGGCTCGGGCGCAAAGAAGACGGCGAGCTGCTGCTGCGCCGCAGCGGCTCCCCCATCGCCGAGGTCCTCCAGGCCCAAGTCGAGGGCGGGCTGTCCAGCCTCGCCGCCGAGCTGGCCGAGCTGGAGAAGGAAGGCAACGACCAGAGCAAGGACGCCGAGGAGCGAGCCGCCGCCTGGGTCGAGTTCGGGCAGCTGTGCGAGGAGCGAACCTCCAACCTGCGCCGCGCCTACGATGCCTACCGCAAGGCCATCGAGCTGGTGCCCGAGCATCCCATCGCGCTCGGTCTGGCGGCCGATGCCGCGACCTTCCTCGGTGACGATGCGGTCGGTCGAGAAATCCTCTCCGAGCTGATCCCGCGGGTGGAGTCCTCGCGCATGCGGGCGGCATTGCTGCTCGACCTGGCCGACCTCAGCGAAGACGCCGACGAGCGGCTCATCGTGCTCGAGCAGGCCCACCAGGCCGAGCCCCGCGAAGAGACGGCCCTGCGCCGACTCAGCCGGGCCCTGTCCGCCTCGGGCGACAAAGAGCACCTGGGGCAGCTTTATCGCGAGCTGGCGCAGGTCGCCGAAGACCCGATCTCGGCCAGCACCGCGCTGCACCTCGCGTTCCTCTCGCTCGCCGAGACGGGGCAGCCGGTCGACGACCTCGTGCTCGAGCTGGCGGTCAACCCCGACCGCACCGACGACGACGCCAGCGTGCTCGCGCCGCTGGCCGAGATTGCCCTGCACGTCGAGCAGCGGATCGCGGGCGGCGACGCCCCGCAGGGCCTGCCCGAGAACATCTCCCTGCTCGAGCGACTGTCGCGGTGCCTCGACGACCCCCGCGAGCAAGCGCTGGTCCGCGAGCAGCTCGCCCGCATCCGGCTGTTCATGCTGCGGGACCAGGTCGACCCCGCGACCCTGCCCGCCGACGCCGGCACTGGGCTCCGCACGCTCTCCGAGGAGCACGCCGCGCTGTGCGAGCGCCTCGAGGCCGACCTCCGCTTCTGCCTGGTGCACCTGCCCGAGCATCGCTGGGTCTGCGAGGCCCTGGCCGAGGTGCTGGAGGTGCAGCGCAACCTGCCCTCGTTGGTGCTGCACCTCGAGGAGTGGGCACGCACCCAGTCGGCGGGTCCCGGTCGCGCTGCCATCTTGCTGCGCCTGGGCAAGGTGCACGAAAAGGAGCGCAGCGACCTGCCCCGGGCCGCCGAGATCTACGAGCTCGCCGTCGCCGAGGATCCCGACAACCCCAACTGCCTGCGGGCCCTGGGTCGCATCTACGAGAAGATGCGCCGCTGGCCGCAAGCGGTCTCCAACCTGCGCCGACAGATCTCCGAGACCGACGACATCCCCGAGCGCGTCGCGGCCCAGCGCCGCCTCGCCACCATGGCGGAGCACGAGCTCGGCGACGTGGACCTGGCCATCGCGTCGCTCGAGGAAGTGGCCCGCGACGATCCCGACGACATCCTCGCGCTGTATCGGCTCGCCAAGCTCAGCCGCGCCCACCGTCGCCCCGCCGTGCTCATCAATGCGCTGCAGCTGCTGGTCGACCGCGTCGAGGACGAGGTCGCCCGCACCATGGCCCTGGTCGAGCTGGGCGAGGTCCTCGAGCTGCACCTCAAAAAGCGCCGGGATGCTCGCGACTGCTACGAGCGCGCCCTGGCCCTGACCCCCGGCTACACCCCGGCCCTGCGCGCCCTCGGTCGTCTTTATCGAGACAGCGGCGAACTCGATCAGCTCGTCGAGCTGCTGACGCCCGCCAAGGACCCGATCTCCGATCCCGCCGTGCTCGCCTTCAAAGCGGGGCGCGTGTACTTCGACGAGATCGGCGACGTCGACCGGGCCATCGACAAGCTGCGCGAGGGCTACGAGGCCAACCCCGACCTGGCGCCCGCCCGCGAGCTGTTGCTGCAGCTGCTGACGGCGCGGCATCGCATCCAAGAGGCCTACGACCTGCTGCGCGCGCAGGACCTGCCCAAGACGCCGCCGCTGGTCGCCGACTACCACTACCGACTGGGCTTGCTCGCCGAGGCCATCGCCCGCCAGCGCCACCGCGACGGGGCCGAAGAGTCCGCGCTCGCCAGCGCCAACGATGCCGCGCTTCAGCACTATCGCGCCGCGCTGGTGGCCCAGCCCGACCACGGCCTGGCCTTCGAACGCTCGCGGCGCCTGCTCGTCGCCCACCACGACGCCGACAACCTCGTGCGCTTGGTGCAAGAGCTGCTCGAGCGCGAGGGCGACGACGCGATCGCGATGCACCTGGTCCAGCTAGGCCGGCTGTACCTGTCGAGCACCGAGGGGCTGACCGCGGCCCGACGCGCCTACGAAGACGCCAGCCAAGCGACCCCCGACGATCCGCTCGTGCGACGTCAGCTCGAGAGCGTGCTGCGGCTGGTGGGCGACACCAAGTCCCTGCCCGCGCTGTACCTGCGGGCGGCGCGACATAGCGACGACACCCACCTCAAGGCCACGCTGCTGGTCGAGGCGGCGGAGCTGCTGCTCGGCACCGGCGCTCGCGAAGACCACGATCTCGCGGGCAAGGCCATCTTGGAGGCGCTGCACGAAGACCCCGGCAACCCCTACGCGGTGCGCCACCTCGAGCGCCTGCTGAGCGAGCCCGACTCCCCCTTCGTCATCAAGGACGCCGTGTCGGCGCGGGCCGTGCGAGCGCAGTCCGATGCCGAGCGCGCCATCTTCTACGTCGAGAGTGCCGAGCTGCTCGAGCGCGTGGGTGCCTGGGGCCAGGCCCGGCGGGCGTACCTCGCCGCCAAGGGAGCCCTGCCCGATCTGGCGCCCGCCAACCTCGGCCTGCACCGCACCTCGAGCGACAAGCGACGCAGCGCCGCCGCCGTGCGGGCGCCGACCTCCATCCACGTGCTGGTCGCCGAGGCCCGCGATGCCGCGGTGCGCTCCGCTCGAGGCGACGCGGGCTCACGAGACCGCGCCCTCAAGATCATCGGCGAGATTCTCCAGCGCGACGCCCAGAACCGCGACGCCATCGCGCTGGCCCGCAACCTCGCGGGGCAAGCCGCCGACCCGGGGCCGATCATCGAGCTTCTGGCCGCGGTCTTCCCCCGCCTCAAGGACGGCGACCTGCGCTACGAGCTCGCGCTGTTCCTCGGTGAGCACGCCGCCGCCCAAGAAGTCGCGGTGCGCTACTACGAGGCCGCGGCCAAGGCCAAACCCGAGGGGCGTCGAGCCCTGCGGGGCCTGGTCAACGCCTACCGCAAGATGGGCGACGACCGCCGCGCGGCCGAGACCACCGAGCGGCTGCTCGAGCTGTTCGACCCCTCCGAGCCTTCGGCCATCGACCTGCGGATGGGCATCGCCAGCTTCCTCAGCGCCGATCCCAAGACCTTGCCTCGCGCCATCGAGCACGCGCGCATCGTGCTGCAGGCCCGCGGCGACGATCCTCGCGCCCTGCAGCTGATGGCCGACCTGCTCCAGCGCGCCGACAAGCGCAGCGAAGCGGCGGGGCTGCTCGATCGCCTGGCCGCCCGCGAGCGCAACCGCGGCCGCCTGCACGACATCTACCTGCGCAAGGCCAAGCTGCTCGCCGAGGTGCCCGGGGCCGAGAACACCGCCCTCGAAGCGGTGGAGCGCGCCGCCGCCATCAACCCCGGCAACCGCGAGACCATCTCGCTGCTGGTCGATCAGCTCAACCGCACCGGCCAGTCGCAGCGCGTCGCGACCTACCTCCAGCCCATCCGCAGCGCACTGGTGTCCAACGTCGGGCGCGGTGCCGTCTCGCTGCGCGACCTGGGCCTGCTGGCCACCGTGTCGCGTCGGGCTCAGCCCGAGCTCGCCCAGATGGCCCGCAGCCTGCTGCAGGCGATGGAGCCCTCCCCCACCACCGCCTCGAGTCACGTCGGGCCCACGGTAACCACGGCTGGCCTTCGCTCGGTACTCACCGCCACCAACACCCGGGTCACGCTCTACTCCTCCGGCGAGCCGCCGCTGCTGCACAGCCTGCTGCAGTCGCTCGACACGGTCGTCGCCCGGCTGTCTCGCGACTTCCCCATCGTCAACAACACCGACGCGGTGCCCGTGCCCAACGGCGTCGACCTGGGGCCGCTCATCGAGTTTGCGCAGGGCTGCGCCGACCTGGTCGGAGCCCCGCCGCCCACCTTGGGCGCCACCGCATCGCCGGGCGCGGTGGTGTACCTGCAAGACCCCGAGCCCACCCTACGACTGGGCATCAGCCTGTGGAACCAGGGCGACGAGAATGCGCTGCAGGGCCTGGTGGCCCTGGCCATGGCCCGGCACGCCCTCGGAGCCTCGCGCTCGCGCGCGCTGTCTCCCATGGCCATGGACCTGCTGCTCGCCGCCGCCTTCGAGGCCATGGGCGTGTTCAACCCCATGACCGCCGACCCGGATCCGCGCCGCCTCAAG
Organism: Myxococcota bacterium; assembly: GCA_039028615.1. GTDB lineage: Bacteria > Myxococcota_A > Polyangia > Nannocystales > Nannocystaceae > Paraliomyxa. The sequence goes on along the minus strand of JBCCHT010000062.1, from coordinate 2,499 downwards.
GAGCTGGCCGGGCACCTCGACAAGGCGTTGCCGCCCCGCCAGCGTCGCTCGCTCGAGCGCCAGTGTCAGGGCCTGGCCAACCATGCCTTCGACGCCACCGCGCGCGCCGTGCAGGCCACCGATCTCCACGTCGCGGCGCTGTTGTGCGGAAGCCCCGGGCCCGTGCTCGCGGGCGCCTGCTTGCTCGACGGCGTCGGCGGAGGCGGCCTCAAGCAGCGGATCAACCGCTCGCGCAGCGGCCAGGAGTTGCTGGCGCACATGCTCAGCGACGCCTTCCTCGCGGCGCAGACCACCGCGTCCGGGGCTGGGTAGCAAAATCGAGCGGACCCGCGCGTTCGACGGCCGCGCGAACCTCGAACGAGCGGAAACCGTACACGCGGTGCGCGGATCCGTCGCAGTGCGCGCAACATTCGAGGCTTCAATCGTGCAACGACCTGCGCAGCGCGAGCAGGTGCGCTACACATCCTGCGCCCGATGGCGCCCAGCACCCCACGCGACACCAGCATCGATGCCCTCGACCGGCAGGTCTTCGACGTCCTGGTGATCGGCGGAGGTATCAACGGAGCAGTCAGTACCGCTGCGCTGCGGTCCCGCGGCGCCGACGTGGCGCTCATCGACCGGGGGGACTTCGCCGGCTTCACGAGCATGCACTCGTCCAACCTGGCCTGGGGGGGCATCAAGTACCTCGAGACCTGGGAGTTCGGGCTGGTGCGCAAGCTGTGTCGCAGCCGCAACGAGCTCCTGCGGGCCTACCCCTCCGCCGTGCGTGAGGTTCGGTTCTTCACCACCCTGACCCGAGGCTTCCGCCACCACCGTTGGTTCCTGTTCCTGGGCGCCCTGCTCTACTGGGCGATCGGGGGCTTCTTCACCCGGCGGCCGCGGCTTTTGTCCAACGCCGACATCGCCCGAGACGAGCCCGCCGTCGACGTCACCAACGCAGCGGGCGGCCTCGAGTACTCCGACGCCTACTTCGTCGACAACGACGCCTACTTCGTCTTTCGCTTCGTCCGCGATGCCATGGAAGCCGGGGCCGTCGCCGTCAACTACGTCGAGTCGCTGGGCTCCAGCTGGGATGGCGAGCAGTGGATCACGCGGGTGCGCGACCGCGTCACCCAGCGCGTCGTGGAGGTCCGCTCGCGCGCCCTGGTCAACGCCTGCGGCCCCATGGTCGAGGAGCACAACGAGCGCAGCGAGATCCGCACCGATCACCGCCACGTGTTCTCCAAGGGCGTGCACCTCATCGTGCCGCGGGTGGCCAACGACGCTCGGGTGCTGACCTTCTTCGCCAGCGACGGCCGGCTCTTCTTCGTCATCCCCATGGGTCGCTGCTCGAGCATCGGCACCACCGACACCCGCGTCGACACCCTGCCCGCGGTCGTCACCACCGACGACCGCGACTTCATCCTCGACAACATCAACGAGCGCCTGAAGCGACAGCCCCCGCTGTCGCACGACGACGTCATCGCCGAGCGCTGCGGCGTGCGTCCCTTGGTGGTCAGCGGCGAGGCGAGCCAGGGCGACGACGACTGGACCGCGCTCAGCCGCAAGCACGTGCTCGAGATCGACGAACGGCGCTCCCACGTGTGCATCTTCGGCGGCAAGCTCACCGACTGCGTCAACGTGGGCGAAGAGGTCGCCGATGCGATCGGCGAGGTGGGCATCGTGCTCCAAGACGCCGATCGGCGCTGGTACGGCGAGGCCGGCCCCACCGAGCGCGAGCGCTTCTTTGCGCGAGCGACCGCCATGGGGCTGCACGAGGTCGGCGAGCGACCGGTGAGCGAGCCGCCGGCCGAACGCCTGTGGCGACGCTATGGGCCCCGGGCCGAGGCCATGCTCGATGCGATCGAGGTCGACCCGAGCCAGGGTGAGGTGCTGATTCCCGGCTCCGATCTGCTGCGTACGGAAGCGGTGCACTCGGCCCGGCACGAGCGGGTGGTGCATCTCGAGGACTTCTTGCGGCGGCGCACGATGGTCGAGCAAATCGTGTCTCCGCAGGCGCTGCGACAGATGCCGCAGCTCGAGGAGCTCGCGACGATCTTGTTCGGGGACCGGGCGGCGGCGGAGTTGGCTGCCTATCGCGGTGAGCCGACGGCCGCCATCGAGTCGATCGCCGTCGAGCGTGCTCGCAACGATCGCGCCTGTTAGTCGGGGATTCGGGGCGGAGCGGATCGGGGCACTGCTCGTTCACGGATAGTCTTGCTTCGAGGTGCGTCTGCGGAGCGTTCGAACGGAGGGCTCGCCTGTTGACGGATGGAACCCTCCCCGGACGTGCTCGGCGCCCGTTGCAGCCGAGTGTTTCGCGACGCTAGTCGGCGGCCGCCTCCGCGCGACCGGGCCCCCTCCATCCTACGCGGCTTCGCTTCAGCCCTCCCCGCAGCCGCGTCTCCCCCGCCATCGACGGGTGGGCCCTCGTGCGACGCGCGGCCTTTGGCTGGCGATCACTCGAGGCGGAGCTCATGGTCGGGCTGGCGGCCGACCTCGATCCCGATCCGCTGCGAG
>JBCCHT010000061.1:0-50169 GCA_039028615.1 Myxococcota bacterium | reverse complement strand
TGGGCGACGCCGCGGTCATCAAAAAGGACATCGAGTCGGTCAACGACTCCTTCAAGGAGATCGACGCGGTCACGGCCGCCGACCTTCAAGAGGTGGCCAAGCGGCACTTCGTGGCCGATCGCGAGATCGAGATCCGCATCGAGCCCAACCTGATGGGCTTCATCGTCGACCAGTTCCGCGGCGGCAAGAAGAGCAAGAAGAAGGAAGATACCGCGACCGGCTCCGAGGAGATCAGCGGCGAGGGCTCGGGCAAGCCCGGCCTGGTGCGACCCGACACCATGGCCACCACGCCCACCGTGGCGCCGCCCGTGCCGCCCAAGGTCGAGATCGAGCACACCGACCACGTGCTGCCCAACGGGCTGCGCGTCGTGGCCATCGAAAACCACGAGGTGCCCTTCGTGACCTACACCCTGGGCATGCGCTTCGGGGCCTTCGCCGACCCCGACGAGATGCCGGGCGCGGCCTCCATGGCCGTGTCGATGCTCAGCCGCGGCACCAAGGAGTACGACTACGAGGCGATGTCCGACGAGCTCGACACCTACGCGATCAGCCTGGGTGGCTCGGTGGGCATGGACTCCGGTCAGGTCAACGCCAGCGCGGTCACGCCCCAGGCGGGCCGAGCGATGAAGCTGCTGGCCGAGGCGGTGCAGCGCCCGACCTTCCCCGAGGACGAGCTGCCCAAGCTGACCAAGCAGGTGCGTACCGGGCTGGCCATCACCGAGCGCTCGCCGCAGTTCCTCGCCGACCGCGAGCTGCGTCGTCGCATGTTCCCCGGTCACCCCTACGAGCGCACGGCCGACGCCCAGTCCAAGGACCTCGACGGCATCAACGTCGAAGGCCTGCGCGGCTGGTGGTCGACCTACGTGCGCCCCGACACCACCGTGCTCTACGTCGCGGGTGACCTGAGCCCGGACGACGCGTTCGCCCTGGCCGAGGAGCACTTCGGCGGGTGGACGGCCGAGGGGGCCAAGCCCGAGGTCAAGGTCGCCGAGCCGCCCGCTCGCAGCAAGACCAAGATCTACCTCGTCGACAAGCCCGGCGATCAGGCGCAGATCCGCGTCGGCCACGTGGGCATCACCCGCACCAACGAGGACTGGTTCACCGCTCGCGTGCTCTCGGACGTGTTCGGCGGCGGCTTCAACAGCCGGCTCAACGACACCATCCGCGTCAAGAAGGGCCTGACCTACGGCGCGGGCGGAGGCTTCTCGTCCAGCCGCTTCGCGGGTCGCTTCGTGGTCAGCACCTTCTCGAAGAACTCCACCGTCGGTGAGACGGTCGAGACCATCCTCGAGGAGATCGATCGCCTGCAGAACGAGGCCCCCAGCGACAAGGAAGAGGCGTTCTCCAAGAGCTACCTCATCGGTCGCTTCGCCGGCCGTCGCGAGACCCCGCAAGACGTGGTCGGCGACCTGTGGAGCCTCGAGCGCGACGAGCTGCCCGAGAACTACTACCAGGACTATCTCGACGCGGTGGCCAAGGTCAGCAGCGCTCAGATGAACGAGGCGGCCAAGCGGCTGGTCCACGACGATTCGCTGGTCATCGTGGTGGTGGGCTCGGCCAAGGCGCTGAAGAAGCAGCTGCGAGGCATCGCCGAGGTCGAGGTCATCGACCCGACCGCCGAGGCGGTCACCGCCGCGCAGAAGAAGTAATACGCCCTCGCATCGCGCGTTTCGGGGCCCTGGCGCGTCGTTCCTCTCGGGGACGGCTCGCCCGGGCCCTTTCGCGTTTACGCGCTCGCTTCAATCGCCCCGCCGGCCGCGGGTACACTGGACGCCACGGAGTGGCCCAATGACCGACGAAGGTGATCAAAGCTCAGGCGGCGTGCTCGACTCGGCCCAGCGCGCTCGCTTCCTCACGCGGTGGATCGGCACGGGCATCGGCGCCGCGTTGCTCGTCACCGTCCTGGTGCTGGCGTTCATCCCCGATTGCGTCTCGCAGACCCAAGCCCACGTGCTCGCGGTGTGCTTGGCCTTGGGCGCGGCCATCGTCTTGTGGGGGGTGGTCGGCGGCCTGAAGGTCGACCTCAGGCTCAAGTTCAAGGCGCTGGGCGAGGTGGCGGCCGGCGGTGTCGCGGCGATCTTCTTGATCATCCACTTCACCGCCAAGGACGGGCTCATCGCGCCCGAGGGCTGCGTCGACGGCCAGATCCAGCAGCAAGAGGAGAACGCGAAGTTCCTGTACGGCCGCGTCTACTTGCAGGGGGCCGAGGCTGAGGCGGTGGCGCACGCCAACGTGAAGGTGGAGATGGAGGACATCCAGACCCGCGTCACCAATGCCAACGGCGAGTTCGACATCATCGTCAAGAGCGACATCGACCACATTCGCGTCTGGGTAGAAAAGGACGGCTTTTACACCTCGGTGCCCGTCGACGAGACGGTGCCGCTGGGCAGTCGCGACAAGCTCCGCATCCCCATGGTGAAGCTCGTGGCGGTGCCCGTGGGCGAGGACCCGCCGATTCGCGAGTTCCCCACCTTCGTCGAGGAGTGGGACGACGCGCTCGCGATCGCCGACATCAAGCAGTACAAGCTCGCGCTGCGCAAGTTCGCCCGGGATGCCCGCATGCTCACCAATTGGTCGCGGCGAGCCCACGCGGCGGGTCACTTCGACTGGGCGGCGCGGTTCTTCGAGGCCGCGCAGAAAGCCGACCCGAGCGGAAAGGTCTGGTACTCCGATCAGGCTTATCTCGGCTCGGCCTACGAAAAGCTCGGGCGTCTCGACGAAGCCAAGGCCCTGCAGGAAGCCGTGGAGAAGGCGGTCCAAGGCCGAGACCCGCGCATCAACGCCGGTTACTACGACAAGACGGTGGGTGACCTGGGCGTGATCGAGTGGCGTGGTACCGACCGCCTGCCTGCGTACCCCGGCATCAACCCGAAGGAGTTCCCCGGCATCAACCCGAAGGAGTTCCCCGGCCTCAACCCGACGGGGAATCCGAAGGATCCGACGGGGTTGAACCGCTTCCCGACGGCGAATCCGAAGGACCCGACGGGGGTGAACCGCTACCCGACGGCGAATCCGAAGGACCCGACGGGGGTGAACCGCTACCCGACTACCGGGCAGCCGCTCCCCACGGCGGAGCCGGTCGGCCCGAAGCCGCAGCCGATTCAGCCGGGCACGCCGACCGCTCAGCCCAAGGAGCCCATCGCGCAGCCGACGACGCAGCCGCAGGCCCAGCCCAAAACGCAGCCCCAGGTGCAGCCGCAGGCCCAGCCAAAAACGCAGCCGCAGGTGCAGCCAAAAACGCAGCCGCAGGTTCAGCCGGTGCAACCGATCCAGCCGGTGCAGCCGGGCCCGGCCTTCCCGCGGGGTACCACCCAGCCCATGCCGCGCACGCCCGTGATGCCGTCGCCACGGTGAGGCGGCCGGGGGCGGAAAGGACCCTCGAAGCCAGCGCGTTCTGCGAACTTTGGCGGCGATCGGCGAGGGTTGGCCGCTGGCGGGCACCCAATGTGAGGAGAGGTCTCACCGAGGGGCGCCGCCCGGTTTTGTGAACTATGCTGATTCCGTGGATTGGGATTGGCACGACCCACGCCGCCCGGGCGGGATTAGCTCCCTGCCCGACGACGACCACGTCGGCGACGGCTCCAACACCGACGGCAGCGGCGACGATGACGGCGGCGGCGATGGAGGTGGCGACGGCGGCTCCGTAGCGTTGAGCGACCTCGCCGGCGACGGCCCCCTCGAGAGCGATCCCTATTCGTCCTCTGGCTCCGGCTCCACGGGCACGGGCGCGGGCTCGAGCAAGGAACCCGAGTCCAGCCCCGCCGTGGTGGCCCAGGCGGCGGCCCTACGCAGCGCTGCCCAGGCGGGCAGTCCATTCTGCGAAGAATGAGTGTAGCCCGCTCCCGCGTGTCGGGAGCTCGCCCCCCACGGCCCGGGGAACGAGGGCCAAACAAAAAGGCTCGACGCCGAACTTCGGCGCGAGCCTTTCGCGTATCGCGGTGATGTCCGCTCAGTCGGCTTGCTGGACGCCGTCGGCCCGCCATGCGGCCACGACGAGACCTCCGCCGTCGGTGGTGGCCGCGGTCACGAGGTGGTTGCCGTAGTAGGGCGACGCGCAGACCACATCGTTGATCGCCTGGCTGTCGGTGTGGCTGCCGTGATTGACCGGCGCACCCTCGGGATGGTGCACCAGCGGATCGCCGTAGCCCCAGAAGTCGACGCGGAGCTTCTGATCGGCGCCCTGCACCGCGGTCCAGAACCCGAAGTCACGATCGTTCGACGCGATGCTGATCGCCTTGCCGACCGGGGCCTTGGTGCTGTCGTGGCGGGTGATCTCGATGGCGCCACGCTCGGTCCGGCTACGGCCGAAGCCGAGGCTGGTGACCCGCAGGCCGCCGTGGCCGTCGATGAGGGCGACGCGGCTGCCCTTGTTGCTACGACGACGACCGCCGCGCTTGGCGACCTTGATCGCGCCGAGGTTGCCGCTGCCGTAGGGCTCACCGCGGCTGGGGCGGACATCCTCGTGACCGTGGAGGAACGAGGAGACCTTGAAGTTGCCGTCCGCGTCGCGGGAGTACAGGTTGATGAGTCGGGTCCCCGCCGTCTCGATGTCGACGAGGCTGGAGTCGTTGCCGATCTCGTTGTCGAGCTGCTCCAGGGCGTGGGTCTCCTTGTCGATGTCGAGGAGCTTGATGCGAACCTTGCCGGCGGAGTCCACCACGGCCACGACGAGCTTGTTGTGATACTCGAACGCGTCGGTCGCGATGGCGCTGACCTTGCCGAACACGATCTCTTCGTGGCGGGTGATCTTGCCGAGCGGCGAGAGGCTCCAGGTGATGATCTCGAGGTTGCCGACCGCGTTCTCCACCGAGGTGGCGAACACGCCGTTGCCGACGTGGCGGATGTCGACGATGCCGACGCCGCCGCCTACGGCCCGGTCGTAGGGACGCGGCGTGCCGTTGGGGTCGAGGAACCAGGAGGTGACCTGCAGATTGCCACCTTCGTTCTTGGTGGCCGTGACCAGGTAGTGTCCGACTTGGTCGATTGCGACCCGTGAGGCTTTGAGGTCGTCGTTGACACCGAGCTTGGCGATTTTCACTTCTTGAGGCATTTGGGGGCTGTCCTTTTCAAAATGAAAGAAGGACGCCGATGGTAACAAACGGCATCCGGCCCCGCGGATGGCCGTAGGCCGCGACCGCAACACGATGTTCCCGTGTCGTCGGTGGCTCAGGGGCGCAGGTGCCAGCCCGGGTCGCGTACGCTGGTCGTTCGCGCGGGAACACCCACGACGGTCGCGTTGGCCGGGACGTCTTCGATGACGGTCGCACCTGCTCCCACCACGGACCAGGAGCCGACGTGGACGCCCTCGATGAGGTTGGCCCCCGTGCCGAGGAAGCTGCCCTCGGCGAGCCGTACGTTGCCCGAGACGTGCACCCCGGGAGACACGGTGACGGTGTCTTCGATGACGACGTCGTGGCCGACGGTGCTGGCGAGGTTGAGGTGCACGTGCTCGCCCACCGCGATGTCGTTGGTCAGGATGCAGCCCGCGGTGACGATGGTGCCTGCGCCCAGGCGCACCCATCGGCTCATGGTCGCGCGGGGATGGACGGCGTTGGCGAACTCGACCCCGAACGACGCCGCGGTCTCGACCATGCGCCGACGGACCGCGGGCGCCCCCACGCCGCACAGCGCTCGCACCCGACCCGCGTTGCGCTCGAGCCAATCGAAGTAGCCCAGCACGGGCACGCCGTGGATGCGCTCGCCTGGTTCCTGGAACCCGGGCTCGACCACGAAGCCCCGGATCTCGAAGGTGGGGGCCTGCGCGTTGATGGCGTGCAGCACGTCGAGCACCTCGCGGCCGAAGCCCCCCGCCCCGATGATGACCACCTCGTCCCGTGCCACGGCGACGCCATGATGCCCCAAAAATGCCCTGATTTCACGGTGGTGTGGCGCTCGTTCGATGGCTTAGATCGTTGTTGGAGCCCGTGCGTGTCGACCCACCGAGGTCACGATTCGATGCACGCCGACTCCCTGCCCATCTCCGGTCCCTGTCCCATCGATCTCGACACCATCGGCTTCGATCGCGAGGCCAAGGTCTCCCACTGTACGCACTGCTCGAAGAACGTGACCAACGTGTCGAACATGACCCGCGACGAAGCGCGGAGCTTCATGGGCGCCAACCGGGGCAAGAAGATGTGCATCTCCTACGCTCGCGACGAGCAGGGGCGCATCCGGTTCCAGCCCGAGCCCGAGCCCGAGGTCACACTCGTCCCCGTGTCGCGGCTGCGGGCGCGGCCGAAGCGACGGGCCGGCCTGGCCGCAGCGGCGATGAGCGTGGCCTTGGCCGCGTGCACGCCCCACGGCGAAGGCGAGCCGGGCATCGGCGAGGTCGAGGTCATCCATCGCGACGACGTGGTCGAGGTGGGCAAGATGGAGATGCCCGAGGTCACGCCCGACCAGGTGCAGCCCAAGCCGCCCATCGACGTGCCCGAGCCCATGCCGCTCGCGGGCGCGGCCGTCATCCCCGACGACCTCATCGAGGGGGAGATCGAGATCCCGGGCCCCGAGGTCATCGACGCAGACCAACCCTGCGACGGCAACGAGCCCGCGCCCAAGGCCAAACGCGGGATGCAGAAGCTCTAGCGGCTCAGCGCGAGGCGGAGCCGAGCTCTCGGGTCGAGCGTGTGCCGGTCGTGGGCCCGAGCCGAGGCAGCAGGCCGCGGACCATCGGGACGAAGGTCTCGCGGGTCAGCGGCTTGAGCAAAAAGCCCTGCACGCCGATGTGCCACAGGGTTCGCCACTCCGGGGCGCCGCCCACCGAGGACAACACCACCATCGGGATGAGCTCCGTCGCCGGGTTGCCGCGCATGGTGGCGGCGAGCTCCAGGCCGCTGATGCTGCGGTTCTCCAGCGCGGTGATGACCAGCGAGGGCGGGTCGGCTTCGATGCGCTCGAGGGCGTCGTCGGAGCGCTCGAGCAGGTCGATGTCCACCATCGGCAGGGCCTCGCGCAAGACGTCGCCGACCCAGCGCAGGCTCGGGCCGTCTTCGTCGACCACCACGATGCGCGGTCGCGGTCGGCCCACGCTCTGCCGTGCGGCCCGGAACTGCTCGGCGAGCTGCCGGGCATCGGCCGGTCGCTGGCGCGGGTCTTTTTGCAGGGCCTGCAGCACCACGCGGTCGAGGGCTCGCGGCAGGTCGGGTCGCAGCTCGCTGGGCGGGGCCGGCCTCGCGAAGATCTGCTGGTTGAGCATCTGCGAGCGGGTCTTGGCCTTGAAGGGGTGTCGCCCCACGAGCAGCCAGTACGCCAGCATGCCCAGCGCGTAGACGTCGGCCCGCACCGCGAGCCGCGGATCGGGGTCGTCGTCTTCGACCAGCTCGGGCGCCATGTAGCTGGCCGTGCCGCCCGTGACCTGGAACGAGGGCTGCTCTCCGCTGGGCTCGTCGCTGACCGGTCGCACCAAGCCGAAGTCGGTCACCACCACGCGGAAGCCCGCATCGAGCAGCATGTTCTCCGGCTTGATGTCGCGGTGCACCACGCCCGCGTCGTGAATGGCGGCCACGCCATCGCAGATCTGGCCGAAGATGCCGAGCGCCACGTCGACGGGCAGCGGTGGCGTCTGGCTGGTGACCCACGAGTGCAGGTCGGGGCCGTCGACGAAGCGCATCGCGAAGTAGGGCAGGCGATCGTGCTCGCCGAAGTCGTAGACCTCGACCACGTTGGGGTGCCGAAGCTGAGCCATGGCCCGTGCCTCCGCGAGGAACTGATCGACCATCTCGCGGTCGCGGGTCAGCACGGGGCGAATGAGCTTGAGGGCGACCTCGCGGTGGAGTCGCTCGTCGCGGGCTCGCAACACCACTCCCATGCCGCCGTCGCCCACTCGATCCAGCACCCGGTAGCGCCCGTCGATCATGCCGTCGCGGGGCAACTCGATCTCGAAGTCGTCGTCCTCGTGCGCCAGCGAGTCGAATCGGATCGTTTGATCGCGATCTCGGACGTTACGCTCGACGCGGGTCGATGCTCCGTTCGATGAGTTCCTGCGCGTGGTCATTTCGGGCCAAAGAAGCGAGTGCTAAGGACAAGAGTGGGCCGATGTGAACCGGCCCCGGTGCCATTGTACACAGGGCATTTGTTCAACGGGTGACGGAAGCGTTCTCTTGGTTACCTCTGAGAGGTCGCGTATCCGCTCTTTTGACGCTGCTTCCTTGGTGCCCTGTCCAACAGATTGATCGTCCGATCGCCGCGGTGCGACGGGTCTTCGATCGTGGGTGTCGGTGGCAGCTCATATCCGTCGATGCTCGTGTGCTTGTTGAATGTCCAAGCAACGCCTGAGCCATCACATCTATTTTCGTGGCTCGGAATCGTCGTAGTCGACGGACCCCAGGTTGGTTACGCGTCGACGCCGTCCAGCGCGATTCGTCGCCCAATTGGCGACCGAACCTCGTTGTCGAAGGCCGGGAGTTTGCGCGTGCCCGAGGACCTAGGCGTCGTTGGACATCGCGACGAGCCGCGGGCGAGCGAGGTCGCGCTGCGGGCTATTCGCGGTCGGTGATTTCGTTCGGATGTCACCGTGACGCGTGCCGATGACGAAGCCGATTGGGACCCGAACAACCGAAGGATGGCGCGGAGTAACGACAGTTATGTGACGGGTCCATGATGGGACGACAGGGGTGGGGCGTAGGTCACTCGGTCGGTGAACCCGCACCCATGGCCTTGCTGAAAAAATGGGGTGCAGGGGGCCGATCGAGATCGCGGCGCGCAGACGCGCAAGGCCTCCGTACGGCCATGGCGGGGGCATGCACCGACGCCCCGACGAGGTCGGCCACGAAGCATCACAGTCGTCGAGGCGTGGTCGTTGGGTCGCCGACACGACGGGCTGAAACACACGCCGGGCGGGCTCGAGAAGTTGCATGGATGTTGCTCGGTGCGTCCGTGTCCACGCGTCCGCTCGGCGCGACGTCGACCGCGTCGCGGTGCCCCGCGGGTCGACTCGGAACGTCCTGTGGAAACGACCCGAGGCAGTCGGGTGCATCGGTGAACCACCGTAGTTCGAGCCGCACGTGCATCGAGTCCGACGCGACGCGATCGAGTGCGTCGTTCGATGCCATGCCCCCGCGATGGCGCGGCGATGCGGGCGCCAACGCAAGGCTTCGAACAACCGAACGACCGCCCGTGTGCAGCAGAGGCCACGCAGACATGTGCACACGAATGCACGAATGAGCCCCGGATCCGGCCGGGGCGCGGCGGTGGTGAGGCGACGGACTTCCGCGCTACCGTTTGCCGACATGGCCAGGATCAGGCGAAAGGACGCGCTCGAGTACCACGTGCAGGGACGACCGGGGAAGATCGAGGTCGTACCCACCAAGCCGCTCAACAGTGCGCGCGACTTGTCGTTGGCGTACTCGCCCGGCGTGGCCGAGCCGTGCCTGGCCATCCAAGAAGACCCGCGCGAGGCCTACAAGTACACGGCGCGCGGCAACCTGGTCGCGGTGATCACCAACGGCACCGCCGTGCTCGGCCTGGGCAACCTGGGGCCCTTGGCGGCCAAGCCGGTGATGGAGGGCAAGGGCGTGCTCTTCAAGAAGTTCGCGGACATCGACGTGTTCGACCTCGAGCTCGATGCCAACGACCCCGATCGCTTCATCGAGGTCGTCGCCGCCCTCGAGCCGACCTTCGGCGGCATCAACCTCGAGGACATCAAGGCGCCCGAGAGCTTCTACGTCGAGGACGAGCTCAAAAAGCGCATGAAGATTCCCGTGTTCCACGACGATCAGCACGGCACGGCGATCATCTCCGGGGCGGCGCTCATCAACGCGGCGCAGCTCCAGGGCAAGAAGATCGAAGACCTGCGCGTGGTGGTGAGCGGGGCAGGGGCCTCGGCCGTCGCCTGTGCGCGCTTCTTCATGAGCCTCGGCGTCGTGCCCGAGCACCTGCTGATGGCCGATTCCACCGGGGTCATCTACGAGGGCCGCACCGAGCGGATGAACGACATCAAGGCGCAGTTCGTGCGCAAGACCGAGGCGCGCACGCTGGCCGATGCCTTGGTCGGGGCCGACGTGCTGCTGGGGCTGTCGGTAGGCGGTCTGGTGTCGGTGAAAATGGTCGAGTCGATGGCGGAGCGCCCCATCATCTTCGCGCTCGCCAATCCCGACCCCGAGATTCCCTACGACGTGGCCAAGGCGGCGCGGCCCGACGCGATCGTGGCCACCGGGCGTAGCGACTTCAACAACCAGGTCAACAACGTGCTCGGCTTCCCCTTCATCTTCCGGGGGGCGCTCGACGTGCGGGCGACCGCGATCGACGAGAGCATGAAGGTGGCCGCGGCGACGGCCATCGCCGAGCTCGCTCGCCGTGACGTGCCGCGGGTGGTGAACCTCGCCTACGGCTCGGACTTCTCGTTCGGCCCCGACTACATCATTCCCAAGCCCTTCGATCCCCGGGTGCTGCACTGGGTCGCTCCCGCCGTGGCCCAGGCGGCGGTGGACTCCGGGGTCGCGGGCATCGAGAGCTTCGACCAAGAGCACTATCGCGAGCACCTACGCACGCTGCTGGGGCAGTCGAGCACGCTGATTCGCCGCTTCATCAAGCAGGCCAGCAACCGACCGCAGCGCATCGTGTTCCCCGAGGGCGACGACCCGCGCATCCTCCGTGCGTGCTCGATCTTGCTGGACGAGGGCGTGGCCCGGCCGATCTTGCTCGGCAACCAGGACCGGATTCGCAAGGTGGTGGCCGAGCACGACATCGCGATCGATCTCGATCAGGTCGAGCTGGTCGATCAGCACAACGACCCCAAGCTGTCCGAGTACGTCGAGACCTTCTACGCCAGCCGCCAGCGCAAGGGCATCGACCGCAAGGAGGCCGAGCAGCGCATGCGCTGGCGCAACCACTTCGGCATGATGATGGTGCTCGAGGGCAGGGCGGAGGGCATCGTCTCCGGCATCAACGCGCACTATCCCGACGTGATTCGGCCCGCCTTGCAGATCTTGGGGATGGCTCCGGGCGTGCGGCGTACGGCGGGCATGTACCTCGTGCTGCACCAGCGCGAGCTGCTGCTCTTCGCCGACACCACGGTCAACCTCGACGCCGATGCGGAGGTCCTGGCCGACGTGGCCGAGATGGTGGCCGATGCCGCGGCGACCTTCGACATCGAGCCCCGCGTGGCCATGCTGAGCCTGTCGAGCTTCGGTTCGACCCAGCACCCCGAGGTGCGCAAGGTCGTCGAGGCCACCCGCGCCCTGCAGGCGCGGCGCCCCGATCTCGAGGTCGAAGGCGAGATTCAAGCCAACGTCGCGCTGGACTACGCGCTGCAGCGCCGCATCTTCCCGTTCTCCAAGCTCACCGGTCCGGCCAACGTGTTGGTGTTCCCCAACCTCGACGCGGGCAACATCGCCTACAAGCTCATGCGCGAGCTGGGCAACCAGACGGTCGTGGGCCCGGTGCTGTTGGGCATGGCGCACCCGGTGACCGTGCTCGAGCGCGACTGCGACGTCGACTCCATCGTGCTGATGACGGCGCTCACCGTGGTCCAGGCCCAGGAGCGCCGCGTGGTCAAGGCCGCACAGTAGCGAGGGCCGCTCAGAGGCCGCGCAGGGCCTCGGGCTTGAGCAGGGATTCGTCCTGGACCTCGAGCACCTGGTCGAGCATCTCGACCAGGGGGGCCTTGTGCGAGGGCAGGTCGGCGCGGATCGGCAGGTAGTTGCTGGCGTGGTTGGCCGAGAAGCGGCACTTCGAGAAGTCGCTGCCGGCCACGATGTCGCGCAGCTCCTGCAGCATCGTGAACTTGGGCGGCAGGCTGAAATCTCCGCGGCTCTCCAGCTGGGCCAGGGGAGTGCCGGGCACGACGGTGGTGGTCAGCGTACCCACGTAGGGAGGGTCCATGCGGCTGAGCACGGCCGCGGTGTTGGCCGCGTGCTCGCGGCTGCGGTCGACGCCCCCGATGCCCAGCAGGACCATCACCGAGTGGGTGATGCCCGCCTCGCGCAGCTTGGCCGCCGTCTCGACGCACTGCTCGGCCGTCCCGCCCTTGTCGATGCGGACCAGCGTCTCGTCGTCGCCCGATTCCATGCCGTGGTAGACGATGCCCAAGCCCGCCTCGCGCAGGGCGGTGAGCTCCTCGACGCTCTTGCGCCCCACGCTGCGGGTGTCGCCGTAGACCCCGACGCGCTCGACCCACGGCAGCTTGTCGCGAACCTCCTCGAGGATGCGCAGCAGCTTGCGGGTGGGCAGGATGAGCGCGTCGCCATCGCACAGGAACACGCGACGAAAGCGGGGGCCCATCGCCGCCGCCTCGTCGATGTCGGCCTGCACCGTCTCCCAGGGCTTGGGCCGAAACTGCTTGTCCCGGTACATGTCGCAGTAGGCACAGCGATTGTGGCTACAGCCGATGGTGACCTGCAGCAGGAAGCTGGGGGCCTCGCTCGGAGGCCGGAAGATGCGTCCGACGTAGTCGACCATGGCGGGCTCAGTAGTGGTAGGCGACGCTATAGGTCACGCAGGTGTCCTCGGGCTGGTCGACGCGGATGTAGACCATCGCGTTGTCCTCGGAGACGCCCGCGCAGTTGAGATCGGGGAGCTCGACGTCTCCCGTGGCGCAGCAGCCAGGTCGGGCCATGGGCGACAGGGCGTACGAGGTGCCGGGCGGGCATTCGAACTCGGTCTCGGAGATCCCGTTGTCGCACTCGAGGAACTTGCAGAGCCGAACCGCACCCGAGGACACCAGCTGGCGCGCGGGGTCGACGTTGCCGGTGAAGTCGTCGTCGCCCTGGTAGCGGAACCAGTCGACGTCGCCATCGTGGTGCAGCGAGCCGGAGAAGACGCCGCCGCTGTCGTCGCTGTCGTCGATCTCGCCGAGGTACACCGCGTTGCCCTCGTCGTCGTTGGGCTCGTGGATGTCGCCGCCGCACTGGGCGTCCTGGCAGACGCCGCCGAGGCACAGAAGCTCGCCCGCACACGTCATGCCGTCGTCGCAGCCGCAGTCCAGGGTGCCCGGGGTGCAGCCTTCGTCGCTGCTGCCCGAGTCGGCCTCCGTCGTGGTGCCGCCGTCGTCGCTCGAGTCCACGGGCCCCGGATCGGTGGTGGTCGTGTCCTCCATGGGGGTGGGAGCCGGGGTCGGCTCGCCCGTGGTGGACTCGCTGGGCGTGGGCTCGCCCGTGCTGCTTCCTGCGAGATTGGCGGTGGTGGTGTCGGTTTCGCTACCGCCCGCACATGCGGTGAGCAGGCCGCCGAGCGACAGTACGAGAGGCCAAGCGCGTGTCATGAAGTGGAGACGATAACGCGCTTTGTTGGGGCAGTGGGCGCGCATGCAAAAAGGCCGGCCCCGCGAGGGGACCGGCCTTCAGAACGCCGCTTCGAGGGCGTGGGGTTTCTACCTAGCGATCGCTCGCGGGCGCGACGATGACTCGGATGACGCCGTCGGCTGCGGGCAGCGACCACACCGCGTCGTCGGCAGCATCGCGCACGAGGCCGTCGCCGTTGGAGGGCCCGGTGTTGGGCATGCCCACCGGAGCCATGTCACGACCTGCACCACCGGCCTGGTTGCGCTCGGTGCCCGCGTCCCAGCCACGCAGCTGCGTGCTGATGTCGGCGGCCACGGCCTCCGGCGTGCGCAGGGCACCGCCAGCGTCGATGAGCGCCACACCACCCGGATCGAGGGCGGCGAAGGTGTCGTTGCTGGGGACGATCATGCCCGCGAAGCTCAGGAAGCGATGCGTCGCGTCCGGAGTCACCGTGAACTCGAAGGCCTCACCCGGGGCGATGTTGCCCGCCGGGCCACCGCCGACGGGCACGTTGACCACACCCGAGTCCGCGATGCCGGCTCCGGGCATGACCTCGCCCAGCAGACCGGTGGGGTCGCCGTCCTCGGCGAGCAGCTCCAGCCCGGGGCTGGCCGGCATGCCGAGCTCGAACAGGCCCACGGTGTCGTCGTGCACCACCCACAGCGTCTCCGCCAGGAAGCCCGGGAAGACGGTGTTGTTGCTGGTGTTGTTGATTGTGATGGTGAAGTCGCCGGCGTCCTCGGCCACGGTCACCTGCAGGAAGCCGCCCGCGTTCTCGCCTCCGAGGTCGTTGCTGACGTCGGAGTAGCGACGAACCATGTCGCTCTGCGGGTCGGGGTCGCCCGTGTTCAGGCCCGCCTGCCGGGGCTGCTGGTTGAGACCCACGCCCGGCGCCTCGTTGAGCTCGGTGCCCGCGTCCCAGGGGGTGAGGTGGGCCAGGATGTCGGCCTCGATGTCCTGGTTGTCACGCACGGTGCCCGCCTCGTCGAAGAGCGGGACGCCCGAGATGGTGCCTTCGCCGACCTGACCCACCGAGAGGAAGGCGTCGTTCGACTGCACGACCATGGTGGCGAGGTTGAGGTACGGGAAGTCGGCCGTCGGGGTGATGGTGAACTCGACCGAGTCGTTGGGCAGGATCGGGGCGTCGATGCCCGCGGGGCCGTCGAGGACTCCGCTGAACTCGACGTCGGCCGAACCGCCCAGCAGCCCGGCCAAAGGCCCGGCCTGGCCGTCCTCGGCCAGCGCCTCGATGGGCCCGGAGGCGGGCATGCCCTCGGTGAAGAACTCGATCGCGTCGTTGTGCAGGGCCCAGACGATCGGCGACAGAGCCGTGACCAGGGTGCCGCGGTCCAACGAGGTGTTGGTGATCGTGATGATGAAGGTGCCCGGGTTCTTCGGGTCGTCGGCCACCTGCACGTCGATCAGATCGGGGCCGAGCGGGATGGCGCGGGTGGAGGACCCGTGCGGGAACACGCCCGCGCCGACCTCGGGGGGACCGATGTCGGGCGCACCACCGTGAATCGCCTGCGAGGGGCCCTGGCCCGGCGCCTGCGTGATCTCGGTGCCCGCATCCCAGATGCGGAGGCTGCTGCTCACGTCGCGCTCGCCGAGCGGCTGACCGCCACCGGCGAAGAGGCTGATGCCCACCGGGCCCGAGCCCACGAACAGGTCGTTGGAGCCCACGAGCATGGTGGCCAGCGACAGCCGGGTGCCGGGCTGCGCGGTGAAGGTGAACTCGTAGCGGTCGCCGGGCAGCAGCCCGCCGGCCTTGCCCCCGTCGACGGGGGTATCGAAGACACCGGTCTGGAGGACGTCGGGGTGGCCACCGACGGCGGCCGACAGCGCGGTCGGATCGCCGTCCTCGGCGAGCGCCTCGAGGCCCTCGCCATCGTCCATCACGCCGGTCTGGAAGATCGCGTCGGCGTTGGCTTCGTGGTTGGCCCACATGCCCGGCGACAGCGGGCTGAAGAACAGGCCGGTGTTGGAGACGTTCTCGATGGTGACCACGAAGTCCGCCTCTTCGGCGGGCGGCGGTCCGTCGTCGCTCGAGCTCTCCTCGGCCTCGGTGTCGCTGGGGTCGACGCCGCTGCTGGAGCTGTCGGCGGCCACGGTGGTGTCCACATCGGTGGTGGCCGTGGTGGTCGTGGTCATCTCGACGCCGCCGCTGGTGGTGGCGTCACCGGTGCTGCTGGCGTTATCGGTATCGGTGGGGACGTCGTCGCTGGGGCAGCCGGTGAGGGCCAGCATGGCAGCGATGACTGCGGTAGAAGAAGTGAGCTTCACGGTATCTTGTCCTTGGCTAAGCGGTCGGGGGCAGAGAAAAGACGCCCGCCGTCGAATCTATTCCGCGGTCGAACGCCGACGCGACCAACCGGTACTCGACGGCGTTCGAGTGTGGGGACGGTACCCGGTCCTGGGCTGCCCCCCAAGCGCGGAGGTGTCGTTGCGCCCGATTTTCGTGGGGTCTTTGTGTGTTTTGGCGTTCCACCTACCGGTTGGTTGACAGCCGACATCACGGCCTCGGCGAACGGTGGACGGTTCCCCATCGAACAGACCAACAGTGGACCAACTTGGTTTCGCGTGGGGTGGCGCGGTCTCGCTCGCGTTTATCCCAATGTGCCAACGACCCTTCGTCGGCACCGCGAACGCGACTTCACAGTGCGGTCGAAAACCGTGGTCGAGATCGCGACGGAGGCGGTGGCCACGGCGCCGCAGCAATGCGATAGCGAAGGGCATGAACGGGAGCAAAAGGGCAACCGCAACGACGAGCAGGTGGACCACGACGCCGGGCGTGCTGCAGTACATGAGCGGCGTCGCGCTGCTGTCGGCTCTCGTTGCGTGCCGGCCCTCGACCGCGGCGGATACCGGGTCCTCCCGCCCGGCTGCGAGTGATCCGGCCGTGGTCGCGACGGCCAGCCCCGCCCACGAGGCGGAAGTCGAGTCGGCGGCGACCGGAGTGACCAACGCGGTGCTCGCCGCCGTGTTGCGTGACCACTGGGCGTACCACCTCGAGCAGTCACCGACCACGGCCACGCGTCTGGGGGTGCACGACTACGACGACCGACTCGACGATCGCTCCAAAGACGCCCGCGCGCGCTACCGAAAGAACCGCGCGTCGTTCCTCGCCCGCGTGCTCGAAATCGACGTCGCGTCGCTGTCGGAGTCGGACCGCATCACCCACGCATTGTTCGTCGACAAGCTCCAGCGAGAGGCGAAGAACGAGGTCTGCCGCGATCGCGAGTGGAACATCCATGTACACCAAAACCCGGTCGGCGAGGCGCTCGGCCTGCACGAAGGCTTCGTGCTCGAGACGCCGCAAGACGGGGCCAACCTGGTGGCGCGCTATCGGGCGGTGGGTCCGCTCGTCGACCAGGAACTCGAAGCGCTGGAGCGCGGGGCCGCCGACGGGTTGGTCGCCAATGCGCGCTCGTTGTCGCGACTGCTCGAGCTCATCGAGGGGCGGCTGGCCGAGCCCGTGGAGCAGTGGTCGATGCTCGAGCCGATCGTTCGCTTGCCCACGGAGTGGCCCGAGGACGATCGTCGCCGCATCGCGGGGGAGCTACGGAACGCGCTGACCGAGGTCGTCCATCCTGCGTTCGTGCGCTACCGAGACTTCGTTCGTGATCGCCTCTTGCCCATCGCCCGCGGCCCGGAGGCGCCCGGGCTGGGCGCGCTGGCGCTGGGTCGTCGGTGCTACGAGGCCAAGATCCACGAGTACACGACCATGCCGTTTTCGGCCGTCGAGGTGCACGACATCGGGCTGGACGAGATCGCCAAGCTCGACGAGGAGATCGCTGCGCTGGGTCGCACGGCGCTGGGCACCCAGAGCCTGGCCGAGACCGTCGCTCGCCTTCGCGAAGACCCCACGCTCTACTTTGCCGACAGCGACGAGGTCGAGGCGGCCGCGGTGAAGGGGCTGGCGCTGGCCAAGGAGGCGATGCCCGGCTTCTTCGGCATCTTGCCCCGAGCCGATTGCGTGGTGCGGCGCGTGCCGGGCCACTCCGCCCCGCAGACCCACATCGGCTACTACAACCCGCCGCACACCGACGGCTCCAAGCCGGGGGAGTACTTCATCAACGTCTACGCGCCGACCACTCGTCCGCGCTTCGAGGCGCGCGTGCTGGCGGTGCACGAGTCGATTCCGGGGCATCACCTGCAGATCGCCATCTCGCAGGAGCTGGCGGCGCTGCCCGCCTTTCGACGCCACTCCGGGTACGGGGCCTACGTGGAGGGCTGGGCGCTGTATACCGAGCGCCTCGCCGAGGAGATGGGCCTTTACGAAGACGACCTCGACCGCATGGGCATGCTGAGCTTCGATGCCTGGCGTGCGGCTCGGTTGGTGGTCGACACGGGCATCCACGCCAAAGGCTGGACCCGCGCACAGGCCGAGGCGTTCATGCTCGAGCACACCGCCCTGACGCCGACCAACATCGAAAACGAGGTCGATCGCTATATCGGGTGGCCGGGTCAGGCCCTGGGCTACAAGATCGGCCAGCTCCAGATCTGGGAGATGCGACGGGCGGCCGAGGCAGCGTTGGGCGAGCGCTTCGAACTCGCCGAGTTTCACGACGTCGTGCTGGGAGGCGGGCCGCTGCCCTTGCCCGTGCTCCGCGAGCGAGTCGACGCCTGGATCGCGCGAGGGCCGGGCACGCAGTCGCGGCCGGCCCTCGCCCACTGAGCGTCGAGCTTATTCGACGATGAACTCGACCCGACGGTTCTGCTCGTGGCACTCGTCGGTGTCGTCGCTGCACATGGGCTCGGTCTCGCCCGCGCCGCGGGAGTCGACCTTCTGGGTCACGCCACGCTGCGCGAGGGCGGCGACGACGGCCGCGGCACGGCGCTCGGAGAGGTCTTGGTTGTGGTCGTGGCCGCCGCTGGCGTCGGTATGACCGACCACGTGCAGCGTGGTGAACTCCTCGTGGTTGCCGAGGGCCTGCGCGATGTGATCGAGGATCTCGTTGGAGTCGTCGAGAATCTCATCGCTGTTGGTGGCGAAGTGGATCTTCTGGTCGATGACGAGGTGATCGCCCTCGATGTGCACATCGCTCGGATCCTCGGGGGCGGCCGCGGCCTCGGGCTCGGCTTCGACGGCCGGCGCGGGCTCGGGCTCCGCCGGCGCAGCGGGAGGAGTCTTGGGCTTGCAAGCCACGAGGCTCATGGCGACGACGAGGGCACCTACGATGGGGGTAGCCGGGTTCATGCCCCGTTCCTACGACGATTTGCCTGGAGTGGTGAAGCGAAAACTCGCGGCTCATCGCACTTCGTGCCGGCCCAAACTCGTCCTACGACGCATCCTGCCCCAGCGATCGGTGGGGCAGGATGCCCGGTTCAGGCCGCCACCGAGACCCGATCGTCGCTCGAACGGCCTGCCGTTGCTGCAACGAACGTAGTCGAGATTCCATCGTGACGCGCGTTCGGGCGTGCGTCGTCCGTGATTCTACTCGTCGGGCTACCCCTGCGGGTCGCGGGGCGACTCCGAGCGGGCTCGCGACAGGTGCTCGAGCCACGCGTCGACGACCCAGTGGACATGGGCCCGTCGCTCGGCGAGAGCCTCGTCGGACAGGGGGTCGTCGCCCCACGCCTCGCCCAGCGCGGGGGCGTACGTGAAGTAGTTGACCACGAGGGCGGAGAGGCTGAGGTACAGGTGCTTGGCCGAGGACGGACCGTGCTCGGGGGCGATGCTCGCCAGGCGATCGATCGACAGCCGCATGAGCCCCGCGAGATGACGCTGCACCGCGGGCAGGTGGGTCTGCTCACCAGAGACCTGGTGCTGCACCAGCCGGGTATAGCGACGGTTGGCCTCCATATAGTCGAGGTACGCATCGATGATGGGGTGGATGCGATCGCGGATGTCTCCCTCGACGGAGAACGCCTCGAGTAAGGCCGCCTCGTGTCGGGCGTAGTAGCGCTCGAGCACCCGTTCGAACAGCTCGGCCGTGCTGCCCCAGTAGTAGAAGACCAACGCCTTGTTCACGCCCGCCCGCTTGGCCACCGCCTGGGCGGTGAGGCCGGGGTAGCCGTGCTCGACCAGCACCGCCTCGGCCGCCGTCAAGATCTGCTGGGCGCGCGTCTTATTGGAATCCTTGGGTTTTTCGCGGGCAGCGGACATGTTTAACCGTTCGGTTTGACCATGCGGTTAAGACCGAGTACACCACACTTGCTCGCCGCTTCAAGGGCGATGGCAGCGCACGAGGGTCATGGAACACAGGGTCTTCATCGGCACGGGGCTCATCGGGGCGGGCATGGTCGAGGCCGCACTCGAACGCGGCGAGAAGGTCCGCGTCTGGAACCGAACGCGCGCGAAGGCGGAGGCCTTGGCCGAGCTGGGCGCGGTGGTTGCCGACACCCCGGCCGAGGCCGTGCGTGGGCAATCGCGGGTGCACCTGGTGCTGACCAGCGACGCGGCGGTCGATGAAATCCTGGAGGCCATCGGTCCTGCGCTCGATCCCGAGGCGATCGTGCTCGACCACAGCACGACCTCGCCCCCGGGCAGCAAGGCCCGAGCCGAGCGCTGCGCCGAGGCGGGTGTGCAGTATCTGCACGCGCCGATCTTCATGTCGCCGCAGGCCTGCCGCACCGCGCAGGGCATGATCTTGGCCTGTGGTCCCAAGGCCCGCTTCGAGGCGGTGGAGACCGAGCTGTCCGCGATGACGGGGCGGGTCTGGTACTTCGGCGAGCGCCTGGATGCGGCGGCCACCTTCAAGCTGGTCGGCAATGCCCTCAACCTCTCGGTCCTCGGCGGGCTCTCGGACGTGTACTCGATGGCGGCCGAGCAGGGCTTCACGCCGCAGCAGTGCCAAGAAATGCTCGAGGGCTTCGACCTGCGCTTCACGGTCGCGGGGCGAGGCGCTCGCATGGCGCGAGGCGACTACGAGACGCAGTGGACCCTGAAGATGGCGCGCAAGGACATCGGGTTGATGATCGATGCGGCGGGGCAGCGCCCGCTGACGGTGTTGCCCGCCCTGGCCCAGCGCATGGACGGCTTGATCGACGAGGGCCAGGGTGAGCGCGATGTCGCGATCATCGGCCGCGACGCGACGAAGGACACGAAACGATGAGCTACGACCTCAAGATCACGGGTGGAACCATCATCGACGGCTCGGGGCAGCCCGGTCGGCGCGGAGACGTGGGCATCGTCGACGGGCGCATCGTCGAGGTCGGCGAGTGTTCGGGCGGCGCCAAGCAGACGGTCGACGCCGAGGGAGCCCTGGTGACGCCGGGCTTCGTCGACATCCACACGCACTACGACGGCCAGGTCTCGTGGGACGAGGAGCTCGCTCCGTCGTCGCTGCACGGGGTCACGACCTGCGTCATGGGCAGCTGCGGCGTCGGGTTCGCTCCCGTGCGGGCGGGCGATCGGCAGCGGATCATCGAGCTGATGGAGGGGGTCGAGGACATCCCGGGCTCGGCGCTGTCCGAGGGCATCACCTGGCAGTGGGAGACCTTCCCCGAGTACATGGACGCGATCGATGCCATGCCGCATGCCATCGACTTCGGCGTCCAGGTCCCGCACGACGTGCTGCGGGTCTACGTCATGGGCGAGCGGGCCATCGCGGGGAGCCCGGCCACCGACGACGACATCGCGACCATGCGAGGGCTCGTGCGCGAGGCCCTGCAGGCGGGGGCGGTGGGCTTTTCCACCGGGCGCACCGACAACCACCGCACGGCGCAGGGCCAGGCCACGCCCGCCTCGGAGGCAACGGTACGAGAGCTTTCGGCCATCGCGGGGGCCTACGACGGGCTCGGCCACGGGGTGCTTCAGGCGGTTTCCGATTTCGATCTCATGGACTCGGACGAGCGCTTTGCCCCCGAGTTCGACACCATCGAGAAGATGGCCGCGGCCGCGCCCAACCACGCGATGTCCATCTCGCTGATGCAGCGCGATCAGTCGCCCGAGCAGTGGAAGTGGATCCTCGAGCGGGCCGAGCAATCCACCGCGGGGGGCAACCCCATTCGGGTGCAGGTCGCTCCGCGGGCCATCGGCGTCATGCTGGGGCTGACCGCGACCTTCCATCCCTTCATGGGCTTTCCTTCGTACAAGGAGATCAGCCAGCGGCCGCTGGAGGAGCAGGTCGCCCGCATGCGGGATCCCGAGCTGCGAGCGCGCATCCTGTCCGAGACCACCGACAAGGTGGCGGGCGACGGCTCGGCGCTCCCGCCCTTGGCCGACCACCTGCTCGCGCAGATCGACAACGTGGCCAAGCGCCTGTACCGGCTCGGCGAGACGCCCGACTACGAGCCCGATCCGCGCTCGTGCCTGTGGGCGGAAGCTCAGGGCAAGCAGGTCTCCGTGCTCGAGGTGCTCTACGACGCGCTGCTCGAGGACGAGGGCCGCGCGCTGCTGTACTTCCCGCTGTACAACTTCACCGGGGTCAACCTCGATGTGGTGCACACCATGCTGACCCACCCCCTGGCGCTGCCAGGCCTGAGCGACGGTGGAGCGCACGTGGGCACGGTGTGTGATGCCAGCTTCCCCACCTTCTTGCTGTCGCACTGGGGCCGCGACCGGGCCCAGGGGCGCATCCCCATCGAGCGCCTGGTCCAGATGCAGTGCCACGACACCGCACGCTTCGTGGGCATGCACGATCGCGGCATGGTGGCGCCGGGGCAGAAGGCCGACCTCAACGTCATCGACTATGACTCGCTGAGCCTGCGTTCCCCGGTCATGCAGCGAGACCTGCCCGCGGGGGGTCGTCGCTTGATGCAGTACGCCGACGGGTACCGGGCGACCTTGGTCTCCGGCACGGTGGTCGCCCAAAACGGAGCGCTCACCGGGGCCCGCCCCGGCCGCTTGGTGCGGGTGGGGCAGGCCTGAGGGCAGAGCGAGGGGCTCAGTTCCCGGGGCAGCTCACGGGCTCGGGCCCGCCGCTGTACATCCACGTGGTCAGCGTCTGCACGTCGCTGATGTCCACGGTGCAGTCGCCGTTGACGTCGGCCCCCATCTCGCAGACCGAGGCCGGGTTCCCGCCGAAGAGGTAGCCGGGCAGGATGCTGACATCGGTGATGTCGCGCTGGCCGTCGCCGTTGACGTCGCCCGGGGCGATGGGCGCGACGGGGGCGGGACCGCCCTGCCACAGGTAGTTGGACAGGTAGATCGGGTCCGAGATGTCGAACTGGCCATCGCCGTTGACGTCGGCCCCGAGCGGGCAGTGATCGCTGTCGTACTGGTACGCGTTCATGATCACGACCATGTCGCTGATGTCGACCTGGCCATCGCCGTTGACGTCGCCGCCGATCGCCTCGCACTCGGCCGGGCACTCGAACGCGGCGCGCTCGGTGACCTCTGCGGGCTCACCCACGTCGATGGATTGGTCGCAGGCCGTCGCCATCGCGACCGCGCACAGAGCCGAAAAAACCAAGGAATTGCGTCGAAGAAATGCCATCGTAATCAGTCCTTTTCACCGCGTGGGCTCGAGTCCAGTCCCGGGCTCACGCGCTACGTCGGGTTGGTAACTCCACCCCCGACAACGGATTGCGATGGATCGAAAAAAAATCAGCCGTCCGCGGAATCGCCGTTTGCGACCCGTTTGCGCAACCGCAGGGCGCTGTCGTGGGCGTTGGTGCGGTGCGCTTCGCCGCCCTCGGTCAGCGCGATGACTCGCAGGGCATCGCGATCCGCTTGCTCGGGGTTGCCCGCCGCTTCGTGGGTCAGGGCGCGGTTGAGCAAGATCCGCGACAGCTCGGGATGCTCGGGCCCGAGCAGCCGCTCGCCGAGGGTCACCGCCGACTCCACGAGCGTGAGCGCCTCTTCGGGCCGATCGGTGGTGCGGAGCAGCCGGGAGAGGCTCGACAGCGCGCGCGCCCGCTCGATGGTCTGGTTGTCCTGCGCCTCGAGCATGGCCACGGCGGAGCGCAGGGTCTTCTCCGCGTCGGCGGTGCGGTCGGCCTCTTGGTAGGCCTGCCCGAGGTTGTTGAGCAGCCGCGGTCGGATCTCGGAGGGGGCGTCGCCCAGCGCCTCGTTCGCGCGCTCGTAGAAGTCGATCGCCGCCTCGGCATCTTTGCGCTGCAGGGCCACGTTGCCCAGGGCCATCAGCGCGGCGCCGGTCTTGGGGTGATGGGGGCCCACCCGCTCGAGCAGCAGGGCGTGGGCTTGCTTCATCTGGGCCTCGGCTTGTTCGAGCTTGCCCTGACGGCGGAGCACGGTGCCGATGGTGTCGAGGATCTGGCCCTCGAGCGAGCTCTCCGTGCCCGTCGCCGCAGCTCGCTCCCGCTCGTGCGCGAGCGCCTTGCGATAGTCGGCCAGGGCTTCGTCGAGGCGTCCGCCGCCGAGGTTCACGTGCCCGCGATAGGCCTCGATGAGCACCTCGAGCTTCTCGTCGCCGCCCCCTTGCTCCACCGCGGCCGCGGCCAGATCGAGGTGACCGTGCCCATCGTCGGTGTTGCGCTCGACGTAGCCATCGACCATCGCGAGCTTGATCCACCCGCGCGCCTCGAGCAGCGGGACCCCGGCTCGCTTGGCCACGGTGATGGTGGCTTGGGCCTCGCTGCGCCCCCGCGGGTAGTCGCCGCTCTGGATCGACATCTCGCTGAGGGCGTCGTGCAGCTCGGCCTGTAGCGGCTCGAAGGCCACCTCGGCCACCGACGGCCCGAGTCGGTTCAGGGCGGTGTGGGCCCGCGCCGTGTCGCCGAGGCGGCGGGTGAGGTCGGCTTGGGTGATGGCCAGTCGCAGCGCCTGGACCCGGCGAGCGCGGGTCTCGTCCTCGGGCAGCGGCATGCGCTGGTGCAGGCGATTGGGTTGGGCGCAGTCTTGCACCGACGGCAGCTCGAGCACGCGGTCGAGGTGGGTGAGCTGAGAGGCGGGCGCCGCTTCGAGCGCGGAGACGATGGCGTCGGCCAGGCGGGCGCGCGAGTCGAGGCACCGCAGGGTCTCGTGCCGGGGGCCATCGAGCGGCAGCGGGCGGCACGTATCGGCGTGGAGCTGCAGCCACTGCCGCTCGTGGGCGTCGAAGGTGGCGTGTACATGGGGGACGGCTCGGTCGGCGAGCTCGGGCACGACGTCGCGGAGGTGCTCGGCGAGTCGAGCTTCGCGATCGTCGTTCCACGCCGCCTCGTGGAGCGCCAGGGCACGACCGCAGGCGGGCTCGGACGGGGCCTCGGAGCGCGGGGCGAGGCTCCACACCCCCAGCGCGAGCACCCCAATCGCTCCGGCCGCCCACCATCGTCTCTGCGGCGGCCGACGGGTGGCCTGCAGCGCGTCGACGAGGGCCAGCATCGACCCGAAGCGTTCCTCGGGATCCTCGGCGAGGCCCCGTCGCAGGACTCGCAGCACGGGATCCCGACCGGCGTCGTCCAGCGCGGACGTGGGTCGCTGCCCGGTCAGCGCTTCGTGCAGCGAGACACACCACGCGTATTGGTCGGCGCGAGCATCCACGGCCTCGCCCCGTCGCTGCTCCGGCGCCATATAGGCCGGGGTCCCGAGGATGGTGCCCGTGCGCGTGACCTCGTCGCCATCGTCGACGTCGACCTGCGTCTCGGTGGGAATCCCGTCCCCGGAGGCGCGGGCGAGCCCGAAGTCCACCACCTTGGCGCTGCCGTCCGCGGCGAGCAGCACGTTGTCGGGCTTGAAGTCGCGATGCACGAGTCCCACCGCATGGGCGGCGGCGAGGCCTCGGGCCGCCTGTACATAGGCATCGATCACCCGGGCGCGGAGGATGCCGTGCGGCACGGTGAAGTCCCGCAGCGTGCGACCCTCGACCAGCTCCATCGCCAGGTAGGCATCGTCGTCGGCCGTCCCCACCTCGTAGGCGTGCACCACGTTGGGGTGCGTGACCTTGGCCAGCGCCCGGGCCTCCCGCAGCCATCGTCGCCGCAGCCGCGACGGGTCGCCGATGTCGAGCCGAGTCGTGCGCAGCACCTTGAGGGCGACCTCCCGATCGAGCTGAGGATCGTGAGCGGCATGCACCACGCCCATGCCCCCTTGGCCGAGTCGGCGGAGCAGGCGAAATCGGCCGATGACGCGCGGCTGGGCCGGGGCGCCCCCAAACAGCCCGGCGAACGACGCCTGGCGGACCCGGTCGAATTCGCGGGCGAGTCCGGCGTGCACTTGTTCCATGGTCGACCTGTTCGAATGGTACGACACCGCCGAGATCCGCTACCATCGGCGCGATGCAGAGCGACCGCGAGTTGCTCGAGGCGTGGCAGGGAGGCGACGCAGGGGCCGGAGAAACGCTCTTCCGCCGCTACTTCGACCGCGCCTGTCGGTTCTTCTACAACAAGGTCGACCACGGGGTGGAGGACCTCATCCAGCAGACCTTCCTCGCCTGCCTGGAAAATCGCGAGCGTTTTCGCGGCGACTCGAGCTTCTTCACCTTCCTCATCGGGGTGGGCAAGAACGTGTTGCGGCTTCACTACCGTCGGCAGCGCCGGGACGCTCGCATCGATTTTCACACCACCAGCGTCTTCGATCTGTCGCCGTCTCCCAGCCGCATCGTGGCCCAGCGCATGGACGAGCAGCGCGTGCTCGATGGGCTGCGGAAGATTCCCATCGAGCTGCAGATCGTGCTCGAGCTGCACTACTGGGAAGAGATGTCGGCCACGCGCGTGGCCGAGACCCTCGAGATCCCGGTGGGAACCGCCAAGACTCGGCTGCGTCGCGGCAAGCAGCTGCTGCGAGAGCAGCTCGACGAGGGTACGGCGGGTGAGACCGCGACCAACGACGACGCGCTCGATGATTGTGCCGCGAGGATCCGTCGCGCGTTCCCGGGGACGGATCCTCCCGATGAGGCTTAGGCCTTGGCGACCAGCTTGCGCACGATGACGCGCTCGCTGGGCTGGGCCACGGACAGGTCGTCCTCGAGGGTTACGATGACCTCGAACTTCGGGTGGGGCGTGGTCGCCTTGAGCGTGCCCCGGCGGCGGCGCTCGTTGTAGTCGAGCAAGCCGGCCTTGCTGGTGCCGTGCCCGGGCACGTGAATCCACACCACGTAGCCGCGAAGGTTGGGGCCGATGCGGGAGGGGGGCGCGAGGTGATCGATGCGCACGGTCATCTCGCGGTTCTCGGTCTTGTTGACCTTGACCTTGATCTTCGCCTTGGCGGCATAGGCAGGCGGCTCGGCGTCGAGCTTGTATCGGGAGGCGCAGCCGCTGGCGGCCAGAGACAGCAAACAGGTCAAGAGCAGGGCAGGGGAGGATCGGCGCTTGGGTCGGTTCTCCATGACTACGAGTTTGACGGTCGCCGACCCGTTCCCATGCGGTCCGTTTGCAAATCGGAAATATTGGGCGTTTTCTCCTTTGATCCCGGGGGCTTGGTAGCGGCGGGAACCTCGGTCGCAGCCGGGTGTCCAAGATTCGCGATGGAGTCCGACCCCATGCCGCGGGCGATGCGGTGGTTGTTGGTGGCCATGGGCCTGCAGCTGGTCGTCGATCTCGCGATGTTGCTGTGGGGTCCGCCCGCGGCCTCGGTGGGCGCGTCGGTGCTCGAGGTCGGCGCGCTGCTCGTCGACGCGGGGGTGCTGCTGATGCTCGTGCGCGCGACGGAGCTGGCGCGGGTGCTCGTGCGAGGAGCGGCGGGCGTCGGCATGGCGATCGATGCCTGGATCCTGCTCGGCGGGCTGGCGTTCATGCCTCGCGACCTGGGCGAGCTGCAGGTGCGCCTCGGCTCGGTGGCGTTGGTCGCCGCGTCGATGTTTGCGTGGGTGGTGCTCGGGCGCGACGACGTGAAGGCGTGGATCTTCGCTCGATGGCTGCGCAAACACGGCGGCTAGCCGGGCGAAGACGCACCCACCTGTGCGCGGCGGTGGGAGCCTCCGACCGAAGATCTCGATCGCCCGCGGCGCGGGCCCGCGTGTCGGGGAACGACTTCCCAGCCTAGCCCCGGGTTGGGCCGGTCTGTAGAGCCGTTGTCGCGAAGGGGGCAGGACGGTCGGCGAGTCCACCGCGGCTCATGCCAAAATGAGGTCGAAGTCGCTGGCCCATGGCCGTTCACAAGAGAGCACCCCGAGAGTCCGAGCCGGCTCAAATCCTGGTGGTCGACGACGACCCGACCGCGGCCGCGGGGACCGCTTCCATCCTGATCGAGCTGGGGCACGCGGTGACCGTGGCGCACGGCTGGACCGACGCCCTGCGGGCCTTCGACCCGCTCGCCACGGACCTGGTCCTCATGGACGCGGTGATGCCCAACGTCGACGGGCTCAAGCTGACCCGGCTGCTGCGGGAGCAGTCGCAGTCGTACGTGCCCTTCGTATTCCTCACCGGACTGACGAGCAACGAGGTTCGGGAGCAGTGCATCGACGCGGGGGCCGACGACTTTCTGACCAAGCCGGTCGATCGCATCGAGCTGCGCGTGCGCCTCAAGGCGATGCTGCGGATCCGGGCGCTGACCAAGGCCATCGAGAACAAGAGCCGCGAGCTCGAGCGAGCCGCCCGCACCGATCCCCTCACCGGAGTCGGCAACCGCCGCGTCTTCGACGAGCGCCTCGTCGCCGAGATTGCCCGCTCGCGTCGCCACGGCCGACCGCTGGCCTTGTTGATGTTCGACATCGATCACTTCAAGGCGGTCAACGACGGCTACGGGCACGTCGCGGGCGACAAGCTCTTGGAGCTGTTCGGCACCGTCTTGCAGGAGCAGGTGCGGGCCTCGGATCTGGCGTGTCGCTACGGCGGCGAGGAGTTCATGGTCATCGCGCCCGAGACCACGGCGGAGCAGGCCCGCTCGCTCGCCGAGCGCATCCGTCGTTCCTTCGGCGAGCGCTCCGTCGAGATCCAAGCCGGAGGTCCTCAGTCGGTCTCGGTCGGGATCGCGGGCTCGGACATCATGGAAGACGTGCCGGTCGAGCGTCGCTCGCTGGTCATCGCCGCCGATGCGGCGCTGTACCGGGCCAAGGCTCGCGGCCGCGACCGCGTCGAAGTCGGTGGCGTCCCGCCCACCGCGGCCTGACCCACGCATCGTCGCGGCACCGATCGTCGTTCGCGTCGCCTGAGTCCACGTGGCCCATGGTCCGGTTGCCGTGCTTGCTCCGGTCGTCGGCGCCGTGGCATCAAGTCGGCCCCCGATGCCGATCGTCCTGACCGAGCGCCGTGTTCCGACCGAGGCCCCCGGCGTGCTCGGAGTCGCCGACGTCACGCGGTTGGTCACCGACGTCGGGGCGTGTCTCGAGTCCGTCGACGTCGAGCTGGTGGAGCAACCCGAGGGCGTACTGCTGCGCATCGAGCTCGAGCCGCAGGCCTCGGCGGACACCATGCGGCATGCCTTCGGGGTGATGCTGGCGACCTTTCAGGTCGCGAGCGAAGGGTGGACGGTCGTCCATGGCCCGCGGCTTCGCGTGGACGAAGCCGGCGTGCAGCAGCGGATCGATCGCCTGGGCGTACCGCTGGCGCTCTACGCCGACCCTGAAGCGACGGGCACGGTGGAGCTGCACGACGAGGGCGTCGAGATTGCCCTGCCGCCCGCGCCCGCGCCCCGCCTGGGGCGTCTCGCGGCCGTGCTCGTCGCGTCGCTCCGTGGACGAGTCGGGCGGCCCGGGCCCGCGCTGAGCGACACCCCGAAGCCCCGCGTGTTGAAGTGGCAAGGCGGCGGCACGCAGGGGCGAAATACCCGGGTCGGCTCCGATTCCACCGTGCAGCGAGAGGCGCTCACGCTGCTGCGCGAGCTCGAGGACACCGCGTCGCTCGGCCTCGATCCGGCCGATCGGGAGCTGCTGCGCGAGGAACTCACGGGAGCCACGATGTTGCCGCTCGACGAGACGCCGATCGAGCCGCTGCCGATCCCCGAGCCGGTGGTGACGCCCGCGCGCCGCGACGTGCCGCCGGTCTCCGTGATCCTGGCGTCGCACGGGGAGGGCTATCGCGTGATGCTCACCGTGGAGGCCCTGCGGGCGGCGACCGAGATCGACTACGAGGTCATCGTCGTCGACGACGGCTCCTCCGACGGCTGCTGCGATTTCCTGCGCGCCCACGTCGACGAGTACCCGGAGGTCACCCTCGTCACGCAGCAGCGGCAGGGCTCGGCGGTGGCGCGCAACAGCGGCGTCGTGCATGCCCGGGCGCAGACGCTGGTGTTCATGGACGCGCACTGCTTCCCGCACGCGGGTTGGTTGCCCGCCTTGCTCGAGGTGCTCGAGCGTCCCGGCGTCGGCATCGCCACGTCGGCCATCAGCGTGGCGGGGGACCCGTCGACCAAGGGCTACGGTCAGACCATCGGCGGTCCGCGGCTGGAGGCGACGTGGCTCGGCCGGCTCCAGGAAGAGCCCTTCGCCGTGCCCGTCGCGGGCGCGGGGTGCTTGGCCATGCGACGCGCCACCTTCCAGGCGATCGGCGGCTTCGAGCCCATGCGGCGCTACGGGCACGAAGACATCGAGCTGTCGATCCGCTGCTGGCTGATGGGCTTCGACGTGGTGGTCGATCCGAAGGCCGACGTCGGCCACGTGTTCAAGAAACAGACGAACTTCGAGGTTCCTTGGGTCGACTTTCTCCACAACGTGCTGCGGACCGCGGTGCTGCATTTCGACGGCGAGCCGCTGCGGGCGGTGCTCGAAGGTGCCAGCGGAGATCCCTGCTTTGGGCCCGCCATGGGGCTTTTACTGACGGGAGACATCTGGGAGCGCCGCGCCTGGGTCCGGTCACGCGCAGTACGGGACGGAGCCTGGTTTTACGAGCGCTTCGGCCTGAACTTCCGTTCCCGATGAGCGAACACGCGTTCCAAACGGCAATCCTCGCAGTCGGCCCGCCGGGGGTCGCTGCTCGTGCCGTCCCAGCGTTATCGTGGAGGGGACGATGAAGGTGTCGAGCTCCATCCTGGCCGACGCGCAGCGCCGGGCCGAGGGGGCCACGCGCGAGCCTCGACTTCGTGCGGGGCTCGTCGAGCGGTTGCTCAGTCGCCCCAACGGGCTGTGGCCCCTGAGTCGGCTCGGCGATGCGCTGGGCATCAAGCCCGAGCAGGCCGACACCGAGCTGTCCGCCATCCTCGTCGACGCCGTGCACGGCCGGCTGGGCACGCTCGACAGTGCCATCGGGCGCGCCGTCTTGCGGCGCCACGTCAACGGCTGGTCCTGCGGCACGCGGGGCGTCTACGAACACCTGCGAGTCCCGAGCGCCTACGAGATCGAGCGCTGGGTGCATCACGAGGACTACGCCACCCTCGACGCGGCCCTGGCCGCGACCCAGACCGAGGTGCCGCGGGCGATCGGTGAGGTGCCGCGGCTGCGGTGGCGCACGGGCACGCGGCTGTCGACCGGAGCGCAGGCCTGGTACCTGAGCCAGCTGCTGTCCGGCAACTTCGTGCTGCAGTCCGGGGAGCGCGACGCATCGAAGGCGGTGCGCGGAGCGGCCGGGCTCATCGAGTCCGCGTTGCACGAGGGCGACACGGTGGTGCTCGCCCAGTGGGTGCTCGTGGCCAAGCTTCCCGCGTCGTGCCGCGCTCGGATTCCACGGACCACGGCGGCGCTCGACTGGATCGGTGGCCAGGTCGAGGCGGGCGAGCTCCCGCGCTCACGCGCGCTGGGCCTGATGGGCAGCGACCGCGTGCAGTCGCGGCGCTGGGCCTTCCGCTGGGGCGAGCTCCGTAGCCCCCGCTATCCCGATGCCATCTCCGACGAGCGCATCGAGGGGCTGTGGCCGGTCGAAGACGACGCGACCGGCGATCTCGATCGATGGTCCAACAGCGTCGCGCAGGTGCTGCGGCGGGCGATGATCGAGCAACGGGCCTGGCGACTCGACGACTTCCGCGAGGCCTACCTCGAGCATCCCTTGGCGGCGCCCATCGCCGAGAGCCTCGTCTACGTGATGGGTGGCTTGCCCGTGGTGTTCGTCGGCGGCCGTGCCCACGGCATCGAAGGTCCGCTCGAGCTCGAGCTCGGCGGTGAGCTACGCGTGGCCCATGCCGCCGAAGGCATCCAAGACTGGCCCCAGACGGGCGTGGCGGGGGCATTTCGGCAGCGCGAGCATCCGGTGCTGGGCGCGGCCGACCTGCCGCGACCGCCCACCGAGCCCGTGCCCCACAGCGCGTGGAAGCGCCGCGTCCGAACCCTGCGTCTGCTCTCCGACGTCGAGAGCGGCGGCGGCACGGTGGCCGAGCTATGGCTGCTGGGCACCCATCGCGTGCACATCGACCACGCGGGCTACGGCACGGGCTACGGCGGGGCGCGGCCCATCGAGCGCATCGAGGTCTCCGTGCGCGTGGGCGGCCAGCCCCCCTTGGCGCGGCTGTCGGCGACCGACTTCAGCGGCTGGGACACGCTGCCCCCGTGGCTGCTGTCCGAGGTCGCCCGCATGCTTCGTGTGCTCTTCGGTCTCGACTCCGTGCCCACGCCCTCGCGCGCTCCCTGAGCGCCGCTAGCCCTTCTTCGGCTGAATCCACTCGTGGCTCGGCGTCGTGCGGTAGCCGGAGTGCGAAAGTTCGAGTTGGTTGAGCGGGTTGTCGGGGCCGGGGTCGGCGATGGGCTCGACGCGCCGAAGCTGCGCCAGCTGGTTGCGGTGCAGCAGCAGCAGATCCTCGTGAAACTCGGAGCCCGGCGGGCAGAACTCGCCTACGCGGCGCCCGGCTGGCCACTGCTGCCGCAGCTCCACGAACGTGTCGCGTAGGCGCGGGTCGGAGACCTCGATCTCCGCCCCGGATTCGTGCACGAAGGTCGTGGCGGTGTTGGGCTCCAAGTTGGCCGCGAAGAACAGCTCGTCGAGCTCGTCGGCGGTCACTTCGCGGACCGTCCGCGGGCTACGGGTGAAGATGGGCGAGTGCAGCTGTCGGTAGCGCAGCAGGTCTACCGTGTCGGGCAGGCCGCGACCGTGCACGCGCTGCTCCTGCAGCCAGGTCGTGAACTCGGGCTCTTCGCGTCCCCAGGGAAACTCGAAGTCGGCATCCGCGACGTGATCGAAGCCATGGCTCGACATCAACGCCAGCAGGTCGCCGCGCCAATACGCGTCGTTGTGCTCGGCGAGGAACTCGTGGGCGACGTACGACGGGTGTCCATCCCGCACGAACGCGAGCTCGTTGCGCATCAGCTCGCGGTAGGGATGGTCGAACTCCTCACCCATGCCTTCGGCCAGGGCATGGGCCACGGCGCGAGCGGCTTCGGCCCGTGAGCGCAGGTCCTCGATGTCGGCGGTCTGCGCCAGCAGGAACTCGCGCACCATGCCGCGCACCGCCCAGCCCGGCTTGGTGTTGTAGTTGAAGTACAGCAGTCCGCTCGGGCTCAGGTGCTTGGCACACAGGCGCAGCAACGCATCGCGAGCGGAAGGGGGCACCCACGAGAACACCCCGTGCGCGATGATGAAGTCGAAGTGCCCTTCGATCAGCGCCGCGGCTTCGACGAAGTCCGCATGCAACAACCGCAGGTTGGACAGCCCGAGCTTCGTGGCGTGGGTGTTGCCCAGATCGATCTGGGTCTTCGCGCCGTCGATGCCCACGAAGCTCGCGTGCGGCCGGTACCACGCCATCGGCAGCAGGTTGCCGCCGTCCCCACAGCCCAGCTCGAGCACGCGATACCCCTGCAGCGGAGCTCGGGGTCCGCCGTGCAGCAGCGACGCCAGGCCGAGTCGCTCGGGCGTCGTCCACTCGATGGGATACGTGTTGTAGGGCAGCTCGTCGTAAGGGTTCTCCATGAGTGACGAGGCTCGATTCTACGGGCGATTTGGGGGGCTGCTCCCCCACGGTCGGTGATGCCCTTCGTCGAAGAGGTCGTACATGTAGCCAAGTGCCTACAAATCCGTGAAATCGACTGCGAAATGGGCACTCCTCTTGCATCGATCGGAAGTGATGGTTCAGTCGCCCCCCATGGTCACCGTGCGCGACGAGGCGCTCGCGGCCGGCGTGGGGCGTGGGGGAGGGGCCGTCGATCCCCTGAGCTTCCCCGCCAAAATCGGTCGTTTCGCGGTGTTGGGGCCCTTGGGGTCCGGCGGCATGGGGGTCGTGCTCGCGGCCTACGACGAGGCGCTCGACCGTCGCATCGCGCTGAAGGTGTTGCATCGCGCGTCGTCGGGTGGCCACGACCGTCGTCACTCCCTGCGGCGAGAAGCCAAGGCCCTTGCCCGCCTCAGCCACCCCAATGTCGTCCAGGTCTTCGAGGTCGGTGAGCACCAAAGCCAAGTTTACGTCGCGATGGAGCTGGTCGAAGGGGAGACCCTTACCCAGTGGGTGAAGGCGAAACCCCGAAACTTCGAAGAGATCCTTCGCGTGCTGTGTGGTGCGGGGCGGGGGCTCGCGGCCGCACACGAGCGTGGTCTCGTGCATCGCGACTTCAAGCCCGACAACGTGCTCGTCGGTGAAGACGGTCGGCCGCGGGTGCTCGACTTTGGCTTGGTGCGGGCCACCGCGGGAAGCCGCACCACACTGAACACCCTGTCCATGGGCCCCCCGGACACGCGGGGCAAGGTCGCGGGCACGGTGCCTTTCATGGCGCCCGAGCAGCTGCTCGCCATGCCGGTCGATGCCCGCACCGATCAGTTCGCGTTTTGTGTGTCGCTGTACGAGGCGGTGTACGGCCGCCACCCCTTCGAGGCCGAGGGGGCGATCGAGATGGGCCTGCGGATCATCCAGGGCACCATGGACCCGCCACCCCGCGGGGTCGCTCCGCGCTGGCTCAAGGGGGTCCTCGAGCGCGGCATGGCGCGCAAGCCCGAGGATCGATACCCCGACATACGCACGCTGCTCGATGCGCTCGAGGGTCATGACGTGCGCTCGCGGCCTTCGGGGTGGCTCGTGGGCACAGCGGCGTTGTTGATGGGCCTCGGGGTCGCGTCCACCGTCCACACCCCCGAGCACAACGATGCCTGCCGTAGTCGCACCAGCTTGGTCGACGACGTGTGGAACGACGAGCGTCGGCAGGAGATTCAGCAGGCCTTCGAGCGCAGCGGCGTGCGCTACTCCGAGGCGACCTGGGAGCGGGTACGCAGCTCGATCGACGACTACGCCGCCAAGTGGAACCAGTCGGATCGCGAGGCCTGCGAGGTCTCGGTGGTGGTGCCCGAGTCCGCCGCTTTGGTGGGCGCGTGGCAGCAGTGTCTCGACGGTCACTTGCACGAGCTGCGCAGCTTGGTCGACGTGCTCGGGCGAGCCGACGACGCGGCGGTCGAGCGAGCCGTGGTGGCGGCGGCCCGGCTCCCGTCCGTCTCTGGATGCTCCGATGCGTCGTCGCTGTCGGAGCCGGTCGAGCCCGGCCGTCAGGCGGAGTCGAAGCAGCTGCGCGCCCAGTTCTCGCGGGCGCGGGCCGAGCTCGATACCGGGCATGCCGCGGTGGCAGCCGAGCTGCTCGAGGGGCGCCTCGAGCAAGCGCGAGCGATGGATGACGGAGCGCTCTACGCGGAGGCGCTGGTCTTGGTGGGCAAGACGCAGATGGCCACCGGGCACTATCCCGAGGCCGAGCAGATGCTCTCCGATGGGTTCTCGCGAGCGCAATCGGAGGGGCTCGACGAGCTCGCCGTCGACGCGGGGGTCAAGCTCATGCACCTGGTCGGTGACGAGCTCCGGCGCTTCGACGAAGGGCTCACCTGGGCCCGGCACACCGAGGTCGCCATCCAGCGCGGGAACATCGAGGGGCGGCTCGTCGCCTGGGTGCACAACAACCGCGCCGGCATTGCGATGCGCCAGGGCAACTACGACGAGGCTCGACGCAGCGCCCAAAAAGCGCTGTCGATCGAGGCCGACGACATCGGCGACCTCGACACGGCGGCGTTCGAGCTGAGCCTGGGCAACGTCTATCTGTCACAGCGGAGCCTCGACGAGGCCAAGGCCCACTACACGCGGAGCCTGGAGCTGCGCGAGCGTGCGGTGGGCTCGGAGCACCCGCTGCTGCTCGCTCCGCTCGTCAACCTCGGCAACATCGAGCTCGTGGCCAACCGGCCTGCCTCGGCTCGGGTCTTGCTCGAGCGCGGCTTGGTGCTGTCGAAGCAACCGGGGGAGCCCTCGCTCGTGACGGCGGATGTGCTGGTCAACCTCGGCATCGCGCTCATCGGGGTGAACGAACTCGGGCGAGCGGAGCAGCGGATTTCCGAAGCCCGTGAGATCTTGGTGAACGCTCTGGGAGAGAACCATCCCCGGGTGGCGCATGTGCTCGGCAACCTGGCCGACGTCTACTCGCGGCAAGGGCGGTTCGACGAGTCGGAACAAGCCATGCGCCAGGCCATCGAGCTCATCGAGACCATGGCGGGGCCCGATCACCCCGAGCTCGGGATCTTCCGAGAGGACCTCCAGGCGCTGCTCGAGCTGCGTGCGGCCCAGGGCGAGGCCGCAGGCGGCGGGTAGTCACATGACCGTGCAGCAGCCTCGGTTGCGTCGGCCTCGGTTTCGCTGACGGCGCGCGGGGGCAGCCGCGGGGCGGCGCGCAGGCGCAGCCTCGCGCTCGAGTCGGCGCTGGCGCTGTCGCTCCTCACGTTCACGCGTTTGTCGTTCGATTTCCGCGTTCAGGGTCTCCACGGCGTTGCCTGCCGTTTCCGATCGTTCCGCGAACGCACCGAGCATGGTGCGGGTCCCCCGTTCCTTGTCGGAGTCCCCGTCGACCAGGCCCTGGGCCTCCTCCTGGTTGGGAGCCGCATTGGCGACGAACTGCATCATTCCCCGCTGCACGTGGAGCATCGACAGGTCGTCATCCCGCTCGAGCAGCCCGCCGACCTTCCTCTTCACGAAGGGATGGACCTGCGTGGGGTTCCTGGCGATCTCGTCCAAGATGCTCAACCGGCGAGCGTTGTCGCGTTCGCCGAAGATACCCGCATCGAGGTCGATGTCGTGGACGTTGCCGCCGGAGAACATCACGTTGTCGAAGTTCTCCTGCTCATCGTTGTTCTGCTCGAAGTTCTCGAACAGATCGGTCTTGCCGATCATCATGTCGAACGCCGCGATGTGACCGGTCTGCTGCAGCTCGCGTTCCGAGAACGGCCCGCCGCGCCGGCCTCGAGCGGTTTGCCCCTGGATGAGAGGCTGGCTCACGGCCACGGGTCGGCCTGCACCCGGGGCCCGCTGTTTGAAGCGATCGAGCACCCCACGCGCGTCTTCGATGGGGACCTGCGTGACCTCGGGCGTGTTGATGCCGAGACGGCGACCGAGCTGCGATGCCTTGACGGAGAAGTCGTCTCTCACCACCTTGAGCACCCGGGGGTCCTCGCCCGGAGTGTCGACCCGGAAGGCGCCGTCGGTCGTTCCACCCAGCCTACGGACGCCGCTGGCGTTCTCGAACACTCCTTGGATCG
Organism: Myxococcota bacterium; assembly: GCA_039028615.1. Lineage (GTDB taxonomy): Bacteria > Myxococcota_A > Polyangia > Nannocystales > Nannocystaceae > Paraliomyxa. The sequence continues at coordinate 13,843 of JBCCHT010000061.1, read as the reverse complement.
GGGCGGCACTCGGCCCACGCATGATGGGAGGAGCGCGGCGGGTGACCGACTGGTAGCCGCGGCCCGGGCCGCTGGGTCGCGACGAGACCGACACGCGCGACAGATCGTGCGAGATCGGCAGCGAGCCCGGGGGGGCGTGGTCACTCGCGACGGTCTCGTGCTCGGGCGCCCCGACACGAGGCGCGGGGCTCTTCGCGTGGGCTTCGCCCGTGCGGGCGGGAGTGGCCGAACGGGCGAGCATGCTCCCACGACGGTATCACGCGCCAAGACGCGGCCCCGTCCCGGATCGAGCACGACGCGAGGGCGAGTCGCCGCGTCGAAGGTCGCGAGGTAGCCTTGCGGCATGATCGTCCGCCGCTACCTCAAGGTCAGCAGCATCCTGCGCTACACGTGGCGCTCCATCTCGTTCTTTGCCCTGGTCGCCTTCGTCGCCGCCTACCTGTATCGGCAGGCCGAGCTGATGAGCATCGCCATCCCCGTCGCCGCCGTCGGTCCCTTGGGCGCGGCGCTGGCCATCTTCTTGGCGTTCCGCAACAGCTCGGCCTACGACCGCTGGTGGGAGGCTCGCAAGCTGTGGGGTGGCTTGGTCAACGAGAGCCGCAACTTCACGCGGCAGATCACCACCTTCGCCACTGGGCACGGGGACGCGAAACCGCCCGACGAGGAGCTGGCGGCCTATCACCAGGAGATGGTCTATCGCCACGTCGCGTACATCCATGCCCTGCGGAGGCACCTGCGAGGGCAGAAGGACTGCGACGAGCTGGAGCGGCTGCTGCCCGAGGGCGAGGTCGAGCGCTATCGCGCGGCGACCAACGTGCCCGCCGCGTTGGCGCAGCGACAGGGCGAGCGCCTGCGCGACGCGTTCGATCGGGGCTACATCGAGTCCTTCCGCCACATGCAGCTCGACTCCACCATGTCCCGCATCCTCGACTTGCAAGGGGGCTGCGAGCGCATCAAGGGCACCCCGCTGCCGCGCCAGTACGACTACTTCCCGCAGGTCTTCCTCTATGTCTACGCGATGTTCTTGCCCTTCGGGCTGGTCGAGCACTTCGGTTGGTTCACCGCCATCATCTCGGTGCCCATCTCGTTCGTGTTCCTGGTGCTCCAGGCGGCGGGGCGGGTCAACGAGGACCCCTTCGAAAACCGCTGGACGGACACGCCGATGTCGACGTTGTCGCGGATGATCGAGATCAACCTGCGGGAGCAGATCGGGGAGCGGGAGCTGCCCGAGCCGCTGCAGATGGTCGACGGTGTCCGGTACTGAGACGGAAAAGGGCCCGAGCCGCTATGCGGCCGGGCCCTTCGTTCACGCCGGGGCGTGGCTCAGCCGGTCTTCTCGATCATCATGGTGAGCGAGGCCTCGAGCTTGTCGGCGACGCTGTCGCCTTCGGTCTTGCCGATGCCGAAGTCGCTGCGCTTGAACTCGCGGTCGACCTGGATCTTGATGCCCTTGTCGGTGGTCTCGAGGACCTTGAAGGGGGTGGCGTCCCAGGTGACCTCTTTTTCGAGAGCCTTGACCACGAGCTTGGCGGTGTAGTCGTCGCCGGCCTTCTTCACGTCGGAGACGGCCACGGTGATGGCGGGGAAGCCGGGGAGGTTGAGGTAGTCCGGCGACTTGAGGTGCTTGTCCCGCATGTCGCTGCCCGAGTTGAGCGTGTTCGGGTCGATGGAAATCTCGGCCGTGCCGCCCTCGATGTTGGCGGGGTCGAACGTCGCCTTGACGACCTTCAGCCCGGTCACGGTGACCTTGACCGGATCGGTGGGCTTGGGCTCGGTGTGCATGGCCGTGATGACCAGCGCGTCGCCAGCGGGCGCGGCCGCGGCGTCGTCGGGCTTCTTGGCGTCGTCGGGCTTCTTGGCGTCGGCCTTCGCGTCGTCGGCCTTCTTGTCGTCGGCCTTCTTGTCGTCGGCTTTCTTGTCGTCGCCCTTCTTCTTGGCGTCGGCCTTCTTGGCGTCGTCCTTCTTGTCGCACGCGGGGGCAGTGGCGAGGCCGGCGAGCGCGCAGGCGGTGAGGAGGGTTCTTGCGATTCGCAGCATGTCGTTATCTCGTTGGGTTCACTGAGGGGTGGGGACCAGGACGAGCTCGACCCGAATGGGGATCTGGTCGGAGCTGAAGTCCGTGGCGTGGGCAGAGAGCTTGGTGTCGGCGATGGCCAGCGTGAGGCTGGCGGTGATCTTGAGTGCGGCCGAGGCCTCGAGCCCCAAACGCTTGCAGGCATCTTGGTCGAGGGTCCGCGCGGTCCCGGTCAGCGGAAGATCGAGCGTGTCGCCGATGAAGGTGAGCGAGCCTGCGCCGGAGAAGGTCACGGCACCGTCGTCGCCAGCGGCCGTCGCGTCCATGCCCGTCAGGGTCAGCGTCAGCGTGTCGTGGGATTCGACCTCGAGGTACTCCCCCGCGTGCTTCGAGCGCAGCTCCACCCCGGTGTCGACCGTGCGGGGGTCGGCGGTGATGGTGGCGCTCATCGGCTGGCCCAGGTCGCGCGGGTCCCCGGTCCAGGTGCCCTTCAGGCCGCCGAATCGGGCCTCGAAGGTCTCGCCTCCGGCGGAGACGGTGGCCACGATGGTGGCGAGCTGCGGGTCGTCGGCGACGGCGAAGGTGCCCGCGGCGGGGCCGGGAAGGCTGGCCTGGATGCCGTCGGTCGGCGCTTCGACGGTGGCCTCTGGGCGGTCGTCACGGGCCCCTTCGGGGGGCATGCCGCTCGCCAGCGCCGCGATGGGGACGACCAGCGGCAGCACGCCCACCACCCACAGGCCGATCGTGGCGCCCTGGCTGGGAGCGCCCGTGCGGCTGAGCCATCGGCCGAGCACGAAGACCACCACGGCGACGGCCATCAGGGCCCCGACCGCGTCGAAGCCCAGCCAGATCGGGCCCTCCTCGACGAAGCGCCAGCCGAGGTCGGGGTCGGGCAGGTAGTAGCCGTGGCTCGTGTCCGTGTAGACGTTGCCGCTGCCCTGCTGCAAGTACCGAACGATCGCCAGCGCCGTGGCCAGGGCCGGGGCGCTTGCCGCCACCATCGGGCGTCGACTCGACATCGACGCCACGCTTAGCACAAACCGGCCGGATCAGGCGGGCGGGTCGAAGTTTTCGCAGGTGGTGACGATGGTCTCCACCGTATTCGCGAAGATCGGACCGAAGTCGGCCTCACAGATGCTCGCCTTGACCCCCTGGTCGCCGAAGGAGTCGACGAAATCGATGAGGTTGGGGCTGAGGCCGCCGCCGACGCAGCCGATGTTGTCCCAGGGGATGAACCCGATGACGACCAGCGCCTCTTCGTCGCCGTTCTTGGCCGCGATGATCTGGTCGTGCCACATCGTCGTGTCCGTGAGCGGGTGCGCGTCGTCCATGTCGAAGTCGTAGGGCGGGTCGTCGGTGACGATGACCAGCACCAGGATCGCGTCGTCGCGCAGGAAGCCCTGGTTGCAGTCGCCCGGGCCCGTGTTGCTGGGGTCGAACGAAGCGATGGTGGCCGTGACCGGCTGCTCGATCGGGCTACCGGAGGCGCCCACGTTGGCCATGCACGGGAACTTGGTGAGCAGGTCGTCGGCCTCGGTGGCGAAGCGGCCACCCCCGGCGAAGGGCGCACAGTTGCCGCCGCCCTGGGTCTGCGTGACCAGGTTCCCGATGCTCTGACAGCCGGGCTCGTTGCTGTTGTACGCGTCGCTGGTGATCACGCCGACGTGATAGCTGTCGACCTCGTCCTCGAGCGACGCCTGAATGGCGGTGATGAAGCCGTCGAAGCTCGCGAGCAGCTGGGCCTGCTGGGCGCTCATGCTGCCCGAGTTGTCGATGACGAACAGGAAGTCGACCTTGCGACAGCCCATCTCGAACTTGGGGGCGTCGGGGGTCTCGCCGAGGTCGAAGATCGGCGGGCCCACGGTGGGGTCGTTGGCGGTCTCGTCCTCGTCGGTGGTGACGCCCGGAGCCGTGGTCGTGCCCTCGCCACCGCCGGTCGAGCCGGGGACGTTGCCGGAGGTCGTGCCCGGGGTCGGCTGCGTGGTGGCTGGCGTCGCGCCTGAAGACGACGCGGGGCCGCCATCTCCAGCGGTCTCCTCGGTGGTGCCGCAGGCGACGGTCAGAGCGAGGCAGCAGCCGATGGCCGGAATCCAAGTCAATCCACGCATGGACAGAGTATAGAAGCGTAGGAGCGGCGTTGGTGGCGGCGGCGGTGGGGGAGAACACACATTGTTTCGGCCGCGCCCCGGCTGTGCGGCCGGGGGGCAGACCCCCCAATTCAGGCTCCTACGGGGCTTCTTCGCGTGAATTCGAACCTACGCGGGGCTCGCCCGAGTCGCCGCCGCGCGGGCTCGGGCGCTCGATCTACCGTCGCCACCGCTCGGGCGGGTAGTCGCAGAGGATGGTCGGCGGTGTCGTACATTGGCCTTCCTCGCACAGGTAGCTGAGGCACTCCTCGCTCCAGGTGCAGGCCTCTCCGGCCACGAGCTTGGGCACGCACACGACGGGATCGGCCACGCCGTCTTCGCTGCTCCGCGGGCAGTAGGTCCCCGCTTCGCAATAGAAGAACGTGTCGGGCCCCGAGCAGGGCTCACCCTCGGCGACGATCTCGGTGCACATCCCGTTGTTGCCCGAGCCCCAAGCGGCACTCGCCTGCTCGGTGCAGCGGGTGCCTTCGGGGCACAGGCCGTCGTTGCACGGTGCGATGTCGCCGGCGTCGTGGCATCGGTCGTCCGCGCAGTGCTTGCCCGGTTCGCAGTTGTTGAGCCCGGTGCCTGCAATGGTGATGCACGTACCGCTATCGGCGGGGATCTCGACGTAGAAGGGCTGGCAGGCCATCCCCGTGGGACCCATCAGGTCGGGGGCCTCCCAGGCCACTTGCCGAAAACTCTGGCACCCGATCGCCTCGTAGGTCGCGACGATCTGCTCGGCGCAGGTCGGGTCATAGATCATCCCCGCCGCCATCGCATTGCTACGCATCTGCTCGAGCTGCGTCTGCTCATGGGCCACGCACTCCGCTTCGGTCGAGTAGGGCAGAGGGATCGAGTACACGCAGCTCGAGGACCCGCCGCAGGCGAACAAGGTGGCGCAGTAGGCCGTGGCGACCTGCTCGGGGAATTGATCGAGCGAGCTTGCACTCTCGGGGGGATGCTCGATGGCCTCCTCGTCACAGCTCGGGGCCAGGGCGACGAAGGCCACGGTGGCGGCGAGTCTCAGTGCGATGTTGTTCATGTCTGTCATGGCCTTCGACGGCGGGTGGAGTTTCCACCCGAGGGACGGAAATAACGTACGACGAACATGGCCCCGACGCGCAGGCGATCGCGGGACCACAAGGTCTGGCCGCCTTGCAGGTGTCGTCGCGCTCGCGTCGACCAGCCGAGCACGGGGTCCAGGGCCAGCTCGAAGCCTCGGCCGAGCCGAACGCCGACGCCCATCGGAAGCTGCGCGCCGAAGTCCACGCGAGCGCCCCGGCGAGGGGGGAAGTCGAACGCATGTACGGCCAGGCCCGCGGCGAGACCGACGTGCATCGTAAAGCGGGTACCGGGAGTGAAGCGCCAGGCGGCGCCCGCGTTGATGAAGGTGTCGTAGACGCGGAGCCCTTCCGCACCCGAGGGCGCCAAGGAGGCCCGCAGGAGGAGGACCGGTCCACGGCGGTGGTAGGCCGCGGCCTCGAGGCGAAACAACGGCTCCGCTGCCCGCATACGGCCTTGGACGCCCGCTCCCGCCCCGACGCCCCACGACCACGCGGCAGGAGCTTCCGCGGGCGGACGTTCGGCGGACGGCGGTGTCGGTTCGGGCTCGAGTTCGATGGCTTCGTTCGGTGCGGCCGAGCTCGAACGGTCCTCGGTCTCGCCCTCGGCGACCGCAGGGGGCTCGCTCAGCAACGGGCCCAGCACCGTCGCGAGGTCGCTGACCTCGTGCTCCGCGACGCAGGGCATGCCCACCGGGGCGACGCCGAGTGTGGGCACGTCGTCTTCATTGCGAGTCAGGCACACCCGTCGGCCTCGATCCGCTTCACCCACCACCACCATGCCCATCCCGACCGTGGTCTCGATGGCGGCCGGGAGCAGGGCCTCGGCGTCGGGCGTCGCTTCGATCACCACCAGCCGCTGCGGGTCGAGCAACGCCGGGTCCGCGCTGGCGTCCGATTGCTCGAACTCGGCGAGCAGGTCGATCGCGGCATGAATGGCCGCCAAGCGCAGGACCGCGCCCGAGCCTTCGACCACGCGAAACGAGATCCGGCGCCCGTGCTGCACTTCCACGCGCACCACCCCGCCGCCGCCCGCCATGCGTAGGTGCACCACGCCCGGCTGACCGATGGCCTGCCCGGCTTCGACCAGGCGCGTCAGGAGCTGGCCGTGCAGGCGCTGCACTTCGCCCTCGGGGAGCGAGAGTCCATCGATTTCGACCTGCACGGGCGGGGACGAGCCCACCGCGGCCAACACCAACGGCAGGATCACGGCGGGTTGCTCGGGTCGGGCAAGGGGCAGTCGAGACGCTCGAGGCGACGGACGATGGGCGTGGCATCGCGTCCCGCGAAGAACCGGGTCAGGTGGCCGCGCCAGTAGCTGCAGACCGAGGCGGCGGGGCGGTAGTGCTCGCGCAGCGTGCCTTCCTCGAAGGACAGGACCTCTTGCACCGCGGGATCATCGACCCGGCTGCGGGCCCGTCGTAAGACGTTCACCGCTTCACGATAGTGCTGGCGCCGACGAAGGGCCGCGATCTCGTCGAGCACGCCATCGAGCGGCGGAGGACTCGTGGTGGCGGCGCTCGAGGGCCGCTTGGGCGAGGCGGGGCCGCTGCTCGGCGCGTCGTGTCCCCAGTGCAGAGGCACGCCGAGGACCGCTTCGGTGGCCGGCCCCTCGGTGGGAATGAACGAGATGCTGCCCTCGAGCAGATGCACGTAGCGGGTGTCGGGGTTCTGCACGATCAAAAAGCGCGTGCCCGTGACCTCGATCGTGCCGCCCGTGACCTCGACCCGGACCGGGGCCTTGCCGGACTCGATGGGGTCGACGCTCACCAGCACCAGGCCGCGTTCCACGAGCACGCCGCGCTCGGCCGGGCGGACCTTCGATGCATCGAGCACGTCGATCTCCATGCGCGGATCGGCCAGGGTGAGGCGGCAGCCGGCCCGGACCTCGAGGTCGGTCGTCCCCGTGGTCTCGCATCCGGGGGCCAACGCCAGCGCACCCGACCAGCGTAGTTGGGGCGAAGGCGGGGCGGGGACGGGGGCTGGAGTCGGGGCAGGGGCGAGCTCGGGCTGTGCGGGGACGGTGGGCTCGGCTTCGGCCACCGAGGCCGAGTCGTCGATCGTCGGGCTCGGTCGTGTCGAGCGTCCGACCCACCACGCCAGCCCCACGAGCACAGCGAGCGCCATCCCGACCAGTACCATCGGTCCGCGCGACAGTTCCCGCGCCGAGGGGTGGAGAATGCGTTGCTCGAGCTCCGGCGGGATGCGGACCTCCTCCAGCTGGCGGTCGATGGCGGCCAGCTCTTCGCGGGTGCGCTCATCCATGCTCGGGCTCCCCTCGGTAGGCTCGGACCGTCGCTTCGGCCCGGGACAGCAGCTTGGACACGTAGCTCTTGCGACAGCCGAGCACCTCGCCGATCTCGTCTTGGCGCTTGCCGTCGACGTGGTACATCCAAAAACAGACGCGCTGTTTCGGCGGCAGCTCGTTGACGGCGGTGAACAGGCGACCCAGCTCCTCGCGGGTCGCTCCCATGATCTCCGGGCTGGCCTGTGCCCGCTCGCGCTGCCCCAGCGCCCAGCGGACCACGGGCGACCGGAGATACCGCTCTCGCTTCAGCCGGTTGAGGCAGCGGCTGGTCGTCGCGCGGTAGATCCAACCGCCCGGGTTGTCCATCGTTGCCAGCCGGGCCGCGTGCCGATGCACCTCGATGAACACGTCGTGCACCACGTCCTGCGCCCAGTCGCGATCGCCCCCGCCGTAGCGCAGCGCCAACTTGAAGGACGTGCGGACGTGACGACGGTAGAGTTCGGTGACGATCGCTTGTGCATCACGCGGGCGCGACGGTGCCGCGGTCTTCGCGGCAGGCCACGGTTCCGTACGGGCGTTCGGCATCTCCTCGTCAGCCACTGAGCGACGCGGATGTTTCCATTAAATCGTCAGGGACGGTTTTCAGCCTCGAACGAGGCCCCAGCGGGGCTTTCGAGGCCGTGCCGGGGTGGGACTTCGGCGGGGGTTCACCGGATCCGGGACCCACGGAGCTCCCGTTCGCCGTGCGCCTTGCTCCAGTCCGGGCGCGGCGCTTCGGGGGGGCAGGGAAGAGAACTTCCCGAGGCGAATGGGCCCCCGCGGGGTACAGCAATCACGTGTCACGGTTCACATCGTTGCTGTCTTTGTTCCTCGCTGTCGGCTGCTCACAACGAGGAGACGGCGCCACGTTTGGAGGATTTGGAACCGACAATGGGGTGGGCGACGACCACGGCGACGTGGGAGCCGACGATGGAGCGCCTGCCGATGGCGGGACTCAGAGCGGGGAGCCGGATACTGGCGTCGACGATGACGACGGAGGGGGAGGCGGTCCGCTGCTCGATGTGGCCTCGGCGGAGACCGGCACCGTCGACGAGGACGGCTGCAAGAAGATCGACCTGCTCTTCGTCGTCGACAACTCGGGCTCGATGCAGACCGAGCAGACGAACCTGATCGCGGCCTTCCCCGAGTTCGTCGACGCGATGACCACCCTGCTGACCGCCGCGGCCGACTTCCACGTCGGCGTCACCACCACCGACCGCTTGGGCGTCAACGGCTTCATGGACGCGCCGCCCTTTCCCGACGACCCCTGCGTCAACACTCTGGGGGCGCTCAACGATCGCGTCACGCCGCCGGGGGGACACACGGGCTACGGCCCGGAGTGCGGGTTCAGCTCGGGGCAGCCGTATATGGTCGACAGCGAGAACTTGGCCGAGGAGTTCGCCTGCGCGGCCGGGGTCGGGGTACATGGCAACGGCCTCGAGCAGCACTTCGATGCCGCTCATCTCGCGCTGACCGACGAGGCCTGCAACGCCGACTTCGTGCGACCCGATGCGCTGCTCGTGCTGGTGATGATCACCGACGAAGACGACGACTACTCGGAGCCTTCGGAGTTCGATGTCGGTACGCAGGCGCGCGCTCAGGCCTGGTTCGACGACATCGTGGCGATCAAGGCCGGGATCGAGACCAACATCGTGACCCTGCTGATCTCGGGGGGCTCGCCCAAGTTCCCCGGCTGCCCCGACTGGGACATCAACGACCCGGACACCGCCAAGGAATCCGACCAGCTCACCGCCTTCAGCTCGCAGTTCACCTACCACTATCCCGGCAACGTATGCGCGGCCGGATACGCCCAGGTGCTCAGCGACGCCCTCGAGACGATCGCGGAGGCCTGCGAAGACTTCACCCCGGTAGGCTAGGCGGGCTCGTCGCGCTCTTGCCCCAGTGGGAATCTGTCACCCCCGTCCGTGCGTCGGGGGTGGGTCATGGCAGAACAACGCCGCAGATGGCGGTGGTGGTTGCTGGCGTTCGCATTGACGGGCGCCGCGGGCATCGCCTGGGCTACCACGCTGGGCGCCGACACGAGCAAGCACGCGGCGGCTCGGTTGGTCCGTGCGGCGGTGGGCCCCCCACAACGACTTCCTCAGCCGTCGCTCGAACTCGCGGACGCGGACGAGGACGTGGAGGTGGAGCCGGAGCTCGAACCGGTCGTGGTGGTGCCCGACGTCGCTGCTCCGGTCGAGCCGCCGCCTCCGCCCAAGAAGCCGCGTGGGCTTCGCAACGTGTCGTTCGTGCTCCTGCTGGGCATGGACAATCGCCATGACCGGGTCACGGGGCGGACGGACACGATGGTCGTGGCGGCGTTTCGCCATCGCGACGGCAAGGTCGGGGCGTTCAGCGTGCCGCGTGATCTCTACGTCGAGGACCCCGAGCTCGGGCCCATGCGCATCAGCTCCGCGGTGCGGGTCGGCAACAAGCGGCTGGGCAAGGGCAAGGGCGTGCCGTTCCTGCGCCAGCTCATCGAGCGCGAGTTCGGGATCCGGATCGACCGCTACGCGGCGGTGGACCTGGCGGGATTCGTGGATGTCGTCGACGAGGTCGGCGGTGTCGAGGTCGACGTGCAGTGTGCGATCCGAGACTGCCTATGGATGGGCGGCAAGGACGAGGAGGCCTGCGAGGACCTCACGCTGGACGCGGGGCGGCAAGTCCTGGACGGACGCACGGCGCTCAAGTTCGTGCGCTCGCGTCACGGCCGAGGGGATCGAGACCGGCGTCGTCGCCAGCAAAAAGTCCTCATCGCGTTCGCACGGGCCGCTCGGGCTCGAGGGCTGACCGAGCTCCAAGGCCTGTGGGAGACGGTGGAGCCCTTCGTGAGCACCGACATGGATTGGAAGGCTGCGGCGTACTACGGCTCGTTCGCGTTCGAGACCGACCTGTCCGACCTGCACGGGTTTTCCGTCGCCCGCAAGATGGTGCGCAAGCACGTCACCGAGAAGAAGCAGCACGTGCTCCTGCTCGACCACGCGCTGTTCGACGAGGCGCTCGGGGACATGTTCGGTCGCACCCTGCCCGGGTTGCGCGAGCGCAAGCGCTGCCCAGACGCCGACGCAGCCGAGCAGGCCAGGTCGCGCCGTTGAGTCGCGGCCCCGGCCGAAGGGCCAGCGCGGTGCCATTCGTGCTCGCTCGGCTTTTCACCTAGGAAAGGTCGGGCGGTCCCGGTAGACATCGCGTGGCGGCCCTGCGAGCGTTGGGCATGGCCCCCCGAAGCCTCCTGCTCGCTTGCTGTTGTCTGGCTGCCGCGACCGGCTGCGATCCCGCGACCGGAGATGGCGGAGGCGATACCTCGGCGCCCGGCACCGGAGGGGACACGGCGACCCCGGCGACGGGAGGCGAGATGGCGGATGGCGGCAGCGAGGGGGACGCGGGCACTGAACCGGCCGATCCCTTCGACAATGGCCCGGGCATGGTCCTCGGTGCGCTCACCTATCGCGGCTTCGAGTGCTACGCGGACCCCAGCGGGAGCGCGGAGAGCTACCAGGCGACCATCGCCTTCGAGAGCGACGACGCGCTGCTCGTGGAAGACGTCGATGGCGTACTTCACAACGGGAGCTTCAGCGTCTCGGGCGAGGTCCTGACCCTCAGCGTGCCCAGCTTGGGTTTCGAAGAGAGCTCCCTCGACGGCGACATCGGGCTCGGCGAGCTGCTGAGCTTCGAGACGCCGAGCCTCTACTGCAACCTCTTCGCGTTGGACTACCGGCAGGCCGACGACGAGGACGGCTTCCTGTGCCCCAACATCAACCACGACACCACCGCCGGGTACTACGAGTGGAATCGCTTCTACTTCACGGGTTCCGAGTACGGTGGGGTATGGCGCGAGGAGTTTCTCGAGTTCACGATGATTCCCGACACGCAGGTCCAGCGCCGCGCGGGGGTCTACAAGGAAGTCGACGGGAGCCTTTACCTGGGCTTTGGGGCTCAAGGCGGTGACGAGATGACCCTGCTCAGCGGCGCGCGACAGGGGGAGGGGTTCGTCGTCGATCAGCTCGATCCCTCGGCGGGGATCTGTGCGCCGATCGAGTGAGCGCAGGCGGAATTCGCACGGTGGTGCTCGCGCCGGATGCCGTAGCCCCGGAGAGCACGCCGCGGCCGCCACCGATTGAGTACACTGCGAACGATGAAACGCGCGGTGCTCGTGGCTTGCCTTGGATTGCTTGGATGTGGCGACGACGGGGGAGGGGACTCGACCTCGTCCAGTACGGGCGCCGCGGGCTCGACCTCGGAGGCGATGGGAACGACATCGACCGCGGGCAGCACGACGGACACCCCCGACACCACCACGGGGGTCGGCGAGTCGTCGAGCTCGGAGGGGGGCGACATCACAGGCGCCGACGAGAGTGAGGGCGGCAGCGACAGCTCTGGATCCGGCGCAGCGATCACGTTTGCCGAGATCCAGACCGACCTGGAGAACATGGGCGGGGTGCAGGGGGCGTACCCGAGCTGCATCGATGGCGCTTCGTGCCACAACAACCCGGACCGCAACGTGGTGCTCGTGGCCAACCCGACCCCCGCGCAGCTGATGCAGAACTACCAGAACATCTTGGATGCCCCGGGGGTCCCGTGGGTCACTCCGCTGGACGACACGGCGCAGATGCTCAACGAGGTGGCGATCCCCGACGACGTCCGGGCGCGCTGGCTCGAGTGGATCGTCGACGGCGCTCCGTTCGAGTAGGTGCTCGGCTGGCTCAGGCGTGTGCGCCCCGAGCCCAGGAGGCGGCCCCGAACTGTCGCGCGGCCGCCCGCTCGAACCGGCGGCGCAGGGCATAGACGCGCGAATAGGCCGTCTTGCGGTTGAGCTCGAGGCGGTTTGCGATTTCGGTGCCGCGGACACCTTCCACCTCGCTCAGCAAGAACAAGGCGCGTGCATCCGGCTCCAGGTCGTCGAGGAAGCGGCCGATGAAGGTCGCGGCTTCGTCGTGGGCGACCCGATCTTCGGGAGAGGCCTCGGGCATGGCTTCGCCGAGCTTCGCGAACCGGGCTCGGGTACGTCGCTGGCCTCGACGGTAGTTGCTGGCGAGCCGACGCGCGGTCTGAAACAGCCAGCTACGCATGGCTTTGGGTGCGCGATGGTCCCCGACCCGTCGCAGCAACACCACGAACACCTCGTGGGCGAGATCGGGGGCATCGGAAGGGGGAACCCCACAGCGGACGAGGGCGTCGCGAACGAAACGGGCGTAGCGGGCGTAGGCCGTACTGACCGCGCAAGCCCGCGTATCGAGCCGCATCGGATTTTGCGGAGGGGTGGGGCGCGTGCAAGGTCCTCGTTCCACTCACGCTGTATGTGTCGCCCGCGCCAGCCGAGGTTTCCTTCGGCCGGGTCTTCGGGAACAAATCCGATGGTGCGCCCGATCGCTCAGAGCACTTCCAAACCCACTGCCTCGCCGTCGAGCAGCTGCTCCCACAGGGCCTGCGCATCGTCACACGCCCGCAGGGTCCGCCCGAAGTGAATCAGCGACAGGGCGGCGGTGGCTTGTAGCTGGAGACCCGCGTCGACGGCATCGGGCCACGGGGGGGCGGACGCGCAGATGGGGCTGCAGCTCGCGGCATCGCCATCGACGGCCGTCGCCAGCTCGTCCCACAGGTCCGGGTGTGGCGTGAGGAAATCACAGCCCAGCATGTCCGCGTGGTCGAGGCCCGCGACGGCCGGCTGAGCGAGGGTGCTGAAGCCGGTATGGGTGCCGCCCGCGATCCGCACCAACCATCGGGCGTCGTTGCGCGGATCCTGCAGCGGGAGCGCATGCGTGTCGAACGGGGTGACGACGTCGGCGTCGCCGTGGACCGCGAGGGTGGGGACGGTGGTGTTCGGTATCGATCCGGGGGCCAGAAAGCAGCTCGGCGTGGCCATGAGCACGGCCGAGTCGATCGGAGCTTCGTCCTCCTCGAGCAGCAACAGGGCCGTCAGCGCACCCAACGACAGTCCCGCGATCGCGGCGCGACTGGCATCGACACGGGTGTACAGGGGCGACTCGGGATCGCGAGAGGCTTCGCCCAGCGTGTTCACCAAGAACGTGACGTCGGCCGGTTGCTCCACGACGTCCGCCGCGAGCAGTCCACCCGGGGCCCCTGTGTGGGTCGTCGGGAAATCGGGGGCCGCGACGACATAGCCGAAGCTCGCCCACCGCTCGGCCAGCGCGGCCCCGTCGGCGGCCGTCGATCCGAAACCATGGGCGAAGATCACCAATGGCCCCGGATCTGCCTCGGGCCCCGGTAGCCACACCGTGGTCGGCAACGAGCGCTCGTCGCTGGAGTCGGAGCCCGGGTTCGCGGGCGTCGGCCGGGTGGGATCGACCAAGGGCAGCGACACCATTTCGACATCGTGCGGACCGACCTCGGTGAG
>JBCCHT010000060.1:0-58729 GCA_039028615.1 Myxococcota bacterium | reverse complement strand
TTTGTTTGGAGTCCTCGTGGGTGTGCGCCCGCTGCGGGGACGGGGCCTGCTGTCGACGGGTACCCCCCCAAACCCCTCCCTGCGGGGCGGGCGTGGCGGAGGTGGTTGGGCGGTACGGTTGCGGCCCGCCTTAAGTCCTCGGTCGGGGCCTGGGGCCCCCCCGTCGGCGCGGCCCCTTTCGGTTTGCGAGGGGAGCTGACGCTCCTCCGCTTACGGCACTTGGCGGGTGGCGGAGTGGGGTGACTCCGACTCGACGTCGGTCTGGTGCTTGGGGGCGTCGGGCGGGGCCGTGGGGCTCGCTCGTCGGTGCGGACCCTTGGGGTTTGCAGTGGAGCAGGCGTCCCTTCGCTTTGGTACTTGGCGGGGGGCGGAGTGGGGTGACTCCGACGGGGTTGGCCCCCGATGGGGTGGTGTCGAGACGGTGGGTTAGTGCTGGGCTCGGCGGACGCGGTCGGGGGTGCTTCCGGTCCAGGAGTGGAAGGCTCGGAAGAAGGAGGTGGCGTCTTCGAAGCCCAGGAGGAAGGCGATTTCGGTGGTCGATAGGGGGGTGCGAGACAGGTAGTGGTTGGCGAGGCGCTCGCGGGTGCCGCGGACGACGGCCTTGAAGCTGGTGCCCTCTTCACGGAGCTTTCGCTGGAGGCTTCGTGAGCTGGTGGCGAGGCGGCGGGCGACGTTGTCGAGGGAGACTTGGCCGCTCGGGAGGGCTTCGAGGAGGACGGCCCGGGTGCGCTCTTCGACGGTCGCAGAGTGTTCCAAGTCGGCGAGGCGTCGACGCAGCTCCGGCTCGAAGATCGTCCACATCGAACCGTTGGCGGACAGGAAGGGGCGGGTCGCATCTTCGGCGCTGAACTGCACGGACAGCGACGGGGCGACTTGGATCCGAACACCGAGCCACTTCTCGTAGGCCTCGTGGTCGGGCGGGAGTGCGGGCAGGTGCACTCGCGTCGGCTTGATCTCGAAGCGGGTGCCCATGCGAGCGAGCTTGACGATGAACAGGATCTCGGAGCCCGACAGCGACGCGGGAGGAGGGATGGCCGTCTCGTGCCAGTGGTACTCGAGCGTCAGCCCCGACTCGTCGCGCTCCACGTGCAGATCGACGGGCCCGATGAGCGGCTTGAACCTCGACAGGCGCTCGGCCGCGATCTCGAGGCTCGGGCTGCACAGCGCGGCGAAGACCGGAGGCGAGAAGAACTCGGGACTCATCGCCTCGACCAGCAACAGCGGGAGGCTCGCGTCGTCGAAGGACTGCTCGAGGGCGGTCGAGAACGCGAAGAACTGCTCCGCGGGTACGCGGGGCTCGTCGGAGTTCAGCAGGTCTTCCGGCAGCTGCGCCCGCCGCAGCACGTCCTCATGACAGATGCCGAGCTGGGCGAGGAGCCCCTTCCAGCCGGGTCCGAGGGAGTATCCGTGTGGTGGCATGGCGGTCTCGCCCCATCAGGCTAGCGGGCGTGTCGAGTCCCTGCACTTGCCAGTCGCGCCAGCTTCCTGGCGGGGCGCGCCAAACTCGGCCACGCCCGGTCGGTCGCAGATTGGCGGTTTCTGGAAGGCATTTGGCGCGCCTGGCAATCGCCGTGTCGTCGTGTCGGGCTCATGGTGGGGACGTCAGCGCAGGAGCAAGACCATGAGCAAGCGAACCAAACACAGCATCTCGGAGCAGACCCGCGCCAAGGACCTCAGCGGCAAGGTCTATATCGTCACGGGCGCCAACTCGGGCGTCGGTCTCGAGACGACGCGTCAGCTGGTCGCTCAAGGCGGGCACGTCGTGATGGCGTGCCGACGTCCCGACGCGGGCGCCGAGGCGGCCGCGAGCTTCACCGAGCTGAAGGGGACCCACGAGGTCATGAAGGTCGATCTGGCCGATCTACAGTCGGTTCGAGACTTCGTCGCTGCATTCCTCGCCAAGCACCCGCGGCTCGACGGTCTCGCGTGCAATGCCGGCATGGTCAACATGTCCGGCGAGCTCCGTCGCACCAAGGACGGGCTCGAGACCACCATCGGCATCAGCTACTTCGGCCACTTTTTGCTGACCGAGCTGCTGCTCGACGTGCTCCAAAAGAGCGGGCCTTCTCGCGTGCTGATCCTGTCCTCCGTGGTGCACGCGGGCAACCCCAAGGATCGGCCGCAGATCCACCTCGACGACCTCAACTACGAGCGGCGCGACTTCAGCAACTTCGGCGCCTACGGCGAGGCCAAGGTCGCCACCACCCTGTACGCCATGGAGCTGGCCGATCGCATGAAGGGCACTGGCGTCACCACGGCCTCGGTCCATCCCGGCTGGGCCCGCTCGAACTTCGGCGGCGGCGGTGGCTTCATGATGCGCGCCGCCATGACCCTCGTTCGCCCCTTCGTCAACGTCTTCGGCATGACCGACAGCAACGAAGAGTCCGCCCAGACGTCACTCCACGTCATGCTCTCGGACGACGCCCCTCGACACTCCGGCGCCTACTTCAGCCAGAGCAGCGTCCTGTACCGCGACCCCGAGTGCAAGGACGGAGGCTGGCCCATGCAGACCCCAAACCCGCACGCCCGCGACATGGACACGGCCAAAAAACTCGTCGCGGCCAGCTACGACATCGTCGGCCTCGACCGACCCACGCCCTGACGAGCGCGGGCCCCCCGTCACTGTCGCAGCTTGACCAATCGCCCCCGCGGCCCCACCCGCATCGCCACGAGGATCTCGTCCTGCGAGTCGATCGCCACCCCCTCGGCCGACCCATCCATGTCCTCGTCCTCGATGACCAGGTCCCACCGCATCATCCCGTGCGTATCGAGCTTCTGAATCCACGGGTGATTGTTGAACCCATCGTAGACGTGCCCCACCACCACGATGCGATCGTGCCCATCGACCGCGACGGCAACGGCCTCTTCCGCATCGAACTCGCTCATCGGGTTCACCTGCCACTGCTCGGTGCCGTCGGGCGCGAACTTCTGCAGCCACGCCGTGAACCCGGGCGTCGTGCTCGAACCCCGCCCCGCCACGACGACATTGCCCGCTCCGTCGAGCGCCACGCCGGTCACGACCGCAGTCGGGTCCGTCTCGGTCCAGCTCGGGTCGACCCCTCGGTTCGGGTCCGCGTACCACGAGACGTACCCGAGCTCCTCGTCACCCGAGGCAAACCCGGCGATCGCGAATCCACCCGCCGATGACACCACGATGTCCTCGACCCCGTACTCGACGCCCGCGAGCCAAAGCGGCGCGGTGTCGATGGCGAACAGGCTCTCGTAGCCGCCGCCGAGGATCGTCCCGCTGGGGGTGAACGCGACGGCAGAGGCTCCACCTCCTAGGGCCCCGAGCGGTTGCTCGAGGGTCTGCGCGATTGCACCGTCGGTCGCGTAGCGCTGGGCCCACATGAGCGAAGGGTCGTCGTCCGGCTGTGCACGCCCGCCCGCGATGATGATGTGGTCGTCGGGCCCGGTGTCGAGGTCTCGCACCCAGACGTCGTCGGGCACGGTGTCGACCCACTGCTCGACGCCGTCGGGGTCGATGCGCCGGACCCAGTAGTCGAACGACTCGCTCTGTGGGAAGAACTGGGAGCCGGTCACCGCGATGAAATCGAGCGAGTCGACGGCGACGGCGAAGGCCTCGGTGGAGTCGTCGTCACTGCCGAACTCCACCGACCACGCGATGGAGCCCGAGATCCGGCAGTCGGTGTTGCAGCCGTCGGCGTCGACGGGGTTGCCGTCGTCGCAATCCTCGCCCGGCTCGAGCTGGCCGTTGTTGCACTCCCCTTCGACGCCCGTGCTCTCGTCCGCGGGCGGCGGACCGCTCTCGAGACCGCCGCCCGGATCCCAGGTGCCGCCGTCGGCCGCGTCGTCTTCCGCGGCCAGCTCGACCCGCAGGACACAGGCGGCGTGGCTCAGGCCGAAAGCGAGCAACGGAAGGAGCAAGGCGCGCGAAGTTCGAGTCATGACCCCCGCCATGTCCGGGTGGTCGTCGATCCTACGGAGCGAATTTCGATTTTTCTACGCCACGGCCAACCCCCGGTCGCGAGGGCGGAGTCGCGCGGTCGGGACGGCCGATTTACGGCGTTAGACTGAACAATACGGCGTGTTCGCCGTAGCTCGTGCCCACCAAGACCTCGTCCTGCGAGTTGATCGCGATCCCATGGATGTCGCCGAGGTTTTCCGTGAGCACGACGTTCCATAGTGGGGTGCCGTCGGAATCGAACTTGGCGATCCAGGGAAAATAATCGAGGTCCGAGTCGCCGTACCCCACGACCACGATGCGGTCACGGCTGTCCACCGCCATGCCGAACGCTCGCTCTCCCGACGGAGAGCCACTGGTGGGCGTGATGCTCCATAGCTCCGCGCCATCGGGCGCGAGCTTTCGCAGCTCTGAGGCCGACGAGGTCGCTCCCACCGTCCGGCTGCCCACCACCACGATGTTGCCTTCGCTGTCGAACGCCAGCCCCCGGATGGGGTCCTTTGGTTCGATCTGGGTCCGGGTGGCGGTGCCCGGGTTGGTCGTGTCCTCGTACCAGGCGATGTAGCTCATGTCGAGTTCTTCCGTGGACCAGCCGGCGACGACGAACCCGCCGGTCGGCGAGATCGTCAAGACGTTGAACCACTGCTCCAGTTCCCAGTGCCACGGTGGCTCTGAATCCATGGCGAAGAGTCGCCCGCCACCACCCGCGAGGATCCGTCCGTCGGGCAGCACCGCGACGCCTTCGATGATGTTCCAGTCGGGTTCGAATTGTTGTTCGAGGGTCCCGTCGGTGTCGTAGTCGCGGACCCAAATTTCGGTAGAGGTTGGGCTCGTAGGGTTCGAAAAACCCGCCACTGCGATCCCGTCGTCGGGTGCGATGGCGAGCTCCCGCACGACCGTGGTTTCGGCCATTGTGTCGACCCACAGTTCCTCGCCTGCCGGGTCGAGTTTCCACAGCCGGCCCGAGACGACGTCGTCCTGCGAGAAGAATCCACCGAGCACGATCGCGTCCGTGGAGTCCACGCCCACCGCTAGGATCCCGCTCAGATCTGCATCGCCGTTGAGATCGACAGACCACTCGATCGTGCCCGAGACCCGGCAATCCGCGTTGCACCCATCCGCATCGGTGAGGTTGCCGTCGTCGCAGTCCTCCCCGTCTTCGAGCAGCCCGTTGCCGCAGGGCCCTTGCAGCGGCACGCATTCTCCTTCGGCGCAGGTCAGCCCGTCCTCGCACGTACTTTCCACGCACACGCAGCCCAGCTCCCCGCCGAGGCAGTCGGCGGTGTCGCCTTCCGTGCCCGATTCATCGGCCGACGCGTTCCCCATCGCTTCGGAGTCGCTTTCCGTGCCAGGGCTCTGCGCCAGCTCGACCGGGACCACACACGCGGTCGTACCGACACCGAGAGCAGCGAGCGAAACGAGTAAGCCGAGACGAGTTCGAGTCATGCCCCTGCCATGTCCGGGCCGGTCGCGATCCTACGGGGTCGTCGACGATTTTTCGGGGCAGGCATCACGGACGCGAGCGGCCATCGGTGACTTCGGTCGACGACGCAGGAACATCGCCGCTTCACCGCGCGCCTGGGCCTGCTTGCCCAGCGCGCAGAGGCTCTCGATCCGCATGGCCGTGCTGATGTCGCGCATCGGGCTGCCCGCGTGTTCTTTGGCGTGACGGTCGGACAGCGCGAGGGCCTGCGCGGGGTTGCCTTCGGCGAGCGCCTGGGCGGCGTCGCGGAGCAGCGCGTTCTCGGCCGCCAAGCTCCGCGGGGCCGCGGGGGCATCCATGGTGGGCTTGGCCACGGGCGGCGGGGCGGCGGGCGTCGGGGGAGCGGGCGCGGTGGCAGGGTCTGTGTCTTCCGCGTTCGTCGGCTCCGCGGGGGCGGCTTCGTCGGGCGCACGAGCGGGGCTCGAATCACTGGCGCTCGCCGACGGCGAGGCCTTCACCGCCGTCGCCTTGGCCGAGCGCGTGGGTGCGGGCGCGGGCGCGTCGTCGCTGACCGCAACGCCGACCGCCACCGCGGCCGCGAGCCCGAGTCCCACGAGGGTTGCTTTGCCTCCGACCGGCATCGCGGCCCACGATAGCTTGCTCGAGGCCGCGGCGACCTTGCCGAGGCCGAGCTTGGAGCTGGGCATGGCCGCGACCAACAATGCCCACGAGCGGGCGCTGGCCCGGGGCTGCTCGCGCTGGGCCATCCGGCGCAGGGTGCTGCGCGGCGGGGGATTTTCGACATTCGACGCGAAGCGGCGTCGCAGGGCACGGATCGCGTCGTAGGTGGTGCTCGGCCGCAGACCCAGGCTGCGGGCCACCTCGGCCCCGGTCATGCCCTCCAGCTCCGAGAGCACGAAGATCTCCCGCTGGCGCTCGCCCAGCCCGGCCAAGAACCGGTCGAGCGATTGCCAGGCCTCCACCGCGTCTGCCGGGCGAGGGGTCGAGGCCTGCATCGTCTGGCGCACCGCGTCCTTGCGCCGTCGGCTGCGAAGCTCGGAGCGCCGCACATTGCTCGCCACCCGTCGCGTGATCCCGTACAGCCACGCCTTGGGCGAGGGGCCCTCGAACGAGTCCATCCGGCGATAGGCCACCAAGAACGCCTCCTGCACCGCGTCGTCCAGCAGGTGGTCGTCGACGCCGAAGCGTCGCGCGGTGCCCCAGACGAGCCCGTAGTGCTCGCGGTACATCGATCGGAAGCTCGGGGCCGAGCTCGAGGCGCGTGGGTCCACGTCCATGGGGTGTCCGGCTGGGGCCCGATCCTACGGGACGGAATTCGAAATGATTTCCAGGCCCAGCAGCGCGCGCCCCGTGACCGGGAACGAGCCGAAGCGCACCTCGCCCTCGAACACGAATTCGCCCCGGAGAACGGGTGCAGCGCCCTCTAGCGCCGCCCACAGCCCCACTCGGCCCCAGCGGCGGGCCACGCCCACGCTCGCCAGTGGACCCAGCCAGGGTGCGTTGGCCGAGCGCGGCGGATCGAAACCACGGGTCGCTCCGCGGACTGCGCCCCCTTCGATCCCACCGCACAACGGAAACTCCACCGCGCCCGCCCGCGGCCGTCCGCACGCGCGAACGCCCCCCGTGCCCGCCTGATACAGGGCCCCCTGACCCGCGACCACGTCCAGGCGTGGCGCCAGGTAGGCGCCGTGCACCTCGAGCCGGAGGCGTCGCCAGTGCAGACCCAGCGCGAGGTGAGGGCCGCCCGTGGGACCGGGCAGCGCACCCAGCTCGGCGAGCGCCGCGATGCGCAGGGCCAGGCTCGGCTTCGGCAAGCGGCGGCGAGGCTCCGTCGGTGCATCGGAGGTCGGCGCGGGACCGGAGGCGTCGGTGGGCGTGGTGGCGCGCTCGGTCGGCGCCTCGGGAGCGTTCGGCTCGGAGGGGGGCGGATCGGGGATCGCCTCCGGCTCGGGCACCGCGTTCGACTCGGACTCAGACTCGGGCTTCATCGGCGATTCGAGGGTGTCTTCGAGCTCCGGCTCCAACGCGATGGCCAGAAGGATCGCCGTGGCCTCACCCAGCTCGTCGCACGACGGCGCCTCGAGTTCGCGACGCTCGACCTGCCCGCGGAAGTCGGTGGTCAGCGTAAGGCTCAGCCCCGCCGCGCGCTCCTCGATCGTCCCGGTGACGCGCACCGTGCCTTCGCCCCGCGGCGGTCCGCTGAGCATCTGCTCGATGCGGGCTCGGAGCGCTGCGTCGTCGGGGCACTGCGACGGCGCCTCCCAGACCAGCTCGATCTCCGCGGGAGGCGGCAGCGGCTCGGGCACGGCGGGCTGGGCCCACGCGAGCGCGGGCAGTATCAGGCCGACCGACGCCGCGGCCTGGCGAGCCCACCGAGCGGCTCGGATTCCTCGGACGCGACGCGACACCCGGTCAGAGCATGGCGATCCTCGTACCGCCGCACAACCGGTGCGCCGATCGATGGTCGGACGGCCGCGCTCGCGCTATGGCGCTTCCGCGGGGGGGGTCGTTCTCATCGGCTCCTCTGCGCTCGGCACTGCTTGATGGCACCCCGCACAGGCGAAGGGCCCGGCGATCATGGTGACTCGCTCGGCGTCGACGGCCTGGGTTCGATCGATCGCCGCGTTGAACCAGCCGTGCAGTGCTTCGAGATTGTCGAGCCGTGACTGGGCGAGCCACCGATGGGGCCAGGTCTCCGAGTCTTCCGTTTCCAGCGCGATGCGGTACATCCGACGGGCATCGTCCGTCTCCCCGCCCTTGGCCAGGATGTCACCGAAGGCGAGGAAGAACCCCTCGATGTTGTACGGCACCACGTCGGTGTTCGAGCAGGCCCGCCAGTTCCAGGGGTCGCTGTCGCTCGTGAACGCGTCCATGAGTTCATCGGTGAGTTCGAACCGCTCGCGATCCACCCGCTCGCCCGCGCACGCGTCGAGGTTGCGCCAGAACGCGCGGATCCCCTTGCGGAAGCGGCGCTCGTCCGAGTCGAGCTGGGTCGCCACGTAGCCCAGCGTGAACCCACCCCACTGGGGCCACTGCCGCCGCGCCTTCAGCAGCTTGTTCCAGCCCATGCGACGCTGCGCTCGCTCGTCGTGAATGGTCCCCGCGGCAGCCTCGAAGGATCCGAGAAAGCCGATCAGCCGCGGGTCGTCTCCCGATGCTTCGAGTGCCTCGTCGAAGAACCGAACCGCGAGATCGGCGTGCTCGATGACGCGAGGCTCGGCGGTTTGCCGGGCGCCTTCGGAGAGCTTCCAGGCGTGGGCGAACGCCAGCACGGACGTGCTCACGTCGTCGCCTTCGAGGTGCTCTCGAGACAGCTCGCCGATGATGTCGTCGAGCTCCTCGTACGCGCCGCGACCGAACGCATCGAAGAAGGCGGTGCGGCCCGCGGACGGCTCCGCATCGACGAGTCGCTCGGGGGGCGCCTCGCACCCGAGCGCCATTGCCGACAACAGGACGACACCGCAGAGCGCAGGCCACTTCATGGCCACAAGGTAGCATTAATCTTTCCGATGGAAAGATTGGCTGAGTGTGCTCTGAGCGCCTCCTTGCTAGCCTTCTGCCGACGATGGCCGGTCGTGGTGCGAAACGCCCTCCCTACCACCGCGGGAACGTGCCGGCCACGCTCGTCACCGCGACTTTGGAGCTCGTGGAGCAGAGCGGTGTCGCGAGCGCCACCATGCGAGCGGTGGCGCGGCGGGTCGAGCTCAGCCACGCCGCGGCGACGCATCACTTCGGCAAGCTGGAGAACCTGCTGGGAGCGGCGGCGACCGAGGTCTACCAACGACTGGCGGCGACGCTCGAAGAGGCGGGCACGCACGGCGAGGATGCCCTCGCTCGCTTTCGGTCGATGGGGTGTGCGTACATCGGCTTCGCGATCGCCCACCCGGGATGGATGCAGCTGCTCGAGCACCCGCTGCTGCTGTCGCAGGCGGAGTCCGAGCCGCTCGTTCGCGCGGCTCGGTTGGCCCGAGACGTACTCCAACGAGGGCTCGACGCGGGCTTCGAGGACGGTCCGATGACGCGCCACCCCGGGGGCGATGCCGCGGTGCTCGCGTGGTCGACGGTGCACGGGTTCGCCAAGCTCGCGTCGACGGGGAAGCTGTTCGCCGTCGATGATGCGGATGCGCTCGAGCGAGCCGTGGATGCGTTGATGACGTCGATGTTCTTCGGGCTGCGAGGACCCGTGCCTGGGGTCGATGGTGAGCCCGGCACAGCGGGTTCGAGTGGCTGAGCGTGGCGACGCCGACGACCGCGACCGCCCTCAGCCGAAGCCGGGCAGCCCGAGCTGCTCGCCACCCACGGGCTCGGCTTCGACCTCCGGCTTCTCCTCCCGCGGCGCCAGCTGCCTCACGAGGCTCGACTCCCGCTGAAAGAACCCGCGCGTGTGATACGAGTCGCCCAGCTCGAACAGCTCGTAGTCCAGGTGGTGGCAGATCTCGTGCAGCAGCGTGCGTAGGAACGTCCGAAACGCCACCACTCGCTCATGCGCGGCGGTTCGCATCCATACCCGGATCAGCGTGCGCCCGTCTTCGTGCCGCACATACAGCCCATGCAGCTCACCCGTCGCATCCGCCGGTCGCCTCGCCAGCACGCGCACGGGCACGACGGGGATCTCCAGCGTGCGACACAGCAACACGCTGAGTCGATGCGACGAGCGCTGCACCGCCTTGCGATCGTCGGCCTCCAGCGCGGCAGCCATCGCCTCGATGTACGGGCGAAAGACCTCGGGCTCGGCGAGGGGGATCTTGGTGACGGCGTCGCTTCGTCGGTAGATCGCGCGGTTCTTCGCCGACAACCGACGGTAGTAGCCGAAGCGCGCGGAGGAGGACGCCACCGCCCGAGCATGACGCACCCGCGATCGCCGGGCCAGCCCTTCACGGCGGGCGATCTTTGCGCCGCTCAGATCGAGCCCGGGCGCGACAGCAGCACGGCGATCGCCGAGGACCAGTCGACGCGCACCGGGGTCACGAAGTCGGAGTGCCCGTCACCGTTGAGGTCGCCGACCCGCACGTTCGAATCGAGGTCCAAGTGCGCGGCGGGAAACGTGAGCCCGAGTCGAGCATCGACCTGGAACTCCAGTTCTTCGGACAGCGTCAGGAGCCACAGCTCATCGTTGTGACCGTCCACGTTCACGACGGCGCGAAGCCGACCGCTGTCGTCGGCGAGTCGCGGTTGCATGGCCAGGACGGCGCCGGGTAGCTCGGTCTCGACTTGGGGGGCAAAGCCGTCGTCGGTGCCCAACGCGACGATGATCCGGTCGGCCACGAAACCTGGGCTGCTCGGCGCGCTGGCGAGGTGTCTCGACCACAGGTCGAGCCGCCCGTCATCATCGATGTCGAGCAGGCGGGCCTGCTCGGGTCGAAGTCGGTGGCCGACCTCCATCGTCCACTCATCCGCTTCGGGTACGGCGCTGGGGACCGGCCCGGGGAGGGTATGGGACCAGTAGCCCACGAAACGCTCGTCGCTGTGAGGTTCGTCGACGAGAAGAATGTCGTCGAGACCGTCGCCGTCGTGGTCACCAACGAGGACGGCTTCGGGAAGGAACACAGGCATCGGGTGCTCGGTGACTGCGAGGCCTCCGTTCGGCTCGCTCATGGCGAAGATCGCGACGTCGTCCACCGCGGCGAAGTCGAGCGTGCCGTCGCCGTCGAGATCGGCAGGGCCTCCTCGCATACTGAAACCGTAGGGCAACGAAAGCGGCTCGCGCAGTGTCTCCCCAGCGAGTACTGCGAAGTGCTCGGAGTCCGAACCGACGGAGCGGACCCGGGTGTGGGTCAGGATCCGCGGTATTCCGTCTGGGCCAGGACCCATGGGGAGCAGCCGCTCGAACCGATAGTGGAACTGCTGGTAGTCGAACTCCTGCAGTCGCTGGGGCGCTTCGAATGAACCGTCGGCATTGCCGGGCAGCAGCCACAGGCCTTCATGGGGATTGCGCGCTTCGCAGCAGTACCCTTGGGCCGTGATCAGGTCGAGCTGCCCGTCTCCGTTTTGGTCGCTCAGGGCCACGACCTGGGAGCTCACCTCGATGATGTGCTCGACGTAGCACACGTCACCGGGCGCGGGGTCGAGGTTGATGCAGGTCAAGGGCGCCTCGCCCGTGGAGTCGTCGCTCGAACCGTCGTCGTCGTTCTCTTCCTCGTCCCCGGCTCCCGTGTCGTCACCCGAGCCCCCGTGGGGCGCGCCTGTCTCGTCGACGTCGACGTCTCCCGTGGAACCCTCTTCAGGGCCCACCGGGGCGAGATCGGGGCTACACGCCCAACCGAGGGACAACAGCACCAGCAGCGCGGAACGACTCATCGTTCGAGTGGTCGCCGCTCGGCGCGGATCGATCCTCGGAATTCGTCGGCTCAGGGCGATTCGGGTCGCGACAGCAGCACGGCGGCACCCGTGCGCTGGGGATCACTGCCGACGCGGGTGACGAAGTCGGAGTGGCCATCGCCATTGAGGTCACCCACGTGCACGACGATGTCGCTCGAGTTGTCCGGGGTCGGGTAGCTCAGCCCCAGTCGTGTCCCGATGCCGAATTCGAGCGAGTCAGACAGCATCATGAGCCACAGCTCGTCGGGGTGGTCGACGACATGGACGACGGCACGCAAGGAGCCGTCGAGCGGCGCGAGTAGGGGCTCCATGGTCAGCACGGTGGTCTCGAGATCGGTATCGACCTGCGGGGCAAACCCGTCTTCGGTGCCCAGAGCCACCACGAGCTGGCGCTGGACGGAGCTGTTGGCACTCGGGACGTACTCGCGATGCCGGGTCCACAGGTCGAGACGGCCGTCGCCGTCTAGGTCGAGCAGCCTCGCTCCGCCCAGTCGCAGGTTGGCCCCGACGGACAGGGTCCAGTTGGCCGGGCCGGGTACGAGGGTCGGCTCGGGCCCCGGCTGGGTGTGGGACCACTGCCCGATGAAGTCGCTGGGGAACGGGCGTCCGGGATAGCGTGGGTCGTCGTCGACGAGCAGCATGTCGTCCACGCCGTCGTCGTCGTCGTCGCCGACGAGCACGGTCAGGAAGCTCCCCTGCCCCATTTCGTGCTGGGTGATCTGAAAGCTCCCCTGCGGTCCACTCAGGGCGAAGTAGGCGTCGCCGTCCATCGCTGCGAGATCGAGGACCCCGTCGCCATCGAGATCGGCGACGCCGACTTCGTTGTCACCCAAAAGCGGCAGGGGCAAGGGCTCCTCGATGAATTGCTCCCCCGCGAGCACGGCGTACTCGTGCACGACGAGAAAGCCGACGTCCACGCGACGGCGAGTCATGACCCTCGGAATCCCGTCGGGACCGGGGCCCATGGGACGCAGCCACTCGAAGTGATCGGGCGTCTCGAAGAGCAGCTGAGGCTCGCCGAGGGACCCGTCGTCGTTGCCCGGCAGGAGCCACAAACCGGTCGGCTCGGGCTCGTCCTCATCTTCTTCACAGCAGCGGAAGCCCTGGGCGAGCAGCAGATCGAGCCGGCCGTCCCCGTTCTGATCGCTCAACGCCGCGATCTCCACCCGCATCTCGATGAGGTGCTCGACGTAACAGGTATCTCCGGGCGCGGGATCGAGGTTGGCACAAGGCAGCGGCGGCTCGCCCGTGGAGCCGTCGTCGGAGCCCGAGTCCGCGTCGGCCTCGTCTCCGGTCGTGTCTGCCCCAGGCGCGCCCGAGCTGTCGTCGCCGAGCTCCCCGGTGGAGCCTTCGGCAGAGCCTTCGGGGGCGGTACTCGGGCCACAGGCGGTGCCGAGCGGCAACAGTATGGCAAGTGCACGAAGCTTCATGTCGATCCTCGCCTCAGGGCTGAGACAGCAGCACGGCCACGCCGTCGAACTCGGACTCGGTCTCCACGAGGATCACGAAGTCGCTGTATCCGTCGGCGTTGAGATCGGCCGCATGCAGGACGCTCGAGAACTGCCGAACGCCGGGAGGGTGCGTGAGCGCGAGGCGAGCGGTGGGCTCGAACTCCAAGGACTCGGACAGGGTCATGAGCATCAGCTCGGGTTCGCCCTGGATGTGCACGGCGGCACGGGCCGGGCCGTCGAGCGGCGCGAGCAGGGGCTCCATGGCGCTCGCGGGGCCGTCGAGCAAGGTCTCGACTTGGGGGGCAAAGCCGTCGTGGGTGCCGCGCGCGATCACCAGTCGGTCTTGCTCGGTCGCCATGGCGACCGGATCGAAGTCGAAGTGCCTCGCCCACAGGTCGAGGTGTCCGTCGTCATCGAGGTCGAGCAGTCGACAGTCGTCCGTCAGCAGGTGCGTGCCGATGTCCATCGTCCACTGGTCGGCCTCGGGGATGGAGCCGGGCACGGGGCCCGGGCGGGTATGGGACCAGTCGCCGACGAAGCCTCCGCGCGGTGAGTAGGAGGAGCCGTCGCCCATCACCAGCAGATCGTCGACGCCGTCCCCATCGTCGTCGGCGACCATCAACGAGAGAAACCCGGGCAGGTCCATGTCGTACTCGATGACACCGAAGGTTCCCTGGGGCTGGCTCAGGGCGAAGGTGATCTCGCCGCCCCGGCTGACGACGAAGTCGAGAATGCCGTCGCCATCGAGATCGGCGGCACGACCTTCGTTGGGGAAAAAGCTCGGGATCGGCAGGGCCACGTCGATGAACTGTTGCCCCACGACGGTGGCGCGGACCGACTCGGAGAGAAAGCTGACTTCGTCGACGCGAGCGGTCAGCACCCGGGGCTGCCCGTCGGGCCCCGGGCCCATGGGGATGAGGGCATCGAAGGTATCGGTGGTCTCGAACAGCAGCTGGGGGGTACCGAACAGGCCCTCGTCGGTCCCCGTGAGCAGCCACAGCCCCGTGGGCTCCTCGCGGTCACCGCAGCAGTCGAGGCCCTGCGCGACGACGAGGTCGAGGAGCCCGTCGGAGTTCTGATCGCTCAGGGCCGAGAGGTCGCCGGGGACGTCGATGAGGTGCTCGACGTAGCAGATGTCGCCAGCAGCGGGATCGAGGTTGGCGCAGTGGTCGGGAAACTCGCCCGTGGAGCTGCCGTCGGCACCGTCTCCCGTGGTGGTGTCGCCTTCGGCTCCGTCGTCGGTCGAGGCGCCCGAGCCCTCCCCCGAGCCCTCTTGGGCGTCCATCGGGGCGAGATCGGGGCCACACGCGCAGCCCAGGCACAGCAGCAGCGGCAGCGCGTAGCGGCTCATATGGCGGGATGTCGCCGCGCCAGCCGAATCGATCCTCGGGTTGTCGAAAAAAGTGCGGCCGTGCCCTTCGGGGCAGGCCCGCGCCGACCGTCGGCGGCTAAAAGTGCACGTTGACTTCCACGCGCACGCGGTTGCCGTTTTCCCGCGCGATGGCGTCGTTTTGCAGCCGTGGCAGCAGCGCTTCGACGAGGTAGAGCCGCGCCAGCAAGTCCACGTGCGGCCCCACCGCGAAGGCGGCCCGAATCTCGTGCCCTTGGTAGCCCGTGTTGCGGTTGCCGTGGATGTTGCCCCACCGCACCCAGTCGTCCTCGGTGTAGTAGCTGACGACCGACAGCTCTTGTTTGCGGGCGTAGGTGTAGCCGACGTACCAGTCGCCGCGGCTCGAGCCGGCGCCGGTCCGCGTGGCGTGCCCGAACCTCGCCTGGGCGACGACCATGTGCTTCTGGTCGCGGTGGTGGTCGAACACGGTGTCGTCGTTGGTGTAGTCCTGGACGTTCACCGAGTGATCGAGGCCGATCGAAAAGGGCAGGGCGTAGCGCAAGGTCCCCGTGGCCACCGTGGCTCGGATGCCGCTGACGATGAAGGTGTAGTCGCGGCGCGCTCCGATGGGGCCGCCCTGGTCCCACAGCTCGCGCCCGAGGTGCTGCGGCACCAAGAAGAGCTGGTGCATGTGCATCGCCGAGCTGGCTACGTCGAGGGTGACCAGCTCGCCCGCCCGGACCACGAACGCGAGCTGCCCCCCCACCATGTGGGCGTCGGGGTACTCGAGGACCTGCTCGTGGTTGGGGACGAAGTAGGCGACGGTGGGGTTGAAGTCGATGGCGGAGTGCAGCGGGATCGTGCCGCCGACGGCGATGCCCTCGGGGGTGACGTCGTCGTCCCAGAACAGCTCGTTCTGCCGCCAGAATGGATTACGGTTCTTGCCCAGCCACCACCACAGGTACTTGTAGTCGCCTCGCACGTAGGCGCGGCCGAGGTTGAAGGGCGCGGCACCGAAGCCGTTGTAGCCGACGTTGACGTGGGGTGACTGCAGGTTGCTCGGCACGCCCGTGCGGGCGACGGCGCCGAACGAGATGTTGCGGGTGACGTTGGCGACGAATCCCAGCCGCAGCCGGTAGCGCATGCGGAAGCGGTCGAGTCGATAGGTGCCGTCGTCGAAGCGCGAGTTCCAGTCGTGTTCGAAGCGGTAGCGAAAGTCGGCGAC
The DNA here is from genome assembly GCA_039028615.1 of Myxococcota bacterium. Taxonomy (GTDB): domain Bacteria; phylum Myxococcota_A; class Polyangia; order Nannocystales; family Nannocystaceae; genus Paraliomyxa. Next base: position 43,036 of record JBCCHT010000060.1, on the reverse strand, counting down.
GAGGCGGAAGCGATCGCCCAGCTCGAGGCGACGACGCAGCTCGAGACGCTCCTGGCGAGCCCGCTGGTCGTCGCGCTCCTGCTCGCGTCGGTCGGCATCGTCGCGCCGATACAAATTCGCGTGCTTGCGGTCGTGCTGCTCTTCGCGTTGCTCCTGCGCGGCACGTTGTCGTTCCACCGCATCGAGGCGCTCGTTGAGCTGCTCGACTTCGCGACGCAGCGCTCGAACCTCGGCTTCGCGGATTTCCTCGGGTGTCGGCGGCGGGACGATGTTGTCGGGATCGGGCTCGAGCGGGGCGGACTCTCTGGGGATCTGCGGCTGCCCTTCGACCTCGGGGGCATCGATCGCCGAACCGACCCGTTGCGTCGCCGCGTTCGACGTTGACGTGGTCGTCGCAGCAATCGCGCCCTGGGGGAGGAGGGCAACGGCCACGGCCGCCCCGGTCAGCCGGACGAATTGCCATGCCGATGGAACCACTCGGACCAGGCGCACGCCGAAACGGTAGCAAGCGCTTCATCGCGTGAACGCAAAGCGTCCCCATACGGTGTTGCGTCGTCAGCCACGGACGACGGCTGCGATCACGAGCCGGGCCTGCGCGTCGCTCCAGAGCGAGGCCTAATGCGCGGCCGGACCGATTCGAGCCGCTGTCAGCTTTGGGCCGGCCGGACGAAACGACGCGCTCGCTCGCGCTTGACCGTGCGGGCGGGAACGATTTCGTCTCGTGCCTCGGGCTTGGTCGGCGAGGCGACGGGGGCTGCGGCTTCGGTAGCTTCGACCTGGGTGGCCGCGGTCTCGACCGCGTCGTCGGAGGAGCCGAGCATGGCATCACCCGCAGCGAGCAGCAGTCCGGTGGCCGCCCCCACGATGCGCCATCGCCAGCTCCGCAGACCCTTGGTCCGGGGCTCGCGACGGGGGGCACCTTCGGTGATGGCCCGGGTCAGCGCCTGCAACAGGGCTTCCATGGACTCGAAGCGATCGGCGGCTCGGGTGCTCAGGCCGCGTCGCAGCACGGTCCGCAGCCCGATGGGAAGGTCGTTGCGGCGCGGCCAGGGACGCATGCGGCCGCGGGTGGTGGCGAGGAACAGGTCTTCGGCCGTCTCGCCCGGGAAGGGCAGCACGCCGTAGAGGGCCTCGTACAGGACGACGCTCAGGGCGAACTGGTCGGAGCGGGCATCCCCTTCGCCGCGGAACTGCTCGGGCGCCATATAGGCGGGGGTGCCCAGGAGCGAGTCGGTACGAGTGATGCGGCTGTCGGCGAGCTCGCGGGCGAGGGCCTGCCGATCGAAGACGCCGCTCTTGGACAGCTCGGAGCGATGCTTGGCGAGGCCGAAGTCGACCACGCGCACGCGGCCGTCGTCGCCGACGAGCATGTTGTCGGGCTTGAAGTCGCGGTGGATGAGGCCGGCTGCGTGGGCCGCCACGAGCCCCTCGCCTGCCTGCTGCACCATGGCCAGGACCTCGGTCCAGGCGGGGCGCGTGAGCAGCCAGTCGCGCAGGGTCTTGCCGCGGACCAGCTCCATCGCGATGTAGCTCTGTCCCTCGGTCTCGCCGACCTCGTACACGGTGGCGACGTTGGGGTGATTGACGCGGCTCATCGACCGCGCCTCGCGACGGAAGCGGGCGACGTTGTCGGCCGATGCGTCGCGCAAGACCTTGATGGCGACCGAGCGACCGAGGTCCTCGTCGCGGGCCTCGTACACCACACCGACGCCGCCGGCTCCGAGCGAGCTGAGCACCTGGTAGCGGCCGATGGAGGCGGGCAGAGGCCCGGCATCCTCGGCGCTCGGCCCGAGCCGGGGTCGCGACGCTGGGGACGGCGCGACCTCGGCCACGGGCGCCGGACTGGTCGTGGTCGGAGTGCTGGACGCCGGGGCCACGCGCGCGCGAGGCGCCGGAGGCATCCGGCGAGCGCGTCGAGGCGTGGCGGCGTCAGTCATGGTCGCCCCAACAACTCGCAAGCTTCGTGCCTGTTCCCGCGAATTCGGATCGATCGTGGAGATCGGAGCACTTAGGGCGGGGTCGGCTCGAGGGCGGCCCAATGCGGATGACGTTTTGTCACGACCCATGACCGGCCGCTGCCGGGCTGTCGAGCCGCGGATCTGGCGCGAGCCGCCCCCGCTCGTCCGAACTGCAGACGGCTCCTGGAGCATTTTCGCTCGACGAGCGCCGAGCCATCCCCGGGTTCACCTCGGGGCCGGGCTGCGGGGCCGCGCTTTCGCCGATTTTTGGACCTGTGCTCCGCCGACGTGCTTGGAAGGTCAATGAGGGCACCCATGGCCATCATCGAGCTCAACAATGTCACGATGACCTACGGCCGCGGAACGCGGGGCCGTACCGCAGTGCGAGGGGTGACCTTCGCCGTCGAAGAGGGCGCGTTCTCGGTGCTGCTGGGTCCTTCGGGGGCGGGCAAGAGCACCTTGCTCAAGCTCGTATTGGCGATGGAGCGCCCCGACGAAGGCACGATCCGCGTGGCGGGGCGAGACATCCACCGCCTGCGCAAGGCCAGCATCCCCTACCTGCGCCGCAATGTCGGCGTGGTGTTCCAAGACTTCAAGCTCCTGCTCGATGCCACGCCGATGGAGAACGTCGCGCTGGCGCTGCAGGTGCTCGGCATGCCCCGTCGCGAGGTTCGCGAGCGGGCGGCTTCGGCTCTGGCCCGGGTGGAGCTCGATCCCGGTCTGCGTCGCCCCGCGCGGTGTTTGTCGGGCGGTGAGCAGCAGCGTGTGGCCATTGCCCGCGCGGTGGCGGGGGACCCCCCGATCCTGCTCGCGGACGAGCCCACCGGAAACCTCGATCGGCGCCTCAGCTACGAGATCATCGAGCTGCTCCAGGCCATTCGCGAGCGCGGCACCACGGTACTGGTGGCGACCCACGATCCCCTGGTGCTCGACCGGGCGCCGCTGAGCCAGCAGATCCACCTCGAGCATGGCCGTCTCGTGTCGCTGTCCGACGACGAGGCCGCCATCGAGGAAGAAGAGGTGCCGGAGATCCTGCCCGCCTCGTGGCCGGTCGCCGCCGAGGCGGTGGCCTGATGCTCCGCCCCTTCTACTCGTTCGTCTACGTGGTGGGCCGCGGCATGCGAGGCATGGCGCAGGCGCCCGCCGTGCAGCTCATCGCGGTGAGCACCATCGCCGTCTGCATGCTCTTGCTGGGCGTGGTGATGCTGGCGTGGAGCAACGCGCAGGGCATGGTCCAGGCGTGGGGGCTCGACGTGCCCGTCACCGCCTACCTCATCGACGACGCGCCGCCCGAGCAGGTCGACGCCGCGATGGAGCGCCTACAGACCCTGCCCGAGATCGAGTCCATCGATCAGGTGAGCCCGCAGATGGCCATGGACCGGCTCTCGGCCGGGCTCGGCGAAGACGGCCAGATGCTCGACGGGCTCGAGCCCTCGGTGCTGCCCGCGTCGCTGGAGATCCACCTGGCCCCGGGTACCGACCCCGATTTTGCCCACGCGCTCGCCGAGCGTCTGGGGCCGCTGCCCGTGATCGACGAGGTCGCGGTGGTCGGCGACTGGGCTGGTCGCGCGCACGACCTCGTGCATACCTTCGGCGATCTCGCCCTGGGCGCGGGCATCCTGGTGAGCCTGGCCTGCATGGCGATCGTGTGGAGCACGATCCGCCTCGGCGTCTACGCGCGGCGGGCCGAGATCCAGATCTTGCGGTTGGTCGGCGGCACGCGACGCTTCGTGCACGGACCCTTCGTCTTCGAGGGTATGGTGCAGGGCGGGCTCGGAGCGGCATTGGCCCTGGGCATGCTGTACCTCGGCTTCGACGCGGTGCACCCGTTCCTCGAGAGCGGGCTGTCGCTGGTCTTTGCCGCGGGCGCGCTGCACTTTTTCACCCCCATGGAGCTGGGCATCGGCGTGGCCTTCGGAGCCATCCTCGGCCTGCTGGGTTCACGCGCCGCGGTCGCTCGCTACACCGAGGTCTAAAGAGTTCATGAGGATCTCGCGAGCACTCGTCGGCGCCGCCCTGGTCTTGGGCTTGGTCGCGGTTCCCTTCGAAGCGCAGGGCGGCAAGGCCTCGCTGGGCGAGGTGCTGCAAGCCGAGCTCGGCCTCACCCGCCAGGCGGTGGCGCTCGAGCAGGCCTTGGCGACCCTCGAGCACGAGCAGACCGGCGCGGAGTACAGCGCGGAGCTGCTCGACCATGCCGGCCGCGAGAGCCTGCGCTTGCTCGATGCCTACCGCGGCAAGCGACAGGCCCGGCAACATCTCGCGCGCCAGCGCGCGCGGGCCATGTACAAGGCATCGCGCGGAGGGATCGCGCGTCTCGTGTTCGAGGACGCGGGCGATGGCGAGACGGCCGACAGCAGTCGGCGGCTGGCTCGCGGGCGAGACCTGCGATGGATGGTGCGGCGCGATCTGAAGGAGCTGGCTGCATACCAGCGCTCGGAGCGACGCGCCCAAGACGAGCTTCTGCAGGCCCATCGTCAGCTTCAGGCGCTGTCGGTGCTGGCCACGGTGCACGCGGTCCAGAGCGACCTGGTGGGCATGGCGCGTACGGCCACCATTCCCGCGCTCGGCCGGGCTCACAAGCAGTCGAAGCGCTGGTATCGGCGTGCGCCCGCACGGACCCGCGACAAGGCGGTCCGCAAGCAGCTACGGGAGCTTCGCAACGAAGGCAAAGAGCTGCGCGAGCTCCAGCGAGGCGAGCGACGCTTGCTTCGCCCCGTACGAGGGCGCGTGGTCGGAACCTTCGGGGAATACACCGACCCCGTGCTCAAGCTCCCGATGATGCGCAACGGCATCGAGCTCAAGGCCCGACGCGACGAGGCCGTCCGCGCCCCCGACTCGGGCGAGGTGGTCATGGTCGCGAGCCTGCCCGGCTTCGAGCAGGTGGTGGTCATCGATCACGGCGAGGGCCGCATGTCGATGATCGGCCGGCTGTGGAAGGCCAACGTGGCCGAAGGCGAGCAAGTGGAGACCGGGCAGACCATCGCGTTTACGGCCCCCAAGGTCGTCGACGACGGGCTCGGCTCGACGATCTATCTGGAACTGCGCCTCGGCGACAAACCGGTCGATCCCACGCCGCTGCTCAAGCGCCGCTAGTGTGGTGAGTCTGCAATCCGTTTCAAAAGAACGCTGTCAGCGCGGGCCATGCCAAGGCGCGAAGAGGGCGTTCATTGGGCATGAGCAACCGATGAGGAACGCAGGCATGGGCCGCGGGGGCGGTGTTATTTTGGAGCGGATTGCAGACTCACCGCGCTAGGAGGCGGGCGTTGGCGTGTCGATGTCCTGCAGGACGCCCGCGTGATCGACGGGCACGCGCAGCAGTGCGCCCGAGGAGGCCATCATGATGCGCTTGGCCCCGCGGTCGCCCGATAGGCGGGTCAGCTCGGCGAAGTAGCGGCGCGGCCAGAGCACGGGGTTGCCGAGCCGACGCTCTTTGCCTTCGCCGGCTTCGGGGGCCACGATGAGGTGCTGGGTGCTCGCTTGATAGGCGACCATCAGCTGCTCGAGATCGTCGGCGCGTAGAAACGGCATGTCACCCAGGACGATGAAGGCGGCCCCGACCTCGGTGGTGGTCATGGCCTCGAAGCCGCGGGCGATGGAGGTGCCCATGCCCTCGGTGTGTCGCTCGTTGAAGACGAACTCGACGGGGAGGCCGTGCAGGGCCTGGCGGACCGCATCGGCTTGGTGTCCGAGCACGACGAGGCAGGGGCTGGCGCCCGCATCGAGGGTCGTTCGTACGACGCGACGGATCATCGGCTCGCCGTCGACCGGGTGGAGCAGCTTGTTGATGTCGCCCGCGCGGCGAGAGGCTCCGGCGGCGAGGACCACGGCACCGATGCGGCGGTGGGCGGCGTCGTTCATGCGACGGACGGCGACGATCTCGGCGAGGATGGACAGGGCGATCTCGGCGGCACCTTGGCCCCCGATCGGCACCCCGGCGGGGCCGTGCAGGCGGGAGAGGGCGCGGTCGTCGAGGCCGCGGGCGCGCAATCGTTCGAGACGGGCGCGCTGGGTCTTGCGGCTGCCCAACGCGCCCACGTAGTACGCCGGGCTGGTCAGGGCGACCTCGAGGGCGGGGTCGTCGAGCTTGGCGTCGTGGGTCAGCATGACGACCGCGGTGCGCTCGTCGATCAGCTCGGGCAGGGCCTGCTCGGGACGGGCGTTGACGAGCCGTAGATCGGGAAATCGGCCGGGGTTGGCGAGGGCGGTGCGAGGGTCGACGACGATGGGCGCGAGGCCGACCTCGGCGGCGAGGCGGGCGAGCTTCTGAGCGATGTGCGTGCCGCCGACGAGCACGAGCCGACGGGCGCGCGCCAGCGGCTCGACGTAGAGCGTGTGTCCATCGTGCTCGACCAATCGCGGACCGGGGGTGGTGGCCTCGCCGGGCTCGAGCAGCTGTTGGGTCTCGGCGATGCGGACCGGGCCGCCGTCCAGGGGGATCACGAACAAGGAGCCGTCGCTGGATTCGGCCTGCTCGAGGACGTCGAGCTGGGTATCGGTGGGCGCGGGGCACAGGTGCACCCGAATTCGACCGCCGCAGGGCAAGCCGAGCTCTCCCTGTTGGCTGTTGGCGATCGTGTAGTCCAGCAGCTGGCTGTCGTCGCCGTCGGTGGCGTCGAGCATCTCCAGTGAAGCGCGGACGATGGCCGACTCGACGCAGCCGCCGGAGACCGAGCCCCAGAACTCGCCCGAGCTGCCTACCACCATCTTGCTGCCGATGGGGCACGGGCTGGAGCCTTCGACGGAGATCAGGGTCGCGAGGGTGGTCGCTTCGCCGCGGGCTCGAAGCGCTCGGATTGCACTCCAGGCGGAGTCGGTTGCGACGGGAGCTCGCGTGGCGGGGGCTGGAGCACCGTGTGCGGAGGCGGGGGCATGCAGGGCCCGGTCGAGGGCTCGCCACGGCAGCAAGGCGCAGGGCCTCCGGCTCGGGAAATCGGCGAGCGAGGCAAAGGCGGTCAGCTCGGAGTCCGCCTCGGGCTCACCGCGAACGACGGCTTCGAGTCGGGCCAGCTCGGGGCCAAAGCGATCGATGGAGCCCGACTGCAGCCGCTGCGCCATGGCCGAGGCCGATGCGGTGCACACGGCACAGGCATTGGCCACGAACCCGATGTCTTCGATGTGACCGTCGACGATCGCCAGCCCGACTTCGATCTCGTCTCCGCACAGCGGGTTGGTGAGCGAGGCGCGGGTGGTGGCCTCGGGGGGGATGCGAGCGAACGTCGTGGCGCGGGCGAGGGCCAGCAGCCGCTCGTTGTACAGCGAGGTCATGCCGGCTTCGACCTCCCGAAGACCTGTTGCACGCGGGTGAGGGCGGAGGCGAGTCGCTCGACATCGGCCGGGCGGTTGTGAAGCCCGAACGAAGCCCGCACGGTGCTCGCGACCCCGAGGTGTCGAAGCAGCGGCTGCGCACAGTGGTGACCGGCCCGCACTGCGATGTGCTCTTCGTCCAGCACCGAGGCCACGTCGTGCGCGTGCACGCCCTCGACGACGAAGGACACGGCCCCGATGCGATGCACGGGACGCCCGGTGATCCGCACGCCCTCGAGTCGGTCGAGGGTGTCCACCGCTCGCTCGAGCAGGGCTCGATGGGCACCGAGATCGCGGTGCTCTTCGACAAACGCCAGGGCGGTGGCGAGTCCGGCGGCGGCGGCCACATTGGGCGTGCCCGCCTCGAAGCGCGCCGGGCCTTCGGCGGGTTCGTAGCGATCGGCGAAGACCCGCGAGACCATGCCTCCGCCGAGCAGCAGCGGCTCCGTTTCCGCCCAACGCCGGGGCTTGGCCCAGACCACACCGACCCCAGGGGGCCCGTAGACCTTGTGCCCGGAGAACACATAGAAGTCGCAGCCGAGCCGGGTCACGTCGATCGGCAAATGAGGCATCGCCTGCGCGCCATCGAGCACCACCGCAAGATCGTCGGCGTCCGAGTCGGCGACGATCTGCTCAACCGCGGCCAGATCGGTGAGCGCCCCCGTGACATTCGAAACGTGGGTGAGCGCCAGCACCCTGGTCCTGCGCCCCAGTTTGCGCCGCAGGTCGTCTCGGTCCAGATCACCCTCGGCATCGACGCCGACGATCGAGAGCGTCGCGCCCGTACGCTGGCAGATCCGCTGCCAGGGCAACAGGTTGCTGTGGTGCTCGGCGAGCGAGACACAGACCTCGTCGCCCGGTCCCAGGCGCGGCGCCGCCCAGCCCTCGGCCACGGTATTGAGCCCCTCGGTGGCCGATCGCACGAATACGACCTCGTCCGCCGTGCCCCCCAACGCGCGCGCCACGGTTGCCCGTGCCTGCGCGTAGTCGTCGGTGGCGCCATGGCCCAGCGCATGCACGCTGCGCCCCGCACTGCCTCCGCGAGCGAGTACGGCCGAGACGCGATCGATGACCGACTGCGGCATCAGTGCCGTCGTCGCCGAATCGAGATAGACGGCGGAGTGACCCAAAGCGGGAAACCATCGGGGGTCGACGGTCATCGCGGCCATCCTACTCCATGCCCCACGCGCTTCAGCCAAGCGCATCCTGGCCCGGATGCCACCAACCGATCGCGCCAAATGACGCCCTCGATTGGCGCGATGTGCCGTTGGGCGCCCTGGTCGCAATGCGCTAAATCTTGGGACGTCCGCGGGAGGAAACTTTCGCACGATCGGGGAAGCGCAACCGTGCACCACTGCTCTAGAGTTGTGCCGAACGACCGCGCCACGCAGATCCCCGTGGACGAGGAGCGCCCATCATGAAGCTGAAGATCAACGCCGAAGAACGGGACGTCGATGTTCCCGAGGATGCCCCGTTGCTATGGGTTCTGCGGGAAGAACTCGGCTTGACCGGGACCAAGTTCGGCTGCGGTCGGGCGCTGTGTGGGGCGTGCACGGTGCACCTCGACGGGAACGCCAAGCGCTCGTGCGTGACCGCCGTCGGCGACGCGCAGGGCCACGAGATCACCACCATCGAGGGGCTCGGCCACGATGACGAGCTGCACCCCCTGCAGCAGGCGTGGATGGACGCCAACGTGCCGCAGTGCGGCTACTGCCAACCGGGCCAGCTGATGATGGCGGCGGCCCTGCTCGAGGCCAAGCCCAACCCCACCGATGCGGACATCGACGCCGCCATGTCGGGGTCGCTGTGCCGCTGCGGCACCTACCCACGCATCCGCCAGGCCATTCATGCGGTGGCGGGTCGCAACGGCGCGGCGAAGGGAGCCGCGAAGTGAGCGACGTCGAGCAAACGGGCACCCCGGACGAGCCCAAGGCCGAGCCCAAGCTCGGGCGCCGCCGCGGGATCGGACGCCGTCGCTTCTTGTTGGGCATGGTCGCGGGCACGGGGGCGCTGTGCGTCTACGGGGCCGCGCGTTCGATGAGCCTCGACGAGCGCTCCACCCTGGAGATGGGCGACATCGAGGGGGCCTTCAAGCCCAATGCCTTCATCACGATCACGCCCGACGACCGGGTGATCTTCGCGTGCACCAAGGCCGAGATGGGCCAGGGCACGATGACCGGTCAGGCGATGTTGATCGCCGAAGAGCTCGAGGTCCCGCTGGAGAAGATCGAGATCTACTTCGCCGACTCGGCCAAGAAGTACACGGCGCTCGGGCCCCACATCACGGGCGGCTCCACGGGCATCTCGGGCAGCTATGTGCCCGCGCGCGAGGTCGCGGCGGCCACCCGCATGATGCTGGTCTCGGCCGCGGCGCAAAAGTGGGGCGTGTCCGAGGACGGGCTGCGGGCCGAGGCCGGTCGCGTGGTCGAGGCGTCGGGCGATCGCTCGGTGACCTACGGCGAGCTGGTGGAGATCGCCAACACGCTGAAGGTCCCCGAGAAACCGAAGCTCAAGGCACGCAAGGACTTCCGCGTGATCGGGACCCCCGCTCGCCGGGTCGACAATCACGCCAAGGTCACGGGCACGGCCGAGTTCGGCATCGACGTGCAGGTGCCGAACATGGCCAAGGCGGTGATGCTCCACCCCCCGCGGACGGATGCAAAGGCGCTGTCGGTCGATGCGGACGACGCCAAGAAGATGCCGGGCGTCGTCGACGTGGTGACCACCGAGCGAGGCGTCGGGGTCGTGGCCGAGAAGTACTGGCAGGCCCTGCGCGCCGCCGCGGCGGTGAAGGTCGAGTGGTCCGAGGGCGAGGGCAGCAAGTTCTCCACCTCGGCCCTGTGGGACGAGCTCCGCAGCAGCGAACGCAGCCGGGCCCGCGACGTGCTCGACGAGGGCAAGTTCGACGAAGCCCAGGGCACGCTGGTCGAGGCGGTCTACGAGGTCCCCTACCTGGCGCACGCGCCCATGGAGCCGATGAACGCGGTGGCGCACGTCACCGACGAGGGCTGCGAGGTCTGGACGGGCAACCAGGGGCCCATCCTCATCCAGGAAGCGGTCGCGAGGATCCTCGACATCGAGCGCAGCGAGGTCCTGGTGCACACGCCGTTCCTCGGTGGTGCGTTCGGTCGCCGCAGCCACCCCGAGGCCGTGCTCGAGGCGGCGTGGCTCTCCAAGGCCGTGGGGCGCCCGGTCCAGATCATCTGGTCGCGCGAGAGCGACACCCGGGGCGGCCGCTATCGCCCGCTGGCCTGGTCGAAGGTGCAGGCGCGGGTCGATGACGCGGGGACGGTGACCGGCTTGTCCTACGACACGCAGTCGCAGTCGATCCTCGCCGATCTCGAGCTCGATTCGTTGTTCCCCATGTGGATCCCTCTGCGGCTGCGGCACTGGATCGGTCGCAACAGCACCCGGGTGATCTCCAGCAACGTGCTCATCACCGACGTGCTTGCGACCGAAGGGGCGACCAACCACGCCTACGCGATCCCCAACCAGCACGTCACCTACACGCCCTTCGCCACCCCGTTTACGGCCAGCTGGTGGCGTTCGGTGGGCTTTTCGATCAACTCCTTCGTCATCGAGGGCTTCATCGACGAGCTGGCCCATGCGGCCAACAAGGAGCCCTTGGCGTTCCGTCGCAGCATGCTCGCCGAGGCGCCGCGCTGGCTGGGCGTGCTCGATGCGGTGGCCGAACTCAGCGGCTGGGGCGAACGAACCCTGGCCGAGGGCACCGGTCGCGGCATCGCGGTGGCCGAGGCCTTCGGCAGCTTCTGCGCCCAGGTGGTCGAGGCCCGGGTCGACGATGGCCAGATCGTGGTCGACACCGTGTACTGCGTGCTCGACTGCGGCCTCGCGGTCAATCCCGACCTGGTGGCGGCGCAGATGGAAGGCAGCATCATCTTCGGACTCACCGCGGCGATTTGGGGCGAGATCACGGTGGAGGGCGGCGTCGTCCAGCAGGGCAACTTCGACACCTATCGGCTGATGCGCATGCACGAGACCCCCACGATCGTCACCAAGGTCATGGAGGGCGCCGACGAGCCCGGCGGCGTGGGCGAGCCCGCGGTGGCTCCCCTCGCGGGCGCGCTGGCCAACGCGATCTTCGACGTCAGCGGCAAGCGGCTGCGGCGGGCCCCTTTGCAGAACGAACTTGCTCGGCAGCTGGCCGACACCACCCTGTAGCGAGGACGACGGACCATGAACTGGAAGCGACTAGGACGGGTCACCGCCACGATCGCCGAGTGGCTCGGCGTGGTCTTCTTCGGCCTCATTCTCCTCGTCCTGGCGGGGGTCGGCATCACGCTGGCGTGGGTGGGCGACGACCCGGAGCCGATGGGCTACGCGGGCAAGACGGCCGGCGCCGACGAGCCGAGCGTTGCCACGCCCGGAGTCGAGCTGCCGCCGGCCTCCCCCGTCGAGGCCTCGTCGTCGTTCAAGCCGATCTACGAGGTGCTCGTCTCGCCGCGCTGCATGAACTGCCACCCCGAAGGCGATCGACCGCTGGGCGCCGTGGGAGGCGTGCACGCCATGAACATCAGCCGGGCGAGCATGGAGTCGGGCCTCGCGTGCAGCACCTGCCACGCCGAGCACAACACCGAGCTCCCCGGAGGCCCCCCCGGCCCGCCCGGAGCCCCGCACTGGCAGCTCCCTCCCAAGGAGACGCCCATGGTGTTCGAGAACCGCACGATCACCGCGCTGTGCAAGCAGCTGCGTGACCCCGGCCAAAACGGCGAGCGCAGCCTCGCCGACCTCCTCCATCACGTCGAGCACGATCCGCTGGTGTTGTGGGGCTGGAATCCGGGAGGCGATCGCACGCCGCCGCCCATCAGTCACGAGAGCTTCGTGAAGAGCTTCGCGGCGTGGGTCGAGGCCGGAGGCATCTGTCCGGGCGAGACCGAGGCGCCGAACCTGGGCACCGAGCCGGAGCCCACCGCGGGCGACGAAAGCGAGGCGGCCGAGCCCGCGTGAGCACCCCCCAAGCCTCCCCTGCGAGCCCGAGGCTCTCGGACTTGCATCGCCATCTCGACGGCTCGCTGCGCGCGTCCACCCTGGCCGAGCTCGCCGCTGCCGAGGGCATCGAGGTGCCCGAGGACTTCGGTTTTCACGCGGGGATGGGTCTGTCCGCCGCGCTGGCGTGCTTCGAGCGGACCCTGTCGGTGCTGCAGCAGCCCGCGGCCGTCGAGCGCGTGGCGGCGGAGATCTGCGAGGACGCGGCCGCCGAAGGGGTCGATACGCTGGAGATCCGCTTTGCGCCTCAGCTGCATCGGCAGCGCGGCGCGACCATGGCCTCGATCGTCGATGCGGCGGTGGCCGGAGCGTCGGGCCGCGCGGGCATCGTGCTGTGTGGGCTCTACGGTGATCCTCCCGATCTGCTCGAAGCCTTGGTCGACCTCGCCGCTGCCCGCCGTGGCGTGGTGGGCATCGATCTGGCGGGGGGCCCAGGCCCGGCGCACGAGTTTTCGATGCATCACTATCGCCCCGCATTTCGACGCGCCCGCGACCGCGGCTTGGGGCGTACCGTGCATGCGGGCGAGGGCCGACCGCCGGCCGAGATCCGGGTGGCCATCGAAGGCTTGCTCGCGCAGCGCATCGGCCACGGGACGACGGTGCTGCACGACCCTCGCGTCGCCGCGCTGGTGATCGATCGCGGCGTGACCATCGAGGCCTGCGTCACCTCGAACCTGCACACCGGGATCATCGGGGCGATCGCCGAGCACCCCATCGCCACCTGGCTCGAGCAGGGCATGCGGGTCTGCATCAACACGGACAACACGCTGATGTCCCACATCGATGCGCCCACCGAGTACGCGCGGGTGGCCGAGGTGCCGGGCATGAGCGAGGCCCGGGTCGAGCAGGCCTTGCAACACGGTCACCGAGCAGCGTTCCGGCGCACGTAGACGCGGGCACTCGGGCCGGAATCGGGAGCGCCGACGGTGGCGCTATCATCTGCGCCATGGCCGTCCGCCCCCCCGTGTTCGTGCTCCCGTTGTTGCTCGCGCTCGCGTGCGATCAGCCGACCGAAGAAGAGCTCCGCTCCATGATGGAGGAGGTCGCGAGCAGTAAGGTCGACGCGGCCAAGGCCGAGGCCAAAGAGCTTCAGGACAAGGCCGCCGCCGATGCGGAAGCGGCGGGCAAGCGCATCTCCTCGCTCGAGACTCAGATCGCCGAGCAATCGGCGCAGACCGTCGCGCTCGAGTCGCAGCTCGCCGAGGCGCTCGGTCGCCTCGACAAGATCGAGGACAAGGTCGACAAGCCGAGCGAGCCGCTGCGGCCCGGTCGCCCCGATCCGGCCCTCGTCTACAAGGCCACCGTCGACGACGCGCAGTTCGAGGGGCCCGCCGATGCGCTGGTCACCATCGTGACGTGGTCCGACTTCCAGTGTCCGTACTGCAAGCGGGTGTCGCCGACCATTGCGCAGCTTCGCCGGGACTACGGCAGCGACATTCGCTACGCGTTCAAGCACAACCCGCTCGCGTTCCACAACAATGCCCGCAGTGCAGCAATTGCAGCCGAAGCGGCAGGCGAGCAGGGCAAGTTTTGGGAGATGCATGACCTGCTCTTCGAGAACAACCGTGACCTGAGCGACGCAAACTACAAAAAATGGGCACGCAAGCTGGGCCTCGACATGGCGCAGTTCAAAAAGGATCTGGCGAGCCCGACGATCGCGGCGCGGGTCGATGCTCACCAAAAAGAAGGGGTCCAGCTGGGGGCTCGAGGCACCCCCTCGTTCTTCGTCAACGGGCGCTTCCTGTCTGGAGCGCAGCCCGCTGCCTCGTTCAAGACGCTGATCGACGAAGAGATGACCAAGGCCCGGGCCAAGGTCGCCGCCGGGACCCCGCGCTCGGGCGTGTACGCGGCCACCATCGCCAGCGCCAAGACGGCGCCCTAGCCCGACGGTGCAGATCGTCGCGGGCCCGAGTCCATCCGGCATCAGCCCGCGAAGTCGGCAGGCGGCTACGGCACTTGCCACCCAATTCGAACGCGGGCGACCTCTCGTTTCGGCGCGGGATCGGGTCCGTGGTTGTGGTTGCGCCTAGGACAGCGGTTGCTAGCCTTTCGATCGGGATGACGGTCGTCGAACAGGCCGACACGCTCCGGATCGAGGTCGGGGGCGGCGTCGTGAAGGTCTGGCACGGGCGCTCGGCTCGAAATCGAGCGGAGACCAATACCGTGCTCGGGGCCATCGATCGGGCCCTCGAGGAGTCGGAGATCGGCCTGTTGCTGTTCGACTCCCGCGACTCCGATCGCACGCCCGCCGCGGTCCAAGATCGCATCTGGCAGTGGCTGTCTCGCTCCACGCACGTCCGCAAGGTCGCGACCCTGCTCAACTCCAGGGAGCTCGCCGCCGACGTCCGGGCGATGGCCGTCGGCCACGGTGTGATGTTCCGGGCCTTCCACGACGAAGACGAAGCCCGGCACTGGCTGCTGGCCATGTGAGCGGCCCGGCTCGTGTTCCCGCGCGGCGGTCGGTACCGTGGCGTTGATGAACACGGTGACCATCGGTGCGCGCTTCAACGGCCCCGACGGCTCGGCCAACGGCGGCTACGCCTGTGGTGCCGTCGCCTCGCTCGTCGAGGGTCCGGCCCGGGTTCGGCTCTCCCGTCCGCCGCCGCTCGATCGGGCCTTGGAGGTGCGCACAGGCGAGTCCGCGGGCGAGGTCCGGGTCTTCGAAGGTGAGCACCTGGTCGCCACCGCGGTCCCGTACGCGCTGAAGGGAGAGGCCCCCGCGGCCCCGAGCCTCGAGCAGGCCCGCGCCGGGCAGCAGCGCTACCGCGGGCTCACCGGGCACATCTATCCGCGGTGCTTCGTCTGCGGGCCCGAGCGCGACCACGGCGATGGCCTGCGGATCTTCGCGGGGGCCGTGCCCGAGCGCGAAGGGCTGGTCGCCAGCGAGTGGCAGCCCACCCCCGAGATGCGGAACGAGCAGGGGCACGTCGATCCGCGCATGGTCTGGGCCGCCCTCGACTGTCCCAGCTACTTCGCCCTCGACGTCGACCCCGGCCGCGGCTTCCTGCTGGGTCAGATGGCGGCGCAGCTGCAGCCGGAGATCCCCGGTGATGCGCCGATGGTGGTCTACGCGTGGGCGGGGCCTCGAGACCGACGCAAGCACCACGCCGCGGCCGCCCTGGCCGACGCCGAGGGCCGCGTCTGGGCCCGAGCGGAGCACGTGTGGATCGAGCTCACGGCTTCATGAGCGGATGCAGCTCGCGCTCTTCTCGGTGCATGCGAACGGTGAGCTGACCGAAGACCTCCATCAGCCCCTCGGCAAAGGCCCCGCGTGACGCGGTGAGGCTCTGCTCGTTGCCGAAGCGGCGCATGAAGGCGAAGAAGGCCTCGTACAGGTCGGCGCCATCGGTATACAGGTCGGTGACGCGCTCGCGGACGTCGGGGTCGCTGCAGCGCAGAAGGTGCAGGTAGGCGCCCTGGGTCTCCGTCTCGCTGTGCTCGCGCAGCTCGTTCTCGAAGGTTCGGAGCTGCTGCAACAGCGACAGGCGAGCCGAGTCGTCGTGCAAGCGTGAGACCTTGGCGATGATCTTCTTGGCGAGGCCTTCGAGGTGGCGGTGCTGCTGGTCGAGCACGTCGCGCTCGATGGGGTCGCCGCCGCCGGCCAGGGTCTCGCCTGCCGGATCCGCGAGGAACTTGGTGATCTCGTCCTCGGCGCGGCGCAGCGCGGCCGGGTCGACGCCGTCGGGGGCATCGGCGAGCAGGGCCCGCACCTGCTCCAGAGCGAGCTCGGATTGAGCGCGAGCCGCCGCGATGTCGCCGAGCGCCGAGTCCATGCGCGCCACGCCGAACTGGGCCTGCCAGCGCTGGAAGGCCCCGATGGAGGCGAGGCCTCGCTCGGCCCGTTGATACAGCGAGCGGGCGAGCAGCGGCTTGCCCTCTTTGGCGTGAATGTCGGCCAACTCGGTGAGCGCGATGGCCTCGTACTCCACCCGCCCCGAGGCGGCGCACGCCTGTCGACCCCGGGCGAGCATGGCCACCGCCTCGTCGCGACGACCCAGCTCTCGCAGCATGCGGCCGACGTTGACCCGGCAATCGCCTTCGCTGGCCGTGTCGCGCATCTCCACGAAGATGGCCAAGCCCTGCTGGGTCAGCTCGAGCCCGCGCTGGGCGTCGCCGGACAGCAGGTGACACTCGCCGATGTTGCACAGCTCGATGCCCTCGCGTCGGCGCAGGCTCAGCGCACGGGCGAGCTCGAGGGCCTTGCCGAGCTGTTCGATGGCCGCAGGGTGATCGCCACACTCGGCGTGCACCAGGCCCAGCGCCGACTGAGCGCGGTAATGGGCCAAGGTGTCGCGGGCGGCCTGGGCCTCGGCGATGGCCTGGGTCGCGGCCTCGCCCGCCTGCGCGAACTCTCCCGTCTTGGCCGCGAGCCAGGTGCGCTCCCGGCCCGCGAGGGCGCGGTGCAGGGCGAACTCGGACTCCGTGGTCTCGAGCACGGGAGCGATGGTCTGTTGCGCCTCGGGAATCTTGCCGAGGGGCCCGGCCGCGCTGGCGAAGCGCACGCGACCGAGGAACTCGCGAGGCCGATCGGACAGCTCGATGGCGCGGTCGATGGCGCGCTGGGCCCAGGCCATGCACTCGGCGAAGCCACCGCGGCTCAGCTCGCAATCGGCCAGGGCGAGCTCTGCATCGAGGCGCAGGCGGTCGTCGCCTTCGCTCGCGGCCAGATCGACGGCGCGCCCGAGCGACGCCACCGCTTCGTCGAGGTGTCCCAGGGTCTCGCCCAGACAGCCGGAGAGGTACTCGTAGCGGGCACGCTGCCCCGGGGTGGGCTCGTGGTGCTCGAGGGCGGCCGTCACCGCGAGCAGGGCGGTGTGAGCCGCATCGGCATCGTGCAGGTCGACGTTGCGAGCGGCGGCCTCGAGCCCATGGGCGAAGGTCTGCGCCCAGTCGCCCATCGCTTGGTAGTGGTAGGTGAGCACGTCGGCCAGCTGCGGGCGGCTGGAGGCGTAGCGCTCGGACAACGCCTCCACCACCTTGCGGTGCAACCGGCGACGCTTGCGGGGGCTGAGCCCGTCGTAGAGCACCTGGCGCAGGGCCGCGCTGGCGAAGCGAAAGTCGGCGCGGGGGCCCAGGTTGTCCTCGCTCAGGATGCGCCGCTCGACCGCCAGCTCGAGGCGCTCTTCGAGCTCGTCTTCGGTCTCTCCGCTGGCGTGGACGACGGTCTCGAGGTGGAATTCTTCGCCGATGACCGAGCACAGCTCGAGCGAGCGGCGGACCTCGTCGGGGATCTCGGCGAGCCGGGCTTCGACCACCGTCTGGACCGAGTCGGGCAGGCCGACGTCGAACAGATCGTCGCAGACCCAGCGCTGGCCGTCGTCTTCGGAGCGGATGCGTCCGCCGTCCACGAGCTGGCGCGTCAGCTCGACCAGCGCATAGGGGCTGCCCGAGGTCACGTGGTAGATCCGGCGAACGTCGGGCGGGGCGATGTGCAGGCGACGGAAGCTGCGGCGCAAGAACGAATGCGTCGCCCGCAGCGTGAGCGGCTCGAGCTTCAGCTTGCGGAGGCTGCGGGTGGAGGCCAGCTTGGCGGCGAGCGAGCGCAGCTCGGGGCCGTGGTCGGGGCGAGCCGAGGCCACGATCACCAGCGGCCGCTCGCGGGCCTTGTAGCGGAGGTACGACAGGAACTCGAGGTCGAGCGTGCCGGCCCACTGTACGTCGTCGAGCAGCAGCGTCAGCGTGCGGTCGTCGGGGCGATCGAGCACGGTGGCGGCCGTCTCGTCGAACATCTGCCACTTGTCCTGGCCCGCCTGGCGCACGGCCGCGTCGGAGCCGAGCTGGCCCGGAGCATCGAGCGCCCAGGTGAAGGCCTCGGGGGGCGGGGGCCGGTCGGCGGCATAGGCAAAGAAGCGCCCTCGCACCACGCGGGCGCCCTGCTGGTCGAAGCGCCGCGCCGCCTCGTCGAGCAACGAGGTCTTGCCCGAGCCGGCTTCACCGAGCACCAGCGTGACCCGGGCTCCCCCTTCGCCTGCACGCTGGAGCTCTTCGTCGAAGGCGGTCAGCTCGTCTTCTCGCCCCACGATGGCGGGGCCTTCGACCGACTGCGGGGTGGAATCGGGCTCGTAGACGTCGCTGGGTCCCGCCGCGCTGTGGGGGCGGCTGGGCGGGCGACCGAGGCCTCGACTCGACAGGGGCTCTGCTCCCGCGTTGGCATTGGCGCCGGCCAGCTCCGCCAACGCGGAGGCCGAGCGCGGACGCTGGCTGGCCTCGGTTTGAAGCCCGGCTTCGATCGCCTCCGCGATGGCCTCGTCGAGATCGGGCGCCGCGACCTTCGGCCGCTGATAGTCGCCCTCGGTGATCCGAAACAGGGTATTGACGACGCTGTCCCCGGAGAAGGGGCGGACGCCCACCATCAGCTCGTACAGCAGCACCGCGAGCGAGAACACGTCGCTGGCCGGGCTCACCGGGGTGCCGCTGACCTGCTCGGGCGACATGTAATCGACGGTGCCCACGAGCAGCTCGGGCTCGCTCATCTGCGGGCCGCCGGTCGCGACGCGGGCCAAGCCGAAGTCGAGCACCTTGACCGCCTCGCCGCCGTCGTCGCTGCGGGCGAGGATCACGTTGCCGGGCTTGATGTCGCGATGGACCACGCCGCGGCGATGGCCGGCTTCGATCGCCGCGCAGATCTGCCCGAAGATCGCCAGCGCCTGCTCGCGGTCGAGCCCCTCGGAGGCGATGGCCTCCGCGAGCGTCGGCCCCTCGAGCAGCTCCATCACCATGTACGGCGTGCCCGCCTCGTCGAGCTCACCGAAGTCGAAAACCTGCACCACGTTGGGGTGACGGATCCTCGCCGCGGCCCGGGCCTCGCGAACGAAGCGCTGGCGATTGTTGGCCGTGTTGCGGTGCGCCAGGATGCACTTGATCGCGACGGTGTCACCCAGCGTCAGCCGCTTGGCGGCGTAGACCTGGCCCATGCCGCCTTTCCCGAGGCGGCGGATGACCTGGTACTTCTGGTCGACGATTTCCCCGAGCGAAAGCTCGCGGGTGGCGGAATTCCCGGTCACGGTGAAGCTGGGCGGGGATCATAGCGCAGCGAGGTGGGGGGCCGCCTGGACATCGCGTAACACCCGTTCCGCCGGGGTCGATCGGGGGAGCAGAAGAGGCGCTCAAATGACCGTTGCTCAGAAGCTCCAAGACATCGAAGTTCTCGACCCGCAGGGGAGCCCTCACCGGTTGGGTTCAGCGTGGGACGATCGCACGGCAGTGGTGGTGTTCATTCGGCACTTTGGCTGAATCCTCTGCCGCGAGCAGGTCGCGCAGTTGCGTGACGCCAATGACGAGCTGAGTAAGCGGGATGTCGAGGTCGTGGTGGTGGGGAACGGGACGCCGCACCATGCCGAGATGTTTGCGGAGGACGAGTCTGTTCCGTTCACGCTGTGGGTCGATCCGGAGATGAAGGCCTATCGGGCGGCGGGGTTGCGGCGGGGGATCGGGAAGGTGCTGACGCGTAAGGGGCTGGGGCATACGGCTCGGGCGTACAAGGCGGGGTTTCGGCAGAAGAAGGTTCAGGGGGATCCTTGGCAGAATGGGGGGGTGTTCGTGATCACGCCGCGGGGGGAGGCGTTGATGGAGCAGGTCAGCCGGGAGGCGGGGGATCATGCGGCGGTGGGGGATATCTTGGAGGTGCTCGATCGGGGGCGGACGTAGATTCGGTATGAGCTTCGGGCGGAGACGGGCGGGCGCCTGCTGACGCCCGGCCTCCTTCCCACTCGTGCTCGGCGGCGAATTGGGGAGCGGGGTGCTTGGAGGGGTGGGTCGTCGCCGCTTGCGCGCGAGTGGGCCCCTGCCGGGCTGCGCGGGCCCGCCCGATCTGGGCAACGGCGGGGGCTGGCGCGGTGAACTCCCTGGGGGATGGGGTTGAGCCCGGGTCTCGGGGTGAAGGTGGGGGGTGGGTGAGCGTGGTGTCGGGGGGCTGCTAAGCTCGCGGCGATGCGAGTGGGCGCACGACGGACGGTGGGGATCTTGGCGTTGGCGGCGGGGTGTCTCGGCGCTGGGGTTGCGATTGGGACGGCGGTGCCATCGTGGGCGAAGCCCAAGGTCAAGGCGGCGCCGCCGACCTACTCTCGCTATCAGAAGCTCGATGCGTTTGCGCGGGCGCTGTCGATCGTCGAGCAGTACTACGTGCGACCGGTGGATGACGGGCGGCTGATTCACTCCGCGATCGCGGGGATGGTGTCGGAGCTCGATCCGCACACGAACTTCCTGCCGCCGCGGGAAGCGAAGCTGCTGCGGGAGGACATCGAGGGGGCGTTCGGTGGCATCGGGATGGTGGTGGTGCTCGGGCGCAAGGCCGACGGGGCGCGCTTTCTCGATGTGCGTGACGTGGTTCCGGGGGGCCCGGCCGAGGCGGCGGGAGTCGAGGTCGGCGACCACGTGGTTCGGGTCGAAGGGCAGCCCATCGCGGACTTTGGGGATCTCGAGGAGGCGATCGTCGAGATTCGGGGCAAGCCGGGGACGACGATCTCGTTGACCATCGAGGACCCCGAAAAGGGCGTGCTGCGGACGCTGAAGCTGACGCGGGCGATCATCGATCCGCCCGCGGTGGAGCTGAAGTACCTCGGCGAGGGGCTGGGGCACCTGCGGCTGCGCGACTTCCCCGAGCACGCGACGCGAGAGATGAAAGAAGGGCTCGCCACCCTGGCCAAGCAAGCCGGCGAAGGCGGGCTGCAGGGGGTGATCATCGACCTGCGCGACAACGGCGGGGGGCTGCTCGGCGAGGCGATCGGCATCGTCGATCTGTTCGTCGACTCCGGCATCATCGTGCGCACGCGGGGCCGCGAGGGGAAGGTGCTCGACGAGGCGCGAGCGCGACGGCCCGGGACCCAGCGCGAGCTGCCGCTGGTGCTGCTCATCAACAAGGGGTCGGCCAGCGCCTCGGAGATCGTGGCGGGGGCGCTGCAGGACCACGGGCGGGCGGTCATCGTGGGCGAGCGCAGCTACGGCAAGGGCTCGGTGCAGGCGCCCTTCGAACTCGACGACGGCAGCCTGCTCAAGATCACCATCGCGCTGTACTACACGCCCGCCGATCGGCTAATCCAGGCCAGCGGCATCACGCCCGACGTGTACGTGGGGGCGGTGGCGGATCCCCAGGCGGCAATGCCCAACCTCGACAGTCGGCCCGAGCTGCCGGCCGAGCGGGAAAACCCCGGGCACCTCGAGCCGGAGGACTTCGGCCGCGAGAGCCCGCCGCGGGTCGACGAGTCCGAGGCCGTCAAGGCGGCGGGCGACGACCTTCAGCTGCGGACTGCGGTGCAGCACCTGCGCGTGCTCGCCAAGGTCGCCGGCTAGTCCGCCGCCACGGCTCCCGATCCGTGTTTCTCGGCGGCCGTAGTCGCGCCGCGGGGGTCGGTCGCGGGTGGCTTGGGGCTCCGTTCCCGCTCGAGCTGAGCCGAGGTCAATCCACGGGCCCGAAGGGCCGCTTCTTGCCCATCGCGACCACGCCGCCGTCGGAGACCCGCAGTCCTCGCTCGCGGTCGGCGTCATGGTCGACGCCCACGGTCGCGCCCGCGGGGATGGTGACGCCCTTGTCGATTACCGCGCGACGGATCACCGCGCCTTCGCCCACCGTGACGTCGTCGAGCAGGATCGAGCCTTCGATCTTCGCGCCGCCCGAGACCCGTACGCCCGGGCTCAGCACCGAGCGGTGCACGTTGGCGCCGCTGAGGATGACGCCGTTGCTGAGCATCGCGTCGGCGACGTGCCCCGCTCCGTACTTGCCCACGGCGACGATCTTGGGCGGGGGCATGGTCCGCACCATGGTGTGGATGGGCCATTTGTCGTTGTACAGGTCGAAGTCGGGCAGCGGCTTGACCAGGTCCATGTGCGCCTCGTGATAGGCGTCGAGGGTCCCCACGTCGCGCCAGTAGTGCGACTGCGGGTTCTCGCCGGGGACCTCGTTGTCCATGAAGTCGTAGCAGTAGGCGGTGCCGGCCTCGACCAGGGCGGGGATGATGTTGCCGCCGATGTCGTGCGGGCTGTCCTTGTCCTCGGCGTCGGCCTGCAGCGCCTCGAGCAGGGCGCTGGTGGTGAACACGTAATTCCCCATCGAGGCGAGGATCTTGGTGGGGTCGTCCTCGAGGCCCGGGGTGTCGGTGGGCTTTTCTCGGAAGGCGGCGATGCGGTTGCCCTCGCCGCGCTCGATGACGCCGAACTGATCGGACTGGTCCCGGGGGACTCGTACCGCGGCCACGGTGACGCCCGCTCCCGACGCGATGTGCTGGTCGAGCAGCTGGCGGGGATCGATGCGATAGACGTGGTCGGCCCCGAACACGAAGATGTACTCGGGACGCTCGTCGTCCACGAGGTTGAGGTTCTGGTAGATCGCGTCGGCCGAGCCGCGAAACCACTGCGGGCCCTTGCGCATCTGGGCGGGCACCGAGGTCACGTAGTTGCCCAGGAAGCTCGCCAGGCGCCAGGTTCGAGCGAGGTGCACGTCGAGCGAGTGGCTCTTGTACTGGGTCAGCACGACGATGCGGCGATAGCCCCCGTTGGCGAGGTTGGAGAGCGCAAAGTCGATGAGTCGGTACTGGCCGCCGAAGGGGACGGCCGGCTTGGCGCGGTCGGTGGTCAGCGGCATGAGCCGCTTGCCTTCACCGCCGGCGAGCACGACGCTCAGGATTCGAGGACGGGCGGCCGATTCGTGCATCGACACCAATGGTGCCGCAAAGCAGGGCCCGGCGGGAATATGAGGGCGTGACGAATTTGTGTCATTGCCCGGGCCCACGGCGGGTCGGTGCGTTCGATGCCGCGTTGGATCGAACGCTTCCGCCCCGGCTCAGAAGACGTCTTGGAGCTGGCTGATCGCGTTGCGGGCGGCGTGCTTCTTGAACTCGGGGACGTCGTCGCTGGCCTGCTCGAGGAAGCGGGTGAGGTGCTCGATCGAGGACTTGCGGTCGCGCTGCTCGGCGTAGGCCATGCCCAATGCGAAGCGGGCCCGCACATGCTCTGGATCGATGCGCAGGGCCTTCTTCAGGGCGTCGATGGCCTCTTTCGGCTTCTCGAGCCGCAGCTGCCCCATGCCCAGGCCGGCCCACGCCTCGGCGTCGGTGTCGTTGGCCATCACATTGACCTTGAGCACGGCCAGCGCGGCGGCGTCGTAGCCATAGTCGAGGTACATGAACGCCAGCCCGACGTAGGCGGTGGCGCGGTGCGGGTCGGCCTCGATGGCGCGGCGATAGGCTTGGTCGGCCTTGGCGGGGTCCTCGAGGAACTCGTGGGCGCGCCCGAGCTGGTGCCACGCGGAGGCGCGCTGGGGCTGGTGGACGGTGACCTCGAGGAACTCATCGATCGCGCCGCGGGCCCGCTTGCTGCGCTCGTCGTGATCGAGGCCCGTGGTCTTGGTGCCCGCGAGGAGCACGCGGCCGAGCTGGTAGTGCAGCTCGTGGAGCAGCGCCCCCTCGCTGACGGCCATGCCCGATCGAAAGCTGCGAGCGGCCTCGTTCAGGTCGCCCATGCGGCGCAGTACGTGCCCGTGGTTGAGCCAGCCCTCGCCGAGCGAGGGATCGT
This sequence comes from Myxococcota bacterium, assembly GCA_039028615.1. GTDB lineage: Bacteria > Myxococcota_A > Polyangia > Nannocystales > Nannocystaceae > Paraliomyxa. The sequence goes on along the minus strand of JBCCHT010000060.1, from coordinate 19,262 downwards.
GCTCGAGGGCCTTGCGGATCTGCAGCTCGGCGTCGATGAGCTGGTTGTTCCGCGCGAGCTCGACCCCTGCGTTCATCGTCTTGAGCGCAGCGGAGCGCTCGGGGGTGGCCGGCGCGAGCAGCAGGGCCCAAACCACGAGCAGCGACGATGCGAGCACCTCGATAGCGTACCATCGAGGTATGCGACGGTGGGTGCTCTTGGCGGCGACGGCCCTGGCCTGCGGTGGTTCGTCGTCGGGTTCGCCTCCGCCCGCATCCGAGGACGAGGTCGAGGCGCCGAAGCCCGCTCCCGAGGCCAAGCAAGCGCGGGGCGGCGTGGCGGCGAAGCTGGGCGAGCTCACCATGCCCGCGCCGAAGCTGCTCGAGCCACTGGGGGACCCGCCGGCCTCCGAGGACGCGCCCAAGGTCGTGCTCCCGCCCCCGCCCCCGTTCGGCTTCGGCAAGGTTCCCGAGCGCGATGCGGCCGGGCACTGGTCCGTGTCCGGTCTCCGCAACGATCGAGCGGTTCAGCTCGAGCGCGGACGAAAGGGCACCGAGATCACGGTCAAGGCATGGGTGAACGAGATCTATGTGCGTCCCGTGTGCCCCGACGGAGAGGTCTGCCCGCCCGCCAAACAGCCCCACCTGTGGGTCGCCGACCATCTGGACATCAAGGGCAAGAAGCGCTCGATGATGGTGGTCAACTACGCCTTCATGATCCCCGAGTGGGAAGAGGAAACGTGGCGAGGCGTGGAGGCGGTGGAGCTGAAGGTCGGCGAGCAGTACGTGATGAAGGGCGAGTTCAAGCGCTTCTCCGATACCGGCTTCGCGAGCGAGGACGGCCTCTTCGAGTTCATCGCGGTCCAGCGCACCGACGAGACGGGCGCGACACGGTGGGTCCATCCCCGCGGCGCAGCCTGGCACCCGGTCGCGATCGCCATCGAAGAGGAGCAGAAGGCCGCGCTGATGCGGCGCATCGCGAAGGAAACCAAGAAGAAGCGTAGGCGCTAGCCGCCACGCGGAGGCGGCTCAGGCCAGGATGCGCTCGAAGAACCAGAGCGTCGCGACCAGGGCCACCAACACGTGCACCACCCGGCGCCCCTTGGCGGCGAGTTCGGGGTGGTTGCGCTGGGCCCAGATCCACAGCGGCCAGATGGTGACCACCACTGCGAGCTGACCCAGCTCGACGCCGACGTTGAAGCCGACCAGCGCCATGCCCAGCTCGCCGCCGGTCAGGCCCAGGCCCATCAACACGCTGCAGAAACCGAGGCCGTGGGCCAGCCCGAAGCCGAACGCGGCGGCGGGGCGAGCTTGCGGGTCCTTGCGCATGATCCCCTCGATGGCGACCCAGACGATCGACAGGGCGATGACCGGCTCGACCAGGCGGGGAGAGACCACCACGAGCCCCATGGCACCGAGCACCAGGGTGATGCTGTGGGCGATGGTGAACGAGGTGATGACCACCGCCAGCTTGCGCAGGGTGGTGGTGGCCAGGAGCAGGCAGAGCACGAAGAGCACGTGATCGAGCCCGCCCAGGATGTGGATGACGCCCAGCCAGATATCGCGAGCCAGCCCGGTGCTGGCGGTCGTGGAATCGCTGGGGGTCGAGGGACTGTGGGAAATGGAACTGACCGAGACCGGCGCCGAAGGAAGGATGGATGTTGTGGAGGTGTTGTCGACGCCGGTCTCGGTCTTCGAGGTAGTCTTGCTGAATGCACCGGAGGGCGGCGTGGCCATGCGGCCTCCGATGAAGGGGATGGCTCCGTTGTCCGCGGGGCGCATACGACCCAGGTCGACGCGCGCGGTGGTCTCACCATCGATGAACAGGTAGCGGGCCGAGGCACGCTGATGGACGACGGTCGCCACGATCTGGTGGGGCACGTCGGAGTCGCGGAACAGCCACGACTCGAGCCGCAGGTTCCGCGGCGTGGTGGGGCACTGGTACTCGGCGCGGACCTGGACTCGGTCGGCGCCCGCGTCGTAGTGCAGCGGCGCGGTCTTGCTGCGGGGACACGGCTGCTCGTCGCCGTAGACCTCGAAGCGCCCGTCGAGGTAGCTCAGCAGCGCGTCCTGCTCGGTCTCGAAGTTGGCCCGGTGCACGGTGGCGCCGGTCCGGTACTCGAGCATGTCGATGACGGAATCGGCGTGGAGCCGCAGCTCCACGTCCATGGCGGAGCCCTGGGTCACGACGGCGACGCTACTGATGGAGGTGGGATGCGCCAGCGCGGGCCGGGCCCAGAGCCCTACCAACACCGTCACCCATAGCCACCACCAGCGCGTCGTCATCGGCCTGCTCCCGTTCCCGCTAGTAGAGCTCGATGTCGTCGAAGAACAGCTCGAAGCTGGTGGCGGTGTTGCTGATGCCGAAGTCGATCACCTGCAGCTTGCCGTCGGCGAACTCGGTGAACCCGGCCGAATCACCCCACGCGGGAGTGTTGAGGCTCGAGAAGGGGATCTCGACCGTCGTCCACGCCGCGCTCGGGGTCACGATGGAGTGGAAGTGGCCGCCCTCGCCTTCGAGGTCGCCGCCGAAGACCTGGGTCTGGGTCTCCGCGGTCACGAAGCTGACGATCATGCCGCCGGCCGGGTCGCCCCCGGTGATCTGCCCGCGTATGCGGAAGCGCAGCCCGGTGTAGGCGCTGGCGTCGTAGCAGGTGCCCGCTCCGTTGCCGCCGAGGAAGGCCAGCGTGGCTCCCGTCCAGGCGCCGAGGCCGTTGCCCGCGTAGCGCAGCACGGTGTTGCCCCCGTCGTCGACCATCTCGACGTCGGCGGTCTGCGGGTACCACGACCAGCTGCCGTCACGGCCGTCGCACTGCGAGGGGTTGGGCAGGACCTGGAACTCCTCGGGGGGACGCTCGAAGTCGTCCATGCACCCGGGGCTACCCGAGCCCACCACCAAGGTGAGGTCGCAGACCGACTCGGCCGGGGTCGGCTTGGGCGGCAGGCCGCCGGACAGCTCGAGGCCGGCGTCGGAGCACCCGGCCAGCTCGACCGCGCCCGCCGAGGGATCGGAGGTGACGGCGTAGGTGTTGGCGCCCAGCTTGCGCGTGGGCATGGGCTGACCGCCCTGGAGGGCCTCGACGCTGTCGACGTCGTTGCCGGTCGTGACCACCACCGTCAGCGGGGTCATGAACTCCTGGCACTCGGCGTTGCTCGTGTCCCACTCGAGCGTGCTGCCGGAGAGGCTCGCGACGCAGGTGCCGCGGGCGTGGCGGTAGCGGATGATGTCCGACGGGTTGCCCGTCCAGACCTCGCCCGAGTGCCAGCCCTCGACGAGGAAGTCGAGGTGGTCTTCGTACACGGAGATGGGCACGGGGCCGAAACCCTCGGAGCCGTCCTGCGGCGGGTTCTCGCTCGCCGACACGCTGTGGAACTCGCGGACCGCCCACGCCCCATCCTCGATCGCCTCGTGCACGTGCACGGCGAGGATGTCGTTGTCCGGGTACATCGAGTACTTGGAGAAGGTCCGCGGCCAGACGTCGAACTCGATCTCCAGGTCGGCCTGAGGCGCCGAGCTGTTGAGCGGCGGGTTGGTGAAGGCGTCGTTGTCGTCGCGGTTGCCCGCGCGCGCGCCGATATGCCCCGTGCTGCCCACCACCGCGATGGTGTCGGCGGTGAAGAAGTCGAAGGGGAAGACGAAGAAGCTGACCGGATCGTCGAGGTTGGCGTCGAAGGCCGCCTTGGCGTCTCCGATCTCGTACTGGGCGTTCTCGGGGATGACCTCGGCGTGCGAGTACGAGTGGTTGGCGATCTCGTGGCCGGCGGCCTGAGCGGCCTGGACCTCGCCCCACAGCGAGTGCTCGTCGCAGGCGTCGATGAAGGGCCCGAGCGCGGCCGGGAGCCCGCGCTCGTTGAGAGCGGGCACGGCGAGCTCGTGGATGCCGGCCAGCGCCGGTCCGCACATGTCGTCGTGGATCATCGAGTACGCGGCGGTCGAGTCACCGAGCCACGTCGAGACGCGCTCGAAGGTGAAGCCACCCGCGTCGGCATCGGTGCCGCACTCCATGGGCTCGGGATCGACCGACGTGTCGCCCGGGTTGGTGCCGCCGCCGTCGGTGTCGCCGGCCGTGCCGTCGGGATCGACCCCGTCGGTATTGCCGTCGGTGGCGTCGCCCCCCGCGGTCGGTAGCCCGTCGGTATTGAAGGCGCCGTTGCCATCGGTGCCCGCGTTGCAGGCCGCAAGCATCCCGCCAGTGGCCACCAAGGCCCCTGCCCACAGATATTTCATCGCCATCGTGTTCTCGTGTCTCGGAGGGGGTTGTCGAGTCTCGGCTACCACCAGACGGACGCGCTGAGCGTCACGACCTGGAGATCGGGCGGGGCGATCGGGGCCCCGCGGCCTTCACCGTTTTGGTCTTCGGAGGTCGCTCCCAGGCCGTCGGGAACACCCGCGGCCGCGGGCGCCTGGGCGCACAGCAGCGGGTTGCCCATGGGGTCGCACTCGCGCTGGTTGTAGAAGTACCGGGAGTACTGGATGGAGATCTGCTCGCGGCTGATCCACGCCGTGCGGAACACCAGCCGCGGCGAGAGGATCGCGAACGACTGCTCGGGGACGCTCGAGTTGGGCTGCACCCGGTCGTAGCGCATGGCCAGGGCGAGCCAGGGCATGAGCGAGCCCACCACGTCGGTACCGTACTTGATGCGCAGGTTGCCGTTGGCGTCGGGATCGTCGCTGCGAATCTTGTTGACCATGCCGTACAGCGAGACGGTCGCATCGCGGCCCTCGCCCCAGAACTTGTCGCCCTGGATGAGCTTGCGGATCGAGTGGTCCGTCTGGAACAGCACGGTGTGGATCTCGCCGTTGCCGTTCGACTGGTTGGTGGGGCCCTCGAGGTAGTTGTCGACGATGCCCAGCGAGAAGTTGCCGCCGCCCTGCGAGTGGATGACCTCGATCGCAGGACCCACCGAGCGCGCCCGGATGGCGTCGATATACGAGTAGCCCGCGTACCAGTAGCCGCCGCGGCCGAAGTCGAGGCGGAAGTCGGGGCCCATGACGTGCATGGCACCGTCGCCGACACCCGGGTTCAGGTCGCCTTCGCGGTCTTCCTCTCGCGCGTACGCCCCCATGTAGTGGACGCCGAACTGCACCATCTGCTTGTAGGCCGCGCCGAGGTGGCCGTGGTGCAGCAGGGTGAAGCGCGAGGTGTTGTAGATGTTCGGGTCGGGCCGCGTAGCCCCGATGCCGTGCTCCGCCCAGAAGGTGAAGTTGCGGACGGGGATCTCGAGCCGCGCAACCTCGCCCAGGGCGCGGGTACGGCCGAACAGATAGGTCTCGTACTCACCGAGGTCGTACTTGCCCGCCATGCCGTAGCGAGCATCGAAGGCGCCGACGCGGAAGTTGAGCTTGACCGGCGAGCGCCGCAGCGGCGGGTTCACGGTCAGGAAGGCCTGCGCGATGCCGAACTGGGCGATCTGCTGGTTGAAGCCGGCGTCGGTGAAGTTGAACGCCTCGATCGCGACCGTGCCACGGGCGACCTCGCTGCCGTAGCCGAAGTACAGCTCGGCCCAGCTCCGGTTGTTGTGCCGGGTATGCGAGGCGGAGAGGTACTGATCGTCGGGGACCAGCGGAGCGTGGAAGGTGACTTCCTTTTGGTTGTCGGCGGGATCCTCCCGGCGACCGGAGCCCACGCGCATCGGGGCGTTGAAGAAGCCGTGGAAGCTGAACTGGTTCTTGCGCGGCTTGGTCTCCTCGCGGCCTCCTCGGGTGGCGACGCGGCGCTGGAGGGCGCTGCCTTGCGGCCCGTCACCCTCGTCGTCGGGGTGCACGTGCAGCGGGCCACCGCTGTCGTGCGCGGCCGATCCGACACCGACTCCGGCACTGCCGGCGGTGTTGTCCGCCGCGACCACGGGAGGCGCGGCGGGCTCGGTGGCGGGCTCGGACTCGGTCGCGGCCGGAGCCGCGTCGGTCGCGGCCGCGGTGTCGGTGGTGGTCTCCTCAGCCTCGGGCCCGAAGAGCAGGGCCGAGGCGAGGGCAATCGCCTGGTTGTTGATGATCATCGTGGCTTACCCGCATCCCAACGGCTGCGGTGCCCGCATCCAATCGAGGATTTCCTTCGCGCTGACGATTCGAGAGTCTTCGCTTTCGAGGACGTAATCGAGGAACTCCTCGATGGCTTCTCGACGCTCTTGCGCGGTGGATGCCATCGCGCCGGTGTACTTGGGGCTGTAGTAGTCGGTATGGGTGCCGAGCATGAAGGGCGCTCGGTTACCGTTGAGCCGCAGGTCGTAGCTGTACTTCACGGTGGCCAGGAACTCGGCCTTGGTCATCGCGAAGGTGACCCATAGGTTGTAGTCGAACCCGGTGATCTTGCCGCCCTCGACGTCGAACCAGCTGTGCAGTGCATTGAGTCGCGTGCGCAGCCCGGGCTCGAAGTCATACTCGGCCGCCACGTCGTCGGGCGGGACGACCAGCGCGTAGACGGGGAGCTCCCACAGGCCTGGTCGCGGCGTGATGGGAGGGTTGGCGACGGGATCCCAGCCGACAAAGACCTCGTGCCCGGGGCTGCCCTCGTCGAGGGTGTAGGGCCAGAAGTAGTCGGATCCGTCTTGGTCCCACTGGAAGCCCTCTTCGATGCTGCAGTCGTACCAGAAGCCGCCGTTGTCGACGACGCTGCCCAACATCGCATCGTTGTAGGCGAGGAAGGGCGTGCGGAAGCCGTAGATCTCGTCGAGCGGGACCCCGATCCCCGCCGCCGCGTCGGGCTCGGTGTTGGGCTCGTCCGGGTTGTAGGGACGGCTGAGCCAGTCGATGCAGGTGTTCATCTCGTCCGCCCACTGCACCGGAGTGAAGGCGCTGCCATCGGAGTGGCTGTGGGTGTGGACGCCGATCTCGTGGCCCCCGTCGTAGGCCGCTCGCCAGGAGCGCTTGACGTAGGTGGGACTCTCCGAGATCCAGTCGCCGATATACGTCGACGTCATGTAAAACGTCATCGAGATCGGCGTGCCGTCGTAGGTCGAGGAGTTGCCCGAGCCCGCCGGGTTGGTGCGAGAGCCGAGCGCGACCGCCCAGTCCATGCCACCGTCGCCTCCGCTGCCGTCGAGGCCCGAGTAGGCGTTGTCGTCCCAGCCGAGGGTGACGAACATCGGCGTATCTTCCGCCGCAAGGCCTCCTGGGGGGCTCTGCGAGGGGGCGACGTTGTCGGTGAGGTCGTAGTTCGCGGGCGGGTTGGGCGGGTCACCACACTCGGCGGGCGGTCCGCTGTCGCTACCGTCGTCCGCGGACGCACTGGCAGAAGCCGACGCAGACGCCGAGGCCGAAGCGCTGGCGTCCCCGGTGCCGCCGGTGCCGCCCGGCCCCTGGCCGGTGCCGCCGCCTTCGGTCGCGTCGCCAGCCGAGTTACTCGCGCTGGCGCTGGCAGTGAGGCCCGTGAAGCCAGGATCGCTGCCCCCGTCACCCTCGTTGACACAGGCGCCGACGGAGAGCGCCAACATCGAGATGGCTACTGTTCGACCTACTCGCATCACCCCTTCATAGTTGCATCCGGGGCGAATGGGTGACTACGCGTTTTCGACTCGACCGATGGCGGTTTCTTATCCGGGATTTCCGGGTGCCTCACACCCGCCGACGAACGCCACGTCGTCGATCTGGATGTCGAAATTCGAACCGGGGGTGCTCATTTGCCACTGCACCCCGTACACGGCGGCGGTGTTGATCCCGCTCGGTCGGGGATCGCCCCAGCCGCTGTTTTGGCTCAGGTCGCTCCACCGTACGACGTAGCGCGTCCACTCTTCGTCGACGGCGAAGTCGACTCCGAAGTCGTTGTAACACTCCTTGCACGTCGCACCGTCGGGGTCGGTCGCGGTGTCCGGGAGCTTGACGCGCAAGTGAGGGTCGGTACCCGGCTCGGCGCGGGCAAAGAACGAGATGCCCTGATACGCCGACGCGTCGTAGGGCGCCTTGGGATCGGTGAAGCTCAGCCCTACGCCCGCGTAGTTGTCGCCACCGGCCTCGAGCGTTCCCGCCACGCGGATCATGAAGCGAGAGTCCGCGGGTCCTCCGGGCGATGGTGCGAAGGCCTCGGGACCCGGCTCGACCGACGATCCCTTGTCGTCGACGAAGGTGTACAGGTACCCCCCGCGCCCGGCGGCGAGCACGGCTTGGCTGTCACCGTTCTCCGCGTCCTCGATGATGTCCTCGGGCGCACACGCACCGATGCGATTGAGCTCGTTGGCGGTCAGAGGGTTACAAGCGCACGCCAGCGCGGCGAGAGCAGCGCTGGCGAGCAGGGGGGAGTGGGTGGTGACGCTCACTGGTAGAATCCGATGTCGTCGATGTAGATCTCGAAATCGAGATCGGCACCCACGTCGAACTGAATGCTGGTCATGGTGGCGGGATCGAAGTCCGCCGGGAGGCCCCATCCGCCCTGTTGAGCGCTGGAGAAGGGCACCACGTACTGGGTCCAGGTGTCGTTGAGCGCGAAGGTCTGGCCGTGCGCGTCGTCGCACATCATGCCCTCTTCCTCGCTCGGCGTGCAGTTGCCCCCGAACTCCTCGGACACGATCGCTTGGGTGACCAGGGCCACGCGCACGGGCACGTTGCCGCGAGCACGGAACGCGACGCCGGTGAAGCCGCTGGCGTCCCAGGGGTTCTTGACGCCCGCGCCGCCCGAGTCGTCGCCGGGGTTGTTGAGGTCGAAGCCCATGCCCGCGCCCCACTCGCTGAAGCCGCTGCCGCTCATCGAGGCCGAGAACGCGCTGCCGCCTGCGCCACCCTGGGCGGGGGTGAACTCGCCCGTCGGCGTCTGCGTGCCGCCGGCGGATTCGTCGTTGTACGTGAACCAGGCGCCGACGCGGCCGCCCGAGTCGGTGATGACGTCGTCGCCGTCTTCGAGGTCGTCGACCATGTTCGCGGGCTCGATGGTGACCTGATCCTCGGGCTCTTCCCCACCCGAGCCGTCGGCGTTGGCGTCGTCACCCCCGGTACCGCTGCCGTCGTCGTTGCCACCGCCGTCGTCCGTGGCACCGCCCCCGCCCGTAAACATGTCGTCGTCCGTGGAACCCCCGGTATCGCATGCCGCACTGGCCGTGACGAAGATCGTCAGCCCGGCAAAGATTGCGCCCCACCTCGCAGTTGTCATCACGTTCTTGCCCATCGCGAGACCAACCTACGCCGCGGTTTACCCCCGCGGCAAGGGACTCAATGGCGTGTCATGGAATCGTCCATCCCATTGATAGGAAACGTACGCGTCCCCCAAAGAGGCGGGTGATAGGGTCGATACTCGCTGATGGACCGTTGTTCGATGGGACACTCATTCCGCTCGTGGCAAGTCGTTTCCGTGTTGGCAGTGCTCTCGCCCCTGGGGGCGTGTGGTGATGACGTTCGGGGGAACGAATCCACCGGAATGGGGACCGGAATTACGGCTCCAGGAGACGGCATCACAGCCACCGAGGGGGAGACCGAAGGTGAAGACGCCGACGACACCATGGGGGGCACGGGTCCCAAGCTCGACTCGGGCAACAACGGCGGTCCGCTCGGCGCAGTGGGGTACATCTGGATCGCCAACTCCGCCGAGGGCACGGTCTCGAAGATCAACACCGAGACGCTCGAGGAAGAGGGCCGCTACCTCACTCGCGAAGACGGGGCGGGGGACCCCTCGCGCACGTCGGTGAGCCTCACGGGCAACGTCGCCGTGGCCAACCGAGCGGGTGGCGTCGTCAAGATCTACGGCGCGCTCGATGACTGCCAGGATCTCGATGGCAACGGAACCATCGACACGTCCACCGGACCCGAAGACGTCAAGGCGTGGCCCGACGAGTGCGTCGCCTGGTACACGCCGATGGAGTACCAGAGCCAGCGCGCCATCGCGTGGACGGGCGGCGACAACAACCCCGAGGGCGGGGTCACCAACGAGAAGATCTGGGTGTCGGGGGACAACCCGGGGGACGCTCCCGTCGTCGACATCATGCTGATGAACGGCGACGACGGCACGGTCGAAGATCTCGTCACCGTCAACCTATCCGAGCAGGGCCCGATGGGCTTCCCGTACCGGGCCTACGGCGGCGCGGTCGATGCCGAGGGCAACTTCTGGTTCTCGTCGCTGGGTCACCCCGCCAACATCATCCGAGTCAGCCGCACCGACTTCACCGATCGGCAGTGGCTGAAGCCGGACTGGTCGTACGGCATCACCGTCGATCGCAAGGGGAGGGTGTGGACCTGCGAGGTCAACGTGGCGCGCTTCGATCCCGCCACCGAGACCTGGGAGGCGCGCTACCACACCGAAGTCGGGCTCGCCGACCTCACCGAGTTCGAGCCCGGGGGATGCATGGTCGACGCCAACGACATCATCTGGGTCCCGGCGAGGATCGGGGAGGAAGCCTACGGCATCGCCGGCGTCAACGCCGACACGCTCGAAGGCGTCGCGCTCTACGAGCTGCCCGGCCACGTGCACGGGGTGAGCATCGACTTCGACGGTCTGGTGTGGGGCGTCTCGGGGGTCTGGGGCGGCGGCTCGCAGGGGACGGATGCCTACCGCGTCAACCCGTCGACCGGGGACTTCGAGACCTTCACCGGCCTCAACGGGGCCTACACCTACTCGGACATGACCGGGTTTGCACTGAATGCAGCGACCAATCCGGTCGGGTGATCGCGTTATCATCGAAACTCATGGGACACCGGGTGATCTGCGGGCGATGGGGGAAGCCCACGGCCGTCTCGTTCGGCCTCGCTGCCCTCGTCGGCTGCGGGGCGGGACCGAGAGGGGCCGAGCCCGGCGTGCTTCGGGTGACCGAGCGCGAGCAGTCCGCGTCCTTCGTTCGTAACTTCAACCCGCTGCTCGTCGCGGGCGACGTGCGGTGGCCGGCTCAGCACGCGATGTACGAGCCGATGATGATCCACAACTCGTTGGCGGGGCGCTACGAGCCGTGGCTCGCCACCGGCTACGAGTGGGGCGACGACCTGCTCTCGGTGCGCTTCGACATTCGGCCCGACGTGCGCTGGTCCGACGGCGAGGCGTTCTCTGCCGACGACGTCGTGTTCACCTTCGAGCTCATGCGCGACAATCCGGCCCTCGACTCGCGGGCGGTGTGGGAGATCATCGAGTCGGTGAAGGCCGAGGGCGACGCCGTGGTCATGGATCTGCGCCGGCCCTTCGTGCCCGGGCTGTCCATGCTCGCGCAGCAATCGATCGTGCCCGAGCACATCTGGAGCGAGGTCGACGACCCTGTCGCGTTCACCAACCCCGAGCCGGTCGGCACCGGCCCCTTCACCGAGGTCACGCGGTTTTCCACCCAGGCCTATCGCGTCGATCGGAACCCGCACTACTGGCAGGGTCAGCCGGGGGTCACCGCGCTCGAGTTCTTTGCCTTCGCCGCCAACGACCAGGCCAACCTCGCGTTGGTCCGGGGGGAGCTGGACTGGGCGGGCTACTTCGTCCCCGCCATCGATCGGACCTTCGTCGGTCGCGATCCCGAGCATCACGAGTACTGGTTCCCGCTGCTGGGCGGCACGGTGATGCTCTACACCAACACCCAGAAGGCACCGTGGGACGACGTGCGGGCCCGCAAGGCGCTGAGCATGGCCATCGATCGCGAGCTGGTCGTGCGCATCGCCATGCACGACACCACGCGACCGGCCGATCCCACGGGGCTGTCCGACGCGTTCGCGTCCATGCGCATCGAGCCGAGCGGCGAGGACTGGACCCGCCACGATCCCGAGGCCGCTGCGGCGCTGCTGGATGCCGCCGGCTTGCCCTTGGGCCCCGACGGCCTGCGGCGCGGCCCCGACGGCGAGCCGCTCGAGATCCGACTCGGCGTCCCCGCGGGCTTCTCCGACTGGGTGCGCGCCACCCAGGTCATCGCCCGTGGCCTGCGAGAGGTCGGGCTCACCGTCAAGGTCGAGGCCAACGACCTCACCGCCTGGTACGAGCGCCTGCAAAAGGGTGAGTTCGACATCTCCATGGGCTGGACCGATTCCTGGCCCGAGCCCTACGGTTTCTATCGGGCGTTGATGTCCACCGAGACGGTGCGTCCGCTCGGAGACTCGGCCGCCGACAATTGGCATCGCTTCGGCTCGAGCGAGGCCGACGACGCGCTGAAGGTCCTCGAGCAGAGCATCGATCCCGACAAGCGCAAGGCCGCCTACGAGACGCTCCAGCGGGTCTTCGTCGAGCAGGCCCCCGCGATCCCGCTGTTCCTCGGTCCGCTGTGGTCCGAGTACAACACCTCGCGTTTCACCGGCTTTCCCACCGCCGAGGACCCCTACGCGCCCGGCTCGCCCAACCTGTATCCCCAGACCTTGATGGTGCTCACCCGACTGGAGCCGCGATGAGGTTCATTCTTCGGCGAGGCGCCCTGTACCTGATGGCGGCGTGGGTATCGATCACCCTGGCCTTCGCCATCCCGCGGCTTCTACCCGGCGACCCCGCTTCGACCTTGCTGGCGCGCTTCCGCGGCAAGCTCGACCCGTCCGCTCTCGAGGCCATGTCCGCGGCGCTCGGCTTCTCCGATGCGCCCTGGTGGGAACAGTACTTCGACTACATCGGGCATGTGCTCACCGGAGACCTCGGGATCTCCGTGGCCTACTTCCCGACGCCGGTCACCTCGGTGATCGGCTCCGCCATGATCTGGACGATCGTGCTCGCCGGGACGGCGGTGATCTTCAGCTTCGTGGTCGGCACCTTGCTCGGCATCGTGGCCGCGTGGAAACGCGGCGGGCGGCTCGACACCATCGTCCCGCCCATGCTGGTGCTGCTGGGGGCCTTCCCCTACTTCTGGCTGGCCATGGCCGCGCTGTTCCTGTTCGGCTTTTCGTGGGACCTGCTGCCCGTGCGCCACGCTCACGCGCCGCACCTCAGCCCCGAGCTGTCCCTCGAGTTCATCGGCTCCGCCACGTTCCACGCCATCCTGCCCGCCGCCACCATCGTGCTGGCCACGCTGGGCGGCTGGATGCTCTCCATGCGCAACGTGATGACCGGCGTGCTCGGGGAAGAGTACGTCGCGCTCGCGCACGCCAAGGGCCTGTCCTCGCGGCGCGTCATGTTCCGCTACGCCGCCCGCAACGCCTTGCTGCCCAACGTCACCGGCTTCGGTATGGCGCTGGGCTTCGTGCTCTCGGGGTCGCTGCTCACCGAGATCGTCTTCGCCTATCCGGGGCAGGGCTACCTGCTCATCCAGGCCGTGCGCAGCCTCGATTACCCGCTGCTCCAGGGCTTGTTCCTCACCATCACCCTGTCGGTGCTGGGCGCGAACTGGCTGGTCGACATCGCCTACGCCTGGCTCGACCCGAGGACCCGCAAATGAACGCGATCCTCGGCAACCGCAACGCCCTGCTCGGGCTGGTCATCCTGGCCATCTTCGCCGCCATGGCGCTGGTGGGTCCGATCATGGTCGGGGACGCCACCGCTTACGTCGGCTCGCCGCTCGAGCCGCCCTCGGCCGCACACTGGCTGGGCACCAACGGTCAGGGCCAAGACGTGCTCGCCCAGACCGTGGCGGGGGCTCGGCCCACCCTCGCCGTCGGCTTCATCGTCGGCATCGCCGTCGTCGCCATCGGGGCGTTCATCGGCACCGCCGCGGGCTACTTCGGCGGGCGCATCGACGGCGCGCTGCACCTGGTCATCAACGTCTTTTTGGTCATGCCCGGCCTGCCGCTGATGGTCGTCATCGCGGCCTATCTGCCGCCCGGGCCCGTCACCATCGCCTTCGTGCTCATCCTGACCGGCTGGGCCTGGAGCGCGCGCGTCATCCGTTCGCAGGCGCTCGCCTTGCGCAAGCAGGACTTCGTGGCCGCCTCCATCGTCTCGGGCGAGGGGCACCTGCGGATCATCGTCATCGAGATCCTCCCCAACCTGCTGCCTTTGGTCGCCTCCGCCTTCATCGGCGCCACCGTCTACGCCATCGGGGCGCAGGTCGGCCTCGAGTTCCTCGGTCTCGGCGACGTCTCGCAGATCACCTGGGGCACCAACCTCTATTGGGCGAGCAACGACGCGGCGCTGCTGACCGGCTCGTGGTGGACCTTCGTTCCCACCGGGGCCTGCGTCGCTCTCGTCGGCTTCGCCATGGCCTTGGTCAATCACGCCATCGACGAGATCGGCAACCCGCGGCTCGCCGCCCAGCCCGCCTACGAACGCGCGCTCGAGCGGGCCGGCGTCGAGGCGGGCCATGCCACCGTCGTGCTCAAGGGGAAGCGATGATGGACGACGAACCCGTACTCGAGGTCGAGCGCCTCAGTGTCGCCTACTTGACCGGGCGTGGTGCCGTCCCGGCCGTCGACGAGGTCTCGCTGACCATCGCGCCCGGAGAGATCGTCGGGCTCGCGGGAGAGTCGGGCTGCGGCAAGTCCACCCTCATTCGATCGATCTTGCGGGTCCTGCCCGCGCCCGGGGCCATCATCGGCGGCGACGTCCGCATCGCCGGCCAGGACGTGCTCGCGATGTCCGAGCGCGAGCTCCAGCGTCTGCGCTGGCGCGAGGTCTCGTGGGTGAGCCAGAGCGCCATGAGCTCGCTGAACCCGGTGATGACCATCGGGGCGCAGATCGAAGACGTCATCGAGGCCCACGAAGGTCGCAACGCCAAGGCCACCACGCGGGCGGGGGAGCTGCTCGACCTGGTCGGCGTGGGGGCGCGTCGCCTGTCCGCCTATCCACACGAGCTTTCGGGGGGCCAGCGCCAACGCGTCGGCATCGCGCTCGCTCTGGCTCTTTCTCCGCGGCTCATCATCATGGACGAGCCCACCACCGCCCTCGACGTCGTGGTGCAGAAGGCCATCTTGCAGCGGGTCGTGGCCTTGCAGCAGGAGCGTGGCTTCTCCGTCCTGTTCATCACCCACGACTTGTCGCTCATGCTTCAGCTCTGCGCGCGGGTCGGCATCTTGTACGCGGGTCGTCTCGTCGAGATGGGCCCCGCCTCGCAGATCGCTCGCGCGCCGCAGCACCCCTACACCCGCGGGTTGCTTGGCTCGCGGCTCGCCCACGACAGCAGCGGCGGCTCCCCTCGCCCCATTCCCGGCACGCCCCCCGACCTGCTGCATTTGCCGCCCGGGTGTGCCTTTGCCCCGCGCTGCGATCGCGCCGTCGATGATTGCCGCCGTTCGGTCCCCCGCTTGCCGACAACCGCCGCGGAGCACCGCGTCGCCTGCCCGGTGGTCTCATGAACCCGCTGCTCTCGCTCACCGACGTCTGCCGCACCTTTCCCGTCAGTGACGGGTTCTTCTCGCGGACCAAGACCCTGCACGCGCTGTCCAACGTCTCGCTCGACGTCTCCCGCGGCGAGACCATCGCTCTGGTCGGCGAGTCCGGCAGCGGCAAGAGCACCGTCGCCAAGATCATCGCCCGCTTGCTCGATCCCACCTCGGGGACGATCAAGCTCGGCGACGAGCTCATCGACACCCGGCGCCGGGCTCCGCTCTCCTATCGCCGCCGGGTGCAGCTGGTCTTCCAGGATCCCTTCGGCTCGCTCAACCCGATCCACACCGTCGCCCACCACATCGCGCGCCCGCTGCTACGCCACGGTCTCGCGACCACCGAAGACGTGATCCCCCGGGTGCATGCGCTGCTCGAGCAGGTCGAGCTCAACCCCGCCACGTTCGCCGAGCGGCGCCCGCACGAGATGTCGGGGGGGCAGCGTCAGCGCGTGGCCATTGCTCGGGCGCTCGCCTTGCAGCCGGAGCTGGTCGTGGCGGATGAGCCGACCAGCATGCTCGACGTCTCGATTCGCATCGGGGTGCTCGATCTGCTGCGGAGCCATGCGGAGGACAACGACACCGCGTACGTGCTCATCACCCATGACCTGGGGGCGGCGCGGTACTTCGCCAAGCGCATTGCGGTGATGTACGCGGGGCGGATCGTCGAGGAAGGGCCGACGCGGTCGGTGCTCGATGGGGCGGCGCACCCGTACACGAAGCTGTTGCTCGAGTCGTTGCCGCAGCCGGATCGGCCGCTCGGGGCGGCGGATGAAGACGACGATCGGCGGGCGGGTGGGGCTCCGGTTACGGTGGATCCACCGCCCGGGTGTCCGTTCGTCGATCGGTGCGATCGCGCGATTTCGGCTTGCCGGGAGGCGATGCCGGAGATTCGACGCGTGGGGGCGGAGCACCGGGTGCGGTGTCACGTGCTCTGATTGGTCGCATGGTTTGGTGGGGCTCGAAACGCTTCAGCCCTCCCTGCACTCGGCTTCCCGTTCGAACGGTGGCGTGGGTCCTGCCCGATCGGAGGCAGACTTGCTTGGAGTTGAAGTGGCCGTCGGGACACGGCCTCGAGGGTTGGGCCAAATCGGTCCGCGGTGGCGTCGCCCCGCCGGAGTGAAGGCCGCCGCGCTCGAGATCGAGGGCATTCCCCTGCCATAAAGTCGTGATTGGCGCGTGGATCCCCCTGTAGTCGGGCTCGGCTTCAGCCGTTAGGATCGATGATGGTGAGGTTGATCGGAACAGTACTGGCGCTGGCGTTGGCGGGGTGTGCCGGAGGCAGTCGGACGGCTCGCGCGCCGAGCAAGCCGAGCGCGGGCGAGATCTATGGTCACGGCGAAGCGCGTTATGCCGCGGGAGCCTATGACGAAGCGGTCCAGCTGTGGCGCCATGCGGTGCTCGAGCTGCCGCAGACTGCCGCGTACGATGAGCTGCGGCACAAGCTCGTGTGTCGCATGGCCTACGGGCAGCTCATGTCGTGGAACGCATCGCGCGACCCGGGGTACCTCACCGATGCCAAGGTCATGCTCGATCGATACCTCGAGCGACACGAGTCACTGCATGGCGACTCGGAGTCGGCGACGAAGCAGCGAGGTGACATCTACGAGCTGCTGTACCAGGTAGAGAGTCGACTTCCCGCGCAGAGCGAGGCGGTGGGCGCGGGGGCTGAAGCGGAAGGCGAGGAGGTGGCGTTCGCCGAGGCGGCAACCTCCTCCGAAAGCTTCGATGAAACGGCCCCCCGGGCTGCGCCCGAAGACGCCGAGTCGTGGTCGGACGACGAGGACTCGGACGAGGTCCGCACGATCGTGGTGCGTCGGCAGCCCTCCGTGGACGATCCCGAGATCCGTCGTCGTCTCAATCATCCGCTCTACAACCCGTTCAATCTCAATGGGCTCGGCGCTCCAGAGATGGTCGTCTACCACGGGCCCCGGGCGATGGTTCGTCGGGGGCTGGCGCGGGCGAACGGGGATGTCTCCGCCCGCCGAGAAGGTCGCCGCGCGGCGTCGTTCGCCATGGATGCGGCGCGCCCGGAAATCGCGGAGTGCTTTGCCGCGGCCCATGCTCGTCAGCCGGGGGCGGTGTCGCGGACGATGCTGTCGTTTTCCGTCGAGCCCGACGGCAGCATCAGCGAGGCTATGATCGCCGATGGTCAGGTCGTCGATACGCTGGGAGACCTGTGCGTGATCGAGGCGCTCGAGAACGCGACGGTCCGCAGCGAGGTGGTGGCGGCGCGCCGCGAGGTCGCGATTCCCATCACGATGTGGATGACCGGCACGATGCTGATGGACGAGTGGGGCGGCGGGGTTCAGCCGGCGGGGCACTGGTCGATGCCGTTCAACGGCCCCTTGCCATACAAAAATCCGAGCCTTCCGGCGGGGCCCGAGGATGCGCCCAACGGCCTGCCTCGCTTCAAGTAGCGAGCGTCTTCGGCGGGCTCGTTGCCCCTGGGGGCGGGCGCGGGCCGACCACGGCATTTGTGCCTAGGCTGCGCCCAACCCCTTCGGACGCCCACGCGAAGCCGTTTTCGCGAGTCGATGCCGGGCACGCGGGGCCACGACGTGCCGAACCGTCGATCCGAGGTAGATTGGCTGCGCCCGCGTGGACTGTCTCGACGACGAAACGCTCGATGCCCTGATCAGCGGCGAGCTTTCACCCGCCGCCCTCGAGCGCGCGGATGCCCACATCGACGACTGCGCGGACTGCCGGGCGCTGGTGCTCGAGCTGACGGCGCCGCAGGTTCCCGGGGTGGCCAACTCGCGCATGGCTCCGGGCGCGTCCATTGGGCGCTTCGTGGTGCTCGAGCCGCTGGGCGCGGGGGGCATGGGGGTGGTCTATGCCGCCTACGACCCGCAGCTCGATCGTCGCGTGGCGCTCAAGCTGGTCCGCACCGACACCGACCACGATCCCGCGCGTGCCCGTGAGCGGCTGATCCGGGAGGCCCGGGCGATGGCCAAGCTCTCGCACCCCAACGTGGTGGGAGTGTTCGATGTGGGCATGGTGGGGCAGGCGGTATTCGTGGCGATGGAGCTGGTCGAGGGCCAGAACCTGCGGCACTGGCTCGCGGCGAAGACCCGATCGTGGTCCGAGCTGCGGCAGGTCTATCTGCAGGCGGCAGCGGGGCTGTCTGCGGCCCATGCGGTGGGTCTGGTGCATCGCGATTTCAAGCCCGACAACGTGATCGTGGGCCCCGAAGGGCGCGCCCGGGTCGGTGACTTTGGGCTCGCCCGGGCGTCGACCACTGCGGTGACGCTGGAGTCGGTGCCGGGACCCGAGGGGTCGAGCACCATGGCGACCACCGCGGCCCACAGCGAGAGCTCGTGGGCAGGTACACCCGCGTACATGGCTCCCGAGGTGCTGGCGGGCAAGCCCGCCGACGAGCGCTCCGATCAGTATTCGCTATGTGCGTCGCTGTACGAGGCGCTGGCGGGCACGGTGCCGTTTCCCGCGACGTCGATGGCCGAGCTGATGGTGCGGGTCCAAAGCGGAAGCATCGAGCCGCCCAAGCGACGCCTGGGTCCGGGGTGGCTGATGGCGGTGGCGATGCGCGGGCTCAGCCGTCGCCCCGAAGATCGCTTCTCCACCATGCAGGCGCTGGCTCGCGCGCTGCGGCACGATCGACGACGACGTGCGGTGGCGGGGTTCGGAGCGGGGGCGGTGCTGCTGGCGGGCACGACCACGGGGGCGTTCTTCGTCGGCCAAGATCGTTCGCCCGACGCCCCTGCGCCCTGCGTACACGCCCAGCAAGCGCTGGCCGAGGTGTGGAGCGACGGCGATGCGACGGCGTTGCACACCAACTTCTCGCGGGTGAGCTCGGTCTACGGCGATGCCACGGCGACGTCGGTCGAGCGGGCGCTCGATCGCTGGGGAGAGCGCTGGACCGAGGCGCATCGAGACACGTGCGAGGCGACGCATGTCCGCGGCGAGCAGAGCGAGGCCCTGCTCGACCTTCGCATGGCGTGCCTGCGCAATCGCTTGGGCCGCGTGGAGGCGCTGACGCAGAGCTTCGCCGAGCCCGACGAGACGATCGTGGAGCACGCGGTCGAAGCGGTGGCGTCGTTGCCCACGATCGCCGAGTGCTCGGATGCCCGTGGTCTACAGGCGATCGAGGCTCCGGTCGATCCGGCGATGGCAAAAGCCGTCGAGGCGGAGGGCCCGGCCTTGGCCGA
>JBCCHT010000059.1:0-62059 GCA_039028615.1 Myxococcota bacterium | reverse complement strand
GCCTTCTTCTTGGCAGCGGCGGCCTTCTTGGCGGCGGCGGCCTTCTTCTTGGCGGCAGCGGCCTTCTTCTTGGCGGCGGCGGCCTTCTTGGCAGCGGCAGCCTTCTTCTTGGCGGCGGCGGCCTTCTTCTTGGCAGCGGCGGCCTTCTTGGCGGCGGCGGCCTTGGCAGCAGCGGCCTTCTTCTTGGCGGCGGCGGCCTTCTTGGCGGCGGCAGCCTTCTTCTTGGCGGCGGCGGCCTTCTTGGCGGCAGCGGCCTTCCGCTTGCGCTCGGCCTCGACGGCACGCTCCTTGGCCTTCGCCTCGGCGATGCGCTTGCGCTCGGCGGTCTTCAGCTCCCGCTCGCGCTCCTTGATCTTCTTGAGGCGCTCGCGCTCCTTGTTCTTGGCGGCCTTTTCCTTCTCGCGCTCCTTTTGGACCTTCAGGCGCTCTTTGGCCTTGGCCGCGGCGACACGCTCGGCTTCCTTGGCGCGTGCGGCCTTCTCGCGCTCACGCTCCTTGGCCCGCTGGGCCTTCTCGCGCTCGCGCTCCTTGGCCTTGGCCAGGCGCTCTTTTTCGCGCTCTTTGGCCTTTTGCTGCCGCTCGCGCTCGCGCTCCTTGGCCTTGGCCAGGCGCTCGGCTTCCTTCTCTTGGCGCTTGCGCTCTCGCTCGGCCTCTTTTTCGGCCTGCTTGCGGGCGCGCTCGGCCTCTCGAGCCTTGCGCTCTTCCTCGCGCTTGGCGGCGGCTTCGGCCCGGCGACGCTCTTGCTCGCGCTTGCGCTCCTCGGCCTTGCGCTTGCGTTCTTCCTCGCGCTCTTTGCGTTTGCGCTCTCGCTCGGCCTCTCGCTCTTGGCGCTTGCGCTCGCGCTCTTCCTCGCGGCGACGGCGCTCGGCTTCGCGGCGCTCGATGGCGGCTTGGCGCTCGCGCTCGGCGGCCAACCTCTTTTCTTCGAGGATGCGCTGGCGCTCCGCTTCCTCTTCGGCGAGCTTGCGCTCGCGCTCGGCGGCGATCTCCTCGGGGGAGGGGCCCATCTCCAGGCCGAGCAGCTGTTTGACTTCTTCTTCGTCGACGGCCTCGCCCTTGAGCTCGGCCTCGTTCTCACCTCGGCCGTGGACCAGCACGCGGGCGAGGTTGTTGCGGAACATCACCTCGACCTTCTGCTCGCCGACGATCTCGGAGACGTAGCCGACGCCGAAGGTGGGGTGCACGACGATCTGGTTCTCGGTGACACGAGCCCGGGGCGAGTAGCGGACGGCCGACTTGTGGTCGAACAGGTTCATCCCGTCGAGCCAGTCGGGCTTCTTGAGATCTCGGCGCTTGGCCGCGGCCCTCGTCTCGGGGTTCTCGTCGTCGCCTCCGCGCGGCGGCTTGTACGCATGCGTGTCGCCGCAGACGGCGCACTGCACGCGCCTGATCTCCTCGCCGTAGCTCTCGAGAATGATGTGTTGCGTGTCCGCGCGGCACTTGGGGCAGTAGCCCTGTACCTCACCGCCATTGCTGGAGCTCTGGTTGCCCCCGAAGTGGCTCTCGAAGATCTGATCCATTCGCCTTCTATCTCCGGCCTACGGTCGGCCTATCACGCGAACCTCGGGCCAACAAGAGCCATCCCACGCGAAAGGGTCGTCCACTGAACGTGCACGCTGTCCAATGCACGGTCATTCGCGTTGTATCAGAGGCCCCAAGATTATGAAAATACGGGACAAAATCGGGACTTGTCGTCGCTCTTTCATGGCAGTCGAAACGCGTTCGTAGTCGGGGGCCACGCATCGCCATGGAGACCAAAATGGGGGTTCGCGAGATCCCCGGGCGGGCTTCGGTGCGAAGGTCGGTGCTCGACGACCGGCCGAGCGCTGATCATGCGAGCATCGCCGTCGGTTTTTTTCAGGCGCGTCGTCGTCGACTCTCGAACAAGTCGATCGAACACGAACGTCGCAAACGTTTTTCGGCGGCAGGAATTGTCGGTGACTCGTTTCGAGCTCGCCCCAACCTGGGCCGCACCCGCGTTTGTCAAGTGCGGAAATGACGCAGTCTCAGGACCGAGCCTCGCGCCGTGAAGAATTGAGGGTCCGCCCGCGCTGGCCCGCCATTGTTGCCAGGCATACATCGGCCCCCGGCCGCGCGCGACGTGGCGCAGCCGGTCGCCGCGGTCACGCCGCTTTCGGGATCGGCGCGTCCGAGTGAGCGAAGTTGGGGGGCGGCCTCAGGAGGCGGCGGGCGCCGAGTCCGAGCCGTCGTCGTCGGACGAGGTCGGCACGGCGTCGGTGAAGTCGGCATCGCCGAAGGTCGTCTCCGACTCTTCCTGACTCAAGCCCATCGCTTGGGTCAGCTTGCGAACCTCGGCGACCGCTTCCTTCGATTGCTCGGCGAGGCTGCTGAGCTCGCGGCACACGACGCGGAAGGCACGGCCATGATCACCCGCTTGCGCGGCGATGATGTTGCCGTTGAGCGCCAGCAGCTGCAGGCGTCGCGCGACGTCGTCGATGAAGTGCATGACCGATTCCATGCGGTCGGTCTGGATCTGCAGGTCGCTCCGCGCCTCGCGTCCCGAGCCCTCGCGGAGGCTGTTGATGAGCATCTCGCGGAAGGCCTGCTCGTCCTGGTAGGCCTCGACCATGCCCACGGGACCGTAATCGTCGGGCTTGTCGGTGGCGTAGAGCGGACGAGCAGCGACGAGGTACTTGCGCCCCGCGATGTCGAGCGAGCCGCGGAAAATCTCGCGGCGACGCAGCACCGCGTCCACCACCGTCGCGTCGGCGAAGCCACCCACGTCCATCACGTCGCCGGCATCGAGCACGCTGGCGGAGGCGATGCGCCGGTTGCCGAGGTACAGGCTCAGCCCGAGGCTGGTGGCCCGAGCCACGCGGGGCAGCAGATCGCGGTCGTCGTTGAGCACCCGGTCGCCCGCGACCAGCTCTTGCTCGTGGCGCCGTAGTCGGCCGTGCCCGTGGATCAGCTCGTCGAGCAGCTCGACGGCCGACGCCGCCCGCTCACCCATGCGGCGCGTGATCACGTGCCAAACCGCGTCGTAGACCTGGCTGTCTGAATGCTCCTGCGTCACCGTGGCCCAGTGTAACTGGGGTCGCCGGCCTTGTGGTAGGCAGGGGCCCATGTCCACCCCCGGCCGGATGCCCCCTCGGGTCCGAATTGCGCCCAGCCCCACCGGTGACCCCCACGTAGGCACCGCATACATCGCTCTGTTCAACTATGCCTTCGCCAAGCGGCACGGCGGCCGGTTCGTGCTCCGCATCGAGGACACCGACCAGCAGCGCTACACCGCGGGCAGCGAGCAGGCGATCATGGAATCGCTGCGGTGGCTCGGCCTGGACTGGGACGAGGGCCCCGATGTGGGCGGTGAGCACGGGCCGTACCGACAGTCGGAGCGCCTGGCCATCTACCGGGAGTACCTCGACCAGCTCATCGCCAGCGGCAAGGCATACCGCTGCTTCTGCACCCGCGAGCGGCTGGACGCGCTGCGCAAGCAGCAGACCGAGGCCAAGGCGCGGCTGGGGTACGACGGTCACTGCCGAGACCTCGATCCCGCCGAGTCGGCCCAGCGGGCCGAGCAAGGGGAGCCCTACGTCGTCCGGCTGCGGGTCCCCGACCAGGGCACCACCATCGTCACCGACCAGCTGCGGGGCGATATCGAGTTCTCCAACGAGGAGATCGACGACCAGGTCCTGCTCAAGTCCGACGGCTATCCCACCTACCACCTCGCCAACGTGGTCGACGACCACCTCATGGGCATCACCCACGTCATTCGCGGCGAGGAGTGGATCAGCTCCACCCCCAAGCATGTGCTGCTCTACGAAGCCTTCGGGTGGGAGCTCCCGCAGTGGCATCACCTGGGCCTGCTGCGCAACGCCGACAAGAGCAAGCTGTCCAAGCGCAAGAACCCGGTGTCGATCATTCACTACCGGGAGCTGGGCGTCCCGGCGAGCACCTTCCTGAACTTCCTGTCCACGCTCGGCTTCTCGATGGGCGAGGACCGCGAGCGCTTCTCCCTGAAGGAGATGGTCGACGCCTTCGAGTGGGACAAGGTCAGCGTGGGCGGCCCGGTGTTCGACGTCCGCAAGCTCGAGGCCTTCAGCGCCGACGACGTGCGGGCGATGGACGCCGAGACGCTGATGGGGCGCATCGACAGCGACGTGCTGCGTCCCGATCGCTTGCGAGCGATGCTGGCGTTGGCCCACGAGCGCATCAACACGCTCGACGAGTTCATCCCCTATGTCAGCTTCTTCTTCGGGGGCACGCTCGACTACTCGGCGATCACCTCGAAGCTCGCGATCAAGAAACGCAGCTTCGAAGACTGCGCCAAGATCTTGGCCGTCTATACCGACGAGATCGAGCGCGATGCCGATGCTCGCGGCTTCGACCCCGACGCGCTGGAGACCTTCACGCGCGAGTTCTGCGAGCGACACGAGTGGAAGGCTCGCGAGGTCTTCACCTTGTTGCGCATGGCGATCACCGCTCGAACCGCGGCGCCGCCCTTGTTCGACACCCTGTCGTTGGTCGGCAAAGATCGTGCCCGCATGCGAATTCGGGACTTCATGCGGGTCCTGCGAGAACAGCCGCAGACCCTCGAAGCGGTGGCCAAGCATCACGCGGGGCAGATTCGCCAAGAGAAGAAGCGACTCGGCCTCGACCCCGCACAATTGGTCGAAGAGGTCTCGCAGCAGATTCAGGGCCCCCCCAAGAAGGGGTAGGTGCGCGACGCATCGTCGACCGACGATGCGCGGCATCGAGCCATCACTCGATGAAGTGACCCGATGATGCCGATGTCGGTCGACGGCCTACCACCAAATTGGGCCACTGCCGCGAAGTGAGCGGTTAAGGACGGCTGCGGTACACGTCGCCTATGATCATATGCGGCCACGCCGAGATTCGGCGTCCGCAATTTCGATGAGTCG
The DNA here is from genome assembly GCA_039028615.1 of Myxococcota bacterium. Classification (GTDB taxonomy): domain Bacteria; phylum Myxococcota_A; class Polyangia; order Nannocystales; family Nannocystaceae; genus Paraliomyxa. The sequence continues at coordinate 57,176 of JBCCHT010000059.1, read as the reverse complement.
TGTCGATGCCGAACGTGGTGCGCTCAAGCGCCCCACATGGAGCCGTTCCGAGCTATGTGAGCTTGCCGCGCGGTTCTCCTCGCGACTCAATGACGTCATCGAGAGCCAAGTTCCCACCGCATTGCGAGCGCTGCTCGGGAGCCTGGGGACGCGGCTCGGAGTCGACCGCACCACGGTCTACTCCACCACGCCGAACCGACGGGGGTTTCGGGTGGTGGCCACCTGGAGCGACGACGGCGTGCCGCGGGTGCCCGAGGCCGAGCTGCCGTCGGGGCGCTCGCAGCTGGTGGAGCGCACGCTTCGGGGGCAGCAGACTCGGCTCGAGCGCATCGAGACCCGCGACGAGTCGGCGCCCGAGGACGTGCGGCTGATTCGGAGCTTCCACCAAAAGTCGCTGCTCGTGCTGCCCTTGCGCGTGGCCGGGAGCACGGTGGGTGCCCATGTCTTCGATGGAATTCGTAGCCACTTCGCGTGGCCGCGCAGCTTCATCGCCGACCTCGAGCTGCTCGAGCACACGCTGGCCATGAACCTGCGACGGCTGCACGATCGCGAGCGCTTGGAGCGAGAACGATCCGAGCACGAGCACACGCAGCGGATTGCGGGCATCGGCCACTGGCGGCGGGACTCGGCCACGCGCTCGATGCACTGCTCGGCCGAGCTGGTGCGGGCGTTTCAGCTCGACCCCCGCGCGGAGCTGGATGAAGACCAGCTCGTGTCGCGGGTGCACGGCGACGACCGAGACGACTTCCAGGCCCACGTCGATGCCCTGCTGACCGGGTCTTCGCTCGATCCGATCGAGTGTCGGGTCGTGCACCGAGACCTCCGCATGCGCTGGTATCGATGCTGGGGCGAGGTCACCGTCGATCGCCAAGGGGCGCCGAGCGTGGCGCACGGGGTCGTCCACGACATCACCGATCGAAAGCTGGCGAACGATGCCCTCGAGCGGACCAACCGTCGGCTGGTGCAGGCCCAGGAAGACGAGCGGGCCCGCCTCGGTCGAGAGCTGCACGACGACCTGGGGCAGCGCGTGGCCGCGCTCACCTTGCGCCTGGACCACATCCGGGCGCGCGCGGCGGAGGCGAGCCCTCCCTTCGACGAGGCGGTCGAGGAGGCCCTGGAGCAGCTGTCCGAGGTGGGCCTCATCGTGCGCGACCTGAGCCACACCCTGCATCCGGCCGATCTGCGTCGGCTGGGGCTGGCCAGCTCGCTGGCGTCGCTGAGTCGACGATGCTCGATGCTCGCCGAGATCGACGTGGAATTCGAAGGCGAGCCCGAAGAGCCCCTGGACGAGCTGGAGCCTCAGGCCGAGCTCGCGCTGTTTCGCGTGGTGCAGGAGTCGCTCAGCAATGCGCTCCGCCACGCCAAGGCCACCCACATCAAGGTGGGGGTGGGGAGCAGTGGGCGGCGCACCTGGGTCAGCGTGACCGACGACGGCATGGGCTTCAGCCTCGAGGAGCTCGACCGCGACGGAGGCTTGGGCCTTTTGGGCATGAAGGAGCGCATGCGACTGGTGGGAGGTACGGTCGAGATCCTCACCGAGCGCGGGGAAGGGACACAGATCGTGGCCGGGGTGACGCAACAACGGGCGGAGCAGCCCGCATGAGCCGGGCTCGCCTGGTCCTGGCCGACGACCACGGGCTGATGCTCGAGGGGCTGGCGGTCGTGCTCCTACCCCACTTCGACATCATCGCGCGGGTCGACGATGGCCTGGCGCTGGTCGAAGAGGTGGAGCGGTCCAAGCCCGACGTGGTGGTCAGCGACATCTCCATGCCGCAGCTCGACGGCCTCGCGGCGGCGGGGCGGATTCGGCGGATCTCCCCGGAGACCAAGATCGTGCTGGTGACGATGAAGCACGATCCGGCGATGGCCCGGCAGGCGCTGCAGATCGGGGCGAGCGGCTACGTGCTCAAGACCGAGGCACCGCGGCAGCTCGTGGTGGCGGTGCAAAAGGCCCTGGAGGGCGGAACGTATATAGGTCCGGGGTTGCGGCCCGAGGGCACCGAGGACTTGGCGGCGGCCAAGCTGACCACCCGGCAGCTTCAAGTCCTGCGGCTATTGGGGCAGGGACTGACGATGCCGGAGGTCGGCCAGAAGCTGAACATCAGCGCGAGAACGGTGGCGTTCCACAAGTATCGCGTGATGGAGGTGCTGGGGATCGAGTCCAACGCGGCGCTCATTCGCTATGCGCACTCGATGAGCTTGGACGACCAAGAGTGAGGGCTCGAGGGGGATGGGGCGTCTTGCCCCTCGGGCACAGGTAGAAGAACTAGTACATCTGACAGGTGACGCCCCTGGGTGATTGGGATAGCGTGACATTGGTCGAAGAATTCGGGGGTGGGGCCTGTTCGTTCGGGCTCCGTGGACCAGTGTGACACTGGCCCATTGGCGCTTATTTGGCGTGCGCATGGGGACTGCGAGGTCTCGCATTCGCCCGTCGTCGGGTCGGTCATCGGTGGATGGCGGCGCGGTGGCGAGGCGACATGTGGGCCCGACCGCCGGAGCAATTCGCACCGAGGGAGGGAAGCGAGATGACGATACCGCTGGAGTTTTTGTTGATCTGGCCCATTGCTGGGTTCGTGGCCGAGGGGGACGACACCGAGGCCGAGAGTGCGACCGTGGACGACCCGGCCGTGGCCGTGACGACGCCTTCGCCGTCGTCCACCACGGACGAGGGCCTCGCTCGGCCGTCGCGAGGGGACGACGACCGGTGGATTCACCGGTGGGCCCCGGAGCGCAACATGGGGGAGCTGGGGGCCTTTGCCGGGGTCTTCTACACCGGATCCCGGCACGAGCTGTTCGAGCCGAGCATGGATCTGCCCGACCAGGGGTTCAAGGAGTTCGCCGACGTGGCGCCCGAGATCGGAGGCCGGGCGGGCTTCTACCCGGGCCGCTACTACGGCTTCGAGGCGGAGGGCGGCGCGGTCCCGACCGAGACCACCGATGCCCAGCGGGCCACCCTGTGGAACGTGCGCGGCAGCGTGGTGGGGCAGCTCGGACGCTGGAGCATCACCCCGTTCGCGCTCGTGGGCGTGGGGGCCTTCGGGGTCAGCAGCTCGCGCGCGGCGGTGGGCAACGATGTCGATCCGTCGGTTCACTTCGGCGGCGGCGTGAAGATGTACCTGAGTCGCACGACCCAGATTCGGCTCGACGTGCGCGACGTGGTGGGCAATCAGCGGGGCGTGGAGCTCGGCTTTCGGGACCACAACCTCGAGGCGCTGCTCGGCGTGTCGATGACCCTGGGCCGCTCGCGCCCGGCCGAACCCGAGCCCGTGGACACCGATGGGGACGGGTTCTTCGACCCCGATGACCAGTGCGTGAACGAGCCCGGCATCGCCCCGAGCGGGTGCCCGGTCCGCGACACGGACGGCGACGGATTCCTCGACACCGAGGACAGCTGCGTCACCGAGGTCGGCGTCGCGCCCGATGGCTGCCCGATGGTCGACACGGACGGCGACGGGTTGTTCGACCCGGACGACCAGTGTGTGGACGAGGCCGGCCCCGCGCCGAGCGGGTGCCCGGTCCTCGATACGGATGGCGACGGCCTGTTCGATCCCGACGATCAGTGCATCGAGCAGCCGGAGACCGCCAATGGGTTCGAAGACGGCGACGGCTGCCCCGACGAGCTGCCGGAAGCGCTGGCCGAGTTCAGCGGGGTGATCGAGGGCATTCGATTCCAGACCAACAAGGCCCGCATCCTGCCGCGCTCGCTGCCCCGGCTGAAGAAGGCGGCGGCGGTGATGAAGGACTTCCCGGACATTCGGCTGGAGATCAGCGGTCACACCGACGCCGTCGGTGGACGCAAGCACAACCTCGACCTCAGCCGCCGCCGCGCCGAAGCGGTGCGTGACTTCTTGGTCGCCCAGGGCATCGATGCCTCCCGCCTCGAGACGCGCGGGGTCGGGCCCGATCGACCGATCGCCAGCAACGACGACAAGCGCGGACGGTCGCTCAACCGTCGCATCGAATTCAAGGTGCTCGGCACCAACACCAACGTCAGCGGTGACGCGCAATAGCAATAGGAGACGAAGACCATGGACATGAATCGAATTCGACGTTTGGTGACCAGCTTCGGCCTGTTCGTCCCCGTGTGTACGGCGGTCGGCTGTGGCGACCCTTGCCTGGACGATGGCTTGGGCCAGATCGGCACCGATTGTGTGGCTCAGCCCGCCGCGGAGGACGATGGCTCGGACGACGGCAGCGCGATGGACGAATCCGGGGGCGGAGACTCCACGGGCGGGGCGGACGATACCGAATCGGCCGGCGATGGGTCCGGCACGGGGGAGCCCGAGCCCGAACCCGAGGAGCTGTGGTTCCTCGATGCGGATTCCGACGGCTTCGGTGATCCGAACGAGTCGATCACGGTCGACGACGGCATGCCCCCGCCAGGCTATGTCGACAACGACGACGACTGCGACGACGCCTCGGACACCACCTTCCCGGGGGCAGCCGAACTGGACGATGCCGCGGCCTGCATGAACGACGACGACGACGACGGGTGGGGCGATGACGACACACCCGCGGCGGTCACGGCCGGGCACGACTGTGACGACGACTCGAACACTACCCACCCGGGGGCGGCCGAGAACGAGGACGCCGACGCGTGCACCAAGGACGACGACGACGATGGCTGGGGGGACAACGAGCCGCCGCCGGGGGTCGATCCGGGCGACGACTGTGCCGACCAGGACCCCGAGCTGTTCGGGTGCCACAACGTGTGGTGTACCGATACCGACGGCGATGGCTTCGGCGATCCGCTCGATTGTGTGCCCGGGGGCGACGTTCCGCCGAGCGACGACCACGTCGACAACGACGACGACTGCATCGACACCGACGCGGGCGTGTACCCGGGCGCGGCCATTCACGAGCCGCTTCTGTGCACGGTGGACGCCGACGGTGATGGCTGGGGCTCGAGCACCCCGCCGGCCGGCGCCGACGTGGGCAGCGACTGTACCGATGCCAACCCGCATGCGTTCCCGGGCGCGGCGACCAACGAGGACACGCTGTGCACGGTGGACGCCGACGGCGACGGCTGGGGCGATGCCTCGGCGAGCATCATCGATCCGCTGATCGAGGACGGCACCGACTGCATCGACTCCGACCCGGCGATCTACCCCGGAGCGGCCGCCAACGAGCCGGGCCTGTGCACCATCGACGTGGACGGCGACGGCTTCGGATCCGCCACGCCACCGCCCGGTGCCGATGCGGGCGGCGACTGTGACGATACGCGGGCCCTGGCCTACCCGGGGGCGGCCGAGCTCGAGGACATGCCGCTGGCGGCCGAGTGTTTGCTCGATGCCGATGAAGACGGCTACGGCGACGACGACCCGCCCGGGGCGATCCTGTCCGGCACAGACTGCAACGACGGCTCGGTCAACACCCACCCGGGGGCGGCGGAGCTGGACGATGCCGACGCGTGCATGGCCGACGAAGACCTCGACGGCTATGGCGAGGCCGCGCCTCCGGCCGGAGTCGCGTCGGGGCAGGACTGCGAGGACGGCAACCCGCTGGTGACCATCTGCGGCCAGTGGTGCTTCGACGACGACGGGGACGGCTTTGGCGACCCGGGCAACTGCAACCTGTCCGGGACGTCTCCCGGCCCGCAGTGGGTGAACAACAACATCGATTGCATCGACACCGACATCACCGTGTACCCGGGCGCGGCCGCCAACGAGCCCGCGCTGTGCACGGTGGACGGCGATGGCGACGGGTTCGGCGACGGCACGCCGCCGCCGGGTGCAGACCCGGGCAGCGACTGCGACGACGGTTCGCTGACCACGTTCCCGGGGGCGGCCGAGCTCGACGACGCCGAGCTGTGCATGAACGACGACGACGACGACGGCTGGGGCGACCTGAGTCCCGCTCCGGGGGTCAATCCCGGTACGGACTGCGTCGACTCCAACCCGGGCGTGTTCCCGAGCGCCGCGGCCAACGAGCTGACGCTTTGCACGGTCGATGCCGACGGGGACGGCTACGGCGACGCCAATGCTTCGGCGACCTACCCGGGCGCCCAGGACGGGGCCGACTGTGCCGACGACTTGGCGCTGGCGTTCCCGGGAGCGGCGGAGGCCGAAGCGGGGCCCCTGGCCACCGCATGCACCCTCGACGCCGACGAAGACGGCTGGGGTGACGACGCTCCTCCGCCGCAGGTGACCGCGGGCACGGACTGTGACGACGGGATCGACACGACCCATCCCGGCGCGGCCGAGATCGAAGACGCGGCGGCGTGCATGGCCGACGCCGACCTCGATGGCTACGGTGACTCGGGCGCACCCGCCGGGGTCCTCTCCGGGCAGGACTGCGAGGACGACAACCCGCTGGTGACCATCTGCGGGCAGTGGTGCCTCGATTCCGACGGCGACGGCTTCGGTGGCTCGACCTGCGAGCTGTCGGCCGACGCTCCGGGGCCGGACTGGGTGACCAACGACCAGGACTGCGTCGATTCCGACTCTGCGGTGTATCCGGGGGCGGCAGCCAACGAGCCCGGCGCGTGCACGGTCGACGCGGACGGGGACGGGTATGGCCCGACCTCGCCGCCCGCGGGGGCCGACGCGGGGGCGGACTGCGACGACAGCTCGGCCTTTGCCGGGCCCGGCGTGGCGCCCCTCGACGATCCCGCCGCGTGCATGATGGACGCCGACGGCGACGACTACGGTGACTCGAGCCCGCCCGCGGGCGTGACGGCAGGCACCGACTGTGGGGACAGCAGCGCGCTCGTCTTCCCGGGGGCGGCCGACCTCGAGCCGGGGCTGTGCACGGCCGATGCGGACGACGACGGCTACGGCGACGACTCGATCTCCGGGTCGGTCACGGGGGCGCAAGACGGCAGCGACTGCGACGACGGGTCGGCGGCCACCTTCCCGGGGGCAGCCACGGCCGAGCCCGGCCTGTGCACCCTCGACTCGGATGGTGACGGCTACGGCTCGGACGCCGTGGCCGCGGGCGTGGACGCGGGCACGGACTGCGATGACGGCAGCGTGACCACCTTCCCGGGGGCGGCAGCCAACGAGGCGGATCCGCTCGGGTGCTTCAACGACGACGACGGTGACGGCTACGGCGACACCGATCCGCCTTCGGGGGTCACCTCCGGGCTCGACTGTGACGACGACGATCCCGGGTTCGCCGACTGCACGTGCCTGGCTCCCATCGCCTACCTGCAGTGTGACGGCACGGCCGGAGCTCCGGCCGGGGACGCGTTCCAGGCCGTGGGCTTGGGCTGCTCGGGGAACGACGACGAGTCGATGGTGCTCGACAACAGCGTCTTCAACGTCACCGACGCGGGGACCTGGGCGATCATCAATCAGTACGGGTCGGCGCCCGATCCCGCCAATCCGGCGGTGGGGATCTGGTCGCCGCGTCCCGACGCGCAGAACCCCGATGCACAGCACAACGGGGGCAACAACATGCTGCTGCTCAGCACGGGGGCCATCACCCCGCCCGACGGCAGCGGCGTGGTCGTGGAGCCGGCCTCGAGCCAGGCCGGGGGCGATCCCACCAGCAACCCCGACGGCGGCCCGTACCCGGCTCCGATCACGGAGACCGAGGGCAGCAACGGCGGGGCCGGAGGCACGCCCTTCGAGGGCTGCGACGGCGTCAACGACTGCGCGGACTCGCTGGCGGGCCTCGGCCTGACCGGGCTGGGCCTCAACGACCAAGTGCACATGGAGGTCACCCTCACCGTGCCCGAGGGCGTCGACGGCTTCCGCTTCGACTTCGCCTACTTCTCGGGCGAGTATCCCGAATACGTCGACACTCAGTTCAACGACATCTTCGTCGTGTGGGTCGACAGCGGGAGCTTCACGGGCAACGTCGCCGTCACGCAGGACGGCACGCCCTTCACCATCACCGAGCTGGCCAACGCGGGGGAGATGTCGATCACGGGCGCCGATCCGCTGCTGGTGGGGACCGGCTTCGAGGACCACGGCGCGACCGGCTGGCGCTCGGTGCTCGCCTCGGTCATCCCCGGCGAGACCATCACCGTGAGCTTCTTCCTCGCGGACGTGGCCGACGATGCCTTCACCACCGCCGTGCTCATCGACAACTTCCGTTGGGACTGTGCCGGTTGCGACGGGGTGGGGGACTGTGGCCTGACGTCGCTGCTGTAGACAGTCCACCTTCAGCGGCTCATCGGCGCCGCGCGGGAGTCCCCTCCCGCGCGGCGTATTTCATGTTCGGCAGCAACGGTAGCCGTGGCGGAGGCTCGAAGAGCCCTCAATCGTCATCAACGGGTCGCTAGCAGGTGATCCCGTGGCGATATTCCCCGCACCGTTTACGTGACAACAGGTACTTCTGACAGGTGAATCCACTGGAATGAACTGTTAGAAATCAATTGACAGCAAACGCCAGGGAGACGCGAGGGACGGCTCGCAACCTGGTCGGTGGCCTCTTCGGGGGGACACATTGGGTGGCAGTTTGTTGAAAAACGGATTGGGTGAGGGAAGGGGTTCGCAATGAACAGCGTAGTGGAACAGGAGCGTGTGGGGTGTGAGTCGGTCGCCATTCGGTGTCGGAGGGCCCGGTGAGCGTCATGGCGATTGCGGACGCACCGGCCGGCAACCGCCGAATTCGGGTGCTCAATGGGCCCCTGCGGGATGCGACCTTCGACCCCAGCGTGCGGCTGACCATCGGCCGCGACATCGATTGTGACATCCAGATCGTGCACGACGGCGTCTCGCGGCAGCACGCGTGCATCATGACCGACATCGATGGCAACCACGTGCTCATCGATCTCGAGAGCACCAATGGCACATTCGTCGAGCAGCGTCGGGTCAACCGAACGGTGCTCGAGGTGGGCACCATCTTCGAGGTGATGCGCTATCGGATGGTCTACGAGGAGGAGGTCCGCGCGCTCGAACCACTCGAGGAAGGGGCCGTGGTCGCGACGACGGGGGACGGACCGCCCGCGCACCGCACCACCATCGCCTACTCGGCCTTCCAGGGCAGCCAGGAGGCAGCCTCCGGGGTCTCGGAGCCGGGGCGGAGCTCAGCCTCCGCCGACCACCCGGGGCGCGTCCAGTACCACGGAGACGTCATCGGAGACATCGCCGAGTACCGGGCCCTCCGCACGCGAGTGCTGCGGGGTGAGCCGCAGTCGTCCACGCAGGGCGCGAGCTTTCGCGACCTCGAGCAGCGCATGCGACCGGGCGGGGCCGCGTTCCCCACCGCGGGGGGCATCCGCACCTATCACCGCTTCTCGTGCCGCATCGACGGCAGCCTGCGGATGTTCACGGGGGAGGAGCACGCCATCGACGTGGTGGAGATCGGCGTCGACGGGGCCGAGATCGAGGTGGGGGCACACTCGATCATGGTCGACACCCTGGTGTGGCTGGCGGTGGAGCGCAACCGAGGGGGCGGCACGCATACGCTGGTGTTCCCCGCGCGGGTCATCTGGGTGCGAGGGGGCAACCTGGGGGTGAGCTTCGCGGGGGCGCCGGGCTGGTCGCCGCGGGGGCAGAAGCGGCACGAGCCGATCGCCCAGCGCACCAACCAGGAGATGCGCCCCTACGGCAGCCCGCACGAGTCGGGGTCGCGGCGGCTGCACCTGATGAAGACCGAGGTCGAGTACCCGACGCACGTCATCGACGAAGAGGAACTGCCGGGGGAGCCGAGGTGATGGTGCACCGGTCTCCATCGGTCGGGGGGACGCGGGCCGTGTCTGTCGGGGGCGGGCTCGTGGCGGGACTGGGGCTGGCCGCGTCGTTCGGGCTGGCGTGCGGTGGGCCGTGCCCGGGGGGCGACCCACTGCTGCCTCAGTGCCCTTCGTGGCCCGGCGGGGCGGTCGGGACGGGGGAGGACGCCGAGACGGGAGCGGGGGGCTCCGAGGTCGGCACCGAGACGACGCGTCGTCCCACGGGGCCTGCTGGAGACGGCTCGGATTCCGGCGCGACGACGGGCGCCGCGTCGGAGTCCGGGCCGCCTCCCCACGAGCTCGTCGCGACCTCGGGGGTGAGCGCCGAGTCGGGGGACGGCGGGGACACGCACGGCATGGCGGACTCGACCGGCGCCGAAGGAGGAACATGATGATGGACAGACCGACCCTCGACGACATGGTGCAGGTCCGTCGGCGCGTACGCGTGCTCGACGGCCCGCTACGCGGCGCGACCTATCCCCTGCAGGGCTCGACGGGCATCGGCCGCCGCGTCGATGCAGACATCCAGATCCTCGACGACGGAATCTCGCGTGACCACGCGAAGCTCGTCGAGGATCCCCGGGGCGGGCACTGGCTCGTCGATCTCGACAGCAGCAACGGCACGAGCGTCGACAACGAGCAGATTCGTCGCCAGTTCCTGCGACCGGGCACCGTCTTCCGCATCTTCGAGACCTCGCTCATCTACGAGGACGAGCCCGCGCCGCCTCGCCCCGAGTGCGAGGAGGAGGTCTTCGCCGTCAGCTACCACGGGGCTCGGAGTCGGCGGGGGACCATCGAGTACGACGTGAACAAACTGAAGCCGCCGACGGGAAGCGTCGCCGAGCCGAGCGGGGAGCCCAACGACAACCGCCACCCGATCACCGCCAAGCGAGCGGACGGCTCGACCTACCGCGGCAACCTGGTCGACGATCTCGTGGAATACCGCCGGCTGCGGCTGCGGCTCGACCGTCGCGAGATTCACGACCCGCAGCAGCTCGATCGCATCTCGAGCCTGCACGATGCGTTGTGTCGGCCCTTCACCGGCAAGGCGATTCCACGGCACGAGCCGCGGTACTTTCCGCGCTTCGTCTGCTACGTGCCCGCGGGGCTTCGCTCGGCGTCCGGCCGGGAGATCCCGGTGGCGATCGTGGAGCTCGGGGTCGACGGCGCGCGGCTATTGAGTCCCGTTCACAAGCTCCGCAGCAGCTCGGTGCTGTGGCTGGCCATCGAGCTGGTCTGCAACGGGCGTCCACACACGGTCGTGCTCACGTGCCGGGTCGTGGAAGACGACGGGCACTACGTCAATCTCAACTTTTGTGGCGCGCTGGGTCGCGATGCGCACGAAGGGCGCCGTCCGCAGCCCACCCTCGACGAGACCGTCCCGGCGGTGACCGTTCGCGGCGGCAAGGCCAAGGCCGGCAACGGGCAGTCCACGGCACGGGTTCGTCCGCTGCGTCGAGGCGGCCGGCATCGTTTCTGGGGCGCCTGACGGGTTTTTTCCGAGACGAATCGGGCAGGGCAGTCGAGGTGCTTCGGGGCACCTCGGCTGCCCGTTTTTCGTTCGAAACGCCGCGTGGCGTTCAACGGAAGAAAAGGAGCAGGCCGCTGTCCGGCGATGACAAGCTCAACCCCTACACCTGGCAGGTGGGCATCGCGAATAACCGCTTCGGGCTTCCCGCCGGACGGGCCTGCGCTCCCACGGACAGCGGCGATTCCCTGGTTGAACGGTCAGTAGGAAGAGCTTTACGACTCGGACAGCGGCCGTGCCCAGTCAGCGTAGCACCGCGAGGTCCGGCGGCGACATCAAATGCTTGCACCGGGCCCGGTAAATCGGGCCCGCGACATGCCGACGGTCACGGCCGAATCTCTTGACAACGACTCGGTCGACGACCCCGAAAATCGACGCTCGCGTCAGCGCGGGTCGTGGCTGAATCGCGGGTCGGCCTTGGGCGCGGTCTCGCGATAGTTGTCGCCCACGCCACCTTGCACGGCCACGCTCGGTCCACCGCGCGCCATCAAGTCGACCTTGCCGAGCACGGCCTCTTCGCGGGTCTCGGTGGGGATCATGTGCTCGCGGCTGTCCATGCGAATCGCATCGCAGGGGCACGCCTCGACGCAGAAGCCACAGACCACGCACTTGAGCTCGTCGATGACGAAGCTCTGCGGGGCCTTCTCGGAGTCGTCGTGCCGATCCTCGGCCTCGATGTAGATGCACTTGGCCGGGCACACCGTCGAGCAGCACATGCACGCGACGCAGCGGACGGAGCCGTCCTCGCGGTGCATGAGGCGGTGCACGCCCCGGAAGCGCTCCGGGTAGTAGTCCTTCACGTCGACCCCCGGCTCGCCGTAGCGAATCGTGTCGACGTCACCGTGGCCGGGAGTGAAGGTGTTCTTGAAGAAGTGCCGCGCCGTGGTGAGCAGGCCTTCGAGGATCGCGGGCAGGAAAATCTGGTCGCGACTGGTGCGCTCCAAAGAGACCTTCTTGACGCCGATAGTCATGATGCTTGCAACCTCCGAAACGCGGCTTTAGGGGACCGTGGGCGGCCCCGGCATGAGCAGGTACACCAGGATGGCGGTGATGACGATGTTGGCGATGGACAGCGGCAGCAGGCCCTTCCACCCCAGACTCATCAGCTGGTCGTAGCGGAAGCGCGGCAGCGTCCAGCGGACGAGGAGCTGGAGGCCGCAGAGCAAGAAGATCTTGCCGCCCCAGATGACCATGCCGAGCACGACCACCAGGATGTGGGGAACCTGGTCGCCCCACCCGGTGAACAGCGACCACACCGCGGCGAACAGGTGCAGTACGCCGACGAGGGTGACGAACGAGCCGAACAGCTCGCCCGCCTTGCCCGTGCGCCAGGCCGCGATGCCCATCACGCTCAGGCCCAGGCCGACTGCCGTCAGGAAGACTTGGGCCATCAGCGGGCTGGAGAAGCCGCTCGCGCCGAGCATCCCGAAGGGCAGGCTCCAGCCACCCAGGAACAGGGTGGCGATCATCGCCGACATGAAGATGACCTCGATGAACTCACCGAGGAAGAACAGGCCGAAGCGCATGCCCGAGTACTCGATGAAGTACCCGATGATCTCCGACTCGCCCTCGGGCAGGTCGAAGGGGGCGCGCTTGGTCTCCGCCATGGCGGAGGTGAAAAACAGGATGAACGCAACCGGCTGGAGGGCGATGCCCCACCAGGTGTCGAGCTGGGCGTGCACCAGCGCGTGGGGCTCGAGCGTGCCGTAGACCAGCAGCGCGCCGACGATGGTCAGGCCGATGGCGACCTCGTAGCTGATCATCTGGGCCGAGGCCCGCAGCGCGCCGAGGATGGCCCACTTGTTGTAGCTGGACCACCCGGCCAGCGCGGTGCCGTAGGTGGCGAGCGACGCGATGGCGAAGTAGTAGAGCAGCCCGACGTCGATCTGGGCGATCTGCAGCGGGGTGCCGCCGCGGCCGTCGGCACACTGAGCGACGTCGGCGTCGGACAGCGGGTCGAGCAGGTGGTCGTAGCAGATGGCGTCGCCGAAGGGGACGATCGCGAACACGACCAGCGCGGGGATGAACGCGAACAGCGGGGCCAGCGAGTACAGGGCTCGGTGGGCGCGCTTGGGGATGAAGTCCTCCTTGAACAGCATCTTCACGCCGTCGGCGATGAAGTGGGGAATGCCCCAGAGCCGGAGGCTCAGCGGACCGATCTTGAGGGCGGCCATGTTGGGGCCGACCCGGTCCTGCATCATCGCGCTCTGCTTGCGCTCCATCCACGTGAGCAGCGAGGCCAGGGGCATGATGAAGCCCATGACCAGCAGGAGGATCTTGGCCAGCGCGGGCAGCAGGTACTGCGTGCTCCAGTGCGGGTCCTCGAAGCGGACGTCGATGCTGGCTTGCTGGGGCTCGATGCCGGCCGCGACGCCACGCTCGGGGGTGACGTCGAGGACGAGCTGGGCCTGACCGGGGCGGTACTGGTCGGGACCCACGGGCTCGGGCTCGGCACCGCCGAGCAGCACCGCGGGGGCGTGGTCGCCAGGGCCGAGGAAGTAGCCGGAGTCGATGCCGACGTGGAACGAGGCGCTCTCACCCGGCGGGACGGTGATGACCTTGGCGTCCTCGGCCACCTGGAAGCCGGCGTAGTCGGGGCCCGCCACGCGATACCCGGACAGGGTGACCCCGGCCTTGGAGATGTTGACGACGGATACCTCGACCGAATCGGTGCTGGGGTGGGCGATGATCTCGCCCGGCTCCAGCCGCACCAGCGTCGGGTCTTCGACGGCGGTGGGAGGGTCGGTGCAGGCGGTGGTGAGCAGGCCCAGCAACAGCGCAGGGCCCAGCGCCCCGAGCCGTTGGGGCCCCAGGGCACCGCGGCGCAGCCCCAGCAGGAGGGCGGCGAAGCGGGAGAAGATCGCGGCGACGTGGTTCATCTCGGCCTCGGTCGGGACGCGGGAAGGTTCGCGATACGGCAAAGCGGAAGGGCGCAGGGCTATCCGCGGGAGTTGGCCCACCGCAGCAGCGTGGGGCGGCTCGCGGCGGGCTCTTGCACCAAGGTGGTGAGCTCGGCGTGCTCGTGGGTGGTGGCCAGCGCCCGGGTGCGCTCCTTGGCGGTGGCGACGTTGCGCAGGCCGAGGGCCAGCAGCAAGTCGCGGAGCAGGTCGGCCCGGTGCTTGCGGTCGTGCTCGGGTCGCCACGCGGGCTTCATGATGCGGAGCAGCCGCTGACGGTTGATGGTGGTGCCGAGGATCTCGGCCCAGCTGGCGGCGGGCAGCACGATGGTGCAGGCCTCGGCCAGCGGCGTGGCCCGAGCGGCGAGGCACACCGAGGTGATGCCCTTGAGCCCGGCCAGCGCGACCTCGGACAGCTCGCCCGCGTCGTCGAGGAACACCACCGCGTCGTAGGCTCGCCCGGCCAGCTCGAGCGCGAGCTCGGCCTCGTGCTTGTCGACCTCGCCCGCGGCATCGAGCGCCCCGTGGGTGTTGGGGTTCTTGTCGGGGTCGCTGAGGATGTGGTCACCCTCGCCCCGCGGTCGTCCCAGCACGTAGCGGGTGGGCTGGGCGCCCTTGTTGACGAGCACCTCGGCCAGCTGTCGCAGGGCGTCGTTGGCTTCGTTGCTGGCCGCGGCCGAGAACACCACTGCGACCTTCTTGGCCTCTTTGAGGCGGTTGGCGGTGGCGGTGATCACCTCGGCCACGCTGCGCGGCTTGCCGTCGATGCTGGCGTGGAACACCCGCTCGCTGCTGTCGAGCTGCTTGTACATGTAGCGCCCGCGGTCGCACATCCAGTGCCCGTTCACCTCGGGATCGTGGCGGGGCACGATGCGGTAGGCCGACTCGTGCTTGGTGTGCAGCTCGATGGCGCAACCGGTGGCGCAGCCCTGGCAGGAGGTGTCGGTGGAGCGCAGCTCCCAGGTGCGAACGGCGAAGCGGAAGTCCTTGGCCGTCAGCGCGCCCACGGGGCACACGTCGACGGTGTTGAGCGAGTAGTTGTTGTCGAGGCGGTGGCCGGGGGCGATGTCGAGGGACTCGTGGTCGCCGCGGTACATCATGGCCAGCTCGGCCGTCTCGGGGATTTCCTCGCAGAAGCGGACGCAGCGGCTACACAGGATGCAGCGCTCGGCGTCGAGCACGATCTCGCGGCCGATGTCCTTGTGCTTGGCCTTGCGAATCTTGGGCACGTCCACGCGGGTGAGCGAGTGGTCGTGGTCCATGTAGTGGCGCTGGAGCGTGCACTCGCCGGCCTTGTCGCAGATGGGGCAATCGATGGGGTGGTTTTTGAGCGTGAACTCGAGCAGGTCCTTGCGGGCCTTGAGCACGGTGTCGCTCTTGGTGTGCACCACCATGCCCTCGCGCACCTGCACCTGGCAGGAGGGCTGGAGCTTGCCCATCTTCTCGATCTCGACCAGGCACTGGCGGCAGCTGGCCGCGATGGACAGCCCCTGGTGGTAGCAGAAGTGGCAGATGTCCTCGCCCATGAGCTTGGCGGCTTCGAGGACGTTGGTGCCTTCGCGTGCGACGACCGCCTGACCGTCGATGGTCAGGGTCACCGTGGCTTCGCCCTCGACCACGTCGGCGGGGAGGTTGGGGGCGACGGGCGGGGCCCAGCCCTCGGGGGGCTGGGGTCGCAGGTCGACGCCCACCCGCGGGGCCTGGGTGGTGCTCGGGGGCGGCACCGCACCCGGGGAGGGCGGGAGGGTCGTGGAAGTGGAGCGGCTATCGTGGTTGGCCATGGCGCCCTGGTTCAGCGGTCACACTCGCCGCCGATCATGTTGATCGAGCCGAAGATGGGGACGACGTCCGCGATGTTGGCCCCGACGATCATCTGGCGCAGCGCGGACGTGATGTAGAAGCAGGGAGGACGGCAGCGGAGCTTGTAGGGGCGCCCGGAGCCGTCGCTGACCACGTAAAAGCCCAGCTCGCCGTTGCCACCCTCGGTGTAGCTATAGGCCTCGCCGGGCGGGACCTTGATCCCGTCCATGATCAGCTTGAAGTGCGAGATCATGCCCTCGATGGAGTTGTAGACCTCGCGCTTGGCCGGCAGCGCGACGATGGGGTCGTCGATGATGACCGGGCCGGGCGGGATCTGGATGAGCGCCTGCTCGATGATGCTCATCGACTGCGCCATCTCTTCGATGCGCACGAGATAGCGGGCGAGGTTGTCTCCGCCGTCGGCGATGGGGATGTCGAAGTCGAAGTGGTCGTAGACCGAGTAGGGGTGGTCCTTGCGGACGTCGTAGGCCACGCCGCAGCCGCGCAGGCAGGGGCCGGTGAAGCCGTAGGACAGCGCGTCTTCGGCCGAGATGAAGCCGACCTTCTCCATGCGATCGAGGAAGATGCGGTTGCGCTCGACGAGCGTGCGAATCTCCCCGATGAGGTAGCGAATCTTGCCGAGCTTCTCGCGGCACTTGTCCTCGAAGCCCTCGGTCAGGTCCCAGGCCACGCCGCCGATGCGGGCGTAGCTGTGGGTCAGCCGGGCGCCGCTGAGGTCCTCGAGTAGCTCCCACACGTGCTCGCGGGCGCGGTTGCCCCAAAAGAACGTGGTGAGCCCGCCCAGCTCGGCGAGCGAGGCGGTGATGCAGGTGAGGTGGTCGGAGATGCGGGACAGCTCGCCCGCGATGACCCGGATGTACTCGGCGCGCTCGGGCACGCGATCGGTGATGCCGAGCAGCTTCTCCACCGCCATCGCGAAGCCCACGTTGTTGAGCATCGGCGAGACGTAGTTGAGGCGGTCGACGTACGGGAACACCTGCGACCAGGTGGCGGACTCGCACTCTTTTTCGAAGCCCCGGTGCAGGTAGCCGATCTGGACGTCGGCGTCCTTGATGAGCTCACCGTCGATGCGGAGCACCACCCGGACGGTGCCGTGCATCGCAGGGTGGGACGGGCCCATGTTGACGATGACCTCCTCGGTGGGCAGGCGCGCCGCTTCTTCGGCGAACTGCTGCATCGAGGGGGACAGCGGGCTCTCGCCCGCCTGACGACCGCTGGGGTCGAAGGTCTCGGCGAGGTTCTGCGCGATGGGAGGAGGGGACAGCGGCTTGGCAGCGGACACGGCGGACTCCGGCTACTCGACGCGACGGTCGTGGCTGTTGGCCAACAGGCGAGTGGTCTGGTCGTCGGTGGCCGGCGCATCCGGGCGGCGGATGAGCGGCTGCCGGCCGTTTTGCGGGTAGTCCTTGCGCAACGGGTGGCCGACGAACTCTTCGTACATGAGGATGCGACGCAGGTCGGGGTGGCCCGTGAAGTGGACCCCGTAAAGGTCCCAGGCCTCGCGCTCGGCCCATGCGGCCGAGTACCAGAGCCCGGTGGCAGAGGGGACCGAGCAGGTCTTGGCGTCGCCCTCGTCTACGCCCACCTTGAGGCGCACGCGGTGTTTGTGCTGGATGCTGTACAGCTGATAGACGACCTCGAAGCGCGGCTTCTGGCCCATCCAGTCGACCACGGTGAGGTCGGTCAGCATGTTGAAGGCGAGGGCGGGGTCCTCCTTGAGCAGGGTGAGGACCTCGAGCAGGTGCTCGCGCTCGACGAGTGCCATCTCGTCGCCGACGTAGCTGCCCGTCTCGACGATGGCGTCGGGCAGCCGCTGTTGCAGGAGTTCGAGGACGCGTTGGGCCATGAAAAACCTCGCTCAGCGGACCCGGCCGTCCTTGGGCATGCGCTCGTCGGGACCCAGCGTCATGCTGGTGCCGTCGGTGAGTACGGGGAGGTGTCGTCGATCGCTGTAGCCGATGCAGGCGGTATTGCCCAACTCGGCCTGCGCGTGACCTCGGTGCTCTTGGATCCGGTTCTGCAGCGCCATGAGGCCGTCGAGCACCTGCTCGGGCCGCGGCGGGCAGCCGGGCACGTAGACGTCGACGGGGATGACTTGGTCCGCCCCCGGCATCACGGTGTAGTTCTGATAGAAGCCGCCGGTCGAGGCGCACACGCCGAACGCCATGACCCACTTGGGGTCCGGCATCTGGTCGTAGATGCGGCGCAGGACCGGTGCCTGGCGCTCGGTGATGGTGCCGATGACGATCAGCAGGTCGGCCTGGCGCGGCGAGAAACGCGGAAATTCAGCCCCGAACCGCGAGATGTCGTAGCGAGAGCCCATGGTCGACATGAACTCCATCGCGCAACAGGCGGTGGCGAAGGGGTAGGTGAACAGGCTGAACTTCTGGGCCCAGTTCACCGCGTCCTGGAGGACGGTGGGGATGAAGGTCGGATTGTCGTCAGTCATCGACAAGCTGCTTTTCCGCTCATGCCCAATCGAGGGCCTTCTTACGCCAGATGTAGGCAAGGCCGACGACGAGGATCCCGAGGAAGATCATCATCTCGACGAGGCCGAAGAGCGAGCTACCGCCCATGCAGATGCCCTCGGGCGTCAGCGGCGTGGTGCAGCTGAGCTCGCGGAACAAGGAGGAGGCCCAGGGATAGAGGAACGCGACCTCGATATCGAACACCAAGAAGAGGATCGCGACTTGATAGAACTTGACGCTGAATTTGACGCGTGGGCTGCCGATCGGCTCACTGCCACACTCGAAGGGCTCGTCTTTGACGGTGGTGGTCCGCTTGGGACCGAGGATCATCGTCAGGCCCAGCATTACGGCCGCGAACCCCAAAGCGAAGATCACGAACAACAAAGCGGGAAGGTACGATTCGGCCATGCGCAAGTCCCGGTGCGGCGAGTGAACTAGCACAGGGGTCGGTGCCTTGGCGACCCTACGGGGGCCACTCGAAGCGGCCAGATCCGGTGCTAGCGGTCACTGGGTGCCGCTGAAGGCATGGTCGCACATCCCATCCCGCGCAGCACGTGAATAGAGCGCGCTCCCATTGGGAGCGACGTCCATTGGTGCGCGTATTCGATGTTCGACAGGCTAGCGAGATCGCATGGCCCGTGGCCGAGCGCCTAGCTCGTGCCTTCGATGGCCATCTCGAACACCTCGACCTCGTCGGCGTCCTTGGCCATCAACAACACCTGCATGTGCCGGTCACCCCGGTACGAACGGAATTCGCTGTGAATCGCCCGAGCCGCCTCTTCGGCCGGGATGCCCTCGTTGAAGGCGCCCATCAACGGAATGGCGATGCTGTGCAGGTTCTTGACGCCGCAGGTGATGAGCACCGCGGCCGTTGCGCGAAGGATGTCCTCGACGAGCACGCGCCCGCCGGGGTTTTCGGTGTTCGCCACGTGGATCAGGTGCTTGGCCTTCATCGGCCCCGCATCGGTCACGAACGCAGCGCCGACCGCCAGCGGAGCGTGGGACATCGCCTGCTCCTCGACGTGACGGCCGGAGAGCTCCTTGAGCTTCGACGCCGGATACGTCGACATGATCCCCTTGGAGTTGGTGGGGCAGACGAAGCCATCGACCTCGACGAGATGCCAGGGGTCGGTGCAGATCCGGATGATCACCTGGTCGGTGTTGTCGATCGCCACGGCACGCGTTGTAGCCTCACCGCCGCGCCGGGCAAAGGGCGAGGCTGTGAGCGTTATCCGGCTTCCGTCGGGCGGGCCGGCTCAGTGCTTGGCCTCGAACGGAGCCTCGAGCGCAGCCACGACCTCATCCTCGGGCGCTGATTGCGCTTCCGTCAGCTCGCGGATCAACAGGTCCTGGGCGGTTCTGAGCATCTGCCGCTCGCCGTGGGACAGCGTCTTGCGGCCCTTGAGCAGCGAAAGGTCGCGGTAGACCTCGGCGACCTCGAACAGCGAACCGGTGCGGATCTTCTCCATGAAGCCGCGATAGCGTCGGTTCCACGTCTGCCGGTCGTTGGGGATCTCTTGGTCCCGCAACAGCTCGAACATCTCTTCGATCTCTTCGGCCGTGGCAACCGAACGCATGCCGTTTTCCTCGGCCTTGTGGACCGGGACGATGATCTTGAGCCCCGAGCCCACCACCTTGAGGTGGTAGAAGGTGATCTCGCTTCCGGCGATTTCCTTCTTCTCGAGGTCGACGACGTCAGCGACGCCATGGGCGGGGTAGACGGACTTGTCGCCAACGGTGAAAGACGGTTGCATCGGTGCCGGCTCCTTGTGCCTTCGGCCAGCCCTCGCGGGCGGTGCAACAGTATGGCTCGTAGGCTAGACCACGCTTTGCCGCGGTACTTCCTGAACGGTCGGTAGAGGCCTTTGGGCCCGGCCGTAGGCCAGTTGCGCGCCTCATGTGCGCATAGGGGCACGCGTCCCGAATTGATGAATTGCGCAGGTGACGCTAGTCGCAACTAGCGCAGACCGGTAATGCGCCATCCCTGAGGGGTCTGCTCGAGGGTTACCGCGCGACCGACGTCGTAGCGCAGCTCGGCCCGGCGGAGATCCGCGCTGAGGTCGAGCGCGCCCGGTTCCTCGAGTGCCTGCTCGATGGCATCGACCCGCTGGTTCCAGTCTTCGTCGATCACCGCGAGCAAGGAGTCTCCCAGCACCACGCGCAGCTCGGCCAGATCGGCGCGGCGAACCGCGGCCACGAAGGCCCGGACCGTCTGGGCGGGTGTGCTGGTATCGGGGCGACCGGGCAGGCCATCGCTGACGAGCAGATCGTCACCCACCCGTGTCCATCGCAGCACGTGGCCCCCCGAGTGCACGGTGGTGCCGCCTTCGATGGGGGTCTTCAGCGCGGCGGGCAGGTCATCGGCGGCCTGGCTGGCGGCTTGGTGCTCGGCGGCATCGGCCTTCCAGCGCGCCTCGAATTGTTCGTAGCTGACCGTGGCTTGGACGTCGGGGCTGAGCAGCGCGTAGGCGGCCTTGGGATCGTTGCCCTCGAGCGCGGCCACGTGGGCATCGCGAAGCTGGGCGGGCGAACGGGCGTGCCGCGGGCCGCAGGCGGCCAGACCCAGCACGGCCACGAGCACGACGGCGCCCTTGGTCCTGGCGTTCATGCGTCGGGCCCCTGGCGCTTGTTGAAGACGGTGTCGCAGGCGAACTCGGGGCTCTTGTCGCGGTGGTCGAGCGTGTAGTGCAGGCCGCGGCTCTCTTTGCGTCGGCGGGCGCACTCGATGATGAGGTGGCCGACCAGGGCGATGTTGCGCAGCTCCAGCAGGTCGCGGGTGACCCGGAACCGCCAGTAGTACTCGTGGATTTCGTGGCGCAGCATCTCGATGCGACGCCGCGCTCGCTCGAGGCGTTTGTCGGAGCGCACGATGCCCACGAAGTTCCACATCAGCGCCCGGACTTCCTCCCAGTTGGCGCTGACCATGATCGCTTCGTCGGAGTCGACCGCGTCGCCCTCGTTCCAGTCGCTGACCGAACCCGGGGGCTCGCGGCCGAAGTCGTCGGCGATCTCGGCTGCGCCCGCGGCCAGGGCCACCGCTTCGAGCAGGCTGTTGGACGCGAGTCGACAGGCCCCGTGCATGCCGCTCATGGCCACCTCGCCGATGGCGAGCAGCCCGGGCACGTCGGTGCGGCCAAAGGGATCGGCGGCCACGCCTCCGCACATGTAGTGGGCGGCGGGCACGACGGGCAGGGGCTCGGTGGTGATGTCCAGGCCCAGCTTCAGGCAGCGATCGTGAATGCCGGGGAAGCGGCGGCGCAGGAAATCCGCGCTCAAGTGGGTGACGTCGAGGTTGACGCAGGGCTCGCCCGAGCGCTTGAGCTCGGCATCGATCTCGCGGGCCACGACGTCGCGGGGGGCCAGGCTGCCCATGGGGTGGCGCCCGGCCATCAGCTCGCTGCCGTCGCGGCGACGGAGGATTCCGCCCTCGCCCCGCACCGCCTCCGTGACCAAGAAGCTCTTGGCGTTGGGGTGATACAGGCAGGTCGGGTGGAATTGCATGAACTCGAGGTTGGCGACGGTGGTGCCCAGCCGATAGGCCATGGCGATGCCGTCGGCGGTGGCCACGTCGGGGTTGGAGGTGTAGCGATACACCTTGCCCGCGCCGCCCGCGGCCAGGACGGTGACCGGCGCCAGGTAGGCGCTGACGTTCTGGCTCTGCGTATCGAGGGCGTAGGCGCCGAAGCAGCCGCGCTGGCCGTCGACCTTGGTCCACGACAGCAGGTCGACCACCATCTGGTGGGCGAGCAGGGTGATGTTGGGGTGGGCATCGGCGGCGGCCAGCAGGGCTCGGATGAGCTCCGCGCCGGTCATGTCGTGGTGATGCACCACGCGACGATGGCTGTGCCCCCCCTCGCGGCCGAGGGCGAAGGGCCCGTCGTTGCCGCCTTGTTCCCGATCGAATCGGACGCCGTAGGTCTCGGCCAGATCGCGGACGAGACCGGGGCCGCGCGACACGGTGTTCTCCACCATGCTCACGTTGCACAGCCCCGCGCCGACCTCGAGGGTGTCGCTGACGTGAGCCTCGAGCGTGTCGTCCTTGGAGAACACGCTCGAGATGCCGCCCTGCGCCCACTGGGTATTGGAGGTCTGGGGCAGGCTCTTGGTCAGCACCGTCACCGGGCCGCGGTCGGCGACCTGCAGGGCGAAGTAGAGGCCGGCGAGGCCGCTGCCGATCACCAGGTAGCGGGAGCGATGGACGGGGGTGGGCGTCACGGGTGGCCGGAGCTTAGCAGTCCCGGCTTTGCCCGGCACCCGGCCAGCACGGCCGGGGGTCTCGGGGTAGGGTGCGCCACGCCACGCCATGCCCACGCTGACCGTACTCGGGGCCCACGAGCACAACCTTCGCGACGTCGACCTGGCCCTGCGCCTGGGGCAGTGGGTCGCGGTCACGGGGCCCTCCGGATCCGGCAAGACCTCCTTGGTCTTCGACACCGTGGTGCGCGAGGGGCAGCGGCGCTACCTGGGCACGCTGTCGGTTCGGGCGCGGCACTATTTCGGCAAGCTGGGGCGAGCGCAGGCCCGCGAGATCAAGGGGCTGCCGCCGGCCATCGCGGTGGGGTCGAGTGCTCTGACCGCCAATGCCCGATCGACGGTGGGGACCCTGACCGGGGTGCTGGACCTGCTGCGCCTGCTCTATGCGCGGGTGGCCGTGGATCCCGAGGGGCAGGCGCTGTCGCGCAGCGACTTCAGCTTCAATCACCCCCAGGGGGCCTGCGAGCGCTGCCAGGGGCTGGGCGTGCAAGACCGAGTCGACCCTGCGCTACTGGTGGCCGACCCCAAAAAGAGCATCCGCGACGGGGCGCTCGTACCCACCCTGCGCAACGGCTACACCGTCTATAGCCAGGTCACCCTCGAGGTGATGAACCAGATCTGCCAGGCGCACGGGTTCGACGTGCATACGCCCTGGGAGACGCTGACCGACGAGCAGCGAGACGTGGTGCTGTACGGCACCAAGGCGCTGCGCGTGCCCTTCGGCAAGCACTCGATCGAATCCCGCATGAAGTGGGAGGGCATCACCGCGAGGCCGCGGGAAGAGGGCTACTACCGGGGGCTCATCCCCGTGATCACCGAGACGCTCGAGCGCAACCGCAACCCCAACATCCTGCGGTTCGTGCGATCGGTGCCGTGCGAGGTATGCAAGGGCTCGCGCCTGGGACGGCCGGGTCGCGAGGCGAAGGCGGGCGAGTCCACGCTGCCCTCGTTGCTGGCCCGACCGGTGGCCGGGTTGCCCGAGGTGCTGGCGCAGCTGCCGGAGAGTCCGGTGTGGGAGGCCTTGCGGCCCTCGGTCGAGGCTCGGCTGGAGCGGATGGTGCAGCTGGGGCTCGGGCACCTGAGCCTCGATCGCGAGAGCACCACGCTGTCCGGGGGCGAGGCGCAGCGCATTCGGCTGGCGGCACAGCTGACCGCGGGTCTCTCGGGGCTCCTGGTCGCGCTGGACGAGCCCACGCTGGGGCTGCACCCGGAGGCGCAGGCGGGCATGGTTGCGGTGCTCGAGCAGCTGCGGGCGTTGGGCAATACGCTGCTGCTCGTCGAGCACGACCCGGACATGGTGCGGTACGCCGACCACCTGCTGCGGCTGGGGCCGGGGGCAGGCACCGCGGGCGGGCAGGTGCTCTTCGACGGGCCGTTGCCGGCCGATCCGCTGGGGCCTCCGCCCACGCCGCGGTCCACCGCGCGTCCGTCCTCCGCCGCCATGACGCTGCGCGGGGCGACCCTGCACAACCTCCAGGGGGCCGACTTGGTCGTGCACCTGCAGGCGTTCAACGTGGTCATGGGGCCCTCGGGCGCCGGCAAGAGCTCGCTGGTGTTCGGCACGTTGTTGCCCGCGCTGCTGCAGCAACCCGCAGGGCCGTATCGGGCGCTCGAAGGGGTGCCCGCGGGCAAGGTGCGGGCCGTCGATGCGCGGCCCATCGGTCGTACCCCCCGCAGCACACCCGCCACGTGGTCGGGGCTCTTCGAGGGGGTGCGCAAGCGGTTCGCGGCCACGCCCGAGGCCCAGGCGCTCGGGTTCAAGGCGGGTCGGTTCTCGTACAACAACAAGGAAGGGCGCTGCCCCGACTGCGAGGGGCTCGGGGTGCAGCGGATCGGCCTGCACTTGCTCGAAGACGTGGAGCAGGTGTGCCCGACCTGCGGCGGCGGCCGCTATGCCGCGTCGACCCTGGCGGTGACCCTGCGCGGGCGCACCATCGCCGATGTCTTGGCGCTCACCGTGCACGAGGCGGTGGCGTTCTTCGAGCCCGAGCCGCCGCTTCAGGCGCTGTGCAAGGCCATGGACGACCTCGGGTTGGGGCACCTTCCGCTGGGGCAATCGGCGGGGGCGCTGAGCCGGGGGGAGTCGCAGCGCGTGAAGCTGGCCACCATGCTCGGCAAGGCCACGGCCGAGCCCTCGCTGGTGCTGCTCGACGAGCCGGATCGAGGGCTGCACCCCGAGGACGTGCAGCGGCTGCTGAAGGCGATCGACGCCTTGATCGCAGCCGGACACACCGTGCTGGCCATCTCGCACCACCGTCATCTCTGGGCGGCGGCGGATCACCTGACCGAGGTGCGACAGGGGCGTACGAACACGGCGGTGACGCCGTCATTCGAGCCGCTGTCGGAGGTCCGGCCGCCGCGGGAGCCGAGCACGCCTTCGTCGGCGATCGAGCTGCGGGGCGTTCGTACGCATACGCTGCAGGGCATCGACGTCGACGTGCCCCGCGGTCGCATGACGGTGGTGGCGGGAGTGTCGGGCAGCGGCAAGACCTCGCTGGCCTTCGACACGCTGGCGAGCGAGGCGTGGCATCGGTTCTCCGAGAGCCTGCCCTTTGCCGTGCGGCGACACGTGCGTCGCTTGCCTCGTCCCGCGCTCGAGCAGGCGAGGGGGCTGACGCCGACCATCGCGCTGCGGCAGCGGCCGGGACACGCTCGCCCGGGTCGTCGATCCACCGTGGCCACGCTCGCCGAGCTGTCGCCGCTGCTTCGGCTCTTGTGGTCGCGGGCGGGCCTGGTCGATGGCGAGCCGTGCTCGTTGAGCGCGGAGCGCTTCAGCCCCGATCGTCCGCTGGGGGCCTGCCCCGCGTGCGAAGGCCTGGGCCGCGTGGCCAAGTGTAGCCCGCAGCGACTCATCACCGACCCCGAGCGTTCACTGCTCGACGGCGCGATGGCGGGGACGCAGCCGGGCAAGTTCTTCGGCGAGCCGGACGGGCAATACATGGCGACCTTGCGCGCCGCGGTGGGCAAGGCGGACCTCGGTGCAGCATGGAAGGATCTGTCGCCGCAGGTGCAGAAGCTGGCGCTCTACGGGGCGGGGGACGAGGTGTTCTCGGTCCAATGGAAGTTCCAGCGGGGCACCCGATCGGGCGAGCACCAGTTCGAGGGCACCTGGGACGGACTGTGTGCCTTGGTCGAACGCGAGGCTCGGCGGCGAGCCAAGAGCAAGCGGGCCGCCGCATGGAGCGAGCCGCTCGAAGATCGGCCTTGCGAGGTCTGTGAAGGCCGACGGCTCCGCCCCGAGGTGGCGGCGGTGCGATTGGGCGCGGTGTCGTTGCCCGAGCTGATGGAGATGACGCTCGAGCGGGTGGAATCGGTGCTGGACGCGCTGGATCCCACGCTCCGCCAGGCCACGGTGCTCGACGCGCTCGGCCCCGAGCTGCGGGCGCGGGTGCGGGACCTGTGCGGCTTGGGCTTGGGACACCTGCAGCTGACGCGCGCCACTCGGACGCTCTCCGATGGCGAGCTGCAGCGCGTGCGCTTGGCCGGGGTGATGCGCTCGGGGCTCAGCGGGGTCACGGTGGTGCTCGACGAGCCGAGTGCGGGTCTGCATGCCCGCGACGTCGGCGTGCTGCTCGAGCGACTCCGGACGCTGCGGGACGAAGGCAACACCATCGTCGTGGTGGCCCATCGACCGCCCGTGCTGGCGGGGGCCGATCACCTGATCGAGCTCGGACCCGCCGCGGGAGCCGAAGGCGGCCAGGTCGTCGCCCAGGGCACGGCGGCCGAGGTCATGGGGGCCGAGGCCACCACCCCCACCGCGGTCGCGCTGCGCAACCGACCGGCCCCTCGCGAAGTCCCCGACGTCTCCGAGCCCATTCGAATCCACGGCGCGCACGTGCACAACCTGCAGAGCCTCGACCTCGAGCTGCCCGCGTCCGGCTTCGTCACCGTCACGGGTGTGTCGGGCAGCGGCAAGAGCAGCGTGGTCTTCGACGTGCTCGAGGCCTCGGCGCGCGCCGGTCGGGCAGTGGGCTGCGAGCGCGTCGAAGGCCTCGAGCGCTTCGTGGAGGTTCGCTCCTCACGAGCGTCGGGGGCGGGCACCTCGGTCATCACCGCCATGAACCTCATGACGCCGCTGCAGAAGGTCTTCCACGCGGTGGCCAAGGACAGCGGGCTGCCCCGGCAAGCGTTCTCGTTCGCGAGCCCGGCTGGTCGCTGTCCGCAGTGCCAGGGCTCGGGGCGAGAGCCCGTCGCCATGGACGTGCTCGCCGACCTCGTGGTGCCGTGTCCCGCCTGCGACGGTCGACGCTATCGACCCGAAGTCCTGGCGGTCCGCTGGGAAGGCCTCGACATCGCCGAGGCGCTCGAAGAACCCGTGACCGCGCTGCTGCCCCGAGTCCCCCGCGGCGCTCTGCGGCGCGGACTCGAGGCGCTGGCGCGCGTGGGACTCGGTCACCTGTCGCTGGGTCGACGTCGCGAGCAGCTGTCGGGGGGCGAGAGCCAGCGGGTGACCTTGGCTGCGGCGCTCGTGCACGGCAAGACGCCGTCGTTGTATCTGCTCGACGAGCCGGCGCGAGGGCTGCACGAAGCCGACCTCGCGCGCTTGGTGGAGGTCTTTCATCACCTCGCGGCGCGCGGCGATTTGGTGGTCGCGGCCGAGCATCGGCTCTCGCTCATCGGGGCCGCCGATTGGGTCGTCGATCTCGGTCCCGGCGGAGGCCCGCATGGGGGCCGTCGGGTGGCCGCGGGACGGCCGGGCGAGCTGCGCAGCGGAGCGACGGCGGAGGCCTTGCGAGCGTCGCGGGCCGCGAACTCCGGGACCCCCTGATTTTCGCTGGCTTCACCCACAAATACACACCCACGAGTCGCGGTCGACATCCTGCCGCCGGGTGGGCGCAGAGATCCCGGCGTAGGGCCTCGACAAGTGAGCTTGCACTCGCGTGAGGGGCAGATGAGGACGCCTGTCGTCTGGAACTGGTTGAGTCGTCGGCTGCAACCTCGCGCACGAGTCCCCGTCTTCTCGGGCGGCCCCCCGCCGCGCGCTGGAGCCGCTCGCCCCCGGAGAACCCCACCGATGTCTCAGATTCGCCGCACCACTCTCACGGTCCTCGCCATGGCCGGCCTGCTCGCTGCTTGCGACAAGGGCTCCGACGCCGTCGAGGCCAAGCCCACCCCCGCCAAGACCGACTCCGACAAGGCCGACGCCAAGAAGGACGGCGGCGACGAGGTCGCCAAGGCCGACGCGAAGGCGGACGCCAAAGCCGATGCCAAGGCCGACGCGAAGGCGGACGCCAAAGCCGACGCCAAGCCCGAAGAGGCCAAGCCCGAAGAGGCCAAGCCCGAGGAGACGGCCGACGCGGCCGCCCAGGCGCCCGTCAAGCCCGCCGCCGCCGGCAGCCCCGGCCCCGCCTACTTCGCGGTCCGCGACAAGGGCATCGTGATGCTCGACGGCGGCACGTTCACCGCCATCCCCGACAGCCCCGACAAGCTGGTCCGCGACATCAAGCAGGGCGCCGACGGTGGCGTCTACATGCTCGGCTTCGACGGCATCTCCAAGCTGGAGGGCGCCAAGATCACCCTGCTCGCCGAGACCGGCTTCGGTCAGTCCACGGGCAGCCTCGACGGATTCGCCGTGACCAAGGACGGCGAGCTGTGGGGCGTCGGCTACAAGGGCGTGTCCCACTTCGCCAACGGAGCCTGGACCACCGAGGAGAAATCGGTGCTCGGCGCCGACGTCAAGCTCGTACGCTCCGTCGCCGTGGACGCCCAGGGCCGCGTGTGGGTAACCTCGGCCAACGCGCTGCACCTTCGCGACGGCGACACCTGGACCACCGTCGACACCAGCGCGCAGTTCAAGCGCAAGGCGTTCTTCGAGGACGTGGGCGTCGGCCCCGAGGGCGTGGCCTATGCCATCGGCTCGGGCAAGATGCTCAAGCTCGCGGCCCCCGATGCCATCGAGTCGTTCAAGGTCGGCAAGAAGTTCGCCATGCTCAGCGAGCTGGGCTTTTCCGCCATCGGCATCGCCGGGCTCAAGACCAGCACCGACCTCGTGACCCGCGTGGGTGACGACGGCACCAAGACCAACTTCAAGGCCGGCAAGGACTTCGCCGCCGACCGCATCGAGGACGTGACCCCCGACGATTCCGGTCGCCTGTGGATCGCCACCGACGCAGGCGTGGCCATCGTCGGTCCCGCCGACGAACGGGTCGAGTGGATGTCGGGCAGCATCGACGAGCTGGCCGGACAGGTCGAGGTCATCGGCGTGGTGGGCTCCGGCCCCGAGCTTCCCGGCGACGTCGGCCCGGTCAAGACCGGCGGCCTCAAGGGCAAGATCCTCAAGGGAGGCGCTGGAGTCGCGGGCGCCGAGGTCGAGATTTGCCCCAAGCCGAGCTCGTTCTTCCGCAAGTCGCCCTGCGCCGACTCGCCCACGCGCCGCGCCGCGACCACCGATGCCGAGGGCTACTTCGACATCGGCGACGTCCCGCTGGGCGCCTACGGCCTGGCCGTGAAGGTCGGCAAGAAGTGGCAGCTGACCTTCGGCTCCGAGTATGGCGCCGACATGAAGGAGGGCGAGACCTACGACATCGGCTCGGTCACCCTCCGCGAAGACAAGGAATAACGATCCAGCGAGTCCCGTGGGGGGCGGCCGTTGCCTGCCTGCCGCCTCCCATCGGGGCTCTCGTCGTCCGCACCGCCCGCCCGCGGACGACCGTGACGCGGTGTGACCGGGATTTTCGCCCGGTCCGCCGCGTCGGGCTATGATGGGCCCCATGGCACGCGCAGCCCTCCCGTCCGCCCGATGGTCCTCCCGGCTGGGCCTATGGGCCCTGGGAATGGCGCTGGGGGCCGGGCTCGGCCTGAACTCCGACGTTCAGGCGGGCAACAACAACTACTACGCATATACGGATGCGCAGGGGGTGCTGCACGTGACCAACGTGCCCGAGCGCTCCAAGGGCTCCTGGACGGTCTACAAGACCCTCGAGGGCAGCGGCGGCGACAACGTGTCCCGCGGCAAGGCCTCGGCCCGGGCGGGGCGTTCGCCCGTGCGGCTGGGCTCGGAGCGCCTGCACCGCTACGACAGCATCATTCGGGCGGCGGCCCAGCGCTATCAGCTGCCCGAGGCGCTGCTGCGCGCGGTGATCCACACCGAGAGCAATTTCTACTCGCACGCCGTGTCGCGGGCGGGGGCCACCGGGCTCATGCAGCTGATGCCCAAGACGGCCAAGGCGCTCGGGGTTCGCGACGCCACCGATCCCTCCCAGAACGTGCACGGCGGCGCCCGTTACCTGCGGCTTTTGGCCAATCGCTACGATGGCGACATGGTCTTGGTGCTCGCGGCCTACAACGCGGGGGCGGGCAACGTGGAAAAATATGGCGGCGTGCCGCCCTTCGCCGAGACTCGCTCGTATGTTCGATCGGTGCTGCGGCGCTACTACGCCTACGAGCGCCAAGAGCAGCTCGGCGGCGACGACCGGCCCGGTCCCGCGCGGCACATCGCCCGCTGAGCGTCGCGGTGTCGCGAGTTTCGGGTGGCCCGCGGGTGGACCACCCTGACGGCCCACGGGTGGGCCACCCACGAGGTCGGCCCGGTGCAACTGCCCGTGTTTGCTCGGCCCGACCCGTCGCACGGCATTCGCATGGATCGGGGCCATGCGACGCAAGTCTTCCTTCGTGGTCCTGCTTCTGCTCGGGGGCTGTCCCTCCGCATCGGGGCGACTTCCCGACTCACCCTCCATCGGGGCCGAGGTCGATGGCGGCAGCACGGGCCCCGAGCCCGACTCCGACTCCTGGCAGGGTGAGCCGCCCGCTTCGTCCCCGATCATCGGTGGCGCGGCCGTACCGGAGTGCGGCTGGCCGAGCGCCGTCGGGGTCGTGTCGGAGACCGACCTGTGCTCGGGCACGCTGCTGCATCCGCAGCTGGTGGTCTATGCGGCGCACTGCGGCGATGGCATTGCCCAGGTGCGCTTCGGCGAGAGCCTGCAGGGTCCTGGTCTGCAGCGCGCCGTGCCCGTCGAGCACTGCGAGGTCTACCCCGGCGGCGGCCCGGGCAGCGGCGATGACTTCGCGTTCTGCCGGCTCGGTTCGCCCGTCGACGACGTGCCGATCGTGCCGCCGCTGATGGGCTGCGAGCTCGACGTGCTCGTGCCCGGCGTCGAGGTCACGCTGGTCGGCTTCGGCCACGACGAGTGGGGGGACTCGGGTCGCAAACGCCAGGTCGTGGCACCCGTGGTGGGCTTCACCGAAGCGGGCGAGGTGAAGATCGGCGGCGATGGGGTCGACACCTGCCAGGGAGACTCGGGTGGCCCCGCGTTCGTGCCGCTGGCCGACGGCTCATGGCGGGTCTTCGGCGTGACCTCGTGGGGCGGGGTGTGTGGCTCCGGGGGCTACGACGCGCTGCTTCCGGCGGCGATGCCCTGGCTCGAGGCTCGCAGCGGCCTCGACCTCACCCCCTGTCATGATGCCCACGGCGTATGGGCACCCGGCCCGGACTGCATCGGGTTTCCCCTCCAGCCTGGCGAGGGGCAGGGGACTTGGCTCGAGGGCTGCGGTGGCGGGGCGGTCACCGGAACGGTCGAGTCCTGTGGCGCGAGCGCGGACGCGGCCGGCTGCCGTGCTCACTGCGAACGGCAGGCACCCGCCGGGTGCTGGTGCGATGCGGCGTGCACCGAGCACGGGGACTGCTGCTCCGACGTTCACGAGGCCTGCGGTGGGGCCCCGGCGCCGAGCTGCGAGGGATCGTGTGGTGAACAGGCGTCTACCGGTTGTTGGTGCGATTCCGACTGCGAGTTGTACGACGATTGCTGCCCCGATTTCGATCTCACATGTGTGTGAGCTGGGCCCGGTCTGGTGCCGTGGGGCAGGCAGCGGCCTGCACAGGGGCCGGTTTGAGGGGTCGTGCCCCGGGCGGCCCCGCTCGGCCATCGTGCGGGCGCGACCGGGGACTGCTAAGCTCGCGCCGCATCGTGACGACCTCCGCCGAAATCCCGGGTGTCACCGAATTCGCGTTCGGGCGGCTGCTCAACCCCGAGGAGCAGACCGATCCATTGTCGCTGACGGCCGAGGGCCACCTCATGGTGAGGGTGCGAGGCGAGATGATGAGTCGTACCGATGCCCTGCTGGTGTGCAGCGAGAACCTCGAGACGAGGCCGCTCAATCGCCGCATGCAGGGGCGTGCCGTCCCCGACGTCTTCCGTCGCCTCGTGTCGCTCGAGGGCGAGGGCCACATGGTCCTGTCCCACGAGGAGGAGCGCTTCTACCCGCTCCAGCTCAAGCGCGACCTGTGCTTCTTCGTCGAGCACTACCTGTGGGCGCTCGAGGCCACCCTCATGTGGGACGTCGGTCAGCTGCCGGGGTCCCGAGGCGTGCGCGATGTCGCCCTGGTTCGCGCCGCGGGCGAGGGTCTCGTCGCGCTGCGCGTGCCCGGCGAGCTGGTCGCCATCAAGATCGCTCTCGATCGGCCCTACCGTGTCCACATCGAGGGCTTCGTCGGCTGGGTCGGCAATGTCGTGCCTCGCATGGAGCTCGACGTGCCGTACCTGCACTGCGAGGGCGAGGGGGCCGTGTTCGTGAGCCTGCCCGGTTCGTCTTCCACGCCGCCTTCGGGCGGGGGCGATCAGCATTGAGCCGCTACGAAGCGTTTAAACGGGAGATCCTCAATCTTCCGAACCTCATCACCATCGGGCGTCTGTTCCTGATCCCGCCGGTGTTGATCCTCATCGATCCCACCGACCCCATCAACAACTTCATCGCGACCCTGCTGTTCGCGGCCGCGTCCGCCCTCGACATCCTCGACGGCTTCCTCGCCCGCCGCCAGAACCTGGTGACCGTATTCGGGCAGTTCATGGACCCGCTCGCCGACAAGCTCATGGCGATGTCGGTGATGATCATGCTGGTCGCGGTGGGGCTCTTGCCCGCGTGGCTCGTCATCCTGATGATGGGTCGCGATTTCTACATCTCGGGGCTGCGCTCGGTGGCCGCGAGCATGGGCGTGGTGATCCCGGCCGGCTTTGGCGGCAAGAAAAAGACGGTCTTCCAGCTCATCGGTATCTGCTGCGTGATGGCGCGCTACACCTACCGCTGGCCGCTCACCGACGAGTTCGTCGACTTCCGCGTCATCGGCATGTTCTTCCTGTACGTCGCGCTGGCGCTCTCGGTCTCGAGCGCGATTCAGTACACGATCGACTTTCGCAACACGCTCCGGCAATCACGAGAAGAGCCCTCTGGGGCATCTTGAGAGGGCTGCACGCACGATGTTGACGGGCTCTCCCCCCGATTCAGGGACCTCGCCGCCGGGGGCCGACCTCGGTCCGGCGGTGCTGGGTGGCCTGTCGCAGGGGGAGCTACCCGGCCTGGCCTGGCTCGACGGCGCGGCCTTGGGACGTAGCTTCGTCGGGGCCGAGCCCGATCTGGTCATCGAAGGCGACGACCTGCGGCAGCTCGACGACGTGGAGCTGCGCTGGCACGAAGATCCTTCACGCGTCTGGATGGGGTGGCTGACCTACGAGCTCGGCGTGGACCACTTGCTCGGTCGCGGGGCGGGGCGGGGTCCACGGCCAGGCCTGTGCTTGCGTCGCTATCCCGCGGTGATCGAGCAGCGCCCCGCCGGCACGCGGCGGGTGATCGGCAACCCCGATGCGGGGGCGCGGCTGGCCGCGGTGCTCGATCGAGCGGCCGCGAGTGCGCTGCCCAATCCGCCGTGGCCGCTCGAGCCGCTGCGGGCTCGCATCACGCCGCAGGAGTATCGAGCCAAGGCCCGCCAGGCGCTCGAGTACATCGCGGCCGGCGAGAGCTATCAGATCAACTTGTCGCAGCCCTTCGGCTCGCGCTGGAAGGTCGACGCGCCGCCGGGCACGCCGATTCGGGTCGCCAGCGCCTACGGGAGCCTCCGCGCTCGTCGGCCCGCGTCCATGGGCGCGCTCATCGAGGCCGACTCCGACACCTGGTTTCTGTCCAACTCCCCCGAGACCCTGCTGGACGTGCGCTGGGGCGAGGGGCAGGGCGGGGGCCCGCTGGCGCGCTCGTATCCCATCAAGGGCACGCGCCCTCGGCATGCCGATCCGGCGCGGGACGAAGCGGCGAAGCAGGAGCTCTCGGCCAGCGCCAAAGACCGCGCCGAGCACCTCATGATCGTCGACCTCGTGCGCAACGATCTGGGGCGTATCGCGATCCCGGGCACGGTGCAGGCCCAGAGCGAGCCGCGGCCGCTGGCGCTGCCCACCGTGCACCACTTGGTCACCGAGGTCCGCGCCAGCCTGCCCGCCGCGACGTCGCTGCGGGCCATGGTCGAGGCGGTGTTTCCCGGCGGGAGCATCACGGGCGCGCCCAAGCGGCGCACGGTCGAGCTCATCGACAGCCTCGAGCAGCATCCGCGCGGGATCTACTGCGGGGCCATCGTGTTGCTCGAGCCGGGCGGGCTCCGCATGAGCATCCCGATTCGCACCGGGGTGTTCGATCGCTACGGCCTCACCCTGTGCGCGGGCGGAGGCATCGTCATCGACAGCGATCCCGAGGCCGAGCGCCTCGAGACCATCGACAAGACGCTGGCCTTCGCCGAGCAGTAGCGGCGCGACCGGGCTCAGCCGACCTTGGGCTCGGCGGCCAGGATCCGGTCGAGGTCCTGCTCCATGTTCGCCCGGATCCGCTCGATGGCCGGCCCGCGCAGGTTGCCCTTGCTGGCCGCGAACGCACGGCGCGGGAGCTTGGTGAGCTCCTTGGCGCGGGCGGTGGCTCGCGCCCGCAGCTCGTCGTCGTCGGCCGACTCGTCGAGGTAGCCGACCGATACCGCGTCGTCGGGATCGTACAGCGTGCCGAAGAGCAACGCCTCGGTGTGGTAGCGGTTGTCGAGGCGAGCGGCGGCCATCTCCCGCACCAGCACGGGCAGCTCGATGCCGATGGCGACCTCGTTGAGCCCGAGCTTGAAGCTCCCGCGAGCGCCGATGCGGTGGTCGGCGCCCAGCAGCAGCAGCGCGCCTCCGGCCACGGCGTGGCCCGTGCACGCGGCCACCACGGGGCGCGGAAAGCCGTAGAGACGGGTGAACAAGGCGCTGCCGGCCATCACCAGGGGGCGGGCCTTGTCGGCGCCCGAGGTCAACACGCGTAGGTCGAAGCCGGCGCAGAAGCGGCCCGGTCGCCCCGCGAGCACGATGGCCTGGGCGTCTTCGTTCTCGGCGCGGTCGAGCGCGGCGTCGACCGCCGCGATCATGTCGGGGCCGAGCGCGTTGGCCTTGCCGTCATCCATGGTGAGCGTGGCCACGTGGTCATCACGCTCGTAGCGGACGAAGTCGCTCATGAACTGGTGTCTTCCTTGGCGGGGGGATCGAGCACGTCACCGTGCCGGATCAAGAAATAGAGCAGCAAGATGACGCCGACGACCAATGCGATGTCGGCGACGTTGAAGGTGGGCCAGGGCTTGCCTTCCCAGTACAGCACCTTGATGAAGTCGACCACGCCGTAGCGCTCGACGCCGTCGATGACCATGGTGCGAACGAAGCGGTCGTGCAGGTTGCCGAGCGCACCCGAGGAGACCATGCCGATGGCGACGAAGGCCGAGCCGAAGCGCGTGGGCAGGTTGCGGGCCATGTGGCCCATGTAGAGCAGGGCGAGCACGGTGATGCCGATGAAGAGCATCCGGCTCCACGAGGCATCGCGCAGCAGGCTGAAGGCCGAGCCGGTGTTGAAGCCGAACTCGAGGTAGAAGCGGCCCTCGATGACCGTCTCGACCGCGCCCTCGCGGAGGTTGTCCCAGGCCCACTGCTTGGTCCACAGGTCGACCGCGAGCAGCACGATGGTCACGGCGGCGACCAGCCAGTAGCGATGCGAGCGCGGTGGACCCTCGGGGGCGGCCGCGGCCTCGTCGGCGGAGTCTTCTTCTCGCGGTCCGTCGTCGACGGTCACCGGGTCTTCGCTGAAATCGTTGGCGCCGGAGCGTTCGTCCTCGTCCTCGTCGTCGTTCGAGGCCTCGGGCGCGTCGAGGTCTTCGGCCGGGTTCGCCGAGGCGTCGGGCGAATCGGTGTCCGGGGCGGGGCGGTCGTCGTCTTCGGCGGCCATTGGGTGCCGCGGAGCATAGCAGCCCCTCGCGGGCCCGGTGCCACGCCGATCACGCTGGTTCGGCGCCCGCGCGTGAGGCGGTGCGATGCAGCCCGTAGGCTCCCAGGGCCACCAGTCCCAGGGCGATGCCTTGCGAGACCGACAGCACCAGGGGCTGACGCATGGGCAGGCCGAGCCACTCGGCGAGCGTGGGCACGTGCCCCTCGAAGAGGAAGCCGCGCGAAGGATCCCCGCGGAAGACCTCGACCAAAAAGCGCAGGATGCCGTAGCCGATGGCGTAGCGGCTGGCTTGGCGCCAGGGGGTTTCGATGCCGTTGCGGCGGCGGATGAACCAGAGCACGGCGAACAACGCGAGCAGGCCGGTCAGCTCGTACAGCTGAGTGGGATGCAAAGGCACGGTGTGCCCCGCGTGGTGCGGCACCTCGCCGGCCCCGAACGCCACCGCCTCGGGCCCGAACTCGATCGCCCATGGCACATCGGTGGGGGCGCCCCAGCAGCACCCGGCAAACAGGCAGCCGGTGCGACCCAGGGCGTGACCCAGCGGCATCCAGGTGCCGCCCATGTCGCAGATCTCCGCGAAGGTGGTGCCGTAGCGGCGCGCGACCCAGGCGAAGCCGCCGAGGATGGCGAGCATCGAGCCGAAGAACACGAAGCCGGTGCCGTCCGCCGACCACAGGCGCGCGGGGTCGTCGAGGTAGGAGCCGGGGGCGGTCAGGACATGCAGAATCCGCCCGCCGATCGCCGCGCCGAACACCAGCACCAGATAAAGGTCGAGCAGCATGGTGCCCGGCCGGCCTTGCCCCAGGCCGCGGTTGCGGATCTCCCAGTACGCGCCCGGCATCGCCAGCAGCCCCCCGATGAGGATCAAGGTGCCGTAGGCGTTGATCGGGCCCCAACCGGGGATCTCGAACAGGACCGGGTTCATGGCGGAGCGCGAGCGAGTCTACTTCGATCGGAGGGCGGTCCACAGACTCCGCAGCAGCAGCCCGGCGCCGAGCACCAACGCCACATCCGCGACGTTGAAGGCGGGCCAGGACCCGACGGAGATGAAGTCGACCACGCCGCGGCGAATGCCGGGGCCCCACAGGGTGCCGTCGTCGACCACGCGCCAGATTCGGTCGTAGAGGTTGCCGAAGGCTCCGCCGAGCATGAGGCCCAGGCCCAGCACGGTGGCGCGGTTGGGCTCGGGGATACGGGGGGCCAGCCAGAGCAAGTAGGCGATGACCGCGGCCCCCGCCACGATGGGCCACAGGCTCGGTCGGTGCTCCATCATGCCGAACGCGACGCCCGCGTTGACGCCGAGCTCGAGGCGGACGAATTGCGGGACGAGTACGACGGGCCCGCGACCCGCGAGGTGTTCGACGGCCCAGTCCTTACTCAGCAGGTCGACCAGCGCCACGGGGACGGCGGTGACGACGGGGCCGACGAGTCGGCGGAGTCGATCGACGTGAGCGGGGGACGGCATCGGCCTGCCCATGACCATAGCTCGCGCTCGATCGTGGCGCGAACGAAGCCCAGACGAACAAACGCCGACACCCCTCGGGGGGAACGAGGAGCGTCGGCGACGGGGGGAGGAGGGGGGAAGTGTTTAGGCGCTGCGGAGCAGGTCGAACAACGCGGGGCCGCGGCGGCGGGGCCAGGTGTCGGGGGCTCGGGTCAGCGCTCGGCGACCTCGGGAGACCCGCTGGTCCATGGCCTGGCGGGACATGCCGCCGAGCGCGACCGGCCGGGCCTGCTGGAGGTCGCGCAGCTCGAGGCGGGGCTCGTCGAGCAAGTTGGACAGCGCGTTGCTCAGCAGCACGGACTCGGGGAGCCGAAGCTCTCGCAGCGCGGACCGAAGGCGGGCGCGCATCTGCAGGCGCTCGCGCAGGTCGTCGCCGGACCGACGCAGCGCATCGGCTCGCTCGGCGGCCTCGCGTGCGACGGAGACCTGGGCTGCGGCGTACATCAGTGCACCCGGGCGGACGCGGGCGTCATCGAGGGCGGGGTCGTCGAGCAGGAACTCGACCTCGCCCCACGCGATGACGT
Organism: Myxococcota bacterium; assembly: GCA_039028615.1. Classification (GTDB taxonomy): domain Bacteria; phylum Myxococcota_A; class Polyangia; order Nannocystales; family Nannocystaceae; genus Paraliomyxa. The sequence continues at coordinate 19,568 of JBCCHT010000059.1, read as the reverse complement.
CGATGTCGGTCTCTTCGCCGCCGAGCCGCTCGAAGTCTTCGCTCTGCCACACCGCCATGAGCAGGCGCAGCCGCAATGCCTCGAACACCAGCAGCTCTGCTAGTGCACGCTGCAGGGGGGCGGCCGGGTCGTCGGTGTTCGCCGTGGTGCGAGCGAGGTCGGCGAGGGCGTCGACGAAGCCGAGCGGGCCCTCGGGCGAGGGCTCGGACACCGCGTTCTCGACCCAACCCCGCAGGTCGCGAGGCAGCTCGACGAACAGCGCATCGCGGAGGTCTTGGTGGAAGCGGACCAGGGCGTCGAAGCGCGGGTCGGCCACCGCATCGCACAGGGGAACCCCCAGCTGACGGGCTTCGAGGGCCTGCTCGGCCACTTCGTCGAGCTCGGCGCGGAGATCGCCGATCTCGACGAGGTCTCGCCCCACGGGCACGGGGAGAGCATTGGAAACCGCAGTGGTGACGGGGCTGGCCATGGCGATGTCGATCGGTTTAAGCACCATCGAAGGCAGCGCAAGGGCTGGGAAGTCACACCGCGAAAAAAGCGAGAGGGCACGCCCGTACGGCCGCGAAGGGGCCGTGGTCCTCGTGTCGGGTTTTCGCGGCGGTGCGTTGGCGGTTTCGTCGCCGAATGTGAGTTGGTGCCGTTTCGCGGTGGCGCGATGGGGCTATCCGTTTGGATCTTCGGCGAGCCGATGCGTGGGGTATCGCAGGCGTACGCCCAGCCATTGCTTGAGGCGAAGGTTGGAGACCCGCTTGCCCCGAGCCACGCCATCGGCCGGGATCGGCTCGGCCCACGTCACGGGCTCCTGCCCCGTGTGTGTCGCGATCTGAGCGTACATGTGCCGTCGGGGTGGGTGCTCGTCGTCGACGCCGTGCACGACTCCTTCGATGCGAGCGGGCGCACTCGCAGCGGCGAGGACGGCTTGGATCGCATCGTCGCGATGGATCAAATTCGTGGGCGCCATGCCGTGGCCGGGCAGCGGTCCCTCGCGACGGCGGCGATAGAGGCGGTCGAGCGCTCGCCCCGGGCCGTAGAGTCCGCCGAGTCGTAGCACCAACCAGGGGATTTGGTGCTGCTGCCCGAAGTCCATCACGACGCGCTCTGCCTCGCGCTGGACCTTGCCGCGCTCGCTGGTCGGCCACTGCTCGCAGCGCTCGTCGAGCCATGCGTCGCGGTCGGGCAGGGCAGAGGTCGAGCCGACCCAGACGATGCGACGCAGCCGTCCCCGGGGCCAGCGCTCGAGCACGCGACGGGTGCCTTCGACGTAGAGCGCGGTGCGGTCCTGGACGCGACCGGGCGCGTAGCAGAGCACGGCGACCTCGGCCGCCTCGAGTCCCGCCGTGTCGAACGCATCCGAGGTCACGTCGAGCGCGAGCATGCGAACGTGGTCGGGGGCGGTGCCGTCGCGCCACACTCCGCTGCGGCTGGCCGCGAGCACGGGGCCCCGCCACGCCGACGCCACGGCCATGCCCAGGTATCCCGTCCCGATGATCGCGAGTGCAGCGTCCGGCTTCACGCCCCGACGCTACTTCTCAAAGTCGGCGGGATCGAGAAAGATCAGCGGATCGGCATCGGGGTCGTGGCTGACGACCAATCCGACGATGGCGGCGACGTCCTGGCCCGCGCCTTCCTCCCGGTTGCGGACGACGATGGTGTGCTCACCCGCGGCCAGCTCGAGCTCGAGGGGCTCGTGCTGGCAGCCCTCTCCGGTCCAGCGGTCGATGACCGACCACTGCCACAGGCCGGGCGAGGTCACCGGGGTGTTGCAGCCGTATAGCCACTCCGTCTCTTCGCCGTCGTCGATGGTGACGAAGTGCGAGTCGGCGTTGTCCTCCACGCCGCCCACGCGATCCCAGGCCAGCATCCAGACGTAGAGCGGGCCGTCGCAGGTGGTGGTGAAGTTCACGGAGAGCGTGCCCATCCCCTCGATCCAGGAGCGGGCGACGCCGATGTTGCCGAGCCCGGGGGCGAGCGCGATGGCCATGGGCTCCACGACCTCGCCATCCTCGGCCCACAGCACGGTGGTCTCGGGGTCGGTGCAGGCAGCCTGGCCGCTGTCGGCCGCGGTGCCGCTGGCCGCTTCCGTGGCGGCCGCCTCGGTCTCGGCCGAGTCACCCGCGGTGGACGCCTCGGCCCCGCCGCCTCCGCTGGAGGGGCTGCAGCCCACGATGCCCACGCTCACCCCCAATCCAATGATCGTCGATCGTCCCCACATCCTGCCTTGGATCGTACGGGTCCGTCGCCGGCCCGAGCAACCGGCGAAACGCACGGGATTGGGCCGAGATGGGAGGCCGGGGCGGCTTACAGCGGCGGCAGGTGCTCGAGGGTCTGCGAGAGCAGGGAGCGGCCTTCGATCTTCGCTTCCATCATCGAGCGCGGGGCCGAGAACTCGACGAAGGGCCGGTCGAGGCGGTTTTCGGGGGCGTCGTGGGCGAGCGTCTGCAGGGCGGCGGTGTCCATGACCCGGCGCGCATGCTCGAGACCACGCGCATCGGGACGCAAGGGGCGGGGATCGACGCTGACGCTCGATGCGGTCGCGCCGACGACCAGGCCCAAGATCGGCCGCTGCTCGCCGTGATCGGTGACCCAGGCCTCGGCCTCGGGAAAGACCTCGAGCATGCTGCGGGCGATGGAGCCCAGCTCGCGCTGACCGAGCTGCCACAGCGGCAGCCACACCACGAACACACCGTCGGGGGCCAAGCGCTGCTTCACCGCCTCGAAGTGATCGAGGCTGTATAGCGCCCCGACGCCGGGGTTCCGCGGGACGAACAGGTCGGCGACGATCAGGTCGTAGCGGGGCCCGGGACGGGCGAGGTAACGACGACCGTCGCCTTCGATGAGGTCGACCCGCGGGTGCTGCCAGACCTGGTGGTTGGCTTCGGCGAAGAACGACGCGAGCTCGAACACCTCGTCGTGGAGCTCGACGCAATCGAGCTGCTCGACGCCGGGGTGCACGGCCATGGCGGCGAGCGTGGTCCCGGTGGCAAAGCCGATGAGCAGGGCGCGGCGCGGGGCGGGATGCAGCGCAGTGGGCACGAGCCCCAAGCGATACTGCATGGCCACGGTGGCCGGCGCGGTGTTGCTCAGCGTGTACTGGTTGTCGATGCGCAGCGCTCGGACGCCTTGCTCGTCCTCATAGATGGCCACGGTGGCCGAGGGCGAGTCGCGGTAGTGCAGCAGCTCGGTGTCGGGGCGATGGCGCAGCGCGTTGAGCTCGGGTTGCAAGTCGATCGCCGTCACCAGCACGCCCATGCCGACCAGCGCGATCAGGCCGCGTCGGGCCGAGCGCAGCGAGTCGTCCACGGGCACGAGCACGGCCAGGGCCACGTAGCCGAGCGCGAGCAGCATGGCCGAGCGCGACAGGCCGATGACGGGCATCATCCAAAACGTCCCGGCGAGGCTGCCGAAGACGCCACCCAGGGTATTGAGCCCGTAGATGCGCCCCGCGGTGGTGGCCACGGCCTGCTGCGGTCCCGAGGCCAGGCCGACGAGCAAGGGAAGCGCGGCGCCCATGGCCAGGGTGGCGGGCAGCATGGTCAGCATGCCGATGCCCCCGATCCACGCGAGATAGGCGTTCCAGCTGTCGATGCTGCCGCCCGCGAGCATGGTCAGCGACCAGGGGCCGATCTCGGGCATGAGGTTCAAGGCGAGCACACAGCCGAGTCCCGCCGCGACGTAGGCCGCGAGCAGGTCGCGTCCGGTCGGCGAGTGCCGGGCGAGCCAGCGGTCGACGGCGGCCGAGCCGAGCCCGATGCCCACCAGATACGCGGAGAGCACCAGCGCGAACACATAGACGGTGGCGGGGAACGACAATGCCAGGGCGCGCACCCAGTGGATCTCGATCGCGATGGCGATGAACCCGGACACCACCGCGAGCACGGCGGCTCGATTCGCGGGGAGCCCCGCGGCCTCGGCCGTCGTCGTCTCGGTCCGGGTGGCGGGAGGCTCGGGGACGGAGGTGCGCGCTCGGTAGACGACGGCCACCACCACCGCCACCGCCAGATCGCAGGAGGCGAGGGTGAAGCTGGTGCCGCGCAGGCCGAGGCTCGGCAGCCACCACAGCGAGACGAGCAAGCAACCCACCACCGCGCCGAGGGTATTGAGACCGTAGGGCAGGGCGGTGGCTCGTTGGGCCCCGAGGAAGCGGCGAGTCACCGCGACCATCGCGGGAAAGGTGGCGCCGAGCAGGGCGGTGGGCAGCAGCAGGACGAGCGTCGAGGCGACGAGCAGCTCGCCGATCGACTGGGTGCCTTCGCGGGCGGAGAGGACCGCGTCGAGGCCGTCGAAGACGAAGGGCAGGGCCATGCCCACCACGCCGATGGCCGCCTCGAGGCCCGCGTAGGCCAAGGCCGGTCGCTCGCGTCGGGCGAACCATCGGGCGCCCGCCCACGAGCCCAGGGCGAGGCCGGCGAAGAACACCGCGATGGTGGCCGCAATGGCCGGGGTGGTGGCTCCGAAGACGTGGGTCAGGTAGCGGACCCACGTGAGCTCATAGCTGAGTCCGGCGACCCCGGAGACGAAGAAAGCTATCCACAGAGCCCACACGAAAGCGTCGGGCTACGATTTTACTCCATCTTCGGTTCGGGCGGTCGGCTCGGTTCGAGCGCCCAGGGGGGAGCCTTGCGAAGCTCCTCGACGTGGAGCTCACCCTGTGCGATCGGGCCCGTGCTGGCATCGTGAATTCGATAGCGTAGCGTCTGCTGGAACAGCGGTTGGGACTCCACGAAGATGCAGCGCAGCTCGCCCGGCTCGAAACCGCACTGGGCCTGGACGGAGCGGAGCAGGTCTTCGTGGTGTAGGTGTCCGTCGCCGAAGTTCCAGCCGATCACCGAGCCGGCCAGGACCTCGCCATCGACCCACTGGTAGTCGTCGACGTCGTCGCCCACCGCCTGGTCGAGCAGGCCGGGGAGGCCGCGACCGTGCAGGTGGAGCATGCGGAAGGCGATCAGCTTGCTGACCAGGCCCACCGAGGTGCCGCGATCGTAGAAGCGATCGAGCTGGTCGAAGATCCACGGGGTGCTCTTGACCAAGCCTTCGTCGAGGCGGCGGTGGCTGTCCCCGCGAAACAGCCACACCCCGTAGGCCCAGTTTCCCGCGTAGTAGCGCATGGAGGGCAGGAACGAGACGAAGCGCGGCAGGATGTTGCCGACGAAGGGCACGACGAGGGTGGAGCCCACCACCAGGATCGCCAGCGGGATGGAGTCGATCGCCAGCGGGCTGACGTCGGCGTGGGCCCCGAACAGGAAGCACGCCGCGTACACGACCATGAAGTTCCACTCGATGGGCACGCCCATGGGCACGTTGCTCGTGATGTAGCCGTGGAGGGCGAACATCATGACGAGGCCGACGATGGTGACCGGTCCGCCGTCGCCCAGCACGAGCACCACGGGCACGCCCAGCTCGAGCGCGGTGCCCATGTGCCCCATGAGCACGGCGAGCCGAGAGGGGCGCAGGTCGTCGGGGAAGGAGCGGTACATCCGACGGCGCAGCCACTTGAAGCGGAACAAGGGGCTGTTGCTCGTCATCACGCAGACGACGTAGGGAAAGTGATGGTTGAGCTTGGAGACGCCCGCCCACCACCACAGGGCGAGCTGGATGGCCTTGGCCGCGGGAAGCCAGTCGGCGGCGAGCACGAAGCACAGCACCGTCATCCAGTAGTGCTCGGCGCGGGCGGCCAGGAAGATCGTCTTGTCGGTGACCCCGAGCACGGGCACGAGCACCGCGATGGGGACGAGCAGCTCCACCGTGAACGCGGGCGCGAGCAGGACGCGAACCAGGCTCACCAACAGCGCGAGGTACAGCGCCGCGTCGAGCCAGGTTCGCGTGCGACCGCCCACGACGGGCAGACCGGGGCGCAGCGGGGACTTGGTGGTGCCGGGGCGCAGGAAGTAGAGGAACCCGCCCATGGGCGGCAGGTAGCGACCGGTGAGGGGACCGCTACCACAGCCGAGGCCCAGGACCTCGAAGAGCATGCTCCAGACGATGGCCTTCTGGAACGCGAGGGGCTCGAGCCACCAGTCGCCGATGGTGCTCAGGCCTCCGAGCGACGGCGAGGCACTGCAGAACGCCAGCCACCCCCCGATGTACGCGACGACCTTGAGGCCATACGCGAGATAGACCGCCACCGGGGCGCCATAGCCCTGGTCGGCCAGCGCCTGGCTGACCATGCGGCTCCGCTCGTGGAATGGGCGGCGAGCCCACTCCAGCGGGTCATAGGGGAGTGGAACCGGATCGAGCAGGCCCATGTGGCGCCCGCAAGATTACACGCAGGTGGCGCCCTGGAGGCCGGTCATGTCGGCGGCGCCCGGCATGCAGGTGCTGCCCTTGGGGCAGTCCTCGTCGGTGAGGCACTCGCCGCACACCCCCAGCGGGATGAGGTCGAGCAGAGTGGTCACGCCGCACAGGCCCGACTGGCACACGGTGCCGTCACCGGTGATGCCGTTGACGGGGCAGCCGCCGCCGTTGGGCACCGACATGGGATCGAGGCAGCCCTGGTAGCCCTGGAAGTTGGCCAGGTCGTAGACCGGCGAGCATACCTGGGGCTTTTCGCAGGGCGTGCTGTCGTTGCACTCGGAGCAGAAGTCGAGCGGGAAGAGTCCGCCCGTGTTGATGAGCTCGCTGCAGACCAGCTCGCCCATGCAGCCCTCGTCGCTGTCGCACATGACCCCGATGCCGCCGTCGGTGCACACCGCGAACAGCGACGTGGGGTCGAGCGAGCAGGTGCCCGTCTTGCAGTCGGAGTCCATCAGGCACTCCGAGCACACCCCGCCGAGCATGGGGATCTGGAAGCAGGCCTCGGACTCGCAGTCCGCGTTGGACATGCACTGGCCGCCGTTGGGCAGCGGGGCGGAGCCGTCGTCGGAGCTGGGGTCGAGGAACGAGCCGTCGGCCATGCCCGAGCTCGACACGGGGCCCGCGGTGGTATCGAGGCCCTCGGTGCCGGGCGAGCTGGTGGCGCTGACGCTGCTGCCGGTCGTGCCGCCTCCGCCCGAGGAGTCACCGCCCGTGCTGTCGGCGGCGGGGGGCGGCGGGTCCTCGGTTCCGCATGCCACGCTCGCGGCAGCGAGCAACACCAGTGCAAACGAACGAAGGCAGGCTTTTTCCATACTCGGGGCGCATCATCCAACCCCGACGGGCGGGCTGTAAAGCGATCGTTCCACCAGCGCCCCGCGTTGGGCCGCGACCCAACCCGCGTCGAGCAGCGCGGCCGAACTCGGAGCGTCGGCGTTCAATAGAGGCAAGAGCACGGGCGCCCCGTGCGGGAGCCGATCGAGCAGCCCTCCGGCGATCGAGGGCAGCGGTGCGCCTTCGGAGGCGACGATGCGCTGCACGAGCCAGGCGACGCCTTCGCGGGACAACCACGCCTGGACGGACCGGCCTTCGACCTCGAACTCGCAGCCGCGTCGGGCCTCGGCATCGGTGCCGGACCACGCTTCGGGAAGCCACGCGACGAGCTCGTGCTGCGCCTCGGTGGGCGAGTCCCAGGCCGGGGCGGAGGTGAGTGAGGCCGCGGTGGCGCGACCAAAGGACAGCGCGGTCATCGTGGGGTGTACGAGTCGAAAGCCACGCTGCAAATAGAAGGGCAAGACCGCGGCCTCGGCCAGCAGCTGGAGGTGACGGATGCCGGCGTCGCGGCAGCGCCCGCTGGCGGCGTTCAATAATTCGGTGGCGACTCCCCGACCTCGGGCCTGAGAGACGACGGCGGTGCCGGAGGTTCGCGCTCGATCCCCGAGGCTCGGTGGGACCCCGACGAGCACGTAGCCGAGCCAGCCCGCTGGGTCCTCGGTGGGGTGTGCGGGATCCACCGCCACCACCGACAGCGCATCGTCGACGCGCTCCCGACGGAGCTTGCGGGTGAACCAGCCCCGCGGACGGTCGCCCGCCCCGAACACCTGCTCGGCGAGCCCCTGCAGGCGGGCGGCGCCGCCCAGCTCGGCCGCCGAGACGATGCGCACGGTCTCGCCGCGGGCGCGCGGCTGTCCCGCGGGCGGGCCAAAGGCCCCGGAGACCGGATTCGCCATGGTCTCCGAGCTTGCCACGCCGCTTTGCTCTCGCCCAGCGGCCGTCGCGCTGGTCCCGGCACCCTGGGGGCTTGAAAGGGCACCGTGGCCTCGATCTACAGTCGGGCCCCACGCCTCGATGGTCGCCCTCGTCCAAGAGTTCTTCGCCGAGCAGCCGCTGCTCGGAGCCGTGTCCGTGATCGCGGGCTCGGTCGCGCTCGCGTTCGTGATCGAGTTCATCATTCGGCGGACCTTGGTCGTCGCGGCTCGGCGCACGGTGACCGACGTCGACGACCACATCGTCGAGGCGCTGCGGCGACCGATCTTCTTCAGCGTGGTGCTCACCGGCCTCGGCCTCGGCTCGCACTTCTTCGGGCTGGAGGAGTCGGTGCAGTACGCGGTGAGCGGCGCACTCAAGACCACCGCCGTGGTCTTGTGGGCGATCGCCTTGATGCGGATCGGCTCGCTGCTGGTGCACTCGATCGGCAGCCACCCGCGAGCGAAGTCGGTGCTGCAGCCGCGCACGGTCCCCGTGTTCGACATGCTGCTCAAGATGGTCGTCGTCGGGGCGGCCATCTACTTCGTGTTCGTGGCCTGGGATCTCGACCTCACGGCGTGGCTGGCCTCGGCCGGCATCCTGGGTATCGCGCTGGGCTTCGCGGCCAAGGACACGCTGGGCAACCTGTTCTCGGGGATCTTCATCCTTGCCGACGGGCCCTACCAGCTGGGCGACTGGATCATCATCGACGGCACGATCCGCGGGAACCTCCGCGGGCGGGTGACCCACATCGGCATGCGATCGACTCGCATCCTGACCCGCGACGACGTGGAGATCACCGTGCCCAACGCGATGATCGCCAACTCGCAGCTCATCAACGAGATGGGTGGCCCCGAGCCCAAGCAGCGGGTGCGGGTGCCCGTGGACGTGGCCTACGGCAGCGACATCGACGAGGTACGACGGGTGTTGCTCGCCTGCGCCAAGGACCACGACATGGTCGCCGAGTCGCCCGCCCCGGCCGTTCGCTTCCGTCGCTTCGGCGGCTCGGGCCTCGCCTTCGAGCTGCTGGTGTACCTCGACGATCCCTCGGCGCGAGGGCTGCTCATCGATCAGCTCAATTGCCGCGTCTACAAGGCCTTCGAGGCCGCGGACATCGAGATCCCGTACACCAAGCAAGACCTGTACATCAAAGAGATGCCGGGTCACGAGCCCCTCGACTGAAGGGCTGCGGCGGGCTCGCTCAGGCGAGCTCGTTCGACAGCGTGCGGCGCGACCGGTGGTTGTGCAGCCCCAGCTCGCACAGCCGCGTGACCAGCTGCGAGTACTCCACGCCGACGTGCCCCATCAGCTTGGGGTACATGCTGATCGAGGTGAAGCCGGGCATGGTGTTGAGCTCGTTGAGATACGCGGTGCCCGTCTCGCGACACAGCAGGAAGTCGACGCGGGCCAGGCCCTTGCACCCGGTGACCTGGAAGGCCCGCAGGGCGGTGGCCTGGATCGCCTTCACGATGTCGGCGGGCAGCTCGGCGGGGATGTGCAGGGTGGCCACGTCGTCGACGTACTTGGTGTCGTAGTCGTACCAGGTGCCCTCGGGCAGGCCGATCTCGCCGGGCTGGCTCACCTGGGTCTCGGGGCCGCCGTTGCCGAGCACGGCGATCTCGATCTCGCGGGCGTCGACGCCCTTTTCCACCACGATGGCGTGGTCGAAGCGGGCGGCGTGTTGCAGGGCGGGGCCGATGTCTTCGCGGCGAGCGACCCGGCTGACGCCGACCGAAGAGCCGAGGTTGACCGGCTTGACGAAGCACGGAAACCCGAGGCGCTCGACGATGGCGGCCGCTGCTTGTTCGCGGCCCTCGGGGGTGGAGACGGCGTCGGCGGTGGTCTCGTACCAGGGCACCAGCGGCACGTCGGGCGCGGCCGAGGCCACCAGGTGCTTCTGCGCGACCTTGTCCATGCACAGCGACGACGCGAGCACACCCGAGCCGACGTAGGGCAGGCCCATGATCTCGAACAGGCCCTGGATCGTGCCGTCTTCGCCGTTGGGGCCGTGCAGCACGGGGAACACCAGCTCGGCCAACAGCGCGCGCAAGTCGACGACGGCCTGCCCCTCGGCGATGAGCGCGGCCAGCTGCGGCGGGGTGGGCTCGTCCGACAGCTCGCCCGTGCGCCACGTTCCGTCGCGAGCGATGCCCAGCGGGACGACCTCGAAGCGCTCGCGATCGACGGCGCCGAGCACCGAGCACGCGCTGCGCAGGGAAATCTCGTGCTCCGAGGAAGCACCACCGAAGGCGACGAGCAAGCGGGTCCGCGGCATGGCGCGAAGTCTACGTCAGTGGGCCGCGCCGTGTTCCACCAAGGCCATCACGACCCGGTCCTGCATGCGGCGGCTGAGGGTGGGCGAGACGGGTCCGTTGACGAGGATGGAAAAGCCCAGGTGCTGGCCGCCCTCGGCCTCGATGATCCCGGACAGAGCGCTGGCGCCCCGCAGGGTGCCGGTCTTGGCCCGCACGCGGCCCCGGGAGTGACGCAGGCGGCCGCGCAGCGTGCCCTGGCGGCCGGCGATGGGCAGGGCGTCGACCAGCGCGGCGGCGGGGGAATCGGGGCGGGTGGCAAACGCGAGTAGATCGGCCAGGGCGGCGGCGGTGATCCGCCCGCGGGAGGACAGGCCCGAGGCGTTCTCGAACACGAGATCGTCCACGGGCAGGCCGGCCGCGGCCCAGTAGCGCTCGAGCACGGGGCGACCGTTGTCCCAGCTGCCGGGCTGCCCGGTGGCGCGCCAGCCCAGCGTGCGCAGAAGCTGCTCGGTGGTGAAGTTGTTGGAGTAGGCCAGCGCCGACTCGAGCACCAGCGGCAGAGGCTCGGAGCGGTGGGTGGTGACGGTGGTCGCGGTGTCCTGCGCCGTGCCCCGGCCGACGCTGAGCCCGGTGGCGCCGCGGCTGCGCAGCAGCTCGGCGAAGGCGTTGCCCGTGAACATCCCGGGGTCGGTGATGCGGCGGCGCTTCTCGTAGCGCGACCCGGCGGGCAGGTGACCGCGGACGTCGACGACGGTGCGATCGCCATCGGCCCAGGTCTGCACCGACAGGCCTCCCTTGCCCCCCGACGCGGTGCTGCGCACGTCGAGGTGGGCGCTGGGCGGCGAGACGCTCACCCGCACGGCGCGGCCGGCCTTGGCCCCGCGGACCTCGATCTCGACGGTGTTGAACTGCAGCGAGAGCGCGCCGCTGGGGGCCATGTAGCTGACGCCGGGGCCCTCGGGATCGTAGCCGGGACCGAAGCGGCGGTCGGAGAAGGCGGTGTCGTCGACGACGATGCGACGAATCTCGGACAGGTCGACGGAGGCGGCGACCCGCTCGGCCAGCGCCTCGAGGTCGTGCAGCTGCAGGCTCGGGTCGCCCTCTCCCACGAGCACCAGCGCGTCGCCGTCTCGCAGCACCTGGGTCTCGAAGCGATAGTCGTCGCCGAGCAGCTCGAGCGCAGCGGCGGCGGTGAGCAGCTTGTGGTTGCTCGCGGGGTTGAGGCTGCGCTCCGCGTCCCACTCGAACACCGAGGCGCCGGTCTCCAGCTCGCGGATCGCGATGCCGACGGTGGCGTCCTCGTGCACCCCGCGGGCGAGGGCCTCGAGGCGCTGCTGGAGCTCGGCGTCGGTGGCCGTGGGCGAGGCGGGGAGCGTGCGGCGGGCCTCCGCCTGCCGCTGAAGATCGGCCAGGCGGGCATCGATGCGATCCGCCCAGGTGAGTTCGGACTCGTCGGGCGCCACCGCGGGCGCGTCGGCGGGCAGGGCCGGGGCCGCGGTCTCGGCCGGCTCGGTCGCCCGGTAGAACTCGTCCCGGGGGGCATGCGCGCTGGCTTCGGCGGCCTTTTGCCCGGTCCCAAAGACCGTGGCCAGGGCAAGGAAGGCAATGGCGGCGTGGCGACGAAGCATGGCGAAAATCCCCCTTCGTCCGCGGGAAATGCACGCGAACCGTTCGCCGTGCACGACCCGAGGGCGTGATGTAGGTCTTAGTACGACCTTTGGTTACGCCTAGCACGGCGGTCGCCAATCGCCAAAAAAGCTATCGTTCGCGGCCCATGCTGGACATCAAGCTGCTTCGGGACCAGCCGGACGAGCTGGAACGCAACCTCCAAGATCGCCAGACCCAGGTCTTCGACGACCTGCCGTCTGGATCTTCGGAGTGGTCGTCGCAATCCGTCGCGCGGCTGAAGGAGCTCGATCAGCGTTACCGCGACCTGCTGCAAGAGCAGGAGCAGCTGCGGCACAAGCAGAACGCGAACTCGCAGGCGATGCGCGCGGTGGGCAAGCTGCCCAGGGACGAGCAAGCCGCGGCGCGCACTCCTCTGGTCGAAGAGGGCCGAGCACTCCGCGAGCGCGAGCGACAGCTGACCGTCGATGCCGAGGCGGCTCAGAAGGCGCGCGACGACGCGTGGCGTCGGTTGCCCAACCTGACCCACGCCGAGACGCCGCGCGGAGGCGACGACGATCACCGCGAGCTGAAGACCTGGGGTGACCGTCGCGACTTCGAGGCCGAGGGCTTCACGCCCAAGGACCACCTCACCGTCGCGGAGAGCCTCGACCTGGTGGACTTCGCGTCGGGGGCCAAGGTCGCCGGGCAGAAGTTCTACTACCTCAAGAACGACGGGGTGCTGCTGGACATGGCGCTGCAGCGCTATGCCCTCGACATCGCGCGCAAGCACGGCTTCGTGCTGCACATTACGCCCGACCTCGCGCGCAGCGAGATCCTCGACGGCCTGGGCTTCAACCCGCGCGGCGAGTCGACCCAGGTCTACAGCATCGCCGACTCCGATCTGTGCCTGGTGGGCACGGCCGAGATCACCCTGGGCGGCATGCTGGCCGACACCATCATCGACCCCGACGAGCTGCCCTTGTTGCTCGCCGGCTTGTCGCACTGCTTCCGCACCGAAGCGGGCGCGTCGGGCCAGGAGTCACGGGGCCTGTACCGCGTGCACCAGTTCACCAAGGTCGAGCTGTTCGCGTTCACGGTGGGCGACTTCGAGGCCTCGGAGGCCATGCACAAGCGCCTGCTCGCCATCGAAGAAGAGGTGTTCCAGGGCCTGGAGCTGCCCTACCGGGTGCTCGACATCGCGTCGGGGGACCTCGGCGGCCCCGCGCTGCGCAAGTTCGACATCGAGGCGTGGATGCCCGGTCGCGGTGAGTACGGCGAGGTCACCTCGACCTCGAACTGCACCGACTACCAGGCCCGGCGCCTTCGCATTCGGCACCGCACCGTCGATGCCAACGGCAAGAAGGGCAAGAACCGCTTCGTGCACATGCTCAACGGCACCGCGGTGGCCACGAGCCGGGCGATGGTGGCGATCCTCGAAAACCACCAGCAGGCCGACGGCACGGTGAACGTGCCGCAGGCGTTGCGGCCCTACCTCGGGTTCGACTCGATCGGCCCTCGCTAGCCGAAGGGTCGAGGCACGGCCGCCCCGCTCGAGGCATCGAGCGACGGGGCGGCCGTCTTCGTTGGTTTAGGGGCGCTCGATCTCGATGCGACCCGAGGTGGCGTCGCGCAGCGCGGTGAGGACCGCGTCGGCCGTGGCGACCGGGACCTCGATGGTGCGGCGGATCGCTTCACCGTACTCGGCGTCGCCGGGCGTGATGCTCAGCCGGGCAAGCGCCCGCTCGACCCCGGGTCCATCCTCGTAGGTGCAGCGCAGCCGCCAGGTCTCGGTCTCCACGCGCTCGACGAGCTCGGCCGCATCGAGGGCCGCCGCCGCGGCGCCGCCGTAGGCACGGACCAGGCCCCCGACGCCCAGCTTCGTCCCGCCGTAGTAGCGGGTCACCACCACGCAGGCATCGACGACGTCGCGCCCGGTCAGCGCGGCCAGGATGGGGCGGCCGGCGGAGCCTCCGGGCTCGCCGTCGTCCACCGCCCGCTCGACCGAGGGCCGAGCCAGCCGCAGCGCCCAGCAGTGATGGGTGGCATCGGGCATCTCGGCCGCGATGCCCTGCACGAACGCGCGGGCCTCGGCCTCGGTGCTCACCGGTCCGACCGTCGCGAGGAAGCGTGAGCCCTTGATGGGCTCGATCTCGTGACGCAGCGACTGTCGGAGGGTCTTGGCCATGGGACACGGGGACCGAGGGCTCGTTGATAGCGGCCCGGCCCGAACGCGACAAGGCGCATCGGGGGCTCGCGTCGGTCGGTGCACCTCGTCTAATTTGACGAGGGTGCCCCCGAACGCCTCACGGCCCGCGCTTCCCGACCATCGGCCCGACACCGGGCTGGCGTTCGGCAAGGGCGGCATGCGCGGTGCGTTTCAGATGGGTGTGGTGCATGCGTTCGTGATCTCCGGGGTCGTCCCGGGGACGGTGGCGGGCACCAGCGTGGGATCGCTGAGCGCCGCGATGATGGTCGCGGCGGGGCGCCTGTCGTCGCAGGCGGATCGACTGACACTGGTCGACCGCATGCTGCACGAGTGGCACGACAACCCCAGCCGCCGGGTGGCGGAGCAGCTGGCCGACGCCGACGGTGACGCGCGTCGCCTGGCCGACGACCTGCTCGCGCTGCGCATGGATCTGGGCACGGTGGTGGATTTGATCCGCGCGTGGCCGGAGGCCTCGTGGCCCCGGCGGCTCGGGATGTTCGTCCGCGTGGTGTTCGCGTTGCCAATCTGGCGGCCACGGATGTCGTGGGCGTTGGCGCGCGGCCTGGTGGCAGCGGCGTGGGCGGGGGCCTGGCGTCGCGGTCATTTGGGCGTCCGCGCCCTCCAAGCCGTGCTCAGCAGCTACGGCATGACCCGTCGGATCTTGCCGGGGTGGGCCTTCGAGCGCTTCTACAACCGGATGACGGCGTGGCTGCCCGGGCGCCACGTGACCCTCGAGGACCTGGGTCGCATCGATCGCCAACGGCACATCGACTTGCTCGTGCAGGTGGCCAACATCTCGGCGGAGCGCTCGATCGAGTCGGGCGTCGCTCCGGTGGTGACGGTCCCGCTGGGGGCCAAGCTCGAGCCCACGCTGCGCGCCGCCGTGGCGGCGGCTCCGATCTACGCGCCAGTGCGGGCGGAAGAACTCTTCGACTCCACGCCATCGTCGTTGAACCCCGACGATGTGCTGGTGGATGCGGCCGCGGCGGGCAAGTCGCCGCTGGCGGTCGTGGTGAAGCACTGGCGCGGGCAGCCGGGATCGATCGCGAGGCCGCGTCAGCTGTTTTTCGTGCAGCACACCCCCCTGCAAGACGGCCGCGTGCGCTACGAGTCGGAGGGCTTCGCCGACTCCGTGCGGCGCAGCATCCAGCTCGCCGAGCAAAAGGACGCCCAGTTCAGCGAGCGAGTGACGCGGCTCATCAGCTCGCAGGTGCGAGTGCTTCGCGAGGCGGGCAAGGAGGTCCCTGCGCCGCCGCGGCGGTCCGACGAGCGTTACGTCGAGGTCGAGCCGACCCCCATCGCTCCGCCCGGAGCGTTGCCCGGCGCTCTGGCGATCTGGAGCGCCAAGGAACTCTCCGACGGGATCGCCCAGGGCTGCCGTAGCGCGATGACGGCCCTGCACGGCGAGGTCTTGCACACGCTCGGTGCCCCAGCAGAGCAGGTGAAGTGCTCGGCCCTCCGAGCCGCGCTGGCTCGGCGCTACTCGGAGGCCGAGGCGGCGGACTATTTCGAAGGGCGCCCCATGGCGTGCGACGGGTGCACGAAGATGCTGCGCGTCCCCGACTCCGCCCGAGACTCGGACTCCACGGTGACGCAGTCGTCGTCGATCCCGAACACGGACGCGCCGCCGCTGCGCAGCGTGCCGCTGCCGAGCCTGAAGCCGGACGAGAAACGAGCGCTGACGGTGGCCGTGCCCGCGGGCGGGGTGTTTCGTGGCGTGTTCCAGGTGGGCGCCATCGCGGCGCTGCGCCGCTACGAGATCCGGCCCGACCTGTTCGCGGGCGCCTCGGTGGGCACGCTGTTCTCCTACCTGATGGAGGCGATGGCGCGCCCCGAGGGCGGCACGCAGCGGCTGCGCGACGTGGTGGCCCTGATGCAGGACATCCCGCAGTGGGTCGACGCGCAGCCCGATGGGGCGCCGGGCCGCGTGGATGCGCTGTTCACCGAGCTGGGCCGGCGCTGGCGCGGGACCGACGAAGACGTGACGGAAGTGCCGCACGTGCACGCGCTGCGCCCGAGACACTTGGTCGAGCTGGTGCTCGACCCGGCCCACGAGCGCTGGCCGGGGGCGCTCGCGGGGGCGCGGCAGTTGCTGCTCGCCCCGGTGCACAAGAGGCCGTCTCACGGTCCCGCCATCGACCAGGCGCGGATCATCGACGCCGTGTTTGCCGCGCTCAACGGCGAACACCAGCCGGGCATGAAGATCCTCGATCGCATCTTGGCCGCGTGGGGGATCTTCGAGCCGGGCAAGGAGGCCGAAGGCGAGCTCATCGGCTTCCAGTCGATCGCCCCGGAGCTACGGTCGGTGGTCTTGGGCCAGCGCGACGCCCCCGACCTGCGGTTTCACCCGTGGTGTGAGCAGACCAAGGTGCGCTTTTTGTTCAGCGGCGCGCAGTTCGAACGCGGCATGCCCGTGGTCTTCGGCCTGCCCTGGGACGACGACCCTCTGGCCATCGAGGCGGCTCTGGCCGCGTCTTCGTTCCCGGTCGCCTTTCGCCGTCGCTCGCACGAGACGCTGTTCCCGCCCCGGACAACCGACCGCGAGCGCCTCGGCGAGCCTCGCGGCGGGACCTACGTGGACGGTGGCGTGTTCAACAACTTCCCCAGCGACATCGCGTTCGCGTTCCTGCGTAGCCTGACTCGCTACGACGGTTACGAGTGGCTCGGGGAGGTTCGACACCGGGTCTTGCTGCTCAGCCTCGACCCACCCGGCCAGGGGCATGCCATCGCCAGCCGGGACCGTCGCGCCCTGATGAACGCGGTGCGGGCCCGTGACGGTGGCCGTGACGACAAGGTCTATCGCACCTGGGTGACGCAGCAGCACATTGCTCACCTCGCTCACCACGCCAACCCCCTGTTTCGAGAAGCAGGGGAGGAGCAAGCGATGGAGGTCGACTTCGATCTCATCGAGCCGGTTCGCTTCGAGTACCGGCATGCGTTCGCGTTCAAGCCCGTGCTCGGCTTCAAGGTTTCGAAGCAGCACAAGCTGCTGGCCGCGGGGTGCCGCCGCACCCGAGTCGCGCTCGAGTGGCGGGTGTTTCGGGACGCGCTCGGCTCGGACGTGAAGTTCGAGGACGCCCTGCATCGCTTCAACGACGCGCTGAAAGAAGAGTTCGCCCGTGGCCGGCGGCGTCGCGACGACACGTGCATCTTCGGCACCCGCAATCCCACCGCGCGTGACGAGGGGTGCGAGACCTGTGCCTTCATCGACGCGAAGACCCCGGGCGATCGGGCGATCTACGACGCGTGCCGCGACGACGCCCGCCACGATCCGCCGCTGCGCCAGCTGCCGATCTACGGTCGCTCGCTGTCTTTCGGAGATCGCTGAGCCCGAGATCAGGCCCGGGCTTCGGCGATCGCTCGCCAGCCCAGCCACAGCGCGACCCACAGCAGGGCAAAGTCGCCCAGGCCCGTCGCCATGCCGCCGAAGTGCAGCTCCGCCATCCCGCTGCCGTCGCCCATCAAGCGGGGCAGGGCGAGGATCACGGCCGCGCCCCAGGTGGCGCCGAGGGCCGTGGCGTCGCCCGTGGTGCGCCATCGCCATCGCCACACCAGGATCGACACGAGTGCGGCAACCGCGAGCAGTCCATAGGCCCAAAACCGCCCGGCGTCTCCACCGAGCGCGCCCGCGGCCAGGCCCAACGGTCCCCCGTCGCGTACAACGGGTGAAAGGTGCGCAAATCCCCAGAAGTCCGCTTCGCCGCAGCCCTGCGGTACGGCCCAAACTTGGTCCGCTGCGTCACGAACAGTGCGAGTTGTGGGACACGCGGCGACCTTGGCGGTGATCTTCACCCAGGCGTCGCAGGCGACGAGCCAGCTACCGACCAGCAGGCCCTTCATCAAGTGAGCCCCACTCCATGAGGGGCGGGGTGCGACAGCCGGTCCGACCATGGGGCGACAACGATACCCCAGCGTCGGGCATGCACGCACGAACATCATCGCCGACCCCTTGGCCCGCTCCCCGGGTGTCACGCGGTGGGTTATCCTTTGGGCCGCCGAACTGACGTGTCCACGGTTTCGAACGATCGCAGCGCAACGTCCCCCTCGAACTCCGACGGGGGCGCACCGGCTTCTGGCCCCCCGGCCAAGGCCGCCACCGACAAGCCCGCCCGGGCTCGCAAAGCGAGCGAGGTCGAGGAGGATTTATCGGCGCTCGGGATCTACTTCCGCCAGATGGGCGCCGTCGATCTGATGACGCCCGACGAGGAGCGGACGGCGGCGATGCGGATCATCTCGCACCGCGAGGCGTGCTGGAGAGCCATCTTCGCGTACCCGCCGTTCATCGATGGGCTCATCGCGCTCATCGAAGAGTTCGTCGACGAAGAGAAGCGACCCTCCGAGGCGCTCGACGAGCTGCGCCGGACCTCTCGCAAAGTCCGTGACCGCGAGACCCGAGCCAACAAGGAGTCCTTCGCTCAGGCGGTGCAAGACGCGTCCGCCGGCATGGCCATGGCCGACCCCGACGGCGACGCGGCCCAAGCCATCTCCCACGATCTCGAGGGCATCCTCGATGGGCAGCGCGACGGGCTGCGGCTCGAGGTCACCCTGCCTCGCCAAGACAGCGCCCCTTATCGCCGCTACGTGCAGACGGTCCGCGACGCGGGAATGGCCCTGTGGCGCGAGAAGAACGCCTTCGTGCAGGCCAACCTGCGCCTGGTGGTGACCATGGCGCGGCGATTCAATCGCGGTCGCATGTCGCTGCCCGACCTCATCCAGGAGGGCAACATCGGGCTGATGAAGGCCGTCGATCGCTTCGATCCCGGCCGCGGCTATCGGTTCTCGACCTATGGCAGCTGGTGGATTCGGCACGCGATCAGCCGGGCACTGGCCGACAAGGGGCGCGAGGTCCGAGTGCCCGTGCACATGCTCGAGCTGCACCACAAGCTCACTCGAGTCCGTCGCGAGTTCGAAGCGCGCGAAGGCAAGGCGCCCGACGACGAAGCCCTGGCCAAGGCGGCCGAGGTGCCGCTCGACAAGATCGAACGCATGCGGCAGTGCCTGCTCGATCAGGGGCCCAGCCTCGACATGCCGCTGTCCGACGACGACGGTCGCACCGGGGCCGACCTGCTCGAGGACGACTCGATGCCCACGCCGGGCGAGCAGCTCCAGCAGGTCGCGCTGGGCAACAAGGTGCTCGAGTTCATCGGTCGCCTGCCGCCCATCGAGGCCGACGTGCTGCGCAAGCGCTTCGGGCTCGACCAGGACGCGCCCATGACCCTGCGGGAGATCGGCGAGCAATACTCGCTGTCGCGGGAGCGAATCCGGCAGCTCCAGGAGCAGGCCCTCGGCAAGATCCGCCGCGAGCTGCGGCGCAACGACATGCTCTGAGCCGCCGCGCTCACCCGCACCCCACAACGAAAAAACGACTCGCCGCGCATGCAGCGAGTCGTGTTTGTTGGTGCCGGGACCCCGTCGGCGCGCAGGGCAGGCCCGAGCGGGGAGGGGTTGGGGTGGACGGAGAGGCG
>JBCCHT010000058.1:0-74267 GCA_039028615.1 Myxococcota bacterium | reverse complement strand
GAGGGCTGAAGCGAAGCCGCGTAGGATGGAGGGGGCCCGGTCGCGCGGAGGCGGCCGCCGACACCCCTCGCGAAACACTCCGCTGCAACGGCCGCCGAGCACGTCCGGGGAGGGTTCCAGCCGTCAACAGGCGAGCCGCCCATTCGAAGATTCTCAGCCCCCACGCGAAGCACTCCCCCCCTTCGCACAAGCACCCAGGCCCCTCTCACACCAGCGCTACTCCCTCATCCCGCAACGAGAGCATGCCGCCCCACGTTCACTTCGCGACGCGGAATCACCGACCGATAGTGCCACTGTGCACCCTGCCCAAGCTCCACTTGGCAACATGCACAATCGACCTTGCATCGTGCCCAAATACCCATTGTGAGCCCGATCTCCATCGACAGTACCAGTCCCTTCCCTCCACACTGCGAGCATGTCGGTATCCCCCCAGCGTTGGTTGGTCGGCTCGGTCGTGTCCGCGGCCGTGCTCCTGGTCCCCCCGCTCGCCGCCGCCGAGCCCTCGACTCAGCTCGACTCGCAGGCACGCGGCACCTACGTCTGGGTCCCCGACAACACCACCGCCGGTCCGACCCCCACGGCCGATGGCGAGCCTCATGTCCTCTACCTCAATCGCTGCGAGGGCGGCACGACGATCACGGCGGGGTGGCCCGACGATAACGTGGCGAATCGCTCGGGCATCCTGAACGGCACGGTGAACTTTCCTCCCTTCGCGTACGGGGACACGGCGTGGGAGCAGGTGATGGAGCATACCCGGCAGATCTTCTCGCCGTTCAATGTGACGATCACCGACGTGGATCCCTCGCCGGCTCCGCACGACGAGGCGATCGTGTGTGGCTCGGGCAATACGGCGGGCTGGGGCGGCGCGGGCGGGGTGGCGCCGTTCACCTGTGGGGTGATCGACAAGTCGATCACGTTCACGTTTCCCGAGTCGCTGGGCGGGCACCCGCGGACGATCGCGGAGGTGATCGCCCAAGAGGCCGCGCATGCGTGGGGGCTGGAGCACGAGTACAAGTGCGAGGATCCGATGTCCTATCTGTCGGGCTGCGGCGACAAGACGTATCAGGACGGGGACTATCCCTGCGGGGAGTACAGCGCGCGAGCGTGCGAGTGCGGGGGCAACACGCAGAACTCGTTCCAGTACATCATGGGGCTGTTCGGTCCCGCGGTACCGGATCTCGAGGCCCCGAGCGCGCTCATCGTGAGCCCGGCCGACGGCGACATCTTCGGGGTCGATGACTCGTTCGACATCGTGGTCGATGTGAACGATGACATCGGGGTCACCCACGTGGCGCTCTATCTCGACGGGGAGCTTTCGACGGAATCGGTGGCGGAGCCCTTTGGGCCGTGGGGGGCGTCGGGGCTGCCGCAAGGGGTGCACGAGCTGTACATCGAGGCGACGGACGACGCGGGCAAGACGACCGTGAGCCCGGTGGTGACGATCGAAGTCTCGGTCGATGGCGCACCGCCGGCCGGAGGTGACGAGGGCGAGGGCTCGGGCGATGGTGGCTCGGCCGGGGACGACGGCTGGGACGACGATGGTTTCGGGGACGACGGCGGCGGGTTCAGCGGGGGCAACGGCGGAGCCCTGCCGCCCGGCTTCGGCAGTGATCCATCGGTGCAGGGCTGCGCGTGCTCGAGCACGGAGCCCAACCCGTTCGATCTCGGCTGGGCCTCGGCGCTCTTCGGCCTACTCGTGGCCAGCCGCCGTCGTCGCACGTCGCGGCGCTGAGAAGAAATCTTCGAGGGGGTGAATAGAGTCGGGGTCCGTTGTCCATTCCCTTCATGAGCCCCGCGGCACACGAACACGATGCCGAGCGGGGCGGGACAATGACCATGAAGACTTTCGACTCCCCCCTTCGCTCCTTCGCTTCCTCGATCCTCGGCCTGGGCATCCTCGTCGCGGGCGCGTGCGACCCCGCCGAGGCCTCGCCGAACATCCTGCTCGAGGACGACGAGATCGTGGCCCGAAGCGCGGCGATCGACTGCGAGGCGCTACGCCTGGAGCAGCTCGTCGAGCACCCGTCGTCCGAGGAGGTCGACATCGGGCTCGACTTCGCGGAGCTGGCATTCGACGACGGCTTCGCCGATCTCCGGGCATGCGAGCAAGCGTTCTACGACGAGGACGAGGACGGCCACTGGGTCATCCACAGCACCGTGCCGGGCGACCTGACCTACGAGGTGGGACTGCGCAACGGCGACCGAGATGTAGAGGTTCGCAGTGTCGATCCCGAGACGGGTCAACCCGTCGGGCCCTGGACCCCGCTCATATTCCCGGACATCTCGGGCGAGTCCATGCTCGAGCTATACGGTCACAGTGAATTCGAACTCCGGGCCCGCGGCATCCACGGTCCCAAGCGCTTCCGCGTCCACCTCCAGCCGTAGCATGACGAGAAGGTGGATGAACGACGCGTCCCGGGGGGCGGGATGCGTCGTTCGTCGCCGTACGAGGGCGGGGCCGGGGACTCGCCGCCCTACTTCTTGCCGAACAAACCCCGGAGCCCGGAAAACGCCCCTTTGCTGTCCTTGGACTTGGGCTTGCCGCCTTTGTCGGGGGAGCGCCCCATCTTCATCTTGAGCGCTCGTGCTTGGCGTTCGGCGTCGATGAGCCGGGGGTCGAGCTCGACGGCCTTGCCGAAGGCATCGATGGCCGCCGCCGGGTTGCCGAGGTCGTTGAGCACGAAGCCGAGGAAGTAGTGGGCGCGGGGGATCCGGGGGGACTCTTCGATGACGGCGAAGAGCTTGTCGCGCGCGGCCGTCTTGTCGGGCGTGTCCTTGCCGGAGACCTGGTACTCGCACCACGCGGTGGCGGCCTTGATGTCGGGCTCTTCGGCGTTGTAGGTGGCCGCCTCGCGGTAGCGCTCGAGCGCTCGGTCGAACTTGTTGGCGCGCAGCAGCTTGTCGGCTTCTTTGGCCAGCAGCTCGCTCTGAAACACGGCGCGGGCTTGGGCAGTGGCATCGCGACCGTCGGTGGTGGTCGTGTGCTCGCCCTTTTCGATGGACTCGCGGAGCTGCTGGCGCTGCTCGGCATCGCCGAGGATCTGGTGAGCCTCGCTGAGCGCCGCAAAGACGCTGCTGACTCGATCGCGCAGATGGGTGCGACCGGAGGCGCTCAAGGCATCGGGGTGGAACTTGCGGCTGAGGTCGCCCCAGACCCTTCGAAGGTCACGCTTGGTGGCGGACAGCTCGAGCCCGAAGAGATCGAAGGCATGATCGCCCTGCTCGATGCGCGACTCGAGGGTGCGCAGCTCCACGATGAACCGATCGTCGTCGTCATCGTCGGCGGAGGCGGTCACCGCTGCGGCGGCTGGCTTCGGTACGGCCGGCGATGGGCTGGGAGGCGCCGATGCGACGGGGGCCGCGGGAGCGGCCGGAGCGGGAGCTGCGACGGGAGCTGCCGGAGCGACGGGTACTGCCGGAGCGGGAGGAGCTGCCGCGGAAGCTGCCGACTGCTCGGCGACGGGGGCCACGTTGCTGGTGTCGGCCCGCAACATCTGGCAGGCCCACAGGGTGTAGACCAGCTGCACGGCGCGGTCGGGCGCGTTGCTGAGCGCACCGAGCTGAGCCACGGTGGTGCCCTTCACCAGCGCGTCGAGCATGGGCTCGTCGGCGGCGGGGAACATGAAGTGGGCGCGATACTTGGTGAGCGAGGGCGCAGCCTGAACGGTGGCCCGCACGATGGGTCCGAGTTCGTCGTGGATGCGCTGATGATCGAAGATCGAGCTGACACCCGCCCGGATCAACCGCAGGGCATTCACGGGCAGCAGGTCGGCTTCGATCTCGGGCGCGTCACCGATGACGACGTGGGCCTGCCCGGCCCGCAGCGCGAAGAGCTTGACCAGCTTGCGCTCGCACTGCCGCCGCAACCCCTCGAGCAGGCGCGCCCGATCGAGCGCCCCTTGGCTGACGAGGTGGGCTCCGAGCAGGCCGCCGTCGGCGGCCATCGCTTCGAGCGCGCGCAGCTGCTGTTCTTCATCGATGGTGCGCGAATGAACGAGCACCTGGCCCAGCACGTCGGGTGGTGAAGACCAGTCGGTGAACAAGGGCATGCCCCCCCGGAACCACACGCCGCGGTTGCCCATGTGGGGTGGGGGTTGCTGCACCAACAGCCGCCCGGTGAAGCGCTGACGAAGCAACGCGAACAGGAGCCGCGGGACGCTGACCTGGGCAAGGTTGACCTGCTGGGTTCCCTGCGCTCCGATCGCGCTGTCGCTCACCCGCGCAGCGTAGCAGCCCGTGGTCGAACCCGCATTCCGGCCCGGAAGCGGTCGTGCGGGGCGGCCCGGCGAGGGTGCTGGTGGACGCCTACCGCCCCTTGGTACCGTTGACGGGGCATGAGCATCAGCTTCCGTGACGGTCAGTTCCGCGTGCGTTTCTCGGGCGTGACCGATATCGGCCGAGTGCGCGACCACAACGAGGACAATTTCCTCGTCCCGGAGGACATGCCGCTGGCGGTGGTGTCCGACGGTATGGGCGGTCACGCCAGCGGCGAGGTCGCCAGCCAGATCGCCGTGCAGACCATCGACGAGTACTACCGCCGAACCGCGGCCGACCCGCCCGTTTCGTGGCCCTTTCGGCTACCCCAGCTGCACGCGGAGCGCGATCGCATGAGCACCGCGGTGAAGCTGGCCAACACGCGGATCTTCCAGACGGGGCGTAGTGACCCTTCCAAAAAGGGCATGGGCTGCACCGTCGACTCGATGTTCTTCCACCAGGGCCGGTTCTATATCGGGCACGTGGGCGACAGCCGGGTGTACCGGATCCGCGGCGGCACGATCTCCCAGCTCACCGAAGATCACTCGCTGCTCAACGACTATCGCCGCATGAAGGAAATGAGCGGCGAAGAGGTCGAGAACTTCCCGCACAAGAACGTGGTCGTGCGCGCGCTGGGGCTCGCCGAGCAGGTCTACGTGGACATCGTGGTCGACGAGTATCAGCGCGACGACGTGTTCCTGCTGTGCTCCGACGGTCTGTGCGGCATGCTCGACGACGAGACGATGCTCGCCACCGCCACCCGCTTTTCGAGCATCGATACCGCCACGACGACGCTGGTCAAACAGGCCAACGACGCGGGCGGCAACGACAACATCACCGCGCTGCTCGTGCGCATCGAGGCCTGAAGGCCCCAGCTGAGCACGGCACGCCGCGCTCAGCCGCGACTGACGAGCGCGCGCGCGGCCAGCAGCGACGGAAGGACGTGCTCGCCGCCGGGGAAGCGGGCGAGCACTTCGCTCGTGTTGCGCGGGCGAGTGAGCCACGTGCACAGGGCGTCTTCGATGGGCGAAGCCTTGCGCCATAGCGTGGGCAGGCCGGGCGCCACGAGCACGGGCCAACCGGCGTAGGGCAGGACGTCGAGACCGAGCGAGACGGCCGCGATCACTTGGTCGGCGGGACCGGGCAGGTCGATGGTGCGCGCGGCAGGATGCAGGCACAGCCGAGGCCCAAGCGCGAGGTTCGTGTCGGGGTCCTCGCGATCACGCGCGTACCGAGCCACGAGCAGCGCGCGTTCGAAGCGCGCGAGACTGAGCAGCACGTGCTCGCCGGTGTGGGCGATGACGAACTCGAGGAAGCCGAGCGCAGATCCCTCGCCCGCGTGATGCTGGTAGTCGCCGATCCACCCCGCGCACTCGGGCCCGAGCGCGGCCAAGGTGAGGCTGGCGTGGCGCTCGAGTCGGACGGACAAGGGCGCGCGATGGGAAGCGCTGGACGACTCTCGTTGACGAACAACGGGGGCGTCCGGCTCCGTCCCGTCGGGGGAAACGGGCTCGGAGCCGGATACCAAGGGGGGAGCGGGGATCAAGGGGGCGCGAACCTCCGCGGGGCCAATACCCTGGCCCTCACTACTTAACGACGATCGAGACGGTCGACGGTTGCCAACGTAAAGTCGATAAAGTTTGGAAAGGTGAAACGCCGGTGATGTTTCACCCGACATGTCGCGATGCGTCGTTTTTCTTTCGAATGCAGTACGGGCTCGAATCCCGTCTGGATCGTCGGAAACCGTCCCCAACGGGTAATGGATCACCCGAACGAGATCGATGATCGCGCCCGCTGATGGCACCCATCGCATCCGTTGATTGCTCGGTCAGCATGACCCGCCGATGCGTCGACCTGGTCACAGACCGGCAATGAAATTGCCGCATCGAGTCGACGGGCGAACTTGCCAGGTGACAACTTCGCGCAACATCGAAACGTGTGGAGTCTTCGTGTTTTCGGCCGGTCGCCGACGGCCGTCAGCGCGTGGCGAGCAGCGGGGCGTTGGCGCTGGGGCTGCGGCTGCCGTACAGGCGCACGACCTCGTCGCCCATCTTTCCGCGCGCGGCCAGGCTCAGCATCTTGAAGTCGGACATCAGCGACCACAGCGGGTACTTGAAGGTCGCCGGTCGGTTCTTCTCGAGGAAGAAGTGCCCGATCCACGCGGGCCCGTAGCCGACGAGGGGCACGAGGATCCACAGCAGCGGAGTCGCGGTGACGACGGCCGCGATCGCGGTGGCCATGGCGGTCGTCGTGCCGAAGTAGTGCAGTCCCCGACAAACCGGCAGCCGATGCTCACCGATATAATAGGGCCAAAACTCGGCAAAGCTCTGAATGCGTGTCTCCGACATGGGCGTCGTCCGGCGCAGACCATACCGGAAAGCCGCCCCCGCGTCCGTGAGCGATCGAGGGTGGGCCGACGCGAGGAGCCTAGACCGCGTGCGGCATCCGCAAGCCGGGATGCAGCAGCGGCGCGAGCTCGCTGAGATCGCCCTCGGCGAGTCGGGCCAGCGCGGCCTCGGCGTCGAAGTTGGCGTCGCCGCTCGTCGCGAAGGGCAAGTCGAACGCGTGCTCGCCGATGCTCACCTTCGTGTCGATGTTGAGCGCGCGTAGCTTCAGACCTTCGCTATCGTAGCGCAGCGGCAGACCGGTCGCCTCCCACAGACACATGTCGATGGTCGCGACCCGAGCGTCGTGACACGGCACGCCCAGGATCTTCTCGGGGGTGGCCAGCTCGTTGCCGCGAGCCTCGGCCAGCGTCGATCGCAGGCCTCGCAAGTTGTCCATCACCTCGCGGCGATGCTCTTCGTCGAGCTCGAGGTACGCATCCGCCAGAGCACCGAGGGGCGAGGACGTGAAGGTCTCGGGCGCGGTGCCTTCCATCCACACGCCATCGGGAGTCTGAATCGTCGACCCGGCCAAGCGCCGCGTGCCTTCGCGTCCCAGCGGGACCTCGAGCGTCCAGTTCTCCCGCCGATAGCCGCCCGGTCGCGCCAGCACCTCGAGCGTGCCTTCGAGTCCTCCCGGACCCTGGACCTCGAACACCACGACCAGCGCGTCACTGGGCAGGGGCGCGAGCTCGCGAAGGATCTCCGCCCGGTCGGCGGGCAGCGGGGCGTCCTGCGGCACCACCACGGGCAGCACGTCGCCGATCCGCTCCTCCATGGAGGCTCGGTCTTCGCTGCTGCCCGTCTCTTCGTCGCAGGCCCCGAGCGTCAATAGCCCCAGGAACGCTCCCAGAGCCCCTACGAGGCCGATCTTCGAAGTCGCGCGTCGCACACGAGGCATGCCGAACGCCGCAATAACATGCGGGCGTCCAGCCCCGAAGTTTCTCGCTCAAACGGGGCCGCGCAAGCTCGCGCGCCCCGCCCGAGGCCTCACGCCGCGCGTCGACGCCGACCCAGGCCCAGCAGGCCCAGACCCAGCAGGCTCCACACCGCGCCCCGCAGCGGATGACGATCGCCGCTCGTGCAGGTGCACCCGTCGTCGTCCAGCACGATGCCGCCCGCCGAGCCGCCACCGCCGGTACTGCCCGTGTCGTCCATGGTGTCGCCGGGCAGGGTCGTCCCGTCGTTGCCGGCCGAGAGCGTCGAGGGGCCCGGGCCGCTGTCGCCCCCTTCTTCCTCACCCGCCGTGTCGTCGGCCCCCGTGTCCATGCCGCCCGTGTCGTCGGAGCCCGTGTCCGCCGCGCCCGTATCGGCTCCCCCGCGGAGCGTGCAGTCCGAGGCACAGCCGTCCCCGTCGTCGGTGTTGC
Organism: Myxococcota bacterium; assembly: GCA_039028615.1. Classification (GTDB taxonomy): domain Bacteria; phylum Myxococcota_A; class Polyangia; order Nannocystales; family Nannocystaceae; genus Paraliomyxa. The sequence continues at coordinate 66,262 of JBCCHT010000058.1, read as the reverse complement.
CGTCGTCGCACTCCTCGACGCCGTCCTGCACGAACCCGTCGCCGCACGTCGCCGCGATGCAGCCCGCCACGCAGTCGTCGGTGTCGTCATCGTTCCCGTCGTCGCACTCCTCCTCGCCGTCCCACACGAACCCGTCGCCGCAGCTCGCCGCCGCGCAGGTCGAGGGGCAGTCGTCGGTGTCGTCGTCGTTCCCGTCGTCGCACTCCTCCTCTCCGTCCCAGAGGAACCCATCCCCACAGCTCGCCGCCACACAGGTCGCGGTGCAATCGTCGGTATCGTCGTCGTTCCCGTCGTCGCAGTCCTCGAACGCGTTGACGAAGCCGTTGCCGCAGCACGAGATCGGCACCTCCACGAGGGCCTCCGTCGTGTCGTCGAGCTCCACGGGCACGTAGATGAACGGCGTGGACCCCATCACCCGCGCCGCGGTGGGAGCTCCGAATGTCACGTCGGTGAGCGCATGGTCGCCGACGCCGTCGCCGTCCACGTCGAGTTCCGTGTCGAAGGTGGTGAGCACCTCGATCGTCTGATTGCCGAAGTCGTTGGCATCACACTCGAAGAACACCGTCTCTCGGAAGCCGTCCGGGGTGTTGTGGGCCCACGCGTGCACCGCTTGATCGACGTTGCTCAGCGTCGCGAAGCGCAGCGCCGCTCCGGCCCCGATCTCCACGTTCGCCACGATGTCGCCCTCGCGGACCATCACCACACCGTTGTGGGCCAAGAACTCGTCCGACGCGGTCGGGCCCGTCGTATCGCCCGAGAACAGGTAGTTGCCGCCGTCGTTGATCGACACCAGCTCGAAGACCTCCCAGTTGGTCGTGCCGTCGCCCGTGGGATCGCCCTCGCGCGCGACCACGTTGCCGTCGACCCACACCAGGCCGTCCACGGTCGCATCGCCTTCCAAGTTGAGTACGTGGATCCGATGCATGCCGTTGCGCGACACGCTGAAGTCGGGATCGATGCCCGCCGCGTTGTCGTCGAGGGGCTCCATGTCGACCAGGTCACCGGACAGGAACAGCAGCTCGGACGACGCCTCCAGGCCATCGGGGGAGCGCTGGAACGATCGAATGTCGGTCACGCCATCGCCATCGAGATCCAGCCCCGCCCGAAAGTACAGCTCGCCCGCATCGGTCATCATCGGTGTGCTGAGGAACGTATAGGTCGCACCAGCGGGAATGCCCATCGCCGACGGCGTCCCGCCCGTGAACGCAAACGGCCCCAGGTCGCTGTAGATGCCATCGAGCCCGTCGATGTCCGGCGTGTACACCCACTGCCCCGACGCGTTGCTGTCCACCGCGGGCTCGAGCGCGTTCAGGACCGAGACTCCGTCGTCCGAGCCCTGCCACACCACGCTAGCCCCGATGAACACGAAGTTGTCGCCGTCGTCGTAGTCGCCTGAGATCGCGACCTCCCCCGCCTCGTTGACGAAGGGCACGTTGACGTTCGTCACCGCCGCGCCACCCGTGGGCGTATCGCCCGCTTGGAGGACGATGTTGCCCTCGACCACCGTGACCGTCGGCGTCACGCCGGCCTCCGCCGCGCTCGGAGACGAAAGCGCCGCGGCGCTCGCGAGCGCCGTCGTGATGGCGAACCGAGAGCGGGGAGAGGAGGCGGGGCGGAGCAGGCTAGCCATGGCACCACGATAACCTGTGAGGCCAGGTCAACGCGTCGCTGCGACCGTCGAGCAGAGTGACTTTTGCCGTGCCGCAGGTCCCAAACGGCGGCACGAAGAGTTCGGGGAGAGCCTCGGACGCAACTCGCCGTTTTCAACTGCGGCGCTATGGGTGTCATCCTCAACGGGCTGGGGCCGACTTCTGTCGAGCACGTCTGGATGACCAATGTCAGCCCGGCGCCGTCCGGCAGGGCTTGCCCGACACCGCCTCAGTCCGCCACGGGGTACCTCTGCATCGGGCGCTCGAGCAACGCTCTCGCCTCCCGAGCGAGTTGCTCCGTCGTCGAACGAGACCTCCACCGCGCGCTTGCGTTGGACGGTCGACGGCAGCCGTGACTCCCCGCTCTTCGACGGTCGCAACCGCGAACATTTCGGCGCGGTCTCTCCGGTCCGCTCTCAATCGTCTTCCACTGCGTGTCTGAAAGATCGCGGCGCCGTGGATCTACCTGGTCGTTACACGTGCAGGTTGAATCCCGCTCCGTCGGTTCACATCACCGACGGCCCGACCTCCAGCGGTCGCGGCCCATCGGCGCCGACGTATTCGATCGCCGACCCCTCCGAGCCCGTCCGCCTCACGCCCTCTTCGCCCCGAGCGGTGTCGCCGGTCTCCGAGTTCCGTGGTGGCCCGCGGCCGACTCCACGAAGCCACCTCTGGACATGTAGCTCCAATCCGATCCGTGCTGCCGTGGCTCCGTCGTCGAACACGAAACCACGACGGCAGTTCTTGCACGAAGGTGCCACTTCGGTGACGAACCAAACGATCGAAGGGATTTTCTTCAGAACCCGAAATTTTCCCCCCACAACCTCCACCTCAGTATTCAGCGCGGTTCTCCCAGGCCTGCGCGGGACCCTACCAGCGCACTCCGCTCGCCGGCCCTCGGTTCTTCCGCCGCGGCCATCTCCGTCGACCCGCCCCCAATGGCCCATGACTGACGATCGCTCCCCAACCAACAAGATCTATGCCTCCGATCTCGGTCTCTATGAAGGCTCCAATTCTGCACCACCGCCTGCCAACGAGACACTGATTGGCCGTGCGCGTCAGAGAGCCCGACTGCTCGATCTTCTCCGCAGTGCGAGCACCCACGGCTCGTACTTGATCACAGGCTATCGCGGCACTGGGAAAACGACCTTCACGGATTTCGTGCTCGGGCAGTACGAAACCGAGGTGTACGAGCGCTTCGTTCGAAGCAAGGCCGGTCGCCGCCCGCTCGACCTGCTGCTGTTCGCCTGCACCATCGCCGCGATACTGACCTTCTTCCTGCTCACGTCGCAGCTCCTGGAGTTCTGGCTCAGCGAGTTCTTCTCGGACAGTCACGAGAAAGAATTTCCGACAGCCTTGGTCATCCTCGAATGGCTCGTCCTCTTCGTGGTCGTCGCCACGTTGCTCCTCCCCCTCTACTATTCGACTCGGACCTTGGCGATCGCACTGGCGATCGACTTCGAGCGGTGGACTGAATGCTGGCCGCGTGTTCTGGCCCTCGTTGCATTCCTGGCCATCATCGTGGTTTGCGCCGCCGGCTACGTTCCTGCCCCTTGGCTGGCCATCGAGCCGCTCAAGGTCCCCTGGGTGGCCATATCGATCTGCGGAACGACCGCTGGAGTCTATCGAGCGCTCTCGATCGCCGAGAAATACCGAGTCGACATCGACCCCCTATCCCCCAGCGCCTCTCGTCGTGGCCTTCGGTTCGGTATCCAACCGAGCTGGTGCCAGATCCTGCTGGCGTTCACCGTACTGGTGAACGTCATCGTGTTCACGTTCACCACCAGCGACAACGCGATCGCGATCTCGAGCTTCGGCTTCGGAACAGGCCTTTGCGTAGCAGCGCTGTTTCGCGCTCACGACACGTTCTGGCTCTCCGGACTTCTCCCAACCCCCGATGGCCACTCCTTTCGACACTGGCCCGGCTGGCACCGCCTATGGAACTGGCCGAAGTTGACGATCGTCACGAGCGTCGCCATCACCTTCCTGTTTATCTACGCCAGCGTCCATTTTTCGGGCGACCGGGGTCGTTTCGCAAGCTGGCACCTCCTTACCCTCACCCCCGTCCTCGTCGCCGTCCTTTTTGGGGTTACGAGACGAATCAAACACCCGGCCGTCACCACCATATATCGGCAAAGCAACAACTACCCGTTCGTCCTCAAGAAATCGAAGACACCGATCGAGCGAGGAACGAGCACTCCGATCAACATCAGCGCACGCTTGCCGTCCATGGCGGCAAGTGCCATCGGACAGAGCAAAGCGACAGCAAAGAAGGCCCAGTGTGTTCCCAAAACGCCGTGGTTCCACTTCAACTCGTCGCCGCAAATCTCCCTTCTCTTGACGGGCGCCACGATATCGATCGCGACCCTCCTCCTCCTCCGGCCGCTGTACGAAACCTACCCGTACGACTATCTGTGGTCCGCCAAGACCAGCCAACAGTGGATCGTCGGAATGCTGGTGTGCCTACTCGTGCTCGCCGCTTTCGAGTACCAGTGGATCATTCATCCTTACGCAGGCGCTCGAGCGGACAATGCCAACGAGCCGCTCTCCGGGCAGACACCAAGAGCCACTTCCGAGCAGGGCAACGAACTCAACCTTCAGATACGCCATAGAAAAATGGCCTCCGCCACGCTCTTCTGGGCTTCGATGTCGTCTTGGCGCCCAACGATCGTCGTGAAGTCATCGCTGGGTTGCGACACCCTGGAGCACGGTGAAGTCATCTCGATGATGATGTCCGAACTCCGAGAGCAGTTCCGTCAGAACTTCGCGTCATGGCGAAGCGGCATCGGTCTCATTTCCAGGCTCGTGTGGCTTACCGCAGTAACAACAGTGGCGCTAACGGTAGGCGAAGCGGTTTTCTATACCGAGTTCGAGACCAGGGCACTCGGAGGCGCCTTCGGAAAACCACTTACGGATTCGCGATCTGAAGGAGTCTCTCCTGAGCTTCCAACCGGCGATCTACTCACGACCACATTCTTCCCGCGAAACGACAAAGGAAGACCAGCCACCGATCCTGTCGGATACCTGGCCCTGGTATGGCTGGCCACCGCCTTCGGATTCCACTTCGCTGGCGTGAAGTTCGGTTCGTCGTTCTATGCCAGCACATATCGCCGGCTAGGAAAACAGCTGCGGCACCTCTCTGGGCCAATCAAAGAGCAAAGAAACCCGGGCACCGTCACCTTCTCGCCCCGACTCTTCCGAGTCACGTCTCCCAACACGCAGATCGAGTATCACCGAAAGGCAGCGAGTCCAGTCGAGGTCGAGCAAGCGCTGATGAACATCTTGAACGACTTTCATCGCGACCACATCACCTTGCCGGGCGGGCTGGAGATCAGCGTTCCCTCGCCCGACATCACGTTCATCTTCGATGAGGTCGACAAGATCCAGCCCCTGCCGCGCGACAAGGCGACGACCGAAGACACGGAGCGAGAGCGTACCGAGCGTACCCTCCGCCTCCTGGCCAACCTCAAGGGCCTGATGTCGAGTGCTCCGGCGCGGTTCATCTTCATCGGCGGGCGCAACCTGCACGATGAATGGCTCGCCGATCGGACGGCCCAACGCCCGCTACTCAGCACGATCTTCGACGCGGAGATCTACATTCCCTCGCTACTGGTCGACGACATCGGCAAGAGGATGACGGACGGGACCCTCGCGTACGTGCAGGCACAGCTGGCCCGATCGTCGAAGAGGGCTCGCCACTGGCAGCAACGGCATGACATCGTCTTCGGCCATCGCAACTCCGTGCTGCCAGTCTATGTACAAAATCCCGTCGTAACGCCGCTGTCGGCTCGGACCGAGGCCGGCGCAGACGGGACGAGCAATGACTTTCGTGTCCTCGAGGTCGGCCCGCGTGAGGCGAATGAGCACAGCCTCCCCGAAAAGGAACTCTGGTCGGAGGAGTTCGGGCGAGAGGTCATCGAATACCTCACGTTTCGCAGTCGGGGTGGCCCGAAGCAGCTCGATGCTCTCTTCGAAGGGTTCGTTCGCTCGGCGGGACGCATCATCGACGACAAACGCATTCGCTGGGGCCAGTTCACGGGGCCGCACGTGCTCTATTTCGGCGACATCGATCGGTTTCGGGTCGGGATGACGTCGGAGGTCTATCGCCGCCTGGCGAACCGATTCGAGCAACGACTGGCCGGCCGTGACGATAAGGCCGTACGGTCCCTACTCCAGCTGGTCGACTTCGTGACGAAGTTCCATCGGCGTGCGTTCTCCTGGAGCAGCCTGGAGCGCATGGAGGAGCTGTCGCATATCCACCGGATCCCAGACCTCAGAGACATGGTCACCGAGTTCGTCGAGGACTGGAACGGCGAGTACCTTCACCCGATCCTGAACGGAATGTACAGCTTTCGCTTTCGAAGCGACATGGCCGCCGAGGTCGCGTACCTCTCACGAGCGTCTCAGGCGGAGATGGCGTCGTACAACTTCACGCTCGACGAGACACAGCGCCTCAAAGACCAATACCGAGCCCGCATCGCGAACTCGAAAGGCGACGATGCTCATCTCCAGGAGTTTCATAGCGCGCTCGGAGAACTCTGCGACTTCGACCAAGAGTTCGAGCGCGCCCGCTATCACTATGGGAAGGCGATCGACTACCTCGACGAGCAACATGGTACGAGCGCGCCCGAAGGGGAGAACTGGCGCTCTGCACAGCGTCGCTTCTTCCAGAACCGGGGCGCATGGTGCATCGCACGAATCCGGCTGATGCTCCAGATCGGGATGACGTACGAGCGGGCCAAGAACCACGAGCGCGCGATCGGCATCTATCGTGATGCCCGTACCCTCGGCAATCGAATGTCGGACGCGTACCTGTGCGGAGCAGACCCGAGGGTCAGCGCCATCGACAGCCTGAAACACTGGCGCATCATTTATCTGCCTCTGTTCGCGGAGGCATGGCTCGCGGAGAAGAGCTCGGTCGGTGTGGAGAACAGCGTCTCCATGGTTGAAAGGGAGCTTCGGGCGCTACGCAAAGACCTTCCCTTCGTGAAAAAAGGGAGCGAAATCCCCAACGAGAATTACCTGGATCCGCGTCAGCCGGAAGACACCAACTTCGCCCTCGCGATGTCCGACGTCCATGCGCAGGCAGTGGACCTCTACTTTTGGAAGGGCGCGTCCGGAAGCATACAGACCGGATACCGTCAAAGAGCACTCTATCACGCATGTCTTGCGATGCACGACATCCGGAGCTTCTGCTGGCATCGAGCCATGAGCAGCGAGAAGAAACTCGGCGCTCCGCTCGACTCCTCTGGAGTCCTGCCGCGGGCGATCTCGCTTCGCGTAGAGAGACTGCTCGTCGCCGTGAGCGAGCTGTGGCTATCGCAGCTCGATCCCTGTGAACCGGAGATCTGGGCCGGCGGCACCTCTCAGAACGCCAGTATCACAGTCCTCCTCGAGTGGCTCAGAGGCATTGGCTCGCGACAAGAGTGGGGGCGCTGGAACGCGGCGCAGCTCATTCTCGAGGAGGTCCCTTGCCTTCAGGAAAAAGAGGGCACGTTTCATCGATATGATGAGACCAGCGCACTCGCCATGGAGGTCATGGAGCAGCATGGTGACGCGAGCACGATGGTGCGAACCGGAGTACGGTTTGCGTACTCGATCTATTGCCTCGCGGCCGCGTCGGAGATGCAAAATGGGGAACTCGCTCAAGCGTTGCGTCCCTCGGTCGAAGTGGCCAAGACGACTTTGGGGCGGTGCCTACGGCGCATCCTCGTCGCGGGCTCTCTCGTCGACGGAAAGGAGCAGTGGAGGTCCCACCGCTCGATGATCTCGGTGGTGGTCGTTTGGTTTCTGCTGGAGCTTCTTGCGGAAGAGGACACCAAAAGTCGGGACCATGTCGATACGAGGGCCACGATACGGCAGTGGCTCGTCGGCCAGGGCATCATGCAGGCTAACGCTGGCAAGCCGAATCCACGGACGGTGCTGGAGCACATGATCGACCGTTTTCCGTATCCGATGTACTACCGTATGGTTGCTGTCCGTGGGCTAGTGGATCACGCGACGAGGCGTAAAGCTGAGCAGTCACCCGCGGACCTTCGCTACCCTCGAGAGTTGCTACGGCTGGAGTCACTGTTCGACTCACCGGGCCACTTCTCGCCCATGACCGTGGGACTGACGATCGGAGGCTTCGTACTCAGCCGGATGAAGTCGTCTCGGGGTCTCTCCGACGAGCTCGAATCGCTCGCGAACGAGGCGCTGAGGAAGCTGCGTGCCGGGCTCGGCATCGTAGAAGGCCAGCGCGAGTATCACCAGCTCATCGCAGGTCTCCACTGCCTCGACGATGACTTCAACGACCGCGCGCTCCATATGGAGCACGCGTTGGGCATCGCGTGCTACCAAAGGGCGAAGGAAATGGAGAGGCAGCTTGTCGACGCGGGCTAGGGTGGTCAACGGGGTCGAAGCCTCGTGACCGAGCTGCGCCCCGCAAACAGGAGCACAGCGGGTCACGGCAGGCTGCCCAGCACCTCTTCGATCAACGTCTTGGCCAGCTTCCGCCGCGCCGCCTTGTCGGCTCGCGCTTCGCCGACGCCGTCGGCTTCGATCTTCCGCTTCGCGGTGGCAAGGGTCTTGCCGGTCCAGACATCGCGGACGTCCAGCTCGCCTTCGGCTTCGTACCAGACCCGGCTGCCGCCCATGCGGCTGGCGAAGCGGGTGCCGTAGGTCAGCACGAGGACGACGTCGAGGCGGCCGCCCATGGCATCGCCCAGGGCGAGCGCTTCGGCTTCACGCTTGGTGGCGGGAGCCTGGGTGAGGGCACTGGCGGGGCCGGCCCCGATGGAGACGGGATCGCCGTAGCCGGCTTCACCCATGAGATTGCGAATGACGCTGCGGGCCTCGTCGGCGCCCTGGGTCTTGCCGCCGTCGAGGGCGAGGGTCCAACGACGAGGACCGACGGAGCGAGGCTCGAGGGCGAGCTCGGTCTTGAAGATCTCGGCGCCCGCGGGGCCGAGCAGGGCCTGGCCATCGACGCGAACGGTGACGGGAGCCCAGGTGGCGGGCTGGGGCTCGGGTTGGCCGAGGACGGCTCCGCCGGCGAGATCGGTCTTGAGCTGAGGCTGGACCCACGCAAGCTCGGGCGGTGCGGTGACGACCAGCGGGAGGTCGGCCACGGGCACGCCGCCCCAGATGGCGACGACGGCGGGGGTCCGCAGCAGGTGTCCATCGGCAGTGACGGGGACGCCACCGTCGTGGGCTGACACGAGCACCAAGCCCTCGCCCAAGCGCGCGACGGCGGCATCGGCATCGGCGGTCTCGATGGAGCACTCGGATTCGAACAGCTCGACGCGGCGGGCACAGGCCTGAGCGGCGACGTGGGCCCGGCGATAGGCGAGCACGGCATCACGCCAGACGGCGGGACCTTCGAAGGTGACTTCGCCGTGCTCGAAGGCGGACAGGACTCCAGCCGCACGGGCACGGGTAAGGCCGACGACGGCCTCGAAGCCCTCGGCGGTGCGGCCCGCGTGCATGAGGTCGGCATCGGGTCCGTGGACGGTGAGAGGCACGAGCGTGGCCCAGCGGGCGTCGCCGAATAGGGCCTCGGCGAGCGACGCGGTGGCGGCCGCGTAGGCCTCCTGCTCGGTCGCCCCCGAGCCTCGGGCCTGCACGAAGGCCTCGTCACCCAAGGCCTCGACGACGGCCGGCTGTGGTTCGGGCTCGGGCTGCGGCTGCGGCGTGACGGTGGTGCCCCCCGCTTTGGGGGTGCAGGCAAGCAGGCCGGCGGTCAGGAGGAGCAGGCCGTAACCGAAGGAACGCACGGCCATGCTCACGAGGGCTCCATTTGCTTGGCGAGGCCGTCCCAGTCGACGTCGTCACCACCAACACCGCTCTTGAGGGCTTCCAGGCCCTTGGCATGCGCCTCCTCGGGGGTGAGCCCGGCTTTTTGCAGGTCGACCTCGGGATCGCCGGGCTCGGGCTCGGCCGCGAGTTCGAAGAGCAGCGCTTCGAGGGCGAACACGTGGGCCTTGCGGAAGTGGTTGCCCTCGAGCGAGAGGCCGGAGACGCGCCGCAAGTAGGGCTCGATGTCCTTGTAGAACTCTTCGATCGTGCCCTTGTCTCGGGCCAGCCGGGCGTAGACCCGCATGGCCTCGCCCGCCTTGACGAGGTAGCCGTCGACCTGCTCGGCGAGCTCGTCGTCGACGCCCTTGGCGTTCTCGCCGAGGCGCAGCACCTGGTAGACGCGATCGCCCGCGTCTCGCACGATGGAGCGCAGCATGGGCACCGACTGGAGGGTGACTTCGGCGGTCACGCCCTTGGCGCTCACCTGCTTCTGCACGTTGCGCACGACGGCTTGGGCGAGGTAGCCGCGGAAGGCGGCGTCCTCGAGCCGGCGGGTGCGGGCCTCGACGGCTTCGGCACGGAACAGACCGGTGACGTTGGGCTCGAAGGATTCCTCGATGACGCCCGCGAGGAACGCCGGCTCGGCGCGGGAGAGCAGGGCGCCGGTCATCAGCCGGGCGTTGCGATCGCCCTGGGTCATCGAGCGGGCCACGATGTCGTAGACCTGGATCTCGAAGAACTCGTTCTGGTTGCGGATGATCTCGTTTTGCTGGACGACCAGCCAGATCTGAATGATGGGGATCAGCGAGGCGAGCAGCGAGAAGACGAGCAGCAGGGTCCGTCGCCGCACGGCGAAGCGCACGAGGGCCTCGAGGAAGCCCCGGGCGTCGGCAAGCAGGCGGTCGCGCTCGGGCCAGGCATCGCGCGGACCCGAGAAGTCGGCCGCGGTCTCGGCCAGGGAGCCGAAGGAGCGCACGACCTTGTGGCGGTCGAGCAGCGGAATCAGCAGTCGGCCGCTACCCCGCACGACCTTGTTGCGCCGATCGGCTCGGGTCTGCTTCGTCTGCTCGTGTTGACCTAGCTGCTGGCGAAGCAGCTCGTTCTCCTGCTGCATCAGGTGCAGCTGGTGCTGAAGCTGACCGATCTCCTCTGGCGTCACCCGCGGGAGTCTATCCGCACCGATCCCGTGGGCGCGACTGCGATCGGCCCACATTCGGCCATCGGCCATGGACGGCGATCATTGGTCGGATTGCCCGGCTGGGGCCGCGGCTTTGTTGCCATTCGCGCGGGACGGACGCTGCAACGGGACTCCCGGTACGTCGAACGAGATAGTAGGCTGGACCCATGAAGACTTGGACTGAACTCTTGACGATCGGCATGGCGGTGACCGCCATGAGCTTCGCGACGGTGGGATGCAGCGACGATGGGATCGCGCCCGGAGCCTCGTCGGCGAACGGCTCGACCAGCACCGACGGGGCCGCGACCTCGAGCCCCGGCGTGACGAGCTCGGACCCGGGCGCCACCAGTGCGGACGAGGGCAGCGACGATGGCAAGAGCACGTCGGGGGTCGACAGCACCGGGGGCGGGATGGACGACACGGGTGTGTCGGCCGGCACCACCGAAGGACCGGGCGACGACTCGACCAGCGGCGACGGCACGACGGGCACGACCGGCGACGAGTCGACGGACAGCGGCTCCACCGATGGCGGTTCGACCGATACGGGCGGCTCCACCGACGGCGGTTCGACCGATACGGGCGGCTCCACCGACACGGGTGGCTCCTCGGGCATGATGTCCAGCCCCTACGAGGGCGACTACGACGGCAACTGGACGGGCGCGTGCCCGGGCTTTCCCGGGGTGGGCGGAACCCTGGAGTTCAGCGTCGCGGCCGACGGCTCGCTGATGGGCTCGTTTGCGGGCTTGGATTCGGGACCCCTCTCCGGAGACGTCGACGACATGGGCATGCTCACCTCCACCGCCATGGGTGCATTGGTCGGGGCCTGCGACTTCGAAGGGCAGTTCGACGCGATGCTCAACGTGATGGGCACCTGGACCTGCCCTGGGTTCGGCTGCAACGGAACCTGGGACGCCGCGCCGATCTAGCCCGCGCCTCTAGCCCTCGATCGTCGCTCGGACCAAGCGATCCCTCACCGCCCGCCAGGGGGGTGAGGGCGGCGGCATGACGACGACGATCCGCTGGACCCCGGCATCGTCGAAACCCCGCAACGCGGCGTAGAGCCGCCGTGCCGCGGTCTCGACGTCGGGCAGCACGAGGGTCGTGCCCGCCTCCACGGCCTGCCCTGCGGGCTCCTGCGCCTCGCTGCGCCCCACCCAGAGCACGGCGTCGGCGGGCCCAGGCTGCAGAGCGACCAAGTCTTCGAGCGTCTCGACCCGCAGCGCGGTGGCCTCGGGCGCGTAGTGCTTCGCCCGCTGCCCGGGGCTGCGCGCGGGGCCATCGGATGCCCCTTCGACGACGTCCTGCTCGAGCAGCGTGGCCAGCTCGTCGGCGCCCAAGGGTCCCGGCCGCAGCACTCGCGGCGTCGGCCCGCACAGGTCGAGCACGGTGGACTCGATCCCCACTTCGCACGCCCCGCTGTCGAGCACCATCTCGATGTGCCCGTCGAGGTCGGCCTGCACATGGGCCGCGGTGGTGGGCGAGACGTGCTCCGAACGGTTGGCACTGGGCGCGGCCAGCGGTACCCCGGCCGCCTCGATGAGCCCCCGCGCCACCGCGGTCGCAGGCACGCGCAGCCCGACGGTATCGAGCCCTCCCGTGACGACAGAGGCGATGATCTCGTTTTTGGGCACCACCAGCGTCACGGGGCCGGGCCAGACCTTTGCGGCCAAGCGCTCGGCCGTCTCGGGCCATCGACTCGCGTAGCGCCGAGCCATCTCGACGCTGGCGACGTGCACGATCAGCGGGTTGTCGGAGGGCCGCCCTTTGGCCTCGAAGATGCTGCGCACCGCATCTTCGGAGGTCGCGTCGGCACCCAGGCCGTAGACCGTCTCCGTGGCGAAGGCCACCACGCCCCCGCGGCCGATGACCTCGGCTGCTTCCGCGAGCACGCTCGCTTCGGGTGCATCGCGGTCGACCGCTCGCACCTGGGTGTTCGCCCTCCGCACGCGCCGAACTTATCGCACCGCGCACGCGCGCCGTCGATAGCCCGGCCGGTCCCGCTCTCAGCCGCAGATGCCGAGCTTGTCGCAGCGAACCACGATGCCATCGCCCCCGTCGACGTTGCCGCCGAGGTAGATCGACCCGTCGGCGGCGCTGTCGATGCCCATGCCGTCGATGTAACCCACGCCCATGGGGCTGGCCTCCCACTCGGCCGCCACGCCCGGGCCGAAGGACACGGGAAGCGCCTGCAGCAGAGCACTGGTGCCCGCCAACCCAGCCGCCCCGGACCAGCCCTGGGCCCCGCTGAGGAACAACCGCTCACCATCCGTGCCCGCGGCGAAGAACCCGTCACCCTGCCCGCTGGGATTGGCCCGGTAGTCCTCGATCAGCGCGCCCGTCGAACTCACCCATGCGGCATAGCCGAAGATCTGATCGGGCAGCGCGCTGTCGTTGGCCCAGCCAGCCACGTAGTACTGCCCGCCGATCACCACCAGGTCGCCGATGTTGGTCTCCGCGGCGCCGATCTCGATGGGGTCCGATTCCCAGGTGGGCAGACAGGTGCAGGCGCAGTCCTGAGCGTAGCGGAGCAGCACGAGCTGCCCGTCGGTGGTGCGGGTGGCCACGACGATCTGGTCGCCATCGGCCCCCACCGCCCGGTTGGTGCCCGACCCCGAGCCCATCCAGTTGAAGCCACACGCGGTCCCGTCGGTCTGGGCGCTGACCGTCCAGGCCCCCGGGTTCATGTCGTACTGCGTCGTGCCCACCATCCACAGCCGGCCGCTGGTGCTGACGGTGATGTCGAGCAGCTCGTCGAGGTTGGGCGAGCCGTACAGCGGGGTGGTGTACACGGCACCGAGGTCGGTGGGATCGAGGCGCACGAGCAGGCCGTTGCGCGGATCGTCGGCCAGCGGCACCGAGCCCGCGGCGAAGAGCGAGCCGTCGTGCAGCAGCAGGCTGTCGAGGCGGGCATTGGTGCCGCCGTCGTGGACGACGTCGACGTCGGCGAGCACCGAGCCATCGCAGGCATCGAGGGTCATGGCCCACGGCTCGCCCGACTCGCGGTTGCCGATCAAGTGCAGCACCCCTGCTGTTTCGTCGAGCACCAGATCGCGCAGCCGGCCGTCCGATCGCTCCGTTCGCCACAGGTCGGAGCAATCCACCCCGCCCTCGGTGCCGTCTCCGTCGGTCGTCGTGCCGTCGTCGCTGGTCGTGCTCGCGGTAGCCGAGGAATCGTCGATGCCGGTCGTGCTCGAGCCGCTGCCGTCGGTGTCCTCGAAGCCGTCGGTGGCCTCGGCGGGCTCCGTGGTCGCGCCGTCGGTCTCCTCGCCCAGACCGTGGCTTTGATGAGGGTCGTTATCGAGCCCCATCGAGCATGCAACCAAGAGCAAAGGAACGATCGACCACCCCACCACCTTCATTCCGCTTCAGCCTGTCAGGTGGTTGGGGTCGGGGCAAATGCGAAGGGACGTGAGCGCAAGCGCGTCACGTCCCTTCGTTTTCGCGAATCGTGCCAAGCGGGCTACTGGTAGAACACCACGTAGCTGCTCAGGCGAATCCGCCCGCGGTTCCCCGTGACCGGCACGTTGTTGTACAGGCCTTGGTAGTCCAGGGTGTTGACCGCATCGATGGTCACTTGGTCGGTGATGTCCATGCGCCAGGGCTGCACCGGTTGACCCGGGCACCAGCCCGCGCGACCCGGCGTCCAGTTGCCCCACTGCCCGGGCACCACGCCCTCGTCCACCGCGTCGGCGCAGCGCTGAGCGATGACCTGGCCGGGGAACTCCCGCAGGTGGGTGTCGGTGCCGTTGACCGTGAACTCGTGCTGGTGGTTGCACCACTCGGCACAGTTGCCGTCGTCCTGCCCGTGACCCGAGATGATCGCCACCAGCTCGACCCGGGTGGTCCCGGCCGGCGGCGTGAACTCCACGGTCTCCCAGGCGTCGTTGTAGGTGTCGTTGAAGCCTCGGTTGCCCGAGAACGCGGTGACGACCTCGGCCGAGCTGTCGTCGCGCCCCTCGTTGCGCAGCATGAAGCGCAGGTCCCAGACCGAGGGGTTCATGTTCCAGATCATCCCGAAGTTGAAGTAGTGCGTGCCGCCGTCGGCCACCATGCCCAGCATGGGCGTGGCGTCGATGACCCAGCGACGTCGACCGGGACGCGAGTACGGGGTGATCCAGCGAGCGACCTCGCGGTTGCCCCCCTCGCAGGTCTCGTTCTCACACAGGTTGACCACCGCCTCGTAGTCCCAGTGGCCACAGTCGGCGTACGAGCTGGGCCCGCAGGTCGCGGTGATCATCAGGTCCATGGTGTCGAAGCCGGCCATGGTCGCCGCATCGGGGAACTCGACCGGCCACGGCTGCCAGTTGTTGCTGTTGGAGAACGGGCCGTTTTGCGTGTCGAAGCACTCTTCGCCCTGGACGCAGTCGGGGGTGAACTCGACGTTGTCGATCATCGGGACCTCGGTGGCGTCGAGGCTGTCGACCCACTGGTCCTGCTCGTAGCGGAAGTTGTAGTAGCGAGCCACGTAGCCCAGCACCCCCGCGGTGGTGGCAAAGGCCCCCGTGGTGGTGTCGCTGGTCGAGCCCGGGTTGTCCCAGGTCTGCGCACGGTCGATGCCGAACACCGCCTGGTTGGGGTTGGCGGACACGAACGCGCCCACGCTGCCCGCGATGCTGGCCGGGTCGTCGGTCACGAAGTGCACGCGCTCGGTCCAGTACGCCTGGTCGGCCTCGGGCACGTTGAACAGCGCCCCGCCGACGATCGACTGCCAGTTCTTCGCCCCCGCGGCCGCGTCGCCCGACGAGGTCAGGAAGAAGTAGTGCACGTTCCTGGCCGAGCGCAGGAACAGGTCCTCGCTCATCGTGTCCTGCAGGCCGTTGCTCGTGCCATCGCCGACGTCGTTGAAGAAGATGTAGTTCTCGCAGCCGCTGTACTCTTGCGCCAGGTCGAAGGGCCCGAAGGTCGTCTCCACCGCGAAGGTACCCGCCACTTGGCCCCAGTCCGTGCCCTCGGCATCGGCCAGCGGAGCCACGGGCAGGCCTTCGTCCTCGCAGAACGTGTTGGTGTTGCCACCGCCCGTCGTTTCGTCGGTGCCGGTCTCGTCGGCCGTGGCTTCGGCCGTCGCATCCTCGCCCGTGGTGGTGGTGGCCGGGTCGGGCGTGGGCGTCCCCGTCGACGCCATGGTGTTGGTCCCCGTCGAGCTCGCGCCGTTGGTGTCCGCGTTGCCTCCGTCGTCGCCGCAGGCCGACAACGCCAGCAGCAGGGCGGACGCGAGCGGCAAGGTGAGCTGATCACGAGCGGTAATCCACGTCATGGCGGCAATGGTACGCACCCAAACCGGCGCGTAGGGCCCCCTCAGATGAGAGAATTCGCGGCGTCGGCACCGCGCGATTTTCGCAACATCCCCCAAGATTAGTCGAACGTCAGAGCATGTATTGACCCTCAGACAACGGACGGCGCTCGACCACTCCATCCCGTTTCGACGCTAAAGCGTTGGTCCGTTGCGCACTCGCGTTCGCGCTCGGACCTCGGTCGCACCCGGGCCTGCTCTGCGCGGTCCGTCGTGTCGCAAAAGCACTGTAAGTTGGCTGCGCGTCGTGCGATTGCTTGGAGGTGGCTCGCCTCGCTCCGCTGTCGTTCGCGCTCGTGGCGGGCCTGTCGGCGAGCTGCGGCCGCACCCCCGTCGACGTCTTCGAACGCGAATTCCTCGACGAGCTCGACCTCGAAGAAGACCCCGTCGCCGAGGGCTGCCGCAAGGTCGACTACCTGTTCGTCATCGATAACTCGGCCAGCATGGGCGACAACCAACGCCGGCTGATCGAGAACTTCGGCGTCTTCATCGACGGAGTACAGCGCAGCCAGGCCACGCTCGACAGCGTGCACGTGGGCGTGGTGACCACCGACGTCTACGCCGCCAACCCGGAAGAGTGCTTCGCCCTCGGTGGGTTGGTGACCAGCACCATCGGCTACGCCTCGAGCGAAGCGGAGTGCGGCCCCTTCGCCGAGGGCCACCGCTACATGACCGAGCAGGACGACCTGGCCACCGCGTTCCCCTGCACGGCGCAGGTCGGCACCAGCGGCAGCACCACCGAAAATCCCCTCGAGGCCCTGACCTCCGCCGTCACCAAGTTTCACGGCGAGGGTGAGTGCAACGAAGGCTTCGTGCGCGATGACGCGCTGCTGGTCGTCGTGATCGTCACCGACGAAGACGACCCCGGCCCCGTCGAGCATCGCTACGAAAAGCTCGTCGAGGCCAAGCTCGGCCGCTCCGACAACGTGGTGCTCGTGGGCCTCGTCAACGAGCCCGGCACCGATTGCTCGCTCGCCGGTCACGCCGTCGAGGCGCTCCAGCTCCACGACTTCATCACCATGTTCGAGCACAGCTTCGTCGCCCCGGTCTGTGGCGACTACTCGGTCGCCTTCACGCGAGCGATCGAGGTCGTCGAAGCCGCATGCTTCGATGCCGGCGATTAAAGCTCATCCCACGAGGGTTTTTGAGATGAGCGTGAGTGCGGTGAGTCCGCAATCCGCGGCGTGTCCCGGAGTTCAAGGCTGAGCTGGCAAGCGCGCAGAGCGTTGGATGGCGCGTTCGGTGAGCAGTACGAAACCATCGTTCGACCGGGTTGAGCTCCCTCGAATACGGTCGCGTCACCGGGAGAGGTCGCGGTGCCACTGCTCGGCGAGCTCGGCGAGCTCGTTGTCCGCGTCCTCGGGACCGCTCCAGACGTCGCGGTGCAGATCGTGCCACCGCAGCAGGGCGGAGAGCACGACGTCACGCAGGCGCCGAATTCGAGGGGCCGCGGCCGGTGGGTCGAGCGGGGAGGCGACCTCGAACTCGACCTCGTCCTCGGACTCCGCGAGGGCACGGAACACGGCGTAGATCCGGTCCTCGAGCGAGGATGTCGAAGGGTCCCCGTCGCGATACGCCCGCTGGAGCGACCAACGGATGGTCTCGAGCGCCGCCGCCAGGCAGGTCCGAGACCCGTCGTCGTACCGGAGCCGGCGCGGGCTCGGATCGAACCAAGCGGCGGGCTCGAGGTCGAGGTCGAGGATCGAACCCGGGACCTCGAGCTCGAGCAGCGGGACCTGCCACGGGGTCACCAGGCGCTCCGACCGAGCGGTGAGGGGCGCGTCGGTCAGGACCGCGGTCAGCTGGCCTCCGGGAGAGGGCAACAGCCAGTGCTCACCGGAACGATCGGCGATGAGCACCGGTGTGCCCGGGGTCTCGTACGCGAGGCCCAGCGAGACGAAGGCCTCGGTGGAGACGTCCATGACCACCCACGGGGCCGAGCCATCGCCCGCGGTCGGCCACTGGTAGACCAGCCGGACCTCGGCCGACAGCAGCGAGCGCAGCGAATCGTGGAGGGGTGCGGGGAGCCAGTGGAAGTCGGCGGCCACCGGGAGCACGGTGCGATGGGTGCTCGGCCGCTCCCACCACGCGATGGCATGCGTATCGAAACCCCCCGTCGAGTCGGTGTACAGCGACAGGCCGTGCTCGTCCCGGAGCATCGCCGTCACCTCCGCCAGGGACGAGGACCGCGCCGACTCGATCGCTTCCTCGGGGACGTGCTCTCGCAGGGCGTCCAGGGCGGCGCAACGAGGCATCACCGAAGCCTAGCGCGGCCGGCCGTAGTGCTCCTCGAGGGCCGATCTACGTCGGAGACAACGAGTGGCGCATCGAAAAACTAGTCATTTCGGGCCATCCCCGGTCGCCGGGGGGCAATCGCGCCGTGCGCTGATCGGCGGCCGTGCATTTTCGCTTTTTTCGCACGACCCGATTGAAGCGCCCGTTCGTTGTTTCAGGCGAGTCTTTGGGTCCAATTCGAGTTTTTCGCAATCGCTTTCGGCGTTTGCAGCACTACTATCGTGTAAGGAGAACACTTCAAGCCGCGCGTCATATTTTCGGACCTCACCGAGTATGGCTTTTCGGATTGGAGCACGAACGACGATGAAACCGGGTGATCAGCGCGCGGCCCGAGCATTCGAGGGGGAGGTCCTGGAGAACCGCTACCGCCTCGAGGCGCTGATCGGCGGCGGAGGCATGGGCGCGGTCTATCGCGCGCGCCGGCTCTTCGACGAGCAACCGGTGGCCATCAAGATGCTGCTGCCCCGCTGCGGGCACGACTACGCCCATCAGCAGCGATTCGCCCGCGAGGCGCGGATCGCCGCCAGCATCGTGCATCCCAACGTCGTCAAGATGCTCGATTTCGGCCACACCATCGATGGCCGCGCCTTCGCGGTGATGGAGTACCTGCCCGGCGAAGACCTGCGCGAGCGAGTCAAGCGCGACGGCCCGCTGCCGTGGGAGCGCGCGCGCGAGCTGCTGCTGCTCGTCATCGGCGGCCTGCAGGCGGCGCACGACGCCGGGGTGCTGCATCGCGACATCAAGCCCTCCAACGTGTTCCTCGTCGACGGCTGCGAAGGCCAGCCCAACTTCGTCAAGCTGCTCGACTTCGGCGTCGCCAAGGCCTTCGACCCCGAGTCCAGCCTCGCCGAGGGCCTCACCCTCATGAACGAGGTCATCGGCACCGTGCAGTACATGGCGCCCGAGCGCGTGCGAGGCGACGTCGCCGATACCCGCAGCGACCTGTACTCCGTCGGGGTCATGGCCTTTTATCTGCTCGCGGGGACCCTGCCGCGCTGGGGCGAAGGCTCGCCCACCAAGCGGCTGATGCGGCGCATCAACAACCCGCCGCCCGGCGTGCGGGGCTTCGTGCCCGAGATTCCCACCGCCGTCGATGCCCTCATTCGCTGCGCCATGGCCTGCGACCCTCGCCACCGTTTCTCGTCGCTGCACGAGTTCGCGGCCGCGATCGAGAGCATCACCGTCGATGGCGAGCCGCGGCGTCGGGCCGCACTTCCTGCGCGCCCGCGCTGCCCCGACGCGCCCACCCGCAACCTCAATCGCATGGGCCACCGCGAGACCCAGCCGCAGTTCATCCACCCTGCGCCCGGCAGCTGCTGAGTCGCTCACACTCGCGAGAACAGATACAGCATCTCGATGCCGATCTGCCGCACGCGCTCGCCGTAGATCCGCGCTTGCTCGGGTGTGTCGTCGGAGATCTTCGGGTCGACGTACGGCAATGCGATCCGCAGCGCGGCCCCCTCGACGTGGGGGCACGCCTGGTCTGCCTCGGTGCAGGTCATCACCGCGGCGAAGTCTCGCGTAGGGTTCGCCGGGTCGTCGTAGCGCTTCGAGAACACCTCGAGGGCCAGGCCGTCCTCGGCCACCGTCGCTCGGTAGCGGGGATTGTCGCCCTCGGTCGTCGCCTCGATCTCGAAGCCCGCGTCACGCATCGCCGCCACGGCCCGCGGATTGAAGGCCGTCGCCTCCGTGCCGCCCGAGAACGTCTCCACGCCCTCGAGCCCGTGCCACGCCGCGGCCGCGCTCGCCCACAGCTGCCCGATATGCGAGCGACGAGAGTTGTGCGTGCAGATGAAGACCAGGCGCGCGGGCTCTCCCGCTGCGATCTGCTGCTTCACGAACGCCGCGATCGAGTCGAGGAGCTCGCGGCGCGCGGGCTCGAGGGTCTCGATCGCGGGCAACGCTCGCTCAACGTAGGAGTGCAGCGCAGGATGCAGAGCGACACGAGCGGTGTTCACGGGCGCAGAGCTTGCCTCCGCCATGGAGCGAGGACTAGGGCTGACGCAAAACTGTGACGAAGACCGGAGTCACTGTGGCAAGGCACAGACCCCGACGTTTTTGTACCCCGGGGGCGCTTCCCCCGGCTTCCACCAGGCCTGACACGTCTGGCCTTCGGGTGCGCCGATGCACTGTTCATCCCCGGCCGGGTCCGAGAGATCACAGATCTCGCTGCAACACCCCTGGGCCCCCTCGCAACCGGGGGTCGCTGCCGCCGCGAGACACACGAGCCCCGGGTCGCACACGTTGATGAACTTGCACTGGTCGCCGTAGGCACCCGCACGACGCGAGGCATCGGGGGCGCAGGACCAACGACTGTTGATCGGATAGCACGCTTGCCCCGGCTCGCAGTCTTGTTGCAGCGGATCGCACGCGAACAGGCACAGCGTGATCGTGGCGTCGCTCGTGATGGCGCAGTACTCACTCGGGTCTTCGCAGAAGGGATCGCTGGGCGTGCCCGTGCACAGATTCCGACACACGCCGGTCAGCGTCTCGTCATCGATCTCCCAGCACATGGCCCCGAGTTCACAGTCATCGAGGCCACTGGCGATCGACTCCTCGACCGTGCAGGGGTCACCGGCCTGACCCGCATCGTCGGCCACGGGCACACAGCGGTAGTCGTTCCAGAAACCGGCATCGTTGGCCCACGGGTTGCATTTTTGTCCCACTGGGCAGTCCTGCAAGAAGGGGTCGCACTCGGAACCATCACCGCCGCCGTCGGGCACGGGGATGAACCCACCCCCTTCGTCGGTGCTGGCGCCGAGTGTCGTGTCCGCCATCGTGGTCATCGGCGAGACGGCCGTCGTTTCGCCCCCGGTCGCGCTCGGATCGGGCGTGGGCTCACCGACGGTGGTGCCCTCCGATGCCCCCGAAGTACGGGTGGGGACCGTCTGCGAAGGACCACAGGCGGCGGCGAGCAGCACGACCCCGAGAGCGGACAGTTGACGATGAAAATCGAGCATGCGCATTCCCCTTCAGCACCCTTCGTCGTTGCCGTCGGTCGACCAGTCGCGCGAGGGCGCGGCCGGCATCGTGATGCCTTCGCCGACACAGTTCACGCTGCTGATGCACAGCATCGGATTGGCCGTCACCACGAAGTTCCCCGTCATGGTCGTCAGGCCGCCGAGACCATCGATGTCGCTCAGCACGGGGTTGTCCTGGATGGTGAGGTTGTCGAGCTCGGTGAGCTGCTGGAACCCGCGGATCGACGTCAGCGCCGCGTTGCGACGAAAATGCAGGTTCTCGCCGATGGTGGTGATGTTGGGCAGGCCATCGAACTCCGTGAGCGCATCGTTGTCGGTGAACACGAAGCGGGTGCCGACCTCGGTCAGGCTCCATAGCCCATCGACACTGGTGAGCTGCTCGTTGCCGAAGATCGTCAGGTCGCCGCCCACGACTTCCAGGCACTGCATGAAGTCCAGGTCGGTGATGTCGAGCCGGTTGATTCGCACCGAGCCCGTCACCTCGCGAATACCCACCAGGGCCTCGGGAGCGGCCATCCCCTCCTCGAGAATGAGGCTGCCCTCGTGCACGCCCGTGGCATTCGTACAATCGGGTCCGTCGGGGATGGGCATCGGCATCTCGCAGCGCGGGATCGACCCCTGTGTACCGCCTACCGACGTTTCCGTGCCCGTGCTCGTGCTCGGGAGCTCTCCTGAGCCGTCATCGGCCGGGGTCACGGGCGGCTCGCCGGACGTGTCCTCCGTGGAGGCCGTGCTCGAACCCGACGCGCTGGGTGTCATGCCGTCGTCGGTGCAGCCGCTTCCGGCCAACGACCCGACGAGAACCGCGAAGACGAATGCGGACGACCTCACCCCCCCATGGTGCCAGATGGATGCCGCCGCGGGCTCCGAGACTCGAACCTGGCCCGGCGGGCGCGATCACGAGCCCGCGTTGAAGCGTGCCGACCACGGGCGTCCCGGCTGCGTGAGCCCGTAGGCCAGCATCGACGCCATGATCAGCACGCACGTCACCATGAACGCGCGCAGGTCGAAGATCCCCGGCACCACGCCGGCCACCAGCAGCACCGTGCCCGCTGCGCGACCGCGTCGTTGGCAGGCGAGCACGCTCCCGAAGATCGCCGCGACCATGCTGCCCAGCAGCACATAGCCCGTCATCGCCAGCACCACCGCATCGTGCGATCCCGCGGGCGTGAGCGCGCCCACTGTCGAGCGTCCGGCCTCCGCGATCCATCGTCGACCCAGGTGGCCTGCGGCTGCGCTGCCTGCCAAGCCGAGAATGGTGACCAACCAACGCATCGTGAACCGGGCCAGACCGAGCGATGAACGACAGACGGCGCCACCCGGCCAAAACCGGGGGACGCCGCCCTTGGCGTCAGTCGGTGTGGTCACCCCCCAAGACGGACCCTGTGCGCCTTGGTTGCACCCTAATTGCCGGCCCGTCGTGATACCGTGGATGCGCTTTTATTTGCCTTGAGACTGAGTCTGAAATCATGCGCGTCCCGTTTCGCTTTGCCTGTGCAATTTCCCTGGCCGTAGCCCTCGGAGCCTGCTCCGACGACGGCATCGTTCCCCAAACCGAAGACAACGACTCTGGAGCCGCCGGAACCACCGGAGGCATCACCAGCGCCAACGCGACCACCGACGCCGCCGGAGACACCGGGGGCAAGGACGACGGCACTTCCGGGGGCGGCATGGACGACGGCACCTCGAGCGAGCCCGGTGGCACCACCGTCGGGCCTCCCTCGGACACCGACTCGACCGGCGAAGGCGAAGGTAGCTCCACGGGCGACGACGGCACCTCGACCGGCGAAGGCAGCTCCTCGGAAAGCGGGAGCTCCTCGGGTGACATGTGCGAGCCCCTGGCCGACGGCGCTGCGATCGGGCAGGACTGCGGCCCCATGGGCATGGCCTGTCCCCCCGCGTACACGTGCCAGCCCTCTGGCGCCTTCGCCCCCATGGACACCTGCCAGATCATCTGCGAGGACGACTGCGAGTGCCCCATGGGCACCGTCTGCACCGAGATCATGGACAAGGGCGGCACCCACTACCGCTGCCAGGCGTAGTGGCCGGCCCCACCTGCAATCCTGCCGGGTGGGGCTGCCTTCTTGCGGCCGCGGAGCGTGCTATGTCCATCGGACGCACGCCATGGCCAACGTCCTGCAAGAGCTCGTCGAACTCCTCCGGCTAGAACGCATCGAACAGAACCTCTTTCGCGGTCAGAGCCAGGATCTCGGCTGGGGCGCGATTTTTGGCGGACAGGTGCTCGGCCAGGCGCTGTCCGCCGCCTCGCAGACCGTACCCGAGGAACGCGTCGTCCACTCGCTCCACGGTTACTTCTTGCGCCAGGGCGACGCCAGCATCCCGGTCGTCTACGACGTCGACTGCATCCGCGACGGCCGGAGCTTCACCACGCGTCGCGTGGTCGCCATTCAGAACGGCCGCGCCA
This sequence comes from Myxococcota bacterium, assembly GCA_039028615.1. Lineage (GTDB taxonomy): Bacteria > Myxococcota_A > Polyangia > Nannocystales > Nannocystaceae > Paraliomyxa. The sequence continues at coordinate 42,669 of JBCCHT010000058.1, read as the reverse complement.
TCTTCAACATGGCCGCGTCGTTCCAGGTGATCGAAGAGGGCTACGACCACAGCCCACCGATGCCCGAGACCAAGGGGCCCGAGGGGCTGCTCTCCGAGCGCGAGCTCGCCGAGCGCTTCGCCGACAAGATCCCCGCCAAGCTCCGCAAGATGGCCACCGCCGAGCGACCCATCGAGATTCGACCCGTGCGTCCGAGCAACCCGCTCGCGCCCGAGCCTCGGCCGCCGCATCGCTCGGTGTGGTTTCGCGCGAGCGACGAGCTCCCCGACGACCCCGCGCTGCACCGCTACCTGCTGGCCTACGTCTCCGACTTCCAGTTCCTACCCACCGCCATGCAGCCGCACGCGACGTCTTGGCTGGTCCCGGGCATGCAGGTCGCCAGCCTCGACCATGCGATGTGGTTCCACCGACCGTTCCGCATGGACGAGTGGCTGCTGCACGTCGTCGAGAGCCCCTCTGCCAGTGGAGCGCGGGGCTTGGTGCGAGGGCAGCTGTTCACGCGCGACGGCACGCTCGTGGCATCGACCACCCAAGAGGGGTTGATGCGAAACCGCAAGAAGTTCGGCAACGACGGATCGAACGCGTAGAGGCGGCGCGGAGCGCCCCGGTGGGCTCGGTGATATCGTCCGCCGAATCATGCGCTTGACCTTGCCCCGCCCCGCATTCGCTCCCCTCGTCTCCGCGTTGCTCCTGCCCTTCGCCGGATGTGGCGACGACGCGGGAGCTACGAGCACGGACGCATCTACGGGTTCCACGACGTCGTCCACCGATGCCGACACGGGCACACCGTCGTCGACGGCGGGCGAGGAGACGCCGGCCACGGGCGATACGACGGCGGGTGAGTCGGAGGATACGAGCGCCGACAGCAGCAGCGGCGGGGTCGGGGGTTGCTGGGACGACCTGCCGATCGGCGAGTCGGAGGAGTTCTACAACGGCTTCAAAGACGGCAGCGAAGGCCTCGCGTTCGGAGCGGACGGGCTGCTCTACGTGACGACGATGGACAACGGCGGCACGGTCTGGCAGCTGGACGCGGACGGGAACATCAGCGAGTTCGCGAGCGTGCCGACGGCGTTGGGGCTGGCGCGACGGGCCGACGGCGGCTTTACGGTGGCGGCGTTCGGGGTCGCGGAGGAGCCGGATGGCGCGGTGTACCTGGTCGATGCGAAGGGGGCAGCCACGGAGATCGCGACGGGGATCGACAGCCCCAACTTCGTGACGATCATGCCCGACGGCAGCTCGCTCATCTCCGACGACTTCGTGACCACGGTGTTCCGGGTGACGGACGAAGGCGACGTGAGCCTGGCCCTCGAGAACGTGCCCTCGCCCAACGGCATGGCGTACAGCCCCAGCGGCGACACGCTCTACGTGGCGTCGACGTTCACCAAGCTCGGTCAGCTCACCCGCTACGATGTCGACGAGACGGGAGCACCGATCGAGGACACGGGGGTCGAGATCATGCACCTCGGGCCGCTGAGCACCCCCGATGGGATCGCGGTGGACGCTGATGGCTTCGTCTACGTCGCAGCCAACATCCCCGGTGAGATCTGGCGAGTCGACGGTGCGGTGACCGAGCTGACGAAGGGCGAGCTGGTCGCCGACGGGCTCCAGACACCCGCGAGCCTGGCGTTCGGGGCGGGACCAGGCTTCGACCCCTGCTCGATCTACATGACCCAGCTGCTGGGCAGCCGCGTCCTTCGGGTCTCCATTGGGGCCGAGGGCGCGCCGCTGTACGAGTGATCGCGCCCGAACGCGACTAGCGATAGGCCACGGGCACGGCGGCGCTGGTCAGCGACTCGTCGACGTCCCGCAGCGCCTGGTCGAGGGCGAACACGCGACGCTCGAACTCGGGCTCGTCGGTACGAAAGTGCAGATGGCCCACCTGGTACACCTGGCGAGGCAGCCACGGGAAGTCGCGCAGCAAACCGTCGACCGCGGGCAGCCCGGCGATGACCGAACGCAGCCGCAGGCGCGCCGTCTCGTCGAGCGCCGCATGGGCTCGAGACCAACCGTCGAGGGCTCGCGCCACGTGGATCACGGCATCCTCGAAGTCGCGCCGAACGGCCTGCCGCCGCCGATCGTCGAGGATGCTGGTCGGCGAGTTCTCGAAGGACTGGTGATAGGCGGGCGACTGCTCGCGCAGCACGGTCACCGCGGCGTCGACCTGACGTCCGCACCGCACCAGCCGGGCGAGCGAGTCGGGCAGGTCGGCCACCCCACCCTCGCGGGTCGCAATCGGAGTGTCGCGACGCCTCCCGCTGACGAAGATCCGCGAGAGCATGCGCAACGCCAGCTCGAACGACCCCGTACGCTGCCCCACCACGACTAGCAGTGCGATGAAAGCAAACCCGATGACCGAATCGAGCACGTCGGGTTCAGCATCGCGCGTGACGCCCCCGCGTGCCACCACAAATCCCGGCGAAATGAGCGCCTCCCCACCGTTCGGGTAGTCGCCCCAGCCTGACCCACGAAAAAGACACGCGGTCGGCAATCACCGACCCGGTCATCGAGGGGGCCTTCGCACGCGCTCCGAGAACGGTCCAGGGAGGACGGCACCGAGACATGGCGGAGGCGAGTGGCACAGCGGCCACGCCCGCGACCGCTCGCTCAGGGGCCGACGCCTTCGATGGGGGAGGCATGCCGTGCTTCGTACACCCCGAGCTGTCCGCCACCGGGCAGCGTCAGCGAGACCACGCGCCCCCAGCCCTGGTCCTCGATGTCCGAGCAGGACACGCCCTTGCCCTTCATCGCGGCCGCGAATGCCTCCACGCTCTCACACACGAGGTACAGCTCGTGCTTGCCGCCCGTCTCGGACGGATGCACGGCCACCTCCGCGGGCGGCAGCTCGAAGATCAGCCACCCATGACCCGCGTCGGCGTAGGGGTACTGCAGCACGTCGCGGAAGAAGGCCCGGTCGGCCTCGGCGTCCTTGCTGTAGATGATGACGTGAGCGGCCTTGATCATGCCTCGGACCGTACCAGCGCCTGCGCTGGTTCGAGGCACTTGCGATGCGGACCGATCTGCACCCGGACCGGGTCTTCGGCTTCGATGATGGTCTCGTAAAGCTCGACCGTGGCGACCTCGCTGCCCCCGATGCCCCGCTGGCGCAGGAACAAGCGCGCCGCTTCGTCGAGCTCGGCCGTGGCCAGCGAGCCGTAGTGCACGCGCGGCACCCGAAGGTGGGTCTGTGCCGGCTCGAGCGCTTCGTCGCCGACGGTGATCGGGAGGAGCTTCTGCTCGAGCAGCCACCAGCTCGCATCGGGTCCGTCGGACTCGGTGTCGGGACGCACCCCGACTTCCCACGCGACACACCGCCGCCCGGACAGCGGCGCCCGCAGGGCATCGGCGGTGGTCGTGGCCGGACCCCGGACCTCGCGGTGTTTCCCGGGGGCAGGCGGCAGGGCCATGGCCCAGCGAGCGGGTAAGACGGAGGGCTCGGGGGCATGAGACGCACGATGCTGATGCAGCACCATGAGCGACCCGATGACGCCCGTCAGCAGGGTGATGCCCAGGGTGGCCCAGATCCCGCCGCTGACCATGAGCCCGAGAAACCAGCCCATCGCGGCGCCGAACAGGCCGTAGCCGAACATGCGCTTGGGTAGGCTGACGATCTTCTGGGCGTGCTGGTCTTCGCTCATGCGAAGGGCCAGCGCGGTGGAGGGATGGCCGAGGTCGATCCACCCGTCGTCGCCACAGTGGCTGCACGGCGGCATCCCGTCGCGCGAGGCGGTGGCCTCGTGGCGATGCGGCGTGGACTGACTCGGCTGCGGCCACCCCAGCTGCCCGCACTGGCTGCACACCAACGCGGCGTCGATGTGGCGCGCCTCGGTCTCGCCTTTGTCGCGGCTGCTGCGTCGAAGCGCCCGCCGCTGCGCTTGCCGTTGCGCCTGCCGACGCCCCGAGGGGCGGGCCGAAGGACCCGCGCGAACCGATACGCCTCCGCTTCCCGTCAAATCATCACCCCGGTGGTGGATTGGTGACGAGACTCAGACCCGCCCCCGTCATGTCCGAGTAAGTATAGGGCCCGGACAGCCCGGTGACGGTGCTGATCACCGCCGTGGTGTTGGGATCAACTTTGTAGGCCCGGTCGGAGCCCTGATCGACGACCCAGATGAAGCCCTCCACGTCGATGCTGACGCCGACCGGCGTGCCGCAATCGGGCAGAGCGATGTTCTGGTAGGCCCCCGTGGCCAGATCGAAGTGCACCAGGTCGCAAGGGTTGTTGGCGGCGATCCAGGCGTTGCCCTCGCCGTCGATGGCCAGCCCCCGCAGGCTGTCGTGCCCGGTCGGCCCGTGGTCGACGAACTGCTCGGCGACGCGATCGAAGTGCAGGAGGCGATCGTCGTACTCCGAGGCCACCCACGGCGTGCCGTCGGCGTCCATCGCGATGCCGTAGAAGCGCTCGTAGCCGGGGGCATCGTGCACGGTGAGTTCGAGGGTCTCGGCGTCGACGTGCACGAGCACGGTGTTGTCCTTGCCCGCGGCCCAGAACCCGCGATCGCGGTCGGTGGCGCCCCCGTAGACGCCCCCCCAGCCCCCGGTCCAGCCGGGCGAGGTGACCTCGTCGAGCATCTCGCCCGTCTCGCCGTCGAGGCGCCACACGTGCACCGTGTTGCTCTCGTCCATCGCACTGACCCACAACAACGGATCGACCACGATGCATCCCATGTCGTCGACATTTTCTGGATCGTTGCCCGAGTCCCACGCCGCGGCCCGTGCTCCGGTAAACAGCGGGGTCTCCCACAGCACGCACTCGTCCTGCCCCCAGGGCAGCACGTCTTGGGGCCCGGTCGACGTCTGGATGACGCCGTCGCCGTTGGCATCGACGCAGCGGTCCTCGACGGCCGCGATCTTGATCACCGAGCCGCCCGCACGATTGACCACCGCCACGTCGCCGAGCAGGTTCACCGAGGTTCGCGAGGGATCGGAGCTGGAGTCTGCGCCCGTCGCATAGCGCCCGATCTCCACGCCGCTCATCGTGTCGATCTTGGAGACGGTGCCGTCGGGGGTGTTCGCGATCCAGATGTTGCTGAACTCGAGATCGCCGGGCATGCCTCCGCCGCTGCCTGGGCAATCACCGCCGCCCGCCGTGGCGCTGCCTCCCGCGGCGTCGAGCTTGGCCGAGCCTTGGGACTCGTCGGCCCCTTCGCTCTCCATCGCGGTGGTCATCCCCGTGTCGCTGAGGCTGGCGATGCCGCCCCCCGAGGTGTCACCGTCGCTCGCGGTGCCCCCGCCACACGCGATGAGCAGGGCGCCCACGAGCGTGAGCGGCGGAAGGCCGATTCGTACGGGGCGCGCGGACGTCGTTCGTGGACCCACGGACATGATGGTTCGCTGCATGCTGTTCCCCCCCGGGAATTGCGTTCGCGTCGCGCGGGCAAAGAAGGGACCGCCCGTGCGCGCCGCGGCTGCAGTAGGTCTACCACCCCGTCGGTGGCGGGGCCCGTAACAAAAGGCCGCGGATGGCGACGTAGAGACGTTCGGTGGACGTCGCCCTGGTGACGCGCGGCACCTGAAGTGCGGCGTGCTCGACAATTCGGTTCGTCGCGCGATGCCGTGGTCGAAGCCGAGCACGCACGACAGTGCGTTGCTCGGCGCTACGCGGGTGATTGTTCGGCCGCGTCGGGCGACTCGGACGGTGCTTCAGCGGCCGCTTCCGCGTCGTCGTCGGTCGAGGGCGATGGCGCATCCGCGGACGCGTCGGGCGTTCGACCCGCAAACGCAAAGCCGAGTCCCGTCAGGATGGCGCCGCCATGCGCAATGGCATTGACCCACCCGTAGCCCGCCCCTTCGCAGGCATAGTTGAGCAGCGTCCGCGGACCCTCGGGCACCTCGGGCATCGACAGCAACGGATGGATGGACAGCAGCACGGCCCCCGCCGCCCCGACGCCGATCAATGCACCCACGATCATGCGCACGGGTACGCCGACCTTCAGCCGTCGCAGCAGCAGATCGATGGGCAACAACAAGACGATCACCAACACCGCCGAGACGGAAAATGCGGTCACCGCCAGCAAGGGCAGAGGATCGAGGCCGAGCAGGTCTGCGGTGGGGTACTCGAGGGCGCGTTCGAAGAGCAGGTCGGCCCGCGCCTCCGAGCCGAACCACGCCGCGAGATAGGCCTTGCCGCCGAACCACGCCCGCAGGCCCAGCGCGGTGGTGAGCCAGGCCGTCAGCCCCACGATGGCCACGAGTACGCGGATCATTGGCCCAGCCCCCGCATCGAGTACACGCGTGCGTCCAAGTCCCCGACCGTGCCGTCGTCGGCCACGGTGAAGGACAGGTAGTAGGTGCTGGCGGGCACGCCTTCGTGAAACAGGCGCCCGCGCATGAACAAGCGCTCGCCGTCGGTCACCCGCCGCACGAGGTCCCAGGTCTCGCCCCAGTACCCCACGTGCACGATGGGATCGGGAGACTCCGCCGCGAGTGCCTCGCCCAGCCGACGCTCAATCGACTCCCGATGGGTCCGCACGCGCTGCGCGAGCGAGGGATCGGCGGCCTCGAGCTTCTCGAAGTACTTTTGCTGGTTGAGGTTCTCGAGGCAGCCGGTCGTGGCCAGCACGACGAGCAACCCGGCGACGCGAAGGGGAGTCACCGGCGCATGGTACGTGCTCGACGGCGTCGGCGTGATCGAGAGCGGCACGGACCCGACGGGCACGCCAAGTGGCGACGGCAGAAGCGGTCGCAGCTTCGACACGACCGACGACACCGGGGGACGCATGCGGCCACGCAGTCGGGCCCGTCGCAGTGCTCCTCGCAGGCCTCGAAGCACTCGATCTCGCAGTCCTCGCAGTGACGATCGCAGTCGGCGACGCACGGCATGCTCGGCGCGGCGAAGCGCAGGAACACGATGGCCGAGAGGGTGAGCACGCACCGTAGTCGACCGCCACGCAAAGTCGTTGCGTTGGCCCGCCGCGGTCACCCGGCATCGATGCCGATCGGCCCCGCGACAAGACGCCGAAGACGTCGAGATTCGCCCCTGGCCGCGCGCTGAAGCGAGCTGCTGACTGGCCGGCGGGTCAGCGCCTACCCGCACGAATTGGCGAAGCCCGCCGATCGAACACGCGCTCGATCAAACGGGCCGACCTGCCTGCGGGCCGGCTCTCAACGGGCCACGGCGACGCGAAGGGTGTGCTCGCCGATGGGGGTTCCGTCGAGGCGACGAGCCTCGTGCACCGCGTTGCGGCTGTTGAAGGTCACGTACCCAAAACCACGGCAATCTCCCGCGTCACTGGTGACCACCCGGACCGAAGTGAGACCCGAAATCTCTCCGAACAAGCTCTGGAGAGTTTGGTCGCTCGCGTCGCTGGGTAGGCCGCCGATGTAGAGGGTATGCACTGGTACTCGGACCTCCTACCCGCAGGTTAGCGACCTCACGGCAATTTGGCCAGCGGTTCGTCGCCCGAACATTCGCCGTAGATCAACGTTCTTCGGGGTCTGAGAACCCCGTCAGGACAATGTCAGCGGATCGGATCGACCCGGTTTAACCCGACGGCGGCGTGTTCGCAGCGGCGCGTTTTCGTGCTTTCGCCTCGGCGACCAGACCGCGAACGTTGCTCGTGTGGCGGATCCAGATGACCGCGGCAATCGCGAGCGTCAGCGCCTGGTAGGCGAGCGGTTTGTCCGCCAAGACCACCGCCACGCTCATCGAGGTCACCGCCGTGAGCGACCCAATGGCCGACGTCCGGGTCAGCACCAGCCCGTGCACGTACATGATTAGCGCGCCGAGCGCGACCGGCGGGTCCACGGCGAGGAACACCCCGAGCGCGCACGCGACCCCCTTGCCGCCCCGGAAGCCGAGATAGATCGGGAAGATGTGTCCCAGCACCGCGGCCAGGCCCACCGCCGCGATCGGCCACGGATCGCTGGCCCCCAGCGCAAAGCTCTGGCGCGCCACCACGACGGGCATAGCGGCCTTCGCCACATCGAGCGCGAGCACCAGCATGCCCAGCCGCGGCCCGAGAGCGCGCGTGGCATTGGTCGCCCCGATGTTGCCCGAACCGATCGAGCGAATGTCGATGCCGCGGAGCTTCCCCACCACCAACCCGACGGGGATCGCTGCGAAGGCGTACGCCGCGACGACCCAGACGGCGACGTGGTGGACGAGGGCCTCCACTGCGGCGCCGAGGATAGCGATCTGTTCGCGAACAGAGAAGCGGGGGCGAGGCGCGTGGGCGTGGAACCCGGCGCCATCGCCCTCACGACCCCGCGTAGCGGGCCGCAGGCGCCATTTGGCCGCGCCGCGGGTTCACGCGTCGGACGCGGGCGTGGACGAGCGACTCGCTTTTTAGTCGACGCCGCTGGTGCCAAAGCGCCCCGCCAGCACCCGCGCCACGTCGTCGATCGACAGGCCACGGTGCGCCAGCCCGACCATCGCGTGAAACAGCAGATCCGCCGTCTCCGATGCGACTCGCTCGTCGCTCTCGTTTTCGATGGCCTCGCACAGCTCGCCCGCCTCTTCGCTGATCTTCGAGTTGATCTTGGGGGCGCCGCGGTCGAGCAGGCGGCGGACGTAGCTCTTGCCGTCCGCGTTGGTCATGCCGCGACCCGCCTGCCGATCGAGGATCACCTGGAACACGCGCTCGAAGGTCGGCGTCGCTCCGGGCGAGGGCCCGTCGTCTTCGGGCAGCGCGTTTGCGTCCTGCCCCTCGACGCGACGAAAGAAGCAGCTCGTCGCTCCCGTGTGGCACGTCGGCCCCACCGGGCGGGCACGCACCAGGATCGCGTCCGCGTCACAGTCGACCCGCACATCCGCGAGGTTCAACGTGTTGCCGCTGGTCATTCCCTTCTCCCACAGCTCGTTGCGACTGCGGCTCCAAAACGTCACCCGTCGATGTTCGAGCGTGGCATGCAGCGCCTCGGCGTTCATGTAGCCGACCATCAGGACCTGTCCCGTCTGATCGTGTTGGACCACCGCGGTCACCAGCCCGCTCGCATCGGGCTTCAGCCGCGCCCACAGGGCTTGGGCATCGAGGCTCATACCGGCCGGAGCCTACCAGCCCCCCGAAGTTCCCGTAGCCCGCCTCTGCATGACCGGGAGGTTTCACCAGGTCGTGTGCGCTCGATCTCAGCCCCGGAGCACGCGGGCGGCGGGGGCCTGCTAGGATTCGGGGCCGATGATGCGAGCAGGACAGCCGAGCCCATCGACCCGCGCGCGGACCCTTCCCTTCGGGGCGGCGGCGTGCTTCGGGATGCTGGCGCTGGTGTCGTCGTGCTCGGGCTCTTCGGGCGAGCCGATGAATAGTACGACCGCGGACGGGCCGATCGACGTGCCGCCGTGGGCGTGCGTACCGGGTGAGACGCAGCCCTGCGATTGCCCGGACGAGCTCGATGGCGTGCGGACGTGCAGCGCCGACGGCTCGGGCTTCGGCGAGTGCGACTGCTCGCCCGCCGCGGTGTCCCAGGGGCCTCCGGCCACGGGCGGTGCTTCGGGCAGCAGCAGCGGCACCGCGGGCAGCGGCTCCGACACGGCGGGCACGACGGCAGCGGACAGCACGAGTGACGACGGCCCCTCGAACACGACCGAGCCCGACCCCACCACCGGCATGGCGGGCAGCAGCAGCTCCGGGCCCGGCGGCGGCGAGAGCAGCAGTAGCAGCGACGGCGGCGGCTCCTCGAGCAGCTCCGGCGACTGAGCCATCCTCCGACGCTCCGCCCGGAACGAATTCCGGGCGGGCCCAATGTCACCGTGCGCGACTCAGCCCCGCGTCTCGGGCGGCCGAACCGGGATGTTGCTCTCGAGCAGGAACCGCTTGGCCTGGGCGATGGTGTACAGGCCAAAGTGGAAGATCGACGCGGCCAGGGCAGCGTCGGCCGAGCCTTCGCCCGTGGCCAGGCCCGCGCGGATGTGGTCGAGGCTGCCCACACCACCGCTGGCGATGACGGGCACCGAGACGCGGCGCGAGATCTCGCGGGTGATCCACAGGTCGTAGCCGTCGCGGGTGCCGTCGCGATCCATGCTGGTCAGCAGGATCTCGCCGACCCCGAGCTCGGCCAGCTGCTCGCACCAGTGAATGGCGTCGAGGCCGGTCGAGCGGGTTCCACCGTGGATGACCACTTCGTAGAGCGGATCGCGATCGCCGGCCAGTGGCGGCATGCGCTTGACGTCGACCGCCCCCACGATCGCCTGCGAGCCGTAGCGCTCGGAGACCCGCTTGATGAGCAAGGGATTGGCCACGGCCGCGCTGTTGATCGCGACCTTGTCGGCGCCCGCGTTGAGCAGGCGTCGCACGTCCTCGGCGCGGCGGATGCCACCGCCCACGGTGAGCGGCACGAACAGCTGGGGCGCCACGCGGCGCACGACCTCCACGAAGGTCTCGCGCCCCTCGGTGGTGGCGGTGATGTCGAGCAGGCAGATCTCGTCTGCCCCCTGGGCGTCGTAGGCACGGGCAGCTTCGACCGGGTCGCCGGCGTCACGCAGGCCACCGAAGTGCACCCCTTTGACGACCCGACCGTTCTTGATGTCCAGGCAGGGGATGATGCGTCGCTTCAACATCGGGCCAAGGCCTCCTCCAGAGTGAACGCTCCTTCGTAGAGCGCACGACCTACGATCACGCCGCGGATCCCCGCAGCGGCGCAGGCGTCGAGATCTTCGAGACGACCGACGCCGCCGCTGGCATAGACGGGGATGTTCAGCCCCCGCTGCAGCTCGGCGGTCGCTTCCACGGCCGGCCCCCCCTGCATGCCGTCCCGCGAAACGTCGGTGAAGAGCACCCCGCCCGCGCCCCATTTCTGGGCCGCCTCGGTCAGCGCTCGAGCAGATTGATTCGAGGCTTCCGTCCAGCCTTCGACCGCGACTTTGCCGTCGCGCGAGTCCGCGGCCACAATGATCCGATCGGGATGGGCGTGGCACAGCTGCTCGACGATGTCGGGATGCCGCACCGCGAGCGTGCCGACCACCACCGCACCGGTGCCGGCCTCGAGCAAGGTCTCCACCGCCTGCGGGTCGCGGATGCCTCCGCCCGTCTGCACCACGGCGCCATGGGCCTGGGCTGCGTCGGACAGCTCGGAGATGAGCTTGAGCTGGGCGGGCTTGCCCCCGAAGGCGCCGTCGAGATCGACCACGTGGATGCGCTTCGCACCCTTGCGGGCGAAGTCGGTCACCATCCGAACTGGCCGGTCGCTGTACTCCGTCGCGCGGCTGGCTTCGCCTTGCTCCAGTCGGACCACCTTGCCGCCCATCAGATCGATGGCGGGAATGATGATCATCCCCAGCCCCCGAGCAAGAACGCTCTCAAGAACCGAAGGCCTGCCCTCTGGCTCTTTTCGGGATGGAATTGGCAGCCGAGCACGTTGCCTCTTCGAACGGCGGCCGGGAAGCGAATGCCGCCGTAGCGAGACATCCACATCACGTCCTCGGAGCGCCCTGGCTCCACGTAGAAGCTGTGCACGAAGTAGTAGTGATCGCCGGTCGGCTCGACCTCGTTCCACCCCATGTGCGGGACCTTGATCCGGCGCATGAGCGGAGCGGGAGCCGGCTCGGGCTCGGGTGCTTGCTGCACGGCGGGCTCGGGCGCGGCGGGCTCGGGTGCGGCCGTCTGCTGCACGGCATCGGCCGACGTGGTGCCCTCGGGCGACTGCGACGCGCCCCACGGCGGAGGCGCGGGGATGCCCCCGTTTTGCTCGGCCGACACGGTGCCCGCGGGGGCCTGGGTGGCGGGCGAAGGCGCGCTCTGGCTCGGGGTCGCTTGCGCCATCGGAGCCGAACTCGGCGCCTGGGTCACGGGAGCGGGGCTCGGGGCCTGCTGCGCGGGGCTGGCCGTCTGCGCGGGGCTTTGGGCCACCGACTGCGGCGGAGCCACGTCATCGCCGGTCGCGCTGGCTGGCGACGGGTCGACGTGGGTCGCACCGGGCTCCGCCTTCTCCTCGCGATTGCTCGGGAACCGGCGACAACGCCCTGGAAGCACCCGCAGGCCCTCCTGACCGCCGTTTTCGTCGCTGCCATCGAACAGCAGCTGCATGCCCATGCAGATGCCCAGGAACGGGTCGCCCCGCTCGATGACCATCTTCAGAGCCGCGCCCATTGCGCCATCCACGATGGCCTGAGAAACGGGGCCAAAAGCGCTTTGGCCAGGAAATACCACCATTCGAGAGGTGGCGACCTTGTCGGGATCGCTCGTCACGCGCACACCCGCCCCGACCTGAATCAGGGCGCGCTCAACGCTGGCGAGGTTTCCGATCCCGGCATCGACAAGGGTGACTTCGCGCGCCATCCGCCCCGTTTCTATCACATGTCGGAGCAAAGCCCCCCTCAATGCGCACACTCGAACGACTCTTCCCTGCGAATTTGGCTCCAGACCTTCCTCCTCGACGGGATTTTGCGGAGCCCGAGCAGTTGGTATTCCATGAGGCCGTGATGTCTGGCGCGATCCAACGTCGATCATTCCTCCTTGGCGCTTCCGCCGGCCTTGGCTCGATGCTCCTCCCCGGGCGAGTTCATGCCGCCCGTACCGAGGCGGGCACGGTCATGGTCATCGGTGGCAGCGCCATGGTCGGCGCGGTGGGTCGCTTCATCGAAGATGGCCTGGTCGAAGCCGGGTTTTCTGCGACCCGGCACGCCAAGAGCAGCACCGGGCTGGCCCGGCCGGACTTCTACGACTGGCCCGGGCAAGCGGCGAGCCTGTACGAGAGCGAGTCGCCCATCGCGACCGTGTGCATGTTCGGCGGCAACGACGGGCAGGGGCTGCACATGGGGCGTAAGGCGGACCCGCAGTGGATTCGCTGGCAAGAAGAAGGCTGGTCGGAGGAGTACGGGCGTCGGGTGAAGCAATTCGCCGAAGCGGTCGCGCCCAACGGCGAGCACGTGTTCTGGGTGGGGATGCCCGTCATGCGCTCGAACAAGCTCAAGTCGCGCATGGAACGAATGAACGGGATCTTCCAGGCGAGCATGGAGGCTCGCGAGGGCGGGCACTTCATCGACACCTGGTCGGTGCTGGCGGACAAGAAGGGCAACTATGCCGAGCGTCTGCTGGTCGACGGGAAGCGCGTGACGGTGCGGGCTGGGGATGGGGTGCACTACACGCGGAGTGGGGCGAAGGTGCTCGCGAATCATGTGGTGCCGCAGGTGGCTGCGGTGTTGGCGGGGGCCTGAGAAATTGACGGCGCCCGGTTGAGAACCGGGTGCTTCCGATGTGGGGGTCCTGTCGAATTCGAGCGGGGCTCGGGGTTGATGCGTGCGGCTGAGGCCGGGTGCTTCGGGCGACCCGGGGGCTACCGAAATTCAAACGGAGGGCTCGAGGTTGATCGCGGTCTGCTTGGACCGGCGGTTTCGTGCGCCCCGGCGGTTTGCCGAACTTGAGCCGGAGGCTCGAGGTTGATCGCGGTCTGCTTGGACCGGCGGTTTCGTGCGCCCCGGCGGTTTGCCGAACTTGAGCCGGGGGCTCGGGGTTGATTGCGGTCTGCTCGGACCGGCGGTTTCGTGGGGCCGGGGGGTCTGCTGAATTCGAGCGGAGGGCTCGCCTGTTTAACGGATGGAACCCTCCCCGGACGTGCTCGGCGGCCGTAGCACCCGAGTGTTTCTCGAAGGCTGTACGCGGCCGCCTCCGCGCGACCGGGCCCCCTCCATCCTACGCGGCTTCGCTTCAGCCCTCCCCGCACTCGGTCTCCCGTTCGAGAGTCGGCGTGGGCCCTGCCCGGTTCCAAGGTGATCTTGTTTGGCGGGTTCGGCGGGTTGGTCGAGCGAGTGTGGGTGAAGTCGTCCAGGGGTGTGTTCGTGGTGATGTGGTTGAAGGCGGCGGGGTTGAGGATGATGAAGGGAAGCGGTTGTCTCTCGGGGGGCGAGTGAAGGGGGGCGGGAGTCATCCCTCGGGGGGTTGTTGTCGGGGAAGGAGGGACAGGCCCTCCCGGACTTGGGGTTCTTCGGCGTCCTCGGCCGGGGTGGTGGTGGGCTCGGTCTCGTTGTCTGGGGAGGGGGGCGGTGTGGGGGAGGCCGTCGCTCGATCGTTGGTGAGGGCGGTTGGGGGGTTGCTCTGGTCGGATTTACCGTCGGCGGGGTCGCCGGACGGGACGGTTTCGAGGCGGTCCATCAGGGCTCCGGTCGCGTTCGCGCGGCCCGCTGCCAGCTGAGCCCGAGCGGCCAGGCAGAGCCTCATCTTCATCTCTTCGTCCCGCTCCATCATGGCCAGGGTGGCCGCTTCCGAGACGTTGGAGGAGTTGCGGCTCAGGACCAAGATCGTGCTCGCCACGGCTCCGACTAGTGCGGAGGCGCCCAGGACTAGGGCGTTCCGGTTCTCTTCTGCCCAGTTGGGGTCGCTGCCACGACCGGGGCCCATCGCGGTGCCGACGATCGTGCCGCCACCCGCGACCGCGGCCAGCGCGATTCCTACTCCGAGTTGTGTCTGCGCATACGCGTCGGCATTGATGGCGACGCGTCTGCAATAGGACGCTGCCGACTCCTGGGAGCGGTCTGCATTGGGCCACGCTTGGTCGTCGGTATCGGGATGGCGGGGGGCCGCTGCAGCTTTGCAGCCGGACAAGGCGATCGTGATCGCGATGGCGACCGCTCGGAGGCTGGGCCGCCCGAGCGCGCGCGCGGCATCGCGAGTGGGAGGGCTGGTCTTTTGGGCGTTCATTGGGGGCTCCTGCCGCGCCTTCGTTGCCGTCGGGGCTCGGGGTCCGAGCACCGTTCCGCGTCGGCGGCCCACCAACATGTCGCGGCGAGGAATTGTGATCGCCGAAATCGAAAAAAAATCGGAGGGCGACGGGATCGGGCTCGGCGAACCGAGCCGGACGTCCACAAGGGGGCTCGGCGGACGGAGGCGGCCGACCACGAGGGGGTCGCGACGAACGGAGCTGGCCGCCCCGATGAGTTGCGGCTAACGGAGCCTGCCGCTCACATCGGCCGAGGCCATGGGGCTCGGCGCCGCCCTGCGCGGGTGGGTGGAGATGCCGATGCGTGGGTCCGGAAACGGTTCTGCCGTTGGGCAGGGGGGTTCGCAGGGGGGTTCGCCGTGGGTTTCGGGGGCGGAAACGGCAGGGGGACCCGAGGTTTCGTGGCGACCAGCAATCAGGGCGAGTTCGGTGGGAATCCGACGGGAGATTTCTCGATTTTCGAGGGGGTTGCTTCCACTGGCGTCCCGGAGCTGCGGACTTAGATTGCTGGCGTGGGCGATAGGGCCAGATCGGAAGAGACCACGCATGTGGTGATCGTGGGCGGGGGCTTTGCGGGGCTGAATACGGCCCGGCGGCTGCTGTCGAGCGGGCCTCGCTCGCTACGCATCACGCTGGTCGATCGGCGCAACCATCACCTGTTTCAGCCGCTGCTGTACCAGGTGGCGATGGCGGGGCTGAGCCCGGCGGACATCTCGACGCCGATTCGGTCGCTGTTCGAGAACGACCCGCGGATCAGCGTGCGCATGGCGGAGGTGCAGCGGGTGGACCTCGCCGAGCGTCGCGTGCACACGTCGGCGGGGCCGCTGGAGTACGACTCGCTGGTGCTCGCCTGCGGGGCGACGCATGCGTATTTCGGGCACGACGAGTGGGAGCCGCATGCGCCGGGGCTCAAGACGATCGAGCAAGCCACGGAGATCCGTCGCCGAGTGCTGACGGCGTACGAACGGGCGGAAATCGAGGCCGACCCCGAGCGACGCCGACGCTTGCTGACCTTCGTGGTGGTGGGCGGTGGCCCGACGGGTGTCGAACTGGCCGGGGCGCTGGGTGAACTCAGCCGCCATACGTTGAGCCGCGACTTCAGCCGCATCGATCCGGGCGGCACCCGAGTGATGCTCATCGAGGGCGGGCCGCGCCTGTTGTCGGCGTTCGACCCCGAGATGTCACGTGCAGCAACCCGGAGCTTGGAGAAACTCGGGGTCACGGTGTGGACCAACACCCGGGTCACCGACATCTCGGACGACCACGTGGAGGCGGGTGGCGAGATGGTCTACGCCGACACCGTACTGTGGGCGGCGGGCGTGCGGGCCTCGTCGGTCGGGCGCAGCCTGGGCGTCGAGCTCGATGGGGCGGGGCGCGTGGTGGTCTCGGACGACCTCAGCCTGCCCGGGCATCCCGAGGTCTTCGTCATCGGCGACCAGGCTCACGTACGCAAAGCCGACGGTGAGCCGGTCCCCGGCCTCGCCCCCGCGGCCATTCAGCAGGGGCGCCACGCCGCGAACAACATCCTGCACGACCTCCGCTCGGAGCCGCGGGAAGACTTCGAGTACTTCGACAAAGGCATCATGGCCACCGTGGGTCGGGCCTCGGCCGTGGTGCAGAGCGGCCGCTTCCGCATGACGGGCTTCGTCGCTTGGCTCGCGTGGTGCTTCGTCCACATCTTGTATCTGGTGGGCTTCCGCAACCGCGCGCTGGTGTTCTTCCAGTGGGTCTGGTCGTACATCCGCTACCGCCGCGGTGCTCGGCTCATCACCCAGCAGCAGTGGCGCATGCGTCCATCGTTCGGGCCCCCGGAAAAGGAGCGCAGCCGAGCCCCCCTTGCGGTCGCGCCCGAGCCCTCGAACGAGGCGCCCGAGCCCGCCAACGCGGTGCAGGCCACGCGCGCGAGCGCATGAACGACGGTGCGGGCCGCCTGCGGGTGATCACGGTCCCCGCAGGCGGAAGGTATGGTCGTACGCGCCGCCGTCTCTCGTTCGATCGAAGCGCTTGCGCTGCACGACGTCGCGGATGCACGTGCCGATGGGAAGCCTCGCCTCGGCTCCTCCGACGGTCGCGACGGCGCTCCCGCTGGCGTCGACCGTGACGCGCACGGTGACTTCGGTGCCGGGGAAGACGTCCGTCTTGCGGGCACACTCCTCGATGGCGCGGTCGAGGCTTCGAATGGTGCGATCGAAGCGGGCACGCGTGAGCGCCTGGGGCTTTTTCGGTGACGGAGGCCGCTCGTCGCTGGCGGGGGCGTCCACCGGTGACGTCGACGCGGCGCCCGTGCTCCCCGACCCAGTGGGCCCGCTCCCGTCCGAGGTGTCGGATGACTCCACGGCGGGATCATCCTGTGGAGCCTCGACCGGGCGTGGTTCGGCGGAGGGTTCTTCAAGGGCGGCGGCCGCAGGCACTCGGGGTGACGAGGGCCCTTCGGTACGCTCCCGAAGCACGAGCCAGACGACGACCCCGGCGAGCAGCGCAACGACGGCCAGCAAGATCCACCGCACGTCCACGGACGACGACGCAGGAGTGGGCGAGTCCGTGGCCACCCGCGGCCCGGGCCGCGCTGCCCGGAGGCGCTCGAGCATGGCGTTCGCGGACGGGGGCCGCTCGTCGGGGTCCGTGGACAGGGCCTGCGCCATGAGCCGCTCGAGTGCGTCGGTGATGCCCGCTCGACCCGCGAGTCGCAGGGCGTCGATGTCGGGGCGCCGACGCCAGGAGTCCCGCATTTCGTCCAGGCCCATGCTGACGTGGCCCCGCGGCAGCTCGCCTGTGAGCATTTCGTAGAGCATCACGGCGACGGCAAAGAGGTCCGTGCCGACCGTGGGCTCGCGCCCGTCCAGGAGGATCTCGGGCGCCATGTAGGGCGGCGTCCCGGCGACGGTGCCTCCGATGGCGGCCATCTTGCGGGCGAGGCCGAAGTCGACGATCCGAACCCGCGCCCCGTGCTCGCTCAGCAGGATGTTCTCGGGCTTGAGATCGCCGTGGACGTAGCCGCGCTCGTGGACCAGGGCGAGGCCAACGAGCAGCTCCTCGGCGATCTCCATGGCATCGTCCGGGGCCAGGCCTCGACCCAGGGCAGCGCGCAGCGAGCCGCCGCGGATCATCTCCATGACGAAAAAGGGCGTGCCCTCGGGAAGCCGGCCACAGAAGAACACCTCGACGAGGTGCTTGCCCTCGAGCTTGGACATGAGGCGGGCTTCGGTCAGAAACGCGACCCGCATCTGCTCGCTGGCTCGAGCGGGATCGAGGATCTTGATGGCGCGGGTGCGCTCGAGCTCGATGTCCCACGCCTCGTAGACGTGCCCGAAGCCGCCCGAGCCGAGCCATCGGGTCAGCTTCCACGAGTCGCCGAGGGTCGCTCCCACCTCGGGAGGCTCGTAGAGCCGCCCCTCGGTGTTGAGCTGCATCAACGCCTCCATCGCGGCGTGGGCGTCCGCGGCCTCCTGCTCTTGTGATGTTGCAGGGCGGTCTTCGTCCATGAGGGTCGGCCCTGACCTCGTCGGCCAATCTAGTCGACGCGCGATTCGGAGTCCATCGGGCGACGGCGGTGGCGGACTACGGCCAGTAACAGACTCCCGAGCGACACGTCATGTCGTCGGGGCATCGCAGATGAGCATCACACTCCAAGCGGCAGAACCGACCCTGGCCCGATGATGCACAGCGAGGCACGGCGGTGCCGTCCGGCAGTGCAGGAGGGCACTCGGAGTCCCGCGCGCAAGACGCACCGCAGAACGAAAACTCGTCGGTCTCCGACTCCATCCAGCAGAACTCGCCGTCGCCTTCGCACGTGCCATCGGCAGCGCAGGGTTGATACGAGGGGTCGCCGTCGATCGACCAGCACACCGAGTTCACGCAGATCTGGCGTTCGTTGCAGTCCACGGAGCGCTCGCAGGGTTGGCCCTCGAGATCCTCGTAGTCGAAGCACGCGAGCAGCGAGACCGTCAGCAACCCGAGCCACGTCGTTCGGCGAAGCCGCATCAAAACATCCCCCATCGAGCCTGAAACGGCGCGGCCCATCGGCGGCAGGCTCGGGCGGTCGAGTCGTCGTGGGGTCGAGCCCGTCGAAGCGCGACGGCCAGGAGCACCGCGCCTCCGGTCACGAGCGCTGCCGCGATGATGCCAGTGGCGATGGCCGATGCGTTCGCGCGACGACCCATCGCGGCCGCTGCATCTCGGTCCGCACGCGTGGGGCCCTCGCGATAGTCGGTCCGTGCCCTCGTGCCGAAACCGAGGCTGACTCCCATGCCGACCGCCGAGAGGCCACCGAAGGTCGTCGCAACCGCTCCGCCGATCAGCAGACCACGATCGACGGCGGGTGGGCTCGGCTCGGGTTCGGGCTCCGGCTCGGGCTCCGGCTCGGGTGCGGGTTGAGGCTCCGGCTCGGGCTCTCCCGCGGGCTCCGGCTCGGGCTCGAGTTCGGGCTCCTCGGGGAACGCGGCCAGCGTTTCGTCGAGCCTGGCCAACGCATCGGTGCAATACCCATAGCCGTTCAACGATTCGGCATCCCCCGCGTACACGGCCCGAAGCACGGCCTCGTACTGAACGACGAGCGCCCGCGCCCGACGAAGATGCTCGGGGTCGCGATCGGCATCGTGAGCGCGCTCGAGCGCCTCCACGTACTTCGCCAGCGCCTGCGCCTTCCAGGAGTGCTTGCCCTTGCCCTCTTCGATCGCCTCGTAGACCGCTTGATACACCTCGGCCGCTTCGACGAACTTGCCCTCGTTCTCGAGCCGCTGACCTTGCTGAAAGTCGTCGACCAGCGCCTTTTCGTCGGTCGATGGTGCCGCCCATGACGACGCGGGCAACGACAGGCTCAGCGCGACCACCATACTCACAATACGGCCCGCGCGGGCTCGTCCCCCGACTGCCGCCATCGAGCTGCCCTGGCCGCTCACCCCGTTCATGATACCGCGATCAATCGGCGGCCATCGAGAACACGACCACCTGGCCCCGCACTTCGGAGGTCGGCTGGTCGGAGAGCGCCGTGACCTCGACCGTGAGCGAATCCTCGGTCATCGGGCCATCGGTCGGCGGCAGGGGAGCCACGTCGATCATGAACGCCAGGTCATTGTCGACATCGGCGTTGCACTCTTGCCCGGGGGCCTCGGAGTCGAAGTCTTCGACGAGCACGAGCGGGGCGACCCGGCGCCCGCCGAGGCCCTCGAACTCCAAGATCTCGGGCGGACTCAGGGTGAAGG
Source organism: Myxococcota bacterium (assembly GCA_039028615.1). Taxonomy (GTDB): domain Bacteria; phylum Myxococcota_A; class Polyangia; order Nannocystales; family Nannocystaceae; genus Paraliomyxa. The sequence goes on along the minus strand of JBCCHT010000058.1, from coordinate 22,882 downwards.
TGTCGAAGGACTGCACGTCGACACGCACCGCACCCGTGGCCGGCAACCCGACCTGATACGCCTGCACGCGGAAGCTGTCGGCGCCCGTGCCCCCGTTGAGCCGCCCCGTAAGCTCCCAGGGCTCGCCCGCCATGAGCGACGTCTCGAAGGTGGTGTCGCGATTGTGCAGGCTGGTGTCGAACCAGGTCGGCAGCTCCAGCGCGGTGACGGCCGTGAAGCGGGTGACGCTATCGAACGCCGCGTCGTCGAACGCGGGCAGCGGCTGCGTGAACGAAGACGACATCCCGCAGGTGGCCGCGTGGGTGAAGGGATGCGCGGAGGTCCCCACCAGCGACCCCGAAGGCAGACCGATGGCGGTGACGTAGCCCTGCAGCGCGTTGTTGGGCACATCCCCGGCCAGCGCACAGCCGATGGTGACGTCGATCGATCCGGCACCGCGATCGATCGACGTCTCGATGTGAAAGACCTGATCGCGGGAACCGTCGGGCTCGATCAGCACGTCGCCCGGCCCGTAGACGGTGACCGACGGCACGATCAGCGTGTCGGCGCCCGGAGGCAGATCGAACGTGTACTCGACGTTGGACGCGGTGCAGGTGGTGAGGAAGTCGAGTCGGGTGATGCCGAGGCATTCGCCGTCGACCTCGAAGAACGGCGCGGGGCAGCTGCCCGGAGTCCCGGTGGAGTCCGCCGTGGGGCCGGACGAGTCGGACATCGAGGCACTCGTGCCCTCGGTGCTCGAGGGGTCGGCACCCGTGGACGGCTCCACCCCCGATGCGGCGCTCGTGAGGCCTGGGGAGGTGGTGCCGTCGTCGTCGACGCAGACGTTGGCTTCGAGCGCAGAGTCGAACTCGCAGCGCTGCCCGGCGGGGCAATCGACATTGCCCGCGCACGAGGTGCTGGCCGGGGGTGGCGACTCGGTGCAGGCCGCTCCGAGACCCATGCCGGCCCATAGGCACCCCTGGCCCCAAAGGCCTCTGGCCGTACTCACAAACACCGTTCGACGGTACCACGATTTTTTTTCGATGGCCGGTGAAGATGGGTCGCCTTCGCAGCACTTCCCATCGTCACCGGATGTTTGAATGCCGACGACGGCATCGACCCGAGACCGACGCAACGCAACGGCACCATGGTGTCACGCCTCGAAAAACCGCCGAAGGAGATGGCCATGTCCCACGACGACGACACTCACCACGATGACATGGTCCTGCTCCAACAGTGGCGCGAGGGTGATCGCGAAGCCGGCAACCGCTTGATTCGTCGCCACTACGGCTACGCCCACGACATCGCCCGCAAGCGCCTGCGCAACAAGGACGACGTCGAAGAAGCGACCCAGCACGCGATGACCATCGTGGTCCGCAAGCGGGAGATGATCGAGACCAGCTTCCGCGCCTATCTGGCCAAGGTGGTGGTGTTCAGCGTGTTGTCGCAGGCCCGGCGACGCGCCCACGACCCGCTCGATGGCGAGGCGGGCCCCGACGTGCCCAAGGGCAGCGCGCCGTCTCTCATCGCCCAGCGGCAGGAAGAGAAGCTCATGATCAAGGCGCTTCGCACGATGCCGATCGACGACCAGCTGCTGTTCTATTACGACTTCGTCGGCGACAAGAGCCGCCACGAAATCGCCGAGAAGATCGGCGTCGCCCCGGACAAGATCTACAACCACGTCCGCACCGCCAAGGCGCGACTGCGCCGTACGCTGGAGGGCTTCCGCGCCGCATCGCATCGCCTGTCGACGCGCGGCGGGCTCGAGACCTGGCTCGAGTCGATTCACAACAAGGCGCCCGCGTCGATGGACGACGGCTGAGTTCGGCGCGCCCGAAAAGACACCGTCGCGTACGACGGACGAGTTTACGAGACCGACCCTATGCAACCCGGCACGGGTAGCGCCGATGGTGCTGCGTGCCAGTCGAAAAATGAATGGTGGAACGATGCAACGAACGACGATGACGATGGGAATGCGCGGCGCGAGCCTATTGGTGGGGCTCATGCTCAGCCAAGGGGGCTGTGCCTACCGAATCAAGGTTGCGCAGCTCGAAACCGAGGTGAAGCACACTCGCAGCGCTCTGACCCAGAGCCAGGCCGACCGTATGGACGCACAGCAGCGCGCCGAACGGGCCGAAGATCAGCTGACGACGGCCAATGAAAAGCTCGCCGACGCGGAAGGTCGGGCAAAGGGCCTCAATGCCCATGTCACGGCTCTCACCCAGCAGCTCGCGGATATGAAGGGCTTGGTCCACGACTTTCGCCTGCGCAACGAGGTGCTCGTCCAGGCCCTCGAGAAAGCCTGGTCCAAGAAGGGCGGGCGCAGCCTGGTCAAGGACTGGCTGCGGGTACACCGAGCTGGCGGGCACGCGAAGATCGTGTTCGATTCCTGCAAGACCTGCCCCTAGCGAGAGCGGCACGCACCGCGGGACTCAGCCTCCGCGCTGAATCCCGAGCACCTTCATCTTCTTGTGCAGGTGCGTCCGCTCCACGCCCAGCGACTCGGCGGTGCGCGACACGTTCCATCCGAGCTCCTGCAGGCGACGTGAGATGAACGCCCGCTCCACCGCCTCCCGAAACTCTCGCAGCGAGAGCCCCTCGGGGAGCTCGAAGCCCTTGTCGTTCATCTCGACCAACGAACCGGAGTCGGCCGCGACCTGCTCGTCGCCCTGAATCTCGGGGGGCACGTCCGACGGCAGCAGGTCGGCGTCCGAGAGGATCACCATCCGCTCGATCACGTTTCGCAGCTCGCGGACGTTGCCCGGCCAGCGGTAGCGCACCAGCATCCCCAGCGCGGCGTCGTCGATGGGCTTGTCGGTCATGCCGTTTTCGCGGCACGCCTCGTCGATGAAGCTCCGCACGAGCAGCGGGATGTCCTCGGCCCGCTCGCGCAGCGGCGGCACGTGGATGGGCACGACGTTGAGGCGGAAGTAGAGGTCTTCGCGGAACTCACCGTGGGTGACCAGCTCGGGCAGGTTCTTGTGCGTGGCCGCCAGCACCCGCACGTCGACCACCGAGAGCTTGCGGCCGCCCACGCGCATGATCTCGCCGCTCTGGAGCACCCGGAGCACCTTGGCCTGAGCGCCGAGAGCCATGTCGCCAATCTCGTCGAGGAAGATGGTGCCCCCGTCGGCGACCTCGAACAGGCCCAGCTTCTGGGCGGTGGCCCCCGTGAAGGCCCCGCGCTCGTGGCCGAACAGCTCGCTCTCGATCAGCTCGCGGGGGATCGCGGCGCAGTTGACCTTGACGAAGGGTGCATCCCGCCGGTCGCTGGCCTCGTGCACGGCCCGGGCGACGAGCTCCTTGCCGGAGCCGCTCTCTCCCGTGATCAGCACGCGCGCCTTGCTGCGCCCGACCTTGGCGACTTGGGCGAGCAGGGTCTTCATCGGCGTACTCTCGCCGATGATCGAGCCGCGGATGCGCTGCCGCAGGGCCCGAACGCGCTGCTCGGCCCGATACTGGCGCAGGGCATTGCGCACGCTGACGATGACGCGATCGCGGGCCAGCGGCTTCTCGAAGAAGTCGAACGCGCCGAGGCGGGTGGCCTTGACCGCATCCTCGACCGTGGCATGCCCGCTGATCATGATCACGGGGACCGGAGGACGGCCGCTGTCGGGGTCACGCAGGCGCTCGAGCAAGGTGAGCCCCGAGATCCCGGGCATCATCACGTCGGTGATCACCGCCTCGATGGCGGGCTCGGCCGCGGCCAGCTCGACGAGGGCCTTCTCGCCGGTCTCCGCCTCCACCACCGTCGCGCCCTCGCCCTCGAGCACCATGCGGAGCGTCCGGCGAATGTTCCGCTCGTCGTCGACGACGAGGATTCGTCCGGCCAGGCTCGTGTCGTTCGCGTCGGTCATGGCAGCGCAGCGTTCGGTGGCGATGCCACCGTCCAGAATCTGCGCCGGTCAGGGGCCAGTCGCAAGGGGTGGATCCCCCCGGGGCGTCAGGAGGCTCTCGGCGTGCGACGAGGTCTCGGCGCCGTCGTGCCAAGACATGGCCTCGATGGCGACCCAACCGCGTTTGACCTCGAGCACGGTCGCCAGGTCGAGCCGAAAAATCTGCTGGTCGTGTTCGAGCTCGAGCACCAGCCGCGAGGCCGTCGCGTTCGACGGCACCGAGCGACGCCGCGACGGCGACTCCTTGATGTCGCGCAGCTTCAGCGCATCCCAGGCGAGACCGCGATCCCGCACCGCCCGACGCACCATGGTCCAGCCCCGCTCGGCCTCCTCGGATCGCAGCGAGTTGACCTGCCGCCGCAACCGTCGTCGTTGCCGTCGGCTCTTCTTGCGCGTGCCCGTCCGCTCCATCCCCATGACGTCTGCCCGGGTGGCCAGTACGTCGGTGTAGGCGTCCCAGTCGTCCTTGCTCAGCAGCTCGAGGACCCGGCGCGCGTAGTCGACCTTGGTCTTGGGCGCGGGCCCGACCTTTCCGGTGATGCTCGGGCCCTCGGGGGCGGGGCTGGGCGCCGAGGCGGGCTCCGAGTCGCCGCCGCAGCCCATGAGGACCAGCGCCAGCGTCCATGCCCACCCCTTCACGGCTCCACTGTAGGTTCAGCGTCCACAAGGCTGCAACGACTGTGGTCACCTCACGAAACCACCGTAGCCGATCGCATAGGCGCCAATTGAGTGGGCTTCCATCCGGTTTTCGAGCCAACCCCAAGAGATCGTTGATCGCTTCGGCCTTGGCCTCGACCTTGCTCACTAGGAGGGCACAAGGGAGAGATGGCTGGCCCTCTCGCCACCCCATCCCTCCGAGGACCCCTCCGATGCTCAACCCCAACGACCTGCCCAAGTGGCTCCGCCACAACGTGGACGACCTCCGAGTCGCCCCGGACATGGTCACGGAGACGGCGGGTCCCACGGTGCGCTTCCGGTGGCACGGCATCGCCGACATCGGCGGCCAGCACTACGGGCTGGGCGTCGACCTCCACCCCGGGCTCATCATCGGAGAGATCTGGATGTACGGCCCTGGCGCTCGCGACCTGCGGATCGACGCACGCGGAGCCTCGGTGGTGCCGGCAGAGGTCCGCTCGAGACTTTGGAACATTCTGGTCGCCCATGTCCGGTCGCGCGAGAGCGACTGGGGCCGCGGCGACTTCCTCTTCGACGACACGGCCGACGCAAAGGCGTGTGCATGAAACGAGTTCCTGTCGGAAACGGCAGGTGGTGACGGCAAGACGTGTGGAACGGATGGTCGGCAGGTGTCTGGGCGGGCGCCTGCCGACCATCCGGGCCCCTTTTCGGGGCGCACTCCTGGGCGGGAGTGCGCCCCGAATTTTTATTGGTTCAACCCGCGGACCAGTACGGGAGCCAGTCCGGGGCCGGGTCGTCGGTGAGGCGAGCCGAAGCCCCGGTCGCCACCTCGACGATATGTAGATCCATCGCGTCGGGATCGTCCTCGAACGCCGCCACCACGAGATGACTCCCCTGCGGGGACCAGCTCGGCATGCTCGCGGTCAGCCCGGGCGGCGAGACCACCTGCGTCTGGCCGGTCGCGAGCTCGGTGACCACGACCTGCGCCGCGACTCCCGGGCGATGCACGGTGTACGCGATGCGCTGCCCGTCGGGCGACCAGCGATGCTCGGCATGCCGCACGCGCTCCCCCGGCTGCGTGATGACGAGCGGTCGTTCTTCGTGAGTGCCGTCGTCGTGGAGCTCGAGTCGCTGCAATCGCACCCCGCCGCGTTCACGACGGAGAAAGGCCACGGTCGAGCCCTGCGGGGACCAACGCGGGGAGAGGTCGTCGCGACGCCAGTGCGTCAGGCGACGCGGCTCGCTTCCATCCGCGTCCATCACGAAGATCTCCGGGTTGCCCGGATCACTCGACACGTAGGCGATGTGTTGCCCGTCGGGGGAGACAGCGGGCTCGAAGGCCCCGTCTCGGGTCGTGGTCAGCCGCCGCGGTGCCCCGTGGCCGTCCCAGCGCCACAAGTCGCTGAAGCGGCTCTGATCGTCGGACTCGAACACCACGAAGTCCCGCTGCAGAGACCAGCTCGGTGATCGAGCACGGCGACCGATGGCCCCGAAGTCGACCCCGGGGCCCCCCGCGGCCATCCACGTGAGCCCCTCGCGGTACTGCTGCGCATCGTGACCGCCTGCGGTGCGCACCCGCGTCCAGCCCTGCCCTCCGGGTGCGACCTCGGCCACGAAGTCGTCCCGCGGATCGTCGGTCAATCGCTCGACCGACGCTCCCGCCCGCCAGCGATAGACCTCGAGGTTGCCATCGCGCTCCGAGACGAAATGGATCGTCCCCGGCAGGGCCTGAAGATCGAGCGCGCGCTCGGGGGTGGTCGACGCCACGACGGGAGCCTCGGTGACCTCGGCATCGGCCGGCTGCTCGGGGGGCGTACCGCCCGGTGAACCGCCACGGCCTTGGCAGGCCCCGATGCACAGCATCAGGCCCACCAGGCCACGCCGAAGCGTGCGTTCCATCGATCGAGTGTTCCCGTCGTCGTGCATCGTGGCCTCAGGGGCTGCGCACGCGCAGCGCGTCGGCAATGACCACGCCGCCGCCCGAGGTCCAGCGAGACAGCTGCACCTTGTTCCAGCCGGGCGCGAAGGTCCACGTGCCCAGCTCGTTCCACTGGCCGCCGTCCTGCTGCATGTTCACCTTCACCACGCTCACGCCCTCGCCTTCGCCGTAGATCACGAAGGGCGCGGTGGCGCTGCGGTTGGTGCCCGCGGTCCACCAGGCGTCGACCGTGTACTCGCCCCCGTCGGGAGAGTGGAACCAGAACGTCACCGGGTCGGAGACCGGGCTCGCCCCCGCGTACCAGTAGCCCGTCTCGTAGCGCTCCGCCGAGCCGCTCGAGGAGATCCAGTTGCTCGACTTGGCGATGAAGCCCAGCGCCTCGTCGTTGTTGTCGTTGTTGCTGTCGATGATGATCGAGTCGGGCGGCTCACCGCCGGGCGGGGGCGGATCTTCGCCGGGGGGCGGAGGCGGATCGTCGGGCGGCGGAGGATCGCCACCGCCGCCCGGAGGCGGAGGCGGAGGCGGTGCCGCCTCTCCGCAGTGCGCATCGATCAGGTCGAGGTAGTCGTCCCATGGCCAGTTGGGGCCCGGATCCACGCGGTTCCACGGCTGCAGCTGACCGTGCGAAACGATGTGGTAGCTGTCGCGCGGGATGTCCTGGTCCTCGGTGATGTTGCAGACCAGCTTCGCCGACTCGTCGATCAGCGTGGGATCCCAGCTCGCCTGGCCCGCGTAGCCCGCATGCTCGATGCCCACCGTGAAGTGGTTGCTGGAGTAGCCGTTGCGCCAGCACTCCACGTCACTGTTGCGATCGCAGTCGTACGAGGCCGAGATGTGCCACGCCTTCTTGCTCTCGCGGACCAGCTGGGTGATCTCCTCGCCGTCTTCCTTGATCACGTAGTGGGCGCTGACGCCCGAAGCCGGGTTCTTCAGCCAGCTCCAGCAGCCCGCGTACGAGCCCTCGCACGAGTGGATGATGACCATCCCCGGGTCACCGATCGCGCCGCCGGGACGATTGCTGTAGTTGGCCGAGGGGCGCCACAGCGACGCCGGGTAGTCCGGTCCGGGGGCGACGACCGGAGACGGCGGCGGTACCAAGAACGATGGCCACGCATCGACCGGCTCCATCTCGCCGCGAAACTCTCCCGACGCCGACTCGACCCACAGGCCCTCGCGCAGCGTCGTGTAGACCCCTTGGTACACGTAGCTCGAGCGTCCGACTTCGTCTTCGATTCCACTGTAGTCGGCGACGATCTCCGCCCACGACCCGAGGTCGGCTCGATCCTCCACGCCGAGCATGTCCGCCTGCGCCGACATCCACGCCGCCGCGGCTCGAATGTTCGCGCCCACCTCCGAGGCCGCCTCGTCGGGGTCGACCCCGGCCAGCTCCGCCGCGTCCTCGAGCCGATCGGACCGCAGCGCCATCAGGCCGAAGGTGGCCGGGCGCCCTTCGAACTCCAGTTCGCTGTCCACCATCTGCCAGCGGGTCTCCGTGTACGAGACCGATTGCAGCAGCTGCACCGGTACGTCGAACTCCTCCGCCGCGTCCTCGAAACTCGAGGTCAGATCGAGCGGCTCCACGTCCAGCGGCTGTTGATCCTCGCCGTCCGCCCCGGGCCGCGCGGGATCGCCCGCCCGGCCGTCGGAACCGTCTCCACAACTGGCCATGGTCAGCCCCAGGGCAACCACGACCTCACGAATGCGCATTGGTCGCATCACGCAGACCTCCTGTTTTCCTACGTTCCCCACGTCTGGGAGCCCAATTGGCCCCCAGCCTTCCGCGATGAACGACTCCACTGCCTTGGTGGGCAGTGAACCCACATCGTTCACCTTGACCTACAAGCTACACGTCGAAAATCGGCGATGGAATCACAAAGATCGGCCCTTCGCAGGTTTATTGAACCTTCCCTCTGTTGCACGTGTAGCCCCCCCGACAGGCCGCTCGCGACTTGGGCTTGAAGCGCAAAAAGTACGGATTGCCCAACGCGTTCACTGTCAGTGAAGAGCATGAGGGTGATGACCGTTCATTCGATCGCGCGTGCGAAATGATAAGAGCCACCGCATGCGAGGTCTCGATCTGCGCGCCATTTCGATCTGTGCCGTCATTGCCCTGAGTGCGTGCACCAAGAGCACCGAGGATGCGTCCGTCGAGCCCGGAGCGCAGAGCGGCGAGGGGCCCGAGCACGGGGATCACCACACGCACGGTGCTCAGCCGTCGGCCGATCACGATGGCCGCGGGCACCACCGTCACCATCGCTTCGAGGACGCGGACGAATGGGCCAAGCAGTTCGACGATCCGTCGCGCGACGAGTGGCAGCGACCGCAGGCGGTGGTGGACTTCATCGCGCCCGCGGAGGATGCCGTCATCGCCGACCTCGGAGCGGGCACGGGCTACTTCGCCGTACACCTGGCTCGGGCCGCACCGAAGGGGTTGGTGCTGGCCAACGACATCGAGCCGGACATGGTGCGCTACCTCGGCGAGCGGGCGCAGCGGGAGGGGCTGCCCAACCTGAAGGCGGTGCAGGGCGAGGCCGACGACCCTGCGCTACCGCAGCCGGTCGACATCGCGTTCATGTGCAACGTCTATCACCACATCGAAGCGCCCGAGGTCTTCTTCGAGCATGTGGTCGAGACGCTTCAGCCCGGGGGGCGGGTGGTGATCGTGGAGTTCAAAAAGGACGCCGACGAAGGCATCCCCGGGCCGCCGCCCGCGATGAGGATCGCGCAGGAGCGGCTGGTCGAGCAGCTCGGCGCGGTCGGGTTGGTGCTGCAGCGAAGCGACCGCGAAGCGCTGCCGCACCAGTACATCGTCGAGCTGGTGAAGAAGTAGGCCTAGGGCCCGACTTCCTTCTCGATGGTGCTGGGGTCGTCGCCCGGCAGCGCGGGCACGAGCCCTTCATTCGGCTTGGTCGCTGGCTTGAAGGTGATGCCGTCACCATTGGCGAGGCGCTCGGCGATCTCGCCGACCAAGCCGGCCACCGACACCAGGCCATCGCGCAGGATGCCCTCCATCCCGTCGCCGGGCGCATGGTAGTCGCCGTGCAGCTCGGTGAAGAAGAACAGCGCGGGCACCTGATGCTCGTAAAACGGTGCGTGGTCGCTGCGGGTGGTGAGAGCGCGGTCGTACAGGATCCGCATGCCGCGAGTGCCGATGTCGTCGAGCATCGGCATCCACCCGTCGCTCGAGCCGACCCCGCTCACGGTGAGGCGCTCGCGGAGTCGGCCGACCATGTCGATGTTGAGCATGGCGACGATCTTGCGGCCCGCGAAGGGCTCGATCTCGTCGATCTGCGCGGCGAGGGCCTTGGAGCCCAGCAGGCCGAGCTCCTCACCCGAGAAGAGGGCGAACACGACGGTGCGACGCGGCCGATGATCGGGGTCGCTCATGTGCATCGCCAGCTCGGCCACGATGGCGGTGCCGCTGCCGTTGTCGTCGGCGCCGTTGCAGATGGCGTCGCCGTCGCGCGTGCGGCAGTGCCCGTGCCCGGGCTCGTCGGTGCCGATGTGATCGAAGTGGGCCCCGAGCAGCACGATCTCGTCGGGCAGCTCGGTGCCGGGCACCATCGCCAGAATATTGGGCGCCTTGATGGTGCGAATGGTGACGTCGTTGTTCAGCGACACCCGCATGCCCTTCAGCGCCCGTGACCGTGACTGCTTGGTCTCGTCGATCTGGGCCCGAAGCCGGTCGATCTTGGGGATCTTGGCGTAGGCCTCTTTGGCGGCCAGCTGCACCACGGGGATCGAGACGTGACTGCGGACGGGTCGATCCTCGCTGATGTCGGGCAGGGTCGCGGCCGGATCGGGATTGACGACCACCACGCCCGCGGCCCCGGCCGCCTGGAGTCGCTCGAGTTTCTTCCCCAAGCGCCGATCGTTGCGGCCGAAGCGAGCCTCGGGCGACTCGGGGCTCGGCGGCGGGCTGCCGGCATGCACCACCGCGATCGCGCCCTTCAGGTCCACGCCGGTCAGCTCGTCGAGCACCATGCCCTCGGTGCCCTGCTGCGCGATCGCGTAGCCCACGAACACCAGAGGTCCCTCCACCTTGCCCGGTGCGCCCGCGGGCAGCGGCACGAAGGCTTCAGCGGCGATCGACACGGACTTGCGACGGTTCTTGTCGATCGTCAGCGACAGATCGGGCCCCGGCTCCACCCCGACGCGCAGCTCGTAGTCGACCACGAAGTCGTCACCCGAGGCCGGCTGCACGCCGACCTCCCGGTAGCGACGGGTGATCGCCTCGGCGGCACGGCGGATGTCTTCGTGCAGGGTGTAGCGACCGCCGAACTCGTCGCTGGCCAGCTCTTCGAGCAGCGCGAGCATGCGCTCGGCATCGAGCGTCCGCGGCACCGCGTCTTCGGTGGTGGCCGCGGCGGGAGGCTGCGTCGGCGGCGGAGCGGTCGGCTGCTTGCTGCACGACATCGCGAGCGTGAGCGCAACGGAGCCGAGAGCGAGCCGCGAGCGGCGGGGAAGGCGAACGAAGCGGAAGGAAGAGGTCATGACGCGAGCGGGAGCCCGTGCATCATCGCTGGGCATCGCGATGCACGAGCCATGCATGATGGTGCGTTGGCTCACCATTCCACGCGGCGACGGGGACTTCGGTGGGGCTCGCGCCGCGCACCCTGCTTCGCATGGTCGCGCGGGGCTTTCCTTTTTGGGCGCGTTTGTTATGCAGTAGCACTTATGCCTAGAGGGACCTTCCAGGGGGAACCCGGGGACGACACCGCACCCTCCTCCGCGCTCGAGAAGCTGTCGGAGAAAGGCGTGCAGATCGTCGGGGACGAGCTTCGCATCCTGGGGTCGGTGCAGGCCCGGCTCGAGCGAGAGGCGAGCGAGGCACCCCAACAGATCGAAGACCTCGACGCACAGCTCATCGAGCTGCGCGACGCGATCGCCGAAGCCAAGGAAGAAGACGTTCCTTCGCTCATCGACCAGATGCATCAGGTCGCGGCGCTCGCCCGCAAGCGAGGCAAGGGGCGCAGCATCCCCATCGATCCCAAGAACCCGTACTTCGGGCACCTTCGGCTGCGCGAGGCCAAGAGCGGCCGCGAGCGCGACGTGCTGATCGGTCGCCACACCCTGCTCGACGACGGCGACGGCGTGAGCGTGGTGGACTGGCGCAACGCCCCGGTCAGCCGCCTGTACTACCGCTACGAAGAAGACGACGAGTACGAAGAGGACTTCGACGATCGCACCATCGAGGGGCGCATCCTGACCCGTCGCAGCCTCGCCGTCGGCGAAGGCCGACTTCGTCGCGTGGCCTCGCCCCAGGGCACCTTCTCGCTCGATCGCCAGGGCGACTGGCGCGAGGCCGAGGGCTCGGCCCAGCCCACCCTGCACGGGGGCAGCGGCACGGCCATCCGCTACGACAAGCGCAAGCTCGGGGTGATGGGCGACGACGAGCCGATCCGCGCCGACAAGCACCTGCAAGAGATCACTGCGCTGATCGACAAGCAGCAGTTCGAGCTGATCACCAAGTCCGACTCGGGCATCGTGCTCATCCAAGGTGGCGCAGGCTCGGGCAAGACCACCGTCGCGCTCCACCGCGTGGCCTACCTGGCCTTCCAGGACCCCAAGCGCTTCGCCCCCCAGAAGATGATGATCATCGTCTTCAACGAAGGCCTGGTCGAGTACATCCGCCACGTCCTGCCCTCGCTGGGCGTCGACGGGGTCAACGTGACCACCTATCGCCGCTGGTCGGCGCCCCTGGTCAAGCGCCTCAAGCTCTCGCTCGACATGCGCTACGCCAGCTCGGTCCCCGAGCCCGTGGTGCGCTTCAAGAAGCACCCGGCCGTCATTCGCATGATCGAAGACGTCGTGGCCGAGCAGGTGCAGGAGGTCGACGATCAGCTGGCCGAGCGCCTCGGTGAGCGAGCGGGCGGCGAGCAGGTCATCACGCAGTGGAACAACAGCTCGGGCCTGGCTCCCCTGCCGCGAGCGGAGCGAATGCTCCAGTGGCTCGGCCAGGGTCGCGCCTCGAGCAAGCTGCACCCCAAGACCAAGGCTGCCGCCACCACCATCTTCCGCAACGCCCGCGACGGCCTGCGCGACATCGTGGCCGACTGGCTCGAGATCAACACCTCGGAGTCCCGCATCCGCGAGGCCCTGCAGGAGCACGCCTCGGGACAGTTCTCCGCGACCGACGTCGACACCATCGTGCGGTGGTGCGCCCGCAAGGCCGAGCTCGACGTGGAAGAAGGCGAAGAGGTCGCCCCGGGCGCGGGCCTCGACGGTGAGGACGACGCGATCCTCCTGCGCCTGATGCAGATCAAGCACGGCGGCATCTTCGTCGGCGGTCGACGCATCGAGTACGAGCACGTCGTCATCGACGAGGCCCAGGACCTGTGCCCGCTCGAGGTTCGGGTGCTGCTCGACTCCGCCAGCCAGGGCAAGAGCGTCACCATCGCGGGCGACCGCGCCCAGAAGATGATCTTCGACAACGGCTTCACCGACTGGCCGCAGCTGCTCGAGGACGCCGGGCTGCCCCACGTCGAGATCCAGCCCCTGAAGATCACCTACCGCTCCACCCGCGAGGTCATGGAGTTCTCCCGGCACGTGCTGGGTCCGCTGCACAACCCCGACGACGAGCTCATCGCCCGCGACGGCGCCCCGGTCGGCTACTTCGACTTCGGCGACCAGGGCGAGGCGGTGGCCTTCCTCGGCGAGGCCCTGCGCGGCCTGATGCAGCGCGAGCCCTCGGCCTCGGTGGCCCTCATCGCTCGCTACCCGCAGCAGGCCGACCTGTACTACCAGGCCCTGCGCATCGCCGAGGTCCCCCGGCTGCGCCGCGTCGCTCGCGAGGACTTCAGCTTCACCTCGGGCATCGACGTCACCGACATTCGTCAGGTCAAGGGCCTCGAGTTCGACTACGTCGTGCTCGTCGATCCCACCCGGCAGAACTTCCCCAAGACCACGCAGTCGCGGCACCTGATGCACATCGCGGCGACCCGGGCGGCGTTCCAGCTGTGGCTCATCTGTGCGGGCGAGCGCAGCCCCCTGCTGCCGCCCGAGCTCGTCAGCCAGCTCGGCTGACGGGCGGGCCGAGCATCCGCTCCCAGCGTCGGTTCCTTCCGCGGCTGCTCCGAGCGCAGCCGGAGGGAGCCGAGCGCGACGCGGGGCTCAAGCGCCGTTGCCCGTCGGCAACGGCGCGACGTTCTCGATCGGCGGAACCAGCGGATGCGCGCCGCTCATGGTGTCTTGGTGACACCGCATCGCATCGCCGAAGTGCTCGATGAACGCGTGGACTCTCGAGGTTCGTCGAAGGTCGGGATGGGTCAAGATCCACAGGTCCAAGCCGGCGTCGGGCCACAGGCCCCCGATCCGCTGCAGGCCGGGCGTTCGATCCGCCCACAAGCACCCGAGCAACGCCACCCCCACACCCGCTCGAGCGGCCGCCCACAGGCTGATCGACGAGTCGACCCGCATCGCCGGTCGACCGGCATCGGCGTGCTGCCGAAAGAAGTGCTCGGCCATGCCCGTCCGCTCCGACTCCGACCATGACAGCCAGGGGTAGGTGGCGACATCGGCCGGGTCGGCCTGACCTTCGATGAGCTCTCGTGCTCCGTACAGCGCAAACTCGAGCCGACCGATCTTCCGACCGACCAAGTGCTCCGCGGGAGCGTTCGTGAACCGGACCGCCACGTCGGCTTCGCGACGAGTCAAGCTCCGCATTCGGTTGTCCACGACGACGTCGAGCTCGACATCGGGGTATCGCTCGCCGAAGCTCGACAGCTCGCGGGTATTGTGAAGGACGAGCGCGTCGATCGTGGTCACGCGAAGGGTCCCGCTCAACCTCGCATCACGCCCGACGACGTCGCGCTCCAACGACGTCAGCTCCTCGTGCACGCGACGCGCCACGTCTCTCACCGCTTCGCCGGCCGCCGTGAGCACTTGCCCGGCGGCGGCCTTGGTGAACAGCGTGCTCCCCAGCTCGGCCTCCAGCGCCGCGATGCGTCGGGCGACGGTCGTGTGGCTCACCCGAAGCTTGCCGGCTGCTCGCACCAGCGTGCCTTCGTCGTGAAGTGCCAGCACGAAGCGGAGATCATCCGAGTTCACGATGTGCATCGTTGCACATTCAGTTACCGAAAACGGCGATTGTGATGTGCATGAACGGACACTAGCCTCTCGATCAAGGAAACGAAGCCATGCGCCAAGTCGACGTCAAACGCACCGTAAATGCCTCCTCCGACCGGGTTTGGGCGGCCCTGGCCGACTTCGGGGGAGTGCATCGCTTTCATCCGGGAGTCGAGAGCTCCCCGATCCTCAACGCCGTGCCGAGTGGAGTAGGCGCAAAGCGCGCTTGTCACTTCTACGGAGGCGGGCAAGCCATCGAAGAGGTGGTCGCTGTCGAAGACGGCGTGTCGATGACCGTCGACGTCCTCGAGGGGCCTCTGCCCGCGCAAGATGTGACCGCGGTCTTCACTGTCGCGCCCCTGGCCGATGACCGGAGCGAGGTCACCATCACGATGGACTACCGCCCGAAGTTCGGGCCTCTGGGCGCGGCCCTCAACGCGGTCGCCATGCGCGGCAAGATCACCGGGTTGCTCGACAAGGTCCTCGAAGGGCTTTCCGATCACCTCGAGCACGGCGTGTTGATCGGGCCCAAGGGCGTGCCGCAGGGGAACGAAGCCCGCGCCGCGGTGCAGTAGCGCAGCCGCGAACCGAGTCCGTCCTCAGCCGACGACGTCCAGGCGTCGTCGGCTCGCGCGCGTCTGGTCGGAGTAAAAGCGCGAGAACCAGCGTCGGTACTTCATGACCGGCCCGTCCTCGGCACACAGCACGGGCACCTCGTTGTAACGCTTGTAGTCGAGCACCTGGCGGTCTTGCTCGAGCTGCCGCCGAATCTCCCGCATGAAGAACCAGCGAAACAGGCGGGCCAGCAGCGGCACGCGGCCGCGCCGGACCACGATCGAGTGAGTCTGCGTGGTGAGGTCTTCGCTCACCGCGGTCGTCGTCGTCACGATCAGCACCTTCATGAACAGCCCGATCCGCACCGTGGTGAAGCCGGGCTGATAGATGCTGATCTCGATGTCGACCGGGCGCGACTTGCCGAAGAAGTCGAAGTGATCGACCAGGCGGGTGACGAAGCGATCGTCGGAGACCTCGACGCGCGCGATGTCGGGGACGTCCTTGGTGCCGTGCACCACCTGAAAGTGCGGGGCGTCGACGGCGTTCTCCCCCATGTCCTGCACATGCGCCCGTACGGGCACGGTGATGGAGCGGTAGGGAAGCCAGTCGGGATCGGACAGCTCGGGGATCTCGGGGACGCGGGCGGCGGGCGCCTGGCCACGATCGTGGTGGTACACGAACACCATGCCGTTGCGCTCGTCGACCTCGAAGGCCTCGGCGCGCGCTCGCTTGGGGATCTTGTCGCAGTAGGCGATCTTCGTGCACTCGCCTCCTTTGTCGAAGCTCCACGCGTGGAAGGGGCACACGACGGCGTTGTTCTCGACTCGGCCGTTGTGGCCCAGGTGCGCCCCCAGGTGCGGACAGTAGGCATCGAGGACACCGAGCTCACCGTCTTCGCCGCGGAACACGACCAGGTCGCGGCCAAAGGCCGACACACTCTTCACCGTGCCGCGGGGGACCTCGTGGGAGAAGGCGACGCGATACCAGCTATTGGGATACGGCGGCAGGGAGGGGCGACCTCGGTTGGCGCCGAAGGGAACGGACGACTCGATGCTCACGAGACCGCTCCAGCCGGCACGGGACCATAGAACTGTCGAGCCCAGCGACGGAAGCGACCGATGGGGCCGTCGCCCGCCACGAGCACGGGGCGCTCGAGGTAGCGCTTGTGGGCCCAGATGCTCAGGTCTTGGCGAAAATCGTGCACGATGCCCTGCGCCGTCGCGGCCAGGGCCAGCGGGGTGAGAGCGCGGGTGAAGGCCCCCAACACCCCCGGACGATCGAAGCGCACGCTGACCCGCAGCCACAGGGTGACGTGACCCGGGGTGGTCGGAGTGGCGAGCGCGAGCATCCTCGTCCGCATGCCGAGCAGCGGGACCTCGATGTGATTGTGCGCCACGCCGAGCCCGTGCAGCTGGACCTCGAACTCGCTCGTCAATCGTCGCTGGCTGCCGGGCAGCGCTCGGGAGATCCGGTAGCCGACCCGCATCGAGTGCGCGTGCAGGACCATCGGCTGTCGTACCTCGATGTCGGCGTACTTGTGGATGATGGGAAAGTGCGCGTGATCGATGCTGTTCTCGTAGACCTCTTGCGGGTGGGTCTGCGCATCGATGCGGTGGAACTTGGCGGCGCTCCAGCCCTGCTCGGGCAACGCGGGCAAGACGAAGCTCGGCTCGCCCTCACCGTGCCACGCGAACACGAAGCCGTTTTGCTCGACGAAGGGACCGAGCGCCCCCTCTCCGCGGATCGAGCCGTCGGCGGCCCGTGTGATGCGACAGGCCTGGTTGGCCACGACCCCCGACCAGGATCCACCGCGACCGAGCTGGTGGGAGGGCACGAGTGCGAACCACCCCCTCGGCTCCGGCGAGAGCACGGCGGGTGTCTCGCTCGACGAATGCGGGCTCAGGTTGCGCATGACGGGCTCGCATTCAGCGGGACGCTCATCGAGCGCATCAGGGCCACGCACGCGATGATGGGCACGATGACCCAGACCACGTTGGGCAGCACATAAAGAGAGATGAGGTCGGCGGTGGAGTTGTGGCCCACGTTCTCGAGGCCGGACATCCACTCGGCGAGGAAGATCAGGCTGGTCTTGGCCCCCGTCATGGCGATGCTCACCAGCGCCACCGGACCCGCCATCGCGTGACCCGCCCGCCACAGCAGCAGCGCGGACAACCCGAGCACGACCTCGACCAGTGTCATCACCGCTTGGCCCGCGATCCAGCCGTTGGTGAGGTCGCCGTAGCCGTGGTCGACGACCACGTAGGTCTCATAGGGCGGCCACAAGAACGCCAGGTCTCCTCCGGGCATGGAGTGCGGACGCATCAGCACGAAGCTCGCGTCCCAGCCCGTGATCGCGATGCTCACCAGCAGCCACAGCATCACCCAGCGCGGCGGGATGATCATGCCGGCCTCCGCAACACGGTGAGCTGCTCGGGCGCGGGGCCCGGCTCGAACTGCTTGCACCACTCCCGATAGACGCCAACGTACTCGTTTTCGCTCTCGCGGAGGATCGGGTCGGCGATGTGGGTTTGGTTCTGCCAGAAGCCGTAGCCCTCGTGGCGGTGCTCTTGGCGGAGTCGCGCCACGAAGATCGGCACCAGCAGCGGGTGCAGCACCCGGTCGAGCATGCGCTGTCGCAAGGTTCGCGCGCCCTGGGGTCGGATCTGGCGCAGGAAGGTGGTGTAGCGGATCCGCTTGTCGTCGATCGGCGTCACCCAGATGACGTCCTCGACGTGAAAGTCCACCGTGGGCAGGTCGATCTGCGACAGGGTCAGCCCGTGGCCGTACAGGTCGGCGCTGTAGCGGCTCACGATCTCCTGCGAGAGCACGTCGAAGGGCGGCGGCAGGGGCTTTTTGAGCACCAGCGAGTGACGCCGAAAGTCATGGACGATGCGCAGCCTCGGCCCGTAGACCTCGACCGGCGCCGACGCGACCTCGTGCAGCTCGTGCCACGAGTAGAGGTGGCCGATGTCGAAGTTGTCCTCGTTGATCGTCTGCGCGCAGGTCTCGAACACGTACTGGCTCTTCCACGGCCGCCCGCGCCCCTCGTAGCCCAGCGGGGCCTCGGGGATCGTCCAGGTCGGCTCGCGGCCGTGGGCGTCGTACCACACGAGCACGAAGCCGGCCGTCTCCTGCACGGGGTACTTGCGCAGCACGCCCTGGCTTCGACACGGCATCTCCCCCGTGCCCGTGGCGACGCAGTCCCCCGCGCCGTCGTAGCGGAACTTGTGCGTGAAGCACTCCAGCTCCTCGCCCACCACCCGACCGCGCTTGGTCAGGTCGGTGCCGAGATGAGGGCAGGTCGCGTCCGTGGCATGCACGGCACCGCTTTGTGTGCGCCACAGCGCAAGCGTGCGACCGAAGGCCTCGACCCGACGGATCTCTCCGACGGCGACCTCGCTCGTCTCGCAGACGTAGTACCAGCTCGATGGAATGGCGGGGGACATGAAAAGCTCCAGATGAACACAGGGTGAGAGGGCGAAAACCTCAGGCGGCTTCGCGCATGAACTGGCGAGCCCAGCGGCGATACGAACCGATGGGGCCGTCGTCGCGAATGAGCACGGGCCGCGTCGCGTAGATCTTGTGCTGCCACAGGCGCAGGTCGTCGCGGACGTCGGCTCGACCGCCGAGCGCCGCGAGATGAGCGACGCCGTCGAAGAGCCGATCGACCGGCCACTGCAGCGAGGACCACGGGCCGGGCAGCGCGGGCGATTGCACGCGCGTGGCGGAGCGCAGGGTGCAGCGCTCGTCGAGCAGCGGCGTCACCATCACCTCGAGACGAGCGCGGAGTCCCACGGGCACCACCGTGACCTCGACCCGCGAGTAGCCGAGCCCGGAGGCCTGGATCTCGATCTCGATGGGGACGCGCGGACTCGCGGGATGGTCGAGCAGTGCCCGCGTGAAGCGGTAGCTCGCGTGAAAGTGCGGCCCTTCGGTGTACGCGGGCTGCAGCGACTCGAAGTCGCGATAGCCGTGCACCTTGATGAAGTGCTGCGTGTCGACCGTGTTCTCGAGCACTTCCTGCGGGTGACTCGAGACCTCCAAGGTGTCGATGACCGGCTTGGACCAGCGCGTGTTGTCGACGGGCGGGATGCGGAAGCTCGGCGGCTCGCCGCTTGCGTGGTGCCACGCGAAGATCAAGCCGTCGCGCACCTCGAGGTGAGGCAGATCCGTCGCCTCGATCCGCTGGCCGTGCCAACGGATCAGCGTCGGGCGACCAAAGAGCGTGCGGCGTACGGGCAACTCGGCCAGCTTCGCCACCGCGAACCACCCGTCGGGATAGGCGCGGAAGGGAAACCGAGTGCGCTCGGTATTGGCGGCGCGCATCATCCGACCAGCGGCAAGTGGGTCTTGTCGGTCGCCGCCTCGTCGCGGGTCGCCGCTTCCTCGTAGAACTGCTCCGCCCACTTGCGGACCTTCATGATCGGTCCGTCGCCCTTGGCCAGCAGCGGGCGGGTTCGATACTGCTTGTGCTCCCAGATGGGGATGTCGTGGGCGAAGTCGGTGCCGATCTCCCACCGCATGTAGCGACGGAGCGCGAAGTCCTTCAGGGGGATCCGCGACTTGCGGTTCATGACCGCGATGTGGATGTCGCAATGCTCCTGATCGACGGGCGTCGTGGTCAGGATGACCGCCAGCTCGATGCCGGGCCCCGCGACCTGAGCGTGCACCACCCCCAGGCCGTGGTAGGTGATGTCCATCGTGCTGCGGCCGGTCACGCCCATCACTCGTCGGCCCGCGCTCAGGCCGACCTGAAGCACGTGGTCCTCGGTCGTGAACGAGCGCAGCTCGGGAAAGTCGAGGTAGTGGTGCACCTTGCCGAAGTGGGCGAGATCGAGGGCGTTCTCGGCCACCTCTTGAATGTGCACGCGCGTGCGCCAGGTGAACTCGAGCGGCTTCGTCCACTTCGGATCGTCGACCTCGGCGACCACCGGGATCTCGAAGCTGGGCTGACGCCCTTGATGATCCCACCAGATGAAGACCACCCCGTTGCGCTCGCAGACCGTCCACGCGTCCACCCGGGCGCGCTTGGGCACTCGACCCGAGCAGTAGGGGATGTCGACGCACTCGCCCTCGCCGTTGAAGCGCCAGTCGTGGAACGGACACGCGATGTCGTTCCCGACGACATTGCCTCCGTAGCCCAGGTGCGCCCCCAGGTGCGGGCAGTGAGCATCGAGCACGCGAACGCGCCCGTCCTCGCCCCGAAACGCCACGAGATCACGCCCCAGCGCCTCGATTGGCTTCACTTCACCAATTGACAGCTCATGAGCATAAGCCACGCGGTACCAACCATTGGGATAAGGCGTAAACGGATATCGGTACATTGGATTGTGGTCGTTTTCGTAGAACGATGGGATACGGCCCACCGGTGAGCGGAAGTGTCGATAGGCTCGACGTGCCGCTACTGCAGGGGATGTCGTACCCTTGGTTGTTTGTTCACTCTCGAAAAAAAAAGTAGCGGTCGTGCACTGGCGCAATCGGTCGCGAGCGAGCGAACGATCGACGCCGTGACCGGTCGAGATCGTGGAGACACGACCCCCGAACGGAGCGAAAATTCGGCGTAGGGCGGCCCTGACGGGGTACACCGGCCGAACTACGGCCGGTGCCCCTCGGGCCTCTCGACAGCCGAGTCCCTACTCGGCGCACGAAATTGGCAACGATGCGAGCGCCCGATTACGGGCGAGTCATGACGGCATTCCCCGACAGAGTCGCTCATGACGAACGACGACTCTGCCACGCCGGATCCCCACCGACGATTGCGAGTCTCCCCTAGATCTCGGGCAGGACGGTAGCACCAAGATCCAGAGAGTCACGCATTGCATGGGTGCGTTTCCCCTCAAAGTTACCACGGGCAACATACCCTTGTTCGACGCCCACGACCCCCCGGCTCGGGGTGAATTCGAGCCGCTCGATCTCGTAGACCAACAACAGTTGTAGCCACCCTGCGCGTGACATCAGGAGCCACGCGAGACCGGTGGGGCCGTGGCCCCACCGGCCATCATCGACCGCTTACGCGTCTTCGAGCGCCTCGCGAGCCGAGCTCGCCACGTCGGCGAAGTGCGACGACGCCAGCTCCTTCATCAGCGCCAGCGCGGGCGCCTCGTCGAGGTCGCCGTAGATGCCGTAGTAGACGCCCCAGTAGGTCTCCTCGGTGGGCCGCTGGGCCATGCGCTGGCGATAGAACTGCACGCCGGCGTCCCACCCGAGCAGGCGCCCCATGCCCTTGAGCGCATCCTGGGCGACCTCTTGGTCGGGGTCGTCGCACGCCCGCATGAACAGCTCACCCAGCTCGGGGTGCTCGCTCATGTTGACCCCTTGCCACGCCATCGCGCGACGGACCTCGGGGCTCGGGTCGCTGAGCAGCGCGTGCACGATGCCGGCCAGTCGCGGATCGGTGGGCAGCCAGTGGCACGACTCGGCGATCTCCTTGCGCACCTTCACGTGTTGGTTCTGCAGGTGCTGCTGGAAGGTCGCGAACACCACCTCGCCGTGGCCGTTGTGATGCGACAGCGTCAGCGCCGACAGGCATGCCGCCTGGACCTCGGGCGAGGGATCGGAGATCGAGCGCTGGGCGAAGTCTTGGACCATCGCCGCCTCGTCGTTGTACTCGCTCAGGCCCCCCACCGCCGACGCACGGACCCCCGCGTCCGGGTCGTTGACCATCGCGGAGAGGATCGCCCGCTTCTCGAGGAACTCGTCGTCCGCATCGAAGCGAATGCGGTCGGCCATCTCCTTGCGAATCTCGGGATTTTCGTGCTGCGCGAACCACTTCACCAGCGGGGCCGCGCCTTCCTCCGCGAACTTGGCCGCCACCGAGATCACCTCGTCCATCAGGCGGCGATCGGAGGCCACGGCCGGGTCGGCCGCCATGTTCGACAGCGCCTGGATGTGCTCGGGCTGCGCTCGGTTGTTGAGCACGTTGCCCCATGCCTGCAGCGCCGCTGCCCGCAAATCGGCCGAGCCCTCGTTCATCATCTGGCCGAGCTTGCCCGCGATGTTCACGAAGTTGTTGTCCTCGTCATACGAGGCGCAGGTCAGCTCGTGCAGCGCATCGGAGCGCTCGTCTTCGTCGGCCGACATCAAGCCGGGGAACTGCGCCAGGATCTCGTCCTCGTTCGGCTTGCCCGTGAGGCGGCTGAACATGCCCTGGTTGGCACCCGAGGGATCGGGGGCGATGACGGTGAGCTTGGCTTCCGCCTTGGGGTCCTTGACCTTGGGGATATCGGCGACCGCGATCACGCGATAGTCACCGTCGGGGTCGGTGCCGGTCGGGACCTTGAACGAGAAGTCGTGCTTCTGCAGGGACCCGGGGGGCAGCTCGCCGTTGGCGACGACGGTGTTGTCGAGGAGGACCTGGACGTCGATGTCGGGGATGGGGGAGTCGTCGTTGGACTCGACCTTCATGTAGACGAGGCGGACCTTCAGGGCGGTGAGCTTGAGGGGCTTCTTGCCGCCGGAGAGGGAGAGGGTGCCGGAGAGGGTTCCGCCTTCGGGGATCTTGTCGGTGTCGAGCTTGAGTTCGAGCTTGGTGCCGCCGCCGAACATCTTGTCTAGCAATCCCATGGTCGTGCCTGCTTTCTTGGATTTTCTCGAGGCGGGTGTGCCTCGGGGTGCCTTTGAGACGGGGGGAGGATGGCGTGGTTGCAGGCGGGAAGGGAGATTGGTTTTTGGTGGTGGGGAGGGTGACGATGTGGGTGTTGGAGGGTGGGTTCGGGGATCTGATGCGGGGGAGTCGTTTGTTCCGCGGGAGGGGGTGTTTGGGGAGCGCCTTCGCCATCGAACAGCCATCAGGGAAGACGGAGCACGGCTG
>JBCCHT010000057.1:0-75155 GCA_039028615.1 Myxococcota bacterium | reverse complement strand
TCGCATCCTGGGGCTGTAGTCGGTCCCAAGGGTTTGGCTGTTCGCCAATTAAAGCGGTACGCGAGCTGGGTTCAGAACGTCGTGAGACAGTTCGGTCCCTATCTTCCGTGGGCGTAGGAATCTTGAGGAAATCTGTCCCTAGTACGAGAGGACCGGGATGGACGGACCCCTGGTGTTCCGGTTGTCATGCCATTGGCATTGCCGGGTAGCTAAGTCCGGAACGGATAACCGCTGAAAGCATCTAAGCGGGAAGCCAATTCCAAGATGAGGATTCCCTTGAGGCACGTCGTAGACCACGACGTTGATAGGCTGGGTGTGGACGTGTTGTGAGGCACGGAGCTAACCAGTACTAATGAGCCGTTTGGCTTGTCCTAAGTCGATTCGCACGCACTTTCAGCTCTTTTGGCGTAGGGTTGAATCCAAGGTTTCGAGCGAAACTGAGATCAACAACGATTTGTGACTCGGAAACAATGCTGACCGCGGCACCCTCGAGGTAGCCGCGTCGCTCCGCTCAACAGTTTTCTGGTGACTATGGCGGAGGGGCCACACCCGATCCCATCCCGAACTCGGTAGTTAAGCCCTCCAGCGCTGATGGTACTGCAGGGGTGACTCTGTGGGAGAGTAGGACGTTGCCGGATTTATGGGCCGGCTCCTTTTTAGGAGCCGGCCCTTCCTTTTTGGTTCGAAGGGATTTCGGAGGCCTCGAGGATCTGGCACGGGGCCGTGGAGCACGAGCTCGGTGGGTCTTGGAAGCCAAGAGTCGAAGCGCGCCGATCGGACTCGACGTCTCCGATTTTCGTGGCGGGAGCTCCAGCGTCGCCGAGCCTGACCGCTGGGTTGCGCCGTTGGAGGTCTCGCGGTCCCGACTCCGTAGAAGCCTGGCTCTAGCCAAGCACCGAATGAGCGGTGCGGAGCGGGCCGGCAGGGTTCCTGCGTTGCATCGGTCTCGCGTGGACGCTCGTGGGTATCCCGAGGGATGTGCGTTGGCTCTCCGATACGAAGTACGTTTTGGGGGGTAACGCTTTGGGCCCCTCGTACCGTTATGTCATCGTGCCGGGGTTGTCTCGTTTACCGATCTTGCTCTTAACGCTTGGCGCCGTTACCGCGTTCTCTGGCTGTAGCGCCAAGAAGAAGCCTTCCAAGCCCAATCCGGCTGCTTTGGCGGCGGCGAAGGCCGAGGCGGGCATTCCCGTCGAGCCCAACTACACGGTCGATGTCGAGCTCCCGCCGCAGACGGTGCGGGGCCAGGAGGCGATCGCTCGCGTTCATGTCCGGCCCAAGGCGCCGTGGCACATGAACCTCGAGTATCCGGCCAAGCTGAAGCTCGAGGCACCCGAGGCGATTTCGCTCGATACCAAGATGCTCCGCAAGACGGACGCCGAGCGTTTCGACGACGATGCGCTGGTGTTCACCGTGTTGTTCACCCCCGAGGCCAAGGGCCCGCACACCATCGAGGCCCAGGTGGACTTCGCGGTCTGTGGCAATGCGGCATGTGGCCCGGTGACCGAGGCGGTGCAGCTGGCGGTGGATGTCAGCTGCAATCAGGGCGATCGGCTCTGCTGACCGACGCGTGGTCGTGAATTTCCGGCCCCCAGCGCGCCAGGCATGGGGGCCGCGAGCGGATGGATCGTCGGCTTCGGCTCTGGCCCAGGGCGGACGAGCGATGGGAGCCGATGCCCCGGCAGTCCGGGCTCGCGGATCGGAGGGCGGAGCGGCGAAACGCCTGCGCCGTGTGGCCGAACGGGAGCTACGGGGCGATTGAAGGCTGGCCCGGTGCATTGGGGCATTGGCGGCCGCAGAATGATCCAGTGGCTCTATCCGGCTTTGGCGGCGGTGGGGCGCATGAACGCGAGCACCAGGCCCAGGCCCGAGCATGCCGACATTAGCCAGTACGCCTGCCCGCCGACGTGCTGATACAGCTGTCCCGCCACGGGGAGGCCGATTCCGAGGGCGAGCCCGGCCGCGGCGGCCGAGTACAAGGTCGTGGCATGACCCCGTGCGGCGTCGGGTACCTGCTGTCGCAAGTAGGCCATCGCGCCCAGGTGCAGGGCCCCAAAGGTTAAGCCATGCAGCGCCTGGGTGACGGCGATCCACAACAGCGTGGTGGTACTCCCGAGCACGGTCCATCGCACGAGGCCCGCGACTCCGGCCAGCATCCACAGCGTTCGAGGCGAGACGCCTTTGAGCACTCGGGGGGCGATGGCGAAGAGCAGGATCTCCGCGATCACCGACTCCGCCCACAAAAGCCCGATGATGCCGTCGTCGAGTCCGGCCTCGCGCCAGTGATGGGTGCCGAAGGCGTAGAGCACGGCATGGCTCAGGTGCAGGAGTCCGGCGATGACGAGGAAGCTGATGAAGGCCCGCGAGCGCGGACTGAAGTCGGACGCGGTGGTCTTCGAGGGTTGCTGTGGAGTGGTGTCGTCGGAGGCGTTACGAATGGGCGCGGGCAAGGCCGACGACGCCAGCATCGTCAACACGGCGGCGGAGACCATCAGCCAGACGATGATCTCTTCGCCGTGGAGCTCGAGCAGCTCGCCGCCGATCCACGATGCCGCAATGAAGGCGACCGAGCCCCATAGTCGGACGCGGCTGTAGTTCAGCGTTCCGTGGGCCTCGGCGCCGAGGGTGATGCCGTCGACCAAGGGAATGATCGGGGCATGCACCAAGCCGAGGATGGTGGTGAGCAGCAGCAGCGTCCAAAAGCCCTGCGACAGCTGGAAGAGCAGCAGGTCGAGGCCGACGGCGAGGGCGAGCACGATGACGAGTCGGTGGCCGCGTCCGGTACGGTCGGCCCAACGTCCGGCGATCGGGCTCGCGATGACGCGCGTCCACGGAGACACGCCGAGCAACAGGCCGACCTCGCTGGGCGACATGCCGCGGTGCCCGAGCCACACGGGCCAGAAGGGAAGGTAGAGCCCGACAAAAAAGAAGATCGCCGAGTAGGCGGTCGCGAGGCGCAGGGCCATATGGGACGCGGTTCGGACCACGGGTCGGGCAAACCCATGGCACGAATCTGCGAACGCGTCACCGGTTGATCGTCAATCCCCCAATTTTCGTTCAGGGGTTCGGCGAAAAAAAATTCGAAGAGATGATCCCGAGATCCGTTCAGAACTGGACACGGATCCAGCATTGGCCATAATGCGTTTCCTGTGCGGATCCCCCCGCTGTCGTCGGTAGATCCCGAGGCGCCGTCACGCGCTTCTGGCTCTCGAACCAGCCCCTCGTACTCCTTCACGCCCCATCTGAGGCTCGTCAGCGAGCCGGTGATGGTGGACGACGGAGGCGGCGGGTTCGGTGCCGAGTACCGCGAGGTCGAGACGGCGGTGCTCTACGTCAGCTTCGACTACGACGGGGTGAGGGTCACGGCGGCCGATCTCCGAGATCGCCTCCCCCTGCCCGGCGGCAACGAGCGACGGCGCGATCACGATGGCGAGGCCCAGGCCCGACGGGTGCTGGAAGGCTTTGGCCCGGTCGAGCTGGGACACCTCGAGACGCACGCCAGCTTCGGGGGCATCGAGCCCGACTACGTCGTCGACGTGACCGGGAATATCGACACGTTGTGTGCCTTTTCGGCCCAAGCCGTGCCCAAGCTGCGCGCGCAGGGCTGGCAGGTGGAGATCTCCCCCAACTACCAGGCCAAGGTGGTGCAGGAGTCCTCCTGGTACGCCGACGTGCAGTCGAGCGCCGAGGACGACCCCAACTGGTTCGAGCTCGAGCTGGGGGTCGACGTCGAGGGCCGCAAGGTCGACTTGCTGCCCGTGCTGCTCGACCTGCTCCAGACGAGCCGCGGCGCGGGCCTCGGGGCGCTGCTGCGGCGCGCCAAGCGACTGACGGCGGTGCCCGTGGGCGATCGCTGCTACATGGCCGTGCCGGCCGAGCGCCTCCAGTCGATCTTGCGAGTGGTGCGGGAGCTGTACGAGGTCGAAGGCAACGGAGAGGGCACGCTGCGGGTCCCCGAGATGGTCCCCACGTACCTCGACGAGCTCGACTCGGCGCTGGGCGAGGACACGTCGCTCGAGCTGCGCGGGCAGACCGACCTGTGCGCTCGCCGGGCGGTGATCAGCCGCGACGAGCCCGCGCCCGAGGTGCTGCCGCCGGCCGAGCTGCGGGCGACGCTGCGACCCTATCAGCAAGAAGGCCTCAACTGGCTGCAGAACCTGGCCAAGCACGGGGCGGGCGGCGTCCTGGCCGACGACATGGGCCTGGGCAAGACGCTCCAGACCATCGCCCACCTGGTCACGGAGAAGGCGGCGGGGCGGCTGAAGCAGTCGGCCCTGGTGGTGGCGCCGACGAGCCTGGTGGGCAACTGGTGGCGCGAGCTGGCCAAGTTTGCCCCGGGGATCCGGGCGCTGGTGCTGCACGGGCCGCGTCGGCGCGAGCGTTTCCATCGGATCGACGAGGTGGACGTGGTGATCACCACCTATCCGCTCGTGCTCCGCGACATGGAGACCTTCTCGCAGCACACGTTCTCGATTCAGATCCTCGACGAAGCGCACATCGTCAAGAACCCGCGCAGCCAGATCCATCAGGCGGTCAAGGCCATCGACGCGGAGCTGCGGCTGTGCATCACGGGCACGCCCATCGAGAACAACCTCGGCGAGCTGTGGGCGCTGTTCGACCTGCTCATGCCCGGCATGCTGGGCAGCCACGAGCGCTTCCGGTCGGCGTTCCGCACCCCCATCGAGCGCTTCGGCAACGAGACTCGCCTCGAGACCCTGCGCAAGCGGGTGTCGCCGTTCATCCTGCGTCGCATGAAGGACACGGTCGCCAAGGACCTGCCCGCCAAGACCGAGATCATGCGCAGCGTCGACCTGCCCGGAGCGCAGCGCGACCTGTACGAGAGCATCCGCCTCGCCGCCCACGCGGCGGTGCGCAAGGTGGTCAAGAAGAAGGGCATCGCGGCGTCGACCATCGACATCCTCGGGGCGCTGATGAAGCTACGCCAGGTCTGCTGCGACCCCCGGCTGGTGCCCGTGCCCTCGGCCCGCGCGGTCGAGGAGTCGGCCAAGCTCGAGACCCTGATGGAGATGCTCGAGGAGATGGTGCCCGCGGGTCGGCGGGTGCTGGTGTTCTCGCAGTTCACCAGCATGCTGAAGATCATCTCCGATCGGCTCACGCAGCAGAAGATTCGCCACGTGTCGCTCACGGGCTCGACCGCCGACCGCCAGGCGATGGTCGACCAGTTCCAGAACGAGCGCGCCGAGGTGTTCCTCATCAGCCTCAAGGCGGGCGGGGCGGGGCTCAACCTCACCCGGGCCGATACCGTCATCCACTACGATCCGTGGTGGAACCCGGCGGCCCAGGCCCAGGCCACCGACCGTGCCTATCGCATCGGCCAGACGCGCCCCGTGTTCGTCTACAACCTGATCGTGGGCGGCAGCGTGGAAGAGCGGATGGTCGCGCTACAGCGGCGCAAGCAGAACCTGGCCGACAGCATCCTGAGCGCGGGCGATCCGAACCTCAAGCTCACCGAAGACGACGTCGACGACTTGTTCGCGCCGCTGTCGACCGAGCGCGACTCGGGCTGAGCCGCGCTCGTTTCGCGGCGATCAGGTGCGGACCGAGGCCATGAGGCGATCGGTGTCGGCCCCCAGCTGCGGCGCGTCGCCCAGTTCTTGAACCGCAAAGGGGAAGGGCGTGGCGGCGCTGCCCCGAGGGTCGAGCACGCGCGCAGCGAGCTGCGGATCCTCGAGGGACTCTTCGAGCGGCAGGACCGGAGCCACGGGGATCTGGCGGCGGTCGAAGTGCTCCAGCCACTGCGCGAGCGAGCGACGCCGGAAGGCGCGGCTGATGACCTGACGAACGGGTCCCGCGGTGATGACCCGGGCGCCCAGGGGAATGGCCGAGAGCGACGAGCTGACCGATTGCGGCAGGCCCAGGCCCTCGCACAGCGCGACCCAGAACTTGCGCTCGTCCACGATGCCCACGCTGATCCAGCGGTCGTCGCCCGTTTGGTAGAGCGCGTAGTGGGGCAGGGCATGCAGCCGGAGACGAACCAGACGTCGCCAGGGGCCGCTGCGCTTGATGTGCTCGCCGATGCGGTCGACCCCTTCGGCGGCGCGATCGGTGGCGAGCCACTTCGACGCTCGCTCGAGCCAGGGCGCGGCGGCGGAGCTGGTGGCGGCTTGATGATCGAGCCAGCGACGCAGCGGACCGAGCGTCCCGGACAGTCGAGCATCGGAGGGGGTGAGGCCCTCGGCCCAGACATAGACCCACGACAGCACGGTGTCGGTGAGCGCGACGTCGATGTGACGACCCTGGCCATCGCGCTCGCGCCCGAACAAGGCGGCGTTGATCGTCGCCACCGCGCTGAGGCCCGAGCTGAGGTCGGCCACGGGCAGAGCACAGCCGAAGGGGCGCTCGGAGGCGTTGCGCAGCATGTGGCAAACCCCGGTGAGCGCCTGGAAGTTGAGGTCGTGGCCGGGGTAGTCGCGATAGGGCCCGCCCTGGCCGTAGCCACTCATGGAGCAGTAGATGAGCCGGGGGCTGCGAGCCCGCGCGTGCTCGGGCCCGCAGCCGAGCGCGTTCATGACTCCGGGGCGGAAGCCCTCGAGCAGCACGTCGACATGGGGCAACAGCTCGTCGAGTCGGGCGCGGTCTTCCTCGGTCTTGAGGTCGAGCACGATGCTCTTCTTGCCCGCGTTGACGATCTCGAAGATCGGCCCGAGCAGTCGTCCCGTGTCGCCGCGCGGAGGCTCGACCTTGATGACCTCGGCCCCCAGCGAAGCCAGCAGCAAGGTGGCGTAGGGGCCCGGGAGGTTCTGCGTAAAATCCAACACCCGAATGCCGCGAAGGGGAGGCGCAGGGGATTCGGAAGAGGCGTCGACGCTCACGGTCGAAACGTATTAGGCCCTAGCCCCATCGCGGGGCAAGCCGGTCAAAATGCCGTCGGCTCCATGAGGTAGGTGCAGGGGCTACATCTCGAACACGTGCAAAATGCACTGTAATTACAGCAAATTGCCAGGTGACCGGGAACCAACGTGAATCGCGTACGGGGACCTCCGTCAGAGATCCGCGTTGACTATGCTTCACCTTGCTTCGCCGTTGTCCCCTCGTTTCGTTCGCTCCATGGCCCTGGCGGTCGCCTTTGCCGTAGCCGCTCCGGCCGCCTCGGCTGTCGCTGCCGGCACCGAAAGCTCCGAGTCCGACACTCGCGAAGTGGTCGACCTTCGCCTGTCGATTGCCGCCGACGGGCGAGCCATCGGCAAGATTGCCCAGCTCGTCGAGCTCGACACCGAGACCTCGCTGGCCCTGAGCGCCGACGGCCATGACCACGCCGTCGCCATCACCGTACGCAAGGCCGACGAGCGCGGGCACAAGCTCGCCGTAACCATCGGCTACGAGCGCGACGGCAAAGCCGTGCTCGAGACCACCACCATCGAAGCCGCTGCCAAGAAGGCCAAGATCGTACGCAACGGCGACGTGGCTCTATCGCTGAAGATGTCGCCCAAGACCGTCTCCAGCGACGAGCTCCCCTCCACCAAGTCGCGCCCGAAGGTCGACTTCGTCGAAGACACCAACGACCCGCTGGCGGGCATCTAGGTCATCGCCGCCGAACGAACGCGCCTCTCGGTGTGCCCATGCGAGCACGCCGACGGGGCGCGTTTTTTCGTGGTTCGTCGGGGGTGGTCTTCGAAGGGGACCGTGACTTCGATTCGCCGACGAATATTCGACTCGATCGTCGCCGGTCGTAGCTCGATCACACCGCAAAGTTTTTCCCGACCCTTCGCAATCCGCAGCCGAGGTTTCGACAAATAAGAGGCCGACCGAATCGGATCGCACCGACCGAATCGGCCAGTCACTGCGCGAGTGCATCGAAGTCCGGGGGGACTTCGAACATGCATGCGCTCGCCTCGTCACGCGAAGGACCAAATCCAACATGCACCGATCGAACCTGCTCCTCTCCATCGTCATTGTTCCGCTTCTCGGCTTGGGCGCTTGTGACCCTGCGACCGGCGAGCCCATCGGGCTCGAGGCCGACCCTTCTTTGCACCCCATTGCCCACTCGGATGCGCTCGTGGCCGAGGACGATGCGATGCAGGCGGTCCCCGGGGTGGCCATGGAGGTGGCCGTGGTGGGGGACGATGCCGTGCTCGAGTGGGAGCCCATCCCCGGGGCGGTCCAGTATGGCGTCTCGCGGGGGTCCGGCCCCTATTTCACGCCGGGCCCCTTTGGCGCTTCGGGAGCGCTGTCGACCTTCCTCGGCAGTGTGTGGGCGGCGGGGGGCGAGACCTCGTTTTCGTTCGCCGACGCGGGCGCGGCCTCGGGGGACGACCATCGCTACTATCGCGTGGTCGGCTGGGATTCGAACGGGGTGGTGATGGGCTACACCACCACCACGGCGATGATGGTGTTCGACCTGGTCGAGGGGGCCAACAACGTGGGCATTCCGTTGCTCGATGCGTCGATCGACAGTGGGTCCGCCGTGCTCGATGCGTTGCCCGATGCCCTGTGGGCGGGGCGGTGGAACGCGAGCTCGCAGAGCTGGCAGGCGTTCAATGGCACGGGTCCGGCTCCCGACTTCGCCCTCGACTCGGGCGAAGCCTTTGCGGTGTGCATGGGGGCGGCCGGGCGCCTGCACCTGACGGGGGTCGTGCCTCAGCCGACCGGGGATCTCGACCTGGCCATCGACGTGGGGCGCTCGTTCGTCGCGGCGCCGCTGCGCCTGACGATGGAGCCCGGCGACTTCTACCTTCCCGCGCCCGGCGTACCCGCGAGCGAGATCTTCGATGCGCTGGATTTCGTCCATCGTCTCAGCGAGTGGGACCCGGCGACGATGAGCTTCGTGAACTACCGCGACCGACCCGACGACGTCGACTTCCAGGTGGAGATCGGCCAGGCGTTGTGGCTCGGCGCGACCGAGCCGGGTGTCTGGTAGGCAGGCAAGCGCGTGTCGGCGAGGCGAGCGTTCAGCCCGTCTCGTCGGCGCCGCCCGTGGACTCGGTGCCTTCGATTTCGTCGGTCCCGGCACAGGTGGCGACCGGGTCCTCGTCGTCGAGCGGGATGCACTGGCGGAAGAGGCCGCCTCCCTCGAACTCGACCACGCAGGCGTGGAAGCCGAGCGGGCAGGTGGCACACACCGTGTAGCACTCGGGGCCACGCGCATAGACGTGACCCACGACATCGTTGGGTCCATCGACGAGGTACAGCCGGGCTCCGCCGCCGAGATCGAGGCCGGCCTCGGGATCTTCGGGGTCGACGGATTCACCGTCGCTTTCGGGGCCGGAGACGATCATCAACATCGACCCGATGGGACACGCGGGACCCTCTTCGGCGACGTCGAGCAGGGCCTGCTGGCAGACGTCGTGCGGAGTCTCGGCCCCGGTGGTGGTGGTGACGCCACCACCATCGACCACGACGCATCCGCTCGGGAATAGGGCCAAAGGACACAACAAACCAAGAAAACGGGACCACATACGGGAGACCACGGCTAACTCTCAGTAGGTCCCGCGACCGCCCCGGTTGGACCGACAAATGGAGCGCGGCTGTTGATCGGCCGCACCAGCGGTCGGGCCGGAACGCTAGCGTCCGGAGAGAAACCCGAAGCGCTGGAACAAGGGCTCCGGCAGGCGCCGCACCACGCCCATGATCGGCGACCAGTACCAGGGCAGGTACACGGCCCCCTGGCGCCCCTCGAGGTGACGGACGATGTCGCGAGCGACGGCCTCGGGCTGCGCGAACAGGGGGTTCTTGGGGTGGTCGGCCGTCATCGGCGTGTGCACGGGTCCGAGCTTGATGGTGGAGATGCCGATCCCCTGCTTCCACAAGCGGCTGCGCACGCCCTGCAAGTACAGCGTGAGCGCGCCCTTGGCCGCGCCATAGGTGTAGTTACGAGGCCGGCCGCGCTCGCCCGCCACGGAGCTGAGCACGGCGAGGTGGCCATGGCCCTGGGCCTCGAGTCGGTTGGCCAAGGGGATGAGCAGCGAGATGGGGCTGAGCAGGTTGGTGCGGAGTACGGCCTCGGCCGCGTCCCAGCGTTGCTCGGTGGCGATCTGATCGCCGAGCAAGCCGTGGGCCACGATGGCCAGGTCGAGACCACCGAGGGCGCGCTCGGCCTGCTCGACCAGGGCCTCGTTGGCGGCGGTCTGGTCGAGGTCGGCTTCGGCGTGCCCGATGACCGCGGACCCGAGACGCTCACGGAGCGCGGCGAGCTTTTGCGGGCTGCGACCGACGAGGAACAGCTGGGCGCCGCGATGGGCGTAGCGTACGGCGATCTCGCCCGCGATCGCCGAGGTGGCGCCAAAGATGACCACGCGTTGCATGATGGCCACGGAGGATAGCAGGTCCCGTCTCGCGCTTTGGGGGCGGTTGAGCGAGCATGCAGGGGTGACGAGTCCCTCGACCCCGCTCCCGTCGCGGCCCCAGCTGGCCGAGCATGTGCTGGCGCGTCGGCATGTCATCGATGGTCGGGAGACGGTCGTGCTCCACGATCAACGCCGCGACGAGGTGCTGCAGGTGGGGCACCGCGAGTGGGCGTTGATCGAAGCGGCGGACGGGACTCGCGACCTCGAGGGCATCGTGGTGGCGGCACGGCGCCAGGGGGCTCACGCTCGAGTGCATGCGGTGGAGCAGCTGCTCGGGGTCTTGGCGCAGCGGGGCATGGTGGTCTCGGGTGAGGGCGCCGAGCCCATCGAGAGCTGGCCGAGCGCGACTAGCCGCGACGGTGGGACCGAGTCCCGCGCCGATGAAGGCGAGAAGACCGTCGCACCGCCGCCGAGCCGCCCGCCAAGCACGGTGGAGATCGTCGACGAGCCGAAGGTCAGCCCGCGTCCGCTGATCGGTCTGCCCGAGGGCCTGCGCTGCGACGGGGGCGGCACCTGCTGTCGGCTCTACGGCACCGTGATGCTCTCCCCCGAGGAATCGGTGCGGGTGCGTGCCTTGTTGCCGGAGTGGACGGTCGACTCGGTGCCGATCGAGCGCTTCACCACCCCGCTGCGCGGCTCGGTACCGGGCCTGCGCATGGCCGCGCTCGCCCGCAACGGTGCCTGTGGTCTCCTCCAAGACGACGGCTTGTGTGCGGTGCATCGCGTGGGAGGACTCGAGGCCAAGCCGCTGGGGTGTCAGCTCTTTCCGCGGGTGTTCATCGACGATGGCGAGGCGGTGCACGTGTCGCTCAAGCCGGAGTGCCCGTGCGTGCTCGATCCGCAGACCGACGAGGCCGAGCCGCTGGTGTCGGAAGGCTGGACGGAGCGCGCCTCGCTGCCCCCGACGATCGTGGTCGATACCTTGCCCGACTCGATCGAGCTCCGGTCCGGGCAGTGGGCGCCTCGAGCCCAGGTTCGGCAGTGGTTTTCAGCGCTGGCCGAGCGCCCCGTGCCCGCCGACCTGGCGGCGACGCAGTGGGCTCTGGCGGCGATGGTGGACGAGCACGGATTGCTCGACGCGGGAGAGCGGCTGGACGCATGCTGGCGCGCCGAGCCCCCCGCGGCCCGAGAGGTGCAGCCGTGGATCGCTGCCTTTCAGGACCGGGCGTCGGCCCGCGCCCGCGAGCACGCGCAGTGGCGCAGCGAGCAGGACCTGGTGCGGCGCATCAGCACTGCGGTCGCGACCGTGACCCTGCTGCTGTGCGATCCCGCGACGCTGGAAGAAGCGCTGTCGCTCCCGGCCGAGCTGCGCGAGCACGAGGCTCGCTACTGGCGAACCGGTCTGCATGGCTATCGCTGGGCGGGCCGTGGTGCGCTGAGCACCGCGCTGCGCGACGAAGCGGTTCGCATCTGGGTGGCGCGCTCGCTGCCGATGGTCGTGCCCACCGATGCGCCCGACTTTCGAGCCCCGCTCGCTCTGGTCGAGGCGCTGGTCCGCGCCCACGGGGTGGGCAGCTACGTCGACGACCTACGGTGAGCGCTGCGGCCAGCGGAGGTCGAAGGACACCGACAGGGCATCCCGGGGCCCGCCGAGGCGGTAGCGATCACGGCGCTGTCGGGCGAGCCGTTGTCGCAGCCCGTAGCGCGGGGCCGAGCGAGCCTGGGCCGAGTCGAGATCGGCGTGAATGATCCACGCGTGCTCGCGCATCGGCTCCGACCAGCATCGGCCGTCTTCCGCGAGGTCGCGGCGGAGCTGAAACCCCACCGCCACGTAGTCGACCAGCATCGGCTCGGGGCATAGGCCCCACAGCCAACGGCCACAAAAATCTCGGGCCAGGGACATCGCGGCTTCGGTGAGCGCGGAGTCGAGGCCGTACCCGCGGTAGGCCGCACCGATCCACAGACCCCCGAGCTCACCGTGCCCGCCATCGAAGGTGTCTTCGCCGACCAGCTCGTCGATGGAGACCTCGGCGCGGCGCATCGTTTCGAAGCAGGGCAGGGGGCGTCGCGAGCCGTGTCGCTGCAGCTGGATCCCGCCGATGGTGTAGCCACGTTCATCGAGGGCGGCGACGAGCAGGCACTCTTCGGGCTCCCACGGGATCATGACGGGATCTTCGATGGGACCCCGTCCTTCGGTGCGTAGGGCCTTGGTCAGGCCCTTTTGGTAGCGCTCGAAGGCATGGGGAAAGCACGCCGCGTCGCGAAGTTCGATGCGTATCTGTCGGCAAGGGGATTCGGCCGCAGCCGACCCTTGGGGGAGAGGCTCGGCACTCATGAGGTCGGCGAGCCATCCTCGTCGAACGAAAGAACTACCATCCAGCCCGGAGGCTAACGTAGAGACACCGCGAGTGGTTATAGGGAAAACATGGAAACGCGATCGCGGTGAGATCGGAGGCGAGATTGGGAGGTGTCCACTACATTAATCTCGCCCCCGACCGAGGGGCCGCTAGAAGGTGTAGTCGATGGGACCCCATCCCGCGACATTGACCGTCATCGTGCCGGACAGCTCTTGGTACGCCTCGATGTACGCGTTGCGAAGCGGCATGAGATCGAAAACGGTCTCTTCCATGACCAGCGCCTCGCAGGGGTCGGCGTTGCTGTCGTGCGTCACGGTGATGGAGACCATCGGAGGTAGGGAATTTTCGAAGCTCTCCTCCCAGCAATTTCCGTACACGTGCTCGGCACAACCCCCACTCGACTCGAGCGTCAGGAACAGCTCGTGGCCGATGATGTTGGCGTTGAGCACGGTGTGCGGGTCGATGAGATCGGCGCCGGAGCACACG
Source organism: Myxococcota bacterium (assembly GCA_039028615.1). Classification (GTDB taxonomy): domain Bacteria; phylum Myxococcota_A; class Polyangia; order Nannocystales; family Nannocystaceae; genus Paraliomyxa. Next base: position 62,068 of record JBCCHT010000057.1, on the reverse strand, counting down.
GTGACGGGCGGCGCGGTGGGGCACGCGAAGTCGGTGCACGCCCAGTCCTCTTCGTCGCAGATGCACTCGTTGCACTCGACCTTGGGCTCGGGCTCGAAGTTGCACGCCTTGCCGTCGGTGCCTCCGCCAGTCGGGTTGCCGCCGCCCGTGGTGGTGTCGCCCGAGTCGGCGCAGCCGACCAGATCGCAGACCCACTCGCCGTCTTCGCAGCCGCAGTTGTTGGAGCAATCGGCTTCGGGGGGCAGGTCGTCGGGGTCGCAGGTCTGGCCGGAGTCGTCGCCTCCGGTGCCGTCGCCACAGCCGATCTCGGTGCACGCCCAGCCCCCGTCTTCACAAAAGCAGGTGTTGCAGGAGTCGGGCATCATCGTCTGCCCGTCCATGCACACGGGCGCGTCACCGGACTCACCACCCGAGGTCGAGGTGGCGCTGTCGGATCCGAGGTCCTCGTCGGGGAGGTCACAGGCGACGCCGCTGAAGCCGGCGAGCAGGCCACCGAGGGCGACAGCGAGGGAAGTTCCGAGGAAGTAGTCGTTAGAGCGAGTCATGATAATCGGGCCGCCGTCGGCGGTTCATGACGTCATAGTCCACGGCCTCGAGGATCCGTCGGACTTTATTTCAGGCACACGGTGCGGACGCGAGCGGCCAGCGTCGCTTGCGGGTGCGCACGCAGGAAACCGCGAGCCGCCGCCGTGCCTTCGATCTCACGGCCGGCCTCGCACAGCGCAATGGCGCGCAGGGCCTGGCGCTCGGGCGACAGCACGCCGCGGGGAAAGCGACGGGCGTGGTCGCGCAGGTGCTCGAGCGCGCGCTCGGGCGCGTGGTCGAGCAGGGCCTTGCGGGCGCGGCTGAGCACGCGGTTTTCCTCTGCGAGGCGGTCGGTCGGCGCGGGCTCGGGCGTCGACGTGGAGGCCGGCGAGCGACGGGAGGGTGCTCGGTTCGACGCGGGGGCCGGGGACCCGCTGGAGGCACCGGTCGGCGCCGCGTCGTCGGTGGGACCGGGCACGATCGATGGCGCGCTCGTATCGGGCGAGGGAGCGCGCTCGGGGAGGGCGGTCGAGCCCGCGGTGTCCGACTTGGAGGCCGCCGCATCGGGCTCCCGGGGCGTGGCGGCCTCGGGCGACCCGTTTCCGCCGTGCTGGTAGCCCGCTTGCTCGGCGGGCGCCCGCGTCGGGCTCGTTCGAAGCTGCTGCGCCCCGATCCACAGCCCGATGACGGCCGCGGCCGCCAGCATGCCCACCACCACGCCACGCACCGACCATCCCGCGGCCTCGAGCCCCACGGGCGCGGGCGCCTCGAGGCGATCCCACACCCGAGCGCCGAGCTCGGGCGGCATCTCGGTCTCCGCTCGATAGGCACCCAAAAGGGCGGCCTCGTCCTCGCCGAGCTCGGGCATCTGGCGGCGCTCGTTCATCCCACTCGGCTCCGATACTGAGCGGGCGCGTCGCCGCTTCGACGGCGCTTCACCGCCCGCTGAAAGCTGGTGCGCGCGGCCCGGAGGCGGGAGTACGCGGTGTTGAGCTTGATCTTCAGGCTGCGGGCGACCTCCGGCATGGGGTGCCCTTCGATCTCGGCGAGCACGAAGACCTCCCGCTTGTCGGGGTCGAGCTGCTCCAGGAACTCGCGCACGAACTGGGCCGCCTGCTGGCGCTCGGTCTGCACCTCGGGGTCGGGCGCGGCCTGGGGCTTGGGGTCGACCAGCGCGATGCGTCGTTGCTCGCGACGATGGCGACGGCGGTCGTTGCTCACCACGCCGCGGGTCTGGTGATACAGCCACGTGGTCATCGCGACCCGCCCGTCGTAGTCACCCAGCCTGCGCTGCACCACCAAGAACACTTCGTGCATCAAGTCCTCGACCGCGTGCTCGGGGATGCCCATGCGAAGGACCGTGCGCCACACGAACCCGCAGTGTTCGGCGTAGATGTCTTCGAGGGTGAGCAAGGGCTCGTGGGCGGACGTGGCGGCGGGTCGTCCACGTCATTGTTGAAGTCCGCCGCCCCGCCGATCCGTCATCGAAATCGTACCTCGACCCCGATTCCCAGCCGGCCGCCCACGGGCGGGGTGTAGTACGCGAGCGCCGTTGCCGCGGGCGTGGGTCGAAAGCGGGCGCGAACCAGGGCGACGAGCACATCTGCGCCCGCCCACAGCCCGAGTCGTCCGCCGAGTCGAGCAGGGCGCCACAGCACGGCTGCTCCTGCGGCGGCGGCCAGCCGCAGGGAGGTGACTCGCTGAGGGTCGAGCACGTCGATGCCCTGGCCATGCACGGCACCGATGTCGAGGCCTCCGCACAGCGGCAACTCCAGTGGTCCCGGACGAAGCACGCCGCAGCCGCGGGCGTCGACGGTCCACTGCTGGATCCGCCCGCCCGGGCCGTCGGGGGCGCGGGCTTCGACCGGGGTCCAGTAGCTCCCCCCGAACTCCGCTCGAAAACGGTGCCCGTGAAGGATCGCGGTCAGTGACAGCGCGGCGGTCGGACCCGAGAGCACCGACAGCCCCGCTGCGGCCGAAGCTCGCGCGCTCACTCGTACGCGCGGCTCGGGCTCGGGCGCCGCGTCGGCGGGCGTCGGCCGAGGCGCTTGCGGGCTCGGCTCGGCGGCGGGGGGCGGCTCGGGTTCGGGCTCCGGTTCCGCGGGGGTCTCGGGCTCGGGCTCGACGACGGGCACGACCGAGACGGGCTCCGGGAACTGCGGCTCGGAGGGCACGGGCTCTTCGTCGAGCGCACCGATCTCGGCCTGCGGATCGACGGTGAGCGCGATGACCAGGACCGCCGCGGTCGCCAAGGCATGGCAGTCGCTGGCGTTCATGGTGCGGCGGCCGACCGGGCCCTCGGGGCGATCGAGCGCGAGCCGAAGGCTCAGGCCATCGTCGACTTCGGTGATCTCGACCCGGGCCCGAATCCCGGCCGGATCGGCGGCGCTGTCGGCCAGGGCCTCCGCCAACCACTGCTGCACCCGCGACTCGTCGGGGCACTGCGCAGGGGCAGACCACTCGATGGGGATCGGGGCCGTCGGCGCGCCGGGTCCGAGGCTCAGGGCCCCGAGCAACGCGGCTGCACCGAGCCCGAGCATCGGGGAGCGAGTTTACGTCAGTTGGAGGAGCGGTCGGCGAGCACGTCGATGGTGCCCGCTTCGAGCTGGTCGAGCGTGTTCTGCCCGCTCTGCCAGATGCCTTCCACCTCGTCGGCGAGGCCGGGGCCGACCTTGCGCAGCAAGGGGCGGGCGCGGGCCAGCCACATGCGGGCGCGGGCGGCTTGGAACGACACCAGCTCGCCCAGCTCCACGGAGCGCTCGCTCGAGGCGAGGGCGCTGCGGTCGACGCCGAAGAGCAGGAGGTCTTCGTCGGGCAGGTACACCCGGCCTTGGCGGGCATCGGAGCCCACGTCGAGCAGGATGTCGGCGATGCGCATGGCGATGGACAGGGGGTCGGCCAGCGCCTGCAGCTCGGGTCGCTGCTCGCCCGCCAAGAAGAGCATGAGGCGACCCACGGGGACGGCCGAGAGCGTGCAGTAGTTGAGCAGCTCGCCCCAGGTCGAGTAGCGGTGCTTGCTCAGGTCCATGCGGAACCCCGCGAGCAGATCCTGAAACGGAGTGACCGGGATGTTGGCCTGCCGCACGGTGGCCTCGAGCGCGACGAAGGCCGGGTGCTCGGACTCGCCGTGGTAGGCCCGCTCGAGCAGCTCCTGCCACGCGTCGAGGCACTTGCCCCGCCGGTCGGCGTAGTCGGGGTGATCGGCGAAGTCGTTGGCGACCCGCGAGAACGCATAGACGGCCGAAGCATGGCGGCGCAGGGGCTCGGCCATGCGGGGCGAGGCCACCGGGTAGTGCTCGGGGTGGTCGGCGACCACTGCCTCACACCACGCGTAGGCTTCGTCGAGGGCGTAGGGGCGTCGCTCGGTACCGTCGGGCCAGGTCGATGCGGTCATGGGGCTTCGAAAATCGAGTGTCTCATACCCGAGGCCCCGCCGGGGACCCGCCGTTCAGGAGCGTTTGCGACGGCGGTGCTTGGTGATGGTCGTCTCGATCGCCCGCCGGATCTCGCGAGGGGAATAGCCCTCGATGACCTGGCCGCCGTGCTGCTCGATGAGCGGGCGGAGGTCGGCCGCAGCCGCACCGCCGACCACCCACGGCGTGTTGCGGCATGCGCTGGCGTACTCTTCGACGAGTTCTCGCGCCCGATGGGGCGGAGGGGTCACGGTGACCGAAAGCCCCACCACGGTAGGGGAGAGCTGCTCGATGGATTGCCGGATCGCGGCCGGGGGGGTTCGCGTGCCGAGCCGAACGACTCGGAAGCCCCAGGTGGCCATGTGCAGGGCGAAGCCGAGCACGGGAAGCGAGTGGGTGTCGTCGGCAAAGCAGGCCACCACCGCGCTCTTGTCCGCGTCCTCTTGTTGAACGAGGTTGAGCATGGAGATGGTGGCGCCCTCGACGATCTGGGTGGCCATGTGCTCTTGCCCGACGGAGAAGGTGCCGTCGTGCCAGCGCTGACCGATCTCCCGCATGGCGGGGCGAAACACTCGATCGAAGACGGTCGTGGCGGGGCCCATCACCAGCGCGTGGCGAACCGCAGAGTGGACCTGCTCGGGATCGAAGACCTCGACCCCGTGCACGATGGCCTGGGTGGCGCCCACGTAAGGGTCGGCCCCGTTGGCCGGGGCCGCGTTACGCTGACGCTCGAGGTCGGCGAGCACCAGCTTGGCGGCCTCGGACGGCGCCATGCCTTGCTCTCCCAGGTCCCGCACCCGGCAGATGAGCTCCACGTCGGAATCGCTATAGACGCGATACGAGGACTCCGTGCGCCGAGGCTCGGGCACGCCGTAGCGCCGCTCCCATGCCCGCAACGTCGCGGATGGAATGCCGGTCATCTCTGAGACCGCGTTGATGCGGTACTTGCCTTGTTGATCGGCCACGGTCGCCTCGTCTTCGGACGCACGCGCCCCGAGCTGTATGAAGATTGTGCACTCTGCTGAGATGTTGTCAAAGGTTGTTCAATAGAACAGCGATGAACGCGCGCATCGTTACCGTAATCTCGGTGGTTGCGTCGGGATGCCACAGGGCCGGGTACGGTCGACAGGATCGAACTCAGATCCGAAAACCGTCGTTTTGGGCCCATATCGCCGAATTTTCCCCGTTCCACGGCCACGAAGGAGCGTTGCGATTCGCGTCTCGTTGTGAGAGCTTTGTCAAAGCTTGAATTATTTTTGTACAAACCTTTGACAGTTGACCGAACCCCAAGTAGATCACGACTCGAGGCCAGCGATGCTCAAAGCAAACACGACGTCCACGGGGGGAGTGACTTCCCAGCGCCAGCCCAAACGCCGCGGTGCGGACCGTAGCCATGCCGGTCCCAGGTCGGATGAGGGCATCGAGCTGTATTTCGCCGAGCTGGACCAAGAGCAGCTGATGGACGCCGCGCAGGAGCGCCAGGTCGCCGAGCGAATCCAGCGCTTGCGACGGGATTACTGGGAGAAGCTCCTTGGCTACGCGCCCTTCATCGAGGCCATGCTCGCGGTCATCGGGGAATCCCTGGAGTCCAACGGCCGCAAGGCGAAGACGATGAAGGCCATGACCAAGGCCGCCGCCGTCCTTCGCGGTCGCCCTCGCACGCAGCCCCGCCTGGCCGCCGAGTCGACCCGGGCCAAGTTTGCCGACGAGATGGGTGAGCTCGATCCCTCGGTGGAGATCGCCGACCGCATCGTGGCCGACCTCGAGGCGATGGACGCCGGCCAGGGGCGCAACACCAGCCTCGGCGTGCGCAGCCCGGCGCGAGGCAGCGCGACCTTCCAGCGCTACCTCCACTCCGTTCGCGCCGCTCGCATGGCGCACTCGAGCGCGCGTCATCAGATGGTGCGGGCCAACCTTCGCCTGGTGGTGACGATGGCCCATCGGTATCGCCGCAACGGCCGGATGCCGCTGTCCGACCTCATTCAAGAGGGCAACCTGGGTCTCATGACCGCGGTCGATCGCTTCGACCCGCGCAAGGGCTTCCGGTTCTCGACCTACGGTAGCTGGTGGATTCGTCACGCCATCGGCCGGGCGCTGAGCGACAAGGGCCGTGCCGTCCGTCTGCCCGTGCACGTGGTGGAGCTGCAGCACAAGATGGTGCAGGCGCGTCGCGAGTTCGAGATCGCCAACCAGCGCGTGCCCGACCGCACCGAGCTGGCGCAGGCGCTGGGCGTGGCCGAGGAGAAGCTCGAGCGCCTCGAGCGGACCTTGACCCAACGCGACGCGTCGTTCGACGAGCCCGATCGCGAAGGGGTGGCGCGAGGCATCGAGGTCATCGCCGACGAAGGTCCCAGTGCCGATCACCTCCTGCACGACACGCGACTGGACGATGCGCTGGGCGACGCGCTCGAGACCCTGCGTCCGATGGAGGCCGACATCCTGCGACACCGCTTCGGGCTCGACGGGGCCGAGACCCTCACCCTGCGACAAGTGGGTGAGCTGCACGGGTTGTCGCGCGAGCGCATTCGTCAGCTGCAAGAGCGGGCCCTCACCAAGATCCGAGGTGCCCTCGAAGACGCCGGCTTCCGGGCGCACGAGGGACTCCTCGCGTAGGCGAGTCGAGGGAACGAATCGGACCGCCGGAACACTCGTTGGCGGTGGCCGATCGATCGATCAAACGCGATGCGACGATGCTCTTCGTCGTGATCGCGTTGTTCGTTTAACGCAGTGGGGTGAACCCTTCGCGTCCGAACCGAAAGTGGACACTGGGTCGCCGTATTGACTCGCAATGGAGGCGGCCGTGATCCGCTTCACGTGTTAGCTCGTAAGGGGAACGACGGTGGTTACGAAGCGCCTGCGATGCATGCAGGTCCTCGTCCTACTAGTGCGACCGCGAAAACGAGTACATGGAATGATCGGTGAGCTCTTGTTCGGGCGCTATCGCGTCGAGTCACTCCAAGCATCCAGCGCGAACGGACAGGTCTGGCGAGGCCTGGACACCGAGACCGCAGGCCCCGTCTCCATCAAGCTGTGGGCCGAGGGCGACTCGGAGCGTGCGCTGCTCGAGGGCGAGGCCATGGCCGCGCTGCGGCACGACAACGTGGTGCGCCTGGTCGACTTTGGCTTGCTCGAGGGCGGTCGCCCCTGCCTGGTCATGGAAGGCGTGGACGGTCTGACCCTGGCGCAAGCCCTGACCGAGGTCGGTCGCATGTCGTGGTTCGAGGTCTTCGACCTCGGGGCCCAGGTGCTCGAAGGGCTGGCCGCGCTGCACGACGAGGGGCTGGTGCATCGCAACCTCTCGCCCAACGCCATCATGATCCGCTCCGGCGTCGCCCGGCGAATCAAGCTGGTCGGTCTCGATCAAGTCTCGCTCGTGGCCGCCGAAGAGCAGCCGCTGTCGTTCGACTCGCGTGCGAGCAGTGCTGCTGCCTACGCTGCGCCCGAGCTGCTGGCCGGCACCGGTTGCCGCCCCGCCTCCGACATCTACTCGCTCGGGGTCGTGCTCTGGCATGCGATCAGTGGCCATGCGCCGTTCGTGGACATGCCGGTCGACATCGCCTGTCGCATCGCGTTCCGGCCCGACTTCGACCGGCTTCCTCCGGGCTCCCCCATGCTGCCAGTCGCCGCCCAGCTCGCGCTCGATCGCATGTTGCGGCCCTCGGTGCCGCAGCGTGATTCCGACGCGCGGTTGGTCGCCCGTCGGCTCCGCGCTGCCCTCGGCGTCCAGACGGCGCCCAAGACCGATACCGGCACCTTCGCCCGAGCGGTGGGCTGAGCCCTCGCTACGGCTCGCCTCGCACCAGCGCAGGCAGCTCGGTGAGTGCCGCGATCTGATGCGTGATGCTCAGATCGCTCGGTGCGGTCTTTTGCTGCGGGTTGAACCAGACGGTGTCCAGGCCGTAGTTCGAGCCGCCGCGAATGTCCGAGGACAGGCTGTCGCCGATCAGCAAGACCTCGTCCTTGGCGGGGTGCCCCATACCCTCGAACACGAGGTCGAAGATGCGCGGGTCCGGCTTGGCGACGCCGACCTCGTCGGAGATCACCACTGGGTCGAAACGGTGCCCGATGCTCGAGGCGGCAAAGCGTGGTCGCTGCACGGCCGAGAGCCCGTTGGTGATGATCGCCAGCCGATGGTCGCGGCGGAGGTCTTCGATGAGCGCCTCGGCGCCCGCGAGCAGCTCGCTGCCCTCGCTCAGGTGCACGAAGTGTCGCGCGCTGGCATCGGCCGGGTCGAAGTCGAGGCCGAGGGCCTCGAAGATCAGGGCAAAGCGTCGCTCCCCGAGGTCGGCGGGGAGCAGCTCGCCGCGCTCGAGCTGTTGCCACACCCGGGTGTTGATCTCGCGATAGGTCGCGGTGACGTCCGGGCTCGGCTCGACCCCGAGGTGGGTGAAGGTCTTGGCGATGGCGCTGGCCTCGGCCGCGCGGAAGTCGTAGAGGGTCCCGTCGGCGTCGAAGAGCAACCACGAGTAGGGCATGAGCCCGGGACGCTATCGTGTGCGGGCGCCTTTGGCCACGCTCAGGCGCCCGTGAGGTGGACCGCCGCCGGTCCATCCCACTGCGTGTTCTCGAGGCAGTCGAAGAAGAACTTGGCGACGTCGGCCCGGGCGATCGGCTTGGCGAAGTGCACCGTTTTTTTGGGGATGAGCTTGTAGGTGCCCGTGCCCGGCTTGTCGGTGAGCGCGTAGGGACGGATGAGCGCGTAGGGCACCGTGGTCTCGGCACGCACGAGCGCGTCGGCCCGCTCGTAGTCCATGATGCTCGCTTTGCCGGCCATCAGCTTGAGCATGCCGCCGATGAGCCACGACGACCCGCCCATACCGATGCTGGAGATGAACAGGCACCGCGGCGGGCTCGCCTGCTCGCGGGCGGCCTCCAGGATGTTGCGGTTCGCGGCCTCCATGATGTGGAGGTCCTTGCTGGGGTTGCCCAGAAAGCTGGTGACCAGCTGCGAGCCGGCCACCGCCTTGGCGACGTCGCCCGCGTCGGTGGCGTTGCCCGCGATCGCCTCGACGTGCTCGTGGTCCCGCTGCGCGAGCTTGTCCGGTTTGCGGACGAGCGCGCGGACGCGGTAGCCGGCCTCGAGCGCGAGCGGAAGAAACTGGCTGCCGACCTGACCGGTCGCGCCGAATACACAAATCGTCTTGGAGTCGCTCATCAGTCCCTGGCGGGGGCGAGGGTAGGAACCGCGGCCGCCGAGGGGAAGGGGCGACGCAACGAAGCTCGGTGAGCCTCGCGGCCCACCGAGCTTCGTCGTGTTCAGTCGTAGTCTAGAAGCACTCGGGGAACTCGGAGACGCACTGCTCTTCGCCGAGGCCCAGCTTCTCGCAGATACCCCAGACCTCGTCGCAGTTGACCTCGGGGGGCGGGGGCGCGGGGAAGCACTCGGGGAACTCCAGGGCGCACTCTTCCTCGGTCAGCATCCACTCTTCGCACTGGCCGAAGACCTCCTTGCACTCGGGGGGCACGGGGTCGAAGCACTCGGGGAACTCGGCCGCGCACTGCTCGGGCGTGAGCTTGTCGGCGGCGCAGATCTCCTCGACCTGGTCGCACTCGTTGGGCTCGTCGAAGCACTCGGGGAACTCGGCGGCGCACTGCTCGGGCGTGAGCTCGTCGGCGGCACACTGCTGTTCGGCCTCCTTGCAGTCGTTGGGCTCGTCGAAGCACTCGGGGTACTCGGCGGCGCACTGCTCGGGGGAGAGCTTCTCGGCGGCGCAGATCTCCTCGGCCTCTTCGCAGCTGGGCGGCGCGGGCGGATCGAAGCACTCGGGGAACTCGGCGGCGCACTGCTCGGGGGTGAGGTCCGCGTCGGCGCAGGCTTGCTCGGCCTCTTCGCAGTCGGTCGGCTCGCCGTCGTCGGCCCCATCATCGGCTCCGTCGTCGCCTTCGCCTCCTCCTTCGGCTCCGCCCTCTTCACCGCCTTCGTCGGCACCGCCTTCGTCGGCACCGCCTTCGTCGGCGCCGCCGGACTCGCCTGCTCCGGGCTCTTCCTCGACGGGATCGCAGCCGTAGACGGCAAAGGCGGGAATCAGCAGACCGAGCCCGAGGCCCAGGGTACGAAGCTTGGAAAACGCGTAGTGGGTCATGATGTAGTCCTCAATCGTTCGTCGTCGGGCAAAGACCTCCGTGGCGGCGCGCGGCTCCGAACAACATCGGGGCCGCGCGCCACTTCGCTTTGCCGTACTCAACGGTGAGGCGCGCGAGCGGGCTGGCGATTACAAGGAAACTTCGATTTTTCTTCGGGCGTCGTCTGACGCCCCGTAGCGGGTCTTCTGGGGCCGCAATTGAAAACGGGCGGAGACCGAGGTCCCCGCCCGCTCGTCAGGCGCGTACGAAGCGGCCGATCACTCGGGGATCGGGCAGGCCACCGCGTTGGCGTCGGCGGTGTTGTTGTCCTCGTCGCACTCGGTCACGACATCGACGTCGTCGAAGTCGACCTCGACGAAGTAGTCCTGCGGCGTGCCGCCCGGGTTGGGCTCGAGCCACGAGACGTTGGTGGAGGCGCCCGGGAGCAGCGGCACGGCCGTCTGCTGGGTGCTGACCACCTCACCGGTGTTGTCGGTGCCGCGGTAGAGCGTGACGTCGACGCCCGGCGGGATGCCGATGGAGCCGGTGTTGCGCACGGTGGCGATGACCTCGAACTCCTTCTGCAGGCAGTTGGCCAGGCCGACGGAGAGGTCGACCGACAGGTCGGGGGCATTGAACACGCCCGCGCCCTGGAAGTTCTGCCGGAAGTTGTTCAGCTGGGGGTCTTCCCAGTTGTTCTCCAGCATGGTCGGGGTGAGGCCCGACGAGGTCGCGTTGGTCACGTGGTACGTGTGCGAGTTCCAGACCTGGCGGGTGCGGACCCACTGGTCGTTGACGTCGCCGTACATGAACACGCCGCGTCGGGTCTCGTAGCCGGGGATCGACCCGCAGTCGGCGTCGGCGTTGGCGTCGTTGGCCACGACCAGCAGCTCGGAGTTTCCGTCGCCGTCGGCATCGACGACGATCGGGTACTCGTGGATGGTTGCGCTCGAGTTCTCCTGCTCGAGGATGATGTTGCCGTCGTCGCCGCTGTAGACCCGCAGGAAGCACTCGTCGGCGTAGATGACCTCGGAGATGCCGTCGCCCTGGAAGTCGAACACGGAGGAGCCGGTGACGTTGGAGCTCTGGTCCTGGGTGGTCGAGGTCCAGCGCACGTAGATGTCGCCGGCCTGGGGCGGAGGATCGCCCGCGGGCTGCACGATGTCCTCGCCCATGCGGTTGAGGTCGTACACGGAGTACGAAGAGCCACCCGCGACCGCGATCTCGGGCCGTCCGTCACCGTCGAAGTCGGCGATGGTGGGCGGGCCACCGCGGCCGCCGCCCGGGATGTCGATGGGCTGGGTGCGCAGCGAGTCGTTGCCCTCGCACATGGCCCCGGTCGGGTCGATGCCGCACCATAGGTTACCGGTGGCGCCGTCGAGCACGATGATGGTGCCGTCGAGCACGTTGAAGGGCGCGGGGTCGGCCACGATGACGACCTCGGGGTCACCGTCGAGATCGAGGTCGGCGATGGCGGGGAAGCCATCGGGACCGGTGTACTCCCACAGCGGGGTCAGCTCGACGTCGGGCGGGCTGACGCCGTCGTCCCAGGTGACCGTCCAGGCCTGGCGACCCGAGATGATCTCGGGATAGTCGTCGCCGGTCAGGTCGGCGATGAGCGAGATGCCGCCCAGGTAGTTGCCGTTCGAGCCCGAGATGCCGCCGCGGTAGTTGGTGGCGCCGATGAACACGTCGTTGTCGAAGACGACGAGGCCATCGTTGTCGAGCACGGTGGTGCCGAACACGATCTCCGACGCGGAGTCGTTGTCGAAGTTGGCGAAGGCCGGGGCGCCGTGGCGCACGTAGATGTAGTACGGCTCGTCGTCCTCGTCGTGGCTGGCCCACAGCGTGTTGCCCAGGCCGTCGATGGCGTGAATGATCGACGAGTTGCTGGCGAAGGGGGCGATGCCCGTGGTGGGCCGGCCGACATAGATGATGTCGGCCAGGTCGTTGCCGTCGACGTCGGCGAGGCCGATGGTCGAGCGGGCGTACGAGCCGAACTCGCCGCTGCCCGGGTTGTTCTCGACGCGGAACTGCACGTTGCCGTTCTCGCCGTCGAGCACGATGATCTCGCCGAAGAACTCGGCCGAGCTGCCGCCGGGGTCGGTGGCGAAGTAGGTGTTGATGACCACCTCGGGGCGCATGTCACCGTCGACGTCGCCGACGGCGGGCATCGAGATGATCTGCTCGTCCTCGAAGGACCACTCGACCTGAACCTCGATGTCGTCGAACTCGGGGACGAGCTCGCAGTCGAGGGGATCGGGCTGAGGCAGGCACTGCCCGAGCGTGGGCTCGCAGAACTCCCCCTCTTCGCAGTCGTAGGCGTCGGTGCACTCGCCGGTCGGCGTCACGCATGCGGTGGCCAAGCAGACCTGGCCCTCGTCGCAGCACAGCTCTTGATCTTCACCGCAGCGAATCTCGGTCTCGCAGATCGGCAGGCAGCTGTCGTTGACGCACTCTTCGGTCTCGTCGCAGCAGACCCCGCCGCACAAGATCGTCTCGCAGACTTCGCCGGTATCGCCGGTCTCGTCGGCGACCTCGGTCGTGCCGGAGGTGCTGCCCTCGGTCTCTCCGCCCGTGGTGCCAGAGCTGTCGTCGGGGAAGGTGTCGGTGATGGACGTGCCGGAGGTCGTGCTGGGGTCGGTGGGGTTGGTGGGAGCGTCGTCTCCGCAAGCCGCGGTGGCGAGCGAAACCAACGACACACAGCCGATCGACCAGGGGATGCGGCGTCGGGTCGGTTTCATGTTCAAGCGATCCTCTTTGTGCGAGCCAGGTTCAGGGGAAATCGAGTAACGGTTCCAAGGGTAGCGCGGTGAGCGAGCGCAGGCACGATGACGATTGCGACGGATCACCGCAGTGACGGCGCGATTCCTGTCATGTCCAACATGAGGGTGCGCGGCCCGCGGATCGACGATGGTTCGGTGGGGGGATTGGCTCCACCGATCACGCAACAAAGGTCTCGACCCGAGCGGGAAGAGACCTTGTTCCGTTTCCATGCCCGCGCGGTTGGGGCTGGATGCCCCACCCGGACCCATCGCTGCCGATGACCCAGGGTGGGGGAGGCGATGGAGCAATCGTCAGCGGCGACGACGTCGGACGAGTCCGCCGCCGAGCAGCAGCAGCACGAGCACACCTGGCGCAGCACCCACGCCCGGATCGACGTTGCAGCCCTTCTTCTTGGCGGGGGGCGCGATCTCGGGAGGCGCTTCGTCGCCGTCGCCGTCTTCGTCACCGCCGGCGAAGCTGTCGAGCACGTCCTGCTCGGAGACCTCTTCGTCCTCGCCGTCGTCGTCGCCCTCGTCTTCGGGGGGCTCGGTGTACGTCAGCTTCAGCTTGCCTTCGGTGAGCTTGATGTTGCGGCCCTTGTCGTTCACCTGGCTGACCTCGACCGTATAGGTGTGGTCTTTGTTGAAGCCGGTGTTGCCGTCGAGCTCGACCTCGATGGAGACGTATTTCTCCCCTTCGTAGCCGTTGTGTTCGTAGCGCCACGCCATGTAGCGCTTGCCGCTGCCGGGGAGCTTGTCGAAGAACTCGACGTAGAGCGGACCGGGGGCGCCCTTATCGAGCTTGGCCCAGATGTGGAGCGGCCAGCTCTCCTCGCCAGGCAGGCTGGCGAGTTCGCTGATGGCCGCACCGCGGCCGGCATCCGTCAGGCTGCCGTCGTCCTTGGTCTCGAAGGGCTCGGCGGCGAACTTGACTTCACTGGCGAGAGCATTGGGGGCGGCCAGCGCTCCCGCACCCAGCACGAGGGCAAAGGCAAGGGGGCGGAGCCACGAGGATGGGGCATGAGTGAGGGCGGACATGGTGCTTGGCAAAGGGATCATAACGTGCAGTCACCCACGAGAACAGCCATGCGATGGCATCCCGATGCGGGCCACGACCACGCGGGTCGACTCAGGATTTGACGACCATGGAGTGGAGCGAGCCGTCTCCGTCGAGCTGAGCGAGCTCGTCGAAGCCGCCGATGCTCTCTCCATGGATGAAGATCTGCGGGACGGTGCCGCGCCCCGTGGCCTGCATCAGCCAGTTGCGCGCGGGGAGGTTGCCCATCACGTCCACGTTGACGAACGCGATGTCGCGGCGCTCGAGCAACGCGAGGGCGGCTCGGCAGAAGCCGCACCACGGCGTCGTGTAGAGCACGACGGGGGCATCGGGAGACGTGGGAGGAGCGAGTCCCTCCGGGAGATCGTGGGCCGAGGTCTGGGCCATGACCCGCGTTGCCTATCACGCATCGTCGCGCAGCAGCGAGAGGATGTCCTCATCGAGCTGAGCTTGATGCTCACTGGCGAATTTGCCGACGATGATGTCGCGGCGCTCGTTGATCGGAACGGGAGTGCCCGCCTTGACGCCCGCGCCACCGATGCCACCGATGGCGCGCCGTCGGATGCGGCTGGGGCCGCGGCTCGGTCGTTGCGGGCCGTGCCCCGCGGCGCTCGCTCGGACCTGAGCGCGCGCTTCGGACGACGCGTAGACGGGGTGCGAGAGGCTCGGGTCGACGGTCGGCCCCGGCTTGCCCGGCGAAAGCGGCGGGCCTTGCGACTCCACGTCGCGAGGCTCGGGCACGGGGCGCCGCTCGGGTCGCTCGGAGGACTCGGCCGCGGCGGGCTCGAAGGGCGCGCTGTTGTCCGCGACGGGGTGCTCGCCGATGACCGCGACGATCTTCTCGTCGAAGTCGCCGTGACGCAGCGACTTGATCATCGTCTTGTGCGAGTCCTGCATCAAGCCGATGATGATCGGCCCCAGGTCGCTCGCATCGACGCCGGGCTCGACCTTGTCTTGGTAGTCGACCTTCCGGCTCGAGATGATCGTGCCGTCGTAGAAGATGTGCGTGAAGATGTGGGCCTTATCGATGCCCGAATCTTCGGTTTGCACGTGGTACAGGCGGCCGCGGTGCGGGATGTTGTGGTTGTAGCCGAGCTGCGGCGAATGCGACGACATGAAGCCCCGAGACCCTGACCGGAGCCTATCACGGTCGCCGCGGGCTCGGGCCGTTGTGGCGATCTGCACCGGTTCAGACGCCCTCAGCGGTGGCTCGGTCGGGCCCACCCAGCACCGCTGCCCCATCCCGTCGATCTGGGGTAAACACCACCGCGGTACCGTGTCCGTCGCACCTTCCATCGCTTCCGTGGCACCCGGAGACCTGTTTACGCCGCTCGCCAAGATCGGTGAGACAGGCGAGCTGCCCGATTCCTCGCTGACCGCGCAGATCGCTGAGCAGGCCGACCTCGTCTTCGAGATCGAGCCCGCCGAGATCTACGAACGCCTGACGCCGCCGCTATGCGCCCGTCACCCGCACGCCGTGCTCCAGTGGCTGCGGGACGCAGGGTTGCTGATCCGCTTGTTGCCCGAGCTGGACGCGACCCATGCGCTGTCCCAGGAAGGCGGCCGGCGTCACAAGGACGTTTGGGACCATACCAAGACGGTCGTCCGCCAAGCCGTACCACGTCCGGCCGTTCGCTGGGCCGCGGCGCTGCACGACATCGGGAAGGTGACGACTCGTCGCTTCTTGCCCGACGGCAAGGTGACCTTCCACGGTCACGCCGAAGAGGGGGTCCGCATGTTTAGGCGCGGTCCCGCGCGGCGCATCGGCTTTCCCTCCGATCTCGAGGAGCGGGTGGAGCTGCTGATCCTGCACCACCTGCGGGCGGGGCAGTACGAGCGCGGCTGGACGGACAGCGCGGTGCGTCGCTTCCATCGCGAGATGGCCCCGTTCTTGGTCGACCTGCTCGATCTTTCGCGGGCCGACGTCACCAGCAAGCGACCGGGCAAGCGCGCTCGGTGCCTGCGGGGGATCAAGGAGCTCGAGGAGCGGATCGCTCGGCTGGCCGAGGAAGACGCTCGCCCCAAGCCGCTGCCCGCGGGGCTCGGCAACTCACTGATGAAGGCGCTGGCCCTGCCGCCGGGCAAGCACCTGGCGCAGCTGCGTCAGCGACTCGAAGCGCTGTGCCTCGACGGCACCGTCGAGGGCGGGCGCGAAGCCGACTACTACGTCGAGCAGGCGCGCGAGCGAAACTTGATGGACGGCATCGAGATCCGTCCGCCCCGCGGGTTCCCCCCGGGCAAGTAGCGACACCCCCATGGACGGAAGGCCCGGCCCACCGCGAGCGGTGAGCCGGGCCGTTCCTTTTGGGTGTGGGTTGGATGAGCCGGCTAGGGTGAGTGGAAGGGAGGGTTAGCCGGCGGGTGGAATCTCGTCGCAGGTCTGGGCGATCACTTCGGCCAGGGTGCCGCTGAGCACGACGTTCATTTCGTCGGCCGCGGCCTGGGCCCCGAGGTTTTCGTTGGGCAGCGGCTGCACGATCGGGGCCTCGCCCACGCCCGCGAGGATGTCGTCGAGCGGGAGGTTTCCGGTCGCGCTGCAGGCGTTGGCGTTGAGGAACCCGCCCGCGATGATGCAGTCGGTGCCGCCGCAGGCTGCCTTGGCCGCGATGAGCTTGTCGAGCATGGCGGGCCCGGCCGGCTGCCCCCCGACTTGGGTCGGGGTCTGGTCGGGCTCGTCCTGCATGAAGAACACGACCAGCACCGAGCCCTCGTCGCGGATGAAGCCGGCATTGGTCGCGTCGTTGCTCGCGTCCGCGACCCAGCCCGCGGGCGCGCCCGACATCTCGATGTTGGAGCCGCCCGTGCCGATGTTGGCCGCGGAGGAGAACCAGCTCTCGAGCGCGCCCAGCTCGGCGCCCCCCGTGCCCGTCGTGTACTCGAAGTAGGTCTGGCCGCCGCCCGGGTCGTAGAGCCGACCCTGCGCTCCGTTGCGCCCGCTGTCCATCACGTCCGGGGTCACGTAGAAGGCATCGTTCGACTGGCCGTCGTCCCCCGTGAAGTTGCAGGTGCCGTTGCTGATCGAGGTGCTGCCGCCGCTCGAGTAGCCCATCTCGGTGCTGGTGACCCCGACGTGCAGGTTGGTGCCCTGTGGCAGGGCCGAGTCGAGGGTCTCGGCGAAGGCGGGGAAGGCCAGGCCCAGCGCGGCCTGGTAGCCGCCCATCGAGCCCGAGTTGTCGATCACGAACACGAGGTCGACGCTGGTGCAGCCCGCGTTGCAGCCCTCGCCGACGCAGCCGCCTCCGATGTCGCTGGCCGCGACGTCGAGCAGGGGTCCGCTGGGGCCGTCGTCGTCGTCGGCGCTCTCGTCCGCGCCGTCGCCCGCGGTTGCGGAGCCGCCGTTGCTCGTGCCGGCACCCGGGCCGTCGTCGAGCCCGTCGTCGTCGTCGTTGCCCAGCGTCGCGTTGCCGCCCCCTCCTGCCCCCGTGGGGTTGTCGAAGGGGTTGTCGTCGTCGGAGCCGTTACAGCCGAGCAGCCCAATGAACAGCGCCGTCGTGAGCGCAAAACGTGCCTCAACCATGATCACACCCTCCCGGAGGGCGGACGAGCCCTCGCGGCCATACACGTCGGGTATTGGGCGCCCGGCGACGAGATTGTGTCGAAAAATCTCGGCTTTCATGCGGGTGCGCACAATGTCGCCACGACGACGTTCATTTCGCGTCACAATCATCGGGGACCGTGGCCAAGTCGAAGGTTGTGGGCGCCGCCCGGACGCAGCAGGAGCTTCCCGACCTGGGGGCTCTTTATGAGGAGCACTTCAGCTTCGTCTGGCGCTCGCTCATTCGGCTGGGGTTGTCCTCGTCGAGCGCCGAGGACGTGGCCCAAGACGTGTTCTTGGTGGTCCGCCGCCGACTGCCGGACTACGACCCCGCGTTTCCCATGCGAGCCTGGCTGTTCGGGATCTCGAGGCGCGTGGCCAAGGACCATCGGCGCAGCGCCCAGCGGGCCGCGCGACGGCTGGAGGCCCTCCCGCCGGTCGAGCCACCCCCCGACCCCGAGTCGCGTGCCTCGGCCCGAGAAGCGGCCGACCTCGTCAACGGTTTCCTCGAGCAGCTCGACGAGGGGGCCCGGGCCCTGTTCGTGCTGTGCGAGCTGGAGGACCTGTCGGGGACCGAGGCCTCGGCTGCGCTCGGGCTCAATCGCAACACCTTGTACTCCCAACGCCGCAAGCTCCGCGTACGCTTCGAGAAGTACGTTCGAAGGGCGCAGCGCCAGGGGCGGAGGACGACACCATGAGTTCAGAAGATTCGGTCCAGGCCATCATCGACGCCGCGCAGCGCTTCGATAGCCCGAGCACGGCGGTCAAGACCCGCACGTGGTCGGCCGTGCAGCGGCGCTGGGCGGCCGGCGATCACGGGCCGCCGATCGAACCGGGGGCGACCACCACGGCCACCGCGACCCAGACGGGGCTGGCCAAGGGGTGGATGGTGCTCGCGGGTGGATTGCTCGCCGGGGTGGTCGCACTGGTGGTGGTGAGTCCGGGGGACGACGAGCAATCGCCGCCCACGGTTGCGGCGAGCACTCCACCCGCGAGCCCGGTCGAGACCGCGGCGCCCGAAGGGCCCGTGCCCGCGGCCATGCCTGCGCCTGCGGCCACGGGAGGAGAACGAGGGGCGCCGCTGGAGTCTCCGTCGTCGCAGCCGACGGTGGAGGCCACGTCGCCGGAGTCCGACGTTGCTCGCAGGCCTTCGCGGGCGGCAGTCCGGCGTGCGGCCGTCGAGCACTCGGTCGAGCCCGACGAGGTGAAGACGACGGCCGTCGACGAGGCCGAAGGGCAGGGCGACGAGCCCGGGCTCGAAGGGGAGGTCGCGCTGTTTGGGGCCGCCCGGCGGGCGTTGGCCGAGGGCAAGCCCAAGCGCGCGCTGGTGTTGCTCGAGCGGCACCATCGCGAGTTCCCCCACGGCACCTTTGCCCGCGAGCGCGAGCTGTCGCGCGTCACCGCGTTGTGTGAGCTCGGGCGCGAGCCGTCGGCTCGAGACGTCGCCCAGCGCTACCTCGCCAAGCATCCTTCCGAAGCGCTGCGGCGTCGCTTTGCCGGCACCTGCATCGGCGCGCTCGACTGATCGCGCGGTCGATGCCTCGCCCACGACGGCGAGAGTCGTCGTATGCTCGTCGGCATGCTCGGGTGGAGCGTGGTGCTGGCGGCGAAGCTGGCTGCGCCAGCGGAGGTGGCTCCGGTCGACCTCGCTTGGACGGCGCCCGCGGGCTGCCCCGTTCACGACGAGGTCGTCACCATGGTGCAGCGCTTCGTCAGCGCTGCCCCGCGACCCGAGGGCTGGCGTGCCCGAGCCGAAGCCCGCGTCGAGCAGGTGCAGGGACAGTGGGTGCTGACGCTGCGGATGCGCTTCCCCGAGGGTGAGGTCTGGCGCTCCATCGACGGGGAGAGCTGCGCCGTGGTGGCCGAAGGCGCGGCGTTGATCGTCTCGGTGCTGCTCGATCCCCAGGCGGTACTGGCCGAGATCGAAGCCAGCGGACCCCCGCGTGAGCCCGTCGTCGAGCCGGTCGAGGAGGCCCCCGCCCCCTCGGAGCCAGACGTGGAGCCCGTGCCCTCGCCCGTCGAGCCGCGGGTGCGAGGCACCGTGGGCTTTGCGGGGCTCGCCGCCTTCGGGGTCCTGCCGCGGATCGGGTTTGCCCCTTCGTTGTCGGGGAGTGTCGAGCGGGGGGCACTGCGGGCCGAGCTGCGCACGACCTTCGACATCCCGCAGTCTGCGTTCGTGGCGGACACGAGCGGCGGTGCTCGAATCTCCTTTCTCGGGGTGGCCGCGCTCGGTTGCGTTCGCCCGGAATGGAACGCCATCTCCCTGCCGCTCTGCGCGGGCCCGGAGCTCGGCTGGCTGCGGGCCCGTGGCGAAGGCCTCCAGCAGCCCTTTACCGTGCATCGTCTGCTCGTGGATCTGCAGGCCAGCGCGGCCTTCGCCTACGCGGTGCGCCCGCGGCTACGACTCCGGCTGCAGATCGATGGCCTGGTCCCGCTCACACCTCATGCATTCGTCGTTGCCGATCTCGGCGAAGCCCATCGCACGCGCCCCGTGGCCATGCGCACGGGCCTCGGCCTGGAGGTCGTGCTGTAATCGAAGCGAAGCCGATGCGACGTGGAATGATCGAGGGTGGCGGTCGATGGACGGGAGTCGGGATGACTCTGGTCGGCGTCGTCGCATGCCAGCCGCTCCAGTCCAACGTCGGCCTGTTCGACTCGGGCGACGCGGACCTCGGCACCACGGCGGGGCAGGCCACGATGACCGCGGTCACGAGTGCGAGCGTGGATGATGCCACCAGCACCACCGCGGGATCTGGCGCGGGGTCCAGCGGCGGAAGCTCGTCCGACGGTGGGCTCATCCTCGATGTCGGTCCGCCCGACGGCGGGGACGGGCGCTGTGTCGATGGCGAGGTCTGTCTCGGCTGCACCGCGGTAGACCTGCTGTTCGTGATCGACGACTCCGTCTCGATGAACCAACACCAGGTCGCGCTGGGCGAGGCCTTCCCCTCGTTCGCCGACGCCATCGTCGACACCTTGCCGCCGGGCACCAGCCTGCACGTGGGCGTGACCGGCACCACCATGGGCTACTCCAACTCCGGCTCCACCTCGAACTGCGTCGCCACCGGAGACGGCGATCAACCGGCCGCCGCGTTCTACGTGACTCCCGACGTCACCAATACCGGCGTCAACGGGGCCCAGGGGCGGCTCTTCGAGGCCGAGGGACAGTTCTACTTCGAGCTGAACACCGACGCGGGGCAGGCCGAGGTCGACGCGCTGTCGAGCTGGTTTTCGGCCGCGGCCAACATCGGCGAGAGCGGCTCGCAGATCGAGATGTCGAGCGCAGGCGCGGGCTGGGTTGCGGACCCGGCCAACGCCGCGACCAACGCGGGCTTCATTCGGGACGAGGGCGCGGTGCTGGTGATCTTCTTCATTCAAGACGAAGGCGACCAGACCCCGAACACCGAGGCGATGGAGCTCGTCGACAAGCTCGCCGCGGCCAAGGCCGGGTGCGGCGGCATGGAGTGCGTGGTCGGGGGCGGCTTCGTCGACGACTTCTGCCTCGACCAGACCCCGCTGGGCGTGCTCTTCGACAACTTCGGCTCGCCGCCCGTGGTGTCCGAGCTGCCCTTCGGCGGTGGCGACCCCGCGGTCTTCGAGCCCGTGCTGGTCGATACGCTCGCGCAGGTGATCGTGCAGACCTGCGAGCAGATCCCCGCCGGCTGAAACCCGCTCGAGCTCAGTCCTCGTACGTCGGAATCGGTGCGTCCAGGGCGGGGTGTGAGTCGGTGGGCTGCGGCCCCCGCTCGACGGTCAGCCGCGGGAACAGGTCGCTCTGCGAGGCACCGGTCGACTCGGGCGCGGGCGTGGGCGCTTCTTCGGGGTCGATCGCCTTGGGAATCGAGCCGACGACGATGGGCTTGGTGGGGTCGTCGTACGAGGGCTCGGGTCCGCTCTCGCGAGCGTCGATGAGCGAGGCGGGACCGTCGGGCGCACCGGGCTCGGGGCGGGCGGGGGCCAGCGGAGCGCCGGTATTCGAGGTGGTGGACAGGGCCGGGTCGTCGCTCGGCACGTCGATGGAGGGGACCGGGGGCAGGGCGGGGTTGCGGACCTCGAGGGTCGAGGCCGAGGACTCTGCCGCTCGCGGGGCGGTGGCCACGGGCGCAAAGGTGCCCGCCCGCGGGGCGCTGGCTACCGGAGTCAGCCGCCGCGCCCACAGCTCGGTCACGACCACCGCGAGGATCGCCGCCACGATTCCCCCCGCGGCCAGCTCGGCCGCGAAGCTCCAGGGGGTGGTCCCGGCCAGGGTCAGCTCGACGGCCGAGTCGCCGAGGCTCGGGCCGAGCACGACCAGCACGAGGATCGAGGTCGCCGCCAGCAATGCGGCGACCTGGCGACCCGCCACCCGAGCGCCCGGACGCGGCAAGGAACGACGCGTCCACTCGATCGCCGCCCCGAGGCCGAACACGAGCCACAGCGCCCAGCCGACGATGCGCCAGGTGGTGCGGGGAAACGGAGCGATGGTCGAGCTGAGGCCATCGAGCCCGTCCACCGTCGACTCGAAGACGTCGCCGTAGAGGATTTCCTCGTTCGCAGCCAACACCATGACGACCACGACGTGGCGCGCTCCCTTGGGTGCGACGGCGAGCAGGACCACGCGGTCGTCGATCGTGGCCCGGCCGCGGGTGATGCCGACGTCGGGTCGATCGGTGGGCTCGAAGCTCGTCGCCGTGGCGGGCAGCGAGAGCTGGGTGCCGAAGGCCTTCTGCGCGCGGGGCTCGAGCCAGGCGTGGGCAGTGCTCGAGTCGCTCGTGAACCCGTCGGGGAGCGGTGCGGGCACGTCCACGATGACGAGCGTCTCGACCAGCGCGTCGTCGTCGGGCGTCGACATCACGAACTCGACCTGACCTCCCCACGCCGCCGCCCAATCGGCCGCGTTGCTCTGCGCCGTGGCAGCCGCTGCATCGCCGGAGTTCCACCCCGAAGGCACGTCGCGCGGGGCCGCGATCGCGAGCCCGACGAAGCACAACCAGATCAATGCCGCAGTACCGAAGAGCCCCAGTCGTTTCGCATGTGCTCGAAGCGGTGCCGCCACTTTTGATGACCATCCCGGTGTGGGGAGCGTCGCGGCTCCTAGGTTAAGCGACGCGGCGAGCCCGGCGGAACGAGCTTTATATACGGTATGTCGCTGTTTAATATGAAGGGCTCCAGGAGAGACCGAATTCCCTCCTATGATCTTGAAATCTCGACTTAATGACGACCCGAGGCCGAGGGACGAAAATGGGTCGATCCAAGAAATCTATAATTCACGGTGCTTTGCCGTTTGAAAAAGCCACGCAAAAGTCCAAGACTCTTCCTGTCTCGCGGGAACGAAGCTGCGAGCGGACAAGGCAACAGGAGACGGTACGATGGAGTCGAAGCGACGGAGCTTGGCAAAGGCCCTCAGCTGGCGCGTGATCGCGTGGTCCATTACCGCGACGATTGCGTACCTTTATACCGGCAAGGCCGCGTTCGCACTGTCACTAGGCTTTGCGGACTCGCTGCTGAAGATCTTCGCGTACTACCTGCACGAGCGCACGTGGATGTCGGTGAACTACGGCCGCACTCCGCAGCCGCAGTTCAACGCGGCGAACGAAGAGGCAGGCGAGCTGGCGCAAGCCCGCTCCTGAGCCCTTCGGCGCGTTTGGAAGTCGGCCGCGCTCCGTTTCGAGGGCGCGCCCATGCAGCTCACTCGAGTCGTACCCTCGAGCGAACCTGTGCGTTTCGATCACTTCGGTGCTGTCACGTTCAATAGGCGGTTGCACCCAAAGCGTCCGATTTAGGACCGATGGGGGCCGTAAGATGGAGTCGTCATGACTTCGTCTGTTGCTCACGTTGCTTCGTTGTTGGTGTTGCCGTGCCTGTTGCCGGCTTGCAATGACGACGGGGGCGATAGCCCGTTCGGCGTGCCGACCACGACGGCCGACGGTGCGACGTCGAATCCCGGTGCGAGCGGGGGCGGCCCCGGATCGGCCGACGACACGGCGGGTACCGAGGGCGGCTCGGCCAGCGATTCGAATCCGGGCGGCGATACCACCGGGTTCCTCTTCGACATCGGCAACGACGAGACGGGGATCTTCCCCGGCGACTGCGAGGCGGTGATCCACACCCCCTGCGACGCGGGGACCGACGATCCCTTCCATGCGATGGGCCTGGGCTGTGCTGGCGAGACGGAGATCGTCTCCAGCATCGACGCCCACCCCGATGGCCTCGGCATCCTGACGAGCTTCGGCGCGGACGGGACCTATGCCCCGCGGGAGGGCAGCTCGTACGTGGTGCTCTCCACCGGGCACGTGGCGGAGCTCGGCGACGAGCCCACCGGTCCCGGCGATCAGATCAATCACTGCAACGACTGGTTTTCGCCCGGCGATGGCATGAACACCGCCACCTTCCCCGCGCCGATTCAGGCCCAGAACGTGGGCGGCGATTGCATGGCCAATCCCGGCTTGGTGGGGACGGGCGACTGCTCCAACACCATCCAGGACCAGTTCTCCCAGAGCGGCTTCAAGTACGACTATCAGGAGCTGCGCATCAGCCTGACCGTGCCCGACGATGCCCATGCGCTGAGCTTCGACGTGGCCTACCTGACCACCGAGTGGCCCGTCTTCGCAGGGCAGCCTTACAACGACATGTTCCTCGCGTGGCTCGAGGGGCCCAGCTGGAGCGGCAACATCTCCTACGACGACGGCGGCAACGCGCTTTCGCTCAACGCGGCGTTCTTCGACTACCAGGACACCAACGGAGACCTGCCGCAGTTTTCCGGCACCTGCATGCGCTACGGCGCAGGCACGCCGTGGCTCACCAGCACGGCCGCGGTCGAGCCGGGCGAGGAGATCGAGCTGGTCTTCGCCGTCTTCGACCTCGACGACGTGAACCTGAACAGCATGGTGTTCCTGGACAACTTCCGCTTCCAGTGTGAAGGCGGCGGCGGTCCGGTCACCGAACCCGCGGGGTGAGCCCGGGCTCGGTGTTGCACGCGGACATCGGTCGGGCACACTGGCGAGGCCATGGTCGCCCGTCCGCCGCTGCCCGAGTTCTCGGTTCGACCGCTGACCGACGACGACCGCCGGGCCATCGCCACCTGGTCCTACCCGGGAGCGCTGAAGATCTACGATCCGGGCGCGGGCGCGGCCGAGCTGCGGGCTCCCGATCATGTCGCGCTGAGCACTCCGGGCGGCGAGCTGCTCGGCTACGGCACCTTCGGGGTCGAAGCCCGGGTGCCGGGCGGTCGCTACGACGACGCCGACGATGACGAGGTGGTCGATGTCGGGATCGGCCTACGCCCCGACCTGGTGGGCACGGGGGCGGGCGCCGGGGCCCTGCTCGCCCTGCTTCGGGCGCCCCGCCTGCAGTCGGCCGCTCGCGTGCGGGCCACGGTGGCCACCGTCAACGGGCGCGCCACCGCCTTCGTGCTCGGCCAAGGCTTTTCGGCCACGCACGTGTTCGTGCGCGAACGCGACGGGCGCTCGTTCACCCAGTACGAACAATCGCTGGCCCCGCCGCGAAGCTAGACGACGCGGCGCATGACGATGGCCGAGATGTTGTCGGGCCCGCCGTGCTTGTTCGCCGCTTCGATGAGCCGCCGCGTGGCGTCTCGAACGTCGCGCTGACCCACGAGGGCTTGGATCTCCTCGACGGGGACCACGTCGCTCAGGCCGTCGCTGCACAGCAGCAGGTTGTCGCCCTTCTCGAAGGTCAGCTCGTTGATGCTGGCGTCGCTCTTGTGCTTGCCGTGCCCCAGGCAGCGGCTGATGCGACCCCGGTACGGGTGCGTGGCCGCCTGCTCGGGCGTGATCAAGTTTTGGTCGACGAGCTCCTGGACCATCGTGTGGTCCACGGTGATCTGCTCGGCCGTGGCATCGCGAACGCGATACAGCCGGCTGTCCCCGGCGTGGCCGATCCACATGCGGTCTTTGACGCCCATGACCGCGACGCAGGTGCAGCCCATGCCGTGGGCGCTGGGGTTGACCTGGGCCTGCTCGTCGATGCGTTCGTTGGCGAGGGCGAAGCCCTCCTGCAGCAGCTGGTCGGGGGTCTTGTCGCCACCGAACTCGCGCTCGATGTACTCGCTGATCACCCCCACCGCGAGGGCGGATGCAACCTCGCCCGCACTGTGCCCGCCCATGCCGTCGCAGACGATGACGAGCATGTAGCCCCGCCCATCGTCCTCTTGGATGGCGATCGCGTCTTCGTTGTGATCGCGGGCGATGCCCGGATCGCAGGCACCGGAGATCTGGATCTCGAAGATCCCCGGCACATGAGAGCGCTTGAAGAGCTTGTACATGCCTCCGTGAACCGAAGCCCGAATGGGCTACCTTGCCCGGTGTCTACCGGGGCTCGCATCCCTTGGGATGCCGAGCATGGTAGCACCGGGTCGAGGAGGTTTTTAGGGGTGGAGCCGAGGGGGATCGAACCCCTGACCTGTGCATTGCGAACGCACCGCTCTCCCAGCTGAGCTACGGCCCCGTGAAGTGCGGGGGAACCTAGCCGAACGCGCACAGCCGCGCAAGCCCGCCTCAGCGTGAGCTGGAATTCGTTTCCGACGCGGAGGCGGAGGCCGAAGCGGCGGCCTCTCGCCGCCGGGCGCGGACGCCCAACATCGCGCCAATGACCCCGTAGCCCCCAACGATCACCGCCCAGGCCCACAACAGGTGGTCCTCGGGGCGGGTCAGGCTCATCAGCCACTCGCGCATGCGGACGCAAGGGTAGCGCGGTTGGCCGAGTCCTGCGGGCACCTCCAACCACTGCGGGATCTGCTCACTTTGTGTCACCTCGTGTGCCATCCGGTCCCAGGGCACGAAGTCGTACCCGTCCGTCGGCGGCGACTCGCAGCAAGCGCGGCTCGGGGGCTCGGATTCTTCCGCACGCACGGTGTGGGCTCGGCTCCCCAGCGCCCCGACATCGGGGGTTCGTGGCGTCGCCCGGGTGGGTGCTCTAGCCTGCGCGGGTCGGGATGAAGCGCGACCGCATCGATCGTTTGCTCGTGGAGCGAGGCCTCGTGCCCAGCCGCACGCGGGCGCAGGCGCTGATCATGGCGGGCAAGGTCCTGGTCGCGGAGCAGCGCGTCGACAAGCCCGGCACCATGGTCGCGCGCGATGCCGACATCCGGGTGCGCGGCGACGACAACCCCTATGTCTCGCGCGGCGGCCTGAAGCTGGCGGGCGCGCTGCGGCGCTTCACCGCCCCCAATACCGAGATCGAGCACGAGCCTTTGCAGGTCGAGGGGCGGGTGGCCATGGACGTGGGCGCCTCGACCGGGGGCTTCACCGATTGTCTGCTGCAGTCGGGCGTGGCCCGGGTGCACGCCGTCGACGTCGGCTACGGGCAGCTGGCCTGGTCGCTCGCCAAGGACGAGCGCGTGGTCGTCCACGACCGTCGCAACATTCGCAAGCTCGATCCCGCCGAGCTGGGTGAGCCCGTGCAGCTGGTGGTGATGGATTGCTCGTTCATCTCCGCCGCCAAGGTCCTGCCCCACCTGCCGCGCTTCATGGCGCCCAACGCCGACGCGGTGATCCTGGTGAAGCCGCAGTTCGAGCTCGACCCCGGTCGCGTGGGCAAAGGCGGCATCGTGCGCGAGGAGGCCCTTCGCCAAGAGGCTCTCGAGCGGGCGCGCCAGAGCGCGGCCGAGCACGGCCTGCGCTTCATCGATGCCTGTGCGTCCGAGCTCGAGGGCAAGACCGGGAACCGCGAGTGGCTTTTGTGGCTGCGCTGGTCGGGCGGGGCCACCACGCCGCCGCTGGCTGACACGCCGCCCACCGAGAGCTAGCTCGTACGACGCGCGGCGCGCTGGCTTGCGTGCCCCGGGCAAAGCGGGCAAGGTCGGCGGCTCGCCATGGCCGCTCCGCAGCTCAACGTCCGCGCTCGCGCTCACCTCCGTTCGCTCGCCCACGGGCTCAACCCCGTCGTGCAGGTGGGAGGGCAGGGGATCACCGAGGCGATCGTCAAGGCGACCCAAGAGGCGCTGCTCGAGCACGAGCTCATCAAGGTGCGGCTCGGGCAGTCGTACGAGGGTGACCGCAAGGAAGGCGCGCGCGAGCTGGCCGATGCCGCCGAGGCCGACCTGACCCAGGTCATCGGCCGGGTGGTGGTGCTGTATCGGCCGCGGCCCGCCGATCACCCCAAAAACGAGACCAAGCCGCCGATCCAGCTGCCCAAGCGCGGGTCGCCGCGCAAGTAGCCTTCGGCCGCGCTCAAACCGAGGTGCGCAGCGCTTCGTCGATGCGCTCGACGAGCTGCTCGGGTGTGAAGGGCTTGTCGAGCATGCGCTTGCGGTCGGCGACGCCGATGCCCCGTCGGTGGTCGCCCGAGTAGCCGGACATGAACACGATCGGCAGCTCGGGTCGCCGCCGACGAAGCAGGCGCACCAAGCCCACGCCGTCGAGCCCGGGCATGACGATGTCGGTGAGCACCAGGTCGATGTCGCCGCGCTCGACGAAGCGCCGCAGGCCGCTCTCGCCATCGGAGGCGGCCAGCACTTCGTAGCCCTGTCGACCGAGGATGCGCACCACGAGCCGTCGAATGGCGGCTTCGTCCTCGACGACGAGCACGGTGGGGCGCGCGACGGCACCGCTGGGCACGGGCTCTTCGACGACGGGTTGGCCGGCCAGCGGCAAGTAGACCTCGAAGCGTGAGCCCTCGCCGGGCTCGCTCTCGAGCTGCACGTGGCCCTCGAGCTGCTGGACGATGCCGTACACGGTGGCCAGGCCCATGCCCGAGCCTTCGCCGACGTCCTTGGTGGTGAAGAAGGGCTCGAAGACCCGGGCCTGCGTCTTCGAGTCCATGCCCCGCCCGGTGTCGCTGACGGTCAGGCAGAACATGGTGGGCCCGTCGGGCTGATCGCCGGGGCGGGCGAGGCCGGTCTCCACCACGATCGCGCCGCCGTGGGGCATGGCGTCGCGGGCGTTGAGCACCAAGTTCATGAGCACCTGCTCGACCTGGGCTGGATCGGCCTGGACGGCGTCGTTGCGGGCTTCCAGGCGCAGCTCGAGCGAGACATCTTCGCCGATGATCCGCCGCAGCAACCGGCTCATGTCGGTGAGCAGCGGGTGCACCTCGATGCGCTGGGCCTCGCCCGACTGACGGCGGCCAAAGGTCAGCATCTGGCGGCCGAGGTCGGTGCCGCGCTCGGCCGCCTCGATGATCGTCCGGCAGTCCTCCCGCAGCGAGGGGGTCAGGTCCTCGTGGAGCATGAGCCGGGCGGTGCCCACGATCACGGTGAGCAGGTTGTTGAAGTCGTGCGCGACCCCGCCCGCGAGCCGACCCAGGGCCTCCATCTTGCTGGCCTGGATGAGCTGATGCTGGGTGCTGGCCAGATCGCCCAGGCTGTCCTTGAGCTTGCGGTTGCTCTCCGCGAGCTCCTCGGCCTGGATGCGCAGGTCGTGGTTGAGCTCGGCATTCTCCAGGGCGCGCTCGATGTGGCCCGCCATGAGCATGAAGAAGGGGGCGTGGCTCTCGTTCGGGACCTCTTGGAAGCGATTGGCGGGGCGTCGAGAGAAGCGGCGCACCGCCAGCACCCACGCCAGCCGACCCATGACCCGGATGGGGATCAACGCCGCGTCGCCGGTCTCGGGGTGGGGCTCGGGCTGCGCGTCGGCGGCATCGAGGGCGGCAAAGAGCGCGGAGAAGACCTGCCCCGGTTCGTTGGTGCCGAGCCAGGGGCCGCTGAGCGCCTCGAGGGCCTCGCGATCTTCGGCCGTGACGGTCACTTCGACGGCGGGCGGGGCATGCAGGCGCATGGTGTCCCCGCGGGCGATGACCTCGTAGGGCTGCACGCGATCGACGTTGAAGTGTCGCGCCACCAGCTCGGTCACGCCGATGAGGATTTCCTCGGGTCTGGCGACGCTGGGGCAGTCGAGCACGTAGTCGCCCAGCGAGCGCACGCGGGCGAGCTGACGGTCGATCTGGTTTTGCGAGCGATAGAGCCGATGCTCCGTGCGCACCAGCAGCTTGACCTGCTCGTGCAGCGCTTTGTTGTCGCTTCGCAGGCGCTCGAGTTCATCCTCGAGCTCACCGATGGAGCTCAAGTCCGACCCTCGAACAGGGCGCACAGCGCCACCGTGTAATTGTGATAGTAGGTGCGGTCGCCGATGGGGGCGATCTCGCCGAAGGTGTGGAAGCCGAGCCACGGCACGGACTCGGGGAAGACCGACTGTACCGGAGTCACGGTGCGCTCCCGCGCCATCGAGCCGAACATGATCTGGCCCCGCCCCGCGCAGTCGAATTGGAGCATGAGGCAGGCGTCCTCGTCGGGTCTGGTCGCTCGGACTCGCTCGGCGCAGGCATGGGCGCTGGCTTCGATCTCGTCCGCGTCGCGACGCATGAGCTGGACGCGCTGACCCGCGCGCAGTCGGCCGCCCGGGAAGAACAGCGAGCCGCGGTCGGCGTCGAGCTTCAGCGGCGTATTGATGACGTGGGGGTGGTAGTCGGCCGCCAGCGCGGAGGGCAGAGGCTCGCCGACGCACAGGTGCACCACGCCATCGGCGTTGAGGTCCTCGGGATCTCCGTCGAGATACTCCTTGAAGACCTCCCAGGCCGACTGCCCGTCGATCTCGCGGACCCAGCCGTCCTCCACTCGATCGATGGTGCGGGGCAGGCCCAAGGGGGTGCAGCCGTGGCTGACCGCGATGACCGGCTCGACGTCGCCGCACAGCAGCAGGGCCGCGACGTGCTCACTGACGACGCGGGTGCCGTGGTACTGGTGCGTCTTGGTCAGGATCATCCCGTCGGCCGAGGTGCCGCCGACGACGGGGATGTCGAGGTTGTCGTCGAGCTCGCGGAGCAGATCGGTGCAGTTGCCGACCAGCCCGTCGGGCAGCAGGATGAGCAGCCGCGCCTCGCCGTTGCCCATCTGCTCGACCCAGCGCACGAGCGCGCGGCCGGCCTCGGCCGAGTCGTCGGCGAAGCCCGGCACCAGGCACGCCTCGGCTCGGATGGTGTTCGACTGCAGCGCCATGACGCCGACGACGTGCGAGTCTTCGTTGCACGCGTCGCGGGTGATCACGCCCTCGCCCGAGCAACCGACCAGCGTCGCCTCGGGGGCCTGGCTGGCGATGGCGGCGACGAGCTCTCGTTGGTCGTAGCCGGTCGAGGCGAACACGAGCAGCAGATCGGCCGACCCGTCGAGCGGAGCCAGAGCGGAGGTGGCTGCCTCCGTGCCCGCCCGTTGTGTCGAGAGCGCTCGACTCGTCCCGATGCCGACCTTCGTGGTCACGATTCGCCAGTCCATGGCGCGCCCGCATCCCTGGTGGGACGGATGACGGGCTACCCATTACAGAGGATACGAGCGGTCAGAAGCGCGGTGCAAGCGCGTACCCGCTCATCGCGACACAAAGCCGGGTTCGTGGCCTGGGTGCACTTGATAGGCTGCCGCCTGCCCATGCGTCGCACCATCCTTTCCGAGGAGCACGAGATCTTCCGTACTGCCGTCCGTCGATTCGTCGAGCGCGAGGTCGTACCTCACCAGACACGGTGGAACGAAGCGGGCTCGGTCGATCGCGAGACGTGGCGCAAGGCGGGCGAGGCGGGTCTGTTGTGCCCGGCGCTGTCGGAGGAGCACGGGGGTCCCGGCGGGGACTTTCTGCACTCGACGGTGGTGATGGAAGAGCTGGCCCGCGTCTACGAGTCGGGCTTTGCCACCGCGCTGCACTCGGACATCGTGGTGCCCTACATCGAGACGTACGGCACGCCCGAGCAGAAGAAGCGCTGGCTGCCCGGCTGTGCGAGCGGCGAGGTGGTGACCGCCATCGCCATGACCGAGCCGGGGACCGGCTCCGACCTGGCCAACATCAAGACCCGGGCCCGCCGCGATGGCGACCACTGGGTCATCGACGGGGCGAAGACCTTCATCTCCAACGCGATCTTGTGCGACCTGTGCATCGTCGCGGCCAAGACCGAGGAGGAGCCCGAGAACCCGCACAAGGCCATCTCGTTGTTCCTCGTGCCCGCCGACACCAAGGGCTTCATCCGCGGGCGCAAGCTCGAGAAGATGGGCATGGCCTCGCAGGACACAGCCGAGCTGTTCTTCGAGGACTGTCGGGTGCCGGCCGACCACCTGCTGGGGGCCGAGGGCGCGGGCTTCATGATGTTGATGCAGAAGCTCCAGCAGGAGCGCCTGGTGGTGGCGGTGATCAACCAGGCCGGCGCCGAGCAGGTGCTGACCGACACCATCGCGTACACCAAGGAGCGCAAGGCCTTCGGGCGGTCCATCTCCAAGTTCCAGAACACCCGCTTCAAGCTCGCCGAGTGTGCGACCGAGGTCGAAGTGGGCCGGGCGTTCCTCGACAAGCTGATCACCGAGCACATGTCCGGGCAGTACCTCGTCAAGGAGTGCTCCATGGCCAAGCTGTGGCACTCGGAGATGCTGGGGCGGGTCACCGATACGTGCCTGCAGATGTTCGGCGGCTACGGCTACATGCTCGAGTACCCGATCACGCGCGCCTTCATGGACGCACGCGTGCAGCGGATCTACGCGGGGACCAGCGAGATCATGAAGGTCATCATCTCCAAGCAGATGGGCCTCTAGCTCGTCGCCCGTACCGCAGTCTCGCTCGCCCGTGCTCGTTGCATATTGAACCCGGGGCACGGGCGACCGACTACGTCCACGGCTGCGTTCGCCGGGCGCGTGGTGGCGACGCTCGGCTCGTTGACCGTCCCGGATCGTGGCGCTCGTCGACGCGGTGACGCATGACGGCGCCGCGTCGCAGTGGTACACCGGAGACCTACGTAGGTGAGGGAGATTGAGGATGAAACGCGGTACGAAGCAGATCTGGGGCGTGGCAGTGGCACTCGTGCTCGGGGCCTGTGGCGACGACTCGAGCCCGGCGGGCACCGAAGGCGAAACCGAGATGGCGGGCTCGACCGCCGCGACCTCGGTGGCGACCACCGAAGCGGCCGACTCCACGGGTGAGCCCACCCCGGGCACCGACGTCGACTCGAGCGATGACGGTGTGGACTCGACCGGCACCGACGGTGGCGGAGCCGAGCTGATGGGCAGCTGCGAAGGGGTGACCTTGCCCCCGCG
The DNA here is from genome assembly GCA_039028615.1 of Myxococcota bacterium. Lineage (GTDB taxonomy): Bacteria > Myxococcota_A > Polyangia > Nannocystales > Nannocystaceae > Paraliomyxa. Next base: position 29,715 of record JBCCHT010000057.1, on the reverse strand, counting down.
CCCGGCCGACACGGCGCAGCGCGGGCCCTGGGAGGTCGGGGCGCGAACCGTCGACCTCGATGGCCTCACCGTCGAGGTCTGGTACCCGGCCGCGCCCGGATCCGAGGCGGGCGTCGACCCGGTCGTCTACGACGTCCGCGAGTTCTTGCCCGAGTCCGAGCAGGGGCTCATCCCCGACGAGGACAATCCCTGGCAGAACTGCGACTGCTACCGCGACGTGCCCATCGACGGCGACAACGGGCCCTATCCCGTCATCCTGTTCGTGCACGGCACGGCCGGCTTCCGCACCCAGTCGTTGCCGCAGATGGAGCACTGGGCCAGCCGCGGCTTCGTGGTGATGGCGGCCGACCACCCCGGCCTGTACATGGCCGACCTGCTCGGCATCGCCTGCGGCGCGGGCATGGTCCCGCAGGACCTCCAGGGCGACTTGGGCATCATGCTGTCGGCGGTGCGGGGTGAGATCCCCGGGCTCGAGGACCTCGGCGATCGCATCGACAGCACCCGCATCGCCACGTCGGGCCACAGCGCGGGCGGCAATGCCGTGTCGGGCACGGGCACCGATGCCCAGGTGATCATCCCGATGGCCGCGGGCGGGGTCGAGGACGGACCCGTGGTCGAGTCCAGCCTGGTGCTCGGGGCCCTGGCCGACAGCGTGGTCGCGTTCTCCAGCCAGACCGCGGGCTACGACGCCACGCCCCCGCGCAAACGCCTGGTGGGGATCGCCAACACGGGTCACCTCGCGTTCTCCGGGCTGTGCTCGCTGTCCAACGACAGCGGGGACAACATCGTCGAGATCGCCCAGGCCTACGATGTCTGCGGCACCGTGTTCGCGGGCGCGCTGTTCCAGTGCGACGACAGCTTCGTGCCCGACCCCGAGGGCTGGGAGATCATCAACTTCGCCAGCTCGGCCGTGCTCGAGGAGACCCTGCACTGCGAGCCCGAGGCGGCGGCCGAGCTGTCGCTGATTCAGGGCCGGTACCCAGTGGTGCTCGACTTCCGCGAAGAGCTGTAGCGCGGCGACGGCCGGCGCCATCCTCCCCGCAGGGCGCCTGCGACCCGACCCTGCGAAAAGCGCGGTATCCTGGGCAATCCCCGTGCCCCGCTCCGCCGATGATGCCGCCACGATGATCACGCGCCGGGCGGGTGGCCGTGGCGCGCTGGTCCTGCAGTGGGTGCTGGGGCTGTCGGCGGTGGCGTGGGTGGTGAGCAGCGTGTCCGGCGATGCGGTCCTCGCGGCGCTGCGTACGGTCGACCCGCTGCTCTACGCCGTGTTCTGCGTCGGCGTTGCGCTGCTCAACCTGCTGCTCGACAGCCTCTCGGCGGTGCCCACCCATCGCCACGCGGCGCCCGACCTGAAGCGCTCGGAGTACCTGGTGGTGCGGGGCGCCGCTCATCTCGGCGGCGCGATTCATGTCCACTTGGGGCAGGCGCAGGTGGGCTGGCTCCTGGTTCGCGTGTGCGGGGCCGGGGTCACCGACGTCGTGGCCACGACCTTGGTCTGCTACGGCACGACCCTCGGGGCGCTGGTGGGCTTGGGCATCGTGCCCGTGGCGTTGTTGGATGCGCCGGGGTGGCTGACGGCCGGGGTGATCGGGTGCCTGGTGGCGGCGTCGCTGTACGGCGTGGTCTTGTTGCGGCCGCCCGCCGTGCTGTCGCGGCTGCGGGTGTTCGCCAAGCTCCAGCAGATCGGGGTGACCACGCAGGTCGCCCTCATGCTGCTGCGGCTGCCCATGATGGCGCTGGCCATCGCCGAGCTGTGGATCGCCTACGCGTTCTTTGGCCTCGAGTTCTCGTTCGCGGAGACCATGGCGGTGATGCCCGTGCTCGCGCTGGTCAGCGCGGTGCCCCTGGTGCCGCACGGCATCGGGGCCCGTGACCTCACCGCGTTCGCCTTGCTCGGCACCGCCGTGAATGCACAGCAGCTGGGTAGCCTGGTCTCGGCCGGGATCGCACTGGCCGCTGGCAGTGCGTTGGCACAGGTCGTGGTGGGCCTAGCCTTCATGCCTGCGCTCTCGCGGCTCCGAGCGCGACGCATGGGCGAGGCTTCGGCCGCGTCGTCGGGTGACGGCGTGGACCCCCGCTGATCGAGTCGTAGAGCAAGCTCCGCGGAGAACCGCGCGCGGTGCGGCGAGGATGCAGCCGGAGACCGCAGCTCCCGTAGCGGGCCCGTGAATCCGTGTTCTGCGCGGGGCTGGCTGCGTTGCGTGCCGGTCTCGCAGCGTGGTGTCCCCGGCTCGAAACGTGGTTCACGCCCGCTCGGTGCCTGGCGACGCCCGTTCGGGATGGAGTATATTGGATGCCGAAGGCGAGATGCGAGGCACGAGGGTATTGGTCGCCGGGGGTGCTGGCTTCGTCGGATCATCGCTGGTCGAAGAGCTGGTTCGCGAAGGCGCCCGAGTCGTCGTCTTCGACAACTTTCAGACCGGCACCCGAGCCAACCTCGCCCACCTGCGCTCCGAAATCGACGTGGTGACGGTCGATCTGCTCGACGAATGGTGCGTGCTCTCGGCCTTCAAGCAGTACCGACCCGAGCGCGTCTTCAACCTCGTCGGCGAGACCTACGTGCCGACCGCGTACGACATGCCGCGGCGATTCATCCGGGTGAACCTCGAGGGGCACCTGAATCTGCTGATGGCGTGCCGGGAGTACGAGGTCGAGCGCATCGTCTACGCCAGCACGGCCGAGGTCTACGGCAACCCGGGCGCGGTGCCGCTGACCGAGACGCACCCGCTGTCGGCCGCCAACACCTACGCGGTCAGCAAGCTCGCCGCCGACCGGGTCAGCTTCACCCTGCATCGGGAGCACGGCATCCCGGTCGTCGTCGCCCGGCTGTTCAACTGCTACGGCCCGCGGGAGACCGAGCCCTACGTGATCCCCGAGATCATTCGGCAGCACCACCTGGGCGGGCCGATTCGCCTGGGCAATGTCGATGCGCGGCGCGACTACACCTACGTCCAAGACACGGGGCGTGCCCTCATCGCCACGATGAACTCGTCGGCCATCGCGGCCGGCCAGGCCGTCAACATCGGGTCGAATCACAGCCACAGCGTGCGCGAGGTGGCCGAGTACGTGGCCGAGATCATGGGCGGCAAGCTCGAGCTCGAGGTCGACGACACCCGCTATCGGCACAACGACATCGATCACCTGCAGGCCGACTCCACGTTGCTCCGCGAGGCGACGGGGTGGGCGCCCAAGGTGTCCCTCAAAGAGGGGCTCGAGCGCACGGTGCGGTGGTTCGCCGAAAACGGTCACCGCTGGCCGTGGCAGGACCGCGTCGTCGTCGAGCGCTGAGCGGGCCTAGGCCAGGTCGCGGGCGGCCCACGCCGCGCCCAGGTACTGGCGACCGCGGGTGACGTAGTCCATCCAGCGACCGACGCTCTTGGATTGCCCGGTCGTGCGCGGGCGGGCGCGGTAGGGCAGCTCGACGACCTCGTGTCCTCGTCGTCGGGCCTGGGCGAAGAGGCTCACGAAGTACTCTCCGTGGCGCCCGCGAAGCTCGAAGCCCTGCACCACCTCTCGCCGCCCCACCGCGAAGCCGCTGGTGTAGTCGTGCACCCCGTCGCGGACGATCACGGGGACCACGACGGTATTGAGGGCCCAGCTGAGCAGCACGGGCAGGACCGGGTCGCGGGAGCGACCGACCCGCAAGAGCGCGGCCATACGCCCGCCGTCGAGCTCGCCCTTGATGCCGCCGCCGGGGACGAACCGGGAGCCCACCGCGAGCGCGGCTCCGTCCCGAACCGCCTCGGCGAGGCGGTGAAGGTCGGCGATCGGCATGGTGCCGTCCGCATCCATCCAGCCGATGAGGTCTCCCGTGGCGGCGGCGAACCCTTCGCGAAGCGAGTCCGTCAGCGACGGAGCCCCGTTTCGGGCGAGCCAGCGGAGCCTCGGGTCGGACTTCGCCATTGTCTCCACCAGCGCCCCGGACCCGTCGGTCGACCCGTCGTCGACGATGATGATCTCGTGCAGGTGGGGCACGCGTTCGAGCAGCGGCGGCAGCAGCTCGCGAAGGTTGTCGGCCTCGTCCAGGACGGGCAGCACCAACGACAGGGTCAGCGCGCGCGGGCGATCAGGCATGCCGAGTAGCCGTCGTGAGTGGGTGGGGCGTCGATGTCGGGCCAGTTGCCCAGGTGCACCAGCTCGAGGTCGGCCTCCGCCAAGGCGGCGCGCAGCTGTGGCTCGTCGAAGTGGCGAACGCGGTGGACCTCGGTGCTCTGCGTCACCCCGTGTTCGTCTTCCAGGTCGAAGTGCACGGTGACCACGTTGCGCTCTCGGTCGTGGTGGGGCCGGGCTCGCCGTACCCACGCCTGCCCGTCGGCGGTGAACTGGGTCGCTCGCTCGGCGGGAGGTTGCTGGAGCACCGCGCCCGTCAGCCAGAAGTCGGCGACGAACAAGCCTCCCGGGCGCAGGTGGGCCCGCACGGCGGCCAGAGAGCGCGACAGCTGCTCGTCCGTGGCCTGGTAGCCGAGCACCGCAAACATCATCAGCGCAGCATCGAAGGGCTCGACGTCCAGCGAGAGCGCCGCGATGTCGCTTTGCACGAAGCGCACCTCGGACTCGTCGGAGGCCGCGACCAGCATCGACTCGGAGCGATCGACGGCGGTGACGGCGAGGCCCCGTTTCGCCAGCAGCTGCGCGTGGCGCCCGGTACCGCACCCCAGGTCGAGTACCCGCGCGGGCGGGGCATCGCCGAACCGAGCCAGCGCGGCGAGGACCCGGTCGACCTCCAGTGCGTAGGGCTTGTCGGCATAGATCGCGTCGTAGACCGAGGCGTAGCGCGGGCCGAACTCCCGAGACGAGGCGGTGCGCGTAGACGGATGCAGCACCTCCCGCAGCGTGTCGCAGACCCGCTCGATCTGCGCGGTGTCGAGGTCTGGCGACGAGGGGAGATACAGGCCGTGGCGACTGAGGGCCTCGGTGACCTCGAACCCACGATCTCCATCGACACCGCGCCCACGTAGCGCAGGTTGCTCGTGCAGGCCGACGAAGAGCCGCCGGGAGTCGATGCCGCGCTCGGCCAGGCGCCGCTGGACCTCCGACGCTTCGGCGCCGTGAAGCCGCACCGCCACCATCCAAGGCACGGGCGCGGCCCAGGGCTGGGTCTCGATGAACGAGACCCGGTCGAAATCGTCGAGCCTCTCCCGATAGCGCTGGTCGACGCTCCGCTTGCGCTCGAGCAGCGCATCGAGGCGAGCCAGCTGCGACAGCCCCAGGGCGGCCTGGATGCCGCTCATTCGGTAGCTGCGTCCCAGCTCCTCGTGGCGATAGCGATGCTCCCGGCCGAAGAACAAGTTGGCGGCACTGCGGGCCCGGTCGACGATCGGCGGGGACGCGCCCAGCACCATGCCGCCTTCTCCGGTGGTGATGCTCTTGTTGGCGTAGAAGCTGAACGCGGCCGCATCACCGACGCTGCCGCAGCGCACGAACTCGCCGTGGATGCGGACCCGAGAGCCGATGGCCTGGGCCGCGTCTTCGAGCAAGGCGATCCCGCGGTCCCGCAGTGGTCTCAGTCGATCGAGATCTACCGGGTGACCGAAGAGGTGGACGGCCATGACGGCGCGGGTCCGGGGCCCGACCCGGCGAAGGGCCGCGTCGACGTCCAGACCCCAGGTACGCGGGTCGACGTCGACCAGCACCGGGGTCGCGCCCACGGCGAGGATGGCCTGCGCACATGAAATGATGGTCAACGCGGGGAGGAGGACCTCGTCGCCGGGCCCGACGCCCAGGGCGATCAGGGCGACCTCCAGGGCCGTCGTACCGCTGTTCACGGCGGCTCCACCCCGGGCCCCGCAGTAGTCGGCGAAGGCCCGCTCGAACCGCCCGACGACCGGCGCCGTGCCGGAGACCCACCCGCTGGCCACCGTGGCCTCCACCGCCGCTGCATCCTCCGGGGTGAGGATGGGCGTGTAGACCGGAATCTTCGGCGCGGCCATCGGGCCCAAGATTACCCTCGTCCCGCGTTTGTGGCATCGGACGCGAGCCAGCAAACAAATCCCCCTAGATCGGGTTCAAAAGGGGTGAGCCGGGACCCAGTGGCCGGGCTACCCTTGTCCGCAATGGTTCGACTCCGCTCCCTCGGTATGCTCGCGTTGGCCGGAGCGCTCACGGGTGCCTTCGCGTTGGCATGCCACCCCCGCAAGAGCGACCCGCCCGATTCCCGGGTGTGGGGTGGAGGCAAGCGCAAGGGGGGCCCGCGGATCGTCATGGACCGCATCGAGGCCAAGAAGGGCGAGCCCGCCGCCGTGCTCGACCTGCTCTCGACCGAGCTCGATCGCAACTTCGCGCTGCTCAGCGCGCCCGACCTCGACCCGCCCGCGTACTACATGGGCTACACGGTCACTGCCATCGACGAACTCTATGTCGCGGCGGAGTACGGCGCCGTCATGCGCGACGATCGGGATGCCCGGCGCACGCTCGACATCGACGTGCGGGTGGGCGACTACCAGCTCGACAATAGCCACAGCCTCGGGGGCGACTACGGGCCGGGCAACGGCCTCGGCTCGGGGCTGCCGGTCACGCTCGAGGACGTCGAGCTGTCGCTCGCGCAGGCGATCTGGCTCGACACCGAGTCGCAGTACAAGGCGGCGGTCACCAAGCTCCGCGACGTCGAGAGCAGCGAGCAGCTGCGCAGCGACGATGAGAGCCCCGACCATCCCGACTTCAGCCGCGAGGAGCCCACCGTGCACCTCGAGCCCGCCCACGAGATGGACCTGTCGGCGGTGCGCGAGGCCTGGCGCGACAAGCTGGCCCAGGCGTCGGCCACCTTGGGCAGCGACCCGCTGGTGCTGCGCAGCTCGGTCACCCTGAGCGGCGAGGTGCAAAACCGCTACACCGTGGACACCGAAGGCACGCGGGTGCAGACGGGCCGGGCCCGGCTGCGGATCATGCTCGGTGCCCAGGCGCAGGCCGAGGACGGCATGCTGCTGCAGCGCTCCGAGAGCTTCGAGGCCCACGCCATCGATCAGCTCCCCACCCTCGAGCAGGTCAACGAGGCGGCCGAGCGCCTGCAGGCCGAGCTGCTCGCGCTGCGCGAGGCCCCGCTCGCCGAGCCCTACACCGGGCCCGCCATCTTGGAGGGGCGAGCCGCGGGCGTGTTCTTCCACGAGATCTTCGGCCATCGCCTCGAGGGGCACCGCCAAAAAGACGACCTCGAGGGCCAGACCTTCACCAACAAGCTCGAGCGTCGCATCTTGCCCTCGTTCCTCGACGTGGTCGATGACCCCACGGTGAGCTCGCTGGGTGGCATGCCGCTGTCCGGGCACTACTTCATCGACGACGAGGGGGTGCCCTCCGAGCGAGTGCTGCTGGTCGAGCGGGGTCGGCTCGAGACCTTCTTGCTCGGTCGCTCGCCCGTGCTGCCCTTCAAGCGCAGCAACGGCCACGGTCGCCGCGAGCCCGGCTATCAAACGGTCGCGCGCCAGGGCAACCTGGTGGTCACCTCGCGCAAGTCGTACACGCGACGCGAGCTTCGGCAGCAGCTGGTGGCCGAGATCAAGCGCCAGGGTCGGCCCTACGGGCTGGTGTTCTCCGACATCGACGGCGGCTACACCATCACCGACCGCAGCGGGCCGCAGGCGTTCCGGGTCACGCCCTTGCTCGTCTATCGCGTCTACCCCGAGCCGGGCCGCCCCGACGAGCTGGTGCGCGGGGTCGAGATCGTCGGCACGCCGCTTTCGGCCTTCAACACCATCATCGCCACCGACGACCAGCCCGGGATCTTCAACGGCATGTGCGGGGCGGAGTCGGGCTGGGTGCCCGTGAGCGCGGTGAGCCCCTCGCTGCTGCTCGAGAGCATCGAGATCGAGCGGGCGGCCCACGACCGCGATCGACCACCATTGCTGCCTCCGCCGAGTGAAGGCGCGGCGTTCGGGAGGTCCCGATGAACCGCACCACGAAGCTGGCCACCGCCCTCGTGCTCGCGCTGGGTATGAGCACCGCCGGGCAGGCCACCGCGGCCCCCGAGCAGAGCCCCGCCAGTCCGTCCCCGGAGGTCGCGAGCCCCGAGGCAGAGGCCTCGAGCGCCGCGACGGAGGCTCCCGCCGCTCCCGAGCTCACCGAAGAAGAATGGAAGAAGGCCCGTCTCGACGAGGTCGAGGCCGTGCGCGCCGAGCTGGTGCGCGGCGTCGAAGGCCTGAGCCTGCCCGACACCCCGGCCCCGCATCGCGCCCAGGCCCGCTGGGTCCGCGCCGAGCTGCTCAGCCTCGATGGCTCCTACGGCGGCGTCATCACCAACGTGCTCCAGCAGCAGGCGGCCGGCATCGTCGAGCTGCGCGTGGGCACGCCCGAGCGCGACGACAGCAACTTCTTCGGCAGCGACGCGGGCATCACCCGGCTCGACGTGCCCGTCGATCCCGATCCCCGCTACCTCCGCAAGCAGGTCTGGCTCGCCCTCGACCGGGCCTTCCGCGGCGCCACCGTGGCCTACTCGCAGAAGGAAGTCGCGCTCGAGCAGCTGTCCACCGAGACGACGCTGCCCGATCTCGGCCCCGCGCCCGCACCCGTCGACGACCATCGGCTGTTCCGTGGCGACGACGTCGACCGGGCCGGCTTCGCGACGCTGGTCGCCGACCTCTCCGGGCGCTTCGAGCAGGCGCCCACCATCGACAACGGCGACGTGCACTTCCAGGTGCTGCGCAGCCACGAGACGGTGGTCACCTCCGATGGCGTGGTGGTGGTGCGCACCCGTGAGCGCTCGGTGCTGGCGGTGGTGGCCGACACCCAGGCCCCCGACGGCATGCCCCTCGACCATGGCCTCGCCCTGCACTTCGAGGGCGTCCCCGCGATCGACGATGCGCTGCGGGCCAAGGGCGAGGCGCTCGTCGACCAGGTGCTGCGCGAGCTGCAAGAGCAGGTCGACGCGCCGATGATCGAAGAGGAGTACGACGGCCCGATCTTGCTGGTCGGGGCGGCTCCGGCCCAGTTCCTCGCGTCCACGGTGGCGACCGAGGCCTCGGGCTATCCCGCGCCGCTGGCCGACGGAGGCCGGGTCATGGACCTCGAGCCCGCGTGGCAGAACAAGGTCGGCAAGACGGTGCTGCCGCCCTATCTCGATCTCGTCGACGACCCCACGCAGCCCAAGGGGTTCGGCGACTTCGCCATCGACATCGAGGGCTTCGTGCCCGGGCCGGTCACCTTGGTCGAAGCCGGGGTCCTGCGGGACTTGCTGCTCACGCGCGTGCCCAACCCCCATCACGGCACCCAGAGCAACGGTCGCGCCCGCATGACCCCCTCGCTCGAGATCGGCCCCGCGCTGAGCAACCTGCGGCTTCGTAGTCGCAAACGGGGCCTCAACCCGACCGGTCTACAGCGCGAGCTGCTTCGGCGCGCCCGCGAGGACGGCTACGACTTCGCCTACGTGGTCGAGGCCCTGCGCGACGGCACCGTGCTCGGCTCGGTCATGCGGTCCAGCGCGGCCGCCTACGCGGGCACGGGCAAGCTCGATCTTCCGCTGCCCGCTCGGGTCTTCCGCGTCGACGCCAGCGGCAAGCGCACGCTCGTGCGAGGGGCCATCTTGGCGCCCGCGTCGATCCGGGCGCTCCGACGCATCCGTGCCGTCGGCCAGCCCGAGCACACCGAGCGCCTGCGCCTGCCCGTGGGCTCCTTCGGCGGCTTCGCATCCGACGTGGGCATGGACGGCATCCTCAGCCAGACCGTCGACGTGCAGGTCACCTCGCCGCCCCTGATCATCGACGGCCTCGAGCTGCTGATGGAGCGCGGCGAGTACGAGCGCCTGCCGACGCTGCCGCACCCGCTCCGACGCGAAGCCGCGGCCGAGGGAGCCGAGCACGCGGAACCGACCGAGTCGAGCCCGGACGCCCCCGCCACCGACGACGCGAGCTGACGGCACTCGTTCCTCGCGTTTTTGCGGCCAGTCCGTTCCCAGAGGGCGTGCCTGCGAAGGGATCGCCACCGAGACGACGACCTGTCGTAGGTCGGCTGAAACCAAAGCAAAAGCGCGTCATCCCGAGGGGGATGACGCGCTTCGTTTCGTCGAGGCCCTTACGGGCGCTTCGCTAGAGCTTCTCCAGCGAGAACTTCACGGCCTCGATGATGGTGTACTGCGCCGGGTCGGACACGCCGCCCGAGCCGGGCTGCTGGAGCCCCTCGGAGTGCCAGCGGACGATACCGCGCTCGTCGAGCAGGAGGATGGCCGGGGCCTCGCCGAGGTTCTCGAACACGGTGTACGCGTTCTCCATGCCCAGCTCGCGGGCGGGGTTGAACTCGGTCTTGTTGGGGAAGCGGTACATCGGCAGCTTCGGCATGCTCTTGCCACCGGACTTGACCGACCACTTCTCCTGGAAGGCACGCAGGTCGCTGTCGTTCATCTCGACCTGGCGACCGGTGGGGAAGCGGACCTGCACGTACATGACCTCGACGCCCTTGGCGGCGAGGTCGGCCTGGGCCTTCTGCAGCACCTGGAGGAACGAGACGGCGGCCGCCTGCTCCTCGCGGTCACCACGGTCCCAGTACACGACCAGGCGCTTCTTGCCGTAGAGCTGGCGTCCGTCGAGGATGCCACCGTCCACGCTCACCAGCATCACCGAGGGGCTGGCGTGGCCGAACATGCGGCGGCGCGCCCACTCGGGGGTCTGGTTGAGACGGGCCGCGCCCGAGGTCCACATCGGGGGGACGTTCTCCAGCGGCGGCATGTCGGTCTTGGGCTGGGCGACCAGCTCGACCTTCTTGCTCGCGCCGTCCTTGCTGACGATGTCGAGCGAGTGCGGCTTGCCGTCCATGATGTCGACCTTGTCGAAGTCCTCGCCGGTGGCGACGTCCTTGCCGTCGATCTTCTTGATCAGGTCACCCTTTTCGACCTGGTCACAGCCCTTGTCGCAGCCGTGCACGTAGGACACGTACACACCGCCTGGCTCGAGTTCTTTGACGGTCGGGATGTTGAACCCGGAATTGCCATTGGGCTCACAGGCCCCGAGGGCGAGGGTGCTCAGCAAGCCCATGCTGAAGAGGAATCGCTTCATAATTCGTGCTCCTGGACGCGGCGCGCGGACTCTAGGATGGGCTCGCGCCGAACGTCAAACGCACGGGGACCGCCTGGTTTTCACCCCCAGCGGCGATCAATGGCCGTTGGACGCCACGGGAGCGGGGATCCGAGGCCTCGGCGCGCGATGGCCGGGCCGGAGCCAAGTGCGGTCAAGTACCCGTGCAGTGCACGTGGCGACGGTCTGGGCGCCGTTCCGCCGCCGGAGCCCGCCCGCTCGGTCCCGGCCCGCGCCCGGCTCCGGGACACGAGTGTCCTCACAGGCGGCCGCGTAGCGCGAGGCCCACCGTCCACAGTTGGGGCAGCTGTCCTCGCAGGTCGACCCCTTGTTGGGCCGCCGCGGCCTGGAGCACGCCCATGGGCATGGCCAGTCGCTGCTCGGGGTGGTCGAGCACCGCGAGCCCGTACCAGGTCCACATGTAGTCGAACTGCACGCCCACCGCGAGGTTGCGGAGCACGTAGACGCTGACGTTGGCCTCGACCGGAACGTCGATGCCGTGGAAGTCGAGACGGACGTTGCCGACCCCGGTCTCGTACTGCGAGCGCAGGCGGTGGTAGCCGACGCCCGCCCCGATGAACGCGTCGAAGCGCCCGCGGGGCACGAGGTGGACCCGCATGGAGGGGCCGACCTGGAGATCGCGCAGCTGGGCGTCCTGCACCGCGAGCCCGGCGAGGTCGACGTTGAGGATGCCTGCGGCCTGGGCCGCGAGCGCTTGCTGGAGGATCCCCGGGTCGAGGCCGTAGAGCACCAGCGCGTTGGTGCCCGGGGTGACGTTGGGGTTCATCGTGCCCCATGCCCCGCCCAGGCCCATCTCGAACCATCCGCGGATGTTGCCGCCGAGGAACCCGCCCAAGCGGATGCCCGGGCTGACGTCGTGGCCGTTGTCGCGGCAGAAGGCGCCGATGCAGCCGAGGGTTCCGAGGCGGAAGTCGAGCACCGTGCCCGCATGGGGGAACTGTTCGCGATCGTCTCCCTCGGCGGCCGACGTGGCCTGCGGCGAGGACGAGCCCGGGTCCGAAGCGGCCTCGGCATCACGCGGGCTGGGCTTGGGCACCGGTCGCGGCTGCGGCTGCGGCTGAACCTGGGCCGAGGCGGGCGCCGGGGAGGAGGTGGGGCGGCCCGAACTCGAGGGTGGCGACGCCGGGGCGGTGCTCGGATTCGGCGGTGCCGCGGGTGAAGCCGCCGTCGGGGCCGCGGCCGCGGGTGCAGGCGCGGGCGAAGACGTCGGCGAGTGCGGCGCGGCATCGAGCGTCGCCGCCTCCATCCCGATCGGGCGCTGCAGAGGGATCTCGGATTCGCCCCCCAGGCTCAGTGACGCCACGGTCGCGGCGAGAGCCGGGCCGGGTGCGGCCGCGTTCGCGACGGTGGGCCACGCGGCCAGCAGCGCGAAGGAAGCCACGGAGCGAGTGATGGCGCGGGCCAATCGGAGTCGTGCGCTCAAACGATGGGTCTCTTCGAGGTTCGAGTTGTTCGGCCGTGACGCCCGCCCTCGGTGGCAGAGTCGATGGAAAACCAAGTCACGCGATACCGAATCGGATCAAGCCAGTCCCATGGATGTGGACGAAGGCGAGCGATGAGGCGCCGTCCCTCATGTCACGGCCGAACACCTCCTTAGTTGACTCCAATCGTCAAAACATTACTGGAAACATTCGCCGCGCTCGGCGGGACCGGCGTCGTGGGCTCGGTCTGCGTGGATGTGCGACCAACCAAAGACGAACGCGGCGCCCGTCGAGAATGAACTCGACGAAGCGCCGCGGCGGCGTTGGGGGAACGAAAAAGGAACTAGCGAAGAAGGCGACCGCGGAGGTCCTCGCTCAGCGCGGGGGGGTAACCCACGAGGTTGGCGATGGCGGTGGCGAGGGTGCGGGCGATGTTGAAGGGCAGCATGGCGGCGAGTTCCTGTTCGTTTGCGGTTGGCGTGCATGGAGACCTCCGTCGGCCGAGATTCATTGCCGCCTTTCGACGATTTTTTCCCACTTAATGCGGCCTCCTTTCTCACCTCGGATCGGTGAAACCTTTTGCCGCCCGCGGGCACGGGCGTTTATTGCGCTGGGTCGCCACGGAGCCACGCCTCCGCCGGGTGTCGATGCCGCCGCGAGCGGGTCCCGTGCGCTGGTCCGCGGGCCGGACCTCTCGGCTCGACCGCGGGGTATGATGGGGTCGTAATGGAATGGCGATGGGCAATCGTAGGGCTGGGGGTCGTCTCGCTCGCGTGCCGATCGTCCTCGCCTGGGGTCGACACGGAGGCGGGTACCGAGGGCCCTTCCACTCCACCCGAGGCCTCGTCGAGCAGCAGCACCACGGGTGAACTCGAGACGGACACGGAGACCACCGAGCCCCCGCCCGAGACGGCCATCATCACCCATCAGTTCCCGCCTGCGGTGCTCGATCCCTTCGAGGAGACGCAGCCCTGCGTGTCGTGGACGCTGGACAACGAGCAGCCGCTGTACGTGCAGGCGGTGACCTTGGCCAACGACGGCGGCTTCCATCACTCCAACGGGTTCGTGGTTCCCGAGGACGTATTCGAGGGCCCCGACGGGGTGTGGAACTGCAGCGAGCGCGGCTTCAATACGCTGCAAGCGTCGACGCTGGGCACGGTGCTCTTTGCTCAGTCCACACAGTCGTGGGTCGAGGAGCAGCGCTTCAACGAAGGCGCGGTGGTCAAGATCCCGGCCGGCTACAAAGTGGTGGCCGAGCTCCACCTGCTCAACCTCACCGCCCACGAAGCCGAGGCCTCGCTCCGCGCGAGCCTCGAACTGGTGCACCCGCGCGATGTCGATGTCGTGCTGACGCCCTTCGCGATCCAGTACACCGACCTGCAGCTGCCTCCGATGTCGGAGTCCCGGGTGACGGCCCAGTGCGATCAGTTCGCGTCCAAGGTGCAGGTGGGCGGGGCACCCTTTGCCTTCCACTGGATCCTTCCCCACTATCACTACCTGGGGAACTACTTCCGGCTCGAGCTGCTCGGGGGCAGTCGCGATGGCGAGGCGCTGCACGAGATCTCCGGCTTCGATGCGTCGCCGGCCGGCCTGCGTCTCGACCCTCCGGTCTTGCTCGGGGACGCACAGGGCATTCGCCTGACCTGTGGCTTCGACAACTGGACCGACCAGACCATCAACTATGGGATCGGGATCAACGAGATGTGCATCGCGTTCGGGTTCGCCGATGCAGCCGTCATCAGCCAGGCCGCGGCCGACAACGGCGAGGTGGTCGGCAACGAAGGCGGAATCCTGCGCTTCGAGAGCAACTGCCTCACGCTCACTGCGGCGCCGCTGCCCGAGCAGGGTCCCCCGAGCCAGGCGGAGCTCGACGGTGACCTCTATCTGCCGCCCGTCGATCCCGACGACCAGGGCCTGCCGCCCGTGCCCGAGTGTGTCGATGCCTCGGCCGAAGTCGCACCCGGGTGGGCACCGACCCTGTCCAACCTGCGAGACCACGTCTTCCCCGCGTGTGGCTTTTCCTCGTGCCATGGCTCGGGTGGGCAAGCGGGCGGTCTCGACCTCGACGCGGCCGATCTCCACGCCGAGCTGCTCGGCCACGCGGTGAGCAACGAGACGGCGATGCCCTTGGTGAACCCGGGCGCACCGGAACAAAGTTGGCTGTTTCAGAAGATGGCGAAATGCGATCCGGTGGACGATGCCGGCACCCCGGTGACGCATATGCCCTCGAACGCGCCGTTTCTGCTCGAGCCTTCGCTCGTCGCGATGGTGCGGGAGTGGATCGCCGCCGGGGCGCTCGACGACTGACGAAATCGAGCCCGTAGGGGGGAGCCCGGCTGCGGGTACTGCGGTGGGAGCCGCGGCGTCTCGTTGGGCGACCGCGTTGCATCGTGAGACCGGCCACGAGACGCAGAGAAATCGTGGCAAACAACAGTTGCCACTCCCGAGAATTTCGATCGACGACGACGGTGTTCGTCGAGCGACGCGGAGAATCGCCAACCGTCGTCGCATGGGTACCCGGGCTCGGCCGCAGCCGCATTCCGTCGTCACGGTCGAGTTCGTGCGCCGCGAGATCGCAGGCGGCAAGCATCGTTGCACCTACCCGTAGGGTGCGTCCGAGAGCCGCGGAACACCCGGTTGCATCGCCGTCGAAGACCCGTGCACGTCGACCTTGCAGCGCTACATTCCGGCCATGGATTTCCGCTCTACCTCGTGGGCCCTGGCCGCTCTCGCCTTGTTGCCCGCCTGCTTCGATCCGGGGAACGCCGGTACCACCGACGACGCCAGCACAGGCGATACGGACGGTGCATCGACGTCGGAAGGACAAGCGACCGACGCCGCGGATGACCCCACCACCACTGCGGATACTGCCGCAGAGGAAACATCTGCCGGAACCGATACCGCAGATTCTGCCGACGCCGATTCTTCCGGTTCGGCCACCGAGGAAGAGGGCTCCTCGGGAGACCCCGTCGAGCCCGAGTGTGGCGACGGCATCCCGGTCGAAGGCGAGATTTGCTTCGACGATGCCATGGCGCTGTCGGCCGGCGACGTCGTGTACTCGCCCCGGCTGCTCGACACCAACGACGACGGCAACGTCGACCTGGTCTATCTCATCACCGATCAGATCGTGGTGCGCCTGGGCACGGGCGACGGCGACTTCGGCGTGGAGCTGCCCGACGAGACCGTGTTCGCTCAGCAGATGGAAGCCGCCGATCTCGACGGCGACGACATCCCCGACCTCGTGCTGCTCGAGCCCTTCACCGAGCAACTCGACGTAGCGCTCAGCAACGGCGCCAGCAGCTTCGCCCTGCAGAATCTCCCCTTGTTCAGCGGCGGCGATCCGCGGGCCTTGGCGGTGGCCGACCTCGATGACAACGACGTCGACGACGTGGTGAGCATCAGCGGGGCGGGCAGCGACGTGCGGATCTTCCTCGCCAACGGGGCCGGCTCGCTCACCCACGAGGACTCGCTGAGCATCGGTGACTTCGGCCGCGAGATCGCCATCGGTGACTTCAGCGGCGACGACACGCCCGACGTGGTCTACACCGTGCAGAGCGACAGCGATCAGCTGCGCATGCGCCTGGGCGACGGCACGGGCAGCCTCGGCAGCGAGCTCGACATCAGCGTGGCCTCCACCGACGCGCTCGGCCTGGGCGTGGGTGACTTCGACGGCGACGGCGACGACGACCTCGCGGTGGCCAACGGCATCGACGTGCTCGTCATGCTCGGCACGGGCGCGGCCGGCTTCGAGGGCGCGGTCATGCTCGACACCGCCGGCTACGCCAACTACGTCGAGAGCACCGACGTGACCAACGACGGCCTCGACGACCTCATCGTGTCGCATAGCGACGCCGCGGTGCTGAGCGTGTTCCCGAGCCTCGGCGACGGCACCTTCGGTGACCGCGTCGACATCACCATCGGCAGCGCCGTCGACTCGCTGGCCCTGGGCGATGCGAACCTCGACGGGATCATGGACGTCGTGGTCGGCTCGCAAGACGATGAGCTGGTCACCATCGTGCTGTCGACTCCCTAAAGTCCTCCGCGATCGCTCGGGTCGCAGTCAGTCGCCGGCCGGTGGCAGCGCTTCGGCGTCGTCGGCCGGCGGCAGTGCGTTCCGGGCCTTGCCGATCGCCTCCGCCAGCGCGAGGTGGTCCTTCGAGCCGATCAAGGTGACCTTGCGTCGGCCTTTTTCGTCGCGCCAGACCACCCGCACCGCCCGGCCCTCGTCGCCGGGCATGTTGTAGATCCACTCGCCGTCCCGCCCGCGGCGGATGCCCCAGCCGCCGAACTTGGCCCAGCTGTAGGTCGTGGCCTCCGCCGACTCGATCGCCCGGGTTGGAATGCTAGGCCCAAAGAGTCCGTACTGGATGTCGACGCTGCCCTCCGACACCGTGACGCGGAGCACGGCGAAGAGCATCCAGATCGCGAACATGATCGGCAAAGTGAACGCCGCCGCAATCCAGGCGCCGGTTTGTCCGGCTACCACTGGGATCAACGGCAACAGGGAGATCACCCCCATCAACGCGCCCATCGGCCAGGGTGTTCGCTGCTTCGCGCGGTGCAGCACCATCCCTTGCCCCTTCATGTATTCGCGCTCGTAGGCGTCGGTCGTGGCCGGCTTCGATTCCTCCCGCGGGGCGAGCGCACGCGATTCGTTGTCAGATCCGACCATGGTCTAGGCGTACGTCTGTCCGCCCGCCCCCGGCAACCGCTCGGCTCCGCTCCGTGTCTAAACTTTAGAGTGCCCAGCATGTGTAATGAAAACCACATTCGGGCGAAACTAGAGGTGTAGGGAGCTGGCGCCCGCGCCGTTGTTCCAGTGACCCGCCGCCGCTCCCACCTCTCCCTTCCTCCGACCATGCTCCTGCCCAACCCATCGCGAGCCCTGCAAGCAACGGCACCCTTGCAAACTACGTTCGCTTTGTGTGTTGACTCAGATTAGTTTTAGGAGTTATGCTGTGAATGTGGAAAGCACCACGACAGTCTCGCTGACCAGCTCCACCGGAGCGGAGACGGTCGAGACGTGGGAGCAGACGCGACGCGAGGCCCTGGTCCCGCATCGTAGTCCGGCTCCTCGCAGCCCCGACGCAGCGGTCATGCTGGCCAACGTCGAGGAGCAGCTGTTCGGTGCCAACCCCCCCAAGCGTCCCACGCTCGGGCGCTTCCAGTTGCTGCGGCGGCTCGGCAGCGGGGCGATGGGCGTCGTCTACGAGGCCTACGATCCCGACCTCGACCGCCGCTGTGCCCTCAAGGTCCTGCGCCCCGACGTGGCGGCGCGACGAGGTCTCCACGCGCGCTCGCGGATGCTTCGCGAGGCGCAAGCCCTCGCCTGTCTTCGTCACCCCCACGTGACCATGGTCTACGAGGTGGGTCGGGCGAACGACGACGTGTTGTTCATCGCGATGGAGCTGGTCGAGGGCCGCACGGTCAAGCGCTGGCTTCGGGCTCGGCCTCGCAGCTGGCGGGAGATCGTCGAGGTCTTCACGCAGGCCGGTCGCGGCCTCGCGGCGGCGCACCACGCTGGCCTCGTCCACCGTGACTTCAAGCCCGACAACGTGCTGATCGACGAGCAGGGTCAGGCGCGGGTGGTGGACTTCGGTCTCGCGCGCAGCACGGGCATGGGCGAGTTCCTGCCCACCCTCGACGACGACGGCACGTCGGTCGGGGTCGATCTCACCTGCACCGGGGCCGTGCTCGGCACCCCCGCCTATATGGCGCCCGAGCAGTTCGACGGCGGCTCCGTCCGCCCCACGAGCGATCAGTTCAGCTTCTGCGTTGCCCTGTTCGAGGCGCTCTACGGCCGTCGGCCCTACCCGGGCAACGACCTGCCTTCGCTGCAGCGCTCCCTCGTCCGCGGTCGTGTGGTGGGCCCCCGACGCGGCGTGCCGACTCGGCTCTACCGCGTGCTCAAGAAGGGCCTGTCCATCGAGTCGCATAGCCGCTTCCGCGACATGGAAGAGCTGCTCGGCGCGCTCGAGGCCTGCCTCCGACGCTCGGCGCCTTGGCGCTCGATGACCTTGCTGGCGGGATTGGCGGTGGCCGGAGTCGTGGGAGCCCTCAGCCCCGGAGAATCCGCACCCGTGGCCGAGCCCCCGCCCGTCGCCGCCCAGTGCACCGACGACCCTGCGCCAGATCGCGCACTGCCGCCCGAGCCTCGTTGGGCAGCTCGAAGCGCGGCCACACCCTGAGGTTGGCGAACGCCGATTGGGCCCCCAGAGCGGCGATTTCGCCGTAGGGCGGTGTCGGGGGGATCACCAATCACCCCAGGGCCCGGACCCGGCGGTATCGTGCAGTTCGTGTCCGAAGAAGAACGGGAGGACGGGGCGCCCGTCCGCACGCCGAGGCATCGAACGCACTACAAGACGGACGTCAATCTCGCGGCCGCGACTCTTGCGTTTCGGCAGCGGCCGCTTCGGATCGTGGCGGACGAGCTCGCCAAGCCCTTGCGGGTGTTCCTCATCAGCCAGGGTCGGGAGCTGGGGGAGTGCACCGTGCTCGACGTGTCCGCGGGCGGCATCGGGATCCGCCTCGGTCGCGACGTGAAGATCGCCTTGGGCATGCATGTCGACGAGGTCCGCCTCGAGCAGGGCGAAGCGATCGTCGCCCACGGCTCGGCCGACGTCGTGAACCTGCTGCAAGGGGCGGCGCGACGAGCCGGCCTGCGCTTCACCGGGCGTGGCGTCGAGCTCCGCAACCTGCGGCTTCGCGACGGTGCCCCCGTCGACCCCGGCGGCGCCAGCCCCGAGGCCGCTGCTCTGCCGGCCGACTGGCGGGCCGCCGTGGCCGAGTTCGGGCAGGTCCTGCGCTGGAGCAGCTTCTTCCTCGACCACGCCACGCGGCCGATGGGCGACCAGCTGATCCCGGCCCAAGAGCACGCGGTGTTCTCCGACTTCTTCACCCAGTGGGGTCCGCGTTGCCTGGGGTCGCTGGGGCGCCTGCACGATCTCAGCACCGGGTTCGACGAGGCGCAGCGCGAGGCGGCGCGAGGCCACGCCCGCAGCGAGCTGTCCCACGACATGTATCCCGGCGAGCTGCCGCCGCCGCCCGTGCACGGGGCGATCGACGACTACCAGCTCCCCGCGTTGTTCCTCTCGCCCGAGTACGACGCGTCGACCCTGCACGCCCGGTTCCTGCGCTACGCCTGGGCTCGCTATCCGCTCATCCGCACGATCTTGGCGCGACCCCAGTGGCTCGGTGAGCTGTGGGACAGCCTCCGCGACAAGCGTGACGCCCGGGTCCTCGTGGTGCAGCCCGGTCCCGCCGTCGAGCTGGCCGACGCGCAGCTCATCGGGGGGCATCGGGTCGACCTCACCCTGCTCGAGACGGACTCGCAGACCCGCATCGATCGGGAGCCCTTCTGGCGCGAGCGCTGGGCGGGCCGCGACGCCGACCTCAAGGTCAGCTGGCGCTCGCCGACCGGCTTGCCCGTGAACCTGTCCGACGAGCCGCCCTTCGATCTCATCTACGGTGCGGGGGTGCTCGGCGGGCTCAAGGACTCCGACGCACGCGCGGTGGTCCGCACCTTGTACTCGCGGCTGCGCTCGGGCGGACGTCTGGTGCTGGGCAACCTGCGGGCCGAGCCGGCCACCACCTGGGTGCTCGAGTACGTCTTCGGCTGGCGGCTGCACTATCGCGACCTCGGGGCCCTGTCCGCCCTGGCCGAGCGGGTGGTCGGCAAGAGCACCGCGATCCGAGTGCGGGCCGACCCGACCAGCCGCGCCTCCATCCTCGAGCTGATCCGCTGAATCACCGCTCGCTCAGTCGACACCGTGGCCTTGGCTGGAGGCCGCGATGTGCCGGTAGGCGAGGACGGCCGGGATGAGCACCGCGGACAGCGAGGGCAGGTTGATCATCCAGACGTTGAACCACGCCCCGTGCACGAGGTCGGCGATGCTGTCGATGAAAAACCACGCCAGCATCGAGCTCACGGTGGCCTGCAGGACCCAGCGCTGCCCCGCGGCGTAGTGCAGGGCCATCGCGAGCATGATGAAGTGGCCGACGAAGGTCGCCCCGACGAGTGCGTAGCTCATGCGCACCCACGCGAGGGCATCGGCGGGGAGCTGCCCGCGAAACCAGGTGTCGGCGATGGCGTGGCGGTAGAGCTCGAAGATGACGGTGTGGCTGGTCGTGGCGACCACGACGCCCACGACGACGAAGACGATGCACGCGCGTTGGGTGAACAGCCACGCCCGGTTCGGCGCAGGGGTGGGGGGCGCGGTGGTGGATGTGGAGCGATGGCACGCCACGAGCAGCCCGCCGAGGAGCACCAGCGGTGCGGCGTCGACCATCCAGACGTTGAAGTGGGCGCCCAACGTCACCGACACGCCCGAGCCGACCACGAAGCACCCCAGCTGACCGGCGAGCAGTGCCCACCATGCCCAGCGCTGGCCCTGGCGCAGCGGCACGGCCACCAGCCACGCGGCGGCGACCCACTTGCCGACCACGGTGCCGCCGAGGATCCCGTCGGTCAGGGCGGCCAGCGGCAGCACCGAGGGCGGAAGGGCGTCGCGCCCGAGCAGGGCCTGCGCCGCGGCGGTCCGCCACGGCGAGAACAGTTCGGTGCGCCCGGCGATCGTCAGCAGCAGGCCCACGCCAGCAAAGCCCACGCACGTGACGAGCAGCGCCCGGACGAGCAGCGGCGACGGGCGAGGGGCGTTCATGGCGAGCGCGCGGGCGGGCAGGCGATCAGCCGTCGCCGTCCAGCAGAGAGCCCATATAGCACCGGGTCATCTCCGCATACTCTCGCACCAAGGCCGAGCCGCTCGTCTTGCGTTGTTGCAGCGCCTTGAGCACGGTGGCGCCCACCAGATCGCAGAGCATCGAGCAGGCGGTGCGCAGGCGTCGGGTCGAGACGTCCTCGGAGACCAAGGGCCGCGCGGCTTCGAACACGCGGGTGGCGTTGCTGCGGGTCGCCTCGGCGTCGAGGTGTCGCAGCGCGGGGCTGGCCTGCACGGCGCGCCACAGCTCGGCGTGCATCGGGTCTTGCTGCACGAACCGATACAGCGCGCCCACCAGGCTCACCGCTGTCGTCTCGAGCTGGTCCGCCGTCTCCACCGCGGCGAAGCGCTTTTGGAACAACGCATCCACCCGCGCCTGGAAGTCGGCGAAGAGCCGGGCGAGCAGGGCGTTGCGATCGGGAAAGAACTGGTACAGCGAGCCCACGGGGACGTCGGCCCCGAGCGCGACGTCCTGCATGGTGAAGCCGTAGGCCCCGCTGTCCTGGATGAGCGAGTGGGTCGCCGCCAGCATGCGATCGACACGCTCGCGGCTGCGCGCCTGCGTCGGTTCCTTCCACAATGGCGCAGAAGGAGCGTCTCGCGACCTGCCCATGACGTCTTCCATCTTGCCCCCGATCCAAAGCGCCACCAATCAGGGCGCCCCTTCTCAAACGCAACAGGGAAGGTTCGATTCGGGCTCGTGGCCTCGAGTCTGGGACGGGGATGAGTGGAAATGACCTTTCGTCATATTACAGAGGCCCGGAAAGGGTCGCTCTGCTTGCCTCGTGGCCCCGGAACTCGAACTGGCTCAGGCGGGCTCGACCCGCAGCAGCACGTCGCCCTCGTCGACGTCGTCGGCGTCGGCGGGCACGATGGCCACCACTTTCGCGCGCGCGGGCAGGCCCTCGCCGCCGTAGGTCACCCGGTTGAAGGTCTTCATGACCTCGAGGATGGCCACCGTCTGTCCGGTCTCGATCACGTCGCCGACCGACACGAAGACGTCCTGGTCGGGTCCGGGGCGAGCGTAGTAGCGCCCCGACAGCGGGCTGGAGAACGCGAGCCCCCCGATGTCGCTCTGGGTCGCGGCCGAGGCATCGCCCGCGGCGAGCCCGGAGGGGCTGGCCTCGGGATCGAGCGTGACCAGCACGTCGTTCCACTGCACGGCCCGTCGGGCCACGCGGGGACCGTCGTAGGCGAGCACGAGGCCGCTGGCCTCGGCCGGGGCCCGCAGGCGGTGTCGTACGCCCAGGATCTCCAGCTCACCCAGCAGACCACCCGGCATCACCACGCTGCCCGCGAGCGGAGGTCCGACCCAGTGCCCGACCCCGGGGGCGAGCAGCTGGATGGTGCTGCCGTCGCGGCTGACCCCCGCGGTGAGCTCGGGGACAAAGAGGCGTCCATCGACGTGTTCGCGCTTCATCGTTCGTCTCGCTCCTCGGCTGCCTTCAGCGGGGCCCTGCGGTGAGCACCTGGAGGTCGTGCAACGACCAGATGCGGCTGTTCTTGATGCGGCGATACCCCGTGGACTGGTACGAGGCCTCGACCAGCACGCGCAGGTAGTCCCGCAGCTCGCCCAGCTCGATGATCTCGTCGGTGTCCATCTGGCGGGCGGCCAGGTAGGGGTCCATGTCCTGCTCGATGCGAGCCTCGACCGCCTTCATGCCCTCTTCGATTTCCCGGCGCTTGTCCGGGTCGTCGGTGATGATCTCGAAGTCGTCGTCGAGCTTGGTGTTGTAGGTGGCGATGGCCAGGGTGCGCCCCTCCATGACCGACAGCCGCGAGATGGTCGTGGACAGCTGCACCACCGGGTCGTAGGGCAGCCCGGCCATCGCGTAGTAGCCGGCCCCCGAGGCCTTGCGCAGCAGCACCGTGAACATCGGCACCTGGTTGGTGGAGTTGGTGTAGATGAGGCTGCTGCCGTAGGCGAGCAGGCCCTGGCGCTCCGCTTCGTAGCCGATGTCGAACCCGGCGATGTCCTGCAGCCAGACCAGCGGGATGCCGTCGTCGTTGCAGGCGCGCGAGAACGCGGCGATCTTGGCGATGCCCGCCCGGTACAGGATGCCGGAGGGGCGACGCGCGCCCGGCTTCTCGGGGTCGCCCACGAGGCCTTGGCGGTTGATCACGAAGCCGGTGTAGAGGCCACCGACCCGACCGATGCCGCAGATCATCTCCTCGCCGCTGTCGGGCATGATCTCCCAGAACATCGAGCCGTCGCAGAGGCGGGCGAGGACCTGGGTGGCGTCGTAGGCCTCGCGGTGGTCGGCGGGCAGCAGACCCCGCAGCTCGGCGCTGGGGAACGCGGGCTCCATGGGCCCCGCGTCGCCGCGGTAGTAGTCGATGGCCGTGCCGGGCAGGCTGGCCACCTCGCGGCGCAGCGCGGTGATGAGCGTCTCGTCGTCGGGGACCCGCACGTCGGCACAGCGGCTGGCGTGCACGTGCACCTCGGGCCCGCCGATGTCGAGGCTGGTGATCTTCTGGCTCTTGGCGCCCTTGATGAGCGCGGCCCCGGCGATGACCATATAGGCCTGCTCGGTCATGTAGACGCGATCGCTGATGATCGGCATGTAGCCGCCACCCGCGATGCAGTCCCCGAAGACCCCGGCCAGCTGCGGCACGCCGTTGGCCGACAGCAGGCTGTTCATCTTGAAGATGTGCCCCGCGCCGGTTCCCCCGGGGAACGAGCGCGACTGCTCGGGCAGGAACAGGCCGCTGCAATCGACGAGGTAGACGGTGGGCAGCCGCAGCCGCAGGGCCATCTTCTGGGCGCGCTCGATCTTCTCGGGCGTGCGCGGCCACCAAGAGCCCGAGGCCACCGTGTTGTCGTTGGCAATGACCATGCACCAGCGGCCCTCGATCTGGGCGAAGGCGGTGACCACCCCGGCCGCGGGCGACTGCAGGCCCTTGTCCCCGAATTTGTCGCCGTAGTTGACGAAGGTGCCGACCTCGTAGGTGCGGGTGCCGGGGTCGGCGAGCTGGGCCAGGCGCTCGCGCGAGGTCAGCTTGCCCTTGGCGTGCACGCGCTGGACGTACTTGTCTCCCCAGCCCGCAGCCACTTCGGCTCGGCGCTCGCGGAGGGCGTCTTCCCGTTTTTGCAGGGCCTCGGCGTGGGCGCTGAAGGTCGCGTCGTCGCAGAACTGGGCCCGCGGGCTCCCAATGGGGACGAGAGGGACGTGAGTCATGCCGTCAGTTCCTTTGTTACTCGAACAAGCTCGCGGATGAACCCCTCGGGGTGCTCGCGGTGCATGAAGTGGCCGCCCCGGACGCGCACCACCTCGAAGTGGTTGCGGTAGCGGGGGCGGGTGCGTTCGTACAGCTCGGGGCTGATGTTGTCCTCGGTGCCCGCGAACGCGGCCGCGGGCATGGTGACCGGGCGGCGCTGACCGGCCGGGGGCCGGGGGCGGAGGCAGCGGTAGTAGCCGAGCGCGGCCTCGAGCGCGCCGGGCTGGCGGAAGCATCGCTTGACCGCCTCGGTCTCGCCGGGCGGCACTTGCCACGCGGGCGACCATCGCTGCACCAGCTCGTCGATGATCGCGAAGTCGTTCGCCCGCGCCTTGTCGGCCGCGCCCTTGCGTCGCAGCGAGAAGAAGTGCCGGAACTGCCACAGCAGCCGCGGCGAGGGGCGCAGCCCGGCCGGGTGCGGCACGGCCATGGTGACGAGGGCGCGGACCTTCTCCGGGCCCAAGCCCGCGGCCGAGTACGCCGCGCTCGCGCCCCAGTCGTGACCCACCACGATCGCCTGCGTCTCGCCCAGCGCTTCGATCAGCGCCAGCGCGTCACGGCCCAGGGCGTCGGAGTCGAATTCGTCTCGAGCCGGGGCCTCGGTGGGGTGGTAGCCCCGCATGAAGGGGCTGACCACGCGATAGCCCTCGGCGGCGAGAGCCGGCCGCACCTCGTCCCAGGTATGGGCGGTGTCGGGGAAGCCGTGCAGCAGCAACACCAGCGGACCCTCGCCTTGCTCGAAGTAGGCGAAGCGCAATCCGTTGGCCTGCACGTGCTGCAGCTGTCCGCTCTCGGTGGGCATGGTGCGGAGGTTCAGGCGCTCCAGCCCGGGATGCTCCGGGTGTCGTAGCGGTGCTCGCGGAAGTCGGCCGAAGCCAAGATCTGCTCGTGCATCGGCACCGTGGTGGGCACGCCTTCGCAGGTGAGCTCGGACAGCGCGGCGATCATGCGGTCGGCGGCGGCGTTGCGGTCGTCGCCCCGGGCGATGACCTTGCAGATCAGGCTGTCGTAGTGCGGCGGGATCCGGTAGCCCGACTGCACGTGGGTGTCGACGCGGACGTTGCCGTCGGAGGCCTCGGGGCTCTTCCACTTGGTGATGGTGCCCGGGGCGGGGCGGAAGCCATCGGCCGGGTCTTCGGCGTTGATCCGGCACTCGATGACGTGACCGGTGAACTCGATTTCCTCTTGCCGTAGCGAGAGCCGATGGCCGGCCGCGACGCGGAGCTGCTCGGTGACCAGGTCGACCCCGCTGCGCATCTCGGAGACGCAGTGCTCGACCTGCAGCCGGGTGTTCATCTCCATGAAGCGGAGCACGCCGTCGGCGTCGAGCAGGAACTCCATGGTGCCCGCGCCCACGTAGCCGATGCGCGTGGTGGCGGCGACGGCTGCGGCCAGGCTCTGTGCCCGCGTGGCTTCGTCGAGCACGGGGGAGGGCGACTCCTCGATGAGCTTTTGGTGGTTGCGCTGGACGGTGCAGTCGCGCTCGCCCAGGTGCACGCCGTTGCGGTAGCGATCGGAGATGACCTGGATCTCGACGTGGCGCCCGCCCTCGATGAGCTTCTCCATGTAGACCCGCGGGTCACCAAAGGCGGCCCGGGCCTCGGCCTGCGCGTCGGCAAAGGCATCGGCGACCAGATCGGCCGCACGGGCGATTCGCATGCCTCGGCCGCCACCACCGCTCTCGGCCTTGATCAGCACGGGATAGCCGATACGGTCGGCCACCTCGCGAGCCTCTTCGGCGTCGGCCAGGATGCCGTCGCTGCCCGGGATGAGGTTCAGCCCCGCCGCCGCCATCGCTCGCTTGGCGGGCGTCTTCTTGCCCATCAGGTGCATCACGTGGGCGGGAGGCCCGACGAAGGTCACCCCGTGGTTCTCACAGAGGCCGGCGAAGACCGGGTTCTCGGCCAGGAAGCCCCAGCCCGGATGGAGCGCGGTGCATCCCGATTGCCGGGCCGCTTGCACGACGCGAGCGGGATCGAGGTAGCTCTGCGCGGCTCGACCAGGGCCCAATAGGACGGACTCGCGCCCCTCGAGATAGGGCGCGTTGGCGTCGGCCTTCGACACCGCGAACACGGGCGTGATGCCCAGCGCGTCGCAGGCCTTGGCGATGCGCACCGCGACCTCGCCGCGGTTGGCGATGAAGAGCCGATGGAAAGTGGCGGGCGGGGCCATTGGGCGCGCAGGCTAGCAGAAATCGAGCACCGAAGTCGCAGGTTCAGCGCATGGTGGGGGGAGGTGCCACTCGACGCGCTGCGTCGCCGATCAGGCCCGATCCGGTGGTGATTTATCGCTTGCGGATCGTCTTGGATCCCGGTTGTTATGGGTGACGCGATGGCTCGTGACAATGTCGACGTGGACAACCTGCAGATCACGGGGGCCAAGCCCAGCGGGGGGCCGGACGCGCCCCTCACCGTGCAGGACGAGGTGATCATCATCGTCAACCAGGCCTTTGGCCCGGGCGGTGACAACCTCGTCGGGGTTTCCGACGTGACGTTCGGGGGCTACCCCGCAGTGACCTTGCTCGTGAAGGCGGGCGACCGTGAGGAGCAGGTCCACCTGTCGGCCATCCACGGCGATCGTCGCAAGAGCGGCATGGACGGGCTCGCCGACGGCACCAAGTGCGAGCTGATGTGCCCCGTGTCACGCAAGCCCCTGCCCAAGGTCGGGAAGATCGGCAGCGGCGACGCGGAGTACTGCGCCATCTATCTCACGGACAAGCTCGACGAAGGCTCGACGATCTACATCAGCGATACCTGGGGTCATCACCACTCGCGCATCGTCGACAACAACGAGATGATCTCGCTGTGGGTCGACGCCGAGTCCGAGCAGGCGCAGTAGAGCCCATGAGGTAGGCTCGAGCCGCGTGACCGAACCCTCGTCTTCGCTGGTCGGCGGCCGCTGGGGCCGTGCCGTGCACATCACCGCCTGGGCCTGGACGGTGGTGGTGTTCGTCTTGTTGTGGTCGCCTCCGCCTCCGCCCCCCGAGAACATCCTGTGGTGGTGGGACAAGGCGGTGCACTTCGTGCTGCTGGGGGTCTTCACCGGCTTGTGGGGCTGGCGAGGGCTTCGGGGCTCTCGGCTCGTACCGCTCGGGTTGCTCATGGGCGCGGTGACGGAAATCGGCCAGGGGCTGATGCCGTGGGAGCGCAACAGCAGCCTCGGCGACTTCGCGGCCGATGCCGCGGGCGTGTTGGTGGCGTGGGTGCTGGCCCGCCTGCTGTGGCCGCCCTGGGCGGGTCCTCGCCCTCGTTGGTGGTGAATCCTTGACGTGGGCGTGCTCATGCTTACGCTGCCCCCTGAAATGAGCGAACAACAACGAGGCGTCGCCGGTCGGCGCGCCGCGAGGGTGGCCTCCAGCGTGGCCGTCGCCGCGGCACTGGTCGTGGCGATTCCCGCGTGCGGCAACGACTCCGCCCCCCGCAGCAACGATCGGTGGGTCACCACCCAGGACACCACCGTCGACATCGACTGGGACGCGGTGGGCAAGGCCTACCGCGAGGCCGAGGGCCCCGAGGACTTCGAGAAGAAGGTCAACGAGATCTACACCGGCGACGAGATCATCAGCATCGCGGTGCAGGACGTCGACGACAAGACCCAAGAGGTTACCGGCTTCTTCGACAAGAACACCGACGGCAAGGTCGAAGAGCCCGAGAAGATTTTCAGCCTCAAGCGCGAGATCACGGGCGACAAGGAAGCGCAGTACCGCATCCACGGCCACGGTGCCTATCACGGCTACACCTCGCCGATGTGGAACATCGCGTCCGGCATGGTGCTGGGCTACATGGTCAGCCGCGCGTTTTCTCCCGGCTACCGCCCCGTGTACACGCAGTCGTACGTGACCTCTCCCGACCGTCACAAAGCCCTGACCTCGCATCGCGACGGCTACCGCCAGAAGAACCCCGACAAGTTCCGCCAGGGCAAGAGCAGCAAGTCGGGCCGGAGCTACGGCAGCAAGGGCAGCAACTACGGCGGCGGTCGCCCCAGCTCTTCGTCGCCCAGCCCGCGGCCGCGCTCGCGCTCGTTCGGCGGAGGCCGCTTCGGTCGCAAGGGTCGCCCCTCCGGTCGAGTGATTCGCCTCGAGGCCTGAGCCCGTGGCAGACCAGGCGACGCAGGACTACCGGGGCCCGGTGCCAGAGTCTCTGGCCGAGGTCCCGCTGCCGCGTCGCGACCCGCTGACCCTGCTCAACCTGCAAGCGGACGAGCAGGGCCAGCACCGCGCCACCCCCGACCACGATTTTTGGGGTTATGGCTGGGGCGTGGTCGAGGGCTTGGTGCTCGAGTCCGCCGACGGCACTCGGCGCTCCATCGAGCGGGCGCTGGTCTTGGCGCTACACAGCGCCGACGAGCAGCCCGACGCCCCGGGCATCGAGCTCGAGATCGACATTCCCGATCCCATCGACCCGGTGGAGGCCGAGCCCCTCACCGTGATGGCGCCGCTGTCCGCGTTCTTGCGGGCGCAGCTGCCCCAGCTCCCCGCCGAGCCCGCCGACCTCGTGCTCGCGCTGTGCAACCCTCGCAACGAACCGGTGGAGCGCGAAGCGGCGCTCGGCCAGCGGCGGCTCCACTTTGCCCATGGCGACGTGCTGTCATGGCTCGACGTGTCGCCCGAGGCTCCGGCTCGCATTCGTCTTCACGCGAAGTCTTGGCACCAACGATGATCAGCTCCGACGACAAGCTCACCTACGCCTGCATGTACGTGCTCAAGAAGCTCGACCTGTCGCCCGACGACGGCGGGATGAGCTTCCCCGTGGTGCTGCCGCACTCCTTGGTCCCGCTCGAGCCCGCGTTGGAGCAGCTGGTGCTCGATGGTCACGTCGAGATCCACCGTCGCAAGGGGCGCTACCAGCTCACCGACCGCGGGATCGAGTACGTGGGCATCTTGATCGACGAAGCCGAGGCGCTCATCGAAGAACTCGACGACCTCGAGACGGAGGAGGTCGCCGCGGTCATTCGCAAGCGCAACCTCAACGCGATGCGGGTGCGCTTTTTGTGGGGCTGGTACCAGGGCGAGTTCGACGATCTGGTGCTGTTTCAGCAGCGCCGCGGGGCGGCGCTGGAGCGGGACTGGGGGATGTACCTGCTGTCCGACGAGTTCTATGCCGAGCTGGCGCGCGACCTCGCGTGAGCAGAAGGCCTCAGTTCCGGGCTGGGTTCGAGACGGTGCTCTTGACCATCAGCACGATGGCCGCGAGCACCCCCCAGGCGGCGGTGTCCGTCGCCATGTAGGGCCAGAAGGTCGAACCGGCCATCGAGTAGAGCTTGTCCATCATGTCGTAGGGGATCGCGCGGGATAGCTCGGGCACGAGACGGATCTGTCGCAGCATCTGGTGCAGGCTGGACAGC
>JBCCHT010000056.1:0-78525 GCA_039028615.1 Myxococcota bacterium | reverse complement strand
TTCTTGGCCGCGGTCTTCTTCTTGGCCGCGGTCTTCTTCTTGGCCGCGGTCTTCTTCTTGGCCGCGGTCTTCTTCTTGGCCGCGGTCTTCTTCTTGGCCGCGGTCTTCTTCTTGGCCGCGGTCTTCTTCTTGGCCGAGACCTTCTTCTTGGCAGCAACCGTTCGTTTCGTGCGCTTGGGGGCAGCCTTCGATCTCGCCATAGGGTCGTGCTCCGGCGCCAGCGTTACACACCGAGGGGCCCGTTCTCAATGGACCGACCGGGCGCAGTCCGAGGCTCCTGACACGAACCAGGACGGTGCTGGACGGGGCGCCGACCGCCTGGTAACGAAGGGATCAGTCAACATGCCGAAGCCTCGCCCTGTGTTACCCACCAAGGGTCGGCCCGCCGACGATGTGCTCCAGGCGATGGACGACGCCGCGATCGACGATGCTCGCTGGCGCGACGGCAGGACGATGAGCTTGGTGTTCCATGCCGGCGACGAGGTCACGGATCTCGTAAAGCGGGCGTATTTGCGCTTCTTTTCGGAGAATGCGCTCAACCCCAGCGCTTTTCCCAGCCTGCGACGCTTCGAGAACGAGGTCATCGCGATGACGGCCCGCCTTTTGGGGGGCGATCGCGATGTGGTGGGCAACATGACGTCGGGGGGCTCGGAGTCCATCCTGATGGCGGTGAAGGCGGCCCGCGACTGGGCGAGGCAGCACCGAAAAGTCCGGGGAACCCCGCAGATCGTCCTGCCCCGCAGCGCCCACCCGGCCTTCCCCAAGGCCTGCGATTACTTCGGGCTCGAGCCGGTATTCGTCCCCGTGCGTCCCGATTTTCGAGCCGATCCCCGGGCCATGCAGCGGGCGATCTCCCGGCGGACCATCATGCTGGTGGGATCGGCCCCGTCCTATCCCCAGGGCGTGGTCGACCCGATGGACGAGATCGCCGATCTCGCGGCCGCCCGCGGCCTTTGGTGCCACGTGGATGCCTGCGTGGGCGGGTTCATGCTTCCGTTCGTGCGCCAGCTGGGACATCCCGTGCCGCCCTTCGACTTCGATGTGCCGGGCGTCACCTCGATCTCGGCCGATCTCCACAAGTACGGCTACGCGGCCAAGGGGGCATCGACGGTGCTGTACCGGAACGCGTCGTATCGGCGGCACCAGTACTACGCATTCATCGATTGGCCGGGGGGGATCTATGCCTCGCCCACCATGACCGGGACCCGGCCGGGCGGCGCGATCGCGGCCGCGTGGGCGGTGATGCAACACCTCGGTCACGAGGGCTACCAGGAGATCACGGCCGAGGTGATGGAGGCGACGGCGGAGATCCGACGCGGGGTCGAGCGCATCGACGGGGTGCACATCTTGGGTGAGCCCCACATGAGCGTGATGGCCCTGGGCGCGGACCGGCTCGATGTGTTCGCCGTCGGCGACGAGCTGAGCGCTCGCGGGTGGCACATCGATCGTCAGCAGGCGCCCGAGAGCTTGCACCTCACCGTGTCGCGGGGGCACGTCGGTCGGACCTCGGAGTTCCTCGCCGATCTTCGAGCGTCGGTCAGCGCGGCCGAGCCTACCGGAGGACGACGCTTGGCCGAGCGCTCCGCGATGGCGGTGGCCCAGGCGGCGCTGAAAATCCTGCCCGGTCGCGTGACGCGAGCGCTGACGCTCGGCGTGGCATCGCGCATGGGCCTGGGCTCGGACTCGGGTTCATCACTCCCCGAGCGCACCGCTCCCATGTACGGGATGATCGCGAAATTGCCCAATCGCGGGGACCTGAAGGTGCTCGTCCTCGATGCGCTCGATCGCATGACGCGTTTGGACGACGACTGAGCGCTCGACGGGCGGGTGGTACCGTGCGTGGCGATGGACCGCCGAGAACGAGGACTGCAGGCCATCGGCCGAGTGGCCAACCCGCACGGCAACATGCTCGACGTGTTGGTCATCGATGGCGCCCACGCGCCCGCCTACGATGCCGACGTCGACTTCGATGGTGCATGCGAGACGCCCAATCGGGAGGCATTCGAGGTCGGGGAAGGGGAGGGCGTCTTGGTGGAGATCGGCGGCTGTGGGGTCGCCGACGTGTACGAGAGCGGCGGGAGCTTCGTGATTCCCGAGACCTACCTGGACGACGAAGGCGAAGACGCGCCGGCGCAACGAGAGCGCACGATCGCGACACACCCGACCACCGACCCCGTCTTGCTCGGTACGGTGCGGGTCGACAGTGGCGTGCTGGTCTTGATGGGACTGCTCGGCGAGCCTCTCGTGGTGCCCCGAGTCACCGAGGACGCGCCGGTCGGACAACTGGAGGTCGGCGTGGCGATTGCGGTCGAAGCCGGCACCTATGAAGTCTGGGCGGAGTCCTTCGCCGAGGAACCACAGGGCCCCTGGGGAATGATGCCCAGCCGGGTTCGAGTGGTCGCTCGGGGCACGTCGGTCGTGCCGGGCGAGCCGATCGCGTCCTGGCCCGACGACGAAGGCTAGCGGTCTTGCGGTCGCACTGGGGCCAGCCGCTCGCCGGGGCGCGTCGTCGTGGCCGTTCGCGCGCGACTCGCCTTGATCATCGAACACTGCACAAGCCCCGAGGGCCCATCGCGTCGTGACACCTCCCCGGTTTCGCGCCTTGCGAGCGAAACCGCGGACGGCAGTTTCCGTGCCATGAGTCGTTGGTCGACTCGCCGCGCGCCTGAGCGCATGGCGTCGGGCTATCCTGACCGGACCATGGCCGATCGTAGGACCGACGCCGCGAGCTATCGCCTCCGTAACTCTCATCGCCGACGTTGGGTCTGGCCGTTGATGGCGCTGCCGATGGTGCTGGCTTCGACCACGGTCGACGCGGCGGTGGTGCCGGGCGAGCTGCTGGTGCGCGAGGGCGACGTGCCGCTCGGCGCGGCCGAGGTGGTCAGCGCCATCAACCCTCCCTTCGTGCTCGCCGACGGCACGGTGGGATTCACCGGGTTGCTGGAGGGCGGGGATGCCTACGTCTTCGTCGACGACCAGGTCGTGTGGCTCAACAGCGACGAGCTGGTGCTGAGCTTGACCACGGCCGAGGCGAGCATGGGCGCGAGCGCGGCCGGGGGTTTCATCTACAGCCCTTCGGTCGATGGCAACGACGCGGTGTGGACCCACAATGGCCAGCTGGCGGTCGGAGGAGCGCAAGCTCCGGTCTTCCCCGCCGGAGTGATCACCACGTTTCATAGCCGCCCGCTGATGACCGCCGACGGCACTGCCTATTGGTTGGCCGGGCTCGACATCACGGGCAGCGGAGGCACCGAAGAGCGGGTGCTGTATCGCAGCCCGACGGCGATGCCCGGCGACATCGAGGTGGTGCTCTCCACCGCGGACGCGGTGGGAGGGATGGAGATTTCCTCGTCCGCCGGGCTCGATTTCGACTACGAGGTCTCCTTCAACGGCAATCATCTGGTGGCCGTGTTGTTCATGGAAACGGGCGGCTCGAACGACGACGGTCACATCTATCTCGATGGCGCTCTGCTCCACCAAGAGGACACCCCCAACGGGGCGGGGGACGACTGGGACAACTTCGATCTCGTCGCCGTCAACGATAACGGCGACTACATTTTTACCGGGGATACCAACGGGGTGAGCGCGATGGACGAGTTCATCGCCTACAACGGGGTCATCGCCGTCCGGGAGAACGACATCATCGCGGGCATCACCCTGGTGCAGAGCGCGTTCGTTCGGTTCGTCGGCCTGGCCAACAATGGCCGCGTCGCGCATGCGTGGAGCTACGACGGGGGAGTTTCGGAGTCGTTGTTCTACGCCTGCAACCCGGTGGACCTCCAGGGCAGCTCGCTGGCGGTGCTCACGGCCGACGTCGACGAACTCGATCTCGATGGCGACGGGGTGGGAGACGGGCTGGTCACCGACCTGCGGGCGACCTCGCTGCAGCCGAGCCGCTCGCTGGCCGAGGACGGCAGCATCTACCTCGAGATCGAGATCGATCAGGGCATGGGTCCGGTGGACGCGATGGCCCGAATCCCGGTGTCCTGCTGCGGCAACTCCATCGTCGACTTCGACGAGGCGTGCGACGACGGCAACGGTGACGATACCGATGGCTGTCCCGGCAACTGTGCGTTCGCGGTGTGCGGCGATGGCTTCGTGCAGGCCGGGGTCGAGGAGTGCGACGACGGGGACAACACCAACACCGACGCGTGCCTCAACGATTGCACCGCGGCGGCGTGCGGCGATGGCTTTTTGTGGGCGGGGGTCGAGGAGTGCGACGACGGCAACGGCGACGACACCGACCAGTGCCCCGGCAGCTGCACGCTGGCCAGCTGCGGCGACGGCTTCGTGTGGGCGGGCAACGAGGAGTGCGACGACGGCAACGACGAGGAGACCGATGCGTGCCTCAACGACTGCACGCCGGCCACGTGTGGCGACGGCCTGGTCTGGGCGGGCACGGAGGAGTGCGACGATGCCAACGACGACGACACCGACGAGTGCCCGAGCAACTGCCTGACCGCCAGCTGCGGCGACGGCTTCGTGCAGGCCGGAGTCGAGGAGTGCGACGACGGTAACGACGAGGACGGGGACGGCTGCGACAACGACTGCACGATGAGCGCCGAGACCTCGGCCGGGAGCACGGGGCCGGGCAGCGAGGACAGCGGCAGCAGTGACGGCGGCCCGGCGGGCAGCTCGAGCGACGGCGGCCTGACCTCGGACTCCGGGAGCCTCGACGATACGGCGGGCTCGACCGGCGGCGGGCAGACCTCGGTCGACACGGGCACGCCCGGCACCGGGAGCAGCAGCGGGGACACGGGGGGCAGCACCGTGACCGGGCTCGACGACGACGGCGGCTGCACGTGTCGCTCCAGCGGAGACGACGAGCGGGCGCCCTGGGCCGCGTTCGGTTCGTTGATGCTGCTGATGCTGCGACGGCGGCGACGCTCGGTCCGAGCGCGCCGCCGTGCGGGTTGAAATCGAAGGGTCGCTACCAGTTCATGGACTCGACCTGAGGCCCGGGTGCCGCGTCGAGGATGTCGGGGTCCGCATCGAGCTGCGGTGTGGGCTCGGGCTCGGGGGCGGCGGTCGGTGCTGGCTCGGCCGGACGCGGAGGGCGAGGCTCGGCCTCGGGCATGGGCTCTTCCTCCTCTTCGGCCGTCGACTCGGCTTCGGTGGTGTCGACGGTCTCGGTGGAGGCGCGGTTGGTGTAGACGCCGGCTCCGACCGCACCCACCGCGCCCAGGGTCATGGTCAATGCCAAGAACTGTTCGAGATCGATACGCATGGGGTCGTGGCTCCTGTTCCCTTCGACGCGCGAGTGGAGCCAGACATTTGTGAACGAAGCGTAATTTGAGTCTGGAGCGGGGCGAACGCCCGCTCAGGGCCTCCGAAACCACGTTCAGTCGCCTGCGGCGGGCAGGGCGTGGCCGCGGAAGGGGCGGTCGCTCGTCGACTCGGGCAGGGCGATGGGCAGCATCACTTCACCCACCAGTTCCCACAGCGGAGCGATGAAGCGCTTGCGTCCCTCCGCGTTCCAAATGATGAGGCCGGGCACGAAGACCAGCGCGGTCGGGACGGTGAAGAAAAACAGCAAACCCAAGACGGACACGACGGTGTCCAAGGGGGCACCGATCAACACCGGGGCGAGCAGGGCGATGGCCAGCACGGTCACGACGACGCTGGCGGCAATGAAGGCTCCGCCGCCTCGCCGCAGTCGCGGCAAGTCGACCAGTCGGCGCTGGCGATTCCGGTTCTCGAAGTGTCCCCGTACCAACGTGCCGCCGTGGCCATCGGGTTCGAGCTTCATGATCACCACGGGGGACGCCGCGTCGGCCGGGCCGGCCCAGTGACGAAGCCGAAACTCGCGAGCGGACTGGCGGGCGATGAGAAAGGGCGCGCCTTCGGGCGGTGGCGGGTCTGGGGCAGGATCTTCGGCGACGCGGATCCGCGGGTGCTCGGAGAGCCGATCCCACAGCGCGTCGGCATCGAGGGGCACTCGAAACCGGAAGCCATCCCGAAGTTCCAATGCCGACGTCATGCCCTTCGATCGTGAGCGTCCGGGTCGAGCACTGTCAACGCGAGCGGCCAACGGTGAAACGGCCCGGAGGAGCGCTCTGCGCCCGCTGCGCAGGCCGGATGGGAGAGCTCGGGAACCTTCAGGGGCGGCGGGGGTCCAAGCCCATGACGCCGTGGTACGTAATAGCGAGGCAAAGCCGTGAGCGAGACGAACGACGAGGCGGGAGTCGGTCCCGAGCAGCACCTGTCCAGCGACAACGCCGCCTCCGAGGGGGCCGAGTCGACGGAGGCCGACCACGATGTCGACCTGGAGACGCTCGCCGCCGAGGACGGCGACGAAGAAGAAGACGGCCTCGACGTCTCCGATCTCGATCGGCTCGGCGTCGATGGCGTGGTCGCCCAGCTCCGCAGCGCGGACGACTTCGACGCCGACGCGGCCCTCGAGAAGACCCGCCCTCGCCGATCGCCCATCATCTCCATGGTGGTGGTGGCCTTCGGGGCCTACCTGCTCGTCACCATGTTTGCGGACTTCCGCTTCTGGATGCGCTCGTCCGAGCCGGTCGAGCTCGGCGACGCGGCCACCCTGCTCGACGGCGGTCGCACGCTCGATGCCTACGACGACCAGTTCGTCGTCTTGCAGGGCACGCCCGACGTGCAGAACGCAGCTCGGCTGACCACGAGCGAGCGCATCATCGGATACCTGCGGGTGACCGAGGGCGGCGGTGGCCTGTTCGCCGCCGTGCCGCGCGGCAAGGACCAGCCGGTCACCAACAACTTCGAAGGGCGCTATCGCGGGCGCTTGCGTCGCCTCGAGGACGATCGCGCCTTCGAGTGGCTGAGCCAGTTCTACGCCCAAAACAAGGTGATCAAGGAAGTCGACCTCGATCCGGCGAAGGCCGTCGAGACGATGGGCTCCGGCACCAGCTGGCCCACCGCCGCGGGCGGCACGGTCGAGGTCCAGCCCGACGAAGAGGTCCGCCTGATCTTCGAGGGCCCCGACGCTCGCGTGCAGCTGGGCACCAGCTCCTTCGACGATGCCGAGGCGGCTGACAAAGTCGTGGCCGGGCTCGGGTATCCCTACCTCCAGCTCGAGCCCACGAAGACCTTCTACCGGTTCGTGGCTCGCATCCCGCCCGGCGAGCGCAAGGCCGCCCAGCAGGCGCTCAACAAGGGCCTGACCGACGTCGAGGGCACCACCGATCCCAAGGTCGGGGCGTTCGTCCTCGGCCTGCCGCTCAACTACGGTGCGGCGGCAGGGCAGGTCGGTCGCGATGGCGACAGCCTGCAGTTCCCTCTCGGCGACAACGTGACGAGCCCTGGCTACGAGCTGAAGGGCGATCGCCTGGCCGAGCGACCCCGGACCGAAATGGTTCGGTGGCCAGCAGAGCAGCTCCGTTCGCTTCGGCTCGAGCGCAGCATCGAGGTCGACCCTCGTGGGTTCGTGGTCGCGGTGGGCGAAGAGCCGAGCGAGCAGCGACGGGCTGGCATCCTGTGGCTGGTGGTCTTGGGCATCACCCTCGCCAATGTGGGCTCCTTGGTGCTCTGGACCCGTCGTCGGGCGGCCTGAAGTCGGCTCGCGGCGGGGCCGCCCGCCCCCGCAGGGTGGGTAAGATAAAGACCTACATGCTCGGATCGACCACCGAATCAGCCGTTTAGGTGCAGAACGGTCGCTGGATGAGCTACGTTCCGATCGGGTGAGCGATTCGTCCGAGGAGGGGCGGATCTCACGCCTGGATTCCACGGTGAGCGCACATGGCCCCAACATGTGCCTGCGCTTCTACGGCGCGGGTGGAGCCTTTTCCCGGCGTTACGGCACGACCTGCTCGGGAATCACCCTGCGCGACGGTACGCAGTGGCTGATCGACTGTGGGCGGCAAGCCCCCGATCAGCTCAGCGCCGAGAACGTGTCGTGGCACGACATCGGGGGTCAGATCATCACGCACGTGCACGGGGACCACGTGTTTGGTCTCGAGGACTTCGCGTTCTCCCGCTACTTCCACGCCGACAATGGGGTCCCGTCGGTGCGTGAGGGCGGGCCGCGACCGCAGCTGATGTGCCATCGAGCCGTTCGCGAAGAGCTGTGGCAGACCATGGCCGCCGCGCTCCGCTATGTGCCCGAGCCCGACGCTCCCACCTCCGGCACGCTCGAGACCTACTTCGAGGTGATCGAGCCGAACCACGCCGAGCCGCCCAGTCCCGATGGTTGGGCCGCGGCCGAAACCTTTGCCACCGAAGGCCTGCGTCTGGTCGCTCGCGACACCGAGCACGTGCCCTGCAAGCCGTCGACTTCGCTCGAGATCGACGTGGGTCGCGGCGACGAGCAGAAGATCGCGTGGTGGAGCGGCGATGCGACGGTCATGCCCGACCTGCTGGCACAGCTCGAGCCGCGCACCACCATCTTCTTCCACGACTGCACCTTCACCGAGTACCCCGGCCAGGTCCACGGCTCGTTCCAGGGGCTCGAGGCGCTGCCGGAATCACTGCGGCGCAAGATCGTGCTGATGCACCACGAGGACGACCTCGAGGAGCATCGCGAGCGGGCGGAAGGCCTGGGCTTCCGCATCGCGATGCCGGGGCACATCTACGATCTCGAGACCGGCGAGCGCCTGAAGTAGCGCGTTACTTCGGCGACCGAATCCGCGGCAGCAGCTCGACGAAGTTGCAGGGCCGATGTCGGATGTCGAGCTGCTGCACGAGGATCTTGTCCATCGCCGTGCGCACTGCGCCCGTGGAGCCCGGTAGGAGGAACACATAGGTCGTGTCACAGAGCGCAGCCTCGGCTCGGCTCTGGATCGTCGAGGTCCCGATCTCTTCGAAGCTCAGCCAGCGGAACAGCTCGCCGAAGCCGGGGATCGGCTTGGTCACGAGGGGGGCGAGTGCCTCGGGTGTCACATCGCGGGCCGTCACCCCCGTGCCCCCGGTCGTTATCACGACATCGATGTCAGGGTCGGCGATGAACTCGGCGAGTTTGCCTCGGATGACGTCGATTTCATCGGGCACGATGATCCGGGCTGCGATGCGGTGTCCGGCCGTTTCGAGCCGTTCTGCTGCCATCGCGCCCGAGGTGTCGTTGTCGAGAGTGCGGGTGTCCGAGACGGTCAGCACCGCAACGTTCACGGGGACGAAGGCTCGCTCGGTCATGGTCGCGGAGCATACCGATCTGAGCGCGTCTGCACAGCGGATCATGCGCAATCGACTCGCGCCGAAGGGTCGGTTCCGCGTGCAAACCTCGATGAACGACGACCCTCGCGTCCGGTGCAGCCATCGTCCGCCAACGGTGCTAGTCTTGCCCGGTCGGTTACTGCGACTCCCTGCCCGGGACGCTTCCTTTACTTGCTTTCGATGCTCCGGGTGGGACTTTCCTGATTACCTCTTTAGGTCTTGGAGCTTAGTTAGATGAAACACAGTTCATTGGTGTTTGCGATCGGTCTTCTCGCGGCGGGCGGAGTCAACCTGGCGACCCCGACGACTGCCGAGGCATGCGGCGGCACGTTCTGCGACGCGGGTCCCCAGCCGATGCCGGTCGACCAATCGGGCGAGAACATCCTGTTCGTCCGCAATGGGGACACCATCGAGGCCCACATTCAGATTCAGTACGAGGGTGAAGCCGAGCAGTTCGGCTGGGTCATCCCGCTGCAATCGCTCCCCACCTTCTCGGTCGGCTCCGAGCCGTTCATGCAGGCGCTGCTCGCCGGCACCGTACCCACCTACTTTACCAACCGGACCTTCGACGATTGCTCGTCGGACGATGGCTTCCCCCCCGGCGACGGAGCGGGTGGCACCAGCGGTGCGGCGGGTGACGACGGCGGTGAGGGCACGGGCGGCGAAGATCCGGGGGGCCCCGAGGTCGTGTTCGAAGAGACGGTCGGTGCCTACGACATCGCCGTGCTCTCCGGCGGTACCGCGGCCGAGGTCATCCAGTGGCTCGACGACAACGGCTACCAGCAGGACCCCGAGGCCGAGCCCATCCTGCAGGCCTACCTCGACGAGGGGCACCTGTTCGGTGCGGTGCGCTTGACCGGTGGCGTCGACGTCGACGAGATCCACCCCATCGTCCTCACCTTCGACGGCGACACCCCCTGCATCCCGCTTCGACTCACCCGCATCGCGGCCGTCGAGGACATGGAGATTCGCAGCTTCTTCCTGGGTGACTCCCGCACCGTGCCCCAGAACTACAAGCACGTGCTCGTCAACCAGGTGAAGGTCGACTGGACCCTCGGCAACCTCGCGGGCAACTACAAAGACCTCATCACCCAGGCCGTCGATGCGCCCGAGGCCAACGGCCGCGCCTTCGTCACCGAGTACGCCGGGTCGAGCGAGGTGGTCAATCGCGGCGGCATCTTCTCCGAGCAGTGGGACGCCGAGGTCTTCACCACCGTCGAGCCCATCGGCGTGGTCGACGAGCTCGTCGCCCAGAACCTGTACTTCTGCGACTTCGACTTCGGTGGCGGCTGTGGCGGGGTGCATCCCCTGGTCCAGCCCCTGCTCGACGAGTTCCTGCCCGTGCCCGAGGGTGTCGATCGTGACTCGTTCTACGAGTGCGTCAGCTGCTTCAGCGACCAGATCGACCTCGAGGCGTGGGACGGCACCGCGTTCGCCGAAGGCCTTCGCCTGCGCATCATCGAGCCTGGCTCCAACGCGATCCAGACCCTCAACGACAAGCCCTACCTGACCCGCATGTACACCACCATCTCGCCGGGCGAGATGACCGAGGATCCGATGTTCCACGAGAACTCGGAGCTCGACGACGTGGCCGCCAACCTCACCGCCACGCAGCGCACCCTGTGCAACGGGGACTCCGTGTTCCTGCTGCCCGACGGTCGCCAGGTCTACCTGCCCGCCGGGGCGCCCTGGCCCGACTTCGACAACGAGCCCGCGTGGTCGATGCCCTCGGACGAAGAGGTGCAAGAGGTCATGCCCAGCGGTGCGCCGCTGGTGCTCGTCAACAACACCGAGGCCATCGACAGCGCGCTCGAGGCCTATAACCTCGCGCAGGGCTGGCACGGGGCCGACGACGACGGCAGTGCCGACGGCACTGGTGGCTCGGCGGGCTCGGGCGGGAGCGACGGTGGAGCGGCCGATGGCGGCGGTGGCGATGGCTGCGGCTGCAACACCACCGACGAGGGCTTCGGCGGCTTCATGATGATCGCGCTCGGCCTCGGCCTGGGCGTCGCGTCCCGCCGCCGTCGCGAGTTCTAGAGGCTTCGGCCTCTTCGAGTCGCACGACGAAAGAGAACTCGCCGGTCCTGCCGGCGAGTTCTCGGTCGTTTCGGGGCCCGGCCGCCGACCTCAGCCGCCGCATGCCCCGAGCGTCGACAGCACGCGGGACCAGGCCGCCTTCGAGCGTGGCGAGGTGTAGTTGGACCCGTGGTCCGAGCTCGGATCGAGGCTCAGGATGTGGTCGTACAGGCGCAGCGCACCCATGTCGTCGGGCGACCAGACGTAGGTGTGCTCCTGCTTCAGGTGGTCGTTGACGATGGTCTCCGGGGTGCCGAACTCTCGCTCCAGGCACGTCTTCATCGCAGCTTGATCCGCGAACTCTTGCTTTCCCAACGGCGGCCACAAGCGCGCGCCGTCCATCTTCCCGTTCGCGGCGTTGCGCCACTCCAGCTCGATGTGTCCGAACCACGGGTGGGCGACGGGGAGCTCGAACTCGAGGTCGTGCCCCTGGTCGACGGTCGCGACCGGGAACCGAGTGCGTACTTCCTTCGTCGCTTGGTCGACCTCGACACCGACGTCGAGCTGCGCGAGCCGGGCGAGCGAGACCCCGGCTCCGGTGAACCGAGCGACCTTCTCGGCCGGGACGTCGAGGTCACGGCCGGCGGTGGCGGACAGAAACAGCGACCACATCAGATCGGTGCGCTCGGCCCATTCGGGGTCGTCCTCGGGGTCCGAGTGGTAGCTGAGCACCGTCATCTCTTTGTTGATGTAGATGTGGGCGTCGGCCCAGCGCCAGGTCCACGAGTCGTTCTTTTTGTCCTCGATGAAGCGCTCGCCCAGCGCCTTGCCGATGCGCTCGACGATGGGGGCGAGCTGGTCGTTCGTCTCGAACGCATACAGGGCGAAGCTCGCGACGTGCTCGGGGTGGTCGTCGTCCCACTCGAAGAGCACGTAGTCGAGGACGGGGTGGTCGAAGTAGAAGACGATCCGTTCGTCTTCTTCGTCCTCGGTGTCCAGCGCGGTCGCGATCTGGGCCTCGGTCTGGTCGAGGGTGATGGCCTCCACCACCTCGAACGAGGGCTTGAACACGCCGCTGACGCTCATGTCCGCGACGTTCGCGGCGACGCCGACGACCACGGGGGCGAAGACGATTGCGAGCAATCCGGCCTGGTTGCGCGGCCGCATCTGCGTGCGGGCCACGGCCGCGTCTTCGGTCTTGGCCCCCGTCTCGGTCGTGACGTGGGTCTGGCAATAGCGGCACTCCACGACCGTAGCCACGCCCTTCCACCGAAGGGGGGCTCCGCAGCTGGGGCAGCGCAAGGGTTTGGCCATGGCCCGCGCATCGTATCGCGGCCGACCACTGGCGCGGATGCGCGGGCGGACCGGAGTGACCCGTGCTGTCGGGGAACCGCGGGCTCAGGCGCCGGGGGGCAGGGCGCGCTGCGGGTCGTCGTCTTCGGCCTCGATGAGGGCCTGGGCACTCATGGCGCGGGCGTTGGCGATGCCCTTGGCCAGCTTCACGCTGCGGCTGAGCACCGACCACGCCCCCAAGGCCCCGAGCCCCATGCCGATGAAGCCCATGGTGACCGAGCCGATGAGCGCGGCCAGGCCGAGCATGGCCACGGTGACCCCGACCACGCCGGCCCCAGCGAGGTTGCGGAAGCTCTTGCCCGAGGTGGGGTCGACGTCGACGCGCACCAGGGCTCCGCCGCCGCCGTCGTCTTTGGAGCGCATGCGGTAGTTGATGCCGAGCGAGGTGTCGACGATGTCGGCCTCGCCGTCACCTTGGCCGTGACCGCTGTGCCCGCTCTGGCGCTCGATGGAGGAGCGCACCGCGGCCAGGGCATCGAGGGGCGGACGGCCCACGCGACCCTCGACGAAGGTCGCGGCCGTGCCCCGGGCGGGCGGGCCCATCAGGCTCTTGGCTTCGTCGGGGCGAGCCAGGTCGGTGCCTTCGCGCTCGGCGAGCGCGTGGCGGAGTTCGTTGGGGGAGATCCCCGCCTCGGCGGCTGCGTCCCGGAGCTCTTCGTCGCTGAGCTGAGCCATTGAGGGCGACAGCCTAGCACTGTCGCAGCGTGGCGCAGGCGCCTACGAGGAGGGGGGCGTGGACAGGTCGCTGGGCTGACAGACCCGGTTTCGGCCGCGCCGCTTCGCTTCGTACAGGCACTTGTCGGCCTCTTCGACCAGGTCGGTGCCTTCTTTGTGACGCTCGCGGACGAAGCTGGACACGCCGACCGACACGGTGACCGGCAGCTGCTTGCCGCCGTAGACGAACTGGGTGCTCGACACGAGCCGGAGCAGGCGCTCGGCGAGCTGCACCGCCTCTTCGCCCGTGCAGTCGCGCATGATCACGGCGAACTCCTCACCGCCCACGCGACAGAAGGCGTCCTCGGTGCGGAGCGAAGCCATGATGGTGGCGGACAAGCGCTGCAGCACGTGGTCGCCGGCCGGGTGCCCATGGGTGTCGTTGATCCGCTTGAAGTGATCGACGTCGAGCATCAGCAGGGCCAGGGGCAGGCCGTGCCGGATGGCGTGCGAGAAGTCCTTTTCGAACTGCTCGTTGAAGTGCCGCTTGTTGTAGGCCTGGGTCAGCGGGTCGCGAGTGGCCGACTCGTACAGCTGCTGCTGGAACTGCTCCTCGAGCGAGTCCTGGTAGCTGAACTTGAGGATGGTGACCGAGCCGATCTGGATGCGGTCGCCATCGCTGAGCGTGAAGTGCCGGACCTGCTGGCCGTTGACGAAGGTGCCGTTGGTCGAGTCGAGGTCGCTGACTTCCACGCTGCCGTCGGCGCGACGACGCATCTTCGAGTGCGAGCGCGAGACTCCCTCGTCGTCGAGCCGGATGTCGGCCTCGGCCGAGCGGCCGAGCACGTGCTCGCCGGGCGTCAGCTTGTACATCTTTCCCACCGCGCGACCGGAGAGCACGATGAGATAGGCGTTGCGTTCCTTGGGCCCCCCGCCCACCGGGATACGCTTGTGTATGACGGTGTTTTCCTCGTTCACCCTTCGGCCATGTCGTCCGTAGGCTCGATCGCTTC
Source organism: Myxococcota bacterium (assembly GCA_039028615.1). GTDB lineage: Bacteria > Myxococcota_A > Polyangia > Nannocystales > Nannocystaceae > Paraliomyxa. The sequence goes on along the minus strand of JBCCHT010000056.1, from coordinate 64,369 downwards.
TATATCGTGGTATACGGCCACCGATGGGGGTGTTGCAAATGGACGAGCGCCTTCGAGCCCTCGCCGCCCAAGGCGTGGAGATCGTCGACCCGAGGCAGACCTACGTTGCCCCTGATGTCTCGTTGGCTCGGGTCTGCTCGGGTGTCGTCCTACACCCGGGTACTCGGCTTCAGGGGGCCCGGACCTTTCTGGGACCCGGGGCCAAGGTCGGCGTAGAAGGGCCCGCAACGCTGGTCGATGCCGTTTTGGGGGCTCGGGCCCGGGTCGACGCGGGCTATGTGCAGGGCGCGGTGCTGCTCGATGACGCCCGCGCGGGCTACGGAGCGCACCTGCGGCCGGGCACGCTGCTGGAGGAAGAGGCCTCCACGGCCCACTGTGTGGGGCTCAAGCACACCATCCTGCTCAGCTTCGTGACCCTGGGCTCGCTCATCAATTTCTGCGACGTGCTCATGGCCGGGGGCACGTCCCGCAAAGATCACAGCGAGGTGGGGAGCGGGTTCATCCACTTCAACTTCACGCCCTGGGGCAAGCGGGGGGACAAGGCCACGGCGTCGCTGGTGGGCGATGTGGTGCGCGGGGTGTTCTTGCGCGAACCTCGGATTTTCCTGGGCGGCGCCGGGGGCCTCGTGGGGCCCGGCCGGGTGGGCTATGGCTCGGTGACCGGCGCGGGGCAGGTCGTGCGGCGCCCGGTGGACGCCAAGCGGCTCGTGATCCAGACCCTGCCCAAGCTCGATCGCCCGTTTTCCATCGACAAGCTCGATCGCCCGCAACCTCGTCAGGGCCGTAACGTGCAGTACATCGCTCAGCTGGTGGCGCTGCGGGCTTGGTATCGGCACGTGCGCCTGGCTCGGATCCCCGAGGGGTCGCAGTTCGACGCGCGACGCATCGTGACGCAGGCGGCGGCCGAGACCCTCGACGACTGCATCGCCGAGCGAGTCAAGCGCCTGACCGCGTTCGTTCGCGAGCGCGAGGCCGAGATGCCGGCGTTGGAGCTGGAGCGAGATCCGGGGCCGTGCCCGCTGCCTCTCGAGCCGTCCGAGGTCGACCATGTGGCCTGGGTCCAGGGGCTGCCCGAGGCGACGGTCGAGGCCGGGATCGCGTGGCTCGAGCAGATCGCCGCCGCGGTCGCCCCGAGCTGAGGCCCGCGTCACGACGGGGCGGGCGAGGGTGCGTTACCATCCCGATCGCATGGGCCGGCTTGTCTGTTCGTCGTCGCTGCTCGCGGTGCTCGTCCTGGCCACGGGCTGCCCGGACGATGTGGTGACGCAGGGCGATGCTCGCCTCGACGTCGACGAACTCGCGGACGGCGTTACGGTGGAGATCGAGGGCGCACTGGGCACGGTGGAGCTGCCCTTCGAGCTGCCCGTGCCCGAGGTCGGCGACGAGGAGTTCGAGACCGAGATGGAGCGCTCCGTCTCGCTGTTCATCGCCAGCGACATGTCGGGGGCCGCGGCCGACCTGGCGGTGGGCACCCCCGTCGACGGCACTCCGGCTGCGCCCGGTGAGTTCGCGTGGTCGCTCGACGAGGACCGCGAGCTGGTCACGCTCACCTTCTTCAACGAGTCGCCGGGGGGACTGACCCTCAAGCCGGGCCGCCCCTATAGCGCCCAGCTGTCGGTGACCAGCAATCGCTACGTGCTGAGCGTCGCGGCGATCTCGTTCGCAGTGACGGTCACTGGCGGCTGACGCCGCATGGCTGCCTCGTTCCTGCTGGCGGTGACGCTCGGGCTCGGCTTCGCCGGGCACGGGGTCGAGCCGGAGCTGGAGTCGGATGTCGTCGAAGCGACTGAGGCGATGGACGACGACGGGGCGGCCGCGAGCGACGAGGCCCCCGACGATGCACCGGTCGAGGACGAACGCAGCGAGGCCGAGTCCGAAGAAGCGGAGAGTTCAGAGCCAGCGGATGCCGCGGTCGAGGAGGGCAGGGACACAGAGCCGCCCGAGGTCGCGGAGGTGCTCGATGACGCACCGAGCACGGCGGAGCCGGTCGAGCCCGAAACGGCCGACGTCGAGGAGCCCGAGACGGAGCGGGAGGAGGACGCACGCACCGGTTCTCGCCGTGGCCGTCGCCGCAACCGCGAGCGCCCCGACGAAGGGCAGTGGCAGGTCTTTGCGCCGTATCCCGAGCTGGGGATCATCCGCTATCGCGACCCGGAGCTGCGGCGCACGCTGTGGCTGGGAGCCGATGTCTCGGGTGCCTACGTGCCGCAGTCGTGGGGGCTATTCAGTCGCCGCGTCTGGGCGCTGCGTCCTGCAGGCGCGTGGGCGCTGTCGCTGACGCCGTGGATGGCCATCGGCGGACGCCACGGCATGGCCTGGTACGACGCCAGCAACATCCGCGTGCGGGTGCACGACCACCAGGTCGAGCTGTCCGGGCGCCCCTGGGCGGCGTCGCGGCGCGGGGTTTCCTTCGACGATCGACTCGCGGTCGGGGTCACCACGCACTCCATCGCCAAGAGCGACGTCGACGGGGTGTCGATCGCCCCGGGAGGCCTGCGCGACACCATCATTCACCTCGGCTACGGGCTCGACCACTTGCTGGGGATTCGCTGGCGCCTGGGCTGGAACGTGCAGGGCCGCTACGCGTGGGTCTATCTCGACACGCAACGGCACGCGCGGGCCAGCGTGCGGCTGGCCTTCCACCCACGCCCGGCTCATCGCATCGCCGTCGATGCGGTCGGCTTCTACGTGCATCGCGATCCCGACCAGGCCGGCAACCGGTTGCCGCGGCACTCGGTCTACGGCCAGTTCGGCCTCGGCTACGCGTGGGTGAGCCAGGCCGGCGTGGGTCCGTGGGTGCGGGCTCGGGTGAACACCGGTTTCATGAGCGGCGAGGCGCCGGTCTACGAGATCCGCGAAGAAGCCCTCAACACGACCTACGGCGAGGCGCTGGTGGGCATCTTGGCCCGCTGGCCTTGAGGGCCGGGCTCAACCGAGCTGGGGGTGTCCCGAGAAGCGGCGCTCGAGGAACTCCAGGAATCGGCGAGCGCGGTGCGGCAGGAAGCGACGGCTGGGGTACAGCGCCGTGATGTCCATGGTGGGCATCGTGTAGTCCTCGAGCAGCGGCACCAATCGGCCGGCTTCGATGTCGGGCGCGACCAGCCACGAGGCGAGCGTGGTGATCCCGACGCCTCGAACGGCGAGGTCGCGGAGGACGTGTCCGTTGTCCGAGCGCACGATGGAGGACAGCCGCACCGCCGAGCGCTGCCCTCCGCGTTCGAAGACCCAGCGCGAGCCGCTACCCCCGCTGGCAAAGACCACGCAGGGGCGGGTGGCGAGCTCGCCGGGCTGCTGCGGCATGCCGTGTCGGGCGAGGAAGTCCGGTGAGGCGACGACCACCCTCCGGGTGAGCCCGAGCTTGCGCGCTACGAGTGTGCTGTCGGGCGTGGTGCCGATGCGGACGACGATGTCCACGCCCTCCTCGAGCAGGTCGACGTATCGATCGGTGAAGTGCAGGTCCAGCTCGATCTTCGGGTGCGCTCGCAAGAACTCGGGGAGCAGCGGCACGATGCACTCTTGTCCGAACACGAGCGGGAGGTTCACCCGCAGGGTGCCCACCGGTTCCTGGTCGAGTCGGCGGACCGCGGCCTCGGTGCGCGCGACCTCGTCGAGGATCGACCGCGCCGACTCATAGAGCTGGTTGCCCGCGTCGGTCAGCGACAGCTTGCGAGTGGTTCGCACCAGCAACGCGGTCTCCAGCTCGGCCTCGAGGGCGGCGATCTGCTTGCTGATGGTCGGCTGGGTGACCCCGAGCTCGCGTGCGGCCGCGGAGAAGCTACCCGCCTCGACCACCCGGAGGAACGAGCCGTAGGCGTTGAGCCGATCCATGCCATTCGAGCATAAATGATAGACGCGCATGTCGCCTACCGCGGGCCCCGGGTGCCGCCTAGCTTGGCAGCACGATGCAGACGCAAAAGCACACCAACCGTCCCGAGAGCGGCATTGGACTCGAAGGCTACAGCCCCGTCAGCTACCACACCCAGGGCCAGGTCCGCCGCGGCGATCCTGCGATTTTTGCGCAGTTTGGTGGCGCGACCTATCACTTCTACGATGAGGCGGAGCGCGAGGCCTTCCTCGCCGAACCCCTGCGCTACCTCCCCGAGTACGGCGGATTCTGTGCCTTCGCGATGGGGGCCGAAGGGGGGCGGGCTCCGGCCGATCCCCGCACCTTCAAGATCGTCGGGGGCCGTCTGTTCCTCTTTTACAACGAGGGCGGCACGAACACCCTCGAGCAATGGAACGAGCAGGGCGACGAGGCGGGGCAGATTGCCCGGGCGGACGACCACTGGTCGGCCCAAGTCGCCGCCGACTGGCTCGACGCCGAAGTTCAGGCGCGGCCGCTGACCGTGCTGGTGTTCTTCCGCGGCGACTGGTGCCCGTGGTGCCAAGGCTACCTGAAGGATCTCGGCGGCGAGTTCGTGCAGCGGGTGCGGGCGCGCGGCGGAGAGCTCTTCGCGGTGACGGCTCAGAGCCCCGAGGGCGCACGGGCGGCGGCACGGGACTGGGCGCTGCCCTTCGGCGTCGTCTCCGATCCCTCGTTGACCCTGGCGCGTCGCTTCGATGTCGCCATCACCCCACGCGAGCAGACCCCGCTGGCCGCCGACGCCACCGCCTACCCGCACGGGATGTCGCAGCCCGCCGTCATCGCCATCGATCGCGACGGCAAGACGCTCTATCGTTGGGCGATCGATCCGGCCGAGGCGAACCTCGGGGGCGCGAGTGATCGGCCTGTGCCCGCCGATGTGTGGGCGCAGATCGAAGCCGCCCTCGAAGGGCGCGACGCGCCCACCGAGTGGCAAACCACGGACCTCGGCTACATGCAGCAACACCACCCCCGGCTCCACTCGGGGATCAAGGCCTGGCTCGAGGCCAACGCGTAGGACTCTAGCCGGCCGCGCGGGCGTAGGGGCGGCCTTCGGGGGTGGCGCGGTGCAGGTCGCTACCGACTTCGTCGATGAAGTCGCACTCGCGGAGCCAGGCGATGAAGCGACCTCGTGTGCCGTACCCCGGTCGGTTGGCGCCGCCGACGGTGCGGTTGACCTGGAAGCGGGCCCCGGCCGCGCGTAGGTCTTCGACGAGTTCCTCGCCGCCTTCGTCTCGCAGGTACGGGTAGCGCTCGACGTGAGCGATGAGCGGGGTGTAGCCGCGGTCGACCAGCGCGTAGACCAGCTGCCGCAGGCCCACGGGAGGCTCGGGGCAGGTGGGGGTCTCGAACAGCACGTAGCGCTCCGGGCCAAACGCGATCACCGAGTCGTCGTGCACCCGCTGCTGCAGCGCTTCGCCGAGGTAGTGCTCGGCGCCCAGCTCCAGGCGAACGGGGATGGCGAGGCGCTGGGCAGCATCCGCGAGGGCGTCGAAGGCCCGGCGCAGGTCGTCGGGCTCGTTGTCGAATCGACCGGGCAGGATGTGGGGCGTGGCGATGACGTGCTCGGCTCCCGCGTCGTGCAGCAGGCGGAGCATGGCCATCGACTCGGCCATGTCGCGGCTGCCGTCGTCGACCCCGGGGATCACGTGGCAGTGGCAATCTCGCGGGCGCAGCTCGATGGGATCGGCCCCTGCGCGTCGTCGTCGCAACCACTCGAGCACGGCCATTTGTTTTCGCATGTTCGGGGCCCGGGCGGCGAGCCCGAGCAAAGTGCGGATCGAAGGGAACCAAACCCGGGGGTCGTTCGTCTCTATCCTGCGATGGAACACCCCACGGGACACCCGCGTGCATTGGCGATGGCGACCGCAGCCGGGGTCTTGGCCTGGAGCCCAGCCGCGATGGCCTGTGGCGGAAGTAGCGCCATGGCCCTGTTCTCCATCGGCTACGCGCTGTTGATGGTCTTCTTGCTGTCGCTGGTGGGGGTGGGTTCGTTGCGGGCCGCTCGCTTGGCATTGCTTCGCATGCTCGCCACGCGGCAGAGCACGGGCCTGAAGGTCGCGACCTTCATGAGCACGGTGTTCTACGTCGGTTCCATCACCTCCACGATCTTGTCGGGCGGCCTGCTGCTCGCTCTGCTGTTGATCATCGTCTGATTCGTGGCCGCGGCAGCGCTGGGGTACGTTGCCCCCGATGCCGCGGCAGGCGATCCGGGTCGACGACAAGGCGGAGATCGAACGCTTCGTGCGTCGGGACCCGGCGCTTCATTTGTACGAGCTCGGCGATCTCGATCCGTTCTTCTGGCCGCACACCACCTGGCTCGGTCTGCGGGATGAACGCGGTGAGCTGAGCGCGTTGGCCTTGCTCTATACGGGCACCACGTTGCCCACGCTGCTGGCCCTCGGGGGCCCGGACGGCGGCGCGCGGCGGGACCTGGTCGACGCGATGCTCGAGCGCTTGCCCTCGCCGATCTACGCCCACCTCAGCCCGGGGCTGCTCGGTCGTTTTGGCAGCGCGTGGTCGGCCGAGCCCCATGGTCGCCACTTGAAGATGGTGCATCGGCATCGCGCCCGGCTCGACGACGTCGACACGGAGCAGGTGCAGCCTTTGCACGGCGAGCAGCTCGACGAGATCCAGGCGTTTTATGCTCGGGCCTATCCCGGCAACTGGTTCGATGCTCGCATGCTGCAGACGGGTCACTACGTCGGCCTGTGGCAGGCGGGGTCCCTGGTCAGCGTGGCCGGGGTGCATGTGTTCTCCCCGCGCTATGGCGTGGCCGCGCTGGGCAACATCACCACCGCGCCCGAGTGTCGAGGCCGAGGCCTGGCGCGACGGGTCACGGCCGCGCTGTGCCGTGGGCTCTATCGCGAGGTCGAGCTCATCGGGTTGAACGTCAAGGCGGACAACGTTTCCGCGATCGCCTGCTACGAGCGGCTCGGGTTCGCGACGATCGGGGAGTACGACGAGGTCGCGCTCACCCGTCGGCCGGCGAGCGCCTGATTTGCAGGCGCCATCACGGGCGCGGTCGGGCTATCGTGAAGCCGGCACTTCATGACCAAGGAAGCCCTGGGTGCGTTCATCGATGCGGTCTACGCCATCGCCATCACGATCTTGGCGTTGGAGATCCCCGACGAACTCGGGGGCGAGGTCTCGGTCCGCATCTTCGGGGAGATGCTCGTCGAGTACGTCATCGCGTTCGCCATCCTGTTTTCGTTCTGGGTGCACCACCGCCGGATCAACGCGGCGCTCGAGACTCCGACTCGCGGCACGCTGGCGCTGAGCGCCATCATCATGATGCTCGCGTGCCTGATGCCGCGCGCGACCTCGTTGGTGTTCGACTACGGCGGCGTCGTGAACATGGGCGTGGCCACCACGACCGTGTCCGTGCCGCAGGGCAGCGTGGGCATCGCGACCTTGGTCGACCGGCTCTATGTCACCGTGGCCCTCGCCGCGGACCTCATGTTGCTCGCGCTGGCGATCGTCGTGTCTCGACGCGCCGCTCCCGACTGCAAGCCGCCCCCGAAGTACATCTCCAGCGCCATGCTCTTGGTGGGGCTGGTGTGTGCTGCCTTGCACCCCCGCGAATCTCGCTACTTCACGCTCGTGATCCCAATTGCGCTGTTCTTCGAGTCGGACGTGGCCACGCTGCTCGAACGGCTGCGGGGTCGCAGCTGAGGCCTCGGGCGTGAGCGAGCACGGGCTCACCGGCGAAACCGCCGTGTAGCGCACGTGGCGCACGACGCGGGATTTGCATTCCCCCCGGTCCCATGCCAATCCCCGCTCCGTGAGTTTCGACGATATGGGCCTCGCCCCGCCGCTTTTGAAGGCAGTGCACGACGCGGGTTACCGCGAGCCCACCCCCATTCAACGCGCCACGATCGAGCCCGCCCTCGCCGGCCGGGACATCGTAGGCTGCGCCCAGACCGGGACCGGCAAGACGGCCGCGTTCGCGTTGCCCGTGCTGCAACGCATCGACGCCCAGGCCTCTGACGACCCGGTGGTGCGCGCCCTGGTGCTCTCGCCCACCCGCGAGCTCGCGGCGCAGATCGGCGAGAGCTTCGCGACCTACAGCGCTCATCTCGAGGTCTGGCACACCGTGATCTTCGGTGGCGTCAGCGACAAGCCCCAGATCCGCGAGCTTCGCCGTGGCATCGACGTGCTCGTGGCCACGCCCGGTCGCCTGCTCGACCTCATGGGTCAGGGCCACGTCCGGCTCGACAACGTCGACACGCTGGTCCTCGACGAAGCCGACCACATGCTCGACATGGGCTTTTTGCCCGACGTCGAGCGCATCATCTCCGCGCTGCCGACCAAGCGTCAGAACCTGCTGTTCTCGGCCACCATGCCGCCCGAGATCCGGCGCTTGGCCGCCAAGCTGCTCAACGATCCGGTCGACGTCGCGGTGGCCACCGTGTCCAAGCCGGCCGACAAGATCGAGCAGCGCCTGTATTTCGTGGACAAGACCAACAAGCGCAAGCTGCTGCTGGGTCTGGTCTCCGATCCCTCGGTCTCGCGCTCGCTGGTCTTCAGCCGCACCAAGCACGGTGCCAACCGGGTCGCGCAGTTCCTCGACAAGGGCGGCGTTCGGGCGGCGGCGATCCACGGCAACAAGTCCCAAGGCGCGCGCACGCGGGCGCTCGAGGGGTTCAAGAACGGCGACCTCGAGGTCTTGGTCGCCACCGACATCGCCGCCCGGGGCATCGACGTCGAAGGGGTGAGCCACGTGGTGAACTTCGACCTGCCGAACGTGCCCGAGACCTACGTGCACCGCATCGGACGGACGGCGCGGGCGGGGGCCTCGGGCATCGCGATGTCCCTGTGCGACATCGAGGAGCGCGACTACCTCATCGACATCGAGCGACTGGTGGGGCAGCACATGCAGCGCGTCGAGGACCACCAGTTCCCGCCGAGCGCCGCTCCGCCGCCCATGACCGACCTGGAGGCACGGCATCGGCCGCCCGCCAAGCGCCGCTCCGGCGGCGGCGGTGGTTCGCGCAAGCCGAGTGCTCGCCGCGGGCGACCCGGAGGCGGCGACGGCTCGCGACGTCCCTCCGGGGGGCGCGGCCGTGGCCGAGGTCGTGGTCGCAGCGCGGCCCGCAAGTAGTCCTTCCCGTCCGAGCACGGAAGAGCCCCGAGCGCCTCGCGTTCGGGGCTTTTTCGTATGCGGTAGGGTAGGGGCGGATGAACACCGCGGAAGCCGTCGCGTTGGCGCAGCGCCTGTGGGCGTCGTTGCCCGAGCGCAAACTGGAGGCACGAGGCGTGCTCAATGGTCTGTTCGGCGATCACCTCGAAACGGCCGGGTCTCCGCTCGCCATCGAGATGACGCTGTGCCGGGGCGATCGAACGCCGCTCTCCCATCCCCCCGAGGCACCGGTCGGGACGGGGCCTTCGGCCTGCGTGCTGGTGCACGGACTGATGGGCACGGACCACGCATGGAGCTTCGCGCGAGGCGACGACACGGCCGAGTTCGGTGAGGCGCTGGCCGACGCGCGGCAGGCCACGCCGATCTACGCCCGCTACAACACGGGGCGACACATCTCGGTCAACGGGCGCGAGCTGGCCGAGCGCCTCGAAGCGCTGGTGCAGGCGTGGCCCGGGCTGCAGCAGCTGTCGATCGTGGCCCACAGCATGGGCGGGCTGGTCACGCGCAGCGCGGTGCACTACGGCATGGAGGCCGGCCATACCTGGGTCGGCATGCTCTCGCGGGTGTTCCTGCTCGGAGCGCCGAGCCACGGGGCGCCGCTCGAGCAGCTGGTGCACGTGGCCGCCTTCACCCTCGAGGCGGTCTGGAACCCCTGGACCAAGATCATCGGCAAGCTCCTCAACCTGCGCAGCGCGGGCATCAAAGACCTGCGCCACGGCTTCGTGCTCGACGAGGACTGGCGCAACCGGGACGTCGACGAGCTAGCCCTTCGCAAGCCGCGGCCCGCCTCGATGCCCGATCACGTGCGCTGGTTCATCGCCGCGGGGACGGTCGGGCAGCCCAAGGGCAAGTGGGGGTGGCTCATCGGCGACGGCTTGGTGCGCTCGCCCAGCGCCCAGGGCAAGGGCTTCGGCACCCTCGAGCCGGGCCTGTTGCCGAACGCGAAGCACCGGGTCTTCGACCAGACCTCGCACATCGCCCTGATGAACGATCCGGCCGTGCTCGAGCAGATCGTGCAGTGGTGGGCGGACGACGAGGCCGGCCCGTCGTAGCTCAGCCGCCGCCGCCGTTGTTGCCGACCGCCGTCGCCGTATTGGCGGCATTGGTGGCTCCTTGCGCGGCGATGCCCGCGGCTTGGCCCGCGAGCAAGAAGGGCAGTAGCTGCTGCATGTAGCGGCTCGCCGTCGACAGCCCGGTGGGCGCCACCACGACTCGATCGCCGGGGCGCAGCGACACGCGCTCGTCGACGAGCAGCGCCTCTTCGAGCTCGAGGGTGTAGACGATGGGTCGGGCATGGCCCCCGCGCAGCACGGCCAGCTCGCGACGAGCCCGGGCGGGGGTCGGCCCTCCCGTCGCGGCGAGGGCCTCGGCGAGGCTCAGCTGGCCGTGACGCATCGGCACGACCCCGGGGCGCAGCACCTCGCCCAGCACGTAGACCTGCTGCCCCGTGTCGTCGGGCACGTAGATCAGGTCGCCTGCCCGCAGGTGGACGTTGCGGCTCAGGTCGCCGCGGTGGACCACGTCGGCGACATTGATGGCCAGCAAGCTCCCGGCTCGCACCACCGAGGCGCCCTCGAGATCGGCATCATCGGCGGCGCCGCCCGCCAGCGCGAGCGCATCGAGCAGGGTGGTGGTGCCGTCGGACGCGAACACGCCGGGCTGTCGCACGCGGCCGAGCACGAAGAAGCGCTGTGACGCATAGGTCAGCATCTCGACCGTGACCTGCGGGTCGACGATGTACTTGGCCGCCTCGGTCACCAGCCGAAGCCGAAGCTCCTCCAGCGTCAGCGCCTCGGCCTCGATCGCGCCCAGGACGGGCAGGTGCACCATGCCGTCGTCCTGCACGGTGGTGCCCGCGAGCTCCCCGAGGTTCACCCGCTGCGAGCTCATCTCGGGGTGGTCCATCACGTAGATGTTGAGGACGTCGCGCTTGCCGAGGCGGTAGGGCGGGGGAGGCTCGGGTGGCGGGCGCTCGAGCTGCTGCCGATCGACGGCCACGTCATCGCCTTCACCGAGCAGATCCTCGAGATCGCGCATCTCCACGTCTTCGGCCTGGGCTCGCTTGTCGAAGCGAAACCGTCCCGCCGCGCAGGCGACCAGGACCAGGGCCAATCCGAGTCCCAGCACGGCGCCGACGTTGAAGCGCATTATCCGCATATGCCGATTCGAGCCTCGGTGTCGGCCGTGGACACGGTTTTCACCGTGACGGGGTCGTGGGACAGTACCCGGGTCCGGGGGACCATGAGCCTTCGGAAATACCACGGTCGCCCGTACCCCGGCGACCGCCGAGCGCTCCGTGACCTCGCCTGCTCCACCGGTCGGCTCCTCGACCCTCCCCGCCGCGGGCACGCGCCCTGCGGTCCGGGGACGATGGCTGCGGGGCGCGGTCGACGTGGTGGCGCTGATCCTGGCCGGGCTCGGGGCGTACTGCGTGCGTTTCGAGGGCTGGCCGCCCGACGCGTACGCGGCCCAGCTGACGGTGGTCGTGCCCGCGGTGGTGGCGTTGCGTCTGGGGCTGTCGCGGGCGCTGGGCTTGCGCCGCGTTCGGTGGCAGCTGTTCGGCCTTCGCGAGGCGTTGTTGCTGGCGCGTGCGGTCGGCGTCGGCACGGGCGTACTGTTGGCGTGGCGACTCGTTGCGCCCACGCTCACCCCCGGCTGGGTCTTGCCGCTGGGCGTCATCGTTCTCGAGGGTCTGTTCAGTCTCGTCGCCGTCGCGGGGGTTCGCATCGCGGTGCGTTGGTGGGACGAGGAGCGCGAGCGTCGGCACGCGGTGTCGCAGCGGTCGTCGGCCCCGGTTCGCGCGCTGCTCGTGGGCGCGGGTCGAGCGGGGCAGCAGGCAGCCCGGGCTCTGCGGAGTCGACCCGATGCCGGCTACGAGGTCGTGGGGTTCATCGACGACGAGGTCGGCGACGGCGTGGTCATCGAAGGCCTCCCCGTGCTCGGGACCACGCGTGACGCGGCCGCCTTGGCCGCCCGGGTCCAGGCCGAGGCGTTCATCCTCACCATGCACACGGCCTCGCGAGCCGAGCGACGCCGTGCGGCCGAGCGCTGCGGCGAGACCGGTTTCCCCGTGTGCACCGTGCCCAGCATGTTCGAGGTGGTGACGGGCCGGGTGGGCATCAGTGCCATCCGTCCGTTGCGGGTCGAGGACTTGCTCGGCCGCGACGCGCAGCGCTTCGACTCCGCCGGGTGGGCCCGCATGCAAGCCGCGCTCGGCGGGCGGGCGGTGCTGGTGACCGGGGCGGGGGGATCCATCGGTCGCGAGACCTGCCGCCAGCTGCTGCGCCTGGGCGTGCGCGAGCTGGTGATGGTGGACCACCACGAAAACAGCCTGTTCGAGATCGAGGCCGAGCTGCGGGCCGAGGGCAGCGCGGTCGGCCTCGAGGCGCGGTTGCTCGATGTTCGCGACGCGGCCGGGATGGCGGCGCTGCTTCGAGAGCACCCCGTGTCCATCGTGTTCCATGCCGCCGCGTTCAAGCACGTGCCGATGATGGAGCAGCACCCGGCCGAGGCCATCGACAACAACGTCGGCGGTACCCGGGTCGTGCTCGAGGCGGCCGAGGCCGCGGGGGTCGAGCGCTTCGTGTTGGTCTCGACCGACAAGGCGGTGGCACCCCGCAGCGTGATGGGAGCCAGCAAGCGGGTGGCCGAGCTGCTGGTCCAGGCGCGCGGGCGCGGGGCGGACATCTGTGCCTGCTCGGTGCGCTTCGGCAACGTGCTCGGCTCGCAGGGATCGGTGGTCCATACCTTCCGCCGCCAGATCGAGCGCGGCGGTCCGGTCACCGTCACCCACCCCGATGCCACCCGCTACTTCATGACCATCCCCGAGGCGGTGCGGCTGGTGATCCAGGCCGCGGTGGCAGCCGAGGGCGGCGAGGTGTTCATGCTCGACATGGGCGAGCCGGTGCGCATCCTCGAGCTGGCGCGGCAGATGATTCGCTTGTCCGGGCGCACCGAGGACGAAGTCCCCATCGAGATTTCGCAGCTGCGCCGCGGCGAGAAGCTGCACGAAGCCCTGGTCTGCCCCGGCGAGGGCATCGAGCCGACCGCGGTCGAGGGCATCCTGCGGGCTCGACCCGCGGCGGTCGATGCCCTGGAGCTGGGGCCGTGGGTCGAGCGACTCGAAGCCGCCGCGGCGGGGGGGCAGCTCGACGCCATCGCGCGCATGTTGACGGCAGGGACGGGCTACGAGCCCGATCCCCGCACGAGCCGCGAGCCGCCGCCTGCCGACGACGACGCCGGGGTCCTGGCCGCAGGCTGAGGTGCCGGGCGTGCACGTCCTGTATCTCCATCAACACTTCGTGGGCCCGCAGCAGGCCGGCGCCACGCGGTCCTTCGAGATGGCGCGACGCCTGGTCGCGCGTGGGCATCGGGTCACCATGCTCGGCACCATTCGCGATCGAGACTCCGGCTCGGTGCGACGCGAGCGTCTCGAAGGCATCGAGCTGCATCGCGCGGTGGTGCCCTACGACAACGCGATGGGCGTCCGCGCGCGCTTGCAGTCTTTCGCGCACTATGGGCAGTGGGCGAGCCGCGAGCTCATGCGTCACCGACCCGATGTCGTGTTCGCGACGAGCACCCCGCTCACGGTGGCGATTCCCGGCCTGTGGGGGCGGCTTTGGCATCGGGTACCGATGGTGTTCGAGGTGCGCGACCTTTGGCCCGAGCTGCCGATCGCGATCGGAGCCCTGCGCTCCCCCTGGTCCCGCGGCGCGGCGCGGGCCTTGGCGTGGGCCGCGTACCGGGGCGCCGCCGAAGTGGTGGCGTTGTCTCCGGGCATGGCCGAGGGCGTGGCGGCGTGGGGCGTGCCTCGAGAGCGGATCACCACGATCCCCAACGGCTGTGACTGCGCCGCCTTCGAGGTCGAGCCCGCACGGGCGCAGGCGGATCGAGCCCGCCGCTTTCCCGACCTGGGGCCCGACGATCCGCTCGTGATGTATGCGGGCACGCTCGGCTGGATGAACGACGTGGGCTGGCTGGTCGACGTGGCGGCCGCCATGGCCGGGCTCGACCCGCGCGTGGGCTTTGCCATCGTCGGTGAAGGCGCGCAGCGGGCCGAGATCGCGGCCCGGGTCGAGCGCGCGGGACTCGCTGCCACGGTGCGGCTGCGTCCGGCGGTGCCCAAGTGTGAGGTTCCCGCGCTCTTGGCCGGGGCCACGGTGACGACCTCACTGTTTCGCGACGTCCCGCAGATGGCTCACAACAGCGCCAACAAGCTGTTCGACGGCCTGGCCGCGGGTCGCCCGGTGGCGATCAACTACGGGGGCTGGCAGGCGGCGATGCTGCGCGAGACCGGCGCGGGGCTCGTAGTCCCCCGTTCGCCCGCCGCCGCGGCACGGCAGCTGCGGGCCTTCGTGCGTGAGCCCGCGGGCGTCACCGCAGCGGGGGCGGCCGCCCGAACCCTGGCCCGGGAGCGCTTCGACCGAGACGACCAGGCCCGAGCGCTCGAGGCCGTGCTCCAGCGGGCCGTCGCCCGCTTCGGCCGCGCTACCCCCAAGCCCCCCAAGGTCTGCTAGGGTCCCCGGCGCTCATGCGCTACTCGCAAGCTTTCTTGCCCACTCTGCGAGAGACCCCCAAAGAGGCCACGACCGTCTCTCACGCGCTGCTTCTGCGCGCGGGATACATCCGCATGGTCGGCGCCGGGATCTACGAATTCCTGCCGCTCGGGGTCCGCGTACTGCAACGCATCGCCAACATCATCCGTGAGGAGATGAACCGGTCCGGCGCCCAAGAGCTGCTGATGCCCGCGATGCTGCCGTCGGAGTACTTCAAGGAGACGGGGCGCTGGGACAAGTTCGGCCCCACGCTGTTCCGTTTCAACGACCGCAAGTCGGGCGAGTACCACCTGGCGCCCACCCACGAGGAGCTCATCACCGACCTCGTGCGCCGAGAGATTCGCAGCTATCGCCAGCTGCCCGTGAATCTGTACCAGATTCAGATGAAGTATCGCGACGAGCCGCGACCCCGCGCCGGTCTGCTGCGCGGCCGCGAGTTCCTCATGAAGGACGCGTACTCCTTCGACGTGTCCAAGGAGGCCGCGCGGGAGAGCTACGACACGATGGAGGCCGCCTACCACCGCATCTTCAAGCGGCTCGGCCTCGAGTATCGAATCGTGGCCGCCGACAACGGCACCATGGGCGGCAGCGGCAGCGCCGAGTTCCAGGTGCTGGCGCAGAGCGGCGAGGATGCCATCGCGGCCTGCCCGTCGTGCGACTACGCGGCCAACGTCGAGGTCGCCACCACCACGCCCGTCGAGGAGCCCGCCGCCGCGTCCGATAAGCTCGCGGAGCGGAGCAAGGTGCACACGCCGGGTGCCAAGACCATCGAGCAGCTCGTGGGCTTCTTCGAGGGCACCGACCCCGCCCAGTTCCTCAAGTCGGTCGTCTACACCGCGGGCGAGCAGAAGGTGCTGGCCGTGGTGCGGGGCGACCACGAGGTCAACGAGATCAAGCTCGCCCGGGCCGTCGATGCCGACGAGGTGCACTGGGTGGCCGAGCCCGAGCACGCCGGCTTCCTCGGCCCCGTGGGCTGGGAAGGCCCGATCGTGGTCGATCCGGCCGCGGCCGCGGTCGCCGACGGCATCACCGGGGCCAACGAAGAGGACCACCATCTGCAGCACGTCCGCCACGGGCGTGATTTCGAGGGCGAGGTCGCCGACATCCGCCTGGTGGCCGAGGGCGACCCGTGCCCCAAGTGCGGCACGGGCCTCAAGCTCTACCGCGGTATCGAGGCCGGCCACATCTTCATGCTCGGCACGCACTACTCCACCGCGATGAAGGCCGAGTTCCTCGACGCCGACGGCAAGTCCAAGCCCATCGTGATGGGGTGCTACGGCATCGGTGTCTCGCGTCTCATCGCCGCGGTGATCGAGCAGCTGCACGACGACGACGGGCTGGTGTGGCCCAACGAGGTCGCGCCCTACTCGGTCATGATCACGCCGATGGGCGGCGACGAGCCGGCCGCGGTGGCGGAGAAGTTCTACGAGCATCTCCGCGAGCGGGGGGTCGAGGTCCTGCTCGACGACCGCAAGGAGCGTCCGGGGGTCAAGCTCAAGGACGCCGACCTGCTCGGCATGCCCGTGCGGCTGACCATCGGCAAGCGCGGCCTCAAGGACGGCAAGATCGAGGTCAAGCAGCGTCGCTCGGGGGAGACCACCTTCGTGCCGATCGACGAGTGCCTCGAGGCCGTCACTACGATGCTCGCCGCCGAGTGAGCGGAGCGCGTCAGTCCGTGTCGGTGTAGCCGAGCACGGACAGCGTGCGGCGGTCTTCGCCCAGCACGAGCAGCAGCAGGTCGTCGGCGCCCACGCCGAAAAACCAGCCGCTGTCGATGCGCGCCTGCCACAGAACGCAGCGCTGGGCAGCCTCGACGACCTCGGACCACGCGTGGGTCTGTCCGAGCCCGACCAGCCCGGACAGAGAGCGCCGAGCGAGCAGGCGGCCGCACGCGGCACTCCATACCAGGTTGGTGTGCCCGCCGTGCGTCGCGAGGTTCATGAGCGTTTCGAAGACGATGGCGGGCTCGCGGCGGACCACCGCGACCTGGGCCTTGCTGCGATGGCGTCGTCCGGCCGCGGCCGGGGTCAGAGGGCGGGCCATGGCGTCGTCCAGGCGCAGCGGGCCCGTGCACGCGAGTCGAAGGCCACGCACGAGGTCCGCGTCGAGCGAGTCCGGCTGGAGAGGGTCGGCGAGCTCGACGACGCGGGCTTCGATTCGCGCGCCGTGGAATGCCCGAGCGTGAGCGCCGACCGAGGCGATCTGGCTCGCGCGCGTGGGCGTGGTGATGTCTTCAGCAGGCATGACCCGCGTGCGTCCCGCAACGGGGGCCGTGGTCACCATGGCCAGCCCGCCTGCGCCCGAGCGATGGAAGCCATCGGTCTTGGGCGCGAACCCGGGTAGGCGAGCCTCCAGCGATTCCAGCACCAGCGGGAGGGCATGCAGCAGGTGGCCTTCGAGCATCGACCAGCCGCGACGCAACGGCGGAGTGCCGACGGGCTGGCCGCGGAGGACGGCCTCCTGCACCCAACACGCGGCGAGGTCCCGCTCGAAGGCCGTGCCCATCAGCAGGCGCGGGGCCTCGGCCTCGAGCGTGGGCGGCTTTTGGGTCTGGGCGAGCACGGCGGCGAGTGTCCGCGCCGACGCGAGGGGCAGCGACGGGTCTTCTTCGATGTGCGGGGCGGAGGTCGTGGGCCAGCGCTCGAGGACCAGCCGAACCATGTCCCGTCCTGGGCACGACGCTAGCGAGACCAGCACCGCATTGCGGGCGACCGGCGAGGCTTCGCGTCGTTCGAGTTCGTCCGCCAGCGCAGCCAGCCAACCCGAGTCCGCAGCGGTTCGTCGCTCGACCACGGCCTGGCGGCCCTCGTCGAAGGCCGCCGACGCATTCATGAGCCGGTCGGCTGCCTGGGAGACCTCCATGGTCGCTACTTCTCCGTGGACGGGGCCGGCTCGATGCGGCCGCGGTACTCCGCCGCGCGCAGCTCATCGCCGCGTTTGCCGTACTCGCGGGCCACCGCGCCGACCATCTTGGTCCATCGCCGCTGCCACTCGCTGCGCCCCGCGATCCGCTGTCGCGCGTCGTCGATCAGCTGCTCCACCGCGGCGTGATCCTCCCGCGCGACGGCGAGCATCGCCCGGGACTCCAACACTTCGATCTGCTCGACGCTCCACTCCCCGGTGAGGTCCCGAACCATGGTCCACGCCCGGTCGAAGTCTGCCTCGGCGGAGGTGAGGTCTCCTCGGGTCAGGAACATCTCGCCGCGGTTGGTGAGCACGTAGGCCATCTGTCGCGGGTCGGGCTCGGGCTGGTGCTCCCAGGCGGTGAGGGCTCGATCGAAGGAGGCCTTGGCCGCGTCCAGGTCGCCCCGCTGGTGGTACAGCTGCCCCAACGAGTCGAGGGTGAAGGGCGAATAGAAGTTGTCGACGCCCAGGTTCTGGTCGAACAGCTCGGACGCGCGCAGCAGGTCGACCTCGGCTGCGTCGAGCTTGCCGTGGTCCAGCAGCGAATCTCCCCGGGCGCCGCTGCACGTGGCGACGCGGGTGCTGGTGGCCCCCAAGGTTCGCTCGGCGATCTCGATGCACCGCGTAAAATGCTGCTCCGCTTCCTCGTAGCGCTTGGCGCCGAGCAACACCAACCCGGCGTTGAACAGGGCGGAGGCGAGTCGGGAGCGGGTCGGGCCGAAGTGTTCTTCGATGATCTCGAGCGCCTTGGTGTGGGCCTCCATGGCTTCATCGAGTCGGCCCTGTTGCTCGAAGAGCCCGCCGGCCATCTCGTAGTAGCGCGCCTCGGCCTCGGGCGACTGCAAGTAGGCCAGCGCGGCGTGAGCGTGGCGCTTCCAGTCTTCGGCTGCGTCGTAGTCGCCTTGGTACACACCCACGACCAGCATCAGCTCGTTGGCGGCCCTGGACATCAACGCATGGTTCCCGTCGGACTTGGCGAGGAAGTAGGCGTCTTCGAGGTCCTGGCGCGAAGCCACGAAGTGACCGAGCCACCGCTGAACGTGGCCGCGCGCGATGAGGACCTCCGCCACCAGCGGGCTGAAGTCGAGGGCGCGAGCCTCGACCAGCAGATCGTCGGCGACCCGCTGGGCTTCGGCATGCTTGCCCAGGGTGGACATGGCTCCGATGCGCTGCACCGTCTCGCGGTGGCTCTCGACGGTGGCCGCGAGCTCGGGGTCGATCGGCGCCGACGCGGCGCGCAGGTTGGAGGAGTCGTCACGGCAGGACTCGATGGGCTCGAGTCGGTCGAGCAACTCGACGGCCTTGGTCGGAGGCAGGTCCTCGGAGGTGGCCAGGACCTGGACGTAGGCGCTGAGCTGGCTGCGACGCTCGTCGAGGCAACGCATCACCAGGTCGGCGGTGGCGTCCGTGTCGTCGGCGGGGGCCGCCTCGGCGGCTCGACAGGCCGCGACCCGGGCGACGAGCCAAGCGTCGGAGTAGCGATCGAGCTGGGCGAGGATGTCCTGGGCCGAGCCGGATTGGGGTGCTCGCAGGGCGTCGCGGACGCGGGGGCGCTGGGTCTCGTCCCAGGCCCCGCGGAGCGGCGACGGCCCTTGGAGACAGGGGTCGGCGCGGCCCTGGGTGGCGATGCCGACCCACCCGAGCGCCACCACGGCCCCTACCGCGCCCCAGGTGATCCAGGATCGACGTCGGCGGCGCTGTCGAAGGGCGGTCTGGAGCTCGTCGAGCAGGCTCCGCATCGAGGGCCAGCGATCGGCCGGGGCCGCGGATAGGCCACGGGCGATCGCTCGCTCGATGCGGGGCGGGACGACGAGGTTCCGCGTGGGCCTGGGGGCAGCGACGCGGCTGGGCTTCGGGCCCCGGCCCTTGCGGTCGGTCGAGGAGGGGTAGCGGCCGTGCAGCGCGAGGTAGAGCGCGACGCAGAACGAGTACTGGTCGCTGGCCGTCGAACTCACACCCGTGGTGAGGTGTTCGGGCGCCATGAAGCGCGGTGTGCCTCGGAGGACCTCGCGGGAGGAGTCACCCGAGGGATTCGAAGGATCCGAATCCGGCGAGCCCGAGCCCACGGGGCCGGCGAGCCCGAGGTCGACGACGCGCGCCCGACCGCTGGGCTCCACCATCACGTTCGAGGGCTTGAAGTCGCCGTGGATCAGCCCGACCTCGTGCATCGCCACCAGGCCTTCGCCGGCCTGCATGAGCATCGACAGGATGGTCCGCAGCGGCCCATGGTGCTCGGAGAGCCACTGGCGAAGCGAGACCCCCGCGATCCGTTCCATCGCGATGTAGACCCGGCCCTCGCTCTTGCCCACGTTGAACACGGGCACGACGTTGGGATGCGACAGCTGGGCCATCGCCTGGGCCTCGTTCCACAGCGTGGCCTCGTCGTGCATCCCTTCGTTGTTGGGGTCGAGGATCTTCAGCGCGACCTCGCGGCCCAGCACGTGGTCCTTGCCGAGATAGACGCGCCCCATCCCGCCCGCGCCGAGCTCCTCGAGCACGACGAAACGATCGATGGCGGGCGGCAGCTGTGACTCTCCGAAGGGCGCGGGCCGCCGAGGCGGGTCGCTGTCCGTTCGCTGGCCCATGACCCCCTCGTGCGAGCGGGTGAGGGTACGGGTCGGAGAGTCTCGGTCGTCGCTCACGCGGAGGGAGTCGAGTCGTGAGAATGCGGCCGGCGGTCAGCCTTCGCTCGCGGTGCCGCTGCCGTCCGTCGTGGCCGGGCCGGTGGCGCCGCCACCCGAGCTGCTGCCCGAGCTGGCGTTGCCGCCCGATCCGCTGCTCCCGCTCGAGCCCGCCGTACCGTCGTGTTCGGCGGCGGTGGCGTGGTCGGTCTCGTCGTCGGTCTCGGAGTCGGTCTCATCGGGAGGCGGCTCGACATCCAGGCACGGGCACGCGGTGGCGAGCGTACTGGTGGTGATGCCCGCGAGCGCGGCGGTGACGAAGCGCTGGCGTCGAGCCAAGATGGCGGCTCGATCCTCGTCTTTGGGGGCCATGCTGTTGAGGATACGTCAGTGTGACCGCGCGTGCCCGTTGGGATCCGCAAAGACTCAGCCGGCCGAGCCGGCCACGATCGACAACGTGGAGTCCGAGTCGACGATCAGCACCTCGTCGGTCCCGTCGTCATCGAGGTCACCTACCTCGACGTCGCTTATCCCACCAAGGGGCAGGAACGCGCGGCAGCGGGGGCCCTCGTCGTCCATCAGGTACACGTCGAGGCGGCCGCCCTGCATCGCCACCACGATGTCCTCGATGCCGTCGCCATCCATGTCGGCCGCCTCGGCGTCGAGAGGGACACCATCCGTGCCAAAGGGAGTCGACGGCGCAAAACCAATGTCGAGGCCCATGACCTGCACCGCGGTGATGTCGGGCTCGAGCTCGGCGTCCTCGGGGGGCAGGTGGGTCAGCACCACGAGGCGCTCACCCTCTCCCGTGCCCGGTCCGTCGACGGCGGCCAGATCGACCATGATGCCGTCGTAGCTCGCGGTGCTCCCCAGGATCTCACCGTCGACCGGCTCGAGCATCTCGATGCCGAACAGGGCGTCCACGCCCAGGTAGTGCTCACCATTGCCGGCGGCGACGCTCTGGATGCGGCCGACCGGAGTCGTCAGCGGCAGCGCGTTGAGCCCCGCCAAGGGCGGCCCGATCTCCGTGCGCAGGATTTCGTCGGTGGACGCGATGTACACCTCGTTGGGCTCCGGCCGTCGCGTCACCCCCAGGGCCGGGGTCTCGTAGGACGGCGACTGATCGACGGCCCACGCTTCAGCGTCCTCCCGGTGGGCGACCAGCGTGTGATGACCCTGGCTCCCGTCCTTCAGCGTCTCGTGCACGACCGCGACCACGCGCGAGGGCCCACCCGCGACGAGCTCGAACACCGCGTCGCCCGAGAGTTGGACGATGGAGGAGCCGAGCGCGCCGGTATCGAGATCGACCTGCCGGATGTGCATGAAGCTGTCGACCGCGAGCAGCAAGCCGGGGGAGGGCGCGGCGATCTGCTCCACCACGTCGCCGAGGCCGAGCTGGTCGACCGTCAGCACGAGGTCCTCGTCGCAGATGGGCGGCTCGTAGACCATCGGCCCTTGCTCGGGCATGCACTCGTTGTTGATGCACTCCTCGCCGCTGCCGCACTCCGTATCGTCCCAGCAGTCGACGGGCGGCGAGCAGCGAAAGACCCAGGGGTCCTCGCCCGGCTGAGCCCAGCAGCACCCGGGGTCTTCGACGCACGCGCCCTCGTCACAGTACTGGCAATCTCCGCCGCAGTCGTTTTGGTCCGAGCACTCGCCGTGCGGCGGGGTCGGGCCACCATCGGTCTGCGGAAGCTCGGTATCGCCGACGGGGCCTTGGGTGGCCGTGTCGTCGCCGTCCAGGGTCACGGTATTGCTCGAGCAGCCTACGAGCATGCTCGCCACCAAGATCCACGGGGAGTTCTTCATCGATAGTCCAAGCCAATCCACGGTGACGGGGGCACGGTCGCCACGACGGAGCCCAGCCGACCCCATTGCTACTAGCAACGGGCGTGCCACCCCTCTTTTCAGTCTCTTGCCCCAGGAACACCACGACATGGGCGTCACGGATCGGGCGAAGATGTCGTTACGGAACCCCCACGGGGGGATCGACGCGGTACCATCGACACCGGGTGGTACGCATGTCGAAGGGGTGGGCTTGGGGGGTCGTACTGCTGACTGGTTGCACGGCCGACAACCCCCGGTTCATCGCCGACTCGGACGCCATGGCGAGCTCGGGCGGCGAGACCGGCGCGAAGACGGCCGACGGTGACGGTGAAGGCGAAGGCTCGACCGGGCGCCCGATGGGGACGGACGAGGGCACGGGAGGCGACACCACCCTGCCGCCCAGCGACGAAGGCACCGACGACGGGCAAGAGACCGGCGGTCTTCCGTCCTGCTTCGATGACATCGGCGAGCGGTGTGATCCGTACACCGTAGACGCGTGCCCGCCCGGCCAAAAGTGCTCGCCGCACGCGAGCTTCGGCGAGGACGACGGCGCCCGGTGTGTACCCATCGCGGCGGAAAACCAGTTCGGAGACCCCTGCGAGTTCTTCTGCGAGGGGACCCAAGACACCTGCGGGTTCGGGCTGATGTGCCTCACCGACGAGCCCGGCTCCAACGTCTGCATCAGCATGTGCGTGGGGGACAATCCCTGTAACCCGGCCCCGTTGACCTGCGTCGACTTCAGCCTGCCGGAGGCGGACTTCGGGCTGTGCCTCATCGGCTGTGACCCGCTGAACGCCGAGACCTGCCCTCAGGACGCCCTGTGCATTCCCTTCGAGAACACCTTCGCCTGCATCGACGACGACACCGGGGAGGACGGTGTCTTCGGTGACCCCTGCCAAGGGCCCGGTCAGTGCGATCCGGGCCTGACCTGCATTCCCGCCGAGTTCTTCCCCGAGTGTCCCGGGGCGATCGGATGCTGCAGCTACTACTGCAACCTCGACACCGACGTCTGCGCCAACGAGTTCCAGTGCGTGCCCTACGAAGAGCCCATCCTGCCCAACGTAGGGGTCTGCGCCGTACCCCCGGGGTAGTCCGGCGGGGGCACGGCGACGGTACGCGGCGCGGCTACTCGGTCAGGAGCTGAGGCCGCAGATCGGCCTGTGGCGGGCTCCACGTGCCGGTATTGGCCGCCACCTGCTCGCCGCTGCGAATGTCTCGCACTTCGCCCGCGCCCTCGTCGTCACTGGGGAACCACACGAAGGGGATGCCCAGCTTGTCGGCGTACTTGATCTGCTTGCCGTACTTGGCCGCGGTGTGGAACACCTCGGTGGCGATCCCCCGCGCGCGCAGGGCCGAGGCCGCCCCCATCGAGCGGGCGCGGTATTCCTCTTTGTCGAGCACCACGAGCACGCAGGTCGGCGTGCTGCGGCTGGCGCGAAGGGCCTTCTTCTTGAGCAGCGGCGCGAGCATGCGGGTGAGGCCGAACGAGACCCCGATCCCCGGGAACTTGGCGTTCTCTCCGGCGTCGACGAGGTTGTCGTAGCGGCCCCCCGAGCACACCGAGCCCAATGACTCCATGCCCTGCATGACGCCCTCGTACACGGTGCCCGTGTAGTAGTCGAAGCCGCGGGCGATGCCGAGGTCGGCCACCACCGCGCCCTCGGGCAGCTCGGTCGCGGTCTGCATGACCTCGTGGAGCTCCTGGAGTCCGGTCTCGAGCAGCTCGTGCTCCACCCCCAAGGCTCGGACCTGGTCGATCACCTCCACGCCACCGAGCAACTTGCCGAGTGACAAGCAGCGCTCGGCTTGCTCCGCGCTCAGCCCTTGCTCCTCGACCAGGAGCTTCGCGGCCGCCGATTCTCCGATCTTGGCGAGCTTGTCGACGGTCCGCAGCACCGGGGTGATGTCCTCGATGCCCAGGCCGCGATAGAAACCCTCGAGTACCTTGCGGTGCCCCACGTGGATTCGGATGGGAGGGATCGGCAGCGCGCTGGCGACCGCGTGCAGCAACAACGGCATCTCGGCGTCGAAGCACAGCGGCAACGAGTCCTGCCCCACCACGTCGATGTCGGCCTGATAAAACTCGCGATAGCGCCCTTCCTGGGGCCGTTCGCCGCGCCAGACCTTCTGGATCTGGTAGCGCTTGAACGGGAAGGGGAGGTGGCCGCGGTTCTCCAGCGTATAGCGCGCGAAGGGAACCGTGAGATCGAAGTGCAGCCCGAGCTTGTCGTCGCCTTGGTTCGGATCGGCGTGC
Organism: Myxococcota bacterium; assembly: GCA_039028615.1. Lineage (GTDB taxonomy): Bacteria > Myxococcota_A > Polyangia > Nannocystales > Nannocystaceae > Paraliomyxa. The sequence continues at coordinate 40,203 of JBCCHT010000056.1, read as the reverse complement.
AGGCGGCGGACGACGTAGATTTCCTTGTCGGTCGAACCATTATTGGTAAGCCGGTCGAGGGGCTCGACCGCCCGCGTGTTCACGGGACGAAAGCCAAACAGTTCGAACTGACGACGAACCTCCTCGATGAGCCGTTGCTCGACGATCTGCTCCTGGGGCAGCCACTCGGGAAAACCGCTGATCGGCCGAATCTTCACGGCTCCGCTTGTAGCGTTTGGCCCCCGCCGGGCGCAAACGGACGGCTGCGGTGGCGCGTAGGGCCAGCGTGCAGCTTGCCGTCGCGCGATCGAGGCGGAGGCCGATCGATCCGCCCGGGGGTGACGTGTCGTACCCGACGGGGTCGTGTCGTACCCCGGCCGGGTGCCTCGGGACGCAGGCGGGGTCGGAGGTCCGGGGGTTTCGCTCGATGTCCGTCCCATGTTGGGAAGCACTGTCACTCCCGTCACGTCGCCCCCGTCTTGGATCGTAGATGCATCGTCGCACGCGGACTCGTACACTCGAACGGGGTAGGTCATCTCGGCCGACGGTGGGTCGGTGCCCGGTTCGAACACCCTGGTGATGGCTTTGGGAAGAGCAGTGGCGCAATCGGACGTGGGTGAGCAGCCCAGCGTGTGCCTCGTCGTCGACCGCGAGCTGCGGGTCTTCGACGTCGTCGTGCGGAGCCTCGGGGGCGTGCGCATCGACTCGCTCGAGTGGATGGGCCGCGAGGTGCTCGACCTGTTCGAGGCCGAAGATCGACCCCGGGTGCAGGCGGCGTTGCAGGACGCCGACGGCGGCATGATGGGCGACCTGTCGCTGCGCTGGCGCTTCGACGGCGAGCTGCGAGACGTGCTCGTGCGTGTCTGCCCCGGCGAGCGATTCAATCACGTGTTGATCGAGCCTCCGCCCGAAGCTGCCGCCCCCGCGGGCGTCGAAGAGCTCGATGCCGCGCCCGCCAAGCCCGTCGAGGCCGAGTCCAGTCGGCGCCTCGAGTACATCGGCATGGTCGCCAGCCGCGTCTCGCACGACTTCAAGAACCTGCTGGCCGCGATCCTGGTCAACGCCGAGTTTCTCAGTCGCGAGGGGCACGATGCCGAGCTCGTCAGCGAGGTCTCCGAAGAGATCGTCGTCGCCACCGAGCGAGCACGCGAGCTCGTCGACCAGATCCTCCAGCACTCGGGCACGGAGGGCGACGGGGACGCGGTCGTCGACATCAACCAGCTCACCCACGAGATGGGTCGGCTGCTCGACGTGTCGACCCCGCCTACCGTGGTCATGCGCTTCGACCTCGAGGACGATCTGCCCGTGGTGATGGGGCAGCCCGCTCGGCTACGGCAGCTCATCATGAACTTCATCGTCAATGCGGCCGAGGCCATCGGCGACGAGGTGGGCGCGATCATGGTCGGCACGCACGCGCTCGAGGCCGACCACGCCCTGCTCTCGCAGACCCGCACGCGCATCGTGCCCGCCCCGGGGACCTACCTGTGCATCACCATCGAAGACTCGGGCCCGGGCCTCGACGACCAGACGGTGCGCCAGATCTTCGACCCCTTCTTCTCTACCAAGAGCAGCGGTCATGGGCTGGGCCTGTCGGCGAGCCTCGAGATCGTCGAGGAGCACGGCGGGGCCCTGCTCGTCGACACCGTGCCCGGCCAAGGGGCGACCTTTCGCGTGTTGTTGCCGCCCGCTCGCGTCGCCGCCAAGGTCGAGCCCGAGAGCCCCTCCGTACGGGCCTCTCGCGACTTTCAGGGGCATATCCTGCTCATCATCGATGACGACGACCTGCTCCGCTCGGTGACTCGCCGTGCGCTTCAGGCCCGCGGCGCCGAGGTCCTGGTCGCGCGCGACGGTCTCGAGGGCATCGACGTCTTCGACGATGAGCACGCCCGCCTCAGCTGCGTGTTGCTCGACATGGGCATGCCCTACATCAAGGGCACCGACGTCTACGACGAGCTGCGGCGCATCGATCCCAAGGTCCCCGTCATCTTCGTCAGCGGCCACGACCAGGGCGAGCTGTCGAGCTATCCCGAGGTCCGCAACGCCGATGGCCTGCTGCTCAAGCCCTTTCGGGATACCGACCTCGTCGATGCCCTCGTAGGCGTGCTCGAGCGCTGAGCCGCGCCCCCGCGTCTTCGTTGGTGTAAGGTCGGTCGCCCGAGATGACCACCCTCCTCATCGTCCGCTGGGTTCACCTCGTCGCCGTCTCGACCTGGACGGGCGGCCTCATCGTGCTGGCTGCACTCATCGTCGCCCTGCGGCGAGCCGGGGCCGAGCGCGAGCTGCTCCGCGCGGCCGCGCGTCAGTTCGGGCGGGTGAGCTGGACTGCGATGGCCATCGCGTTGGTCACGGGCGTCGCGCAGGTGCACCTGCTGGGGTGGCCGTGGACCCACGGGGGGCTGCACCTCAAGCTCGGCCTCGTCGCCTTGGCCGTGGTGCTCGCTGGTTGGCATCAAGTCACCGCGACCCGCAGCTCGCCGGCGGCCCGGGGCATCGTGCAGCTGTTGATCATGCTGGTGAGCCTGGGAATCTTCGGCGCGGCGGTCGCGATGCGAAGCTGAGCGCCGCTTTCGAAAGCGCGCGGTGATTTTTTCGAGTGCGGTCGATCCGACCGGCTCGATGCGTCGTAGTGCATTGAATCCCGGAGGCCCATGACCAGCTCCAGTTCCTCGCCGAAACAAGGACCCCCGAGCGTCCAGGTGCCTCCGCGAACGCCATCGGGCAAACAGCCGCCCGGCGAGCTCATCGCGGACCCCAAGCCGAAGTGTCGGATTGGCATCTTCCTGACCGCCGCCAACCGCAACTTCATGACGTTCGGGGGCACCACGGGCGTCGAGCTGTTCATCGCCATCGCCAACCCGAAGCCCACGGACACGCAGACGGTGAAGTGGAGCGTGGTACGCGGTGCCAATGATGGCAACGTGCGCTTCGACAAGTCGGACCAGCTGATCACGCGGGTGTTCGCGGACAAGCCGAACAACACGAAGGTCAAGGTCGAGATCATCGAGAACGGCCAGAGCCTCTGCAGCGCAGAGGCCGAGATTTCCGTCCCGCAGTTCTTCGAGGTCGGCCGGGTCAGCTTCACCGAGACGTTCGAGGATCTCGGCTTTACGGCCACCCCGGACCCGAAGGACTCCATGGCGGTCAAGGCCGCCAAGGCCCAGCTGGAGCTCGACACCATCGGTCTCATCAACGTCGGGATTCTCGATGCCGCGGCGAGGCCGTTCGACGGGGTCAACGTTCGTTTCGTCGGGAAGGCACCCCCGGCGGTGTTGGCCAAGAACGTGACCTCGGTCGCCTTGACCGAGTTTCGGGCCGCCACGTCGAACATCCTGGGCGAGGCCGGGCTGGATGTCGGCAACAAAGATCCGAACCAGACGCTGGAGGTCTATGTGGCGCAACACGGGGCCGAGGGCAGCAGCCCCTTTGGCGCTCTGTTTCGCCGGGTCTTCAACCCCATCGCGCGTCGCTATCCGGCACAAAAGGCGGGGGGGCGGAAGAAGAAGGCCTTCGGCACGCCCATCCAACCGGGGGATGTGCTCATTCCGCCTCGCCCCGGCAACGTTCGGCAGCTCCAGGTCGCAGCGGCCATCTACGCGCTCACGCAGTTTCTCGGAGCCACCGTCGCCCACGAAGCGGGCCACTCGTTGGGGCTCGTGCCGGGTGGGGCCGCGGGCGCCGCGGGGAAGGACGCGTCCGGGCACAACGCCAAGCCTGCGGGCAACATCATGGATGCCGCGACCGGCTTCGCCGTCGACACCGGGATCCAGCGCTACGACCCCAAGACGGGCAAGCTGACGCGCACCAAACCCGCGGGCTTCACCGCGGCCAACCTCGCCATCCTTCGCAAGATTCTGCCCGTGCTGGGCTGAGCGCTCTTTTGTTTCCTCTCGTTCGTTCGCTGGAGCCCGGCATGATCTGCAATCACCATCGACTCACGTCATCCTCCACCATCGCGTCGCAGGTCGAGGACGCCGACTGGGTGGTCCTCGGGCAGCTCTCGCCCGATCCGAGCGGCGACTCGCTGCCCTCGGGGGTCATCGCTCGGCTGCGCATCGACGCCGTGCTGCTCGGTGACCGGCTGGACGTCGGGAGCACGCGAGTGCTCGTCGTCGGTCAGGAGGCGGTCGTCGCTCCAGACGCGCCCGCGTTTTCGGGCGTGCTCTTCTTGTCGCGTCGGCTCGCTCGATCGAACGACCCGGAGCCGCCGTTGCCGGACGAGCCACGCGTGGAGGCGGTGGCACCCGAGCCCGAGCTCGCCTCGGACTCGCCGGATTTCGGCGCGCTGCGGGCCCATATCGACGCGTGTATCGGTCTGCGTCGGGCACGGCTGCAGGTCTCGATGGAGGCGCTCACCGGGAGCACGGCACGCCTTCGCACCGAGGCTGCGACGGGCATCGTGGGGCTTCCGGGGCTGGCGAGCCTCGCCGATGCGGAGACGATCGAGCACTTGTTCGCGGCGCTGAAGGAGGCCGATCGGGAAGACGCGGCTCGGATCGAGATCGGTCGCGCGCTCGCACGCATTCCCGCGGCTTCGGAACGCTTGCCCGCCGCGTTTGCCGAGGTGATCGCGTCGGGGGTCGGCGACGGGACTTCGTTGGCGCTGGCGCGGGTGCTCGTCGATGACCCGGTGGAGGGCGCGTTCGAGCTGTTCGAGAGGCTCACCACCGCCGAGTCCAACCCACTGCAGGCGGAGGGCCTCGCTGGCTTGGCCGCTCTGATCGACGCCGAGCTCGATGGGGAGCGGGCTCGTACCACGCTCGCCGAAGTGGCCGCCCGCGGCTCGAGCGACGAGATTCGTCGCCTCGCCAACGAGCTGGTCGAGGCCACGCTCCCGGCCTCGACCTGAGCCGACCCGTTGCTCGTCGTTCAGGAATCGGGGTTCCCGATGCTGCCGCAGACGCCGTTGCGGTCGAGCTGACCGGCTGCATCGACGACGCCATCGAGGCTCCGCCACTGGTGGTCCATCACCGTGGGGTCGTTGGTCTCGGTCAGGTCGACATAGCCATCGGTGCACGGCCCGGTGAGGTTGGCGTCGTAGAAGGTCCACGTGCGCAGGCCGTTGACGTCGATGCTCTGCCCCAGCAGATCGAGCTCGCTCGTGCAGGTCACACCGTGGTTGTAGTAGTCCCACTGGGCGCGGAACAGATCGTCGCCGCTCACCGTGCACAGGCCAGGGGCGAGCATGATGGTCGCGTCGTAGTCGTTCTGCGCGATGCCATCGACCTGGGTCATCGGGCCGGTCCATAGCCCGTGATAGGGCTTGATGATGGAAATCTGGCCGATGGCCATGCGCTCCTCGACCTCTTCGGGGGGCACAATTGCGTCTTGTTCCACGTCGCACGCGACGGTTGCGAGCAGGGGGACGAGGGCGGCGACGAGGCGGAGGTTTCGGCGGGTCATGGTGTTCGTGTCCACGCCCTGCCCCTTGTCGGCGCCACGCGATTCGATGACGGCTCCGCGAAAAAAAGATCAGCGGCCGCCCGAGCGCATCGTGTCCAGTCGCGGCATCGTGGCGTGACCGGGGGCGCTTTGCCCTTGGCCGCGCAGCACCACCGCGACCGTACGCAGCATGATCTTCAGATCCAACCGCAGGCTCACGCGCTCGACGTACCCGGCGTCCAACGACAGTCGCTCGTCCCAGTCCACCGCGTTGCGACCGTGCACCTGCGCCCATCCGGTGAGCCCGGGGCGAACCCGGTGCCGCGTGGCTTCCTTGGCCGTGTACCAGGGCAGGTACTCCGGTAGCAGCGGCCGCGGCCCCACCAGGCTGAGCTCGCCGCGAAGCACGTTGACGAGCGAGGGCAGCTCGTCGATCCCATGACGTCGGAGCCAGCGGCCGAGCGGGAGGAGGCGGTCCGCGTCGGGGCGGAGGCGCCCGTGCTCGTCCCGGGCGTCGGTCATGGTGCGGAGCTTGAGCAAGTAAAAGGGGCGCTCGCCTCGGCCGATCCTCTGCTGGCGGAACAAGACGGGGGAGCCCAGTCGGTGGCGTACGAGCAGGGCGGCGGCGGCGAGCAGCGGCGCGCTCGAGCCCAGGGCGAGGCCACCGAGCACGAGGTCCAGCACGCGCTTGCCGTGCCGCGGGTAGCTCCAGCTCATGCCGTCGCCTCGGCGAGGACCTTGTGAGTGGCCGCGAGCGCGTCGTCGATGTCGGTATCCTCCAGCGTGGGATGGACCAACCACGCGAGGCTGGTGTCCTCGAGGCGCGCCGCGACCGGAAGCGGGGTCTCGGGTCGATGCTCGGCGAAGGCGATTTCGCGGTGCACTTGCCCGCAGCTGCCGACGAAGCAGGGCACGCCTTCGGCCGTGATCGCCTGCATGATGCGTCCTCGCGTCCAGCCCTCGCGGAGCGATTGCGGTCGTACGAAGGCGTAGAACCGATAGTAGGCGGGCTCTTCGTCGTCCCGCGGCACCGGAACTTCGACGGCGGGGTGGGACGCCAGGGCTTCGGTCATGCGACGACCGTGTCGACGCCGTTGCTCGAGCCACGGGGGCAGTCGTTCGAGCTGCGCGAGTCCCAACGCGGATTGCATCTCCGTCATGCGGGCATTGGTACCCGGGCCCTCGTGCAGCCAGCGAAACCCGGGCGGGTGCTGCTTTTTGTACACGGCGGCGTAGCTCTTGCCATGGTCTTTGAGGCTCCAGACTTCGCGGGCCAGCGCCTCGTCGTCGGTCACGATGACGCCGCCTTCGCCCCCAGTGCTGATGATCTTGTCCTGGCAACAAGAAAAGGCGGCGATGTCTCCGAGGTGTCCTACGGGCTCACCACCAAGCCGAGCCCCGTGGGCTTGGGCGCCGTCCTCGACGAGCTGCAGGTCGTGCTGCCGAGTGAGCGCGCGCAGATCCGTCATCGCGCAGGGCCAGCCACCCAGGTGCACGGCGATGACCGCTCGCGTGCGCGGGCTCAGCCGGGCCTGCACCGTGTCGCGGCTCAGGCCTTGGGTGTGCGGGTCGACGTCGGCGAATACGGGCTTTGCCCCCGCGCTGAGCACCGCGGTGGCCGTACCCGCGAAGGTTCGGGTCGGTACGATGACCTCGTGCCCTGGCCCGATCCCCGCCGCGCGCAGGCTCAGCTCGAGCGCGACGGTGCCGTTGGCGACGGCGATGCCGTGGGCGCAGCCGGCCATCTTCGCGAAAGCGCGTTCGAAGCTGCGGCCGCGGTCACCCGTCCAGTAGTTGACCCGGCCCGAGCGCAAGACCGCGGTGACCTCGTCGATCTGGGCGACGTCGAAGTGCGGCCAGCGGGGCCATGGATCGCGCCGTACCGGGTCTCCTCCGTCGATAGCCAGCCGCGTGGACACGATGACTCAGTGTAGCAGGACCCGCCGATCACCACGCGATGGCGCGATAGCGGGGCAGGTCGGCGAGGGCGTCGTTGCCCGCGATGTCGATGATCGCCCGGTCGCGGAGGCGGGGCGCCAGCGCGGGGTCGATGAGGCGGGCCAGGACCACCGCTTCGCAGCGGTCGGCGAGGGTCTCGAGCCGCGGCACGAGCTTGGCGTCGAGGTGCGGCACACCGAGCTGGGCGGCCCGCAGGTTGCGGCCCCTCAGCGTGGCGGCACCGACCCGAGGATCGTGAATCCACAGCTCGCGTTGATCGTGCAGCAGCCGGCGCACGAGCTCGAGCATGGGGCTGTGGCGCAGGTCGTCGGTGTCTTCTTTGAAGGCCAGGCCCACGATGCCGATCCGCTGCGCCTTCGTATCGACCACCGCCTGGGTCAGGCGCGCGAGCTGGGCGTCGTTGGCCGGCAGGATCGAACTCAGCAGCGGCAACCGAAGGCCCCGCTGCGCCGCTTCGGAGCCGAGGGCTCGCAGGTCTTTGGGCAGGCACGAGCCGCCGAAGGGGTTGCCGGGGCGGAGGTACGCGGGCGAGATGTTGAGCACCGTGTCGCGGCACAGCAGGTCCATGACCTCGCGTCCGTCGACCCCGATCGAGTGAGACAGCGCGCCGATCTCGTTGGCGAAGGCGACCTTCATCGCATGGAAGGCATTGCTCGAGTACTTGAGCAGCTCGGCCGCTTCGAAGGAGGTGTGGACGATCGAGTCGGGCGCGGGCCCCAGTCGCTCGAGATACGGCGCGGCGTGGTCGGGGTCCGCGGCGCCCAGCACGGTGAGGGGAGGGGCGCTGGCGTCGGCCAAGGCCGAGCCTTCGCGCAGGAACTCGGGCGAGAACACCAGCCGCCACCCTTCACCGTGCGTTCGGCCGCTGGCCTGCTCGATGGCGGGAACGAGGCGCGTCCAGCTGGTCCCGGGCGGCACCGTGCTGCGTAGCACGAGGGTCCGCGGGGTTTCGCTGGGCTGTCGTAGGCCTTCGCCGAGCTGCTGTGTGACTCGATCGAGCGCGCGCAGGTCGGGTCGTCCGTCCGCGCCCGTCGGAGTGCCCACGCAGATGACCACCACATCGGCTCGAGCGAGGGCGGCCGCGGTATCGGTGGTGGCGTCCAATCGATCGCGCACCTCGGCGATGGCCTCGTCGAGCCCCGGTTCCGCGAACGAAGCCCGGCCCTCTCGTAATAGCTGGACCTTGTCCGCATCGATGTCGACCCCCACGACGTCGTTGCCCCGCCGCGCCAGGGTCACCGCGACGACGGTGCCCACGTAGCCCAGCCCCAAGACGCAGGTGGTCATGCGGCACCTCCCGCCGCGCCGTCGAGGACGCGCTCGATTTGCTTGCAGTTGTCGTCCCACCGGGCCAGCTTGCGTTCACGCAGGCGCTGGGCCGAGACGGCGAGGTGCTCGCGTTGCTCGATCGCGCGACGCAGGCACTGTGCTAGGGCCCCCGCTTCGTTCGCGCTCACCAGGCCTCCGTCGGCGAAGTGCTCGCGCAGCAGTGGCCAGTCGGAGACGATCACGGGCGTCCCGAGATAGATCGCCTCGTACGCCCCGCGTTGCATGGTGTGGTCCCGGGTCGTCAGCGCGATCACGACGTCGGCGTTGGCGATCTCGGCCAGGTAGGTCTGCCGACTGACGAACCCCAGGGACTCGACATTGGCCGGAGCGCTCGCCAGCACCCGCGCGCCCGGTCCCTTGGGGCGGCCGGTCACCTTCACGCGTACGTCCGGGCAGCGGCGCGCCGCTTCGATCACGACGTCGATCGGCTCGTCCTGAGCGAACGACGACACGAACACGGCGACCGGCTCCTTCGCTCGCGCGGCGGGCTCGGGGGGATGCTGCTCCGTGGGCACGTCGGGGATCACCAGCGCCGTTCCGCCTGCCTCCTCGACCCGTCCCGCGAGCTCCCGATTGGTCACGATGGTGAGGTCCGCCCGCCCGCAGAAGAAGCGGCTGATCGCGGCGAAGCGCTCCCACGGCGGTCCGATGAATGCCCCCGTGTGCGCATCGATCACGAAGCGCGCCCCGGTCGCCCGGCAGTACAGCCACACGGGCAGGGCGGTCAGCGGCGACGGGCTCATGCACGCCACCGCCCGGGGCCGCAGGCGCCACAGGTCGAGCAGGGTCAGCGCGGCCTGGGTGGCGTACTTGCGCGGCATCGAAGCGAGCCCGCGGTTGGGGCGATGGTGCCGGACCAGCTCCATGTTCAAGGCCCGCGCCATGGCCTCCGAGCGGCTGCAGTGCTCCGCCCAGTCGACGAAGCATCGCGCGGAGGGCCGCGACGCGGGTGGTGAAGGGCGGGACATGGCTGGCGGAGCGCAGGGAGAGAGTACAACTGTGTCCCGGCCGGGATGTGGGCTTGGCGAGGCGCCACCAACGTGCGATGTCACTGGGGTGACCGGTCGACCGCCGCGACGCCCTCGCTTCGATCCCGAAGTGGAACTGCCGCGTCTGCGGCAGGGCAATCGGTCGGCGCTCGGGCGGGCCATCACGCTGGTGGAGAGCCGTCGCGAGGCCGATCGCGCGCTCGCCCAGCAGATCCTCGCCGAGCTGCTGCCCCACGGTGGTCAGGCGCTGCGGGTCGGCATCACGGGCATGCCGGGCGTCGGCAAGAGCACCCTCATCGAGGCGCTCGGCGGCTCGCTCACCGCCAAGGGGCATCGCGTGGCCGTGCTGGCGGTCGACCCGAGCTCGGCGCGCAGCGGGGGCAGCATCCTCGGCGACAAGACCCGCATGCAGGAGCTGGCCCGCGATCCCGCGGCCTTCATTCGGCCTTCGCCCTCCGACGGCACCCTGGGAGGCGTGGCCCGGAGAACTCGCGAGACGATCACCCTGGTCGAGGCCGCGGGCTACGACGTGGTCCTGGTCGAGACGGTGGGCGTGGGTCAGAGCGAGGTCATGGTCGCCGACATGGTCGACTTCTTCCTCGTCCTCACGCTGGCCGGGGGCGGCGACGAGCTCCAGGGCATCAAGCGCGGCATCCTGGAGCTGGCCGATCTGCTGGTGGTGACCAAGGCCGACGGCGACAACGTGCAGGCGGCTCGGCGGGCGGCGGTGGAGTACGGGGGCTCGCTCGACCTCATGCCGCCGCGCAGCCCCGCGTGGCGGGCTCGGGTGCAGACCTGCTCCGCGCAGACGGGCGATGGCCTCGACGCGCTGTGGGACGCGGTGCTCGAGCACCGCGATGCGTTGCGAGAGGCGGGCGTCTGGGATTCGCGGCGCGGCGAGCAGCGGGTGCGTTGGCTGTGGCGCGCGATCGAAGAAGGCCTGCAGGACGCGCTGGCGGCCGACGCCGACGCCCAGCAGGTGCTCGGCAGCGTGCGGGCGCCGGTCCGCGCCGGGGACTTGGCCCCCGAGGCGGCGGCGCAGCGGGTGCTCGAGGCGCTGTTCAGCGACCGAAGAGCGAACGAGCGATGACCAACTTCTGGATCTCGCTCGTGCCCTCGTAGATGCGCAGCGCTCGAACCTCTCGGTAGAGCCGCTCGGTGGCTTGCCCGACGGTCACGCCCAGCCCACCGAGGCTCTGCACGGCTCGGTCGACGACGCGCTGGGCCGTCTCGGTCGCGTAGAGCTTGGCCATGGCCGGCATGTCCGGGGTGGCTCGGCCTTCGTCGCGCTCGGCGGCGGCCCGGTACACGAGCACCTGCGCCGCGGTGTGCTCGGTGACCACCTCGGCCAGGGCGAAGCGCAGGCCCTGCTGCTTGGCGAGCGGCTTGCCGAACTGCACCCGGCCGCGCAGGTGCGTGACTGCCTCGGTCAGCGCCCGATCGGCAAAGCCGAGCGCGGCGGCACCCACCGTCACGCGGAACAGATCCAGCGTGCCCAGAGCGATGCGCAGGCCATCCCCCGGCTCACCCAGTCGATGCTCGGCCGGGATGGATACGTCGTTGAAGCGCAGGGTACCGATGGGATGCGGCGCGATGACGTGGGTCGGCTCGACCTCGAGGCCCTCGGCGAGCCCGGACATCCAGAACGCGCCGTAGCGAGGCTTGCCCTCCGGGGTGTCCTCGGCCTCGCGGGCGAACACGACGTAGCTGTCGGCGATGCCCGCGTTGGAGATGAAGCACTTCTCGCCGTTGAGCCGCACCCCGCCTCGGCCGTCGGGTTCGGCCACGGTCTTCATGCCGCTGACGTCGGACCCGGCGTTGGGCTCGGTCAGGGCGAAGGCACAGATCTGCTCTCCGCGAGCGACCTGCGGCAGCAGCTGCGCCTGCAGGGCGGGAGCGCCGGCCTGCGTCACGGGGTAGGAGCCCAGCCCCTGCATGACGAAGGCGGTATCGAGCGCGCCGCTATGGCGGGCCAGCCACTGACGGGCGAGGCAGATGGGCGTGGACTCGGGGCGTTCGTAGGCGCCCCCGTGCTTGCCCGGCACCATCAAGCGCAGCAGGTCGGCGGCGGCGAGGCGACGCACGTACTCGCGCGCGGCTCCGTGTTCGTCGGACTCGTCGATGGGGTCTTCGGCCAGCACGGCCACGAAGGCCTCGAGGTGCTTTTCGAGGGCGGACCACTGGGCGAGGTCGCCTCCGATGACGCCGAGATCACGGTCGAGAATATGAGGGGCCTGGAGCATGGTCGGGTTCACTTCCAGCGAGGGGCACGCTTCTCGCTCCAGGCCGCGTTGGCCTCGCGAAAATCGGGGTGTTGCATGCAGATCGCCTGGGCTTGGGCCTCGGCTTCGATCGCGGTGCGCAGGTCCATGTCGAGCTCGCGGCCCAGCATGGTCTTGGTCATGCGGAGGGCAAAGTGCGGGCCGGCGGCCAGCCCCTTGGCGCGGCCGAACGCGGCTTCGTCGACGGCGGCCGGATCTTCGTCCTCGACCAGGGTGTTGGCCAGGCCGATCTGGTGGCAGCGCTCGGCGTAGATCCGCTCGCCGGTCATCAGGATCTCGGAGGCGTGACCCAGCCCGACGATGCGCGGCAGCAGGTACGACGCCCCCATGTCCGCGCCGCTGAGGCCGACCTGCGGGAACAGGAACGCGAAGAAGGCCTTGCGCCCCATGACCCGCAGATCGCTGGCCAGGGCCATGACCGCGCCCGCTCCGGCCGCCACCCGCTTCACGCTGGCGACGATGGGGAGCTTGCACATGCGCATCGACTCGATCAGCTCCCCGGTCATCCGGGTGAAGCGCAGCAGGCCCTCCATGTCGCGGTCGAAGAGGTGTCCGATGATGTCCTCGACATCGCCGCCGCTGCAGAAGGCCTTGCCCTCGCCGCGCAGCACCAGAGCGCGGGCCCCTTCGCCGCTGGGGTCGAGGCTGCGCCGCTCCACCACCTGAAAGAAGTCGGTCAGCTCGCGGTAGACCTCGAAGGTCAGGGCGTTGAAGCGGTCCGGTCGATGGAGGGTGATGATGCCGACCTGGTCGCGCTCCTCGTAGCGGAAGCTGCGGGGCGTGGGGAAGGGCAGGGGGCGGAAGTCGGGAGGCGTGTCGCTCATTGGTCGGCCTGGGGAGGAAGGACGGCGAGGCCTTGGATCTCGACGAGGGCGGCGTCCTCGAGCAGCGCCGCGACCTGGACGAGCGCCATGGTGGGGAAGTGCTTGCCCATCACCGAGCGATAGATCTGGCCGAGCGCGGCTCCGGCCGCGATGTACTGGCGCTTGTCGGTGACGTAGATGGTCAGCGAGATGAGGTGCCGGGCCTGCCCGCCCGCGGCCTCGACCACGGCCACCACGTTGCGCAGGGCCTGCTCGAACTGCGGGAGGAACTCGGTCGAGACGAGTTTTTCGTCGGCGTCCCAGCCGATCATGCCGGCCACCGACAGCATCTCGCCGGACGCGGCCATGCCGTTGGAGTAGCCGCGGGGGCGCTTCCAGCCTTCGGGTTGCACGATGCGAGGGTCGCTCATTGGGTCGTCTCTCCTCCGTCGATGGCCAGGGTCTGGCCGTTGACCGCTGCGGCCGCGTCACTGGCCAGGTACGCGACCATGGCCGCGACCTCGGCGGGGTCGACCAGCCGTCCCAGCGGTGAAAAACCTTCGAGGTTGGCCCGGGCCTCGTCCGCGCTGCGCCCGGTCTTGCTCGCGATGTTCTGGACCGCGTCCGCGGCGATCGAGGTGTCGGTGAAGCCGGGGCAGATCGCGTTGACGGTGATGCCCCGCCCCGAAAGCTCCGCGGCCAAGGCTCGGGTCAGCGCGACCAGCCCGCCCTTGCTGGCCGAGTAGGCGGCCGTATAGCGGTAGCCCTTGAGCGCCGCGGTGGAGGCGATGTTGATGATTCGCCCCCATCGTGCTTCCTTCATGGCCGGGACCACGACCTGGGTCAGCCAAAAGGGCGCGGCGAGGTTGAGCTCGAGGGTGCTGGCCCAGCCCGCGGCGTCCGTCTTGTGCAGCGGTGACGAAACGGCGACCCCCGCGTTGTTGACCAGCACGCGCACGGGAGGGTCCTGGGCGCGCAAGGCTTCGACCAGGGCGGTGCGGCTGTCCGTGTCGGCGAGGTCGGCCGCGAATGTGGACACGGTCGCCGTACCCTGCTGCCGGACCTCCTCGGCCACGGGAGCGAGGGTCGCTTCGTTGCGCCCGACCAGCAGAAGATCATGGTCGGCAGCGAGGGCGAGGGCGGTCCTCCGTCCGATGCCGCGACTGGCTCCGGTGACGAGGGCGAGCGGACGCGATGGACGACTCATGCTTCACCTCCACGGTCGCTCGGGGCGAGCATCGATGACGTGTGCACGGCAGGAGGATACCGCCCTCCTCGTCCCCGTGGAGCCGATCGCGGGCCCGGGCGTCGTGTGAAGACTGCTGCTCGGCCGTGGCTAGGGCTCGGCGAGCGAGCCTCGCTCCGGCGTCGCGCGTGAGAACAGTCCGATGTCGCGGAGCAGCACGTGGTCGTCGGTGCCCGCGTCGCGAAGCTCGAGCTCGATCTGGGCGTAGTCCCCGGTCGGGGTCCACGGCAACGCGGGCGACTGCCACGAGCCCTTGCGGTCGTCGGGCGGGTCGATGGCGGGGAGCGGCTCGCCATCGATGTAGACCCACAACCTCGCGTCGGGATGCAGCCGGGTGCCGGTCAGCGTGAGCACCAGATCGACGGGGACCGCTCCGCCGCTGGGGATGCTCGTCGGGGGAAAGCGAAGTCGCTGGGGCCCCACGACCATTGAGAGCCCGCGAAGCTCAGGCTCTGGAGTGATACCCGGGCGCTCCCGCGACAGCCCGGCGCCCGAGACCCACGCGACGGGGACCGCGGGATGCCCCAGCGAAAGCGGCGGGGCAAAAGTCACGGCGCTTCGCTCGGCGGCGTCCAGCATCGCGTGGTCGGGCCCCAACAGTCGCACTTGAAGCAGCCCACCCCGTGGACAGCGAGCGCGTCGGGTCTTTTTCTTCTTGGGTCCCTTGATGAGGATGCGACGCGGACGCGTGGCGAGCGGGTAGGGGCCCAGCGTGTCGCGATAGCGTTTTTCATCGTGCTTGGGTGAAAGAGCGATGCGCTCTCCGTCGACCGCGACCTTGAGCCGAGCGTTGCGAGCGGCGGTGCCCGGAGCGGCGACCAGGACCAGCGAGACGGGCCCGGTCCCCGCGGCTCCGCGCTCGGGCAGGATGATTTCCAAGGGCTTGCCGCCGAGACAGGGCGCGCCGTCCTTGGGCTTGCCGCCGTCCACCAACAGCTCGCCCGGACCTTCGGGGCGCCACGTCTTGCCTTCGGTATGCAGCGTCCACTCTTCGATGGTCTCGGCGCGCAGCGGATCCACCTCGATGCGCATCAGGGCCATACGGAGGCCATCTCGAGTGACGCGGGTGGGCGCGCCTTCGTGGGTCGGCGTGAGGCGATGCAGCAACATCTCCACGAAGTCGATCCGATGCGCCACGAAAGGCGGCGGCAGCTGGTCGTCGAGCGCCGCGATGCGGATCTTGGCCTCGGGGTCCTTCGGGTCTCGCGTGTGATCCTTGGTCGCCTCGTTGAGGAGCAAGAACACGGGCGGGGCGGGCTCTCCCGTGGCCTCCGGCCGTCCGATCAGCAGCTCGTGCAGACTCGCGTAGGCGGCCTCTCGATTGCGATAGGGGAGCACGGAGAGCCCATGGCGAAACGCGAGCGCTCCTCCGACCTGATTGAAGGTATGGCCGCGATGCCAGCCCTCGCCGCCCGCGATCACGATCGCGTCGGCGGGGAGCTTCGCCGCCAGGTGATCCACGACCCGATCCGCGCCCGCGAACTCTTGCAGTCGCGTGACCGGGTGCGTGACCAAGATCCCGGCCGTGAACCATGCCATCGCGCCGCTTCCCGCCACCGCGGCCGCGACGGCGAGCCCCTTTCGTGCGCGCCCGGGGGAGTCGCCGTGCAGCCGGTCGTAGATCGAGCGCAGGCCCTGCACGGCCAGCAGCAGCACCACGGGCACGAGCTCGGGCACCAGGTAGCGACCGTAGTAGTAGAGCCCCAGCTGCGGCAGGTTGCGCTGGGCGTAGAGCCACAGCGTCGCCACCAGCACCCCGCCGAGCCCGAGCAGCCACGCGTTGACGGCCGAAGGCTTCGAGCGCCAGTGCCGAACCGCGTGCCCGAGGCCGACCGCGGCCAGGGCCAACACCGGCCACCCGAGCAGCGGCGCCACCGGATCGAGGCGGCTGAAGGGGCGGGCGAGCGGCTCGACGCGCAGGTTCAGATAGACCGCCACGCTCGCCAGCGCCAGCGCAGCGAGCAGCCACGGCCCCACGCGATGCGCCGCGGGCAGCCAGCGGGCTTCGTGTCGTCGCAGCGGGCTCAGCTCGTCGATCGCGAACCATGCCGCCATGCCGGCCACGCACGCGGTGATGAGCAGCGAGGGCGTGGGGTGGACTTCGAGCGGGAGCTGGCGCAGCAGCTCGTCGTTCAAGTAGGGAAAGATCGTGGGGGCGTGCACGAACACCGAGCCGAGGAACATCAGCCCGTACAGCAGTCCCGCCCGACGATTTCGCGACTCCTCGCTCGGCACGAGCCACTGAGCGGCGAGCACCAGCGGCACCGCCAGCCACCCGTTGCCTCGCACCCAGGCGTTGGCCCCCAGCAAGAGCGCCGCCCGATCCAACGCGGGCTCTCGTCCGTCGCGGACCCGCAGGGCGGCGAGCAGCGAGGCCAACACGAACACCGTGGCCGGGCCTTCGCTGAGTCCATTGCGTTGCACCCAGATCGCCAACGGAGCGCAGGCCCACAGCGCGGCCGCCAGCCATGCCCAGGGTCCCCGCGGCCACAGTCGGCGCGCCACGGCCCACAGCGCGAGCAGGGCCAAGGCCGACCACACGAAGGTCACCGCCACGACGTTGGTCGGGCCTACGACCAACCCGGCCGTCGCCATCAACATCGGGTGCAGGTGAAAGAACTGCGGCCGCACGTGCCCGGTGTCGATGTCGGCGAGGTAGAAGCCGGGTCGATACGCGGCCTCGTAGCGATTGCGACGCCAGGGCTCGGTGCGTCGTTGGTACAGTCCCTGGAGATCGGCCGGTCCGGGTCGCGTGCGCGTCTCGGTGATCTCGGCGAGCACGGGGTCGACGGCGTCGAGCCTTCCCTCGCGCAGCGTGTGCTGAGCGCGAAGCGTGTACGTTCCCTGGTCGCGCCCCGCCAGCGGATAGTCGGCGACCGGCCAGCGCAGGGCGAGACCCCCGAGCACCAACAGCAGCCCAAACACGACGTCGGCCCGGGTTTTGCGATGCGACCGGACATCTGTCGGGGCAGCGACGGGCTGTCGCCACGGCCAGGCGATCGCGGCACCGACCCCCGTGACGACACTCATCGAGATCGGTCCGAACCCCCCGACGAGCGCGAGCATCGTCGCCGCAATGCCCACCGCGGCGAGCCACGTGGCGCTCACCAACACCACGGCGTCGAGGTCCAAGCTCCCCGCGCTTCGGCGCTGCCGTTCGAGGAGGCTCGCAAGCGAAGTCGCGAGCGCCGCGGCCACGAGGGCGGACACGGCCGCAGCATACCGGTCCTCGAAACTGCATACTCGTCGAGGCCGCGCGACACGCAGCGTCGAGCCGACCGGCCGCGGCGCGTCGGGCTGGACACGACATGCCGCGTCCAGCGGCCACGTGGCGCCCGTGAAGCCTTGATCACGCCCCTACGCACGGGAATGGACCGAATCGAGGGTGGCACCCCGGACCGTTCATTGGCATGCTCCGCCGAAGCATGGTCACGTATCAGGACGGCAAGTGGGTCGACGACGATGATGCGGTCGTCAGCGTGCGTTCGCGAGCGCTCAACTACGGCATGGGTTGCTTCGGTGGCGTACGCGGATATCTGGCCGACGACGGCAAAGAGGTCTACGTGTTCCAGCTTGAGGCGCACGTGCAGCGCCTCGCCCACTCCGCGACGATCCTCTACTTGCGCATGCCCGGCTCGGTCGAGGAGACCTCCAAGATCCTGCTCGAGCTGCTGCGTCGCAACGAGGTGCACCACGACGTCTACATGCGGCCGCTGCTGATTCACAACAGCAACGAGCTGGCGCCCGTGCTCGACGAGAACAGCTCGAGCTTCATCGCGTACTGCATGCCGCTCAAGCGCTACATCGACAAAGACGCCATCAACGTCTGCATCTCGTCGTGGCGCCGCGTCCGTGACAACGCCATCCCCTCGCGTACCAAGCCGACCGGCGCCTACCTCAATAGCGCGCTGGCGCGCCGCGAGGCCTTCGACAACGGGTTCGACGAGGCCATCTTCCTCACCGAGGGCGGCAAGGTCTCCGAGGGCAGCGCCGAGCACATCTTCATCGCGCGCAATGGCACCCTCATCAGCCCGCCGAGCACCGAGGACAACCTCGACGGCATCACCCGCCGTAGCATCATCACCATGGCCACCGAGGACCTGGGCATGCGCTTCGAGGAGCGCTCCATCGGTCGCTCCGAGCTTTATGTGGCCGACGAGATGTTCCTGTGCGGCACGGGGGCGCAGATCACTCCGGTCGCCAGCGTCGATCGCCGAAACCTCGGTGACGGCGGCATTGGCCCGATGACCGCGAAGCTCAAGCAGCACTTCGACGACGTGGTGCACGGTCGGGTCAAAGAGCGCCTCAAGTGGCTGACGCCGGTCTGGGGCTGATTGGCCCCGGTTGATCTGCCGCACTGGCCCGGGTGACGCGACGTGAGGGCGCGTCTACCATCCCGGGGGTGAGCGACGCATCCGCGCCCCCCACCTCCGATCACTTCATCGTGCGCGCCCGCTGGGCCGTGCTCGTGGTGTTGCTGGCGGTGTGCTCGTGGCTGATCCCCGGGGTCAACCAGCTCGAGCACGACGACGACGTCCTCGCCTTCCTGCCGCCCGCCGATCCCGACGTGGTGGCCTTCCGCGAGGTCGCCGATCGCTTCGGCATGCTCGAGGTGGCGCTGGTCGGCGTGCGTACGGGCGACTCGCTGCTCGAGTCCGAGCCCACCGAGAAGGTCCGGGCGCTGGCCACCAAGCTGGACGAGGTCACCGGGGTTCGCCTGGTCATGGCCTACCCGGATTTCCCGGAGGCCAAGGTCGTCGACGAGACGCTGATCGTGCGCTCGCTGGTCCCCGCGGGGCTGGAGGACGCCGAGATCCGCGAGCGGGTGCTCGCCAATACCGACGCGGTCGGCAACTTCATCTCTGCCGACGGCAACGCGGCCGCGATCTTGATCTACCTCAACCCGGCGACGGGCAAGGAGCGTGCTCGCCAGCGGTCGACCGAGCTCGCCGACATCCGGGAGGTGGTCGAGGCCAACTGGGACGGCGAGGCCTTCTACGGCGGGGCGCCGTTCATGGAGACCGCGGCCTCCAACGCATCGCGCGAGGACATCGAGCGCCTGTCGCCCATCGTCATCGCGGTGCTGGTCATCGCGTCGGCGTTGCTGCTCGGCAGCGTGACCGCGGCTGGCCTGAACCTGGTGATCACCGGGCTCGGGGTCGCGCTCATCGTGGGGTCTCACGGTCGCTTCGGCGAGCCCTTCACCATCGTCTCGAGCACTACTCCGGTCATGATGGTTGCGCTCGGAGGGGCCTTCGGCATGCACATGCTCGCCGGGTTCCAGCGCAAGACGGGCAGCAGTCGCGAGCGCGCCTCCGAGACCATCCGCGAGCTGTGGAAACCGGTGGTGCTCAGCGGGCTCACCACGGCGACGGCGTTCTTCGCCCTGTTGGTCATGCCGCAGATCCCGATGCAGCGCTTCGGGGTGGTGGCTGGGTTCGGCGTGCTGGTCCTGCTCGTGCTCGCGCTGGTGGCCATGCCCGCCCTGCTCGCGATCATGCCGAGCCGCTTGCTGCCGAGCCGCGAAAATCCCCACTTGCCCATCCGCTGGATGCCGCCGCTGTGGCTCGTGGCTGCGCTGGGCATCGCGGGGGCGGGCCTGGGTTCGCAGCTCAGCTCCGATCCCGACACCAACAACCTGTTCGCGGAGGACAGCGGTCCGCGACAGGCCAACGACTTCTTCAACGAGCACTTCGAGGGCTCGCAGTTCCTCCAGATCGCGGTGGAGGCCGACCTCACCCAACCCGTCGCAATTCGCGAAATTCGGGAGATGGTGACCGAATTGCGGGCGGTCGACGGTGTCGTCGACGTGCGGAGCCTGGTCGAGCCCGTCGCCACCGTCAGCGATGGCTTCGGTGGTCGACGCGGCATCCCGCAGACGCAGCCCCGGACCCAGCGCGTGGTCAAGTCGCTGGCCGATCACCCCGCGATGGCGCAGCTGATGGTGCCCGAGGCCGACGCCGCCATCGTGCACATCAAGCTCGCCCCCGGGGGAGGGGAGCACCAGCAGCGGGTCACCCAAGAGGTTCGGGCCATCGTCGCCGCTCACGACGTCGAGCAACTGCGCGTCGGCAATGCCCAGGCGGACTCCATGCGCCCCGTGGTCATGGCCGAGGTTCGGGCTCGACTCGCCGCGCTGGTGGGCGAGGACATCGACGAGCCGCGCTTCGCCGAGATCGTCGATGCCAAGGTCACCGCCGCGTCGATGATCGACGAGCTCACCCGTCTACGAGATCGAGCCCTGGGCAGCGATGAACTCATCGAGCCGCTGCCCGAGGCCGAGGTCGCCAAGGTCGACGCGGCCAAGCTCTTCGACACCCGCGGCCCAGCGCTGAAGAAGTACTTCGAGACCACGCTGCCCGCCTTGGCCGAGAAGGACCCCGAGGGCATCGACGTCGCGGCCGAGTTCGTGGGGGAGTGGGTCGACGAGGCCATCGAGGCGCATCGCTTCACCGCCTCGTGCACGGCCTTGGGACTCCCGCCGCCCCCGGCTCCACCCGCCGCGGACCCCTTCGGACTACCCGCGGAGGACGAAGGCGATGCGAAGGCTGAAGAGAAGCCGGCCGACAATCGCTGCCAAGAAGTCTTGTGGGTGCTCGCCGAGCTCAACGATGAGACCTGGGGGGTGCCCGTCGGCATGGAGTTGCCCGACACCGAGGCGCTCGACTGGAAGGTGCGACTCACTGGACAGCCGGTCATCGGTCAGGCCTTTGCCGGCAGCGTGAGCACCAGCCTGTTGCACTCCACCTTGGTGTCGCTCGGAGCCTTGGCGGTGGTGCTCTTGGTCTTCGGTCAACTGCGTGCCCTGGTGCCCGCGGTGTGGACTTTGTTGCTCACCGCCGGCTCGGTGTTCCTGCTTGGGCACCCGATCAGCATCGGCACGAGCATGGTGGCGTGCATCGCTCTGGGAGCGGGCGTCGACTTCTCCATTCACCTCGGCGTGCGAGCACGACAAGACGGTGACGGCGAAGCGGCGACCAATGCCTTGGGCGGCGTCATCCTGGTGACCGGGCTCCAGCTCGCCGCGGCCTTCCTCGTGTTGCTCGCGTCCGAGATGCCGCCGCTCCAACAATTCGGCGTCGGATTGGCCTTGGGTCTGCTGGCGGCGGCGGCGGGAGCGGTGTGGCTGACCCCCCGCCTGTACCCCCGTCGTTGAGTGATCTCTCGTTGGGGTGTGCTCCAGATCACTGCTCGTAACCCCCCGTGCACTGGCTCCTACGCTTTGTTGCACCGAAACTTCCGGCGCAGCGAATAGCCACGCGCGGGGGTCGTCCAAGGGCAGGCCCACGTGTTCGAGGACCCCGCGAGCGCCCAAGTGCGCACGCACCTGCACACCTCGTTTCGTCTGGCCGCTGCTACCCTCGGGAGCCCACCTCATGAAGATGCGTTCGGTACTGGTCGCCCTCTCTCTGTCCGCGCTCGTTGCCACTCCGGCCGTAGCCTCCGTCCCTGCTCCCGCCGCCATGGCGGCCGTGGATGCCAACAAGATTCTCGCCGAGATCGATCGCCGAGCCGGGGTCTTCGCGGATCAGCGCTACGAAGCGTCGATGGAGATCAGCAAGGACGGCAAGCACAAGAAGACCCTCGAGTTCACCATGGTGATGAAGGGTCTGGAGAAGCAGTTCATCACCTTTACGGCCCCCGGAGACGTCGCGGGCATGAAGGTGCTCATGCAGGATGCCAAGACGCTGTACGTCTACACGCCCGAGTTCAAGAAGGTTCGGCGCGTCGCGGCGCACATGCAAAACCAGGGCTTCTTGGGCAGCACCTTCACCTACGAAGACATGACCCGAGTGACCCTCTCGCCCTTCTTCAACGCCGAGCTGATGGGGCGTGAAGGGGCGGAGACTACGCTGAAGCTGACCCCCAAAGAGGGCATCGACAGCACCTACGCCAGCATTCAGCTGGTCATCGACAGCAAGAAGGGCGGAGTGACGAAACTCCGCTACTACGACGGGGCCGGCAACCACGTGCGCACCCAGCTGCGCGAAGGCTGGACCAAGATCGACGGTGAGCTGATGCCGACCAAGGTCACCATGACTGATCTCAAGTCGAACGATTCCACCGTTGTTCACCTTCGTGACGTCGTCGTGAACCAGGGTGTCGAGGACGACGTGTTCTCGCGTCGGATGCTGCTGCGAGGCTAGACTGAGCCGTCGTGCCGGCTCTGCTGCTGCTCTCGCTTTCTCTCGCATCGTTCCCAACCCCGGGCTCCCGTGGCGCCGTTTCGCCGGCCGCGGATCCGGGGTTGAGCTTTGGTTCCGTACTGCATTCGTCGGCGACGCGGGTGGGCCCCGCACAGGCCGAGCCGACCGATCCCGACGCCACCGAGCCCGCGGCTCCCGAGGACGAAGCGTCGCCGCAGACCGGCGAAGGAACGTCGTCCGCGGAGGAAGGTGCGGGCACCGAGTCCGCGGCGGAGCCTTCGTCGGAGACCGAGACGGCATCGCCTCCCGCCGAGGAGCCCGAGCCCTCCACCGCCGAAGCCACGACGACCGAGCCCGCCACCGAAGCCGCCGATGAGCCGGGCGAGGTTGGCCTCGATGACATCTTCGGAACCTCCGAGGACCACACCGACGTCACCGTGATCTCGGAGAAGGGCGAAGAGCCCGACGCCTCGACCGACTCGCCATCGCAGCCGCGTGCGGCGGGGCCTTCCGATCGACGTGCCCGCTTTCGCGACGCGCTCGACACCCGCATTCGGATCGTCAGCAGCGTCTACTACGACACCGCGCGAGTCGAGCGTCACGGCTTCGGCCGCAACGAGAACCGCCTCGAGTTCTACTTCTCGTATACGCCCAACGAGCACCTGCAGATCGTCGGCGACGTGGAGCCCGTGTTCATGGGCGTGGCCCAGACCCAAGAACTCGACGATCTCGCCACGCGGCAGATGCTGACGCCCTTCCACATCGAGAGTGACGCGGCCTATGTCGCGCTCAACGATGTGCTGCCGAACCTCGACATCAAGATCGGTCGGCAGACGCTGGTCTGGGGTTCTGCGGACAAGTTCAATCCCACCAACAACATCAACCCCGACGACCTCGAAGACCGTCCGCTGTTCACCGAGCCGATCGCCAACCAGATGCTGGTGGTCGACTATGCGCCGCTGGGCGATCGGCTGTGGTTCCAGGGCGTGTACGTGCCGATCTTCTACCCGGCCTTGCTGCCGCCCTCGGCCGCGGCGGCGCTCAAGGACCCGCAGGCGCAGGTGCCCTTCGCCCGGCAGGAAGACGTCAACCAGCTCGGCGAGCTGCAGGACTTCCTCAACGTCAACACCAGCCTCATCCCCACCGTGACCACCTCGGTCAAGGTGCCGCGGGCTCGCTTCTCCAACGGTCAGAGCGCGGTCAAGCTCGGCACGACGCTCGGCGGCGTCGACATGTCGATCTCCTACTACAACGGGCGTCACGACATCCCGCTGCCCGTGCTGGCCGAGGCGGGCACGAAGGAGCGCCCCGAGGGCGAGCTCGAGCTGCCCGAGGACTCGCCCGAGTGTTGCTACACCTCGCACGTCACCCTGGTGTATCCGCGCATGCAGGTCATCGGGGCGGACTTCGCCACCCAGCTGCCCTTCCTCGGCGACATGGGCCTGTGGGGTGAGGGCGGGCTCTTCGTGCCGCAGGCGAACTCGATACGGATCGGCTTCCCCATCCTCTTCGACGTGACCCCCGACGACGGGATCAACAACCGGGTGTCGTCGATCTCCGGTCCGACCATTCGCAGCACGCCCTACGTCAAGGCCACCGCCGGTCTCGACTACAGCTTCGGCGAGCACGTGTACGTCCAGGGCCAGTACCTGCGCGGATTCATCGACGAGTACGGGGCCGACCACATCGGCAACTACATCGTGGGCGGGACCGACCTCATCTTCTTTGGTCGGCACCTCATCTTCCGCATGTTCGGGGTGGTCGATTTGCCCACCGGCCGCGGCGACGAGGGCTCCTACGTGCTCTTTCCCGAGCTCATCGTGGTGCCGCCCTGGGGAAGCGTCACGCTCGAAATGGGCAGTTTCTTCATGCTGGGCGGCTCGAAGACGAAGTTTGGGCAGGCCGCAGCCGGCTCCTCGATCGCGTTCTTCAAGGTCGCCGGCCAGTTCTGAGCGAGCCCGCCGCGGGTGGTCTACACTGGGCCTCGGTGGCTCCACGGCGCCCAGGCCCAAAGCGACGACGCAAGCGCGGTCGTCGAATGTCGCTGGTCGCGGTGGTCTTCATCGTCCTGTTGGCGGCGGGTGGAGGCGTGGCCACGGCCCTGTTCGTCAGTCCCCGCGCCACGCAGGCGGCCAAGGCCGTCTCGTCCGCCACCGTGCACGCCGACGGGGAGCCCGAGCCCGAGGCCG
Organism: Myxococcota bacterium; assembly: GCA_039028615.1. Classification (GTDB taxonomy): domain Bacteria; phylum Myxococcota_A; class Polyangia; order Nannocystales; family Nannocystaceae; genus Paraliomyxa. The sequence goes on along the minus strand of JBCCHT010000056.1, from coordinate 15,901 downwards.
AGTCGGTGGAGCCCGAGCCCGAGCCCGAGTCGGGTGAAGGCGGGGAGGTCGCGGTCGCTGCCGCCGGGTCGGAGATCGAGCCCGAGATTCCCGTCGGTGACGTCGAAGAGCCCGCGCCCGAGGATCCCGACGACGCCATCGAGCGCGCGCCCGCGGTCGAGCCGAAGGAGCCGGTCAAGGTGCCCGCCAACGAGCCGCTCGAGCTCGACTTGGTCGACATCGAGTTCGTCGACGGCGATCGACCCTGGGTCCTGCACAAGCTCGCGCCCTTCGAGACCGTCGATCAGGTCGCCTACCGACACGACGTCAAGCCGACCACGGTGCGGACCTGGAACGGCCTCGGGCCCGACGTCCAGAAGCTCAAGCCCGGCTCGCGGCTCAAGCTCAAGGCCCGACGGGTGCCGCCGCCACGACAGAAGTTCAAGTACACGGTGCAGCCGGGCGACACCTGGTGGAGCATCGCCGTCGCCTACGCGATCGACTCCAAGGTCTTGCGCGCGTCCAACTGGCAGGCGTCGAAGCGCCTGACGGTGGGCGAAGAGCTCAACCTATGGGTCGACCCCGCCGTGTACAACTGGGTCCAGACCGATCGCCCCGCCATCGACGACGAGGATCTGCTGTCCAACATTCGTCGCGGCGCAGTGAGCATCGGTCCGACGTCCAATGGCCGACTCATCAACGGCGTGCAGATTCCGCCGGGCGAGGGCTGGCGTCGCAAGCGGATTCCTTCCTCGTACGGCACCACGCATGCGGTCACCCACCTCATCGCGGCGATGCAGGAATTTCATCGTACCAGCGGCTACGAGCGCGACTTGTTGCTCGGCTCCATGAGTCGTCGTCACGGCGGGAAGCTCGACGGGCATCTTTCGCACCAGTCCGGTCGCGACATCGACATCCGCCTGCCGCTGTCCACCGAGCATCCGCCCTGGTTCCCGATCAAGCCCTGGCGTGTGGACTACAAAGCGCTGTGGACCCTGGTCGCCGCGCTCGCCGATACGGGAGAGGTGTTGATCATCTTCCTCGACTACGAGCTGCAGAAGTCGCTGCACAAGGCGGCGGCAGACATGGGCATCGACAAGGATGTTCGGCGTCGCATGATCCAGTGGCCCCGGGGGGAATCCGCCAAGAGCGGCCTGATCCGCCACGTCGACGGACACGAAGCGCATATCCACGTTCGTTTCCGTTGTGGGCCGCACGAGACCGAGTGTGTAGCGGGGAATGCATACGCGCGCCGCGACGGCTGAAGCGCCGCATCTCCGGGTAACCCCCGACGTTCAGTTTGGGACCCCTGCGTCGGGACGCGGGCTTGTTATGGTGCCGGCATGGCATCGCGGACGGTCGTCGACTCCGTAGCGAAGGTTGAGGGTCCTCCGGCGCAGCGGGAGGCCTTGGAGCAGCACCTCGCCGCACTGCGAGAGCGCTCGCCCGGAGCCATCATCGGTCGCTACCTCGACCGAGTGCCCCAGATCGCCGAGGACGCCTTCGTGGCCGCGGGCGCGGTGGTGATGGGCGATGTGGAGCTGCGCTCCAAGACCAGCGTGTGGTTTGGCTGTGTGCTGCGGGGCGACGTCAACCGCATCGAGATCCGTGAGGGCAGCAACCTCCAAGACGGCACCGTGGTGCACCTCGGTGACGAAGACGGGACCTTCGTGGGCGAGGACGTCGTGGTCGGACACCGAGCGGTGATCCACGGCTGCACCATCGGCGGCGGGACCTTGGTCGGAATCCAGGCGACGGTGCTCGACGGCGTGACGATCGGAGAGGGATGCATCATCGGGGCGGGGACCCTGGTGCCGGCCGGGCGCGAGATACCGCCGCATAGCTTGGTCCTCGGCACGCCGGGCAAGATCGTCCGCACGCTTTCCGCCTCCGACGAAGACTTTCATCGCCGCTTGGCCGGCAAGTACACCCGCCTGGCCCACAACTACCGCGTCGGCTAGCGGCCCGAGGTCGAGCTTCCGCCGCTCGAGCTTCCGCCGTCGGTGTCGCCGCTGCCCGAGTCACTCGTGCCGGAGTCGCTGCCCGTGCCGTCGGAGCTGCTGGTCGGGACGGCGCCGTCGCTGCTCGTGCCGTCGAGCGAGGAGGCCTCGCAGAACCCGTCGACTTGGTTGCACTGCAGGTCGCCGCAGCACCCCGCGTCGTCGAGGCACCAGCGCGTCAGGTCGTTGGCCTCGATGCACACCGAGACGCACGCCGACGGACCCATGGGGGGCTCGGAGGCGGGATCGTAGGGGGCGACGCAGTGCTCGTCTTCGCCGCAGTCGTTGCTCGACTTGCACGCATCAGGCGCGGCGAAGGTGGTGGCAAAGGGCTCCGTGGTCCCCGCGGTGGTCGTGCCGCTCGTGGCCGCGCCGTCGTCATCGGTCGGAGCCGGCGGCTGACAGCCCACCCACAGACCCACCAGGGCCGCGATGGTGCAGCGAGAGGCGTATTTGGAGAGGCGAGCGGGCACGGGCCATCACAGTAGCAGACTCACCCACCTCCGCGGGATGGGCGCTCCGCGGCGGAATCCGTGAGAACTACGGTTCTGGGCAGTTTTCGTCCTATGCTCGCCCCCGTGAGTGCAGTGCGACCACCGCGCTCGGTTCACCAGGCGACTTTGCCTGGCCTGCCGCGGTCGCTCCAGGACTACGAGGATCGGGAGCTCGATGAGCTCACCGAGCTCGCGCCCGGATCGCAGCTCGTGCACCGTCAGCAATACGACATCGTCGACCGCGTCGGCGAAGGCGGCATGGGCAAGGTCTATCGCGCCTACGACGCGAGGATGGATCGATACATCGCCCTCAAAGTGCTCAAGCTCGACGTGCCCGAGTCGGCCAAGCGTCGCTTCCGTCGAGAGGCCGTGATCGCGGCCAACTTCTCGCATCCCAACCTCGCGCGTGTGCTCGACGTGGGGCAGTCGGATGAACTCGGCATCGAGTGGTTGACCATGGAGTACCTGCGGGGTCGCGACCTCGGCGAGGTCATCGACCGCGGGCGGCCGGTCACCTTCCCGCTCATGGTGGACATGATGAGCCAGGTCCTCGACGCCCTGGACTACATCCACACCCGCAAGATCGTTCACTGCGACGTCAAGCCGGACAACATCTTCATCACCCGCGACCCCTACAACCGTCGCTTGGTGATCGTGAAGCTCATCGACTTCGGCGTGTGCCGTAGCCTCGAGGGCGCGCCGCCCCAAGAGATCAGCGGTGACCCCCGGTACATGGCGCCCGAGCAGACCATGCTGGGTGTGCCCTTCGATCATCGAGCCGACGTCTACTCGCTGGGCGTCACGATCTTCGAGACGATCACCGGGCGTCATCCCTTCGAGGAACACCTCGATGCCGACCCCGAGGACCTGCTCGCCATGCAGTGCGAGGTGGCCGTCCCGGCTCCGAGTGCGTGGCTCGATCCCTCGACGCCGCCGCAGCTCGCGGAGGGCATCGACGAGCTGATCCGCAAGGCCACGGCCAAGCGACTCGACGAGCGTTTCGATTCGGCGCTGCACATGAAGGCAGCACTCCAGGGTCTGCTGGCTACGGTCTAAGGCGCACGCGATGGGCCCCGCGTGGCCGGTCGCGAAGGCGGTGGGCGAAGTCGGTACCGAGGCCCTTCGAGACGACGTGGTCTCGAGATGGTGAAGATGCGAAGGTGTTGATTGTCGGTGAATTGAAGTGGCGACGATCGAGTGTGGTGATGTCGCCGAGTGTGGTGATTTGGTTTTGTGTTCAATTATCGATGGTCGATTGAAGTGGTGACACGTCATGGTCCTGATGCGACGTTCCGCGGGGTCGAAGTCGGGCTGCGGCGACTCGTCGTTACGCGTGCGCGCACTCGCGTTGCCAGCGCATTGACAGTGGCCGGCGGGGCCCCGTAGCGTCGCCACGCCATGCACATCAGTAGCGCGTTCGACTCAGGGAACATCGTGGTGGTCGATGCCTCGACGCCCTCCAACATCCAGCTCGAGATTCGGCCCGACGCGGGCGAGGACCATTTCCAGTGGTTTCATTTCCGGGTCACGGGAGCGTCCGGCGAGGCGCTGCGCATGCGGGTGACGAACGCCGACAAGGTGAGCTACCCCGAAGGGTGGGAGAACTACCGCGCCTGTGCATCCTACGACCGTCAGCACTGGTTCCGCGTGCCCGCCAGCTACGACAAAGGCGAGCTGGTCATCGAGCACGCGCCGCAGCTGGACACGGTCTACTACGCCTACTTCGCGCCCTACTCGCACGAGCGTCACCTGGATCTCGTGGCGGAGGCGTCATCGATGCCGGGGGTGTCGTACGCACGCCTCGGCGCGACGGTCGACGGTCGCGACCTCGACCTGCTGCAGATCGGCGCCCCGGGTGAAGGCAAGCGGGTGTGCTGGCTGATCGCGCGCCAGCACCCGGGGGAGTCGATGGCCGAGTGGCTCGTGGAAGGCTTGCTCGAGCGCCTCCTCGACAGCGACGACGCGATTGCGCGGTGGCTGCGGGAGCGGGCCGTGTTCTACGTGGTCCCCAACATGAACCCCGATGGCGCGGCCCGGGGACACCTGCGCAACAACGCCAGCGGCTCGAACCTCAACCGAGAATGGCAGACGCCCAGCATGGACCGCAGCCCCGAGGTCTTCCTCGTGCGGGAAAAGATGCAGCAGACCGGCGTGGATTTCTTCCTCGACATCCACGGCGACGAGGCGCTGCCCTACAACTTCATCTCGGGGGCGGAGGGCATTGCCTCGTGGACCGAGACCGACGCGGCACGCCAGCAGGTGTTCCTCGACGCCCTACTCGCGGCGAGCCCGGACTTCCAGACCACGCACGGCTATCCCGTAGATGCGAAGGGTGAAGCCAACATGACCATGGCGTCCAACTGGGTGGGCGAGGAGTTTCGGTGCCTGTCGATGACGCTCGAGCAGCCCTTCAAGGACACCGCCGATACGCCACACGAGGACGGCTGGTCGCCCGAGCGAGCCCGCAAGTTCGGCCACGCACAACTCGATGCACTGCGGGTCGTGTTCGATCGACTGCGCTGACGTTCGTGGCTCGTACCCGGGTCGTTTCCCTTACTCGTGTCTCCAGGCGTCACCACTTCGGTGTGGTGGCGCCCGTGGAGCCATCGAAGGCAGGTAGCTGCGCCGCTCCGATCAACATCCAATAAAAGTCGCTACTTACAACGGGGCAAACCGCGGGGGTGCTAGACTGCGAGACCTATGCGGCGTTTGGCCTCGATCTCTTGCGTAGTAGGCCTCCTGGCGGGGGGCTGTGGTGACGACGGTAGCGGTGGGGGCACAGACAGCACCAGCGGGGGGACGACGGCTCAAACGACCACCAGCGTCGCGAGCCCGGACACCACCACGGGGGCCGACTCCACCACTGGAGGCGAGAACGGGGTCGACGGAGCGCAGTGCATCCTCGAGGACAACGACTGCGAGCTGCCCTTCAAGTGCATGCCCTGGTCCGAGCAAGCCGACCGCATCCCCGACGAAGCGCGCTGCTGCACACTGCAAGAAAATCCCGATCTCGACGGAGAAGAGTGCACCGTCGAGGAGTACGACGGCAGCTGCCTCGACAGCTGCGAGGCGGGCACGATGTGCCTGGTCGACAACCCCGATTCGCTCGGAGGCTTCTGCCGTTCCTTCTGCGATCCGGGGCTGCCGAGCTGCAACGACGGTCAAGGGACCTGCAAGTCGTTCTTCGAGCTGATCCCCGGGGCGTTCACCGTGCCGCTGTGCATGGACCGCTGCGATCCCTTGCTGCAAGACTGCTCGCCCAGCAGCTGGCACTGCATTCCCGACTCGCCCACGCCCTCGGGGCAGAGCGGCTTCATCTGTGTGCCGCCGCCGCCCGAGGACGCCCTGGGTCCCTTTGAGGCGTGCGGTCTGGCCAACGACTGCGAAGCTGGCTTGGTCTGTGTCAACGCCGACCGTGTGCCGGGCTGTGACGGGGTCTTGTCGTGCTGCACCTCGTACTGCAGCCTCTCCGAAGGCGACGCCGCGTGTCAGGCCATCGACCCGGCCATGGCCTGCGTCGACTGGATGTCGCCCGACCCCACGTGGAGCGACGTGGGTGTCTGCGCCCTGCCGCCGTAGCACGAGCTTCGCGGCGCAAGCCCAAGGCGCTCGGGCTCAGCCGGGCGCCTCGGCGGCGTCGATATCGGTCGGCCGCCAGACGCCCTCCGAGCGGGCGATGAAGGCGGACGCAGTCAGGTCGCCGACCACGTTGACCGTGGTACGGGCCATGTCGAGGATGCGGTCGACGCCCAGCACGATGGCGATGGCCTCACCCGGCACGCTGAACATGGCCAGGATGCCGACGAGCAGGGGAAGCGAGCCACCGGGGACCGCGGCCGCACCGACGGCGGTGATGACCGACATGACCATGACGACCGCCATCTGACCGAGGGTGAGCTCCACGCCGAAGACCTGGCACAGGAAGATGACGGTGATGCCCTCGAACAGCGAGGTGCCGTTCATGCACATGGTGGCGCCCAGCGGGAGCACGAAGCCGCCGACCTGCGGGGGGACCTTGAGCCGCTCGGCGGCGACCTTGAGGTTGGTGGGCAGGGTGGCGGAGCTCGACGAGGTCGAGAAGGCGGTGACCAGCGAGGCCCGCACCAGCGAGAAGAACTTGAGCGGGCTCATGCCGATGCCGAACCGGATGATGAGCGACATGGTGATGGCGACGTGCAGGCCTAGGGCTCCGAGCACCACGCCGATATAGATGGACAGGGGCTCGAGCAGCACGGCGCCGAAGCGCGAGGTGACGCCGAAGATGAGCCCGGCCACGCCCCAGGGGGCGAGCTTCATGGCCATGCCCACGATGGTGATCACGACGTCGTTGAGCGCCTCGAGCACGTTGATCATCGACTTGGCGCGCTCCTTGTCGATCATGGTGAGCGCGGCCCCGAATAGCAGGGCGAAGAAGATGACGCCGAGCATGTCGAACTCGACGGCGGAGCGCAGGGGGTTGCGGCTGACGATGTTGACGAAGGTATCGACGCCGAACTCTCCCGCCCCCGGGGCGGCCAGCTTGCTCGCGGCATCGCCCCCGTAGGTGGCCATGAGCTGGTCCCGAATCTCCGGGGTGATGGTGGAGCCGGGGCGGATCGGATAGACGATGAGCAGCCCGAGGCTGGTCGACAGCGCGGTGGTGCCCAGGAAATACAGCAGGGTCTTGCCGCCGATGCGGCCCACTCGGCGGACGTCTCCGATGCCGGTCACCCCCAGGGCGATCGAGGCGAAGACCAAGGGCATCACGACCATGAACAGGAGCCGGAGGAAGACCTGCCCCACCGGTCCCGCGACGTAGGTGTTGAGGCCTTCGATGAGGGCGTGATCGCCCCCCAACGTGGCATTGAGCGTGGTGCCGATGCTGGCGCCGACCAGCAGGCCCAGCAGGATCTTCGTATGTAGCTGCATGGGAGGAGCGAGATCACCCTACACGGGCGCGCTCGGGGTCGTCGAGCGCTCGGCCGGGGGCCGCATTGAACGGCTTCGTGGGCTGCGGCAGGCTGGGTTCATGGTCGGCGACGGAAGCGGCGTGCCGCGAGTGATCGAGGGATTTACGCGGGAGTCGGAGGACGCGGTGGTGCTGCATCTGCACTGCGGGCACGATCGCCATGTTCGGCATCGCCCTCCGATGGAGGTGCACGAGTGGGCGACGGACGACGATCGATGTCGCGAGCGAGTGGGGCAGTCGATCGAGTGTCTGCGTTGCACGCAGCGTCTGTTGCCCGAAGGGGCGGAGGCCTACCGACGGACGCCGAGCTTCGACGAGCACAGCACCCCCGCCGGGTTGCGTCGCGATCACTCGACCAAGCAAGGAGTGTGGGGACGCGTGATCGTGGAGGAGGGAGAGCTTCGACTCGAATTCGGGCCACCCGTCTCGGCGACGGTGGACGGCCGTCCGGGGGCTCCGATCGTCATTCCGCCCGCCGTCGTTCACTACGTGCGGCTCACTGGCCGAGTTCGTTTTCACGTCGAATTCCTGCGTTGTTCACCCGCCCCTGGTTGACGCGCGAAGCGGGGCTCGGCAAGACTGTGACAACATGGCCCCCGCCCGTTGGATCAACCTGGAGCTGCGCGACAGCACGGGAACGCCTCTGAGCGATCGTTCCTATGCCCTGACCCTCCCCGATGGCACCGTCCGACGAGGGATGCTCGACCACGAGGGGCGCTTGCACGAACAGGTGCCGCAGGGCGCCCAGACGCTGAGCCTGGAGGTCGCCGAGCGGGTGCTCGAGCTCGAGGTCGACGCCATGCCCGAGGCGAGCAGCGTCGAGGGGGTGCAGGAGCGACTCAACCACCTCAACTACTTCGTGGGGCGAGCCGACGGCGAAAAGGGCCGCTTCACTCGCATGGCCATCGAACGCTTTCAGCGGGATCATGGCCTCGAAGTCACCGGAGACGTCGATGCCGACACGGTCGACGCCATCGTCCAGGAGCACGGGGCATGAGCGCCGAGACCGAGACCGTCACGGAGACCAAGCCCCAGGGCACCCGCCTGCGCGTCGCGCTGGCCGACTCCCGCGAGGGGCCCGTCAATCGCATCGTCGTCTACGACTGGTTCACGCGGGGCATCGATCGCGCGCCGCCCCGCATGGGCAACAAGGTCGAGGTGCTCGTCGACGGTGAGCAGGGCTGGGGCCGCGTCGCCGAAGACCTCGAGGCGGCCACCAAGTCCATCCACATCGCGACGTGGATGTGCCGGCCCGACATCGAGATGCGGCGGCCAAAGGCCCTGGCGTTGTCCAAGCCTTCCGAGCGCAGCCACCATCGGCTCGGCGAGATCCTCGAGGCGCGAGCCAAGGTCGGCGCCAAGGTTCGCCTGCTCATCTGGGGCATGGTCTCCACGCCGATCTTCGACCACTGGATGCGGCGCTGGTACTGGCGAGGGCGCGACAACATCGACGTGCTCGAGCAGGACCACCCCAGTTGGATCGGGTCGCATCACCAAAAGACGATCACCATCGACGGGCACATCGGCTATTGCGGGGGCATGAACCTCAAGCAGAACGACTGGTGCACCATCGCCCACGAGTTCTACGATCCGCGTCGGTACCCGCACAGCGCGGGCCCGGACAAACGCAAGATTTCCGAGGACCGCGTCGAGAAGCCGCCCTTCAAGCCGCGCCACGACCTGATCATGCGCATCGAGGGGCCCGCGGTGGCCGACCTTCAGTGCAACTTCGCCAACCGCTGGACGCAGTCGGTGCGGGCCCGTCGGCGAGCGTTGCTCGGGCGTTTTTGGGACTGGGTGCGCCGCAAGCTGGGCAACAGCGACTACCCGGAGCTGTACTCGCCCAAGGCCTTGCCGCCGGCCAGGGGCGGGCACATGTGCCAGATCGTCCGCACGATGCCGGGCGGCGAGGACGGCATCCTGTGGGCCTATATCCGGGCCATCCGCAACGCGCGTCGCTACATCTACATCGAAAACCAGTACTTCCGCAGTCCGATCATCGGCCAGGAGCTGCGCGACGCTCTGAAGCGGAATCCTCGGCTACGCCTGGCCGCGGTGGTGTGGCCGGTCAACGACGGCAAGGAGAGCTTCCTCGATCCCAGCGGCTACTGGACGGCGGAGACCCTCCGGTTGATCCGCGAGGGCCGGCCCGAGTTCCGCCTCACCAAGGTGCTCGCCTGGGGGCGCAACGCCCAGGACCAGGTCGTCTACCAGCAGATCGACGTGCACGCGAAGGTCATGGTGGTCGACGACATCTGGCTGACGGTGGGCAGCGCGAACATCAACGACCGCGGCTTCAAGACCGAGGGCGAGATCAACGCGGTGGTACTCGACAAGGGGCTCGGCCGCGACCTGCGGAAGCGCCTGATGGCCGAGCACCTCGAGGTCGAGGTCGACGACGAGCGGCTCGACGACATCGATACCGCCTTCGACCTGTGGGAAAAGCACGGCGACGAGAACCCCAAGCGCTTCGAGCAGTCGCAGCAGCCGCTCAGCCGCGTGCACCACTTCATCCAAGAAGGCTTGAGTCGGCCGCCCTTCGGGGTCGGCAGCGGCGTTTTCTAGGGACAGCCCCTAGTCGCTCGGTGCGGGTCGCCGAGCGTGCGTTGGGCCCGGCTCAGGCGGCCCAGCGCGCGTGCGCGTGGTCGATGCTCTGGCGCATCTCGTCGGACAGGTGCAGGCCCTCGAGCTCTTTCTCTGCTTCGCCGGGTTCTCGGGCCAGCCGCATCAGGGCGTGGGCCAGGCGCAGCAAGAAGATCGCTTCGGGCACGTCCTCGGAGTCCTGCAGGCGATGGGTGACCCAGCACGAGTCGTGGTGGAGACGGTGGTGCTCGACCCGGTCCTCTCGCACGAGCCGCTCGCGAACCTCGGGTGGGAAGGCCAGGTCCAACTGTCCCTTGTGGTGCACGTGGCCGAGCTCGCGCTCGCCGACGAAGAAGCCCATGGCGCGGCGACGGGTGGCGTGCATGTCGATATCGGCCAGGTCGCGCACGCCCGCCGCCAGGTCTCGGAGCGCGGCGTCCACCTGCGGGCTGGCCCCGTCGATGTGGGTGATGCCCTCGGCTCGCGGGGGTCGAGTCAGGTCTCGCATCCAGAAGTAGGCCAGTACCGACGAGATCACGGTGGCCGAGGCGATGCCGATGAACACGCCCGGGAGCCCGAGGATCGAGCTGCCCAGCATGGCCAAGGGGATCGCGAGCACCAGGCTGCGTAGGGCGGACAGAATGGTGGAGCGAATCGCCTTGTCGACGGCGTTGAAGGAGGCCGAGGCCACGCTGACCAGCCCGTGCGCCCCGTAGGACAGCGGGACGATCCACAGGTAGGTGTCGACCATCTCGGCCACGTGAGGGTCGTCGGTGAACAGCGAGGCGAGGCGGCTGCCGCCCAGCGCCAGCAGCAGCCACGCGCCGCCGCCCCAGGCGATGACGAAGTTGCGGGCCATGACGATGCCTCGACCCACCCGCTCGGGGTGGTGGGCGCCCCAGTTCTGCCCGATGAACGGGGTGAGGGCGGCGCCCAGGGCCATGGGCGCGATGAGCAGCAGGCCCTCCACGCGGCTGCCCACCCCGTAGGCGGCGACGGCCTCGGTGCCGTGTCGAGCGATGAGGAAGGTGAGCACCGCGGTGGCGACGGGGGCGAGCGCATTGGTGACCGCGGCGGGCAGGCCCACCGAGAGAATCGACCACCACGAGCCGCGCAGCTCGGGCCAGCTGGGCCGATGCAAGTCGAGCAGGTCCTCGCGGCGCAGCACCGCGATGGCGAGCACCAGCGTGGTCGAGCGCGCGACGATGTTGGCGATGGCCGCCCCGCGCAGCCCCATGCCTTCGATGGGCCCCCAGCCGAAGATGAAGATCGGGTCGAGCACGATGTTGACGATCGCGGCCGCCATCATGATGAACATCGGCGTGCGGGTGTCGCCCGTGGCTCGCAGCGCGCCCATGCCCACCATCGGCACGACCAGGAAGGCGGCGCCCATGTACCAGATCGTCATGTACTCGGTGAGCAGCGGCATGACCTCGGGCTCGGCCCCGAGCATGCGGAACACGGGCTCCTGCGTGGCGAGGCCGACCCCCGAGACGACCAGCACGATCAACACGGCGAGCATGATCGCGTGGGTCGCGAGGCGGCGGATGGCCTGCTCGTCGCCGGCCCCGATCTCCCGGGCCAGGGCCGAAGTCGCGCCCACCCCCACGCCCATGACCACGCTCATCACCAGGCTGACCACGGGGAAGGTGAAGCTCATGGCCGCGAGCTCGTCGGTGCCCAGCATGCCGACGAAGTAGGTATCGGCGAGGTTGAGCGCGATGATGAAGACGATGCCCAGGCCCATCGGCACCGCGAGTCGGGCGAGGATGGGGCCGATGGGGCCCTCCAGGAGCTGCGCGTGCTTGGCCATGGCCCTCCGACGCTACTTCAGCCGGTCGGGGGCTGACGAGGGGGGACACGGATCGTGCCTCGGCGACGGCGCAGGCCGGCGACGCATGGCATTCACGTCGCAATGGCCGACGAGTTGACTCGTTCGAATGGGGAAACCGGCGCCGGGCTTCGACGTGTTGTGACAGTGAAACGCTCGGGAGGCCGTCCCTCCGCCCGAGCGGACAGGCGACGCCGTGGTGGCTCGCCGATGCCTTTTTCGCGCCACTGCTGCGCGGTGTGCTCGACATCCCCCACGTCGAGCCGGGCTCCCTTTCGCCCCGTAGGAACTGCCATGGATGCTCGTCGTATCGCCTTCATCATCAGCCCCGTGGTGGTCCGCGGCGGGTTGTGGACTCACGTGCGAGATCTGGCGGGCGCGCTGGTGGAGCAGGGCCATCGCGTGGCCGTGTGGGGCACAGGGCCCGGTGCGTGGCTCGATGCGCTACGACGTCGCGGCGTGGTCGTGCACTCGACGAAGCACTTGGTGGCGTCGGTCGATCCGATCGCCGATGCGCGCTGTGTTCGTGAGCTGCGGCGAGGCCTGAGGGCATTCGGGCCTCATCTCGTCGACGTGCACGGGCCCAAGGCGGGCGCGGTGGGCCGGCTCGCCGCGCGAGGGCTCGGTGCGGCGGTGGTCTACACGCCTCATCGCTGGTCGTTCGGCGACGGTACGGGGCGACGGGGGACGATGATGCGGGCGGCCGAGCGTAAGCTCGCTCCGCTGGCCGATCGCATCATCTCGACCTGCGACGCGGAGCACCAGCTCGCGCGCACGGCAGGGGTCGGGACGATCGCGCAGCTCAGCCGGGTGCACGCGGGCGTGCCCGACCTGCCGCCGGAGCTCCGGGCGACGCCGGCCGAGGCTCCCGCTCGCCTGGTCGTCGCCTCCAGTCTCGAGGAGCCCAAGGATCCGTTCACGCTGCTGCGTGCCCTCGATGTCTTGCGCGACCGGAAGTGGACGCTGGAGTGGCTCGGAGCCGGCTCATTGCTCGCCCCCGCCCGGCGGCTCGCCGCGTCGCTACGACTGGACGATCGCTGCGAGTTCGTGGGCTCGAGCGACGACGTGGCATCCCGGCTCGCGAAGGCCTCCGTCCTGGTGATGCCCACGACTGGTGCTGCCCTGCCGCTGAGCGTGCTCGAGGGCATGCGAGCGGGACTTCCCGTGGTGGCCAGCGCGGTCGGAGGGATCGGTGAAGCGGTCGACGCCCACACGGGGCGGGTCGTGTCCGCGGCCGATCCCATGGCGCTGTCGCAGGCGCTCGCCGAGCTGATCGACGACCCCACGCTGCGTGGCCGACTCGGCGCGGCGGGGCGACGACGCTACGAAGAGAGCTTCACCTTCGCGCGTCAGCTCGAAGGTACCCTCGACGTCTATCGCAGCCTCGTCCCCATGCCCGTGCGTTCGGCGGTGCCGGGACAAGGGATGCCGTCCACGCGGAGCGTAAGGGCACGGTCGCTCCGCGCGGACGGGAGAGCATCCGCGGGGGATGTCTCGGGAGTTCGGTTCAGTCGACGCCCAGCAGCCCCAAAGCCGTAGCCACCACGGGGTCGGCCGAGGGGTCGATGTCGTCGACGGAGCGGATCTTCTCCTTGGCGTCGCCCATCGGGATGGGGATGTCCGGCCGCACGCCGATGCCTTGGCGCTGCTCGCCCGACGCCGTGGCGAAGCGGCTCACGGAGAGCTTGACCGCCCAGCCCGAGGACAGCTCGTGGATCGACTCCACGGTGTGCTTGCCCAGCGTCGGCTCGCCCACCAGGGGCCCGCGATCGTGCTCGCGCAGCGCGTCCGCCAGGATCTCGGCGCCCGAGGCCGTCTTGGGTCCGATGAGCACGGCCAGCGGCCGATCCTGCCAAGGGTGCGAGCCCTTGCTCAGGTGCACGTCGGGATCGCCTGCGCGGTGATTGACGGTGAGCAGCGGCTTGCCCTCGGGGACGAAGCGCGAGCCGACCTCGAGCGCGGCGTCGAGCAGGCCGCCGGGGCAGTGTCGCAGGTCGAGCACCACCGAGGTTGCGCCCGCGGCCTCCAGCGCGGCGAGTCCCGCGTCGAGCTCGGCCGCCGTCTTCTCGGAGAACGAAGTGATGCGCACCAGGCCCGTGCCTTCGCCGACCATCTTCGACTCGACGCTCTTCACCTCGACCAGGCCGCGGGTGATGGTCTCCGTCCACTCCTCGGTGTCTCGCTGCACGAACAGGCGGACCTCCGAGCCGTCCTCGCCGCGAATGCGATCGACCACCGCGGCCAGGTCGAGGGGCTCGAGCCGCTCGTCGTCGACGCCCAGGATCCGGTCGCCCGCGCGCAGTCCGGCGTTGGCGGCCGGGCCTCCGTCGATGACGTCACGGATCACCACCACGTTGGCCACGCGCTCGATCATCACCCCCACGCCGACCAGGCGACCCTTGGTGCCGATCAGCAGCTCTTTGTGATCGCGGGGAGACAGCAGGGTGTTGATCTCGTGACCGGGCAGCTGCACGAGGCGGGCGAGTACGCCTTCCATGGCGCCGGTCCACAGCTCGTCCTCGGTCAGCGGCCCTCCGACGTACTTCGCCTCGATGAGTGAAGACAGCTCGTCGAAGGCCACCTTGGCGCCGGGCATGGTCGCGTGGGGCTTCATCGCGTCCGCGTGGTGTTTCGCCCTGGCTTGGGCGGTGCGTAGCGGGCCGTCGGCGGGGGGCTCGGCGGCGATCTCGAGCGCCGCGACCTCCTCCTCGGGGGCGGGGGCCGACGAGTCTTGGTCGCAGGCGGTGGTGAGGATCGCGAGGCTCAAAAGAGTGTGGGAGAGCTTCATGGTCTTGGTCCGTTTCCTGGGCAGGGTCTTCAGAGCACGTCGCGGTGTCCGGGCGGGGGCTCGGTGGCGCCGTAGTCGGTCAGGGTGGGGGAGGGCGACGGCAGCGAAGACGTCGGGGGAGGTGAGGTGGACTCCGGGGTCGGGCGGCTCGCGCTCACCAGCCACAGCACGGCCGGGATCAAGCTGGCCAACACCGCGCCGTACATGGGCACGGGGCGGCGTAGGGCGAGCCAGGTTCGGGTGCGCCACGAGGGGGCGTACTCGGCCGCGACCTGGCGCCGAAGCTCGTGGAATACCCGCTGCCGCGGAGCCTCCACGTGCGCTTCGATCAGGCCCTCGAGATCGGCCTGCAGGCGGCAATAGGACAGCGCACACGAAGAACACTCCGACAGGTGCCGGGCGACCTCGGTGCGGGCGGGCTCCTCGAGCTCGCGCGACGCATGGTCGATGAGTAGAGCCTCACATTCGGAGCACTTCATCATCCCTCTCCAATCTCGGCCAAGCGCTGCCGAAACGCGTTGGTGGCCGCGTGCAGCCGCGACTTGATCGTGCCTTCGGCGACGCCGTACATCTGGGCGATCTCGCGGTAGGTCAGCTCGCCCACCTGCTTGAGCAGCAGCAGCTGTTGTTGTGCCTGGGTCAGGCCGGCCATCGCCGTGCGGACCTGGGCGTGGCGACCGAGGGCCTCCTCGGGGTCGACGGTGGGCGTCGCGGGGGCGGGCGGCGTCGACTCGTCGCGGACCTTGGCGTGGCGGTGTTGCTGCAGGCAGCGGTTGCGAGCGACCGTGAACAGCCAGGCCGAGAACCGACCCTTGTTCGGATCGTAGCTGCGATCGCGAATCACGGTGAGCATCACGTCTTGCATGAGGTCCTCCGCGAGATCGCGGTCTTCGACCATCCGCCGGATGTAGCCGAAGAGCCTGCGCTCGTAGCGGAGGTACAGCCGATCGAAGGCCCCCAGATCACCCTGGCGTAGCTGCTCGAGCAGCTCCTCGTCCGCGCGCGTTGGCTCGCTCATCGGGTCACACGCACAGGTATGCGCGAGGCCGGCGGATCGTTCACTCGCCCCGCAGAAAAGGAACAACGAATCTCAGAACGGCGTTCTTTGGCTCTCTCGGCCAGAACCCCGAGCCGCGGGCCTACTTTTTCTTGGCCGCCGTCTTCTTCTTGGCGGACGTCTTCTTCTTGGCAGCCGTCTTCTTCTTGGCGGACGTCTTCTTCTTGGCGGACGTCTTCTTCTTGGCGGACGTCTTCTTCTTGGCGGACGTCTTCTTCTTG